>NZ_CAXUPC020000002.1:1132500-1273100 GCF_964252745.1 Allobosea sp. LjRoot9 | reverse complement strand
GCTATGTCGGCGATTTCGTGCAGAGCGTGCGCGGCCGGCTCTGACGGCACTGAGCGCCTCGCCGCGTGATTTTCGCCTTGCCGGCATGAGCGTTGATCGTTGCGCGTATCTTGTGGGCAGGCGGGGGCTTGCCTATGGTCCGCCTCCTTCAGGAAACGCTCACAAAAAAGAATACGTTCATGAACGACCAGCCACCGATCAAACGCGCTCGCCCGACCTTCACCGATCAGGAGGCGCTGCTGTTCCATTCGGAAGGGCGGCCGGGCAAGCTCGAGATCGTCCCGACCGTGCCGATGGCGACGCAGCGCGATCTTTCGCTGGCCTATTCGCCCGGCGTCGCCGTGCCGGTGCTGGCGATCGCGGAAGACCCCTCCAAGGCCTATGACTATACCGCGCGGGCCAATCTCGTCGCGGTGATCTCCAACGGCACCGCGATCCTCGGCCTCGGCAATCTCGGCGCGCTCGCCTCGAAGCCGGTGATGGAAGGCAAGGCGGTCCTGTTCAAGCGCTTCGCCGATGTCGATTCGATCGATCTGGAGGTCGACACCGAGGACGCCGACACCTTCATCAACGCGGTGCGCTATCTCGGTCCGTCCTTCGGCGGCATCAATCTGGAGGATATCAAGGCCCCGGAATGCTTCATCATCGAGCAGCGCCTGCGCGAATTGATGGACATCCCGGTCTTCCATGACGACCAGCACGGCACCGCGATCATCGCTGCTGCGGGCCTGATCAATGCGCTCGACCTGACGGGCCGCGACGTCAAATCGACCCGCCTCGTCATCAACGGCGCCGGCGCAGCCTCGATCGCCTGCACGGAACTGCTCAAGGCGATGGGCTTCAAGCCCGATAACGTCATCCTCTGCGACACCAAGGGTGTGATCTACCAAGGTCGCACCGAGGGTATGAACCAGTGGAAATCAGCCCATGCGGCGATTACCGACCGGCGCACCCTGGCCCAGGCGATGGAGGGCGCCGATGCCTTTTTCGGCCTCAGCCAGAAGGGCGCCGTGACGCCGGAGATGGTGGCCTCGATGGCGCCCAACCCGATCATCTTCGCCATGGCAAATCCTGATCCGGAGATCACGCCCGAGGAGGTCCACGCCATCCGCGACGACGCGATCATGGCGACGGGCCGCTCGGACTATCCCAACCAGGTCAACAACGTCCTCGGCTTCCCCTTCATCTTCCGCGGGGCGCTCGATGTCCGCGCCACCACGATCAACATGGAGATGAAGATCGCTGCGGCCGAGGCGCTGGCCTCGCTCGCCCGCGAGGATGTGCCCGACGAGGTCGCCGCCGCTTATCAGGGTTCGCGGCCGCGCTACGGCAAGGAATACATCATCCCGGTGCCGTTCGACCCGCGGTTGATCCATGTCGTACCCGTCGCCGTCGCCAAGGCTGCGATGGAGACCGGCGTCGCCGGCAAGCCGATCGTCGATATTCCCGCCTATAAGGCCCAGCTCTCTGCGCGGCGCGATCCCGTTGCCGGTACGCTGAACCGCATTTTCGAGCGCGTCCGGCGCTATCCCAAGCGCGTCGTCTTCGCCGAGGGCGAGGAGGAACAGGTCATCCGCGCGGCGGTGTCCTTCGTCAACCAGGGGCTCGGCCACGCCATCCTGGTCGGGCGCGAGGAGCGCGTCTACGAGACCGCGACCTTCCTCGGCGTCGACCTCGAGGCCAAGGGCATCTCGGTCCAGAACGCCCGCCTCTCGCGCCGCAACAGCGCCTATGCGCAATATCTCTATGAGCGGCTGCAGCGGCAGGGTTATCTCTTTCGCGATTGCCTGCGCCTGATCAATCAGGACCGCAACCACTTCGCCGCCGCGATGGTGGCGCTTGGTGATGCCGATGCGATGGTCACAGGCGTGACCCGCAACTACTCGATCGCGCTGGAGGAGGTTCGCCGCGTCATTGACGATCGGCCTGGCCACAGGCTGATCGGCGTCTCGATCGTGCTCTCACGCGAGCGCACCGTGCTTGTCGCCGACACAGCGATCACCGAAATGCCGACGGCGCAGCAGCTTGCCGAGATCGCGATCGAGGCCGCCGGTGTTGCCCGTCGTCTTGGCTACGAGCCCAAGGTCGCCATGCTCGCCTTCTCGACCTTCGGCCACCCGGCCGGCGAGCGCTCGGAGAAGGTTCGCGAAGCGGTGAAACTGCTCGACGGCCAGCGCGTCGATTTCGAGTATGACGGCGAGATGGCCGCCGATGTCGCGCTGAATCGCGAGTTGATGAGCCAGTATCCGTTCTGCCGCCTGAGCGGTCCGGCCAATGTGCTGGTCATGCCGGCGTTCCACTCGGCCTCGATCTCGACCAAGATGCTGCAGGAGCTCGGCGGCTCGACCGTGATCGGCCCGCTGATCGTCGGCCTCGACAAGCCCGTGCAGATCGTGCCGCTGGGCGCCAAGGATAGCGACATCGTCAACATGGCGGCGCTCGCTGCCTTCAATATCGGCGGCTGAATCCCGCCGTCATTGCGCGGAGCGCAGCGACGACGCAATCCAGGGGCCGTCGAGCGGAACCCTCTGGATTGCTTCGCTGCGCTCGCAATGACGCCAAGCCCCGCTCAGGACGCCTTCTTCCTACGCGTTTCGGCGGCCTTCTTCGCGGCAGCGGAGCGCTCTGCTGCGGGCCGGGAGGCGGAGGCTTGTCCGCCGATCTTCCCGCCTCGTTTTGCCGAGACCTTGGTGTCGGGCACGCCTCGGCCTGAGCCGGATTTGTTGCCGCCGCCGCTCTCCTTGTTGACGGTCGCCCAAGCGCGCGCCTGCGCCTCGTCATGCGGGACGCCGCGCTCCTCGTAGCTCTCCTCGATATGTTCGGCTTTGCGCTTCTGCTTGTCGGTATAGGCGGATTTGTCGCCGCGTGGCATGGCCTGCCTCCTCGCTGGAAAATCTCCGCAAGGGAACGTCAGGCTGGCGATGCGGTTCCCGTGAGGCCGAGTGCGACGCTCTTAGTGAGGCTCGACGGCGGCGTCGAAACAGGCCTGGAGCATCTCGCGGCAGGCCGCGAGTTGGGCGCGCGCCGAAGCAAGCGCGACATGGGGCGCGATATCGGCGAGGTCGCGCAAGGCGACATCGACCGCCGTGATCAGATCGATGTCGGGGAGGGCCTCGCTGGCATCGGCAAGCGGGAGGCGGAACTGCAGGACTTGACCCATGAGCAACTGACGGCTTGAGCGAATCGGGTCATTAGAATCGTCCGGGAACGTCAAAAAACCCGTTAACGATAATCGCAATTGTACCGGGCGGGTCGCGAAGCACGGCAAAAGGGCTCGAACCGCACGACCGAATTCTCGTCAGCGCAGGGCCGGCACGCTCTCCGCGGCTGCCGCCGTATCGATCTTGACGACGACGGACATGCCCGGTGCGAGCTGCGCGGCCAGCGGCTGATTGTCGTCGATCGCGATGCGGACCGGCAGGCGCTGGGCGATCTTGGTGAAGTTGCCGGTCGCGTTGTCGGCCTTCAGCACGCTGAACTCGGAGCCGGTCGCGGGCGAGAATTCCTGGATGTGCCCGGTCAGCGTCTGGTGGCGCAGGGCGTCGACAGTGAAGCTCACCGGCTGGCCGAGCTTCATGCCGTAGAGCTGGGTTTCCTTAAAGTTCGCGATCACCCATTTGCGGGCCGGCACGAGCGAGGCGAGCTGCGTCCCGGCCGAGACATATTGCCCGAGACGCACGCCGATCTCGCCGAGCCGGCCATCCTGGGGCGCCAGGACGCGGGTGTTCTGCAGGTCGATCTCGGCGAGCTGGACCGTAGCCTCGGCGCTCTGCACCGCCGCTTCCAAGGACTGCCGGTTGACGACGATCGACTGCAGATCCTGTCGCGACACTTCGAGCGCGGCCTGTGCCTGCCGCAGGCCCGCGCGCGCCTGGTCGAGCGCCTGGGTCGCCTGGTCGGCAGTGGCCTGGCTCGAGATGTGCTTTTCCAGCAGCGCGCTGATGCGCTCGTCGGTGGCTTCCGCCGTCCGCAGCGCCGCCTGCGCGCTGGCGATCTGCGCCTCGCTCGAGCCGATCTTGGCCTGGCCCGAGCGGACGCTCTGGTCGGCGTTGGCCAGATTGGCCTTCTGGCCGGCGAGCAGCGCCTGCGCCTGCTGGACCTTCTGGTCATAGATCCGGTCGTCGATCTGGACGATCAGGTCACCGGCCTTGACGAGCTGGTAGTCCTGCACGGCCACCGTCTTCACATAGCCGGCCAGCTGCGGGCTGATGATCGTGACCTGGCCCTTCACATAGGCGTTCTCGGTCGTCTCCACCGAGCTGTGGAAGGGCGGCAGCTTCCAGGCATAGAGCACGAGCAGCGCCCCGCAGAGGGCAACGAGAAGCGCGAGCAGGGTCGCGGGCGAGCGGAGCGATTTCAACATGGCAGGTTCGGTTCTAGGCGGCCGTAAGGGATCGCCGGCTGGCGATCGCCTGCCGGAGGTTCAGGTAAAGCAGATGCGCGGTCAGGGCGCAGAGCGCGAAGCCGGAGATCCAGCAGATCAGCAGGAAGATGTCGTTATAGGCAAGGATATTGGCTTCCCGCGTCGCCTGTTGCGCGAGCAGAGCGAGCCCTTCCGCGTTCAGCAACTGGCTGTCGGTCAGCACCTTGCCGTAAGAGCTCGCCAATTGGCGGACGCGCTCGACGACCAGCGGGTCGCTCAGCGTCAACCGCTCGACCAGATAGCTGGAGTGGAACTGCTCGCGCAGCACGACGAAGCTGGTGAAGAAGGCCGACCCCATCAGCCCGCCGATGCTTTGCGTGAACAGGAAGGTGACGATGAAGCTGGTGATGTATTCCGGCCCGCGCTTCATCGCCACCGACAGCCCGGTGGACAAGGACGGTGGCAAGAACAACGCTCCGCCGAAGGCGATCAGCGCCTGGCTGAAATACATGTTCGCCGGGCGCGTCAGGTTGGTGGCCTGGCTGTCGAGATAGGCGCCGACGCAGACGCAGATCAGCGCGAGGCCATGCAGCGCCGGAATACGCTCCGGCTTCAGCAGGGCGCCGCAAGTCAGGCCGCCCGCCACGGAGGCGAGCAGGATCACGCCGTAAAGCCCGGCGCTCTGCTCGTTGAGCAGGCCAACCGTCTGGAACAGGCCGATCGCACCTGCGGTCTGCTCGGACAGGACGAGGCGGAAGAGCAGCATGATCGCGGCCAGATGCAGGATCTCGCGGCTCATCAGCCAGCGCACATTCAAGAGCGGAGCCTCGCGCTGCGCCTCGATCGCGACTGCGAGGCCCAGCGACAGGAGCGAGGCTGCCAGGCACCAGCCGAGCCATGGCGCCTCGAGCCACCAGTAATAGCGCCCGAGCGCGAGCACGACGGCGAGCAGGCCGAAGCTCAGCGCGATCAGCGGATAGCTGACGAAATCGAGCTTGCGCAGCACCTTGGTGTGCACGATCGGCGTCAATGGCAGGAGATAGACGACTGCCGCCGCCAGCAGCGCCAGCCCCATCTCCATCATATAGAGTTCGTGCCATTGGCCGAGATCGAGCAGCGCCGGCGCGAGCAGCCGCGCCAGCGTCGGCGTCGCCGCCGTGCAGGTCAGCGCCAGGCTCAGGCCCCAGCTCATCTTCTTCGACGCCGGAAAGGCCTCGAGCATGTAGAGGAAGCCCAGCGTCGATACCGGCGAACTGGCGATGCCGGCGAGGAAGCGGATGGCCACGGCCGCGCGCAGATCATGCACGAACAGGTGCAGGATCGAGGCGAAGACGAAGACGCCCAGGCTCAGCAGCGCGAAGCGGCGCAAGCCGAACTGGATGCGGATCTTGGTCAGGATCAGGGTCAGGCTGACATTGGGCGCCATATAGGCGGCGATGAGCCAGTTCGTCTCGGTCAGCGTCGCGCCGAGCGAGCCCTGGATCTGGGCGGTGTTGCCGGCGACGAAATTCATCCCCAGCCCCTGCGTCGTCCAGAGCAGGACGGAGGCGCCGATGCAGGCGATGGTCCGTTGCAGGGTCGGGTCGGGCGGCGGGGGCGCGACGGCGGGCGCCGGCGCGGGCTTGGGCGATGTGTCTTCGGCTGCGTTCGTCATGACGCGACATGCCCGTCCATCGCCGCCTCGATGTTTTCGAAGACGCGGCCGAGCACGCGAGTCGCCACCGCCAGCTCCTCCTCATCGACGCCGCGCAGCATGAAGGCGCTGACGATCTGCGAGAGTTCCTCGACCTGCCGGAGTTCGCCTTGCGCGGACTCGGTCAACGACAATTGCTTGGCCCGCCGGTCCCCTTCGACGGCGCTACGCTGAATGAAGCCCTGATTTTCCATGGCGTCCAGCAGCCGGACCAGAGTTGGGCTTTCGATCGCGAGGAATTTCGCCAGCTCGCTCTGATTCACACCGGGGTTGCGGGCGATGTGAAGCAGCGCCCGCGCCCGCGCCAGCGTTAGCCCCTTTTGCCGGAGCAGGCTGTCGAACGTGGTCTGCATCTTGCGGCTGGCGGTCGAGAGACCGGTCACGAATGCGAGTTCGGAGGCGGGGCGGGTCGTGGTCATGAAAATTAAATAGCATGCTAATTACTCGCATGCATATAAAACCACGAGGCCCGCCCTGCAAGAGCCGGAAGACGCTCCGGCTCTTGCAGGGCGGGCCTCGGGAGCCGTTTCAGTTCTTCTCGATGTTCCAGAACAGCATCACGGGCGCGCTCAGCACGCCCATGACATTGCTGCGCCGGGCATAGGGTTGGTCGAATTGGCCGAGCACCCGATAGGGCTGCACCTCGGCCAGCCGGCGATGCAGGACTTCGATCGCGAGCTTACGGCTGGCGTCGTCGGGCGCATCGACGACGGCACCGCGCAAGAGCTCGGCTTCCGCGTCGCAGGGCCAGCCGGCCCAGGCCTTCTCGCAGGCCATGTTGGTGCCGATATTGGTCAGCGGCGATTGCATGGTCGCGCCCGAGGCCGTGGTCACGAACAGGTTCCAGCCGCCCTGATCGGTGGTGCCGCGATTCTGCTGGCGCGTCGTGACCGTGCCCCAGTCGGAGAACTGCAGGTCGATATTGAAGCCTGCCTTCTTGAGGCTGTCGGCGGCGACTTCGGCCATGCGACCGATCGCTGGAATATCCATGCTCGAAGTGAGCACGAGCTTTTCACCCTTGTAGCCGCTTTCCGCCAGAAGCTGCCTGGCCTTGGCGAGGTCGGGCTTGCCGAAGATTTCAGCGCCGGCCTCGGTGCCGTCGGGGCTGCCGCAGATGAAATAGGAGTTGCAGCGTTTCCACCACGTCTCGTCGCCATAGCCGCCAGCCATGAACTCGGCCTGGTCGGTGGCATAGGCGAGCGCGAGGCGGGCCTTGGGATTGTTGAAGGGCGGATGCAACTGGTTGGGGCGCAGCAGCGCCTGGGTCGCCAGGTTGTTGTAGCGCTCGATCTTGACATTCCTGTCGCGCGAAATGACCGGGACGAGGTCCTGACTGGGCTGCTCCCAGATGTCGATCTCACCAGTCTGCAGCGCCGCGGCCGCAGTTGCCGGGTCGGGCATGATCATCCACTCGACCCTGTCGACCTTGACGACGCGCCCGCCCGAAAGCCCGTCCGCCGGTTCGGAGCGCGGCACATAATCGGGGTTGCGGTCATAGACGACCTTGGCGCCGCTACGCCATTCCGCCTTGTTGAAGCGGAACGGCCCGCTGCCGATGGTCTCGGAGATCGGCTTCATCGGATCGCTGGTGGCGTCGCTCTCGCGCATGATCGCCGGGATCTGGCCGACAGCGGAGCCGAGCGCGAACGGTACCAGTGCCATCGGGCGCTTCAGCTTGAGCGTGAAGCTCTTGTCGTCGATGGCCTGCATGCCCTCGGTGTATTCGCCGAGCTTGCCGCCAATCGTGTCGCGCGCCATCCAGCGCTTCAGTGAAGGAATGACATCGCGCGTCGTCACCGGCTGGCCATCATGGAATTTCAGGCCCGGGCGCAGAGTAAAGGTCCAGGTCAGTTTGTCGTCGGAGGTCGAAAAGCTCTCGACCATCTGCGGCTTGGGATTGAGGCTGGCGTCCCAGGCAAACAGCGTCTCGTAGATCATCAGCCCATGCATGCGCGTGATCACGATCGAGGATGCGACCGGGTCGAGATTCTTGAGGTCGGAATGAGGTACGACGCGCAGGATTTTTCCGGGCGCCGGCTGCGCTTGAGCGGAGAGGGCAAGACAGGCGGCTGAGATGACCAGGGCGGCAAGACGCGAGATTTTCATGACCGGGTTCCTTGTTCGGCAATGCGGTCGAACTGCAGGACGCGGGCGCGGTGGCTGGCGAGATGAAGCGACCCGTCCGCCTGCAAGCAAAGACAAGGCCGGTGTCGCCACGGGCCATGGCTCAGATCGGCGAGCGCGCGACCGCCTGACAGGGCGGTGAGCACGGTTTTGGTTCCAGCGTCCCCCGCCCAGGGCATGACCGCGGCACCGTCCGGGTGGATCCGGATCTCGGCGCCGAAGATGCGCTCGCGCCAGCGCCCGGGCAGTCCTCGGTCGAGAGCCGTTCCCGCGGGAACGCGCGAGAGGCGGCGCCGGACGCCGCCGATCGTGCCCTCGAGCGTGTCGTTGTCGGTTTGCCTGAGCCTGATGTCGAGATAGGCGGGCAGACTGCGCAGGCCGTTGTCGCCGTCGCTGACGAGGCGCTCATAGCCGCCCATGAAGCTGATCGAATCCGGCGCGAGCTCCGCCCAGTACGGGCCGCTTTCGGCGGCGAACAGGCCTGTGGGCGCATCGTTCGCGGGACCGGGCAAGTCCCGGCCCAGCAGCGCGGCAAGCACGCGCAGGCTCAGCCAGAGCGCATCCTCCTCGCGATTGGTCAGCACGACGACGCCGACGCCATGGGCGGGCGCCATCAGGAAGTGGTTGCGATAGCCGGGCAGCGAGCCGCCATGGCCGACAAGCGCGACATCCTCCAATGCGCTGCAGACCAGTCCGAGCCGATAGACGCTGGCGCTGCCATCGGTGAAGGCGCGCGGCGCGGTCAGGCGCTCCAGCATGCCGGCCAGCGAGCCGCGCCCGGCGAGCAGGGCCGAAGCCCAGCGCGCCAGTCCTGCGGCACTGCCGGCGATCCCGCCCGAGGCCGAGAAATGAAAGCCGTAGCGGCCGCGCCGCCAGCTTTCGCCATCACGCCAATACCCCGTCGCGAGACCGGGCACGATCTCGGTCTCGTCCTGCGGAAACCGGATCGGCAGGTCGAATTCCGCCATCAGCCGGTCCACGGCCTCGGCATAATCGATCCCGAGCCGCTTCTGCAGCACGAGCTGGCCGAGACGCCAGCCGGTGTTGGAATAGGCCATCTCCAGCCCGGGCTCGCCATTCAGGGACGGCAGGCGTTGCGCTACGGCGAGGATTTCGCTGGCGCTCAGGCTGGCGGTGTAGGGCACGCCGCGCTGCCAGAACACCTCCATCATGTCCGGCAAGGCACCGGTCATGTCGAGCGCACGGCCGAGCGGCAGTCGGGCGAAGGCCTCGGGCAGATCCGCAAGCCATGTCCCGAGCGCGGCGTCCAAGGGCACATCCGCCTGCAGCAGCAGGGTCGCCAGAATATGCTTGCTGATCGAGGCGAAGCGGTTCGTCGTATCCGGGGTGAAGGCGAGCCCGTGCTCGATCACCGCGAAGCCGCCGCTCAGCGCCTCACGCACGCCGTTGCTGTCGAAGATCACGACCGCTCCGCCGGGGCCGCCTTCCTGTCGCCAGCTCTCGGTGATGCTTGCAGCCTCGGCCCTGGCGCGCGCCCAATCCAGCATTTCGGTCTCTCCTCATCGATCGAGCGATCGCTGGCAGCGAGTGTCGGGGAAGTTCGGTGGCCGGCGCAATCTCCACGCCATGCAGTGGGAGCAGGCCTGTGCGGCGATCGCCGTCACGGACCGGGAAAACAGACAAACTGTCAGCTGCTCATGTTGGCATCGGTCTCTGAAGCATGCTCTATTTGCAGGAACGCGCGCCCGTATAAAACGAGCGAAAACAGCAGGCGGAGAGCTCTTCGCCCAGGCTCTTCCATGGGAGGAAGACATGCAGTTCGACCGACGCCACGTCCTGTCCGGCCTGATCGCGGCTCCCGCCGTCCTGACCTTCAGCCGGCCGGGCTCCGCCCAGAGCGCGACGACGCTGAAGATCTCGCACCAGTTTCCCGGCGGCAGCATCGACCAGGGCGATTTCCGCGATCGGCTTTGCCGGATCATGGCGCGCGAGGTCGAGAAGCGGACAGCGGGCTCGCTCAAATTCGAGGTCTACGCCAACTCGTCACTGATGAAGACGAACGCCCAGTTCTCGGCGATGCGCAAGGGCGCGCTCGATATGTCGCTCTACCCGATCGCCTATGCCGGTGGCGAGCTGCACGCCTGCAATCTCGGGCTGATGCCGTGCCTGGTCACGAGCTATGAGCAGGGCGCGAAGTGGAAGACCTCGGAGGTCGGCAAGGCGCTGACCAAGATCGTCGAGGACAAGGGCATCAAGGTCATCTCCTGGATCTGGCAGGCTGGCGGCGTCGCCTCGCGCAAGGGCGCGATCAGCGGACCCGACGACGTCAAGGGCATCAAGATCCGCGGCGGCAGCCGCGAGATGGATCTGATGTTCACGGCCGCAGGCGCCCAGGTGTCGACCATGCCGTCGAACGAGGTCTATATCGGCATGCAGACCGGCGCGCTCGACGCCGCCGTGACCTCCTCGACCAGCCTGATCTCGTTTCGCCTGGAAGAATTGTCGAAATCGCTGACGGCGGCCCGCAAGGGCTCGTTCTGGTTCATGCTCGAACCGATGCTGATGTCCAAGGCGATCTTCGACAGCCTCAAGCCCGAGCAGCAGAAGGCGCTGCTCGATGTCGGCGCCGAGATGGAAGCCTGGGGCACGGCCGAGGCCAAGAAGGACGATGAAGAGGTCGCCAAGGTCTATGCCGCCAAGGGTGTGCAGGTCGTCGACCAGACCGACGCCAACCTCGCGGCCTGGCGCAAGATCTCCGAGGAGAGCGCCTGGAAGGACTATGCGGCAAAATCGACCGAAGCCGCCGAACTCCTGAAGCTCGCCCGCGCGGTTTCCTGAAATGGCGGGCGGCCTGCAGCACGACGCCATCCTCGCCAGCGACATCAGGACCTCGACACCGGTGACGGGCGGCATCGCCGCCGTCATCGGTGCGGTCAACGAGACGCTGTTCAAGCTCTCGGCCGTTGCGCTGCTCGCAGCCGCGCTGGTCCTGACCTTCGGCGTCATCGCCGGACATCTCTATGGTCGTGGCGTCGAGTGGCAGGACGAGGTCACGATCTTCCTGGTCGCCGGCGCGATGTTCCTCTCGGCCGGCGCCGTGCAGCAGCGGCGTGGCCATATCGGCATCGACTTCCTCGACCATATGCTCTCACCGCGATTGAACGCGGCCCGGCGCGCCACGGTCGATGCCGTGGTGCTGGCTTTCTGCCTGTTCTTCGCCTGGAAGGCCGGAGGCCTGCTGCAGGAGGCGTTGCATGAGGGTCAGACCTCGCATTCGGCCTGGGGGCCGCCGCTCTGGATTCCCTATTCGCTGCTGACCTTCGGCATGGCGCTGCTGGCCGTGCAGGTCGCGCTGCAGGTCGGCCAGCGCTCGCTGCTGGTTCTCGCCGTCGTCGTGCTGGCTGTGGTGGCGCTGCTGATGTGGGAGAGGCCGGTCAGGCCGCTGGTCACGAGCCTCTCGCAGGCCCAGGTCGGCATCGCCTATTTCGTGGCGACGCTCGTCGTGATGTTCTCCGGCATGCCGATCGCCTTTGCGCTCGGCGTCGTCGCACTCGTCTTCATGCTGCTGTTCATGCCGTCGGCCTCGGTCGATACGATCGCGCAGAATTTCTACGAGGAGCTCGCCAATGTCATCATCCTGGCGATCCCGCTCTTCATCCTGAAAGGCGCGGCGATCGGGCGCTCCAACGCCGGCAAGGACCTCTATTCGGCGCTGCATGCCTGGCTGCACCGGATTCCCGGTGGGCTCGGCGTCGCCAACACCATCGCCTGCGGCCTCTTCGCCGCCATGGCGGGCTCGTCGCCGGCGACCTGTTCGGCGATCGGCTCGGCCGGCATCCCGGAGATGCGCCAGCGCGGTTATTCCGGCGGTTTCGCCGCCGGCATCATCGCGGCCGGCGGCACGCTCGGCATCCTGCTGCCGCCTTCGGTCACCATGCTGCTCTATGCGGTCGCGGCCGAGGTCTCGCTCGGCAAGCTCTTCCTCGCCGGCATCGGGCCGGGCCTGCTGCTGATCACGCTGTTCGCGCTCTATTCGGTGCTGCGCTACCGCAAGGAATTTGCGGTGGCTCAGACGATCGCAGCCGAGACCGGTGTCCGCTCGGCGCTGCTGACCGAAGAGCATTACACGCTTGGCCAGAAGCTCAGGATGATCGCCTGGGTCGCGCCCTTCGTCTCGATCCTGGCCGGCGTCATGGTCGTGCTCTATGCCGGCTGGGCGACGCCCTCGGAGACGGCCGGCGTCGGCGCGGTGCTGGCGCTGATCGTCATCGGCGCGATGTACGGCATCTGGCGGCCCTCCAAGCTGATGCCGATCGTCACCGGCACGCTGCGCGAATCGACCATGCTCTTGATGATCATCGGCATGTCGCTGCTCTATGCCTATGTGATGAGCTATCTCCATATCAGCCAGGCGATGGCCGCCTGGGTGATCGGGCTGTCGCTGTCGAAATGGGTGCTGCTGGCGGCGATCCTGCTCTTCGTCATCGTGCTCGGCTTCTTCCTGCCGCCGGTCTCGATCATCCTGATGACCGCGCCGATCGTGCTGCCACCGCTCAAGGCCGCGGGCTTCGACCTGATCTGGTTCGGCGTGGTCATGACCATCGTGATGGAGATGGGGCTGATCCACCCGCCGGTCGGCCTCAATATTTTCGTCATCAAGAACATCGCACCCGACATCCCGCTCTCGGACATCATCTGGGGCACGATGCCCTTCGTCGTGCTGATGTTCCTGGCGGTGATCATCTGCTGCCTGTTCCCGGGGCTCGTGACCTGGCTGCCCTCGGTGATGATCAAGTAGGCAACCTGCCCGGGATCGAGACTGTCGCATCCGCTTCGGCGCATTATAGTCCGCTCTCGATTCACAAAGCGGGAGCGGACCATGCGGGTGGCGATTGTTGGTGCGGGAGCGATCGGGGGCGTCATCGCATGGCATATGGCCAAGGCGGGGCAGCGTCCCCTCATCGTGGCGCGCCCGGCGACGGCGGCCCTGCTCGCCTCCGACGGCCTGATCCTCGAAACCGCATCATCCACCGAAACGCTGTCCGTCAACGCGACCGCCGATCCCTCCTCGGCCGGCGTGCAGGATCTCGTTCTGGTCGGCTACAAGGCGCATGACTGGCCGACGGGCCTGGATCTGGTGACGCCTCTGCTCGGACCCGAGACGATCGTGCTGCCGATGCTGAACGGCATTCCATGGTGGTACCTGGATGGGCTGGACGAGGGATACGGCGATCGGAAATTGACCTCCGTAGACCCCGAAGGCGCGATCGCGGCGGCGCTTCCGACCACCCAGATTCTCGGCTGCGTCGTCTATGTTGGCGCCAATCGCCCGGCGCCGAACCGCATCGCCTGGAACGGCCGCAAGCGCCTGGTCATCGGCGAACCCCTAGTGCCGACGAGCGCGAGGCTTGCCGATGTCGTGGCGTTCCTGAAGGCGGGCGGCATCGACGCCGAGCCGAGCGCGGAGATTCGAAGCGCGGTCTGGCACAAGCTCCTCGGCAATGCCGCCTATAATCCGGTCTCGGCGCTGACGGGAGCGACGATCGACGCCATCATCGGCGACCCCGCGCTCCGGAGCGTCGCCAAATCGATCATGGCGGAATGCGTCGCCGTCGCCGCAGCGCTCGGCATCGAGGACCGGCCCGACCTTGAGGTGCGCCTGGAGCTTCCGCCCACTCTGGTTGGCGTCAAGACCTCGATGCTGCAGGATATGGAGGCTGGCCGGCCGCTGGAGTTGGGCGCGATCGCAGGCGCGGTCGCCGAGCTCGGCCGAAGGGCCGGAGTTCCCACCCCGCTGATCGACTGCGTCGCGGCGCTGGCGGGCAATGCCTGGCGGCAGCGATGGGGGGCAGCGGCCTGATCGGAGTACGCGTGAGCCTGATCGAGATGGAAAGCGCGCGACTGTCATCAATCTGTCGTCGCCGGCTTTGCAGATGCGCCGCTTGTCACGAGGTCGTGTCGATCGGTTTTATCCATGTTTCGGTTCCTGGCCCTGCGCGCGGGGCGCGCCATCCTCACGCTCCTCATCTGCGTCTCGGCGGTCTTCATCGCGCTGCGCCTGGCGGGCGACCCCGCCGACATCATGCTCTCGATCGATACGCCGCCGGACGTGCGCGCCTATTACCGCGACCTCTGGGGTCTCGATCAGCCGCTCCACCAGCAATATCTGCGCTATCTGCTCAGCGCCGCCAGGGGTGATTTCGGCGCCTCCTTCGCCGATGACCGGCCGGCTTTCGCTGCGGTACTCGAGGCCCTGCCGAAGACGGCGCTGCTCGGGACATCTGCACTCCTGCTGGCCTTGCTGGTCGGCCTGCCGCTCGGCGTGCTGGCGGCGCTGAGGCACAACAGCGCCATCGACAGGCTGGCTATGGCCTCGGCCGTGTTCGGCTATGCCATTCCGATCTTCTTCCTCGGCATCCTGCTGATCCTGCTGTTCGCGCTGAAACTGCGCGTTCTGCCTTCGGCAGGGTCGGACACACCGGCCCATCTCATCCTGCCGATGGTGACGCTCGGACTGCCGCTGGCGGGCCGGCTCGCTCGCTTTTCGCGAACCTCGACGCTGGAGGTGCTCGGCAAGCCCTTCATTCGCGCGGCGCGCGGGCGCGGCGTGATGCCCTTCGGCGTCATCATCCGCCACGCCTTGCCGAATGCGTCGGTGCCGCTCTTGATGTTCCTCGGCATCGAGATCGGCGGCATCCTGGCCGGCAGTGCCGTGGTCGAGACGATCTTCGCCTGGCCTGGAGTCGGCCGCTTGCTGGTCGATTCGGTGGCGACGCGCGATCTCGCCGTGGTGCAGGCGGTGATCCTCACCATCACGGTCATCATGATCTCAGCCAATCTGCTCGTCGACATCCTGCATATCCTGATCGACCCCCGTCTGGGCGGCTTCCGGCAAGCTGGGGGAGCTCGGGCATGACGACGGGTCTCGACAGCGCGGCTCTCGCGCCGCCGCCGCTTCGCTCCCGCCCGGCGCGGGCGGCGATGTCGCCCATCGTCAAAGCGTCGGCGGCGTTCCTCCTGCTCACCGTGCTCGTCGCGCTGCTCGCTGACTGGCTGGCGCCGATCCACTTCACCACCCAGAACCTCGCCGCGCGCTTGCGCCCGCCTTTGTCCGAGGGCGGCGGCATGACCTATTGGCTCGGCACTGACCAGCTCGGGCGCGATATCTTGAGCCGGTTGATCTTCGCCATCCGCACCTCGATCCTGATCGCGGTGCTCGGCACCTTGATCGGCGCGGTCTTCGGCACGCTGCTCGGCTTCGTCGCGGCGCGGTTCAAGGGGCTCGTCGATCAGGGCATCATGATGCTGGTCGATGCGCAAGCCGCGATCCCGGCGCTGTTCCTGGCGCTGACGATGCTGGCCTTCTTCGGCAACAACATCCTGCTCTTCATCATCCTGGTCAGCATCGACGGCTGGGATCGTTATACCAGGCTGGCGCGGGGCCTCGTCGTCTCCGAGCAGGAGAGCGAGTACATCAATGCGGTGGAGGCGCTCGGCGCGCGGCCAGCGCGGGTGATCATGCGCCATCTCCTGCCCAATATCGTCGCGGCGCTGGTGGTGCAGGCGACGCTGAATTTTCCGGGCACGATCCTGCTCGAGACCTCGCTTTCCTTCCTGGGGTTGGGCGTGCAGCCGCCGGGCACCTCGCTCGGGCTGATGCTGGGCGAGGGGCGGCGCTATCTGCTCAACGCCTGGTGGATCGCCGTCTTCCCCGGGCTCACGATCTTCCTGACGACCTTGTCGATGAGCCTGTTCGGCGACTGGCTGCGCGACAGGTTCGATCCCACGGTCGATCGGGGTTAAGGGCGGGATGATGGTGTCCGCACAGTCGCCGGCTTCGGGACGTCCGCTCGTCATCGCTCATCGTGGCGGGGCGCTGCTCGCGCCCGAGAATACGGCAGAGGCTTTTCGGGCCGCGGCAATTGCCGGAGCCGACATGGTCGAGACGGATCTGCGGCTGACAGTCGATGGCGTCCTCGTCTGCCTGCACGATGCCGATCTGAAACGCCTCTGCGGCGACCCCCGTGCGGTGGCGGAGCTCGACCTCGCCACCATTCGCCGCCTGCTGCCGTCGGTGATGACGTTGCAGGACGCCATCGCGGCCTCGGGCTCCCTCGGGCTGCTGCTCGACGTGAAGCTCACCGAGCGCGCCGTCGTGTCGCGCATCCTGGCGGAGCTGAACGAAGCCGGCGCGGCCGGGCGCACGCTGCTCGGTCTGCGCGATCTCGATCTCATCGCCATGGCGCGCGCTCAGGCGCGCGAGGTCGCGTTGCTCGCTTTCGCTGCCGATCCGGACTCGGCTGCCATGGCTCGCGCCGCCGGCGCAGACTGGTTCCGGCTATGGCAAGGCACCGCTACGGCCGAACGCGCGGCTGCGGTTCGCGCCGAGGGCCTGAAGCTTGCGGTTATGGTCGGCCAGCCGCGTTCGGTGGCCTTGCCGGACTATCCGCCTTTCCCGGTCGGGCGCGCCGATCGTGACGGGCTCGACCGGCTGCTTGCTTTGTCGCCGGACGCGGTCCTGCTCGACGATCCGCGCCTGCTGGTCGCGGCCATCGCCCGGCAGGCCGATGTCACCGGATTGTCGCCTGGCTGAGGCAAGGCACGCATTCACCGTTCCACTGGTGCCGTCGCCGCGCTGACCTCGTCGGCTTGGCCGCACCGGCTGTTCCAAGGATGCATAATGGTCACGATGTCCCGGGTCACGATATCCCGCCGCCGCTTCCTGGAAGGCGCGATCGCCACCCCCATCGCGCTGAACGCCCAGCCAGGCTTCGCCGCCGGCGAGACCCGCCCGAACTTCACCGTGGCGGTCGCCGATCTGCCGCCGACGCTGGAGCCGGCCCGCGAACTCTCCAATGTCGGCACGCGCGTCACCTATTCGATCTTCGACACGTTGATCCGGCGCGATTTCCTCGGCACGGCCGATGGCGGCGGCTCGGAGCTCAAGCCGCATCTCGCCACGAAATGGGAGCGTGTCTCGCCGCAGGAATTGATCGTCACGCTGCGCCAGGGCGTGAAGTTCCATAATGGCGACGAGCTCACCTCCGAGGACGTCGCCTATACCTTCCGCGACGGGCGGCTCTGGGGCGACAAGGCCCAGATCCCGGGCGGCAAGGCCTATTTCGGCGTGCTGGCCGGCGTCGAGCCGATCGATCGCTACAGCGTGCGTTTCCGCACCAGGACACCCGACGTCCTGCTGGAGCAGCGGCTCGCCTCCTGGTGCGCCTGGATCGTCAACAAGCGCGCCTATGAGGCGATGGGCTTCGAGGCCTATTCGCGGAAGCCCGTCGCGACCGGGCCCTACCGGGTCGTGTCGCACAGCGCCGCCGACGCGACCGTGCTCGAGGCCTTCGACGATTACTTCATGGCCAGGCCGTCAGCCAAACGCGTCATCTTCAAGCGCGTGCCGGAACTGGCCGCCCGCGTCGCCGGCCTCGTGGCGGGTGACTACGACCTCATCACCAATATTCCGCCCGACCAGATGAGCATCGTCGGCGGCTACAAGGACATCGACGTGCGCTCGGTCGTGCTGGCGAACGTGCATGTGCTCGCCTTCAACGATCAGGACAAGCTGCTTTCCGACAAGCGCATCCGCCAGGCGCTGGTCTGCTCCATCGACCGCCAGAAGCTCGTCGACACGCTGTGGCAGGGCACGGCCCTGGTGCCGGCCAGCCACAACTTCCCCGAATACGGCGAGATGTTCGTCGAGGGCCGCAAGCTGCCCCATGACCCGGCCAGGGCGAAGGCGCTGCTGAAGGAGGCGGGCTACAAGGGTGAGCCGGTCGTCTACCGGACGATGGCCAACTACTACACCAACGCGCTCGAAGCCGCGCAGGTCCTGGTCGAGCAATGGAAGGCGGTTGGCCTCAACGCCTCACTGCAGGTCGTCGAGAACTCGGCCCAGTTGCGCGGACCCGGTTCGCAGATCTTCAACTGGTCGAACTCGACCCGCCTGCCCGATCCGCTGGGCTCGATCTGGGTGGCCTGGGGGCCTGCCGGCGAGATCCAGGTCTCGAAGTTCTGGACCTCGGCGGGGGCTTTCAACAAGGCGGGCAATGCGCTCGAGGCGGAGGTCGATCCGGCGAAGCGCAAGGCCCTCTTCACCGAGATGCTCGACATCTGGGAGGACGAAGCCCCGGCCACGATCCTCTACCAGCCGAGCGAGGCCTACGCGATCAAGAAGTCGATCGCCTGGCGGCCGAACACCTTCTATTTCATGGATCTGCGGCCCGACAACCTGTCCTTCGGCCGCAGCTGAAAGCGCGCCTACTGTCCGCCGCCCAGGATGAAGCGGCGGCCATCCTGCTCGACGATGTCGACATGCTGGTTGAAGCGGCCGCGACCGGCCGAATGACGCGTGACGCGCGCCTCCTCGCGGGCGGGGCGGGCGAGGTTGCGGCCCTGCATGGTTTGCGCTGGCGCCACTCCGAGCAGGCCGAGCACGGTCGGGCCGATATCGATGATGCCGGCGGGCACTGAGGACAGGGAGCCGCGCCCCTCCGCCGTCTCGGCCCCGACGATGAGCACGGTGTTGAGTTCGTGCGGATTGATGCCGCCATGCATGCCGCCACCGAGCGGCACGTCGCCCGGCGTCATCGCACCCAGGCCCGGCAGGCCGTATTGGTCAGCCGCGAGATCCGATTTCAGGATGAACATCAGGTCCGGCTGGCGCTCATGCCCATTGCCCAGCAGCGCGAGGGACAAGGTGCCGTCCACGACGCCATCGGCCTCGTTGCGGGCGGGCGAGAAGACATGCCCGACGGCCGGCTGCTGCATCAGCCAGTGGGCGATGCGCTCGAGGCCGTCGCGGTCGCCATTGAGGCGGCGGATCTCGCCGCTGATGCCGCCGGTGGCGATGAAGGCCGCACCGTCGAGCTCGTCGCGCTGGGCAACCGCAAAGCCCGCCTGGCGGGCGTCGTCGAAGAGCGGGTGAATGGCGCGGGTCGAGATCTGGCCGTGGTCGGAGGCGACGATGACGGCGATGCGCTCCGCACCCGGCTGGGCGTCGACCCAGTCCAGTATGGCGCCGAAGGCCTTGTCGGCTTCCTGCAGGCCGGCCTTGGCTTCAGGCGAGCCGAGGCCCTTGTAGTGGAAGGTCGTGTCGGGCTCGTTGAACCAGACCAGCGCGACATCCGGAGCGAGCACCGGCAAGACATGCTCCACCATCAGCCGCGCCGCGTAGCGCAATTCGCCCAGGCGCGGCATCTCGCGCTCCGGCAGCGGCCCGACCGTCTCCAGCGCCTCGGTCACGGCCTGGGGCGTCTGGGTGCCGTCGACGCCATGCATCGAGAAGGTCCAGTGGCCGTTGTCGCGGGCGCGCGGGTTGATGAAATGCGCCGAGCCGGGCGAACCCGTATGCACCACGCAGAGCCGTCGTCCGGCGCGGGCGAGAACGTCGCCAAAGGTATCCACGTCGATGAGGCGCCCGCCATGATGGGCTTCGACACGGCGAAGATGGTCGATGCGGCCGGTGTCGAAGACATGTTCGGGCATGGCGGCGGAATGGTAGAAGGCATTGCCGACGATGCCATGCGTGGTCGGCGGCGCGCCGGTGGCGATCGCGCTCGTGCAGACGCGCGTCAGCGAGGGGAAGACGCTGCGCGCCTGCCGGAACCAGGTGCCGCGCGCCGCCAGGCGCAGGATGTTCGGTGTCAGCTCGGGCGTCACCATGTCGGGCCGGAGACCGTCGAATACCGCCACGATCACCCGCTCGGTGATCGTCTGTTCAGTCTGCGCCATCGTCTGTCTCCGAAGGATATGGAAGCGGTTCCTGACGCACTCAGGCGGCTACGGCAACCGGGCTGTCGATGGCTGGCACGAGATGGCAGGCGGCGAGCCGCCCATCCGCCACGCGCCGCAGGGCCGGAGCCTCCGTCGCGCACTGCGCCATGGCGCGCGGGCAGCGCGGATGAAAGGCGCAGCCGCTGGGCCGGTCGACCGGGTTGGGCGGATCGCCCGAGAGCACGATGCGCTCGCGCAGGCGCCGCCAGGGTGTCGGCACCGCGGAGACCAGCGCCTCGGTATAGGGATGGGCAGGTGCGTGGAACAGCGCATCGGGCGGACCCTGCTCGACGATGCGGCCGAGATACATCACGGCGACTTCGTCGGCGATCTGGCGCACCACCTTGAGGTCGTGGCTGATGAAGAGATAGGCCATGCCGAAGCGCCCCTGCAGGTCCTGCAGCAGGTTGATGACCTGCGCCGCGACGGAGACGTCGAGCGCCGAGATCGGCTCGTCGCAGACCACGAGCCTGGGGTCGAGCACCAGCGCGCGCGCCAGCACGACGCGCTGGCGCTGGCCGCCCGACAATTCATGCGGATAGCGGTCGAACAGGTCGGGACGCAGCCCCACGGCCTCGAACAGCGAAAGCGCCCGCTCCTGCCGCGCCCTGGGGCCGGCTTCAAGATTGTGGATCTGCAGCGGCTCGACGACCTGCTCGCCGACCGTCAGGCGCCGGTCGAGCGCCGCCAGCGGGTCCTGGGGGACCATCTGCATGGAACGGCGCATGGCGCGCCATCTGGCGTCGCGCACCGCCGTGACCGGCTCGCCGGCAAAATCGATCCGGCCGGACGAGGCCGCGAGAAGGCCCAGCACCAGCTTGGCCGTGGTCGACTTGCCGCAGCCCGACTCGCCGACGATGCCGAGCGTGCGGCGGGCGTCGAGCGAGAAGCTCACCCCATCGACAGCGTGCAGCAGGCGCCGCTCGCCGCGCGCGCCAGCGACGGGGTAGTGCCGCGCCAGATCTTTCACCGTCAGAAGCGCGCTCATGAGGACATTCCGACAAGCTCTTGCAGGCACGGCTCCCGCCGATCCGAGGCCCGCTGCTCCGGGCTTCCTTGCCAGGGCGGCAAGGCATCGAGCCGCAGGCAGGCGGATTGGCGGACGCCGCCCGCCGGCGCGAGCGGCGGCGGCGCGACCTGGCAGATGGCGGCAACTGATGTGCAGCGCGGCGCGAAGGCGCAGCCCGCCGGCATCGCATCGGGCGAGGGCACCGTGCCGGGCACCGGCGTCAAGCGCAGGCGCGGCCCCTCCAGCTCCGGCAGCGCCGCGAGCAGCCCCCGCGTATAAGGATGGTGCGGCTCGTGAAGCAGCGCCGAGGTCGCTGCGGTCTCCACGACGCGGCCGGCATACATCACCGCGACACGGTCGCAGAGATCGGCCACGACGCCGAGATCGTGCGAGATCAGCACGAGGCCCATGCCGGTGTCGCGGCGGATGTCGCGGATGAGATCGAGGATCTGGGCCTGGATGGTGGCGTCGAGCGCGGTCGTCGGCTCGTCGGCGACCAGCACGTCGGGCTCGCCTGCCAGCGCGATTGCGATCATCACGCGCTGGTTCATGCCGCCCGACAATTCGTGCGGGTATTGCCGCAGCCGCCGCGGCGCATCGGCGATGCCGACACGGTCGAGCAGGCGCAGCGCTTCCGCCTGCCCCGCCGCGCCGAAGAGGCCGCGATGCAATCGCAGCGCTTCGCCGATCTGCGTGCCGATGCGATGCACCGGATTGAGCGAACTCGTCGGGTCCTGGAAGATCAGGCCGATCCGGCCGCCGCGAATGCGCGCGATCTCGCGCTCGCCGAGATGCGTGATGTCCTGGCCCGAGAGCAGCACCTTGCCGGAGGTGGCGACGCCCTTGCCGAGAAGCCGCAAGACCGCAAGCCAGGTGACGCTCTTGCCGCAGCCGGATTCGCCGACGATGCCGAGCGCTTCCCCGGGTGCAAGCGTGAGATCGACGCCATGCACGACCCGGGTCGCGCTAGGGCCGTTGCGGAACGAGACCGTGAAGGCTTCCAGCGCCAGCAGCGGTGGAGAAGGCGGTGCAGCGTCCCCCAGGCGAGGGAGCGTCGAGGGCGACACCTCCTGCGCGGTCGAGTGATGTGTGGGAGCGTCGCTCATGGCGGGCGAACTACGCATCGGCCGATGACCGTCCGATGACAATCTCGTCACGGAAGGCCGATCAATCCAGGTCGATCGATGGTTTGGTTGGAGATCGGGCCGAGCCTTCATCCTGAGAGGCGGCGCTGCGGCATCTTGAAGGGTGAGAGCTATGCTCGAGGTGTGCCCTACAGTAATTGCTAGTAAAAATATAGAAATGAAGAAATAATATGAAAAAAATAAGAACGATCTTCGATGTATTCGTTTACGCAGGCTTTTGTGCGCGTATCTCTTCGGAGAAAATTCGGCGCCTATGCGCGGGGCGTGGTGATAATTCTAAAATTAAGCAGCTTTTCATTATTATTGATAAAGCTGAAGCGGCCTTGGGTGTGTCACCTCGCCCATTCAACAATGAGCCGCCTCATGAAGAAGCTCTTTCTATTTCGACTGCCGATCGCGACTCGCCTGGCTATCGTCGGGGTCCTCATCGTGGGCGCGGCTGTCGCCGCATCCGTCCTGGTTTCGATCCATGCCGCCGACAAGGCGATGCGCGAGCGGGCGCAGTCCAGCCTCTCCGTCAACATCAACCTGCTGCGCGATATCCTCGTCGCCAAGGGCGAGCCGAAGCTGGAGGGCGACAAGCTCTATTTCGGTGCCGAGCCGGTGAACGGCAATTTCGCTGCCGTCGACAAGGTCAAGGCACTCGCCGGCAGCGTGGCGACGGTCTTCATGGGCGATGTGCGCGTTGCCACCAACGTGCAGAAGCCCGACGGCTCGCGCGCCGTCGGCACCAAGCTCGCCGCGGGGCCTGCCTATGACGCCGTGTTCAAGGATCGAAAGACCTATTCCGGCGCGGCCGACATTCTGGGCCTGCCCTATTTCACGATCTATGAGCCGATCATCCAGAAATCGAACAACCAGGTCATCGGCATCCTGTTCGTCGGCATCAGGCAGGCCGATTTCCTGGTCGTGATCGACGAGATGATCTGGGGTAACGTGATCGCCGGATTGCTGATCGCGCTGGTGGGCGGCGCCGTGCTGCTGCTGGTCCTGCGCCGCATGATGAAGCCGCTCGGCAGCCTGAAGGCGGCGATGCACCGGCTTGCCTCGGGCGATATCGAAGCCACCATCCCCGTCATCCGCAGCCGCGACGAGATCGCGGCAATGGCCGATGCGGTCGGTGTCCTGCGCAGCGCCGCGATCGAGAAGGCGGAGCTCGAAACCGCTGCCGTCGCGCAAGCGCGCCTGATCGAAGACACCCGCCACGCGACCGAAGCCGAGCGGCTGACGGGAGCACAGCAGCAGCTCGAGCAGGCGAAGGAGCTGGAAAATGTCGTCACGGAGCTGGCTCGCGGCCTCGCCGAATTGTCCTATGGCAACCTGACGCATCGCATCGAGATCGCCGTTCCGGCGGCCTATGAGCAGCTTCGCGACGACTTCAACACCACCGTCGATCGTCTGTCCTCGACGGTGCGCACGATCCAGACGACCTCTGCGGATGTCGGCTTGGCGGCGCGCGAGATCACCATGGGCGCCGATGATCTGTCGAAGCGCACGGAAGAGCAGGCCTCGTCGCTGGAAGAGACCGCAGCCACGACCGAGGAGCTCGCAGCCTCGGTGAAGGCCTCGGCCCAGGCTTCGAAGCAGGCGGCCGCGATCTCGACAGAGGCGATGCAGGCGGCGCAGTCGGGCGGTACGATCGCGACGGAGGCCGTGGCTGCGATGGCGCGCATCGAGAGCGCCTCGCAGAAGATCTCCGACATCATCCGGGTGATCGACGACATCGCCTTCCAGACCAATCTCCTGGCGCTGAACGCGGCGGTGGAGGCGGCACGCGCCGGTGATGCCGGCAAGGGCTTTGCTGTCGTCGCCTCCGAGGTCCGCACCCTGGCGCAACGCTCGAGCGCCGCCGCCAAGGACATCTCCGGCTTGATCTCGTCCTCCAACATGGAGGTCGGTGCCGGCGTCAAGCTGGTCCGCCAGGCCGGCGACGCCCTGACCCAGATCCTGGCCGCTTCGCAAAAGGTCGCGGCCACCATCGCCGAGATCTCGGCGGCCTCGGGCGAGCAGGCCAATGGCATCGACGAGATGAGCCAGGCCGTCGCCCATCTCGACGAGATGACGCAGGCCAATGCGGCGCTCTCCGAACAGAGCGCCGCCTCCGCCTCCTCGCTGTCCTCGCGCATCGGTGAGCTCAACAACCTCGTCGCGGCCTTCAGGACTGGCCCCGAGGCTGCAACCGGCTCATCGGCCAATTACGCCCCGGCTCCAGTGAGGGCGACAGCGTCCGGCACGGCTTCCGAGCCCGAGCGCCTGCGCAAGCTCGCCGAAGCCGCCTTCGGCCAGACCAGGGCGGCGGCGCCGGCACCCCGGGCCCAGGCCCAAGCCCAGGCCATTGCGCCAGCGCCGCATGCCCCGGCCAGGAAGGTCGCCAACAGCCGCGCCGGCGACGCCGGCTGGGAGGAGTTCTGAGCGGCGAAACCACGCCCTCAGCCCAGCCCCTTCAAGGAACCCAGGGCTGCGAGGGCGGGATGGCCGGGAAGTTGTCCTCGATCACGCCGTAATGCGCATCGCGCGGGATATTGGCCGCTCCGCCCTGGATCGGCACGATATCCTGCGGACAGGCGGAGAAGGCGACCACGCAGTCCATATCGGCGCGCAGGCTCATGTAATCGCCCGCCCGGCCCGGTGTCGGCGCGGTCTTGAGGCTGCGCCCATCGGCCTGCACGGCGATGTTCATGAAGATGTTGAACGAGGCCAGGATCGGCCTCGGCACTG
This sequence comes from Allobosea sp. LjRoot9, assembly GCF_964252745.1. NCBI lineage: Bacteria > Pseudomonadati > Pseudomonadota > Alphaproteobacteria > Hyphomicrobiales > Alloboseaceae > Allobosea > Allobosea sp. LjRoot9. The sequence continues at coordinate 1,248,306 of NZ_CAXUPC020000002.1, read as the reverse complement.
TGAGGCCGATTTCCGCGAGGCCTTCGAACATGTTGTCCAGGCAGTTGCGGTGATAGCCCGCGACGCCGAGGCGGCGATAGCGATGGCAGTCGCAGGCCGCCATGAAGGTGTCGTGGACACCCGGCGAGGTGTCCTCGACCAGCGTCAGGATCGGGTTGCGGTAATTGCTGACGAAGCTGTCGCCGATGATCGGGTTGAGCCGCTGGCTCCAGACCCGGCTTGCCTCCATCGACATATGCTCGTCGAGATCATGGGCGTTCCAGGCCCAGCAATCGACGACCTGGGTGCCATGGGTGTTGATCAATCGCACGGTCTGGCCGGCCTTGAGCCGGAGCGCCTTGCCATGGCCGGCGGGAATGGTCGTCAGCAGCAGGGACATGTCGCGCGTCATTCCACCGTGAAATGCGCTTCGGTCGGCATATGGCCGACGCCGTTGATCGGCAGGATGTCCTGCGGGCAGGCGCTGAAGGCGATGACGAGATCCATCTCGGCGCGCAGCGCGACATAGCTGCCGGGCGTCGAGACCGGCGCCTCGAAGGAGAGCGAGCGGTCGGGCTTGACCGGAATGTTCATGAAGAGATTGAGCGGGCTTGGCGTCTCCGGTGCTTCGAGGCCGATCTCGCGCATCGCGGCGTGGAGATTATCCTCGCAATTGTCGTGATACGCCTCGACGCCGAGGAATTTGTAGCGATGGCAATCGCAGGCGGCCATGAGGGTGTCATGGATTCCGCCGGAGGTATCCTCGACGAGCGTCAGGATCGGGCGGCGCTTGTTGCTGCGCATGATGTCGCCGACGACCGGGATCGTCTTCAGCATATGTGGTCGGCTGTGCTCCATCGACATGAATTCCTTCAGGTCCTGGGCGTTGAAGGCCCAGGTGTCGACGACTTGGTCGCCATGAGTGTTGATGACCTTGACGATCTGGCCTTGCCTGACATGGGCGGCCTTGCCCCGGCGGGCGGGAATGGTGACGGTCGTGCTCGACATGGTGATGATCCTCCTGGTGTTCAGCGGGCTTTGAGGCGGGCGCGCCAGCGCGGCTGGGCGCAGATCTCGCCGAGGAAGCCGATCACGACGAGCGCGCCGAGATAGGCGGTGACACCGGTCCCGACATCGAGCGGCGGGTTCACCTCGACGAAGTCGAAGCCGACGACCTCATTGCGCTCGGCGACGGCCTTCAGCGTGTCGCGCAGATCGGGATAGCTCATGCCGTCTGGCTCGGCTGAGACGCAGCCCGGCACCAGCGACATGTCGAGCGCGTCGACATCGATGCTGACATAGACCGGCGCTCCCTCCGGCAGCAGCGCTGCGATGCCGGCGGGGCCGAGCGCGCGGAATTCGTGCATCGGCACGACGCGGTTGCCGCCCGCCTCGATATCCTCATGCTGCTTGCGGGCGCTGCGCAGGCTGCGGATCCCGACCTGGGTCAGGCTGAGTGCGGTATCGAGCGCCGCGACATGGCGGAAGGCGTGGCCATTGGTGTAACGCAGGCCGTTGGCCTCGTCGGCATAGTCCATATGTGCATCGAAATGCAGGACATGCGCGGGCCGCTCGAAAGCGCGGAAGATCGGATAGGTGATCGAGTGATCGCCGCCGAGCACGACGGGAAGTGCGCCGGCGTCCAGCGCCTTGCGGATGGTGGCGGTGATGTTGGCGAAGCTTTGCTCGACATTGGTGGGCGCGATGTCGACATCGCCGAGATCGGCGATCAACCCCTTCGCGAGCTCTTCCGTGAGAAAGTCGCGCCGCGTCGCCGGATCGTAGAGCCCGCCGGTGAAGCGCAGCGAATGCTCGCGTAGGGCGCGCGGGCCTAGCCGGCTGCCCGGCAGGAAGGGAGAGCCTTCGTCGAAGGGCACGCCGATGATGGCGATGGCGGCATCGAGCCGCTCAAGGTCACCGGCGACCGGCGCGCGCAGGAAGGAGGGGATCCCGACATAGGGCCTGTCGATGCGGCTCATGATGCGTATGTTTCCAGCGGGGCTCGCCCGGAGCCGATCAGGTCGAGGAAGGCGGCGACGCGCGGGTCGGCCGGCCGGTTTATGACTTGCGCCGCCGGGCCGTCCTCGATGATGCGGCCCTTGTCCATGAAGGCGATGCGGTCGGCGACATGGGCTGCAAAACCGATCTCATGCGTCACCACCAGCATGGTCATGCCGGTGCCGGCGAGCTCGCGCAGCAGGGCGAGCACCTCGCCGACGAGTTCCGGATCGAGCGCCGAGGTCGGCTCGTCGAACAGCATCAGGGCAGGGTCCATGGCCAGGGCGCGCGCAATGGCGACGCGCTGGCGCTGGCCGCCGGACAGCGCATCGGGATAGTGCTGCGCCTTGTCGGCGAGGCTGAGGCTGGCGAGCAGGGCGCGGGCACGTTGCGTCGCCTCCTCGCGCGGCCGGCGGAGCACGACCATTTGCGGCCGGATGACGTTCTCGATCGCGCTCAGATGCGGCCAGAGGTTGAGCTGCTGGAACACCATGCCGATGCGCGGGCGCATGGCGTCGATCTGCCGGCCGCCATGGCGTCTGACGACGGTGCCGTTGGTCTCGCGCCCGAACGGCTTGCCCTCGATGGTGATGAAGCCGTCATCGGGCTGCTCGAGCCAGGTCAGGCAGCGCAGCAAGGTGCTCTTGCCGCAGCCGCTCGGGCCGATCAGCGCAACGACCTCGCCTTTGGCGATGTCGAGATAGACCTGGTCCAGGGCGGTCGTGCCGCGAAAGCGCTTGGTGAGCCCGGAGACGCCGAGGATGGGAGGGGCGCTCATCGCACCGGCCTCCTGTCGAAGGAGAGGAACTCCGCGGCGAGCGGGTTGCGGATGATCGTCTCCTGCTGGGCCTGGCCGACGCGGGCCTCGATCAGCCCGGCAAGCCAGGCCACCACCATGGTGATGGCCCAGTAGATCAGCGTCACCGCCGCGAAGACCTCGAAAGGCGCGAAGGTGTTCCCCTGCACGATCAGGCCTTGATAGGTCAGCTCGGCCACCGTGATCGAGCTCAGCACGGAGGATTCCTTGATCATCGTCAGCGTCATGTTGGTGGAGGGCGGCACCAGGCTGCGCAGGATCTGCGGGGCGATGACGTGCCGCATCGCCTGGAGCGGCGACATGCCGACGACGCGTGCGGATTCGAACTGGCCGCGCGGCAAGGCGAGGATCGCGGCGCGGATGATCTCGGCATAATAGGCGCTGGCGAAGAGGCCGAGCGCGACCGTGCCGGTGACGAAGGCCGGCAGCCTGATGCCGGCAAAGGGCAGGCCGTAATAGACCAGGAAGAGGATGATGATGAAGGGGATGCCGCGCAGAACCCCGACATAAGCGGCCACTAGGATGCGCACCAGCCGGTTGGGAATCTGCGCGATCAGCGCCACGACGATGCCGACGGCATAGCCGAGCACGAAGGCCATGGCAGTGATCTGGATCGTCAGCCAGGCGCCCTGTGCGAAAAGCGGCCAGTACTGGACGAGGATCGAGGGGTCGAACGCCATGGCTCAGCCCCTCCTGACGGCGAGCCGGGCTTCGGTCAGCGAGCCGGCGGCGATTACGACGAGGTTCATCAAGAGGAAGATCAGGGCAGCCCCGGCGAGCGTCTCGAAGGGGCGGTAGCTGGCGCTGGCGATCTGCTGGGCGGTGCGCAGCACGTCGACGACGGTTATGACCGAAAGCAGGGCGGTGCCCTTCACCACGATCGTGATCTCGTTGATCAGCACCGGCAGGATGCGCCGGAACAATTGCGGCAGCACCACGCTTTGCCAGATCGCCCGCCGCGGCAGGGACAAAGCGGTCGCCGCCTCGATCTGCCCGGGGTCGATGGTCTGAAGTCCGCCGCGCATCATTTCGGTGATGAACATCGAACTGTTCAGCGCGATCGCGGCGATACCCGCAGCCTCGGGCGACAGGTCGAGGCCGATTGCGGGCAGGACATAGTAGAACAGGAAGATCTGGATCAGCAGCGGCGTGCCGCGAATGAAGCTGATCAGAAACGCGATGACCGCGTTGACCCAAGCGATCTTGAAGGAGCGCAGGATGGTCAACGCCGTGCCGCCGAGGACGGCGATCACCACGATGATCGCGGCGAGGCGGGCATTGACCAGGGCGGCGGCAAACAGCGTGGGCAGGACCGAGAGCAGATAGGCGAATTGAAACGACAAGGCTGCGCTCCCGACCCTGCTGGACAGCGCCTCAGACGGCGCCCGGCGGAAGATAGCCGCTATCGGGGATCTCCATCTTGAAGCCGAACCATTTCTCCTGCAGCGCGGCGAGGCGGCCATCGTCGCGCATCTTGCGGATGACGCCGTTGATGAAGTCGCGCAGTTCCTTGTCGTCGGGCCGCGTCACCCAGGCGAGATAGGTATAGGGGCTGCCGGCGGTGACGGGGGCGAGCAGCGCGAAGGTGTCGGGCTTCTCCTTGACCAGCACGGCGAGGCTGGGAAGGGACTGGATCACGGCGTCGACTTCGCCGCTGGCAAGCGCGACATAGCTTTCGGTGAAGGCCGTGAAGAGCTTCAATTCCTTGAAGCCCGCGCCGCCGGCGGCCTTGAGCTTGGCGTCCATGGCGCGCGAGGTCGGCTCGGTCGAGGAGGCGAGCTGGGTTGCGACGACCTTGCCGTTCAGATCCTCGATGACCTTCATCTTGTCGCCCTTGCGCATCATCGCATAGGGCACGCCATTGGCGATCGGCATCGTATAGGCGTAGCGCTTGGCCCGCTCCTCATTGATGCCGACGGTGGTGGCGACGAAATCGAACTTGCCGGCGAGAACGCCGGGCAGGATGCCTTGCCAGGGCAGGTCGAGCTGGTTGACCTTGACCCCGAGCTCCTTGACGATCTCGACGAGGAGATCGCTGCCATAGCCGACGATCTTGCCGTCCTTGACGAATTCGAAGGGCGGGAAGGCAGCCTCGGTGCCGACGGTGACGGTGCCGAGGCGCTTGATCTTCTCCAGCGTCGTCTCGGCGAAGGCGAGGGAGGGCGGCAGCAGCCCGGCAAGCGCCGTGCCCCCCGCCATGATGCCGAATTGCCTGCGGCTCGGATGCGACATGATGCTGCTCCTCTGATGGCCAGAGCGCTCTGGCGTGATGGCGGGAAAGGCGTCGGCTGGGCTTAGGCAGGTTTGCGGTCGCTGCCCGGTCAGAGCGGAGGCGCGTCGAAATAATCGGCCCGCACGGCAGCCCCGATCAGGTTCACGATCAGCCGGCCGGCGACGATGCTGGTGATGTTGTTCACGTCGGCGGAGGGAGTGATCTCGACGATATCCATGCCGAGCACGCGGCCCTTGCGGACCAGGCCATGGATCAGCTTGCGGACCTGATGGAACAGCAGGCCGCCCGGCGCCGGACCTTCCACGGCCGGCATGACGGAGGGGTCGAGCCCGTCGGCGTCGATGGTGATGTAGTAGCGGCCGCCATCGGGGATGCGGTCGATGATCGCGTCGATGCCGGCGTCATGCACCTCGAAGGCCGGGATGATGTTGGCACCATAGGCGCGCGCCGCCGCGACCTCCTCGCTGCGGGCGCTGCCCTGGGCGCGAATGCCGATCTGGAAGATCTGGTCGATATGGGCCATCTCGGAGGCGCGCCGGATCGGGCTCGACAGGCCGTCATGCACCTCGTTCACATGTTCGCGCCAGTCGATATGGGCATCGACCTGGATCAGCGTCACCGGCCCCTCGCCGTCGAGCGCGCGGAAGATCGGGATCGGGATACCGTGATCGCCGCCGATCGTGATCGGCATGGCGCCGGCCTTCAGGACCTTGCGCACGGCCGCCTCGGCGCGCCCGAAATGGCTCCTGTGGTCATGGATGTCGAAGGGCACGTTGCCGATATCGACGACCTTGAGGGCGCGGTCGGCATAGATCGGGCCGCCGACATCGAAATCATAGCGCTCTAGGCTGCGGCAGACGCGGTCGGTCACGCTCCTGACGGCATCGGGCGCTCTGGTCTGATCATTCGAGACCGCATGCGGCTCATAGGCGTTGCCATAGGGCATGCCGATGATGGCGATATGGGCGTCCAGCGTGTCGAGGTCCGTGACCAGGGGCGACCAGAGGAAGGTCTGGTGTCCGGGCTTGGGCGGCACGGTCAGAGGCAGGGTCATATGCGCTGGAGCCTTTCGGATCGCTCGATCAAAAGCTGTGCACAAGCGTATTATTTGAGCTTACATTTGATCGATTAAACATCACCTTCAGAAGGTTATGGGTTGAGGGCTGGTTGCCGCAATTGCAATCTGAGAAACCATGGTTGTGGTTTGTGCAACATGAACATCAGGATGCACAAAGAGATTGCCAGCATAACCGAAGCTGATCTTCGGTTGATGCGGATATTCCGCGTCGTTGCTGAATCAGGCGGCCTGACTGCTGCGGAAACCAAGCTCCATATGGAGCGTTCAACTATCAGCCGTCATATCAAAGCTCTGGAAGAACGTCTCGGCGGCCAGCTCTGCATGCGCGGGCCGGCAGGGTTCGAACTGACCGAGCTCGGCCGCACGACCTTGCGCGCCTCGATCACCGCCTGCGACACGCTCGACCATGTCCGCGACGAGCTGAACCTCGCCCGCAGCGTCATGACGGGCGATCTGATGATCGGCCTCGCCGACAACTGCCTCAGCAATCCCCATGCGCGCATCGTCTCGGCTGTCGCTGCCTTCCGGCTGCAGGCGCCTGGCGTCCGGTTGCACATGTCGATCCGTCCGCCGGCCCAGCTGCTCGAAGATCTCGCGACGCGCCATCTGCATCTCTGCGTCACGGGCATGCCGGGCGAGCACGGGAAATTCACCCTCCAGCACATCTTCGACGAGGAGTTCCGGCTCTATGTCAGCGGCGGGCCCGACGATCCGGCGCCGCATATCGGCGAGTTGGAGCGTCTTGGCTACGTTCTCGTCACGCGCGACGGCGACGCCCGGCCCCGCGCCCTGGCCACGCGGTTGAAATTGACCAGGCAGGCCGTGGCGTCGGGCCTGGAAGCGGTTGCGACCTTTCTCGCCGCCGGCGGCTTCGTCGGCTTTCTGCCGGCGCATTACGCTTCGGAGCTGTCGCAAAGCTATCGCCTGCGCGAGGTCGCAGGCGCCGGGCCGGTCTTCTACAAGACGCAGTTCTTCCTGGCCTATGAGAAAAGCCGGCCCTTATCCTCGCCCGGCCGGCTCTTCGCCAATCTCCTCATCGCCGCGCATGAGGGCGGCTCTACAGGCGAGGCGGCGGATGTGCAGTCGCCTGCGCTCGCGCTTGGCGGGCTCAACGCTCCAATCGCTGCATTCTAGGGCATCGGCTTGTCCCGGGTCGCGCCGCTCAGGCCGCGCGGGTCATGCCGCGCGGGCTGGCCACATGCTCCTTCAGGACCGTGCCTGTGGGATCGACCTCCTGGAGTCGGACGTCATAGCTCCAGAGGTCGGCGATGTGCTGGAGCACATGCGTTGCGGCCTTGTCCTGAAGCAGGCATCCGTTCACGACGGTATGGCGCAGAAGCAGGCGCCGGTCGCCGGCGAGGTCGACATCGACGACCTCGATATTGGGGTCGGTCCAGCTGATGTCGTATTCGCGGGCGAGCTGGCGACGGATCCGGCGATAGCCGCTCTCGTCATGGATCGCCTCGACCGTCACGCCTTCGCTCCGTGCCGGGTCGTCGCAGATGTGGAACATGCGCATTTGCCGCATCAGGCGCGGGCTGAGGAACTGGCTGATGAAGCTCTCATCGCGGTAATTGGCCCAGATGTCGCGCAGGACGGCCATCGCGTCCCCGGTGCCGGCGATATCGGGAAACCACTCGCGGTCCTCCGCCTCGGGCGCGGTGACGATCCGTTCCAGATCCTGCATCATCGCGAAGCCGAGCGCATAGGGATTGAAGCCGGGAAACCGCGGATGGTCGAAGGCTGGCTGAAACACGACGTTGGAATGCGAGGTGAGAAATTCGAGGAAGTTCCCGTCGCTGATCGCCTGCTTCTCGTGCAGCCGCGTCATGATGCGGTAATGGACATAGGTCGCGGTGCCCTCGTTCATCACCTTGGTCTGCCGCTGCGGATGAAAATACTGCGCGACATGGCGCACGATCCGCAGGATCTCGCGCTGCCAGGCCTGCAGGCGGGGGGCGGACTTCTCCAGGAAATACAGCAGATTGTCCTGCGGTAGCCCGAGGACGGTGCGCCGCCGCTCGGCACCGAGATCCAGCGCGCTCTTGCTGGGGCCGGCCGGCACGGTGCGCCAGAGGTCGTTGAAGATCTGCTCCTCATGCGCGCGGCGATCGCGCTCGCGCCTTTCCTCCTGGCGCAGGTCGAGCTTGCTCTTGCCGGGATAGCGGTGGACGCCGTGGGACATCAGCGCGTGCGCCGCGTCGAGCGTCCGCTCGACGGCCGCCTGGCCGTGGCGCTCCTCGCAGCGCGCGATATAGCCCTTGGCGAAGTCGAGATAGTCGAGGATGCCTTCCGCATCGGTCCAGGTCTTGAACAGATAGTTGTTCTTGAAGAAGTGGTTATGGCCGAAGGCGGCATGCGCGATGACCAGCGTCTGCATCGTCGCCGTGTTCTCCTCCATGAGGTAGGACACGCAGGGCGAGCTGTTGATGACGATCTCGTAGGCCAGATCCCTCAGGCCCTTGCGGTAGAACGCCTCGTGATGGGCGAAATGCTTGCCGAAGGACCAATGCTTGTAGAACAACGGCATGCCGGTGGAGGAGTAGGCGTCGAGCATCTGCTCGGCCGTGATGACCTCGATCTGGTTCGGATAGACATCCAGGCCGAGTTCGCAGAGCGCGATCTCCTGGCAGGCGTCATGGATCCGCTGGAGCGTGGTGAAGCTCCAATCGGCTCCCTCGAAAAGCGGTTCCGTCGCGGCTGTTGTCATGATGTGGCCTTCTCATGGCCCTGGCGGCGCTGGAACAGCTCGCGGAAGACCGGGAAGATCTCGCTGCGATGGCTGACTTTGCGGATCGAGAGCGGGGCGCCCTCCGAGCGCAATCTCTCATAGAGCCGCCACAGGGCGGAGTGGGACATGGATTCGCGGTCGGATTCGCCGACTTCGAGATAGGCGAAATACTGGCTGGCGGGCAGGATCGCGTCCTTGAGCAGGCGCTCTGTCGTGGCCTCGTCCGAATAGGAATTATCCCCGTCCGAGGCCTGGGCGGCGTAGATGTTCCAGTCCTCGGGAGAATAGCGCTTCGCGATGACCGAGCGCATCGCCTCGAGCGCGCTCGAAACCAGCGTCCCGCCCGTCGCGGGGCTGTGAAAGAAGGTGTCCTCATCCACCTCCTCGGCCCGGTCCGTGTGGCGGATGAAGACGAGTTCGACATGGCGGTAGCGCTGCGCCAGGAAGATATAGAGCAGCATGTAGAACCGCTTGGCGAGGTCCTTCATGTGCTCCGTCATCGAGCTGGACACATCCATCAGGCAAAACATCACGGCCTGCGCGACCGGCTTCGGCTCGTTCTCATAGCGGCGGTAGCGCACATCGACGGGGTCGATATAGGGAATGCGCCGCACCTTGGCTTCGAGCGCCTTGACCTTGTCTTCGAGCACCAGACGTAAGCCATCCTCCTCGCATGCGGCGATTTCCGCCTGAAGCCGCGCGATCGTCTCGGGGTTCGGGCGGCGCAGCGCCATCCGGCGCATCATCGCAAGCCGCGTCGTGCGGTTGACCGCGATGTTGGCCGGCGAGCCCGAGACCGAGTAGCCGGCGCGGACGGGGCTTTCATGCTCGATCTCGGTGAGCCGTCGCTTGGCGAGATCGGGCAGCTCCAGATCGTCGAGGAAGACGTTGAGAAACTCCTCGCGGGTCAGGACGAAGCGGAAGGCATCCTCGCCGGCTCCCTCGCCGGCCTTGTCGGGCTTGCCGCTGCCCCCGCCGCCCGAGCGCGGTAGCACATCGCCTTCGATGAAGGTCTTGTTGCCGGGCAGCACGTGGTCGTGCGTGCCCCCTGTCCCCCTGCGAAGGCTCGGCTCCTCCATCCCGTCCATCGGAATGCTGACTTCCCCACCCTCCAGCACGTCCCGGATATTGCGGTTCTGCAGGGACTGCTTCACCGCTTGTTGCACGACGCCCTTGGCCCGGCGCAGAAAACGCTGACGATTCTCGAGAGCCTTGCCGCGTGGGTTCAGGCGTCGGTCGACAATGTTCATGATGGCTCCCGCGCCTGGCTCAGCCAGCCTGCTTCACGCGCATGTACCATTCGATCAAACGCCGGACCTGGCGTTCGGTATAACCACGCTCCACCATGCGCGAGACGAACTCGCCATGCTTCTTCTCGCTCTCGCCGTCCTTCTTCGAGCCGAAGGAAATCACCGGCAGCAGGTCCTCGACCTGCGAGAACATCCGCTTCTCGATGACTTCGCGGATCTTCTCATAGCCGGTCCAGGACGGGTTCTTGCCGCCATTGCTCGCCCGTGAGCGCAGGCAGAACTTGACGATCTCGTTGCGGAAATCCTTCGGATTGGCGATTCCTGCCGGTTTCTCGATCTTGGTCAGCTCCTGATTGAGGAGTTCGCGGTCGAGCAATTGGCCGGTGTCGGCATCCTTGAAGTCGACATCCTCGATCCAGGCGTCGGCGTAGTCGACATAGCGGTCGAACAGGTTCTGCCCATAATCCGCATAGGATTCGAGATAGGCCTTCTGGACTTCGTGGCCGATGAACTCCGCATAGCGCGGGGCAAGGTCGGCCTTGATGAATTCGAGATAGCGCTTCTCGGTTTCATCGGGGAGCTGCTCGCGGCGGATGGCCTGTTCCAGCACATACATCAGATGCACCGGATCGGCGCCGAGCTCGATCGTGTCGTGGTTGAAGGTTGCCGCCAGGACCTTGAAGGCAAAGCGCGTCGAGATGCCGTCCATGCCTTCGTCCATGCCGGCGGCGTCGCGATATTCCTGGACGCTGCGGGCTTTCGGGTCGGTCTCCCGGAGGCTGTCGCCATCATAGGCGCGCATCTTGGCGAACAAGGTCGAGTTCTCGTGGTTGCGCAGCCGCGAGAGAACCGAGAATCGCGCCAGCATCGACAGAGTTCCCGGCGCGCAAGGGGCACTGCTCAGCGCCGAGCCCTCGATCAGCTTGTCATAGATCTTCTGCTCTTCGGTCGCCCTCAGGCAGTAGGGCACCTTGATGACGCAGATCCGGTCGATGAAGGCTTCGTTGTTCTTGTTGCTCTTGAAGCTCTGCCACTCCGCCTCGTTGGAGTGCGCGAGGATGACGCCGGAGAAGGGGATGGCGCCGATGTTCTCGGTGCCGTTGTAGTTGCCCTCCTGCGTCGCCGTCAGCAGCGGATGCAGCATCTTGATCGGCGCCTTGAACATCTCGACGAATTCGAGAACGCCCTGGTTGGCGCGGTTGAGGCCGCCCGAATAGCTGTAGGCGTCGGGGTCGTTCTGGGAGAAGTTTTCGAGCTTGCGGATGTCGACCTTGCCGACGAGCGAGGAGATGTCCTGGTTGTTCTCGTCGCCGGGCTCGGTCTTGGCGATGGCGATCTGGCGCAGGCGCGAGGGTTGCAGCTTGACGACCTGGAAGCGGGAAATGTCGCCGCCGAACGTCTCGAGCCGCTTGAGGCACCAGGGGCTCATCAGGCCCGTCAGCCGCCGCTGCGGGATGCCGTAGCGCTGCTCGAGGATGGGGCCCATCGTCCCGGGATCGAAGAGGTTCAGGGGACTCTCGAAGACGGGGCTGATCTCGTCGCCGGCCTTCAGCACATAGATGGGGTGGACCTCCATCAATGATTTGAGCCGTTCGGCGAGAGACGACTTACCACCACCGACAGGGCCGAGCAGATAGAGGATCTGCTTGCGCTCCTCCAGGCCCTGGGCGGCGTGACGGAAGAAGGAGACGATACGCTCGATCGTCTCTTCCATGCCGTAGAAGCCGGCGAAGGCCGGATAGGTCCGGATGGTTCGGTTCAAAAAAATACGGCCAAGGCGAGGGTCCTTGGCCGTATCGATCATCTGAGGCTCGCCGATGGCCGCCAGCAGCCGTTCGGCTGCATTAGCGTATAGCATCGGATCGCCTCTGCAGGCCTCCAAGTAGTCGGAGATCGGCATATCCGTTTCGCGGCGTGCCTCATAGGAGCGAGCGAAAGCGTTGAACAAAGAGTCGTTGTACATGAGCCCTCTGCATATGGTTATGCCGCGGCTCGACGCAGGCAAACGAGAATCAGCTACGCCCCTGGTCGAAACACGGCGCACGTCAACTGCGAATCAGCATCTGCTATCGAGTGCCAGAATCGCTCTCAAGCGCCGGGCTGGCAATGTGCAAAAGTGAGCACTACCCCTTTTGTTTTACCCATCTGCGAATAAATTGTGCTCACCCCCTGCCGGTTCCCTCATCTCCTTGCGTCATCTCGCCGCGGTTCGGCCCCATGCGCGCGGGTTGGGATGGGGTCGGCGACCGGAACGGGGGAAGGCGGGCAAGCAGTCATTGAAGGGTCGATATGAGGCTGCAACGGCGTTCTGGCTCTCGGCGTAGCCTGGCTTGCTTCAGGCCGTGTCCACGCCTTGCGCGGCCGGCAATTCCTTCATCAGCATCAGCGCAAAGCTCTCGCTCACTGGGGGTAATGTCCGGCCGCTGCGCTTGATGAGCGCGACCTGGCGCGCGAAATTTGCGGCGTTCAGGGGCCGGGAGCGCAAGGTCTGCTCGGCGCGCACCTCCATCGCCGAGCCCGGCAGGATCGCGACCCCGAGGCCCGCGCGCACCATCCCGACCGCGGTCGACATATAGGTCGCTTCCGCGCCGACGATCGGCTGATGGCCGGCAGCCAGGAAGGCGGCATCGACGATCGCCCTGACGCTGGTCGCGGGGTCCATCAGGACCAGCGGGAGAGGCGCGATGTCGTCGATGGTGACCGAATCGAGATTGCCTAATTTGTGACCATCGGGAAAAACCACATGCATGTGATCCTGTGTTCGGAACAGCACTTCGAGGTCAGGGCCGCTGAGCGCTCCGCCCATGATGCCGAGGTCGACCTGCTCCTGCCGGGTCAGCTCGGCGACACGGCTTGCGATCACGTCGCGGATGACGAAACTGACCTGCGGGTTTGTCGGGCGGAAGGCCGCAATGATCTCCGGAAGGATGCCTGAGGCATAGGACGGCAGCACGGCCAGCCGCGCCACCCCTTGCTGGCCTTGCGCGAGCTGGCGCGTATCGCCGACGACCGTATCGAGGTCACTGAGAATACGCCCGAGCTGAGGCGCCAGCTCCCGGCCGATCCGGGTGAGCGACACGCTGCGGGTGTTGCGGTAGAACAGACGGACGCCGAGCCCGTCCTCGAGCTTCTGGATCTGAACCGTCAGCGCCGGCTGCGACAGGTTCAGGTAACTGGCCGCCCGCGTGAAGCTGCCGAATTGCGCCACGGCGACGAATGCGCGCAACTACCGAACGCCGATATTCATAGCGAATAGCTATCACTCTGATTGATTCATTTCAATTGTGTGATCAATCGGCCGATGCTCCTATGTCGCCGGTTTCTGGAGGCGATGGTGAAGCAGGTTCGGATCGGCGCAGGCGCGGGCTATTCCGGCGACAGGATCGAACCGGCGATCGAACTCGCCGAAAAAGGCGGGCTCGATTACCTGGTCTTCGAATGCCTGGCGGAGCGCACCATCGCGCTGGCCCAGCAGGCGAAGCTCAAGGATCCGGCGGCGGGCTACGATCCGCTATTGGCGGAGCGGTTCCGGGCGGTGCTGCGGCCGTGCCGGCAGGCCGGTACGCGCATCGTCACCAATATGGGCGCGGCCAACCCCGTGGCCGGCGCGGAACGCATCAAGACGATCGCCCGCGAACTGGGCCTGACCGGGGTGAAGATCGCGGCCGTGACGGGCGACGATGTCCTGTCGTCCGTGGCTGGTGGCGATTATCGCATCGACGAGACCGGCGCCTCCGTTGCCGATCTCGGCGGCAGCCTGATTTCGGCGAACGCCTATACCGGGGCGCAAGCCATTGCCGAGGCGCTGGCGAATGGCGCCGACATCGTCATCACCGGCCGCGCGGCCGACCCGTCCTTGTTCGTCGGGCCGCTGGTGCATGCCTTCGGCTGGGCGATGGATGATTGGCATCGGCTCGGCCAGGCCACGCTGATCGGGCATCTCCTGGAATGCGCGGGCCAGGTCACGGGCGGGTACTTCGCCGATCCCGGCTACAAATCCGTGCCCGATCTCGCCCGACTCGGCTTCCCCATCGCCGAGGTCGGGGAGGATGGCTCCGTCGTCGTCACCAAGGTCGCGGGCTCCGGCGGGCAGGTTACGCCCGCCACCTGCAAGGAGCAGATCCTCTACGAGATCCACGATCCGGCACGCTATCTCACTCCCGATGTCGTGGCCGATTTCTCGAACGTCACCGTCGAGGAGATCGGCTTCGATCGCGTCCGCATCCAGGGCGCCTCCGGCCATCCCCGGACCGGGACGCTGAAAGTGTCGCTCGGGACGGTCGAAGGCTTCGTCGGCGAAGGCCAGATCTCCTATGCGGGTCCCGGCGCGCGGGCGCGGGGTGCTCTGGCGCTGGAGATCGTCCGCGAGCGCCTGGCGCTGACCGGGGTGCGCACGAGCGAATTGCGCTTCGACCTGATCGGCGCGAATGCGCTGCATGGCGAGAGGCTCTCGAACCATGGCGGTGGCCATGAACCCTATGAAGTGCGCGTTCGCGTCGCGGGACGTACCGACAGCCTCATTGAGGCCCTGCGCATCGGCAACGAGGTCGAGACGCTCTACACCAACGGTCCGGCGGGCGGGGGCGGCGTCACGAAATTCGCCCGCGAGGTGGTCGGCATTCTCTCGACCCTGATCCCGCGCGAGCGCGTCACGACAGCCATCCATTATGTCGAGAGCTGAGATGAAGCTGCGCGAGATCGCTCATTCCCGCACCGGCGATAAGGGCAACACCTCGAGCATCTCGGTGATCGCTTATGAGGCCGCCGACTATGCCCTGCTGCTGCGCCACGTCACGGCCGAGCGCGTCAAGGCGCATTTCGGCGAGCTCGTGGCCGGCGAGGTGGTGCGATACGAGATTCCCAGCCTCGGCGCACTCAACTTCGTCCTGCGCCAGGCCCTCAGTGGCGGCGTGACCCGTTCGCTCACCCTCGACACGCACGGCAAGGGCCTGAGCTCGGCCCTGCTCGATCTCGATATCCCCGGCGAAAGCCCTTCCCGCGCGACGCCGCGACAAGACGGCGACCACTAACTTTCGGAGGAAACGACCATGACATCGAAGAGCTGGAGCCTTGCCGCCCTGGCGTTCGGCGGCGCCTTGCTGGCAGGCCTGCCGGCCGCGGCCCAAGACTATCCGACGCAGAATATTTATCCGACGCAGAACATCAAATTCATCGTGCCTTTCGCGGCCGGCAGCGCGACCGACGCGCTGGCGCGCATCCTCGGCGATCACGCATCGCGGACGCTGGGCCGCACGATCGTCATCGAGAACATGGCTGGCGCCAGCGGCATCCTCGCGGCCCAGAACGTGGCGCGCGCCGCGCCGGATGGCCACACCGTGCTGATCACGACGAACACGACGCATGGCGCCAACCAGAGCCTGCTGAAGAGCGTGCCCTATGACGCCGAGAAGAGCTTCGAGCCCGTGACCAAGCTCGGCACCATCACGCTTGCGCTGGCGACCAACCCATCGGTGCCGGCCAAGACTGTGCAGGAGCTGATCGCCCATGCCAAGGCCAATCCGGGCAAGCTCACTTTCGGGGCGGGGTCGAGCTCCTCGCGGATCGCCGGCGAGATGCTCAAGACGCTCGGTGGCATCGATCTCACCTATGTGCCTTATCGCAGCAATCCGCAGGCGATCACCGATCTTCTCGGCGGCCAGATCAACATTGTCTTCGCCGACATCTCGACGACGCTGCCCCAGATCAAGGCCGGCAAGGTGAATGGCCTCGGCGTTTCCACCGCCAAGCGCAGCGCCCTGGCGCCCGAGCTGCCGACGATGGCGGAGTCGGGCGTCGCCGGATACGACCTCGCCGCCTGGTTCGCGGCCTTCGTTCCCGCGAAGACGCCGCAGCCGGTCATCGACAAGCTGCGCCAGGCGCTCGTGGCCGCGATCAATGACAAGGCCACGCAGGAGAAGCTGCTCGCCGCCGGCATCGAGCCGGAGACCAGCACATCCCAGGAGCTCCGGGCCTTCGTCGGAACCGAGATCAAAAAATGGGCCGATATCGTCAAGGCCGCCGGCATCCAGCCGGAATGAGCTGCCGCGAGAGCCGGATGATTTCAGATGGGATCACAGAGTGATTCCATCTGAAATCTGAATCCGTCTCTCATCCAGGAGTGAGAGCAGGATCAATGCGAAAAACCGGTTCCCACTTTTTCGCATCCTGCTCTTATTTGGTCACGCAGCCCAAAATCGAGGCGGTCGACATAGTGGAATTTGTTGACGATAGGAAATTTTGGTTCCACCTTCGCCTTCCTCGGCTGGTTCAGCTTTGCGAAGGCGGGCGTGACGAATGGGCGGCACTAGAGCGTTTTCGAGCGAAGTGGACGCCGGTTCCCTCGCGACAAACGCGAAGCGTTTGCGCGGAGAAAACGCATTGGAGGCCCAGGGCCTGAGCCGCGAATTCGGCGGCTTCTTCGCCGTGCGGGACGTGAATTTCCGGCTTGCGCAGAACAGCATGCATGCCGTCATCGGCCCCAATGGCGCGGGCAAGACGACGCTGTTCAATCTCCTGACGAAATATCTCATGCCGTCCGCGGGCGCGATCCTGCATGACGGTGAGGACGTCACGCGCCTGGCCATGCCGGCAATGGCCAAGCGCGGCGTGGTGCGCTCCTTCCAGATCTCGGCGGTGTTCGCGGGGCTGACGGTGCGCGAGAATGTCGAGCTCGCCTTGCTGCGCGCGAGCGGCCTCGCCTGGAACCTGCTCGGGCGGATTTCCAGCCGGCGCGGCGTCTCGGAACAGGCGGACGCGCTCGTCGAGCGCTTCGGCCTTGCCGACCAGGCGCAGACCATGGCCGGCAACCTCTCCTATGGCCGCAAGCGCGTGCTGGAGCTTGCCACGACGCTGGCGCTGGAGCCGAAGGTCTTGCTCCTCGACGAGCCGATGGCCGGGCTCGGGCGCGAGGATATCGGGCGGGTGACGCAATTGATCCGCGAGGCCGGGCAGGGCCGCACGGTTTTGCTCGTCGAGCACAACATGAACGTGGTCGCCGAGCTCGCCGACAGGATCACCGTGATGGTGCGCGGCGAGATCCTGGCGGAAGGGACCTATGCCGAGGTCTCGGCGCGGCCCGATGTGATGGCGGCCTATACGGGGCAGGCGCATGGCTGAGACCCTTACCGTCAATCGCCTCGAAGGCTGGTACGGGGAATCGCAGGTCCTGCACGGCATGGACTTCACCGTCCGGGCCGGCGAGGTGGTGACGCTGCTCGGCCGCAACGGCGCCGGCAAGACGACGACGCTCAAGGCGATCATGGGGTTGCTCGACAAGCGGGCGGGCTCGATCAGGCTCGATGGCGGCGAGATCATCGCGGCAGCGCCCTACGACATCGCCCGCAAGGGTATCGCCTTCTGCCCCGAGGAGCGCGGCATCTTCTCCAGCCTCAGCGTGCGCGAGAACCTGCTGCTGCCGCCCAAGATTGCCAATGGCGGCATGACGATCGACCAGATCCTGACCCTGTTCCCCAATCTGGAGGAGCGGCTCGACAGCCAGGGCACCAAGCTCTCGGGCGGCGAGCAGCAGATGCTGGCGCTCGGGCGCATCCTGCACACCGGCGCGCGCATCCTCCTGCTCGATGAGCCGACCGAGGGGCTGGCGCCGGTCATCATCCAGCAGATCGGCCGCACCATCGTCGAGCTCAAGAGGCTGGGCTTCACCATCCTGCTGGTCGAGCAGAATGTCGGCTTCGCCTCGCAGCTCGCCGACCGGCACTACGTCGTCGAGCTCGGCCGCGTCGTCGAGGAAATCCCGGGCGGCGAGCTGGAGAACCGGCTCGGCGCGCTCAAGGGCTATCTCGGCCTTTGAGCGGCTGTCGACAGGAACAAGAGGCGCCATGACCACGATCTTCGGCATCCCGTCCGCGGTTCTCTACGGCCAGCTCCTGCTCGGCCTGATCAACGGCGCTTTCTACGCCATGCTGAGCCTCGGCCTGGCCGTGATCTTCGGGATGATGAACATCGTGAACTTCGCCCATGGCGCGCAGTACATGATGGGCGCGCTCGTGGCCTGGCTGCTGCTGAACTTTCTCGGCATCGGCTACTGGTGGGCGCTCCTGCTTGCGCCATTGGCGGTCGGGCTCACCGGCGTCGTGATCGAGCGCCTGCTGCTTCGGCGTCTCTACAAGCTCGATCATCTCTACGGCATGCTGCTGACCTTCGGCCTCGCCTTGATGGTGCAAGGGGCCTTCAGCAACTGGTTCGGCGCGTCGGGCCAGCCCTATGCGATCCCGGCCGAGCTGACCGGCGGGCGCAATCTCGGCTTCATGTTCCTGCCGAATTACCGGGCCTGGGTCATCCTGGTCTCGCTCGTCGTCTGTCTCTCCACCTGGTACGTGATCGAGCGCACCAAGCTCGGCGCCTATCTGCGCGCGGCGACCGAGAACCCGATGCTGGTCCAGGCCTTCGGCATCCGCGTGCCGCGCATGATCATGCTGACCTATGGCGCCGGCGTTGCTTTGGCGGCGCTGGCCGGCGTGCTCGCGGCGCCGATCTACCAGGTCAGCCCGACCATGGGCGCGGATCTCCTGATCGTCGTCTTCGCGGTCGTGGTGATCGGCGGCATGGGCTCGATCATGGGCTCGATCGTGACCGGCTTCCTCGTCGGCCTGATCGAGGGCCTGACCAAGGCGTTCTATCCGGAATTGTCGAGCACGGTCGTCTTCGTCGTCATGGCGGTTGTGCTGCTGATCCGCCCGGCCGGGCTGTTCGGCTCGAAGCCGGAAGCCACTGCGGGCCATCAGCAGGCCTCGCTTTCGGCGCCTGCCCCCTCGGCCCGCACGCAGACGCTCGTTTTCCTGACCATCGCCGCCTGCCTCGCCGCAGCGCCGCTGGTGATCTATCCCGGCTTCATGATGAAGGCGATGATCTTCGCACTCTTCGCCTGCGCCTTCAACCTGATCGCCGGCTACGGCAAGCTCGTCTCCTTCGGCCATGCGATGTTCCTTGGCTCGGCCGGCTATGTCTGCGGCCATGCCGCCAAGATCTGGGGGCTGACGCCGGAACTGGCGATCCTGGCTGGAACCGCGACGGCAGCGCTGCTCGGGCTCGCCTCGGGCTGGCTCGCCATCCGCCGCAGCGGCATCTATTTCGCCATGGTGACGCTGGCCTTCGCGCAGATGATCTATTTCGTCGCGCTGCAGGCGCCCTTCACCGGCGGCGAGGATGGCTTGCAAGGCGTGCCGCGCGGTCTGCTGTTCGGGCTCGTCGACCTCTCCAGGCCAGCCAATCTCTACGCCTTCGTGCTGGCGATCTTCCTTGGCGGCTTCTTCCTGATCATGCGGCTCGTCGGCTCGCCCTTCGGCCGGGTGCTGAAGGCGATCAGCGATCACGAGCCCCGGGCGCAGTCGCTCGGCTTCGAGACCAGCCGCTACAAGCTCGTCGCCTTCACATTATCGGCCGCGCTCTCGGGGCTCGCCGGTTCGACCAAGGCGATCGTCAGCCAGATCGCGAGCCTGACCGATGCGCACTGGTCGATGTCGGGCGAGATCCTGCTGATGACCTTCCTCGGCGGCGTGGGCACGCTTTACGGCCCGGTCGTCGGCGCCTTCATCGTGGTCGCCATGCAGAACTACCTGGCTGCGCTCGGGCAGTGGGTCACCGTCATTCACGGGTTGATCTTCGTGCTCTGCGTGCTCGCCTTCCGGCGCGGCATCGTCGGTGAGCTGATCGAGTTCTGGCATCGCCGGCGCCAGGCGTCGCCGCCAGCGGATGCGGCTCGGCAAACTCCGGCAGCGGCACCCGCTGAATGAGACATGATGTCCGAAAGGAAACCGGGCCGCTCAAACCGGTCCAGCGAAGGCTCAAGCAAAACCCGGCCGAACAGGACCGGACAACAAGGGGATCGACGATGCAACGGACCGCTTTCAATCTCATGCGCGGGCTTGCGACCGCGCTCTGCCTCGGCTCGCTCGGCATGGCGGGGCAGGCCTCGGCGCAGATCAGCGACGATGTCGTCAAGATCGGTGTGCTGACCGACATGTCCGGCCAATGGTCCGACATGAACGGGCCGGGCTCGCTGCTCGCAGCACAGATGGCCGCGGCCGATTTCGGTGGCACGGTGCTGGGCAAGCCGATCGAGATCATCGGCGCCGACCATCTCCACAAGGCCGATGTCGGCGTCGGCATCGCGCGGCGCTGGATCGAGAATGAGAAGGTCGACGCGATCTCCGACGTCACCAACAGCGCGATCGCGCTTGCCGTGCAGCAATTGACCCGCGAGACCAACCGCGTCGCGCTGTTCTCCTCGCCCGGCACCACCGATCTCACCGGCAAGCAGTGCTCGCCGACCGGCGTCCAGTGGGTCTATGACAATTATTCCAACGCGGTCGGCCCGGTGAAGGCCTTGATCGACAAGGGCAACGACACCTTCTTCATCATCACGGCGGACTTCGCCTTCGGTCATTCCTTGGAGAAGATCGCAACCGAAGCGATCAAGGCCAATGGCGGCAAGGTCGTCGGGACCATCCGCCATCCCTTCGGCGCGACCGATCTCTCGGCCTTCCTGCTGCCGGCCCAGGCCTCGAAGGCCAAGGTCATCATGCTGGCGACCGCCGGCAAGGACATGACCACGGCGATCAAGCAGGCCAATGAGTTCGGCGTCACCGCCGGCGGGCAGCTCCTCACCGCCCCGGTGATGTTCATCTCCGACGTGCATGCGCTCGGCCTGCCGACCGCGCAGGGCATCTCCTTCATCGAAGGCTTCTACTGGAACCAGAACGACGAGACGCGGGCCTTCGCCAAGCGCTTCTTTGAAGCGCGCAAGGCGATGCCGACGGCGCTGCAGGCAGGCGTCTATTCCTCGGTCATGCACTATCTCAAGGCGATCCAGGCCGCCGGCACCGACGAGGCGAAAGCTGTCTCCGCCAAGATGCGGGAATTGCCGGTGAATGATTTCTTCGCCAAGAACGGCAAGGTCCGCGAGGATGGCCGCATGGTGCACGACATGCTGCTCGTCCAGGTCAAGAAGCCTTCCGAATCCAAGGCGCCCTGGGACTATTATGACGTGCTGGCGACCGTTCCTGGCGAGCAGGCCTTCCTGCCTCTCGCCCAGAGCGAATGCGCGCTTGTGAAGAAGTGAACTCTCGCCGGGCGGCGCAACCGCCGCCCGCGACCGCCTCGGCAAGGATAGGCTTGTGACGAAGAAGAATGCGATCCGGTCCGGCCTCAGCGACGCGGCCACTCTGGCGGCGACTGTGATGCCGGCCCGGTTCTCGGCCGCCGAGGCCAGGGCCGAGGACAGCCCGGTCGATCTCGGCCTGCGGTTGAAGCGCATGCGCGTCGACAATGGCTGGACGCTCGAGGATGTCAGCCAGCGTACCGGCGTGGCGCGCTCGACGCTCTCGAAGATCGAGAACGGCCAGATGTCGCCGACCTATGACGTGCTGCAGAAGATCACGCGCGGCACCGGGCTCGACATCGTCGAACTGTTCGATGCGCGCCGCCAGAACGCGCCTTTTGGGCGGCGCAGCGTGACCAAGCGCGGCGAGGGCAAGCCGCATCTGACCGGGGCCTATCGCTACGAGGTCTTAGCGACCGACCTCTCGCAGAAGCAGATCCTGCCCTTCAAGGCGCGGGTGACGGCGCGCAGCCTCGATGATTTTCCCGGCTGGGTGCGCCATGAGGGCGAGGAGTTCCTCTGCGTGCTCTCGGGCCGCGTCCAGGTCTTCACCGAGTTCTACTCGCCGGTCGTGCTCGATGTCGGCGACAGCACCTATTTCGACAGCAAGATGGGGCACGCCGTCGTCTCGCTGAGCGAGGAGGATGCCGAGATCCTCTGGATCTGCACCGGCATCACCGCGCTTGAATGACCAGATCATGAGGACACCTGCCGTGCTGCGCCACTATTCCGCTTCGGACGTCGAGGCCGCGCTCGATTATCCCCGGCTGATCGAAGCCCTGGGCGAGGCCTTCCGCCGCGGCGGTGAGGCGATGCCGGTCCGCCAGAGCTATGAGGTCGGCCTGGCTGGCCAGCCGAGCCATCTGCTGACCATGCCGGCCTGGGAGCGCGGCAAGGCGCTGGGCGTCAAGCTCGTGACGGCGTTCCCTCAGAACGCCTCGCGCGGTCTGGGCGCGATCTCCTCGATCTACGTGCTGTTCGACGGAGAGACCGGCCAGCCCCGTGCTTTGGTCGATGGCGAAGCACTGACGAACCGGCGCACGGCGGCGGCCTCCGCGCTCGCCTCGCGCTATCTTTCGCGCCCCGACAGCCGCACGCTGCTCCTGGTCGGCACCGGCCATGTCGCGGCGCATCTGCCGGCCGCGCACCGTGCCGTGCGGCCGATCGACAAGGTCCTGATCTGGGGTCGCCATCCGCAGCGAGCGCTGGCGCTTGCCGGGGCGCTCGCTCGCCAGGGCTTCGATGCCACCCCCGTCACCGATCTGCCGGCGGCGCTCGCACAGGCGGACATCGTCAGCTGCGCCACCACCTCGCGCGAGCCATTGGTCATGGGGCGGGATCTCAAGCCAGGCACGCATCTCGATCTCGTCGGCGCTTTCACGCCGCAGATGCGTGAGAGCGACGACGAGGCGCTCGCGCGCAGCCGCGTCTTCGTCGACACCTATGCCGGCGCGCTTGCCGAGGCCGGCGATCTGCTGCAGCCGATCAAGTCCGGCCGCTGGCAGGCCGATGCGATCTGCGGCGATCTGCAGGAATTGACTGGTGGCGCGAAGCCCGGCCGCCTCACCGAGGACGAGATCACGCTGTTCAAATCCGTGGGCGCCGCGATCGAGGATCTAGCGGCGGCGACCCTGCTTGCGGGTGAACCGACGCCGGAGATGGCCCGCGCGGCATCCTGAGCCGCGAAGGCCGAGGGGAGATGGCGATGGCGACGCTTGAGAAACCCGGCTTCTGCACGCTCTGCCGTTCGCGCTGCGGCACGATCAATGTTGTCGAGAATGATCGCCTCGTCGCCGTCAGGCCCAACCCCGACCATCCCACCGGCAAGGCGATGTGCCCCAAGGGCCGTGCCGCGCCGGAGATCGCCCATTCCGCTCGCCGCCTGAAGACGCCATTGCGCCGCACCGCGCCCAAGGGCGCGGCCGATCCGGGCTTCGTTCCGATCTCATGGGACGAGGCTCTGGCGGAGATCGCCGGGAAGCTTGGCCGCTATCGCGCCGAGACCGGCCCGGAATCGGTCGCCTTCGCCATCACCTCGGGCTCCTCCTCCTCGACCTCTGACAGCATCGACTGGCTGCAACGCTTCGTGCGCGGCTTCGGCAGTCCCAACACCGTGTTCTCGACCGAGATCTGTAACTGGCACAAGGACCACGCCCACGCCTTCACCTTCGGCTGCGGGCTGCCGACGGCGGACTATCGCAACTCCGACCTCATCCTGCTCTGGGGCCACAACCCCGCCAATGTCTGGCTCGCCCAGGCCGAGGCGATCGGCGCGGCGCGAACGAAAGGCGCGCGGCTCGCCGTGATCGATCCGCGCCGAGCCGGTTCGGCGCGCGACGCCGATCTCTGGCTGCGCATCCAGCCCGGCACCGACGCAGTGCTGGCGCTTGGGCTCGCGCGCTGGCTCATCGTCAACCGCGCCTATGACGCCGACTTCGTGCGGCACTGGACCAACGCCGCCTTCCTCATACGCGAGGATAATGGTCTCTTCCTGCGCCCGGCCGATCTCGGTTTGGCAGGCGATGGCTTTCTGGTCTGGGACGCAGCTCAGGCGAAGGCGGTTCCGGCAGAAGGCGGGCTCGCCGGAGCGGCGCTGGAAGGGCGCTTCGAGGTCGCAGCCCCCGGCGGGTCGATCGCTTGTCGTACGGGCTTGGACCACTACATCGCCGCGACGGCTGACTACGATCCCGAGACCGTGGAGCGCATTACCGGCATTCCCGCCGCCCAGGTCGAGGAGTTGGCGAGCGCGATCGCTGCTGCCGGCTCGATCAGCTATCACGGCTGGACCGGCATCGGGCAGCACACCAATGCCGCTCAGACCGAGCGCGCGATCGCGACGCTCTACGCCCTGACCGGCCATTTCGATGCGCCGGGCGGCAATGTCCGGATGCCGGCCCTGCCGGTGCCGGCACTGCATGCGATGGCAATGATCCCACCGCAGACCAGGGCGAAGACGCTGGGCCTGACCGAGCGTCCGATCGGCCCGCCTGCCGATGGCTGGATCACCTCCAGCGATTTCTACGACGCGGCCCTCCAGGCGAAGCCCTATCGCATCCGCGCGCTCCTCACCTTCGGCTCCAATCTCCTGGTCTCGCATCCGGCGCCGGAGCGTGGGCGCGAGGCGCTGAAGGCGCTCGACTTCCAGGTCCATTGCGACCTCTTCCTCAATCCCACCGCCGAGATGGCCGATATCGTGCTGCCGGTCTCGAGCCCATGGGAGCATGAGGCGCTCAGGCTCGGCTTCGAGATCTCGCCCGAGGCGCAGGAGCTGGTGCAGCTGCGCCCGCAGATGATCCCGCGTCAGGGTGAGGCGCGCTCCGACATGTGGATCGTCTTCCAGCTCGCCAAGCGGCTGGGCATGGGCGAATTGTTCTTCGACGGCGATGTCGAGAAGGGCTTTGCCCATCTCCTCGCCCCGCTCGGCCTCGATCTCGCGACCTTGCGCGCCAAGCCCGAGGGCATCCGTATCCCGCTGCCGCATAGCCACCGGAAATATCGCAAGACCGGTTTCGCGACGCAGACCGGCAAGGCGGAGCTCTATTCGGAGCTGCTGCATCGCCATGGCTATCCGGCGGTCCCACGTTTCGTCGCGCCGGCCGAACAGCGCAGCGAGGCGTTTCCGCTCACGCTGTTCTCGGCCAATAGCGGCTATTTCTGCCATAGCCAGCATCGCGGCATCACGGCGCTCCGCCGCAAGCGCCAGGAGCCGACAGCCGAGATCCATCCCGAACTGGCGCGCCGCAAGGGCCTCAGCGAGGGCGACTGGATGCGGGTGCGCACGCGCAAGGGCCAGATCAGGCTGCGCGTGGCGCTGAACGACGCGCTCGCCGAGGATGTGGTCGCCAGCGACTATGGCTGGTGGCAGCCGGCGCCCGATCTCGGCCTGCCCGGCTATCTGCCGGATGCGGCGAGCCCGATCGGCGGGAGCTTCAATGCGATCATTTCCGAAAGTGAGCGTGACCCGCTCAGCGGCTCGCTGGCGCTGCGCTCCTTCGCCTGCGATGTCGAGCGCCACGAGGCCGTCACCTGGCCGGGGTGGCGGTCCTTCGTCGTCGTCGGGCGTCGCGAGGAGGCCGGCGAGGTCGTGGCGCTGACGCTTCACCCTGTCGACGCCCGTCCTTTGTCTGGCTTCCGGCCTGGCCAATATGTCGGGTTGCGCTTCGCTGGCGCGATACGGTCCTATTCCCTGATCGGACCGGCGGTGGCCGAGCCCGAGGCCTATCGGATCGCGGTCCGCCATATCGAGGGCGGGCAGGTTTCAGGGGCGATCCGGCGCGAGCTTGCTCCCGGCGATACGGTCGAGCTGCAGGCGCCGAAGGGCGGCTTCGTCCTGCCCCTGCGCAACGAATTCCCGATCGTGCTGATCGCCGGCGGCATCGGCATCACCCCGTTCCTGTCCTATCTCGAAACGCTGGAAGGCGGGGCGGACGAGCCGGAGATCACGCTGCATTACGGCTGCCGCGATGGCGACAGCCAGCCCTTCCGGGAGCGGTTGGAGGTGCTGCGGCAGCGTCTGCCGAACCTGAAGCTGATCACGCATCTCAGCCGGCCGGTGGGCGGCGACCGTTTCGATCGGCAAGGCCGTTTCACTGCCGCCGATATCGATGCGGAGCTGCTACGCCGGCGCGCGCGCATCTATATCTGCGCGTCCGACGCGATGATGGCGGAGGTTGGCGCCGGGCTGAAGGCACGCGGCGTTCCCGCCTTTGAGATCTTCACCGAGCGCTTCCGCTCTCCCGAGCCGCCGGCCCTGGACGGGCTCAAGCCGCGGAGCATCGCCTTCGCCCGCTCGGGCAAGACGGTGACCTGGTCGCCCGATGCGCCGCTCGGCAGCATCCTGGCGCTGGCCGAGGGGGCTGGCCTGACCGTGCCGAGCGGCTGCCGCGTCGGGCAATGCGAGAGCTGCCTCGTGTCGATCAAGCAGGGCCAGGTCCGCCATCTCGTCGACTGTCCGGACCTGGAGGATGGCCAGTGCCTGACCTGTCAGGCGGTGCCATTGACCGATCTCGTCCTGGACGCTTGAGGATGGGTGCTAAACGAGCGGCTTCTCCAGCCAGCTCCGCAAGGCCTGCGTCACCGCCTTCGGGTTTTCCAGCGGCGTCATGTGGCCGCTATCGGGCACGATGACGAGCGTCGCATGCGCAGCGAGCGCCGCCATGGCCCGATGGTCCGCGACCGGCGTCAAGCTGTCATGCTCGCCGCACAGGATCAGCAGCGGGCATGACAGCGCGCGCAGCACGGCGACGCCGTCCTTTCGCTCGATCCCGTTCTGTCGCAGGAAGGTCTCCGCGCCGAGCCTTGCAGTCATGGCCCGGATGCGGCCGATGATCACCTCGTCCTTCAGGTGCGAGGGAGCGAGATAGGCTCCCAGCAGCCGGTCGCCGAAACCGTGGAACTTGCCCGGCAGGATCGCAGTCTTGTCGAGGGCGCGTCGCGTCGCGAGGCGCTCGGGCGTGTCGGCGCGCAGCGAGGTGTCGAGCAGCGCAAGCCGCGCGATCCGGTCGGGCGCGCGGCGCATGATCTCCTGGGCGACATAGCCGCCCATCGAAAACCCGGCCAGCGAGAAGCGTGCGGGAGCCGCCGCCAGCAGGCTTTCGGCCAGGGCCTCCAATGTCTCGCCCTGGGAGATATCCGCCACCTGGCACATGGCGATATCGCCGAGCGCCGCGATCTGATCGCGCCAGAGGTCGGCATCGTTCAGGAGGCCGGGGATCAAGACCAGCGGCTGGCGCTCGCGCGAAGACGGGGCGGCATCGTCATCCATGGCGCGTGGCCTCGCCTTTCGCTGGGCTTGCTATCGGAAAAATCGTCGCTCAGTGCGGGCTGAAAGCCTGAAACCGAAATCAACCGATCGTCGAGCCTCATACCATTCCGTTTTGCTGCACGGGAAGCTGTCACCGTTCGCGATGAAACGGGCCTCTTGTAATTTAGATATTCTGCGATATATCGTAGACGCATCTTAGAATGGAGAACATCAAGATGGATTTCACTCGTCACTCACATCGAAACCACCGCGGGCATCCGCATTCCCGCGAATTTGCTCAGCACCGCTCGCGCGATTCCCATCATTTCGGCCATGAATGGGGCCGGGAGCGTGGAGAGCGCGGCGGTGGCCGCAGGCGCGTCTTCGATTCCGGCGATCTGCGCCTCGTGCTGCTCAAGCTGATCGCCGATCAACCGCGCCACGGCTACGACCTGATCCGTGCGATCGAGGAGGCCTCGGGCGGCAGCTATGTCCCCAGCCCCGGCGTCATCTATCCCGCGCTGTCGATGCTGCAGGACCTCGGACATATCGGCGAAGTCGCCTCGGAAGGCGCGCGCAAGGCCTTCGCCGTCACCGAGACGGGCAAGGCCGATCTTGCCGTCAATGCTGAGAAGGTCGCGTCTCAAATGGCGCGCCTCGCCGCGATCGCCACCATGCGCGAGCGCACCGATGGCGGGCCGATTCGCCGCGCCATGGAGAACCTCAAGGTTGCGCTACGCGGCCGTCTCGGCGGCAGCGATTCCGACCAGGCCATCGTTCACGACATCGCCGCGATCCTCGACGAGGCTGCGCAGCGGATCGAACGGCTTTGAAGAGAACAGGCCAGGCGGGCGGCCCATCCCGCCCGCGGCCCATCGCATTCAGGAGAGACCATGACCGTTTCCAGCAGCGCGCGCGTGCCGACCGAAAATGGCAACCGCTATCTCCAGCAGCTTTGCAAGCACTGGAGCCATAATCTTGAGGTCACGTTCACGCCTCAAATGGGACGGGTGACCTTTCCGCGAGATGTACGCGGCGCGGATTGGCCCGGTGACGCCACGCTCGACCTGCAGGCCCATGACGACAATCTCGAATGCCGCATCGAGGCCAGCGTGCCCGAGCAGCTCGCGGCGCTGAAAGGCGTCGTTGCAAGCCATCTCGACCGCTTCGCTTTCCGCGAGGCGCCGCTGCGCTTCGAGTGGCAGGATTGAGGGTGCGGCTGCGTCATCCGATCATCGACGCGTGCCTGGCGGCTACGGCCTGTCGAAGCGGCTGACCTCCAGCCCCGCTCCGACCGGCAGCAGGATGCTGCTCATGCCGGGCTTGGCGCGCACGGCCTCGACATA
This sequence comes from Allobosea sp. LjRoot9, assembly GCF_964252745.1. Classification (NCBI taxonomy): domain Bacteria; kingdom Pseudomonadati; phylum Pseudomonadota; class Alphaproteobacteria; order Hyphomicrobiales; family Alloboseaceae; genus Allobosea; species Allobosea sp. LjRoot9. The sequence continues at coordinate 1,220,012 of NZ_CAXUPC020000002.1, read as the reverse complement.
GCGCAGGGCGCCGTCCTTGCCGGGGCGGATGATGTTATCGGCGACGATGATCGCGCCGGGATTGAGCTTGGGATAGAACGCCTCCAGGCAGGGCACGTAGAACTCCTTCCAGAGGTCGATCAGCACGAAATCGATCCCATCTGGAAGCTCAGCGATCATCCGGACCGCATCGCCGACCTTGAAGTCGACATGCTCGGCCAGCCCGGCCTTCCCTGCCATGTCGCGCGCATGGGCTGCCTTGTAGTCGTGCAGTTCCATCGTCGTCAGCCGCCCGCCGGCCGAGCGCGCCGCTTCCGCCAGCCAGATGGTCGAATAGCCGTAGGACGTCCCCAGTTCGAGGATGTTCGGTGCCTTCAGGCTGCGCGCCAGAATGTTGATGAGTTGCCCGCTCTCCGGCCCCACGGAAAGCAGGAACTGATCGCGCAGAGCGTCCTTGAGGCCGGCCTGCGACGCGGCCTGCCTCGTCCCGACCTCTTCCTGCATTCGTGCATGATAGGCTTCGAGTACAGCCGTAACTTGTCCGTCCATCGATCCATCCTGCGCCGAAGCAATGACAGGCAGCCGGAACCGCCGCACACGGTGGGACCGCTGTCACCTGCGGAAAAGCCACTCAAAGAAGGCAAAGGAGCGGCATCCTGGGGCGACGATTCCAGAGATCGGCCAGACCGGTTCAATGCCCCGCTGTCGGCACGGGCGGGGTGCCATGGGTATGGAAGCTCTCGATCGTCTTCAGCCCCCAGGCCTGCCCCTTCTTCCGCTCGGTTTCGGTCCAGGTCACGGTTTGCCAGTCTGGATCGAGGATCAGGCGCGCGCCGGCATTGGCGATCTCGACACGGTTGCCGGCCGGCTCATAGGCATAGAGGAAGAAGGTCTGCTGGACCGCGTGCTTATGCGGCCCGGTCTCGATGAAGACGCCGTTCTCGAGGAAAATATCGGCGGCCTCCAGCACATGCTCGCGCTGGTCGACCGCATAGGTGACATGGTGGAAGCGGCCCAGGCTGTCGGTGTGGTCGCGCGTATAGGCGATGTCGTAGCTCTTGTTGTTGACGGTGAACCAGCAGCCGCCGACCTCGCCTGAATCGAGCACGATCTGCTCGGTGACGCGGCTGCCCAGCGCTTTCGGCAGGAAGTCCCGGATCGCGGCGACGTCACGCGCCAGCAGGTTGAGGTGGTCGAGGCGGCGCACAGCACAGCCCCGGCCATGGTTGCGCTGCGGCTGGTTCTTCAGGGCCGGCTTTTCCTGGGGCGGCGCGACATATTTGTGCGTATCGAAATAGATCTCGAAGATGTGGTCGTCGGGGTCGCGGAAACGGAAGGCGCGGCCATGGCCGAGATCGCCCTCGACCCAGCCGATGCCGGCGCCGAGCGCCTCGATCGCTGCGACCCGCCGCAGGAGGGCCTGCTCGCTCGTCGCGCGGTAGCCGATATGGCCGACGCCGGTGGTGTTCGAGGCCGTCAGCTTCAGCGTGTGGAATTCGTAATCGTCCCAGGCCCGCAGATAGACGCTGTCGCCCTCGCGGCCGGCTTCGGTCAGGCCGTAAACATTGACGAAGAAGTCGAGGCTGGCCTCGGGCTTGTCGGTCAGGAGTTCGACATGCGCGAGATGGGCGATGTCGTGGATCGGTTCGGGCTTCATGGCGTCTGCTCCCGCTGGTCTTTGGCCGTCGATGCGGCCTGCTTTTTGGTCATGCTCGTTCGAGCTGGTGGTTGCGACAGCGTGGCTAGGCCGCGCGGTCGGATGGTGGCGGCCCGGCCTGATGCGTGACGCCGAGATAGCGCTGCAGCGTGGCGGGGTCGGCGAGCAGCGTCGCGCTGGGCGCCGCATGAACCACCCGCCCGCGCTCGATGATGATGGCGTCGTCGGTCATCCTGAGGATCTTCTGGGCGTGCTGTTCGACGATGATCCCTGAAATCCTCTCTTCCATGAAGATCCGCTTCAACGCCCTGAGCAGTTCCTCGACGATGATCGGCGCCAGGCCTTCGGTCGGTTCGTCGAGCAGGAGGAGCTTCGGGTTCAGCACCAGCGCGCGGCCGATCGCCAGCATCTGCTGCTCGCCGCCGGACAACTGGTGACCGAGATTGCGCTTGCGCTCGGCCAGGCGCGGGAACATCGCGAAGACGCGCTCCGGTGTCCAGGGGCCGGGCAGGGCGACGGCCGTCAGGTTCTCGGTCACGGTCAGCGAGCGGAAGATGTTGCGCTCCTGCGGCACCCAGCCGATGCCGGCCAGCGCCCGGCGCTCGGGCTTGAGCCGCGTCAGCGCGACGCCGCCGAGGCCGATCTCGCCTGCCGTCCGGCGGGTGACGCCGACGATGCTGTTGATCAGGGTGGTCTTGCCGACGCCGTTGCGGCCGAGCAGCGCCAGCGAGCGGCCCTCGCCGAGCGAGAGGCTGACATCATGCAGGATCGCCGCCTCGCCATAGCCCGCGCACAGGCCGGTGATGGAAAGCAGGTCAGGCATCGAGGCTTTCCCCCAAATAGGCGGCGCGCACAGCGGGGTCGGCCGCGATGGCGGCCGGTGTTCCCTCAGTGATCACCGTGCCGTTGACGAGCACGGTGATGCGGGTCGCGAAGCGGAAGACGAGGTCCATGTCGTGTTCGATCAGGAGCACGCTGACATCGGCGGGAAGATCGGCGACGGTTGCGAGCAGGTCGCGGCGTTCGGCCTCCGGCACGCCGGCTGCCGGTTCGTCGAGCAGGAGCACGCGCGGTCGGGCGGCGAAAGCGGCGGCGATCTCGAGCTGGCGCTGCTTGCCATAGGGCAAGGTCGAGATCTTCTCCCCGATGACGTCGTCGAGCCGGAAGCGCTCGGCGATCGCAGCCGCCTCCCGCGCCAGATCGCCGCTCTTGTCCAGCTTCTGCCAGAGCTTCAGCCCGAGATCGTTCTGCTCGCAGAGGACGAGCAGCAGCATGTCGAGCGGCGTCATCGACTGGAAGAGCTGGTTGATCTGGAAGGTCCGGCTCATGCCCAGGCGCACGCGTGCTTCCGGCTTGGCCGTGGTGATGTCGCGGCCCTCCAGCAGGATCCTGCCTGCGCTGGGCTTGAGCACGCCGGTAAGCTGGTTGACGAGCGTCGTCTTGCCGGCGCCGTTGGGGCCGATCAGCGCGTGGCGGGCGCCGCGTTCGATCGTGAGCGAGACGTCGTTGGTCGCGACGATCCCGCCGAAACGCTTGACCAGCCCGATGGTCTGGAGCGCCGGCGCAGTCATGGCGCTCTCCGCGAGACGAGTTTCGCAAGCGCTGCGCGCGACCTGGCCAGCAGGCCGTGGAGGATCTCCCGGCCGCCGAGCACGAAGACGACCAGCAGGAGACCGATCCAGAACTGCCAGTATTGCGGTGTCGCCAGCGAGATCGCGTCCTGCAGCACCTTGAACAGGATCGCGCCGATGATGCCGCCATAGAGCCAGCCGGCGCCGCCGATGATAACGACGAGCATCAGATCGGCCGAGCGGTGGAACTCCAGCACGTCGAGCGAGACGAACTGCGTCGTCTGGGCCATCAGCGCGCCGGCAGCGCCCGCATAGGCCGCCGCGATCGTATAGACCATGACGATCCGGCCGTTGATCGCCACGCCCGTCGCCGAGGCGCGCAGCGGATTGTCGCGGATCGCACGCAGCGACAGGCCGAAGGGCGAGGCCATCATCCGCCGCGCCGCCAGGAACAGGACGAACAAGACCGATAGCGAATAGAGATAGGCCGTCCGCCCCTGCAGGTCGAAGGGGAACAGCCCGAGCAGCGGGCCCATGCTGATGCCTTGCAGGCCGTCCGCGCCGCCGGTGATTGCGCTGAAGCTGTTGGCGAGTTCGAACAGAAGCAGGGCAATGCCCAGCGTCACCATCAGCCGCGTCAGATCGGTCCCGCGCAGGACGAGGAAGCTTGTGAGAAAGCCGAGCAGCGCTGCTGCGAGCACGGCCACGACGAGCCCCGTCAACGGATCGGCATTGACATGCAGGGCGAAGAGCCCGGCCGCGTAGGCGCCAGCGCCGAGGAAGGCGGCATGGCCGAGCGAGACGATGCCGGCGAAGCCGAGGATCAGGTCGAGCGACAAGGCAAACAGCGCCAGGATCGCGACCTCGTTCAGGAGCAACATGCCGCGCGGGAGCATGAAGGGGGCGGCGGCCGTGAGGCCCCAGAAGACGACCTCGCCCAGTTTCCAGCGTCGCCGCCGCGACAGGGTCTTGCCGACCAGATCGCTCAGCGCCGGACGCGGTGTGTCGAGAGCCATGGTCATCGCGCCACCGCGAACAGGCCTTGCGGGCGCAGGAACAGCACTGCGACCATCAGGGCATAGATCAGGAAGGCGCCGAGCTGGGGCACGTAATATTTGCCGGCGACATCGACGACGCCGATCAGCAGCGCAGCAGTGAACGGGCCGATCAGGCCTGAGCGGCCGCCCACGGTCACGACGATCAGGAAGTAGATCATGAATTTGAGCGGGAAGGTCGGGTCGAGCCCGAGCATCTCGACCCCGAGCGCCCCGCCAAGCCCGGCAAGGCCCGAGCCGACGGCGAAGGTCAGCGAGAAGATCACGCCGACATTGACGCCGAGCCCGCGCGCCACCTGCTGGTCGTCAACCGCCGCGCGCAGGCGGCTGCCGAAGCGCGTGCGCACCAGCACATATTGGAGTGCGATGGTCAGGACGACGCAGATCGCGATCACGAAGCTGCGGTAGCGCCCGATGCCGATACCGGCGATGTCGAAGCGGCCCTGCAGCCAGGCCGGCAGGCGGATGAGCTGCTGCTGCGAGCCCATGACGTAGTCGACCGCCGCCACCACCATGAAAACGAGGCCGATCGAGAACAGCACCTGGTCGAGATGGCTCTTGGCATACATCGGCCGGTAGATCGTCCGCTCCAGCACGGCGCCGATGGCGGCTGGAACCAGGAAGGCGAAGGGCAATGTCGCCACGAAAGGCACATCGTAGCGCTGCATCAGCACGACCGTGACATAGCCGCCGGCCATGGCGAAGGCGCCATGGGCCAGGTTGACGAAGTTCATCAGGCCGAGCGTCACGGCCAGGCCCGAAGCCAGGATGAACAGCAGCATCCCATAAGCCACGCCGTCGAACAGGATCGTCAGCATGGCCTCACCCTTCCGGGTCGTCGCGATAGACGAGACCGGCCTTCGCCAGCCCCTCGCGCATCGCATACATATCGAGGCCGAGCTCGCCCGACGCCAGGCGGCGCCGCTTCTCCTCCTCATTCGCCTCGCGCTTGCGCCCGGCAGCCGCGACGGTCGCTGCATCCAGGCGCGGCACCACGACGACGCCGTCATCATCGGCGACGATCACATCGCCGGGATGGATGAGCGCGCCGGCGCAGATGACGGGAACATTGACGCTGCCCGGCGTCGCCTTGACCGTGCCCTTGGCCGAGATCGCCCGCGACCAGACCGGGAAGCCCATTTCGGTGAGCACGCGGACATCGCGCACGCCGGCATCGATGACGAGGCCGATACCGCCTCGTGCCTTGAGCGATGTCGCGAGCAGGTCGCCGAACATGCCATCGGTGTTGTCGGTGGTGCAGGCGACGACGAGGACATCGCCCGGCTTCACCTGCTCGATCGCGACATGGATCATCCAGTTGTCGCCGGGCTGCGCCAGCACGGTGACGGCGGAGCCGGCGATGAAGGCTCCTGGATAGATCGGCCGCATATAGGGCTTCAGCAGCCCGCTGCGCCCCATTGCCTCATGGGTTGTGGAGACGCCGAGTTCGGCCAAGTCCACAATGTCGGAGGCGGCGGCGCGCTTGTTGGTGCGAATGACGACGGGGGTCATGCCAGCGCCTCCAACGCTTCGGGGAAGAGCCGCTGATAGGCTTCGCCATAGGTCATGGCCTTGCCGGAATTGCGCCCGCCCTGCATGCCGCGGTTCAGCGCCACGCGGGTGTAGTACTCCCAGAGATGCTTCTGGGCGGCGAGGATCTCGAAGGCCTGGCGTTTCGCCTCCCAGACCTCGTCGATGTTGAGGATCACGTTCGGCTTGAAATTGCACTGTTCGGGTTGGTGCGGCTCGAACAGGAAGACCGGCGGGGCGGCATAGGCCCGCTCCGGATCGGGCTTGTGGCCGGCCGCCTGGGCGATGATCCGCGCCTCCTGGGCAAAGCGCGTCGCCTCGGGATGGTCGACATTATAGGGGTCTTCGAGCGCATGGGTCAGCACGAAGCTCGGCCCAAGCTCATGGAAGATGTCGATCGCGCGGTCGAGCATGGCGTCCGTGGTGCGCAGCGGATAGTCGCCGGCATCCATGAACTCGATCTCGGCGCCGAGGATCGCGGCGGCCCGTTCCGCCTCGTCGCGGCGCTGCGCCTTGACGTCCGCCATCTCTACGCCCGCCTTCTTCCAGGCGAACTGGCTCTCGCCGCGCTCGCCATAGGAGAGGCAGAGGATTTTTACGCGGAAGCCGCGCTTGGCATGGAGCGCGATCGCACCGCCGGCCCGCCAGACGAAATCGCCGGGATGGGCGGTGATCACCAGACCTGTCTTCTGCAGGCTCGACATATCTCGAAAATCCTCTCGTCTCGGGTTCATTCGGCGGCGCGGAGAGCGCCGTCTGTGTTGTGCTCGAGGGCGCGCGCCGGCACGAAGGCCATGCCCTCCATCAGGATGCGCGCGGTGCGCAGCAATCCGGCCCGCTCGACCACCGGGCGCTCCGCAGTGCCGCCCATGGTCAAGTGGACGGTGAACTCACCGGTCGGATGCTCGACCGAGATCGAGCGTTCGCGCCCCGCCGGCATGGCGACGACTGAGGCAGCCGGCGAGCCGGGCAGAGCCGCAGCGGTGGCGACCGTGACGGCCGCAAAAACGCCGATCGAGGCATGGCATTCATGGGGAATGAAGCTGCGCGTCGCGATGGCGCCGCCTTCGCGCGGCGGCGCGACCAGAGCGATCTTGGGCACGACCTTCGCCGAGACATCGCCGAGATTCATCAAGGGACCGGCGGCGAGGCGAATGCGCTCGAGCCGGACCTTGAGCTCAGTGTCCTTGTCCAGCACCTCGCGCGGCTCATAGCCGCTGCGCCCGACATCGGCCGCGCGCAGCACGATGACCGGCATGCCGTTGTCGATCAGCGTGACCTCGACGCCATCGACGATGTCGACAGTGTTTCCGGTCGGAAGCAAGGCGCCGCAGACGGAGCCTTCGGTATCGAGGAAGCTGATCTTGATCGGCGCCGAGGTGCCGGGCACGCCGTCGATGCGCGCATCGCCATCGGCATTCGCCTGGCCGTCCGCGGTCTCCAGCACCAGATCGGCGATCGTGCCGGTGTTCAGCGTCCTGACCCGCACGGTCGTGGATGCGCCCGTAGCAGTGACGAGCCCGCGCGCGATGGCGAAGGGGCCGATGCCGGCGAGGATATTGCCGCAGTTGGGCGTGGTGTCGACCTTGGCCGCCTCGATGCCGACCTGCGCGAACAGGAAATCGATATCGCAGCCGGGTTCGCTCGAGCGTGAGACGATCGCGACCTTGCTGGTCAGCGGATGCGCGCCGCCGAGCCCGTCGATCTGACGCTTGTCCGGCGAGCCCATCACCGCGAGCAGGAACGCATCGCGCGCGGCCGGGTCGGTGGGCAGGTCATCGCTGAGGAAATAGGCGCCCTTCGAGGTGCCGCCGCGGATCAGCATGCAGGGGGTCGCGCGTTGCATCGCTCAGCCTCCAGCCGTGATGTGGGCTTTGGTGATGACGTCGCGCCACAGCACGAGCTCGGATGCGATCAGCTTGCCGAAGCCGTCGGGCGTTTCCGGCCGGGCGATCGCACCGTCGCGGATCAGCGCGGCGGAGAATTCCGGTTCGCCGAGCAGGATATTGATCTCGCGGTTGAGCCGGGTGACGATCTCCATCGGCGTGCGCCGCGGCGCGACGACGCCATACCACTGGACCGCCTCGAAACCGGGCAGGCCGCTCTCCGCGATGGTGGGCAGGTTCGGGGCGAAGGGGACGCGGTCGCGGTTGGCGACGGCCAGAACCTTCAACTGGCCGCCTTCGGCAAGAGGCAATACCGCTGGCCCGCCCGTCAGCGTGAAATCGACCGAGCCGGCGACGAGGTCGTTCACGGAAGGAGCGGTGCCGCGATAAGGCACATGCACCGCCTCGATCCCCGCGCGGAAGCAGAGATAGGCGCCGGCGATATGGGCGGCGCTGCCCTGACCGCCGGAGCTGTAGTTCAGCTTGCCGGGATTGGCCTTCGCATAGGCGACGAACTCCTGGAAACCGTTCACCGGGAGCTTGGGATTGATCGCCAGCACATTGGGCAGCATCGCGACCAGCGCGACCGGCTGGAAATCCTTCACCGGGTCGTAGGGTACGTTGGGATAGAGCGAGGGCGAGAAGGCCAGCGTGCCGATATGGCCCATCATCAGCGTGTATCCGTCCGCCTCTGCCTTAGCGACCTGGCCGGCGGCGTTCATGCCACCTGCACCCGGACGGTTCTCGATCACGAAGCCCTTGCCCGGGATCGTGCGCTCGAGTTTGTTGGCGATCAGGCGCGCCAGCACATCCGTGCTGCCGCCGGGCGTGAACGGCACCACGAGCCTGATGATCTGCGACGGCCAGGGAGACTGGGCCATCAATTGCCCTGAGCCGGAGAAGCCGCCAAGGCCGAGCCCGGCCAGAACGCTGCGTCGGTTGATCATGATCCTGTCCCTCCGTGCCGGTGCCGACCGCTCAGGCCTTGACCTTCGCGGGATCCTTGACGTTGGGCACCGTCGCGAACTCGACATTGAAGAGCTCGCCATTCACCCGCTCGACGCGCCGGATGTAGATGTTCTGGATCGGCTCGCGGGTTTCGGGGTCGATGCTCAGGGGGCCGCGCGGGCTCTGCCAGGACAGGCCTTTCATCGCATCGACGAGCGCTTCGCCGCCGGTCGCGCCGCCGGTCTTCTTCAGGGCCTCGTAGATCAGGTGCATGCCGTCATAGGCATGGACGGCGATATGGTTTGGCCGCGTGCCGGCCTCCGCCCGGAAAGCCTTGCAGAAGGCTTCGTTCTCGGGCCCGGGATGGGCGGCCGAGTAATGGTGCGAGGTCACCATGCCGAGTACGGAATCGTCCATCTGAGTGATGATGTCGTCCTCGGTGACGCTGCCCTCGCCGAGGACGCGGATGCCGGCCTTGTCGAGGCCGCGCTCGACGAACTGCTTCATCAGCGCAGCACCCAGCCCGGTCGGCACGAAGACGAACAAGGCATCGGGCTTGGCGTCGGCGGCGCGCTGCAGGAAGGGCGCGAAGTCGCGGTTGGCGAGCGGGGCGCGGATGGTTTGGGCGATCTCGCCGCCGAGCGCCTTGAAGCGGTTGTTGAAGCCGGCTTCCGCATCGATTCCGGGCGCATAGTCGGCGACGAGGCTCACCACCTTGCGCACGCCGTTGGCATAGGCCCATTGCGCCAGCGGCACCGTGGTCTGGGCCTGGGTGAAGGCGGTACGGATGATGAAGGGCGAGCGCTCGGTGACGACGGAGGTCGCCGACATCATCACGATCTGGGGCACCTTCGCCTGTGTCGCGAGCGGCGCGACGGCCAGCGCCAGCGGCGTCAGGCCAAAGCCGGCCAGCACATGGACGCCGTCATTGGCGACCATCTCCTGGGCGATGCGGCGCGTCACATCGGCGACGCCGGTGTCGTCGCGCAGGATGAGCTGGACGCGCTTGCCGGCGACCGTCTCGCCCTTTTGGCGCATATAAAGCCGCGTGCCGGCATCGAGCATGCGCCCTGTCGAGGTGAAGGGCCCGGTCATTGGAGCGATGAGGCCGATCTTGATCGTGTCGGCCTGCGCGAAAGCGCGCGGCGCGGCGGCGGCAACCATTGAAAGGCTCGCTCCTGCGAGCAGCGAGCGGCGATTGAGCGACATGGTGCGTTTCCCTCTTAATCTTGCTTTTTGAGTTGGTTGGTCAGGCCTTGGGCTAGCTTGGGCGAGCACCCCGTTGCTGGCTGTCGGCGACGGCGCGGGCGAGCTCGGGATCCAGCCCGAGCGCGGCGAGCATCTCGGCGGCTTCACGCATTTCCGCTGCCCGGCGGACGCCATGCGTCGCGACACGCTCGCGCATGTCGGCAGACAGCGCGTGGAAATCGATCGAGGGGAATGTCGCGTGGAGGCTCGCAAAGACCGCGTCCTTCACATCCCAGGCTTCGCTGGCTGCCGTGCAATCGACCATCAGCGCTTCCAGGCCCTTGATCATGATGCTGCGGCACAGCTTCATCGCCGAGGCGCGGCCATGGACCTCCGAGACGGGCGTCAGATTCATGCCCAGGCTGTTGAGCGAGGTCGCGGTCAGTTCGGCGAGCGGGCCGCCGGCCAGGATCGGCACCTTGATGCCGGGCTTGAGCACGGGAGCCATGACGGCGCCCTCGACATAATCCGCTCCGCCGGCCTCGACGGCCTTCGCCGCGCGCTGCTTGGTCGATGGCGCGGCCGAGTTGACGTCGACGACGATCTGTCCGGGCTTGAGCCACAGCGCGGCCTGGGCCGCGACCGCTTCCGCCTTGTCGGCGGTCACGGCCGAGAACAGGATATCGGCCCCGGCGCAGGCTTCTTCGAGCGATGCCGCCGTCGCGACGCCGATGGTGCCCGCCGCCGTCTCGAGCTTTTGTCCTGCGCCTGATCCGAACAGCACGTCATAGGCGCGAATGCGCACGCGGCCGCTGGCGAGCAGGCCGCGCGAAAAGGTCTGCCCGACCTCGCCAAATCCGATGAATGCGATCGTTGCCGGTGTGGCTTCAGCCATCCGTCGACCCCTTGCTTGTGCGTTTCCATGTCCCGCGACAAGCCTGGGGCCTAGTTATTCTTACTTCAAATGATCACTTTGCAGCGATTGATGATTTTTATGCAGCAATGATTGTGGTCACCGCACCGAGACGCTGCGCTTGAGGGCCTCGCTGATCAGCTTCAGGAGGTATCGGGCGGGGGGCTTCAGCGGCAGGTTCTTGCGGGTGATGATGCCGAGCGTGCGCGTCACCGTAGGCGAGCGCAGCGGGATCGCGACGAGTTCGCCGGCATCGACGATGTCCAGTGCGAGCTGCGGCACGATGGCATAGCCGATCGCCGAGCGAACCAGGCTGACGGCAGTGATGACGCGCTGCACCTCATAGCGCCAGGTGAGCGTCTCGCGGCGCGATCCGAGCGCATCGTCGATCAGGATACGGTTGCCGGTCTCGGCGCTGATGCGCACCAGCGGCAGCCCCTGTAATTGCGCCCAGGTCAGGGATTCGGATTGAGCGAGCGGCATGCTGCGATGGCAGACGAGGAGGAAGGGCTCCTTGACCACCGGCTTGAGCTCGAGGTCCCAGCGATTGGCCGCAACGATGGTCACGCCGAACTCCGCCTCGCCGGACTGCACCTTGCTGGCGATCTCGGAGGCCGAGTTGTCATGGACCCTGACCCGAAAGCCGTCATAGCGCTTCTCGAATTCGGCGATCACGCCTGGCATGCAATGCATCGCCACCGTTGGCAGGCACCCCATGACGACTTGCTCGCCGCCATCCTTCGCATCGGCCCGGACTTCGTCGATCGCGGAGCCGAGCTCCTCGAAGATTTTGCGCGCCCGTGGCAGCAAAGCGAGGCCGGCGGGGGTGAGCGAGACCTGCCGGGTCGTGCGCAGCAGGAGCGGCGTCGCAAGCGATTCCTCGAGCTTGCGGATGCGATGGCTGAGCGCGGTCTGCGACAGGTTGAGATGCGAGGCCGCCGCCCGGAAGCTGCCGCGTTCGGCAATGCTGACGAAAGCCTGCAGGCCCAGGACGTCCATCCTCATCGCAGCCAACTCCAATGTGATCGAGCCGCAACCTAGAGCACGATGCGAAAAAGCGGGAACCGGCTTTTCGCATTGATCCGGCTCTAGTCGTGGCTGCCAGGCGCGGTCGAAGCGCGACGCGGCATGATCGCGAAGCAGATGACGCCGAAGAGAGCGCATAGGAGGAAGCCGATATCGAAACGATGCGTGAGCATCAGCAGAACCGCGAAGACGGATGGACCCACGACATAGCCCAGGAAGATGATCAAGGTCGCGCCGGCAGAGGCTTCCCTCACGAGATGCGCCGGGCAGGCCCGGGCGACCTCCGACAACTGGACGCCGTTCCAGCTCGATACGGTGACACCCGCCACCGCTGCGAGAATGCAGAAAAGCCCGTAGGACCATTCCGGCCCGGCAAAGGCCATGGCGAGCGAGGTCAGGCCGGAGGCCAGGCCCATCAGCCCGAGAAGCTGCCGCGGCGAACCGAGCCGGTCCGCCAGCCAGCCGAGCAGCATGCGGCCGACGACGCTGCTCGCTTGCATGATCGCGAAGGCGATGCCGGCCGCGCGGAGATCATGCCCTAGGCCTGAGACCGAGAACGTCATCAGATAGGCAAACCAGATGCCCTGGCCGAGCGCCAGGCACGCCCCAGCCATGGCGAGCCTGACGATGGAGGCCGAGCTGGTCAGCGCCGCGAGTGGTGCCCGGATATTCGCCGGTGACAGGAAGGCCCGCACCGTCACCGCCTGGTCGCGCGTCCTGCCGGCATCCAGCCGCTCGCGCATGGGCTGCACGGCGAGAAGCACGAGCATGACCAGAATAGCGGATACCAGCAGCGAGGCCCGCCAGCCGAAGGCTTCCACGACCGGCGGCAGGATCAGGCCGGCGACGATGCCGCCCGCCGGCACGCCGGCCTGCTTGATCGAGAAGATCATCGCGCGGTAGCGCGCGGGCGCTGTCCGGTGCAGCACATCGTTGCCCGCCGGCGAGGACGGTCCGTAGCCCAGCCCGATCAGCAGGGAGGCAGCGGCGGCCGCCGGCCAGAACGGCGGCAGGAGCAGCAGCAATCCGATGACGCCGAGGCAGAGCCCGCATTGCAGCGCGCGGACCGAGCCCAGCCGGCGCAGCATCGGAGCGCCGAGCGTCAGGAAGATGATCGAGCCGAGCGTGCCCAGGCTCGCCAGATAGCCGATGATCGCATCCGACCAGCCCCGTTCCGCCGTGAAGGCCGGCGCGAGCGTCGGCGGGATGCGCGTCAGGAACGCCGTTGCCGCCTGGACGGCGGTCATGGTCACGAGCGCCGAGATCCATTGCGGCGGAGCATCGGAACTGTCGGCCGCCGGCCGTGCCTCGTCTGAAGACATCGCTTGGGTCAGCCCGTGGGGTCAGAGGACTTGGGAATGAGTTGCGTGATCGATGACCTCACGCGGCGTATTCGCGCCAGCGCAGGCAGGCGACGCCATGGCCGCTTTCGAAATCGATAGCCGGCTCGATTGTCGCGCATTTGTCGATCGCGAGCGGGCAGCGTGTGCGAAAGCGGCAGCCGGACGGCACGTTGGACGGGTCCGGCGGCTCGCCTTGAAGGGTGAAGCTCTCGGTGACGCGCGGCCCGCCGATGCGCGGGGCGGCGGCGAGCAGCGAGCGGGTATAGGGGTGGCGCGGGGCGCGGAAGACCTCTGCGGTGTCGCCGATCTCGACGATGCGGCCCAGATACATCACGACGATGCGGTTGCAGATCGAGCGGACGACGGCGAGGTCGTGGCTGATGAAGAGATAGGTCAGCCCGAATTCCTCGCGCAGGTCGCGAAACAGCGCCAGCACCGTCGCCTGCACGGAGACGTCGAGGCCCGAGGTCGGCTCGTCGAAGATGATCAATTGCGGGCCGAGCACGAGGATGCGCGCCAGGCCGACGCGGCGCTGCTGGCCGCCGCTGATCTCATGCGGGTAGAGGTCGAGATGCGCCTGCGGCAGGCCGACTGCGCTGACGATCGCCTGGACGTGTTCCTCGCGCTTGGCCCGGGACCAGTCGGTGTGGATGATCAACGGCTCATGCAGCGAGCGCCGCAAGGTCCAGCGGGGATCGAGCGAGGCGCCGGGATCCTGATAGACATATTGCAGCTTGGCCCGTACCGCCGCGGCGCGCTTCTGGCCGGGCGCGGCGATGCGCTCGCCTTGCAGGCGGACTTCGCCGCTGGTCGGCTCGTGAATGCCCATCAGGGTCTTGCCGAGGGTGGATTTGCCGCAGCCGGATTCGCCGACGATGCCGAGCACCTCGCCTTCCCCGACCGCGAAGCTGACATCGTCCAGGGCCCGCAGCGTGCCGACGCGGCGGTTGAGGAAGCCGCGCACCGGGAAGTGGCGGCCGAGCCGATCGACCTCGAGCAGGGCCGGCGCCGGGAGGTCAGACATTCCCAGCGACCTCGCTCACCGCGACGGGATGATGGCAGGCGACCTGATGGGCGCCGTGCTGTCCGGACAAGGCAGGGCGCTCGTCGCGGCAGATCCCGGTCATTTGCGGGCAGCGCGGGTTGAAGCGGCAGCCCGGCGGCGGCTGCAATGGGCTTGGCACCGCGCCGGGAATGCCGACCGCGTCGCGCCCTTCTTCCGGCAGGCTCTGCAGCAGCATGCGGGTATAGGGGTGGCGGGGATGAGCGAAGAAGGCCTCGCGCGGTGCGATCTCGGCGGTCTGCCCGGCATACATCACGACGACGCGGTCGCAGATCTCCCAGGCGGCGCCGAGATCATGGGTGGTGAACAGCACCGAGACGCCGCGCTCGACCGCCAGCCGGCGCAGCAGGCCGAGGATTTGTGCCTGGACCGTGACGTCGAGCGCCGTGGTCGGTTCGTCGGCGATGATCAGGCGCGGCTCCGGCAGGAGCGCCATAGCGATCATCACGCGCTGGCGCTGGCCGCCGGAGAGCTCATGGGGGTATTTCTCCAGGATGCGGCGCGGCTGCGGCAACTGCACCGTATCCAGCATGGCGAGCACGGCCTCGTCATCGGCCTTCTGCTCCGCGCGCGAACGCCAGCCGAAGCGCGAGGCCGTCCTGCGCGGCGTCTTCCAGCGCATCAGGTCGCCGATCTGGGCACTGATGCGGAACAGCGGGTTGAAGCTGGCGAAGGGGTCCTGGGGAACGAAGGTCACGACCCGGCCGCGCAGGCTCTCGGCCGCCTGGTCGTCGCGGAGCATGTCGACGCCGTCGAGGCGGATATGGCCGCTGCCGATTTCGGTCAGGCGCTCGGGCAAGGTGCCGAGGATCGCGCGGGCCAGTGTGGTCTTGCCGCAACCGGATTCGCCGACGAGGCCGACGATCTCGCCGGGCTGCACGACAAGGTCGATCTGGTCGAGCACGCGCGCCGGCCCGCTCTCGGTGCGAAAGCTGAGGGAGAGTTTCGCGATGTTGAGCAGGGGCACCATCGCCTCAGACGCTCCGCCGTGTGCGCGGGTCGAGAATGTCGCGCAGGCCGTCGCCGAACAGGTTGAAGCCGAGCACGGTCAGGAAGATGGCGATGCCCGGCGCGAGCGCATACCACCAGGCTTCGGGCAGATATTCGCGGCTTTCGGCGATCATGCGGCCCCATTCCGGGGTCGGCGGCGGAGCGCCCAGGCCCAGGAAGCCGAGCGTCGCGGCGGTGAGGATCGTCGCGCCCATGCCGATCGAGGTGCGGACGATGATCGGCGAGGCGATGTTGGGCAGGATGTGCAGCACGATGACGCGCCAGGGCGAGGCCCCCAGCGCCACGGCGGATTCGATGAAGACCTCGTTTCGCATCGAGCGCGTCTCGGCATAGACGAGCCGCGCCCAGAACGGCCAATAGGTCAGCGACAGCGCCAGGATGACGTTCTCGATGGAGGGGCCGAGCGTCTGCGCGATGGCGATGGCGAGAACGATCTGCGGCACCGCCAGGAAGATCTCGGCAATGCGCATCAGGGCGTCGCTGACCCAGTTCTTGTAATAGCCGGCGACGAGGCCGATCGGGACGCCGATGAGCAGGGCCGAGCCGACGGCGATGGCGGCCAGCATCAAGGTGATGCGCGCCCCGAAGAGCAGGCGGCTGAAGATGTCGCTGCCCATCCGGTCGGTGCCGAACAGCGCTGCGGCCGCCGGCGCCTGCAGACGCCGCTCGATGTGGAAATCGGTGATGTCGCCGGGATGGGGCGCAAGCCATGGCGCGAAGATCGCCGCGATGACGAGGAGTCCGAGCAGGCAGGCGCCGAGCAGGGCCGCCTTGTCGCGCGCGAAGCGTTTGAGCAGCGCCAGCATCAGGCTGCTCCGCGCGGGTCGATCGCCGCCTGCAGCAGGTCGACCAGCAGGTTGATGAAGACGAACAGCGCTCCGGTGCAAAGCGTGAAGCCCATCACGGCGTTGTAGTCGGATTGCAGGATGGAGCGCACCGCATAGGCGCCAAGGCCGGGCCAGTCGAACACCGTCTCGACCACGACGGCCCCGGCGAGCAGGATGCCGAAGATCAGGCCGAGCTGCGTCACCGTGGCCGTCATGGCCATGCGCAGCACATATTTCCAGACGATCACCCGGCGCGGAAAGCCCATCGCCTTCTGATACGCGACGGAGGGCGAGTTGATCACGCCGATGACGCCGTTGCGGGTGAAGCGCACCACCGTCGCGGCCGCCGGCAAGGCCAGCGTGAGCGCCGGCAGTGCCAGATGGCGCAACGCATCGCCCAGCATTTCGCCATCGCCTTCGATCAGGGCGTCGACGACCATGAGATTCGTCACCGGGGTCGGCGGAAAGCCCTCGATCCGCCCCGAGAGCGGCAGCCAGCCGAGCTTCATCGAGAACAGGAACTGGAGCTGCATCGCAAACCAGAACGAGGCGACGGCAAGCCCCGACACCGTGACGACGCGCAGGATGTGGTCCATCCAGGAATTGCGGTTGAGCCCGCAGAGCACGCCGAGCGGAATCCCGACCAGCGCCGCGATCAGCACCGCCACGAGGGTCAGTTCCAGCGTTGCCGGCAGGCGCGCGACGAGGTCGTGGATGATCGGCTGCTGCGTGAACAGGCTGATGCCGAAATTGCCCTGGGCGACATCGAGGACATAGCGCAGGAACTGCACCGGCAGTGGCTTGTCGAAGCCGAAGCGCTCCCGCACCTGCTGCAGCTGCTCGGCGGAGGCGTTTTCACCGGCGGCGAGAAGCGCGGGGTCGATCGGCACGACGCGCGACAGGACGAAGACGATCGCAAGCAGGCCAAGCATGGTCGGCACAAACCAGATCAGCCGGTTCGCCACCAGGGACAGCCAGTTCATGCAGTCGCCTCCGCTCGCATCGCCTGCTCAGCCTCGTTTCAACGAGGCCCAGCGGATGTCCTGCCCGTTGCTGACGGGCGAGAAGCGGATGCCCTCGACCTTGCTCGAATAGGGGCCGTACCATTTGGTGTTGTAGACGAAGATGCCCGCCGCCTCGTCGCTGACGATCTGGGTCATCTCCTCATAGAGCTTGCGGCGCTCCTCCTGGTCGCTCGAGACCAGGGCACGGTCGAGCCGCCTGTCGATCTCGGGATTGCTGTAATAGGAGAAGGTCCGCGTGCCGTGGTAGCGCGTGCCGTAGAGCTCGCCGACCCAGTTGTTGGGGTCGACATAATAGGTGCTCTTCCAGAGCGGGATGATGTCGGCCTGCGTCTGGGCGTTGCGCATCCGGTTTGAGACGACCGACCAGGGCGAGACCTCGACCACGACCTCGACGCCGATCTGCCGCAGCGTGTTCTGGAACAAGGTCGCCGCCTGCTCGGATTCGCTGAAGCCGGCCAGCGCGTTGATGGTGATCGGCCGCAAGGGCTCGGTCACCTTCTTCAGCTCCTCGCGGGCGAGGTCGAGATTGTAGCTGTAGCCCTTCAGCCCCGGCGGCGTGCCCCAGATGTTGTTGGGGTTCGGACCCGGATTGCGGTTGACCGAGCCCTTCATGATGTTGGCGATGAAGCCGTCATAGTCGAAGGCATAGGCCAGGGCCCGCCTGAAATGGACGTTGTTCATCAGGGGCTTGCTGGTGTTCAGCGCCAGGATGAAGACGCGCATCGACTCCTGGTCGATGATCTGGACATTGGGCGATTGCTTGAGGCGCTGGATCTGGTCGTAGGGCAGGTAACCGTCCGCGCCCTGATAATCGCCGCGGATCAGCCCGAGCACGCGGGTATTGGTCTCCAGCACGGTGCGGAACTCGACATCGTCGAAGGGCTGCCCGGTCCAGCCGGCGAAATGCTCGACGAAGCGCCGGCCGGTCCAACCAACCGCCGGATCATGCCGGCGCAGGGCATAGGAGCCGCTGCCGGCCTCGTTGCGGGCCAGCCAGGCTTCGGCCCAGTCGCCGTTCTTCTCATTGGCCTTCACCAGCTCGCTGTTGACGACGAGGATGTCGGGCACCGTGGTCAGGAAGATCGCGGAAGGCTGGCTGAGATTGAACTCGACCGTGTGGGCGTCGAGCGCCTTGGTCGAGCCGGGCTTGATCGCATCGAGATAGAGGCTGGCCGCGCCCTTCTTCAGCGCGATGATGCGCTCGATCGAATAGACCACATCGTTGGCGGTGACGGGTTTTCCGTCATGGAACTTGGCGTTCTGGCGCAGCTTGAAGGTGTAGACCTTGCCGTCACTGGAGACGCTGTGGCTCTCGGCGAGCCAGGGGATCATCTTCGGGGGATTGTCGACCCAGCGGTAAAGCCCGTCATAGAGGTTGAAGCGCGACGCGGCCCGGGCGGTGTCGAAGATCGTATGGGGGTCGAGATTGTCGTAGGGGCTGTTGTTCGCATAGACGAACTTGCCGCCGCTTTGCGCCGAGGCGCCGGCCCATCCGGCCGAGGAGAGGGCGACCGAACCCAGAACCGTCTTCAGAGCATCTCTGCGTGTCTTGGTCATGCCATCCTCCTCTGTTGCTGGGTCAGGGGCTTCCCGTGACCGAAAGCACCTGACCGGTGATGAAGTCGGCGTAGTCGGACGCCAGGAACATCACGGCATGCGCGATATCCTGCGGCGTCCCCGCCCGCCGGCGCGCCGTGTTCTCGATCATGCCGGCCTGGCGCTCGGGCGAATAGGAATTCCACTGGCGCTCGTAATCGGGGCTGGTGCGCTGGAAGCCCGGCGCCACCGCATTGACCGTGATGCCGAAGGGGCCGAGCTCCTGGCCGAGCTGGCGCGCAAGCCCGATCTCACCGGCCTTGGCCGAGGCATAGGCCTGGATGCCGGTGAGCGAGGTACGCAGGCCCGCGCCGCTGGCAATGAGCACGATCCGGCCCTTGCCGCGTGACTTCATGCCGGGCGCGACCGCCTGCGCGGCGAGAAAGGCCCCGGTCAGGTTGACGTCCAGAATGGCGCGCCAATCCGCCTCATCGACCTCTTCGAGCGGCTTGGCGCTCTGGCCGAGCACGCCGCCCGCGACATAGACCAGCACATCGACCGGCCGGCCGGCGATCGTCTCGCTCTCTGCGACCCAGGCCTGAACCTGGCTCTTGTCGCGCAGGTCGAGCGCGGTCTTGTGCGCCTCGAGCCCGGCCATCTCGTCGGCCAATCGGTCGCCGACGAAGACGTTGGCTCCGCGCGTGGCAAAACTCTCGACGATGCCGCGCCCGATGCCCCGGGCGGCGCCGGCGATCAGCACGCTCTGGCCCGCGAACGTGATGTTCATGCCGCTGCTCCGATCGTCGGGGGCGCCATCTGCGGATACAACACCAGAAGGCTCGCATAGGCGCGCTCGATCGCAGCGACGGGATCGCTTGCGGCGGCAGCGTCGACGCTCACGGCCGCGAAGATCTGGTGCTTCATGAAGAAGCGCCATTCGACGGGAAGGGCAAAGAGCCTCTCCGAGAGATGGTCCCAGGCGGCATCGGACCAGATCGTCTCGAAGGCGAGGCGCGCCGGATCGAACGTCAGGCCGTTCGGCGCCGGGTTTGGCCGGGCGCGCAAGGCGAGCGTCTTCTCCTGGTCGAGGATGCCCGTTTCGATCACCACGCCATAGGCCAAGGCGCCGGCTTCGCTGACCTTGCCTTGAGCGACATCGTCGCGCACCTCGGCGAGGGGGCGTGTGTACGGATCGCCCCAGCCGCCGGCGCCCGAGGCCGAGATCATCAGCACGTCACCGGGCGCGCAGCGCACCACATCGGTGTTGCCGAGCGCTTCCTCGCCTGCGGTCCCGGGGTTGCGCAGGAAGCCGCAGGTCGCGCCGGGCTGGCCGCCCTCCAGGCCCCAGCAGGAAAAACGCACGCGGTCGCGGTTGCGTGCCGTGACCACCGAGTTCGGCGAGAACAGCTGGAACGTCATCTGGGCGGCCAGCCCGCCGCGATGGCGCCCGGCGCCGCCGCTATCGGGCACCAGGCCGTAGCCGAGCACCTTGATCGGCACCTCGGCTTCGGTGATCTCGATCGGCGTGTTCTTGAGGAAGGAGTTGGAGCCGTCCTGTCCGTCCTCGCGCGCCGAGCCGCCGCCGCCGCCCGTGATCGGATTGATCGAGGCCATGGCGAGGCGCCCGGTTCGGCTGTCGGTGGTGCGCACATTGAGGATGCCGCCGCCGCCGGCGGGGCCTGCCGGCAGCCGGTCCGGCATGGCCTGGGAGAAGGCGCCCACGACCATGCCCTGGATCCGGGTGCAGGTCAGGCTGCGCATGCCGGTCGCCGCCGGATAGACCGGATTGACCACCGATCCTTCGGGCAGGATGCAGCGCACTGGCCGCAGCAGCCCGGCATTGAGCGCCACCGTCGTGTCGAGCGAGTAGACGACATAGTTGTAGCCGACCAGGGGCAGGATATGCCTCGGCAGCCCGCCGGTCGGCATGTTGAGCGCCGATTGCAATTGCGGGTCGCTGCCGCTGAAATCGAACACCGCCTCGTCGCCGCGCACCTGTACTGAGAGCTTCAATCGGCACGGCACGCCGCCGGGGCTGTCCTCGTCGATATAGTCGGTGAAGACGTAGTCGCCGTCCTTCATCTCCGCGAACAGGCGCCGGGCCTGCCGGTCGGCCAGGTCGAGCACGCCATACATCGCGTCGCAGACCGTCTCAGCGCCGAAGCGGGCAACCGCGTCCATGATCTTGCGCTCGCCCGTCTTGAGCGAGGCGATCTGGGCCTTGAGGTCGCCCCAGTTCTGATCCGGCATGCGCACATTGCGCAGCATGATCTGCAGCACCGCGTCGTTCATTCGGCCGGCATCGACGAGCTTCATCGGCGGAATCCGGATGCCCTCCTGATGGACCTCCGTCAGCGCCCGCGACAGCGAGGCCGGCACCGCGCCACCCATATCGGTGTTGTGGATATGGCCGACGGCGAAACAGATCAGTCGCTCGCCCGCGAAGATCGGCATCCACAGATGCATGTCGGGCGCATGCGTGCAGACGAAGCCGGAATAGGGATCGTTGGTGACGCAGATATCGCCGGGGCGGTAATCCGCGATCGCTTCGATGGCGCCGGCATAGTCGAGCCCGATGAACCAGGTCGCGCCGAGATCCTTCGGGCTGGCGAAGGTCTGCCCGCATGGCGTGGTCAGCCCGCTGGTGAAATCCTCGGTCTCCTTGACGAAGGCGGAATGGGCCGTGCGCAGCAGCGTATAGGCCATGCTCTCGGCCGCGGCCTCGAAATGGCTCTTCAGGATCTGGAGCGTGACCGGGTCGAGCGTGCTCATGTCATGCTGCTCCGTCCCGTATTGCTCCGTCCCATGCCGCTCCGTCGCAGGATGAGGTTGGCGTAGGCGTCGACCTCGCCGGTGAAGCCGGGAGGCACCCATGTTGTGGTGTCGTCCTGGATCACGACGGCCGGCCCATCGAAGCGGCTGCCGGGCGGCAGTTCGTGACGTTCGAACAGGCCGGCCGCAATATCCGCACCGCGATGCGTGACGGTCAGCCTTCGGCTGGCGACGACATGGGTCTTCGTCATCTCGCGCGCCGGCAAGGCCGGCTTGGGCGTGCGGCCGGCGATGACGACGCGCAGCGCGACGATCTGCACCGCCGCCTTGTCGTCGGCATGGCCATAGATCTCGGCATGCTTGGCGTGGAAGGCGGCAGCGATCGCAGCCTGGTCGCCTGCGCTGATCCAGGCCGCCTCCAGAGGCGTTTCGATCTCGTAGGACTGGCCACGATAGCGCATGTCGCCGGAGATGGTGAGGGCAGCCTCGCCGGAGTGGCCCTGGCTGCCGTGGAGCCAGTCCCGCGCCTCCGCGGCGAGCCCTTCGAACGCATTGGCCAGCGCGCCCATCGCCTCGGCTGTCGCGTCCAGGAAGACCACGCGCACGAAATCGGAGCGCAGATCGGCGAGCAGGCCGCCGAGCGCGGCGAGCACGCCGGGCGTCTCGGGGATGATCACCGCCTCCATCCCGATCGCCTCGGCGACGAGGCAACCCAGCATCGGCCCGGCGCCGCCGAAAGCGAGCAGCGCATAGCCGCTCGGCTCCTCGCCGACCTGCGAGAACAGGCGGCTGATCTCGCGATACATGTTGGCGACAGTGAGATCGACGATCGCCTCGGCGGTTGCCGCGACATCGCGTGAAAGCCCCGCCGCCAGTGGCGCGAGGACCGCAAGCGCCCGCTCCCGGTCGACATTGACGGCGCCATAGCCGAGGCCGCCAGCGCCAAGGACGCCCATGGCGGCGAATGCGTCGGTGATCGTCGCACGCTCGCCGCCGCGTCCATAGCAGGCCGGGCCGGGTGTCGATCCGGCGCTTTCCGGCCCGACGCGCAGCACGCCGAGCGTATCGACGCTGGCGACGGAGCCGCCCCCGGCCCCGATCGACGAGACCGAGACGGTCGGGAGATAGATCGGATAGCGCCCGACGAGCTCGCCGGAGCGGAAATCCGGCATGCCGTCGCGGAGCAGCGCGACGTCGGCGCTGGTGCCGCCGATGTCGAGGCTCATCACCCGGCTGAAACCGGAGCGCTGCGCCACGAAGCCGGCGCCGATCACGCCCGCCGCCGTGCCCGAGAGCAGCATCTCGATGCTGCGGTCCTTGCCGGCGGCGGCGGTCATGACGCCGCCATTCGACTTGGTGATCATCGGGGCAGGCGCAACGCCGCGCTCGGTGAGCGCCGCCTCGAGCCGGCCGATGTAATGCGACACGCGCGGCTGCACCGAGCCGTGAATGCAGGCCGTGATGGTGCGCTCATATTCGCGCACGATCGGCCAGACATCGGCCGAGCAGAACACCGGCAGTGCCGGGTTGAGCTCAGCGATGCGGGCCTTGACCAGCCGTTCATGCGCCGGATTGGTGTAGCTGTGCAGGAAGGCGAGAACGATGCCTTCCGCGCCCGCCTTTTCGGCGTGCCGCAGCGCGTCAGCGATGGCCGCATCGCTGGGCACGCGTTCGGCCTGGCCGGCCGCGTTCATCCGCTCGCCGAGCTCGATCACGCGGTCGCGCGGCACCAGCGGCGGCGGCCTCCGCGAGAACAGGTCGTAAGGGTCGGGGATCTTCAGGCGCGCCAGTTCCAGCACGTCGCGAAAACCTTCGGTCACGAACAGGCAGAGTTTCGCGCCGGTGCCCTGGATGATGCTGTTCACGCCCACGGTCGAGCCATGGGTGAAATAGGAGATGGCGCCGGGTGAAATCGCGAAGCGGCGCTCGATCTCGTCGAGCCCCTGCAGCACCTCGGCTCCCGGCGCGTCCGGCCGCGACAGCACCTTGAGCGTGCGGAGCGCAGAGCTGTCCTCGTCGAACACGCAGAAATCGGTGAAGGTGCCGCCGATATCGACGCCGACGCGATAGCCCATGATTCAGCTCCGCCCGTTCGGCATCACAGGGATGCCTGGCGTGCCGGCGTGAGCAGCATCGGCCGTGTTGCGTCGGACATCCCCGGGCCAGATCCGGGGCTCGCTTCGGATGGAGAAGGTCATTGGCGGGCGCTCACCATTGATACTGGAAGCCGTCGATGGTGATCGCCTGGCCCGTGATGAAGCAGGGTTTTGAGGCGGCCAGGAACAGCACGAGCTGCGCGACATCCTCCGGGGTGCCGAGGCGATGCAGCGCGATGCCATTTGCGGCGATGGCGGCGCCGCGCTCGCGCGTCAGCACATTGCCCAGTTCGGTCTCGATCACGCCCGGGCAGATCGCATTGACGAGGATCGTCGGCCCCAGCTCCTTGGCCAGGGCCTTGGTCATGCCGATGATGCCGGCCTTCGCCGAGGCATAGGCGAAGCGGCTGACGGCTGCGGTGACACCGCCGGAATGCGCGTTGAGCGACGACATCGAGACGATGCGGCCGCCGCCCTGCGCCAGCATGGCCGGGGCGACCGCGCGGACATAGTTGAAGCAGCTCTTCAGATTGATCGCGATGGTGCGGTCGAACTCGTCTTCCGTGATCTCGAGGATGCCCTTGGCCATCGAGCGGCCGGCATTGTTCAGCAGCACGTCGATGCGGCCGAATTCCGCGACGATCTCCGTGGCGATGCGCTGTGCATCCGCGAAAGAGGAGACATCCGCCTCGAAGGTCAGGACCTCTCGGCCAAGCCCGCGGATTTCGCCGGCGGTTCGGTCAAGCTCCGGTCGCAGCAGATCGACGAGCGCGATGTCGAAGCCGGCTCCGGCGAGCGCCTTGGCGCAAGCCCGGCCGATGCCGCGCGCGCCACCGGTCACGATCGCCACTGATCTTTCGCTCGCTGCCGTCATGCGCTGAATTCACTCCGCTTGCAGGTGTTGCCGCTTGCAAGTGTTGCCGCGTGAACGTGTTGAATTCATCAGGATTGAAGGGGAGCGTATCGTCGGCTAATTTGTTCGACAAGCAGGATCGGGTTCACATATATGAATACTGAAGTGAAGTCGGCGGCCCGGATCCTCGATCTCTTGGAGTATCTCGCGGGCTGCGCTGAGCCGGTGAAACTCAAGGAGATCGTCGCCGCGCTGGGCTTCCCCAAAAGCAGCGCCCATGCGCTCGCCCAGACCCTGGTGTCCCGCGGCTACGCCATCCAGGATTCCACCGAACGCTATGTGCTGGTTCACGCCAGCCGCCATCGCTCCGCGACCCGCGCCCATGAGGCAAGGCTGCTCTCCGCCGCGCATCCGATCATGGAGCGGTTGCGCGACATGTCCGGCGAGACCGTCGTCCTGGCCGTGCGCACCACCCGGGGTGAATCGAAGCGGCTGGCGAAATGCGTGAGCCGCCAGGCCATCCGTTTCGATGTCGATCTCGATGGCCAGAGCGATTCCTACTGCACCGCGACCGGCAGGTTGCTGCTGGCGCATTGGGAGGCCGGCCTCGCCAATGCCTATCTGGCGCGCGTTCCCCTGATCGCGCGAACGCCGAAGACCGTGACCGATCCCGAGGCGATCCGCGCTCTCTTCGTGAGGATACGCGCGGAGGGCGTTTCCGTCTGCGACGAAGAGCATGTCACCGGCTCGACAGGCCTCGCCGCGCCGATCCACGGCCGGGACGGCAGCGTCGTGGCGGCGCTCAATCTGGGCGTGGTGACGATGCGCTACCACGCCCGCAGCCACGAGCTCGTCATGATGCTGAAGCAGGCCTGCCGGCAGATCAGCGAGCGGCTCGGCTATCGGCAAGAGGCAGACAGCGTCGCCTGAACGGAAGCAGCTGCTTCGCGTTGCAGAGGCGTCCATTCCGGAGACCGCGGACACGAAATCCCGGCTCCGGAACGGAGATCTGGCAAGAGGTTCTGCTCAGCCCTTGCTGCTCAGCTCTTGCTGACGTCCCAGAACAGCGGAAACGGTGCCTGCGCCACGCCCGAGAGCGCATTGCGCCAGGCGGAATGGCCGAGGAAGAAGCCGGTCGGCACGAAGGTGACATCGTCCATGCCGGCGCGATTGACCGCCTCGATCGCCGTCTTCTCGGCGGCGAGGTCGGGCGCATCGTACCAGGCCGCGATGTTCCGCTCGACCTCGTCATTACTCGGCCAGCCGAACCAGGCCTTGTCGCCGCTGGCGCTGACGCCCTTGTAAGGGGCGGGGTTGATGCAATCGACGCCGGAATGCCAGCTGAAGAAGATGTTCCAGCCGCCCTCGGTGACCGCTTTCTTGCTGGTGCGGCGCGAGCCGACCGTGCCCCAGTCCAGCGACTGGTAGTCGACATTGACGCCGATGCGGCCGAGCATGTCGGCGGTGACGTCGCCCTGGGCCTTGGTGATCGGCACATCGGCCGCGACCAGCATCACCACCTTCTCGCCGTTATAGCCGCCCTGCTTCAGCAGCTCCTTCGCCTTGTCGTATTGGCGCGGACCCTTCAGGCGCTCGGCGCCGGCCTCGGTATAGAGCGGCGTGCCGGGCGTGAAGAAGCTCGGCATCTCCTTCCACAGCGCGGTGTCCTCGCCGGCGATGGCCTGCATATAGTCGGCCTGGCTGACGGCCCATTGCAGTGCCTGGCGGCAGAGCTTGTTGTTGAAGGGCGGCAGCAGGTGGTTGATGCGCATGGCGCCGACATTGCCCAGCGGATCGGCAATGCCGACCTTGATGGCGCGGTTCTTGGCCAGCAGCGGAACGAGATCTGCGATCGGGTTCTCCCACCAGTCGATCTCGCCGTTCTGGAGCGCGCTCGCGGCCGTGCCGGGGTCGGGCATGGTCATCCATTCCACGCGGTCGAGCTTCATGATCTTGCCGCCGGCGAGCCAATCGCTCTTCTCCTGCCGCGGTTGATAGCCGGCAAAGCGCTGGAAGACGGCGCGTGAACCCGAGACCCATTCGTCGCGCTTGAAGGCCATCGGGCCGGAGCCGACATATTCCTTGATCTGGGTAAAGGGGTCGGTCCTGGCGATCCGTTCCGGCATGATCACCAGCAGCGGGGTGTTGCTCTTGCCAAGCGCGTAAAGCAGCTTCGGGAACGGCGCTTTCAGGCGGAAGCGGAAGCTGCGGTCATCGACCGCCTCCAGTGCATCGAGCCGGGACTGGATCATCTGTCCCATGCCGTCGCGCGGCATCCAGCGGTTGATGCTGGCGATGACGTCCCTGGTCAGCACCGGCTCGCCATCGTGGAACTTCAAGCCGTCGCGCAGCTTCAGCGTCCAGGTCTTGCCGTCGGCCGAGACCTCATGGCCCTCGCACATCTGCGGCTTCGGGGTGAGGTCGGCGCCGATGCCGTAGAGCATGTCGAAGACCAAGAGGCTCGCATTGCGCACCACAAGCTGCGTGCCGGCGACGGCGTCGAGATTGGGCAGGTCGGCCTGGGGCACGAAGCGAAGCACCTTGGCGTCCTGCGCTCGGACGATGCTGGGAGCCGCGAGGCGGCTGCCGGCCAGGGCGGCGCCTGCGCCCAGAAGGAAGTGACGGCGTTTCATGCTGATCTGTGCTCCTGATTCCTGCGGCATGTGCCCAAAGCGGCTGAACTGTTGGCCATGAGGCCAGCCTCGTCAGCGTGAGCGCTGCTGCGTCACGCTGCGAAAGCAAATCCGCGGCCATGTCATGCGTCGCCAGCCGATTGCGGTCGCCGGAGAATCTGCCTCTACTGCCGGCCCTGTTCGCCCGTGGCCGGTCGAATGCGTCGCCTGAGGGCGACACCGGCCCGAGGCGCAGGGTTTTGGCATGCGGAGCGGCGAAATGAGCGGTTTGGTGATCCGGGGCGGCCGGGTGGTGGATCCTGAAAGCGGGATCGATGCGGTGGCCGAGATAGCGCTGCTCGACGGCAAGATCGCCGCTGTTGGAACCGGGCTCGGCGAGGCCGAACGGGTCATCGACGCGACGGGGCTGGTCGTCGCGCCCGGCTTCATCGACCTGCACGCGCATGGCCAGTCCATCCCTGCCGACCGCATGCAGGCCTTCGACGGCGTCACCACGACGCTGGATCTGGAAGCCGGCGTGATGCCGGTCGCCTCCTGGTATCGGCGCCAGGCCGAGCAGGGGCGGATCCTGAACTATGGCGCCTCCACCAACTGGGCCTTCGCCCGGATCGGCGCCATGGTCGGCATCAACGAGGAATCGTCGCTGGAGGCGTTCGGCCGCGCCATGCGCGACCCGCGCTGGATGGACAATATCGCCAGCGACGGCGAGCAGGCCGGGATCATCGCGCGCATCGCGCAGGGCCTGGACGAGGGCGGCATCGGCATCGGCATTCTGAATGCCTATGCGCCGGGCGCCGGCGTGCAGGAATTGACGGCGGTCTGCCAGCTCGCGGCGGCGCAGGGCGTGCCGACATTCACCCACATCGCCTATATGTCGCGCATCGACCCGAAAAGTGCCGTCGAGGCCTATATCCGCCTGATCGGCTATGCCGGCGCGACCGGCGCGCACATGCATATCTGCCATTTCAACAGCTCCAGCAAAACCGATGTGGAACGCTGCGCCGAGCTGGTGATGAAGGCGCAGGCACAGGGCCTGCCGATCACGGTCGAGGCCTATCCCTATGGCACCGGCTCCACCGTGCTGGCGGCCGCCTTCTTCAGCGATCCCGAATTCGAGACGCGCAACGGCACCGGCTATGATTCCGTGCAGCGCGTCGCCGATGGGCGCCGCTTCCGCGACCGCCAGGAGCTCCTGGCGGCGCAGGCCGAGGAGCCCTCCACGCTGGTGCTCTGGCACATCCTCGACACCGAGAACAACGAACAGCACCGCCGCATGCTCGATCTCTCCGTGCTCTATCCCGGCGGCGCGATCGCCTCCGACGCCATGCCCTGGAGCCTGCCGGATGCCACGACCTATACCGGCGATACCTGGCCTCTGCCCGAGGACGCGACCTCGCATCCGCGCTCGGCTGGCACCTTCACCCGCTTCCTGCGCCACTGGGTGCGCGAGCGCCAGGCGGTTTCGCTGCTGGACGGCATCGCGAAATGCACGCTGATCCCGGCGGAGATCCTGGCGGCGAGCACGCCTGCCATGCGCGACAAGGGGCGGCTGCGGCGCGGCGCCGATGCCGATATCGTCGTCTTCGATTTCGAGACGCTGACCGACCGGGCCGAATTCACGGCAATGAACCGCCCGGCCGAGGGCGTGAAGCATCTTCTGGTCAATGGGCAGGCCGTGATCAGTGACGGCGTCATGGAGGTGGCGGCGCGCCCCGGCCAGCCCGTGCGCCGGCCCGTCGCCTCGGGCGCCTGAACCGGCATGCCCGTCCCGATCCTGCTCGTGGCCGGCTTTCTGGGGGCCGGCAAGACGACGGTGGTGAACCACATCCTGGCCCATGCCGAGGGGCGGCGCATCGCCGCCGTGGTCAATGATTTCGGCGCCATCAATATCGACGCCGAGCTCATCGCCGGGGCCAGCGACGGGGTCGTCAGCCTGGCCAATGGCTGCATCTGCTGCTCGCTGGAGGGCGACCTGCTGCGCACGTTGGCGATGATCCTGCGGCGCAAGCCCAGGCCGGACGCTATCCTGATCGAAACGAGCGGCGTCGCCGACCCCGAGGACATCGTCCGCAATCTCCTGGATCCCGTGACCTTCCAGGAGGCGCCGCTCGAGACGGTGCTGTGCGTGGTGGATGCGACGATGTCTCCCGCAGGGCTGGACGATCCCCTGCTGCGCGCGCAGCTTCGCGCCGCCACTATGGTGGCGCTGAGCAAGGTCGACCTCGTCGATGCAGCGCAGCGGCAGCGGATTGCCGATGCCGTCGCGGCGATCCGCCCGGGCGTGCTCCAGATCGAGGCCCCGCACGGCCAGGTACCGCTGGAGCTGGTTTTCCCTGATAGTCCGGACCGGCCGCCCGTACCGCGCGCTCCCGGCAGCCGCCGTCCAAGCTTCGAGCGGTTCGAAAGCCTGAGCTGGACCTCCGACCAGCCGGTCTCGCTGCCGCGCCTGCAACAGGCGATCGCTCGGCTTGCCCCGAAGCTCGCCCGCGCCAAGGGGCTGTTCGAGACGGTGGAGCAACCGGGCCGGCAGTTCCTGTTTCAGCTCGCCGGCGGTCGGGCGACCCTGGTTCCGGCAGGTGCGCCGGCACCGGGTCTGCCGCGCGCGCGGATCGTGTTCATCGCCGAGCTGTCTGCCTTGTCTGCTGCCGAAATCGCCACGGTGATGGAGGGATGCGTCGCGGCAGGGGCGGAATGAGACGAGCCATTCCGCGCCTTGCCGGCGGAAGATCGACCCTGCCTGCCGTCCATGGGTCAGGCAGGCCGGAACTCGCCGTCGACATGGCCCTGCGCGATGGCTTGCCGCAGCTCGCTCCGGATCGTGTCGGCGAGGCCGCGAACGGTCGGGTTGCTGCGTTTGATCTTGGACACTGCGAGGTGGAAATAGAGGGTCAGATCGGGGTCCGTCACCTGCCGGATGGCGAGGCGATCCAGGCCGCCGCCATGCAGAAGGCTCAGCGGCACGATCGCGGCTCCATGCCCCTCTTCGATCATCGGCCGCACGGCGACGAAATCATCGACCTCCGCATAGATCTTGAGGGCGATATCGTGCTCGCGCGCGCAGGTTTCGACGATCCGCCCCAGCGCGTTCTCGCGGCTGTGCATGAACAAGGGCGCCGCAGTCGCCTCTGCGAAGCTGATCGTCGGCGCGGCCTCGCCTCCGGCGCGCGCGACATGGAACAGCCGCGCGCTCATCAGGGTCTCGACGAGGGAACCGGATGCGGCGCGCTCGGAGTTGAAAACCCCGATGTCGATCTCGTCGCGCGCCAGCCATTCGGCGATCTGCAAGCTGGACCCGCCGCGCGCATGGAGCTCCACACCGGGAAAGCGCTGCGTGAACGCCGAGATGACCCGTGACGCAAGCGGAATGCTGATCGTGCCCGTCCAGCCCAGGCGGATCGATCCGGCGGTTCCGTTCCGGCGCCCGATCAGCGCCTGCTTCGCCGCGTCCAGCCCCGCGACATGCGAGGCGATCGCGGCCCGAAAGGTTGCGCCATCCCGGGTCAGGCTGACGCCGCGTCCGTCGCGGACAAAGAGGCGTGTCGAAAGCTCTTCCTCGAGCAGCTTCAGGTCCCGGCTGAGCGCGGGCTGTGCCACGCCGAGATGGGCTGCGGCGCGCAGCAGATTGCCGGTCTCCGCGATCAGCAGGAAATTCTTGAGCTGCCGCAGTTTCACGCCCGCCTCGACCGGTTGGATATAACAGTTTTTTATATCTGAATCGCAGGCGCGGGACTAGGTGCAGGGATGGCGCTTCGCTAGGTTCGCTGGCCAACGACAAGCCCGGCGCAGATCGGGTCGACGTTACGGAAACGCTGGGAGGAAACCATGTTGAGAGCCGCTGTCATCGCAGCAGGGCTGGCCGGGTCGCTCGTGCTCGCAGCAGGGGCACGCGCCCCCGCGCAGGCCGAAACGGTCCTGCGCATCAAGAACACGGGCGACATCAAGCAGCTCGATGCGCTCTTCACCTCGTCCTATCCGACCCGGGACATGGCCTATCTCATCTACGACACGCTGTTTTCGCTGGACGGGAACTACCAGGTCCAGCCGCAGATGGTCGATGGCTACACGCGCTCGCAGGATGGCCGGACCTATCTGTTCAAGCTGCGCGACGGGCTGAAGTTCCACGACGGCAAGCCCGTCACGAGCGCGGACTGCATCGCCTCGATCGAGCGCTGGATGAAAAAGGACAGCCTCGGCGCCGAGCTCGAAAAGCGGCTCGAGGCGATCAAGGCGGTCGATCCCGCGACATTCGAGGTGCGGCTGAAGGAACCCTTCGCGCGGATTCTCGACGGCTTTGCCCGGATGACGGCCTATCCGCTGTTCATCATGCCGGAGCGGTTGGCGAAGACGCCGGCAACCACCGAGCTCAAGGAGTTCGTCGGTTCGGGACCCTTCAAGCTGATGCCGGAGGACTGGATTCCCGGCGTGAAATTCGTCCTCGCGAAGAACCCGGACTACAAGCCGCGCAGCGAAGCGCCGAGCGGGCTGGCCGGCGGCAAGATCGCCGGTGTCGACCGCATCGAACGCATCCAGTTCAGCGACGATCTGAGCGCGGTCAACGCGCTCTTGGCGGGCGAGATCGACTATGTCGCCGAATTGCCCCCTGAGATGCTGCCGGTGCTGGAGAAGGACAAGTCGATCAAGGTCGAGAAGGCGCCTGTCCTCGGCAAGAACCTCCAGGTGGTGATCAACCACACGCAGCCGCCGATGGACAACATCAAGATCAGGCAGGCGCTGCAATATGCGATCAGCCAGTCGGATTCCATGCAGGCCCTCTTCGGCAACCGCAAAGATCTCTATCAGCTCTGTCCCGCGCTGTTCATGTGCGGCAGCCCTTATGAGACCGCTATCGGCAGCGAGCGGTTCATGAAGCAGGACTTCGAGAAGGCCAAGGCCCTGCTGAAGGAGGCGGGCTATGACGGGACGCCGATCGTCTATCTCCATCCCATGGATCTGAAGGCTCAGCGCGATGTCGGCACGGTCATGGTGAGTTCCATGCGCAAGGCCGGTTTCGTGGTCGAGGACGTGCAGATGGACACGGCGACGATGTTCACCCGCCGCGCCAGCAAGGCCTCCCCGAAGCAGGGCGGCTGGAACGTGTTCATCACGGGCTTCGCCGGTGATGCCCTGATGGACCCGCTGACGAACCCCTATGTCACCGGCGCCTGCGAGAAGGCGTTCATCGGCTGGCCTTGCGACAAGCCGCTGCAGGATCTCTGGCAGGCCTTCCTGAAGGCGGGCGACGATGCCGCGCGCAAGACCGCCGCGGTCGAGATGCAGGCCAGGGCAAACGAGATCGTCACCTATATCCCGCTCGGCCAGTACAACGATCTCTCGGCATGGCGCAAAACCGTCTCCGGCTTCGTTCCGGGAGCGACGCTGACCTATTGGAACGCGCGCAAATCCGACTGAGCCGCGCGCAGGACCCTTTCATGGCCCGTTACCTCTTCTCGCGGCTTCTGGCGACGGTGCCCGTCATGCTGACGGTGCTGGCGATCGTCTTCCTGCTCCTGCATATCGGGCCCGGCGATCCGGCGGCGGCGATGGCGGGCGACAATGCCAGCCCCGAGCAGATCATGCAGATCCGCCAGCGCCTGCATCTCGACCAGCCCTTGCCGATCCAGTTCCTGATCTACCTGCGCCAGCTCGCGCAGTTCGACCTCGGCGTCTCCGTCTATTCGGGACGGCAGATTTCGACGATGATCCTGCAGCGGGCGGAGCCGACATTGATGCTGGCTCTGACGACGAGCCTGCTCTCGGTCCTGGTCGCGGTTCCCGCCGGCGTCTTCGCGGCGCGACGGCTTGGCCGGGCGACTGATTATCTCGTCATGGGTCTGTCGGTCGCGGGCTTCTCGGTTCCGGTCTTCGTCGTCGGCTATGCCTTGATCCAGCTCTTCGCGATCGAGCTCGGCTGGCTGCCGGTGCAGGGTTACCGGCCCCTGGCGAGCGGCGCATGGAACACCCTGCGCAGCCTGACGCTGCCCACGGTAGCGCTGACCTTCCTGTTTGCGGCGCTGGTCGCCCGCATCACCCGGGCGACGATGCTCAATGTCCTGTCGGAGGACTATATCCGCACGGCACGGGCCAAGGGCGTGCCCGACGGGCGTATCCTCACCGTGCACGCCCTGAAGAATATCGGCGTCCCCGTGGTGACGGTGGTCGGCACCTCCTTCGCGGCCCTTCTCGGCGGCGTGGTCGTGACCGAGTCCGTCTTCAACATTCCTGGCATCGGGCGCCTGACGGTCGATGCCATTCTCGCGCGCGACTATCCGGTCGTGCAGGGCGTGATGCTGGCGTTCGCTTTCGTCCTCGTCCTCGTCAACGTCCTGGTCGATCTCAGCTATGCGCTGTTCGATCCGCGCATCCGGCAGGGAGAACGGTGATGAGCGCGACGACGATGGTCGCCCGGCGCCGCCCCTTGAGCGCATCGACGCTTGCGCTCGGCTTCAACCTCGCCGTGGTCGGGATCGTGCTGGCTTGCGCGCTCCTGGCGCCGCCCATCCTCGGTTACAGCAGCGATCTCAACATGGCCGAGGCGCTGCAGCCGCCAGGCGCCATTCACTGGTTCGGCACGGATAATCTCGGTCGCGACATTTTCGTGCGCACCTTGTCCGGCGCGCGCACCTCGCTCCTCGTCGGGCTCGGTGTCTCCGCTCTGACGCTTGCCGCAGGCGGCGCGATCGGATTGCTGGCGGGTTATGTCCGCACGGTCGATACCGTGATCATGCGCATCATGGACGGCTTCATGGCGATCCCCGGCGTGCTGCTGGCCATCGCGCTCGCCTCCCTGCTCGGCAGCGGTCTCGTCACCGTGATGATCGCGATCAGCGTGCCCGAGATTCCCCGCACCGCCCGGCTGATGCGCAGCGTCGTGCTCAGCCTGCGCGAGATGCCCTATGTCGACGCGGCGGTCTCGATCGGTTCCAGCACGCCGAGGGTCCTGTTCCGGCACATCCTGCCCAATGCGACGGAAGCGCTGGTGGTGCAGGCGACCTTCATCTGCGCCTCGGCCATTCTCGCCGAGGCGGTTCTCAGCTTTCTCGGCGTCGGCATTTCGCCGGATCTTCCGAGCTGGGGCAATGTCATGGCCGGTGGGCGCCAGTTCTTCCGTGTCGCGCCCTGGATCATTGCCTTTCCCGGGCTTTTCCTGTCGCTGCTCGTGCTGGCGGTCAACCTGCTCGGCGATGTGCTGCGCGAGCGCATCGACCCCCGCCTCTCCGCGCGGAGGGCGTCATGACGAAGGCGGTGCTGTCACCACAAGCCCTCCGCGGCCTCATGGTGATCCTGCTCACCGCTGGACCACGCCTTTCGCCTGACATCCTTGCCCGCGAGGCTCATCCGTGAACGGACAATCCGAGATCTTCCAGACAGCGCTGCCGGCTTCCGAGGGGGAATGGACGACCAGCCGCTATGACGACGACGTCTTCGCGATACGCGGGCAGGTGCTGCGCCGGCGCTTTGCGAGCAGGCCCGCGGTCTTCTTCGGTTCCTCTTCGTTTCGTTATTGGCACCGCATGGCCGAGGACCTCGATTGTCTCGATCTGGCCAATCTCGGCTTCGGCGGCGGCACGGTCGAAAGTGGCCTGCGCTATTTCGACAGCTTGCTCGGCCTCGTCGAGCCCGCGAGCATCGTCCTTTATTTCGGCGAGAACGACATCGCCAATGACGGCCTCGATGCAAACTCCGCCTTCGCGGGAGCCCAAAGGCTGACACGGCGCATTCGCGAGGTTTTCGGGGCTGTTCCAATCTACCATCTCTCGATCAAGCACAGCCCCGCCCGCTGGATCTATGCCGACGAATTCAGGGCGTTCAATGCGATGCGAGCCGAGAGCTGCGCGAAGGGCAGCGATGGCGTCTTCATCGACGTGTCGAGCTGTCTGCTCGGACGGCATGGGCGGCCGATCGGGCGCTTCTATGACGCTGACGGCATCCATCTGAATGCAGCAGGCTATGCGCAATGGGCCGAGGTGATCGCGGCAGTGCCCGGCCTGCTTCCGGCCACGGCCGCTGGAACGCCTGGAGCATTTTCGAGCGAAGCGGGTACCGGTTCGCGTGAAGACAAGGCGATAAAATAAGGAGCTGCATTCAGATGAACACGGCAATGGTCTGCGTCACTCGAGCAGTCCAGCGAGCCGCAATCCGTCCGCGAAGCGCGCCAGGTCGTCCGGGCGATGGATCGGAAGCCAGTCCCTGAGTTTGGCGATGCGCATGGATGGATCGAGCGCATGCAGGCGTTCCATGGCCCGCCTCGCTTCGTCGGGGCGCCCGGCGAGCGCGTGACTGGCTGCCATCAATGCGGCGGCGACGAGGAGGCTGGGGAGATTCCCGGCGGCTTTCTCGGCCCAGGCCACGGCGGAATCGAAGTGTCCCGCGAAGAAATGCGCCAGCGCCATTCCAAGCTGCACCCTGAACATTTCGGGATCCAGCGGGCTCAGGCGGGCGGCGTGCGCGAAATGCTCGAGAGCTGAAGCCGGTTCGCCGTTGAGGGCGCGCAGGAAGCCGCCGAGGAACCAGGCGGGGGCGAGGTTCGGATTGAGGAGCACCGCCCTGTCGATGAGCGCGATACCGCCATCGAGATCACCAGTGAAATGGCCGAGCGCATGTCCGGCCCGCGTCAGGGCGACCGCATCGTCCCGGCCGAGCTCGACCGCCAGCCGCGCCAGCCGTATGCCCTCAGTGATTTCCCGGGGATGATCGACCATCCAGCCATTCACCTTGCGCCACACATAGCACCAGGCCGCCATGCCATAGGCCGAGGCGAAGTCCGGATCGAGCTCGATGGCCTTGTAGAAGAGCGGCAGCGCCGCCTCGATGGCGTCGCTGGTGCCGGAATGCAGCTTCGCCGTGCCACGCAGGTAATAATCGTAGGCGTCGAGGCTCTCCGTCGGCTTGCGCTTGGCGCGTTCGATTTCCGCTCGTTCAAGCTGCGGTGCGATCGCGCCGACGACGCTTTCGGCGATCCGGTCCTGCAATTCGAAAATGTCATCGAGCAAGCCCTCGAAACGCTCCGCCCAGAGATGCGTCCCGGTGGTGGCATCGATGAGCTGCCCGGTGATGCGCACCTTGTTCCCGGATTTGCGGACGCTGCCTTCCAGGACGTAGCGCACGCCGAGCTCCCGGCCGATCTCCTTCACATCCACGGCCTGGCCCTTGAAGGCGAAGCTTGAATTGCGCGCGATGACGAACAGCCAGCGGATGCGGGACAGGGCGGCGATGATATCCTCCACCACGCCGTCGGCGAAATACTCCTGTTCGGGATCGCCGCTCAGGTTCTGGAACGGCAGGACGGTGATGGAGGGCTTGTCCGCCGAGAGCGGCACTGAGCGCAGTTCCGTCGACTGGCTCGCGGCCCGTTCGAGGACGCCTGATCCGATCGGCTGTCGCGCGTCCCCGGCCTGCTCGACTTCGCCGACGAAGCGGAAACCCTTGCGGGCGATCGTCCGGACCAGGCGCTGCTCGTCGCCATTGTCGCCGATGGCCTTCCTGACGGCGTTGATGTGACTGGTGATCGTGGATTCGGAGACGATCCGGCCGCCCCACACCGCCTGCAGCAGCTCGTCCTTGCTGACGACCCGGTCGCGGTTCCCAATCAGATGCAGCAGCAGGTCGAAGACCTGCGGCCCGATGGTCACGACCTGTGCGCGCAGGGTCAGCTCCCGGCGCTCGGGATCGAGCACATAATCTCCAAACGCGAATTGCACGTCGGTCGTCCCTTGCCGAATGCCGTCGTTTCGCTGACCGAGGCGGTTGGTCGGGAATAGTCCGAGACTGACAGCGCCCTGGTTCGTCCTTCTGCCGCAAGGCGCCGTCTTGGACAAGAAAGCAAGCTTCCTTGGAGGGCAATTCAAGCCCGCCGCAAGGACTTCCCGCAAGCGGCCGGGCACTCTCAGATCATGTCGACGGCAATGGTTGCGGTCGAGAGAAACGGAGAAAGCCCATGAAGATCGTCGTCATCGGTGGCACCGGCCTCATTGGATCGAAGCTCGTGCAGACTCTCGGTGCGCGCGGCCATCAGGTGTTCGCGGCTGCGCCAAGCACTGGCGTGAACACCATCACCCGCGAGGGTCTGGCAGAAGCGCTCGATGGCGCCGACGTCGTCGTCGACGTGGCGAACGCGCCGGTCTGGGAAGACAAGGCCGTCCTCGACTTCTTCGAGACCTCGGGCCGCAACCTGCTCGCCGCGGAAGCGGCTGCCGGCGTACGCCACCATGTCGCCCTCTCGATCGTCGGCAGCGAACGGCTTCCCGACAACGGCTATTTCCGGGCGAAGGTCGCCCAGGAGAACCTGATCAAGGCGTCGGGCATCCCCTACACCATCCTGCGTGCCACGCAGTTCTTCGAGTTCGTCGGCGCCATCGCCCAGTCGGCCACCGTCGGCGAGGAGCTTCGCCTGTCTCCGGCCCTGATCCAGCCGATGGCGTCGAGCGACGTCGCGGCGGCGCTCGTCGATGTCGCGCTCGCCCCGCCAGTCAATGGCACGGTCGAGGTCGCCGGTCCCGAAGCCATGCCGCTTGACGAGCTGGTCCGGCGCTTCCTGCGAGCGACGCAGGATCCGCGCAAGGTCGTTCCGGATATCCACGCGCGCTATTACGGCGCCGTCCTCTCCGATCGCTCGCTCACGCCGGGCGCGAATCCGCGCATGGGCGTGATCCGCTTCGAGGACTGGCTCGCCCAGTCGAAGGCGCAGCAGGCCAGAAGCTGACCAGCAAGGAGAGCTCGCCCGGCGACGGGCTCTCCGTCGCCGGGCGCTGATCGCAGCCATCGGCATTCAACGGGAACAGGACCATGGACCCCCTGGAAGAGAAGAGCATCATCGAAGGCGAAGGCTCGGGGAACGCCGCCCCGGCAGCGCGGCCAGGCAAGAGAAAGCTGATCGGGCTGCTGCTGTGCCTCGGCGCCGTGGCGGCAGCGGCCGCGGGATGGGCCAAAGCCCGTTCCGGTGGCGAGGCGACCGACAATGCCTATCTCCGCGGCGACGTGACCTCGCTTGCGCCGAAGATCGCCGGTTACGTCACGGCGGTCGAGATCGAGGACAATCAGGCCGTCCGGGCCGGAGACATCCTGTTCCGGATCGACGATTCCGACTATCGCGCGAAGCTCGCGCAGGCTGTCGCCAACGTCGAGGCCGCGCAGGCGCGCGTCACCAATGTCGACGCCGAAACCAAGCTCCAGCACGCTTTGGTCAGGCAGGCCGAAGCCCAGAAGCAGGCCGCGATCGCCGAGTTGACCCTCGCGACGCGGGCGCAGGGCCGGCGTCGCGAGCTCATTCGCAGCAATGCGGTGAGCCAGGCCCTGCTCGACGAAAGCGACGCCGCGCGCTCGCGGGCCGAGGCGAACCTGTCGGCGGTCTCGGCGACGATCGAGGCGCAACAGCAGCGCATCGCAGTCCTGACCACGCAGCGCGAAGCTGCCATTGCCGCCGTGGCGCAGGCGCAGGCAGCGCGCGATCTGTCCCAGATCGATCTCGACAGCACCGTCGTGCG
Source organism: Allobosea sp. LjRoot9 (assembly GCF_964252745.1). Lineage (NCBI taxonomy): Bacteria > Pseudomonadati > Pseudomonadota > Alphaproteobacteria > Hyphomicrobiales > Alloboseaceae > Allobosea > Allobosea sp. LjRoot9. The sequence continues at coordinate 1,181,620 of NZ_CAXUPC020000002.1, read as the reverse complement.
CGCCCCCGTCGGAGGCATCATCGGCAACCGCCAGGTTCGGATCGGCCGGCTGGTCGCGCCGGGGAGCTCGCTGCTCGACATCGTTCCCATCGACGACGTCTGGGTCGTGGCGAATTTCAAGGAAACCCAGCTTGAGCAGATCCGGCCCGGCCAGCACGTCCGCATTACCGTCGACGGCTATCCGAGCGAGGCGCTCCGGGGCGTGGTCGACAGCTTCGCGCCCGGCAGCGGCTCCGCCTTCAGCCTGCTTCCGGCCGATAATGCGACAGGGAATTTCGTCCGCGTCGTCCAGCGCGTTCCGGTGAAGATCCGGTTCGTCGGCAATCCCTTGCCCGGCCGCCTCGTGCCCGGCCTGTCCGCGCGTGTCGAGATCGCTCCGGGAGGCAGCTCATGACCATGGCCACCACCGCCGTGCCGGGCCGCAGCAGCACTGCGGCCGGCCCCCTTCTCCTCGCCGGCATCGTGCTCGCCGCCTTGACCGAGGCGATCGCCGGCACCGTCCTGTCGCTCGGGCGTGGCGACATCCTCGGCGACACCTCCGCGACGCCCGACGAGTTCGCCTGGCTCGACGTCGGATACACCGCGCTCAAGCTCATCGGCTTCATGACCACGCCCTGGCTGATGAGCCGCCTCGATCCGCGCAGCGTGCTCGTCGCCTCGACCCTGGCCATGGGCCTGGCATCCGGGATCGCCGCGATGACGGCCCGGCTCGACCTGCTGATCGCGCTTCGGATCGTCCAGGGTTTCTCCGGCGGCGCCCTGCTCGTTGCAGGCCAGGCGATCATTTTCCTGCGCTTTCCGCGCTCGCACCAGCCTCTGCTCCAGGCGCTGTTCGCGATGGGAGCCGTCGTCGCGCCCGGGACACTCGCTCCGGCGCTTCAGGGCTGGCTGCTCGACGCGCAATCCTGGACCTGGATCTTCTTCGGCATCGCGCCGCTGGCCCTCACGGCTGCAGGGCTTCTGCTGATGGCGGAGGGTCCGATGCCCGCCAAGGGCGCGCCCCGCCCATTCGACTGGGTCGGCTTCTCGCTGATCTCAGTCGCGTTTTTCTGCCTCAGCTACGTTTTCACGCAGGGCAGCCGCTGGGACTGGTTCGAGGAGCCGCGCATTCTGTGGCTGACAGGGATCGGCGCGACCGCTCTGCTGGTTTTTCTCGGCCAGCAGGCGATGGCCAGGGGCCAGGGCCTGCTCGACTTCACCGTGTTCGGCCCAAATGATTTTTCCTTCGCCTTCATCGTCAGCTTCGTCGCCGGCGCCGCCCTATCGGGCAGCGCGTTCCTGATTCCGTCGTTCGCGGTGTCGGTTCTCGCGTTCACGCCGACGGAGGCGGGGCACCTCCTGCTGCCGAGCGGCGTGCCTTTTGTCGGTGCGCTCCTCCTTGTTGCCCTGCTCGTGCAGTTCCGCCGCTTGCCACCCTTCGCCACGGTGCCCTTCGGCATCCTGACCCTGATGGCCGCGATGTGGCTGCTGTCCGGTTCGACCAACGAGAGCGGAGCCGACGATATGATGGCGGGGGTGCTGTTGCGCGGCCTGGGCCTCGGCCTCCTGTTTCTGTCGATCACGCTGATCGCATTCAGCAATCTCGACGACCGGAAGCTTGCTGGCGGAATCGGGCTTTTCAATACCGGCCGCCAGCTCGGCGGCCTCATGGGCGTCGCGGCTCTGCAGACGCTGATCGACCACCACACCGTCGCCAATGTCGCGGTGCTCGGCGCCAATGTTGCCGCAGGGAAGCCTGCCGTCATCGAGCGATTGACGGCCATGGCAGCGATGTTGACGGCGAAGGGTATGGATGTGGCGGCGGCCGGCCGGGCAGCGACGAGCCTTCTAGGCCGTGCCGTGACAGGTCAGTCCACCGTGATTGCCTTCGACACTGCGTTCAACGCAGTCGCCCTGCTGTTCGTGGTCGCAGCCCCCGTGCTGGTCGCCATCAAGATCGGCTTCGCCCGATACGCGAAGGCGCCCTGATTGCGACAGTCCCGGGTGCGGCGGCTCCGGCGCGAGCCTCCGTCTCGATCCACCCGATCAGTCCAGATTGGCGCAAGCGGCTATCTGGCTCTTGCAGGGGCACCCTTGCAGGCCACGAGGCAGAGCAGCTGGAACAGGACCTGTGCCGCCACCTGCGCCGTATTCGTGGTCGGGTCGTATTGCGGAGCGACCTCGACGACGTCGCCACCGATGATGTCGACGCCTGCGACGCCACGCAGGATCTCCAGCACTTCGCGCGGCAACAGGCCTCCGACCTCGGGCGTGCCGGTGCCCGGCGCGAAGCCCGGGTCGAGGCTGTCGACGTCGAAGGAGACATAGACAGGTCCGGAGCCGACGACGGCCTTCGCCTTCTCGATCACGGCGGGAAGCCCCAGAGCGCCGACCTCCTCGGCGTGGATCACGGTCATTCCGGAATCGAACGAGAACTCCCAGAGATATTCGCCGCCGCCGCGAATCCCGATCTGGATCGTCCGGGTGGGGTCGAGCACCCCGGCCAGGACCGCCTCCCGGAACGGGCCGCCGTGATGGAATTTCGAACCTTCATAGGGGCCGGCCGTGTCGCAATGCGCGTCGATATGGATCATGCCGACCGGACGTTTGGCACCCAGCCCCTTCAGGATCGAGCCGGTGATCGAATGATCGCCGCCGACCGAGAGCGGTATCGTCGTCGTCCCGGCGATCATGCGGTAGCAGGCCTCGATATCGGCATGGCAATCGGCCAGGCTGTAGCGGCTGCTCAGCGCGACATCGCCGACATCGGCGACACGCAGCCGGCCCAGCGGCGCGACGCGCAGGACGTGCTCGTAAGGTCCGATCCGCTCGACGGCGCGCACGGCGCGCGGTCCCAATCGCGCACCGGCGCGGTTGGTGACGCCCAGATCCATCGGCACGCCGATCAGGGCGACATCGAGCCCCGCGAGCTTGTCCGGCGAGAGACCGTCCGGCACGAAGGGCGCGTCGAGGAAGGTCGCCGGGTCGGCGAACGGCCATTTGCGCCGGTCCGAGCCCTGGAAGATCATGTCGGCGACCGCCTTGAAGTGCGGATCATGCATCTCGCCGCCTCCAGCCGAGGCGTAGCGCTGGCGCAGACGGTCGAGGGCGGCATCGTCGAAGGGCATGGCAACCTGCAAGCGAAGGGTGGGGAGCACTGCAGGCTGGCACCGGGCCGGGGCGCTCGGTAGGGCGAAAAAGCACGCTGCCCTATAAACGAAACTGAATAGGGCTCCTGTGCCGGCCGCAGCGAAGCCAGAACATGGGGCGATTGGACCGGTTGGCAGCAGATTTGCAGCGATGGCTGCGTCAAGTCGCCTCTGGAGCCGTCCCCGATCCCATTGGATCGTTCAACCGCTCCAGCTCATTGTTTGAACGCGTTTTCGCGCGAACCGGTGTCCATTTCGCTCGGAAACGCTCTAGCGCTATAACGAGAGCTGAATGCTCGAGCTCGACCCTTATCTGCTGCGCGCCTTCCTGACCGTCGCCGAGGTCGGAACGGTCAATGGCGCCGCGTTGTCGCTCAATCGCACCCAGGCTGCCGTCAGCATGCAGATCCGCAAGCTCGAGGATCTGCTCGGTGGCGAATTGTTCGAGCGCTCGTCCAAAGGGCTGGAGCTCACGACCAATGGCGTGCTGCTCGTCCCCTATGCCCGCGAAATCCTGCGGCTCAACAGCGAGATCGGCAAGCGCCTCAACGGCAAGACGATCGAGGGCCGGGTCCGCCTCGGCGTCGTCGAGGATTTCGCCGCGACCCGATTGATCGATATCCTGAAGGCCTTCCGCGACCAGAATCCGAAAGTCGATATCGACATCATCGTCGAGCCCAACAAGCGCCTGGCCGCAATGTTCGAGAACGACAAGCTCGACATCGCCGTCTGCGACACGACCCGGCTCAACCGGAAGCCGACCCTGGTCTGGTCCGAGCGGCTGTTCTGGGTGGTGCGCTCGGACATGGTGATCTCGACGCAAGTCCCGCTGCCGATCATCATGTTCGAGGAATCCTGCCCCTGGCGCACGCTGGCGCTGAAGGCGCTGGCGGGGCATGACATGCAGTGGAACATCGTCTGCGAGGCGTCGACGCTGGTTGCCATGGCGACCGCGGTGCGCGTCGGCATCGGCATCGGTCCGATGATCGCGGCGACTATCCCTGAGGATTGCCGGATCCTCGACCATGTCGCCGGGCTGCCCGAGCCGGTCGAGATCAGCATCGGGCTCTATTCGCGGACCGGCGCGCCGACCGAGGCGAGCTTTCTCGCGGACTTCATCTCCCGACAGAGCGACCTGAGCCGGCCCTGAGCCGGCGCCGGCATTCACGCCCGCTTATAGCCGGGCAAGCATTTTCGCCCTACCGCCGCGCCCTCCCAACGGGTGCAATCATGGCTCTGGACGGCTCGGGAGCCTGATCGCCGCTGGCGACAGGCACAGCCTGTGGCCCCTCGACCCGTGGCGCGAAGGACCTGACACCATGACGATGACACGCCGAAACCTTCTCTCCCTGATCGGCGCGACCGGCACGGTCGGGCTCGCCGGACCATTCCTGGGCAGCGCTCGGGCAGCGACCGGCCTCACCGCCGCCGAATGGGGTGGTGATGTCGTCGAGGCGATGAAGCAGATCGCCGCCAAGCAGAATGCGGCCCAGTTCAACTGGGTGCTGCATCAGGGCGGCGCCGGCGCCATCCTGCCCAAGATCAAGGCGGCCTGGCCCAAGGTCGATTATGACTACATCGCCGGCTGGGAAGGTTCCTTCAACAGCATGATCGCGGAGGATTGGGTCGAGACCATCACGGTAGCCGATGTCCCCAATCTCGCCGACATTCCCGAGAAGATCATGATGCGGGATGCCAAGGGCAATGTGAAAGCGGTGCCGCGCGCCGTCGGCGGCATGTATTTCGGCTATCGGACCGACACCGCCCCCTTCGCCATCAGCAAGGTCGACGATCTCTTCGACAAGCGCCTCAAGGGCGCGATCTGCTGGCCCGGCCCGACCCAGAGCATGATGCTGCAGATCGTCGCGCTCGCTTTGCAGGGTGGCGGCAATGAATCCAATATGGAGCCAGGCTGGAAGCTGATGAAAGACTTGGCGAAATCCGGCAATATCGGCCGCATCGCCGTGACCGATGTCGATTTCACCAACTCCTTCACCTCCGGCGAGACCTCCGTCGGCTTCTTCGCCGAGCCGAGCTGGGCTGCCGTCGCCAAGAACTTCAAGATCACCCGCCTGACCAAGCAGGCCGGCATGGCGACCTTCCTCTACCAGAGCGGCTTTGCCGTCATGAAGAACCGGCCAAACCGCAAGGCGACCTGCGATTTCATCAACTTCGCCATCAGCCCCGAGATGAGCGCGCTCTATGCGAAGGTCGCCGGCGAGGCGCCCTTGAACGGCAAGGCCGCGACACCGCCGGAACTGGCCCATCTCTCCTTCACGCCGAAGGAATTCGAGAGCTTCGTGCACGTGCCGGACTACAAGGTGGTGCTGGGTCAGCAGGACGCCTGGGCCAAGCGCTGGGAAACCGACATCGCGCCGCTGCTATGAGCGCCGTGACCGCCATTCCACTGCGGAAGCCGGCGATCGCGATCCCGGCACTGGGGCGCACGACGCTGCTGTTGCTCGCTCCGGGGCTGCTGCTCCTCTTCGTCATCTTCGCCCTGCCATTGCTCGGGCTCGCGCTGGAAAGCCTCAAGCAATATGTGCCGGGCCGGGTCGGCTCGGCCACTGATGCGCCGCTGACCCTGGAGAATTATCGCGAACTCGCGACGCCCTCCTTCGCCGGCGTGCTGTATGAGACCTTCAAGCTGAGCGCGGCGGCGGCGCTGACCGGGCTGCTGGCGGCCTTTCCGCTGGCCTATTGCATCGTGCGGCGGTTCTCGCCGCGCCAGCGTGCCGCCTGTATCGGTCTTCTGGTGATGCTGGTGCTGCTCAGCATGCTGGTGCGCACCTATGCGCTGGAACTCGCCTTCGGTTCGGTCGGGATCGCCCGTCCGCTGCTCCTGGCGCTGGGGATCTCGCCGACGAGCCGCTGGTATATCGAGACGCTGGTGGGCGCGGGCCTGCTGCATGCAATCGTGCCGATCTGCACCCTGACCCTGCTGGGAACGATCCAGAACATCGATCCCCGGCTTTGCGACGCCGCGCAATCGCTCGGCGCTCCCGCCTGGAAGGCGCATCTCGGCATCACCGTGCCGCTCGCTTTGCCGGGACTGGTTTCGGCCTTTCTGATCGCCATGACCTTCGCGATCAGCGCCTTCGTCATTCCGATGGTGCTCGGCAAGGGACGGGTGCTGTTCCTGTCGAACACGATCTACACGCGCTTCAGCGACGTCGCGAACTACCCCAGCGGAGCCGCCGTCTCAATCGTGATGCTGGTCATCTCGCTGCTCGCGCTGTCGCTGGTTTCGCTAGTGCAGCCACGCAAGGGCGCAGGCTCATGAACGGCACCGCAAAACGTCGCGGCGACCAGTTCCTCAGTGGCGCCATGGTCGCGATGCTGGCGCTGGTGCTCGCCTTCCTGGTGACGCCGCTTCTGGTCACCTGCCTGCTTGCCTTCGATGCGCGCAGCTTTCTCGGGCCGCTGCCGCCACCGGCCCTGTCCCTGCGCTGGTTCGAGAAGCTGGTCTCGCTGGACTATGTCGCGACCGGCCTGGCGACCAGCCTGAAGATCGCCGTCCTGACGACCGTGATCGATGTGCTGGTGGGAACAGCTGCCGCGGTCGCGCTCGATCGCGGCAGTTTCCGCGGCCGCGGCCTGCTGATGGCCGCCTTCCTCTCGCCGCTCATCGTGCCGGCCGTGGTGATCGGCTTTGCGCTGCTGTTGTTCCTGTCGCGGATCGGCATCGCCGATGGCTTCACCCGGCTGCTCTGCGGCCATGTCGTGATCACCTTGCCCTATGTCGTGCGCACCGTGCTCGCCAGCCTCACCGGGCGTGACCGGCGCCTGACCGAGGCGGCCCTGGTGCTGGGCGCGACCGAAAGCCAGGCCTTCTGGAACATCACCCTGCCGCTGATCCGCAGCGGCATGGTCACGGGCGCCGTCTTCGCCTTCGCCGTGTCGCTGGATGATGTCGCGGTCAGCATGTTCCTGACCGACCCCTCGACCTACACCTTGCCGGTCGCGCTCGTCAGCAACATGCGCGCCTCCTTCGATCTCACCATCGCCGCCGCCGCCGTGCTGCTGATGGCGGTCAGCGCCCTCCTCATCTTCGTGCTCGAGCGCTTCGTCGGTTTCGACCGTCTGTTGGGCCAGGGGCTGTTTCGTTCATAGGGGTCAAGACGTTGAACAACGCGGTCGAGTTTCACGGAATCAGCCGCCGCTTCGGCGGGGTCACAGCCGTCGATGACGTCTCCTTCTCGATCGCCGCCGGCGAGACCGTCGCGCTGCTGGGGCCCAGCGGCTGCGGCAAGACAACCATTCTGCGTGTGATCGCGGGTTTTGAGCGACCCGATGCCGGCACGGTCAGCATCGGCGGCCGCGACGTCACCGCGCTCAAGCCCTATGAACGCAATGTCGGGCTGTTGTTCCAGCATTACGCCCTGTTCCCGCATATGACCGTGGCGGAGAACATCGCCTATGGGCTGCGGCATCGCGGCGCCGACAAGCGCGAGATTCCCGATCGCGTCGAGGCGATGCTGGCGCTGGTGCGGTTGCAGGGCTTCGGTGCCCGCCGTCCGCATCAGCTCAGCGGCGGTCAGCAGCAGCGCGTCGCGCTGGCCCGCGCTTTGGCGACACGCCCCAGCCTGATCTTGCTCGACGAGCCGCTCTCGGCGCTCGATGCCAAGCTGCGTCAGGACCTGCGCGCCGAACTCAAGCAGGTTCTGGCGGCGGTGAACTCGACCGCGATGGTGGTCACGCACGACCAGGAAGAGGCCATGAGCCTCGGAGAACGCGTCTTCCTGATGCAATCGGGCCGTATCGTCCAGGTCGGCACGCCGTCGGATGTCTATGGTCGCCCGGATTCGCGTTTCGCTGCGGACTTCATGGGGCGCACCAACTGGATCGAAGCCCAGGTCACGCGCCGCGAAACCGGCTTCGCCCGGGCTACGAGCCGCTCGGGCCTGTCCCTGATGGTGCCCGACTGCGCATCGGACACGATCGATATCTGCGTCCGGCCCGAGAACATCGTGCTCTCCGCCGCCGATGCGGCCGATCCCGACGGCATGGCCAACAGCGCCAAGGGCCGGATCCTCAATGTCGCCCTGCTCGGCGCGACACGCCAGATCCTGGTCGAGATGCCCGGCGGGCAACAGCTGCTCGTCATGCAGGCCAACCGCGTCGGCGACGGCCTCGATCCCGGCAAAGCGGTGCGGATCGGCTTTCCCGTCGCTGCCTGCATCACCATGCCGGCGAGTAATCCGGCGGGAAGCAATCAAGCCGCACCCAACGCCTCGATCTAACATTTCCAGGGAAGGATGAACCACGTGACCACGCACACCATGATCAAGACATCGCTGCTGGCGCTGAGCCTGCTGACCGGCTTTGGCCTCGCGATGGCGCCGGTCCGCGCCGACGCGCTCGACGACATCACCAAATCCGGCACCCTCAAGGTCGGCGTCTTCTCCGACTTCCCGCCCTTCTCGTCGGCCAGCGCCGATATGAGCCTGAAGGGCTACGACATCGACATCGCCGAGATCATCGCCAGCACGCTGAAGGTGAAGCTCAATCTCGTCGGCGTCACCGGCCAGAACCGCATCCCCTTCCTGACCGAGCGCCGGGTCGACATCCTGCTCAGCGTCGGCCACAGCGCCGAGCGCGAAAAGGTGCTCGATTTCACCGCCGCCTACGCACCCTATTACATCGCCGTCATCGGCCCGCAGGCCGTGAAGGTCGAAGGCAAAGCGGATCTCGCCGGCAAGTCGATCGCGGTGAGCCGCGGCACGCTGGAGGACACGTCGCTGACGGAGGCCGCGCCGCCTTCCGCCGACATCAAGCGCTTCGACAGCTACAACTCGGTCATCCAGGCCTTCATCTCCGGCCAGGCCCAATTGATGGTCGTCGGCAACGATGTCGGCGCCCAGGTGCTGTCGCGCCAGACCGCGCTGAAGCCCGAGCAGAAATTCCAGCTGATGACCTCGCCGGACCATATCGCGCTGAACAAGAACGAACCGCGCCTCAAGCAGGCTCTCAACGAGATCGTCGCGAAGCTGCTCGCCGACGGCACGCTCAACAAGGTCTCGGTCAAGTGGCTCGGCAAGCCGCTCGATCCCAAGGATCTCTGAGGCTTGGCCTATAACCTCAACTTCGACTGGCTGAGCCAGGCCGCCGAACCCATCGCGCGTGGCGCGGTGGCGACGGTGGGTTTGATCGCCGTCACGGCGGTGCTCGGCACGGTCTGCAGCATCCTGGGCGCGGCGGCCGTGCGCGGCCGCTCACCCTTGCTGCGCCGCGCGGTCGGCAGCTATGTCGAGCTGATCAGGAACACGCCCTTCCTGCTCCAGCTCTTCTTCATCTTCTTCGGCCTGCCCAGCCTCGGTCTGCGGCTCGATCCGGCCATCGCCGCGATCCTGGCGATGACGATCAACCTCTCGGCCTATGGCACCGAGATCGTTGCGGCCGGTCTCGATGCCGTCCCCAACGGGCAGAAGGAAGCTGGCCGCGCGCTTGGCCTGCGCTCCGCGCAGGTCTTCATCAAGATCGTCCTGCCGCAGGCGCTGAAGGTGATCTTCCCGGCCCTGCAGAGCCAGATCATCATCATGATGCTGGAATCGGCTGCGGTCTCGCAGATCTCCGTGCGCGAACTGACCTATGAGGCCGACATGCTGCAGGCACGCAGCTTCCGTGCCTTCGAGACCTATTTCATCATCACCATGGTCTATCTGGCGCTGAGCTTTTGCCTGCGCCGGCTGCTCGGCTTCACCGGACGGACATATCTGATCGGAGCGGCGCCCTGATGGACTTCACCTTCTGGGATATCTTACGCAATCTGCTGCTCGCGACGCGCTGGACGATCCTGCTCTCGATCGTGGCCTTCATCGGCGGCGGTATCGTCGGCATGGCGATCCTCCTGGCGCGCGTCTCGGATCGCCGCTGGCTGCGCCGCTTCGCCGAACTCTATATCGGCCTGTTCCAGGGCACGCCCCTGCTGATGCAGCTCTTTCTGGTCTTCTTCGGCCTGCCGCTGGTCGGTTTCCGCATCGAACCCTGGTCCGCAGCCGCCGTCGCTTTGACCCTCTGCGCCAGCGCCTATCTGGCGGAGATATGGCGCGGCGGGGTCGAGGCCCTGCCGAAGGGGCAATGGGATGCCGCCAAGAGCCTCGGCCTGCATTATCCCAACCAGATGCGGCTCGTCATCCTGCCGCAGGCCTTCGCGATCACGCGGGCCCCGGTCGTCGGCTACCTCGTTCAGCTGGTCAAAAGCACGGCGTTGACCTCGATCATCGGTTTCGACGAATTGATGCGAACCTCCAACGCCATCGCCAATGCGACCTTTGAGCCTCTCACGGTCTATGGCCTGGTGGGGCTGATCTACTTCGTCATCTGCCGGCCCCTGACGCTTTACGCCCGCCACCTGCAGCTTGCAGGAGGCGATGGCCGAGCGAGGTAATCTTGTAACGAACAGCCTTGTCACGCGGCTCTTCCGAGCCGAACGCCTGACGAGAGCGATGTCCGATCCGATTGGATCGTTCAATTGCCCTACGTTCCTGTTTTAACGCGTTTTCTTCACGCGAACCGGTACCCGCTTCGCTCGAAAACGCTCTGTCGCGCGTTTCATACCGTCATTCGCAATCAACTGGCGATCCCCGACGAACTGCCGGGATGCCCCGGGGATCACGCAGGCAAACGCGATGATCCCGCATGCCGGGCGCTTTGCCCAAAGCGAGGTCGACGGACGCCGCGACGGGCCTCACTATCCGCCCGGCGGACGCGTCTGAACGCGCCCATGAGGACGGAGATCCATGCGCATCCTTCTGTTGAATCCCAATACCACCGAAGCGATTACCCAGCGCCTCCTGGTCGCGGCCAAGCCGGTGGCGGCGCCGGAGACCGAGATCGTGCCGCTGACGGCGCCGCGTGGCGTGCCCTATATCGCCAGCCGTGCCGAGGCTCAGATTGGCGGAGCCATCGCGCTCGGCATGCTGGCCGAGCATCACCACGCGGTCGACGCCGCGATCATCGCCGCATTTGGCGACCCCGGGCTGATGGGCGCGCGCGAACTCTTCGACATCCCTGTCGTGGGCATGGCCGAGGCAGCCATGCTGACCGCCTGCATGCTCGGCAAGCGCTTTTCCATTGTCACCTTCGCGCGGGCGCTCGGGCCCTGGTACGAGGAATGCGTCGCCATGCATGGGCTCGGCGGCCGCTGTGCCTCGATCCGCATGCTCGACGAAACCTTCGCCGATATCGGCGCGGTGCAGGAGGAGAAGGAGGAGGTCATCGTCGCGCTCGCCAACCGGGCCGTGGTCGAGGATGGCGCCGATTGCGTGATTCTCGCAGGGGCGCCGCTGGCCGGGCTGGCGGCCAAGGTGGCCCACCGCATCCCGGTGCCCGTCATCGACCAGATCGGCGCGGCGCTGAAGCAGGCCGAGGCTCTGGTCGCCCTGCAGCCGCGCAAGGCGAGCGCCGGAACCTTCCGCAGGCCGCCGGCAAAGCCGACGCTGGGGCTCTCGGAGGCATTGGCGGCGCGCATCGAGCATCGTTGACGGGATTGTCCCGGACGCTACGGGCATGCGCGCCTCAGCGCCCGCCGATCAGCGCCTCGCGCCCGGTCTCGCGCAGCCAGTGCCGGGCTATCTCGTCGCGCCGCGCGAACCAGGTTCCCGGCTTCGACGCTGCATGGGCGAGAAAGCGCTCCAGGCCGCCAATCCGCCCGGGGCGGCCGATGATGCGCAGATGCAGGCCGACCGTCATCATGCGCGGCGCGTCCGCGCCCTCCTCATGGAGCCGGTCGAAGGCATCGATGCAGTACCGGGCGAAGTCATCGCCGAAGACGAAGCCGCCGCCGCGCTGGAAACGCATGTCGTTGGTGTCGAAGGCATAGGGCAGCACCAGGTGGTCGCGGCCCTCGACCCCCACAAGATAGGGCAGGTCGTCGTTATAGGCATTGGAATCGTAGAGAAACCCGCCTTGTTCCAGGAGCAGCCGCCGGGTGTTCGGGGAGGTTGCCGAGCGCGTGTGCCAGCCGCGCGGCGGCATCCCGGCCGCGACCGTGATGGCCTCGACCGTGCGGGCGATGGCGAGACGCTCCTCATCCTCGCTCATATTGGCGTGGCGCTCCCAGCGCCAGCCATGGGCCGCGACCTCATGGCCATCAGTGACACCTTCCCGTGCAAGCCAGGGCGATATCGCCAGGCTGCGGCCATTGGCGTTCATCGTTCCGTGCACGCCATAGTCCCGCAGCAGCTTGCGAATGCGCGGCCAGCCGGCGCGCGGGCCGTATTCGAAATGCGACTCCATGCACAGGTCGCGGACGCCGGAAATCTCCTCGACGACCTCGTAGACGGACTCGTTGCGCTCGTCGCCCTGGCCGAGCGAAAGTTCCGCGCCCTCCTCGATATTGATGACGACCGAGACGGCCAGCCTCGCATTGCCGGGCCAGCGCACGGCTGGAGGTGAGGCGCCATAGCCGCGGAAATCGCGATCGCTGCTGATGATCCCGCTCATCACAGATCGGCCATGCGGCGCAGGCCGACGAGGCGGTCGCCGAGCACGAGGACGCCGATCGACAGCAGGATCAGCAGCGTCGAGATCGCGGCGATGGTGGGATCGGGACTTTCCTCGACATATTGCAGCATCTGGATCGGCAGCGTCTTGGTCCAGGCATCGGTGAAGAAGATCGAGATCGGATAATTGTCCATGGAGGCGAGAAAGGCGAACATGCCAGAAGTCAGGAAGGCGGGCGCGAGCGAGGGGACCAGCACTTTGAACACCGCTTTCGGGTAGGTCAGGCCGAGTGTGCGGGCAGCGTCGATCAGCGTGAAGTCGAAGAGCGAGAGCGCAGCAAAGACGGTGCGCACCACATAGGGCAGCGTGATGACGACATGGGCGAGCACGAGGCTCACCCAGACGTCGCGCAGGCCCGCCGCGCGGAAGCTCTCCAGCATGGCGATGCCGATGACGAGGCCCGGCAGCATCAGCGGCGAGACCAGGAAAGTGACCACGGCCTCACGTCCGCGGAACTGGCCGCGCAGCAGGCCGATGGCGCAGAGCGTGCCGAGAACCAGCGCGACCGCGGTCGAGAATGCGGCGAGCTTCATCGAGGCGAAGACCGGCGGCCAGAGATCGCGCGAGCGGGCCAGCGCCTCGTACCAACGCAGCGACCATGATGGCGGCGGCAAGGTGAAGACCGCGCTCGAACCGAAGGAGACGGCGACCGTCACCACGAGCGGGGTGAGCAGAAAGACGACGGTGAAGGCCGCAAGCAGCCCGGCAAGCCAGCCGGCGACTTTTTCGATGGCGGTCATGCGGCGCCTCCCAGCCGGCGCGACAGCCTGGAACTCGCCACGACGATGCCGATCGTCAGCGCGAGCAGCACGACGGCGGTCGTCGAGCCGAGTTGTTCGTTCCGCATGAACAGGAAGGAGCGCCCCGTCAGCGTCGCCAGCGTCTGGAAGCGGTCGCCGATCACGAGGCTTGGAATCACATACATCGAGGCGGCCATCGAGAAGACGAAGGCTATGCCCGTGATGATGCCGGGTAGCGACAGCGGTATCGCCACCTTGAAGAAGCGATAGATCGGCGAGGCGCCCAACGTCGCCGCCGCTTCGCCCAGCCGCGGATCGACGAGCTTCAGCACGGAATAGATCGGCAGGATCATGAAGGGCACAAAGATATTGGCCGCGCCGATGACGAGGCCGGTCTCGGTGAAGAGCAGGCGCTGCGGCTCGCCCCAGATGCCGAGCCCGGTGAAGATCTGCGATACGATGCCGTCGCGCCGTAGCACGATCTGCCAGGCGAAGGCCTTGACCACGACGCCGACCGAAAGCGGCAGGATGATCGCGACGAGGATCGCCGCCTGGACGAAGCTGCCGGCGCGCGCCAGCACGAGCGCTGTCGGATAGCCGATGACGAGGCAGACCAGCGTCACCAGCGCCGCGCTGCGAACGGTATTGCCGAGAACGGTCCAGCTGAACGGATCGGCGAAGAAACCGGCGAAGGCCGAAAAGCCGCCGGCTCCAAGCAGGCTGCGACCGAGCAGGAAGAGCAATGGCAGGCCGTAGACGACGGTGAGGTAGGCGACGGCTGGAGCCGCCAGCAGCAGGATCGGATCGAAGCGCCGCGCCGCGCTCATGCCGCGCCTCCCTCTGCCGGTGCGGGATAGACCAGCGTGTCGGCCCGCCGCCAGCTCAAAGGCAAGCTGGCGCCAGGCGCTGCGCCCGCCGGCGCCTCATGCGCCTCGACAAGCAGGCGGCCGCCCGCCGGTGCCTCGAAATGGAGCTGGACCCGAGCGCCCTGGAACACGACGTCGAGCAGCGTCGCCTCGATGCTGTTCTCGCCACCAGCCCCAACCGCCACGCGCTCGGGGCGAATGCCGATGACGACCGGGCTGCCGGGGATGAATTGTCCCGGCGCGCACAGCGTTCCCGCTGCGGTCTCGATCGTCAGCATCCTGTCGTGACTTGCGACGACCGTGCCGGCGAGCCGGCTCGACAGGCCGACGAAATCGAGCGCGAAGGGCGTCGCCGGGCGATGGTAGATCGCGGTCGGCGTATCCAATTGTTCGATCCGGCCGCGATACATCACGGCGATGCGGTCGGACATGGTCAGCGCTTCGTCCTGGTCGTGCGTGACGAAGATCGCGGTGGTGCCGACCTCGCGCAGGATCCGCTTGAGATCGATCTGCATCGCCTCGCGCAGCTTGCGGTCGAGCGCCGAGAAGGGCTCGTCCAGAAGCATGAGCTTGGGCCCGACGGCGAGCGCGCGGGCCACCGCGACGCGCTGCTGCTGGCCGCCCGAGAGCGCCTTGATCGAGCGATCGGCGAAGGCCGTCATCTGGACGAGGCCAAGATAGCGCGCGACCGTCCGCGCGATCGTCTCCCGCGCCGCGCCGCGGGCCTTGAGGCCGAATGCGACGTTCTCCGCCACGCTGAGATGCGGGAACAGCGCGTAATTCTGGAAGACCACGCCGATGTCGCGCCGATGCGGCGGCTTGCGCGTGATCTCGTGGGTGTCCAGGACGACCCGGCCGGTGTCGGGCGTCATCAGCCCGGCCACGATCCGCAGCAGGGTGGTCTTGCCGCAGCCGGACGGGCCGAGCAGCGAGATGAATTCGCCCTTGCCGACGGCGAGATCGATACCGTCGAGCACGGTGGCGGCGCCGAAGCTCCTGCTGGCGCCGGTAATGTCGAGAAAGGCCGGGTTCACCGAGGCGGTCCCGGGCTCAGATCGCCATCTCGCGGTCCCAGCGCTTGATCCAGTCATTGCGCTGCGCCGCGACATTGGCCCAGTCGATCTGGTGGATCGTCACATCGGCGCCAAGTCCGGCCGGCCTCGGCACCGCCTTGTTGGTCGCGAGCGAGAAGGTGGGGCCAGCGAGTTTCTCCTGCAGCTCGGCGCCGAGCAGCTCGTTGACATAGGCGAAGGCGAGTTCGGCTTGCGGCGCGCCCTTGATCACGGCGATCCCCGAGGGCATGGCGAACACGCCTTCCTTGGGCGCGACGAGGTCGATCGGCGCGCCCGCCGCCTTGCGCTCGAGCGCATAGGACGACATCGCCGGCCCGATCATATAGGCCTCGCCCTGCTCCAGCAGGTTATAGGCCTGCGGCTGCTGGGTGTAGATCGTCAGCAGGTTCGGCTTCAGCGAGACCAGCTTCTTGAAGCCGGCGTCGGTGTCCTTCTGGATCGCCTCGAGCGTCCCGCCCGCCAGCATGCCTGCGGCGAACAGCACCGGCAGCCCTTCCGTGTTCTGCAGCGAGGGGATGATGATCCGTCCCTTGTACTTCGCCTCGAACAGATCGGCCCAGGATGAGGGCGGGGTCTTCATCGCGCCCTTGCTGTAGGCCACGCCAAGCCAGGGCTGGAGATAATTGGCCCACATGCCCTCCATATGGCTGGAGCCGGGCACGAGCTGCGACAGGTTCGGCGCCTTGCCGGGCGTCAGCGGATCGAGAAGGTCCTCCTTCACCGCCAGTATCATGACGGGGTCGTCCATCTGGACGACGGACATGTACTGCTTGCCCTTGTTCTTCTGCATCTTCTCGAGGTTGACGAGAGAGCGGGTGCCTTCGAACAGCACCTTGCAATTGTACTTCTTCTCGAAGGCCGGAACCACGACCTGCTCGACCCAAGGCTTGTGGCCGGCCGCCCCGCCGACGACCAGTTCCTTCGTCTGGGCGCGCAGGATCGACGGGGCGGCGATGAGGCTCACGGCGCCTGCCGCGCCTGAGAGCAGGGAGCGACGGGTCGGCCGGGCGGAGAGGACGTCCATGGTCGGGTTCCTTTTCGTTCGGGAAAACGCGACCGTCCTCAGCAACCCCCATGCCAAGCCGCGGGGCTCTGGTTGGAATCCGTTATGGTTCAAATTATTCAAAGGCTTAGGCGAATTTCTCATGCCTCCCTTCGCTCAGGCGCGAGTATTTTTGTGCACAATCCTTATATTATTGTGCCCATTATAAGGGCGAGCTTGCCGAAGCACGTGGCAGCGCCGGAGTTGCCGCTGGTGCGTGCAGCGGCGATAGTCGCAGCATGAACGAGCAGGCCATCCATACGATTTTGACCTCCGTCCTGCGGGGTGGACGGCTGCCGGGCGGAATCAAGCTCGGCGAGCATCGGCTGGCGGAGATCTTCGGCGTGAGCCGGGAGCGTATCCGCAAGGTGCTGCACCGGCTTGGGCATGAGCGGCTGCTCGACATCGTCAGGAACCGGGGTGCGTTCACCGTCGAGCCGGACCTGCGCGAGAGCCACATGGTCTACGAGGCGCGCCGAATCCTGGAGAGCGGCATGGCCGCCCATCTCGCCGACAACCTCACCGAGGCGCAGATCGCGCGCCTGCGCGAGCATGTCGACGCCGAAGCGAAGGCGCTGCGGCTGGGCGACCAGGCGACCTGGCAACGGCTCTCGGCCGAATTCCACTTCCTGCTGGCGGAGATGACGGGCAACCCGCTTGTTCAGCGTCAGGCGCAGGAGCTGATCAGCCGCACGCTGATGCTGGTCAAGCGCTACGAGACGACAGCAGGCTCGGCCTGCGGCTGCGAGGAGCACCGCGCGATTTTTCGGGCTCTGGCGGCGCAGGAGCGGGGCAAGGCGGTGAAGGCGATGACGGCGCATCTCTCGCTCGTCGAGACGCGCCTGCGGCCGACAATCTGCGAGGAGATCGGCCCCTCGCTCGAGGAGGTGCTCGCAGACGAGATCGCGGTCTTTGCGACCTCGCAGGAGTTTGCCGCGGCGTCGTGACGTCAATCCGTATCGCAGCCCATGCCGCCAAACTGGAATCGTCCAGCTTTGGAGGGGCCGGGAAACCGGAGGCGGGTCAACGCGTGCGAAGAGATGGCTGGATTCGAGCGAACGGTAACGATTCGAGCACATCTTCGAGCGCCCGGCGCCCGTATTGATACACACAGTTCCGGATTGTCAGCTGATTGGAACGCTCATGTCATCGTCGGCCGCATTATGCGCGTGTTATGCATGCGTTCGAGGCGCAAGGCAGCTCGAAGGCCTACTGACGTTGAAAACCGTGGATTAGAATGGCCAAAAGGCCGAAATGGCGCGCCCGACACGATTCGAACGTGTGACCTTTGCCTTCGGAGGGCAACGCTCTATCCAGCTGAGCTACGGGCGCAATCCGTGGAAGCTGGATAGCTGATTGCCGGGCGCTCGGCAACGAGGGATTTTGCGATCGAGCGAGGGGCCGACAGGCCAGGGTCACGCATTCGAATCGTGTCGCGTGCGCCGCGGCCGTGGCGTATATTGACGTGGGCAATCGCTGACAACCCTCCGCGGCCACAGGGCGACAAGGCTGACGCAGCCCCAGGGTAGCAGCCTGCTGTGGCTTTCGGCAGCCAAGAGGACCGCGGAATGCGGTTGACGAGCAGGCCCTGGGATCCGTCACCGTAGACGCCGCGAACGCGTCCAGCCTCGAGGTGATACGCCGCGTCTCGCCAAGCCGTTCGTCTGTCGTTTCCGATATCCTGGCGACGCAGCGCAATTCGGACGACGGACGGCATGAGTTAACGATTGGCTGTGTCGTTGAGCGATCGCGAGAATAGAAAACGGTCGATCTGACGCTCGCAATCTGATGGCGACGGCACGGTTCGGTCGGATCATCGAAACGCACGGCGTTGGAGCAGGCCAGTTTGCGCAGGCCAAACAGGGCAGACGATGAATGCACCGCGCCTGCCGCTGGATGAGGGCGCCGTCGCTTCTCTTGCCGCTATGCCGCTGGCGGAGCCTGCTGGCTTCGCCTCGCGCGCTCGTCCCAGCCAGGAAGCGCTCGGGAACAATTCGCTGCCCGGATGGATTAGGGAGATGACTCGCGTGAGGGAGCGGGCCAGTGCCAGATCGCCGCGACGCCGACCGTTTCCGGACCGTGCCTCTTCACGTGGCGCTGGGTGCGCTGCTGGGCGCTGCAACCTATCTTATCATGATCGCATTCGATATTGGCTTCATGGGTGGCATGCTGGCGGGCGAGGCCGAGCAGACGCAACTCTTCCTCGTCATGCTCGGCGTCTTTGCCAGCAATGGTGCGGTCGGCTCGGGCCTTACCGCCTTCTATTTCCTGGCGACGGAAAGCTGATGGCGATCCCGAATCCAGGCGACGGACGGAGCACCGTTCTCACCACGCACGCGCGCAACGCCATTTCGCCGGTTTCCTCGCCGCCTCGATGTTGAACGGGGGATTGAACGACATGGAGAAAGCGTCAGGCGCTGCCAGCCCTTCGATGTCCTCTGCGAGGTTGAGCTGGGTCAATCCTCCGGGCGGACCATTGGACTAAGCTGCATTCGAGCTGGCGCACTATGCGCCTTGCCGGGAGGTCGCGTCATGAATGTCGGTGCCTATGATCGCGCTTTGCGTTTTGGCCTGGGCGTCGTTCTGGTTGCGGCTGCTTTCATTCCGCAAGCTGCTGGCTTGCTCGCAGGCTGGGGCAATTGGAAATATGCGTTGACGGCGGCTGGTGTGATCATGCTCGGCACGGCGCTATTCCGCGTCTGCCCTGCTTACACGCTGCTTGGTATCAACACCTGCCCGGCCGAGCGGCGCTGACATCGCAGCTACAGCCTGCGCGCCACCTTTTCGCCGATCGGGTGGGCTCAGAGTTCTATGTTTATTCGGGGTAGCGTCGGCATGACCGCAAGGTCGCGCCGACGTCGTTAGCTGGCTTATGCCGCTAGGAGTGCTGCGATCAGGTCCGGCCCACTTTTCCCGATCAGGTCCTTCGAGACATCCGCCACAAGCGCGACCTCAAGCTGCTTATGATAATGCCGACGCATTTCGCCCAATGTCCGGGGCGAAGCGACGATCACGAGCTTCTCGATCTTGTGCCCGAGGACCTGTTGGTTGAGCCACTGCGTTGCAGCAGCCGCGTGAGCATCCTCGTCGATTTGATGGCCTGTTGGGTTAGCGGAACTGGAGTCGCGACCAGCTCCGCCGGCCTTGTTGCTCTCGTCCAGATCAGGAGTGACCAAGGCCGCGAGTTCGGGGCTCGATTCATCACCCGTGTTGCGGTGAAGCTCGAAATGTTTCCCATCAACCAGCGCGACAACGGCGCCATGTGGTAGCTGCATCAGTATCTCCTCGCTCAGATGATCCGGCCAGACGTGAAGCGGTAGCGCAGGCGTGAACTGTCGATCGGAGGGACAAGTCCAGGGACCAGCGCGCTTCACCTGGGTCATGGCCTAACCAGACTGGGAGCGTAACGTTCCACTGACTCTTGGAAGGGGCGCGGTCGTGCCCAGCCGAGGCATGAGAGCGCAATCCGTGGAAGCTGGATAGCTGAGTGCTGGGCAACGAGGGATTTTGCTGGGGAACAGCGACGGGGGGGCGGCAAAGCTCACGCGTCCAGAATCATGTCGACCGCGCCGCGCCCGTAGCGGGTCGGCGTGGATGCCAGAACGGTACCGGGCGCCCGTTCGGATGAGGCCGTCACCGCCCTCGGCCCTCAGCGCGCTCTGAGGCTCAGGATATAGGCGATGACGTCCTCGGTTTCGTCCCGCGTGAGCTGATAGCGCGGCATGTTGCCATGCGGCGTCTGCAGGAAAACGCGCAGCGACAGCTCGGTCTGCGACGCCATGTCGGCGACGGCACCGAAGCCGGGCGGAACCCGGCTGGGATCGCGACCGGCGCCGTCGATCTGATGGCACCGGCTGCACAATGACGTCGCGACCTCCCGGCCTGCACGCGCATCTCCGATGCCTTCTGCCAGAGCAGGTGCCGCGCCGAACAGGGCGGCGCAGAGCGCAAGCAAGCCCCAGCGGCCTTGGGACATCATCATGGGTCTTTGCCGCCTGGTCCTGATCGCCGTCATCGCGCCCATCTCCCTTTTGCCGCAGAAGGCCCTTTTCGGTCAGGGCGTCGGCTTCCACTTGCGCGAAATGCGCCTGATATAAGCCACCAGACCGTCGGTCTCGTTCTCGAGCAGGTTGAACTCGGGCATGCCGGGATGGCGAATGACGGTGCCGTCGATCAGGACGGGCGCCGGGTTGTTGCGAGGATAGCGCTCGGCGATCAGCGGAAAGGGCGGCGATTTCGGATTGGGGCTGAGGCCAGTGGCCTCGATCGCATGGCAGCCGCCGCAGTAGCGCTGCGCGACGCGCTTGCCGACCCCGGCGCTCTCAGTGTTGTCCGGCCGCTGCGCATCGGCGGGCATGGCCCAGCCTGGTTGCATCGTGATCAGAGCGCCACTGAGCGCACCGAACGCGATCATCAGAAGCCGTCTTGTCGCGATCCGAAACATCATCCGCACTCCGAGCGTCTGCCTGTGTGCCCCCGCTACCGCGCCAAGGCCTTGATCAAGGTCAATCGCCAGCCGCGATGCTTCATGCGCTGCCGGAGCCTCGGCAGTGACGAGCAGGAGAGCATTTCGAGCGAAGTGGACGCCGCTTCGCGAGGACAATGCGATGAAACAAGGAGGGAGAGCCCTTCCGAGCTTCGGAGAAACGCGAACGTGCTCCAGGCGTTCCGCTCCGCAGCCGCGAGGCTTATTTGCCTCGGAGCGCCAGGAGGATCTCCGGCCCGCTCTTGCCGACCAGATCCTTCGAGAGTTCGGCGACAAGGGCTGCCTGCAATTGCTTGTGGTAGTGCAGCCGCATTTCTCCCAGGGTCCGGGGCGCGGCGACGATCACAAGCCGCTCGATCTTGCGCCCGGTGACCTGCTTGTTGAGCCATCCGATCGCGGCGGCGGCATGGGCATCCTCATCGATCTGATGCCCGGTCGGGTTTGCGGAGCTCGAATCCCGCCCGGCACCGCCACCCTTGCCGTGCTCATCGAGATCGGGCGACGTCATTGGTGCGAGGACGGGGCCGGCTTCATTGCCGCTGTTGCGAAAGAGTTCGAAGCGCTTGCCGTCGACCAGGGCGATCACGGCAGCATGGGGGAGTTGCATGTCAGTGTCCTTGGGGTGGTCCATCAGCTCGGCAGGCAGGACCCGGCAAGGGTTGGCCGACGGAAGGCCGCAAGCGGGCGCGATGGCCGCGAGCACCGATCCGACGGCAAGCCGAAAACCCGGAGACCTGCGCAAGCCTTGATCGGCAAATCCGTGCGAGCCCGCATTGATCGCGATCAAAGACCGCGTTTGCCGAGGGGCGCGGCGGGAGGGATGCCTCAGGAGGCTTCGCCGCCTGTCCGGGATGACGGCGTGGTTCCAAGGATGAACGGCATGCTCCAGGAAGCTCCCCCGCGAGCTGGAGCATCCTTCGAGACACCGCTTAGAGGCTCCTCAGGATGAGGGCTGGAGGTTCCAAACCGGCTCGCTAGCTCAATCGGTAGGTTTCGCGCGCCGTCTCGGCGAACAGGCGCAATTGCTCGTCCTGCGTATAGCGCGCCGCGATCGTCTTGAAGCCCGCATAGATCGTGTCGAACGAGCCGCAGAGGCTGTCGACCGGGAAATTGCTCGCGAACATGGAGCGCTCGGCGCCGAACATCGCGGTGATCTCTTCGACGATCCAGCTGTTATCCGCCACGGTCCAAGGGCGGTCGGGCAGGCCGATGCCGGAGATTTTTACGCGCAGATTGGGAGATTGGGCCAGGCGCGCCATGGCGGCATGCCAGCCTGCAAGCCCGCGCTCGCTGCGATCCGCCGGCAGGCCGGCATGGTTGAGCACGATGGTAGTGTCCGGGAAGCTGCGGGCGAGATCCTCCGCTTCATGCAGGTTCCACCAGGGCGTCTGCAGATCGAACATCAGACCATGCCGCCCGAGCAGCTCATAGCCCTGTCGCCAGCGCTCGCTCGACATCAGCGTGCGCTGGGAGCCGACATCCTCGGGCCGCTGCGGTCCGCCCGGCTTGTGCCGCACGCTGCGCACCAGGGCGAAGGCGGCCTGTCCGGCGATGACCGCCCCGGCGTCAGTATGGTCGAGCCGGGCTTGCGCCACGATGGCATTGGGCACGCCGAAGCGCCCGGCCAGGCTCGTCGCGTAACGAGTCTCGCCGATCGGGTCGTTTTCGTCCCACTCCGTCTCGACATAGACCGTCTGGCGGACGTCATGCCCGGCCGCATCCGCGAAATAGTCGTCGGGCAGGTAGCGGCGCTTGAGCGCCGAATAATCACCGTAGCGGAAGGGGATCCTGGCCTCCGGCTTCAGCCAGGGATGGGGATTGCTGAGCGGGTCCCAGAAATGCTGGTGCGCATCGACGATCGGCCCCTGCCAGAGAG
The DNA here is from genome assembly GCF_964252745.1 of Allobosea sp. LjRoot9. Taxonomy (NCBI): domain Bacteria; kingdom Pseudomonadati; phylum Pseudomonadota; class Alphaproteobacteria; order Hyphomicrobiales; family Alloboseaceae; genus Allobosea; species Allobosea sp. LjRoot9. The sequence goes on along the minus strand of NZ_CAXUPC020000002.1, from coordinate 1,158,902 downwards.
TTAGTTCGGTCACGCTTTTCGGCTCCTTTGGAGCAGTTTCCGATCAAGTTGGATCGAAAACTGCTCCAGCTCCTTGTTTTGACGCGTTGTCTTCACGCGAACCGGTAGCCACTTCGCTCGAAAACGCTTTAGCGAGCTTCCGCGTCCTGGAAGTCGATCAGCATGGAGCCGATGACATAGAGGGCGGCGCAGGCGGCGAAGAAGTAGAGCACCATCAGATAGGTGCCCGTGGCCTGCAGGATCAGGCCGGTGATGATCGGGATGGCGATGCCGCTGGCGCTGCCGGCGAAGTTCATCGCGCCGCCGACAATGCCGACCTTCTCGCGGGGCGCGAGGATTGCCGGCAGGCTCCAATAGAGGCTGCCGAAATAGAGCAGGAACAGTGTGACGGAGAGCAGCGCCACCGCCATCACCGGGTCCGCGACCTCAGGCAAGGCGAGGAAGGACGCCATGACGCCGAGACCGCTGAAGCCCAAGGCGATCTTGTAGGTCACGCTGCGGCGCAGGCCTTTCTCCTGCAGCTTGTCGACGAGGAAGCCGCTGAGCAGCGAGCCGAACATGCCGGACAGGAAGATCACGAAGGTCGCGCCGCCCATCTGCTTGAGGTCGAACCCGCGGGCCTGGGCGAGATAGCTCGGCCCCCAGGTCAGCAATCCGAAATTGATCATGGCCCAGCTCATGCGGCCGACCAGAATGGCCGAAAGGGAGCGCGGCGAGATCTGTTTCGGGGTGGCCGCTTCCGCGGAGGCGGCGCTCGCAGCGGAGGCCTCGATCAAGGCGAGTTCCCGGGCATCGACGCCGGGATGCTCGGCCGGATCGTCGCGCAGATACCACCAGGCGAGATAGCCGAGCAGAATGGTCGCGACACCCGCGACGACGAAGGCCGTGCGCCATGAGCCGAAGGCCAGGATGAGCCAGGCGATGATGACGCCACCGAAGGCCGCGCCCAGCGGCGCACCGCTGTCCATCAGCACGGCCCCGCGTCCGCGCTCCTTCGGCGACAGCCAGATCGAGTTGAGCTTGGCGCCGGCTGGAAACAGCGGCGCTTCCGCGGCGCCAAGCCCGATGCGGCTCAGAAGCAAGGTGACGCCGCCGGTGCACAGGCCGGCGATCGACTGGAAGATGCCCCAGCCGATGGTCGCGCCGGTGATCAAGGCGCGCGGACCGAACCTGTCGATCAGCCAGCCGCCGGGGATCTGCAGCGCGGCATAGCTCCAGAAGAAGGCGCTGAGGATCAGCCCCTGCATCGCCGGCTCCAGGTTGAACTCCTTGGCGATGGTCGGCATGGCGATCGAGAGCGCCGTGCGGTCGATCAGATTGATGACCACCAGCACGAAGACGATGCCGAAGATGCGCCAGCGCACCGTGGTGCCGGCCGACGCAGTGGTCGCCGCCTGGCCGATGCCGCCCTGTGGCGCGTGAGTATGGTCCAATCCCGACATGGCGTCCCCTCCGGCCGGCTTCGCCGGCTGATGCGTTTCCAAGGGGGAAGCGGATGCGCGACAGCGCGCATGGTCCGTCCGTAAGCAGCGCTTCTCCCAATCGCCGACGATGCGTGCCGCCAGCGTTATTGGGTCAGAGGCTAATGCGATCTGATATGCCTTGATAATGAAGATTGGCGATGATGTGATCAGTAAAATGATATCACTGGAGAGGCCTGGATGACGCAGACCATGGCTGAGCCGGGCGCCTCGCTGCTGCGGCGATTGAAGAACCGGCAGCTCCTCCTGCTGATCGCGATCGACGAAGCTCAAAGCCTGCGGCGGGCGGCCGCCCGGCTGAACATGACGCAGCCGAGCGCGACCAAGCTGCTGCAGGATCTGGAGGCGACGCTCGGCCTGCCGCTGTTCGAGCGTGGGCGGCGCGGCCTGAAGGCGACGGTCTATGGCGAGGTGATGACCCGTCATGCGCGCTTGATCCTGAACGATCTCGACCGGACGCGGCTCGAGCTCGAGGCGCTCGCCTCCGGCGCGACAGGGCGTTTGAAGATCGGCGCGGTCATCAGCGCCATCCCGTTTTTGCTCGCCAGGGCGGTCGCGGCGCTCAAGCGCGACAGGCCTCGCCTCGATGTCTCGATCGATGTCGGAACCAGCGATGCCCTGGTCCCGATGCTGGCGAAGGGGGAGCTCGACGTGCTGCTCGCGCGCCCGCTGGCGCTCGCGGGGCGTACCGAATTCGACTATGAGGACCTGATCGACGAGCCGCTACATATCGTGGCCCGCCTCGGTCACCCCTTGATGCGCGCCAGCTCGCTCGGCCTTGCAGACCTGGCCTCCTGGCCCTGGACGCTGCTGCCCGCCGCGAGCCCGATGCGCAAGGTCCTCGCCCCGCTCTTCGCGGAGATGATGACCCACCAGCCGCTCGATGTCGTCGAAACCTCGTCGATGATGACGATGGTCGCCTTGCTGCAGGAAAGCGACATGCTGGCGGTGATGCCGGCCGATGTCGCCGAATTCAACATCAGGCACGGCTTGCTGTGCCGCCTGAACGTCGCGGTCCCGCCGATCATGGGCTCATACGGCATCGTCACCCGCCGCGATCGGCCGCTCTCGCCGGGCACGACCGCGTTCATCGGCTGTCTGAAGGATTGCCTTATCGGGAGTGACGCGTCGCTGCCTTTGCCAGAGCGTCCTCGGTGATCGTCTGGACGAAGGCGGCCCGGAGGAACTGGAGTGTTTTAGAGCGAAGTGGATACCGGTTCGCTCGCGACAAACGCGAAGCGTTTGCGCGGAGAAAACGCGCTACAATAAAGCTCCGGGTGGGCGCTGTTCCATGCGGGCGCGGCGTTGCCGGAGCCGCGGCCAAGAGCGACGAATTCAGAGAACCGCCAGACGTGAGACGCCATCCCGAGCTCAGCGCCATCCCTGCCGAAATCCGGCGCGCGGCTTGCGCGTTTCATGAGGCCGGCCACATCATCATTGGCTGGCATCACGAGCGCTACGTCACTCATGCCTGGCTTCGGCCGCCTTTTGGCTTCACCGGCGAGACCTGTTTCGAGCCCTATCAGAGAGGGTTCCAGACTGAACGGCTGGCGGACCTCCGGCGCGCCGAGGTCGAGGTCACGATCCTGTCTGCCGGCCATTGCGGCGAGATGATCTACTGGAATGAGGGGGAAGGGCTCAGATGGTATCCGGGCGCGATCCATTCCCATGATGATGATCTGGAACAGATGCGGCCCTATATCGCCTTTCTGCGGCCAGTCGACGAGGCCGCCCTGCTAGCGCGCTGTGCCAAGGCCGCCGCCGCAATCCTGTATCAGCCCCCGATGCTCGCGGCCCAGAAGGCCATCGCCAAAACGCTGTTCGAACGGCGGCGTATCGATCGCGACGAGATCGACGACATCCTCAGGCCTGCGGCCAGTGGCTGAACGGCTGGCCCGGATTTGCTAAGGGTCCGTTTGGAAACTGCGCGAGCCCTCATCCTTCGAGACGCCGCTTCGCGGCTCCTCAGGATGAGGGCTCACCTTTCCATACAGGTGGGGTCTCAGAACTCTTCCCATCCGGCGTCGCCCGCGCGGCTGTTGGCGACCTTTCTGGCAGGGGCGCGCGACGCTGGCGCGGCGGCCTGGGCGCGGGCTGTCGGCGTCGATGCCCTGCTCTGGCCGAAGGCGGCCGCGGCGAGCTTGCGCAAGCGCTCGGGCTCGGAAGCCGTGCCGGTCGCTGCCGCCGTGACTGGGGCCGGCGCGTAGCTGGCCGATGAGCCAGTTGCACTCTCAGGTCCCGTCCTGAAGGCGGCGACGAGGTCGTTGAGCTGGACGATGCGGCCCGAGAGCGAACCGGCCGACGCTGCGCTCTGTTCGGAGAGCGCCGCATTGGCCTGCGTCATCTCGTCGAGATGGGCGACAGCCTGGCTCATCTCGTCGATGCCGTTGGCCTGTTCGCTGGCGGCCGAGGAGATGTCGGCGATGGTGGCCGCGACCTTGCGCGAATGGCTGAGGATCTGGTCGAGCTGATCGCCGGCCTGGCGGACCAGCTTGACGCCCTCGCCGACCTCCATGTTGGAGGACGAGATCAGGCCGGAGATGTCCTTGGCGGCGGCGCTCGAACGCTGCGCCAGCGTGCGCACCTCCGAGGCGACGACCGCAAAGCCCTTGCCGGCATCACCGGCGCGCGCGGCTTCCACCGCCGCGTTCAGCGCCAGGAGATTGGTCTGGAAGGCGATGTCGTCGATCACCCGGATGATGTCGGAGATCTTCTGCGAGGCGCTCTCGATGCGCGCCATTGCAGCGACCGCCTCGGTCGCGATCGTACCGCCCGACTGCGCCGCCTGCATCGCCTCGGTCGCGATCGCAGCCGCGTTCTTCGAGGCCTGGGCCGAGGCTTTCACCGAGGCTGCGAGCTCCTCGGTCGTGGCGGCGGTCTCCTCCAGCGAGGAGGCCTGCTCTTCCGTGCGCTTCGACAGGTCGTCGGCGCCCATGGTGATCTCGCGGGCGGCCAAGCCCACATCCGCGGAGGTCGTCTGGATCGTGCGCACCGTCGAGGACAGGCGATCCACCGTCTCGTTGATCGCGCCCTTGAGCTCGGCGAACTTGCCGCGATAGGCGGTCTCGATCCGGGAGGTCAGGTCCCCGCCCGCAACCGCCGAGAGCGCCTGGGCGAACTCGTTCGTCGCCGAATCGACCACGGCATTGATCTCGTTGATGCCGGCGACGAGCTTCTGCATCTGCTCGTCGGCCTGGTCGATCTGCAGGCGCGCCGAGAAATCGCCCGCAGCCGCTGCGGCAACGACCTCGCCGACATCCGAGACGACAGAGGCCATGTTTTCCGCCGCGCGCAGACGGCGCGACGAGGCCTCGCGCTCCTGTTCCTCGAGCGCGCGGATCTTCTGGAGATTGTCGCGCAGGATCTGCAGCGAGGCGGCCATCTGGCCGATCTCGTCGCGGCGATCAGTGCCTTCGACGGCACTGTCGAGATCGCCTTCGGCGATGGAGTGCATCGTGCCGTTGAGACCACGCAGCGGCAGCAGGATGCCACGGCGTGCGACGAACAGGCTCAGCAGCAGCCCGCCGAGGATGCCGAGCACGGCGACGACGCTCTGCACCAGAAGGAAGCGGTCGACGGATGTGAAGGCGCTGTCGCGGGTCGCCTCGATCGTCTTGCCGGAATAGGTGGTGTAGGCCTTGACCGCTTCGGTGACGGCCTTCTGACCGCCGAGGCAGGCAGCCAGCGCGGCCTCGACCGCCGAGCGATCGGCCGTGCTGTTCCTGGAGGCGGCCACCATGGCGCGGATCTGGTCGAAATAACTGCCGAGCTTGGCGCGGACATCGCCGATCAGGCGCTTCTCCTCGGCATCGGCCAGCGCCTCCAGGATCGGCAGCCGGGCCAGCATTTCCTTCACGCGCAGCTCGGTGTCGGTGGCGAACTCGGCATGTTTTTCAGGCTGGCGCGCGAGCTGATAGGTCATCCGGCTGATCGCGATGATGTCGATACGCAAATCCATCGCTTCGCGCGCGACGCTCCCGGTCTGCTCGACATCGAGCATCGAGCGCTTGAGCTGCGTCAGCCCCATCCAGCCGACAAGGGCGATGACGATGGCGACGACGCTCATCACGGCGACGACGCCGATGGATTTCGACACGATGGAGGCGTGCTTGAGCATGGCTATGGTCAGCTTTCGGCGGCGGGGTTTTGCGGGACGGCGTGACGACGGGAACGGGCTCGGTTCGATCGTGACGATCGAGGCAGTCGGTTCGGCCGTTCCCTCATCGTTAGATCATGGGGCGCTGGCCGCTCCAGCCGGTTGCGCCGCGCTCGGCCCGCGATCAGGGCCTGCGGCATTCCGGTCTTGTGATCCGATCCAATGCTCGGAACCCTTACAGGCGCTGTCTTAACGAAGTTTTGTGCGCGCCCTGGCGATCCATCCTGAGCAGGTGCGGGCAGGTGCAAGCAGGGCGGGGCTCTGACGCGATGCCTGTGGCATCGTGCAAAGCCCGGCCCTGTATGGGGGAGCGTCGAAGACGGCTTGTGTGCCGTGGGCCTCAGCTCAGCCCTTCGATTGCAAAGATGCGTGCCGGCGAGCCATCCGCATTAGGCAGCTTCAGCGGCGCGGCGCAGAGGAAGGTCCTCGGGTTCCTCAGGGCTCCCGTGTTCACGACGTATTCGATCAGGGTGATGCCCGCACGCAGGCAGATGTCATGGGTGACGTGCTCCGCGAAGGGCACATGCTTGTTGTCGAGCAGAAGCCTGATCGGGAAATCCTGCGGAAAGTCGAAGGCGAGTGCGGTCGGGTTGCGGGATTTGAGCCAGAGCGCCGCGTCGCGGGTCAGATAGGGCGCGTCGAGCCAGAATTCGCGCGTCTTGTAATCCCGCTTTTGATCCCAGCCGCTCGCCAGCAGCAGGATCTCGCCATCGGGGCCGCCAGGGTCCGCAGTGGCGAGCCGCTCGGCATCGATAGCCTGATTGGCGCTGACGTCCCGCAGATCCAGCACCCGGCATGGGCCGACGACGCGCGCAAGCGCCGTCGTCTCGATCGTCGGGCTATGGGCGATGACATGGGCCTGGGCATCGACATGGGAGAAGCCGTGACAGGTCATGCTGATCCGCGAGACGCGGAACTGGTCGCCCGCTGCGATGTCGCCCTTGATCGCAAGTTCGACGGGCCAGCGGAAATGCGGCTCGATCGTCATGGACAGGTCGATGATCTCCATCAGACGATCGCCTTCTTGATCGCCTCGAGCGTCTCGCCGCCGAACTTCGTCACGAACTCCTTCTCGACTTCTGCGGTGACGATCCTGGAGAAGGACTCGCGGTCTGGCGTTTCCACCGCCTGCATCCCCGCTTTCTTGAGTTCCGCCAGGCTCGACCCTTCCGTGTCCTCGTTCATCCCGCGCTGGACGACAGCCAGCTCGAGCGCCGTCTCGGCGAGGAGCTTTTGTATGTCGGGCGCCATCGCATCGAACTTGGCCTTGTTCATCACCACGGGCCCGGTGGTGAAAGCGTGGCGGGTCAGCGACAGATGCTTTTGGACTTCGCTGAACTTGGCGTTGAGGATCAGCGTCACCGGGTTCTCCTGGCCGTCGACCGCGCCGGTTTCAAGCGCGGAGAACAGCTCGGTGAACGCCATCGGCGTCGGCACGGCGCCTAACAGCTGGAAGGCGCGGATATGCGCAGGGTTGGGCGTGGTGCGGATCTTCAGGCCCTTGATGTCGGCTGCCGTCGCGACGGGGCGGCGGCTATTCGTCAGATTGCGCCAGCCGATCTCCCAGGTCGCGAGAGCTTTCAGATTCGATCCTTCGAGCTCCTGGCGCAAGCCATCGCCGATCGGCCCGTCCATCACTGTCGCCACATGCTTGCGGCTCTGGAACAGGAAGGGCAGGTCCAGGACGTTCAGCTTCGGCGCGAGCCCGGTGAAGAAGGGGTTGCCTGTCAGGCAGATGTCGAGCGAGCCTCCGCGAACCGCGCTGATCGTCTGCGAATCCGAGCCGAGAGCTCCGTTCGCGAAGACCTGGACCTCGAGCTTGCCCGCGCTCTTCGCCCTGACCTTTTCCGCGAACTGGAGCGCGGCCTTGTGCCAGCTATCCGACTCGGGATGGGGATGGGCGAAGCGCAGTTTGGCCGCCTGGGCACGAGCGGGGCGACCTATGGAAAACAGGGCAAGCCCGGCGCCGGCGGTCGTGAGGGCGGTGCGTCTGGTGATCGTCATGGGGGCCTCCTCCGGATTGCTTTTGCGAGTGGGCTTTCTCAGCGCCCGTAGAACCATTTTGCCGGCACCGTGACGATCTCGGGGACGAGCGTCAGCAGGATGAGAACCGCGATCTGTGCGAGCAGGAAGGGCATGACCCCGCGGATGACCTTGTCCATCGGAATGCGGCCGACCGCGCAGACGACGTTCAGCACGGTTCCCACCGGCGGCGTCAGCAATCCAATCGCGTTGTTCATGATGAAGAGGACGCCGAAATAGACCGGGTCGATCCCGGCCTGCTTGACGATCGGCATCAGCACGGGCGTCAGGATCAGGACGGTGGGGATGAAGTCGAGAGCCGTGCCGACCACGACGACGAGCAGCATCATCACGATCATCAGGAGCATCTTGTATTCGATCAGCGGGCCGAGCATGGCGCCGACTTCGGCTGGTATGTTGGCGATCGTGATCAGCCAGGCCGAGACAAGCGCGGCGGCGACCAGGAACATGACCGAGGCCGACATTTTCAGCGCCGCCAGGAAGGCCGGGCGCAGATATTCGACCTTCAGCTCGCGATAGACGAACATGCCGACGAAGAGGGAATAGACCGCGGCAACCACCGCAGCCTCTGTCGGCGTGAAGGCTCCGACCTTCATGCCGCCGATGATCATGAACGGCAGAAGCAGGGCCCAGAAGCCATCAAGGGCGGCTTTGACGATGCTCTTCACGCTGGGACGCGGCAATGTCGAGACCGGCTCGTCCTTTGCCAGCACATACCAGGTGATCGCCAGGGCCAGCCCCATCAACAAGCCCGGAACGATGCCGGCCAGGAACAGGCGCGTGATCGACACACCGGCGGCCACGCCGAACACGACGAAGCCGATCGAGGGCGGAATGACCGGCGCGATGATGCCGCCGGCTGCAATCAAGCCGCAGCTGCGGTCGAGGCGGTAGCCGGCCTGCCGCATCATCGGAATGAGCAGAGCCGCCAAGGCCGCCGTGTCGGCCACCGCCGAGCCGGAGATGCTCGCCATCACGATCGCCGCGAGCACGGCAACATAGCCAAGCCCACCCCGCACATGCCCGATGAGCGCCATCGCGAAGGCGATGATCCGCTTCGAGAGGCCGCCGGCATTCATCAATTCGCCGGCCAGCATGAAGAAGGGCACGGCCATCAATGGAAAGCTGTCGGCGCCTCCAATGAGGTTCTGCGCGAGAATCTGGGCGTCGAAGGTGTCGAGGTGAATCATCAAGGCGACGCCGCAGACCAGGAGCGAGGTCGCGATCGGCATGCCGAGCGCCATGGCGCCCAGAAGCGACACCAGGAAGACGAGAATGGTCATGAGCGCGGGCGCTCTTGGTTATGCGCGTCGAAGGCGGCCAGCTCCTCCGACTCCGCTCCGGTGATCAGCTGATCGGGAGGGAGGCGTCCGCTCAAGAGCTTGATCAGTGTCACGATGTTGATGAGGCCGATGCCGAGGCCGCAGGCCAGGCCCGCCAGGTAGAAGACCGCGGTCGGTACACCCAGCACCGGGGACAGGTTGCTGAAATTGATGCTGCTCTGCAGCCAGCATCCCCAGACCAGCAGCGTCATGCAAAGCAGCGAGAGCCCCTCGGCCAGCAGGCGGGCGAACCAGCGCCCGCGAAGCGCCAGCATCTGCACGACGGTTGTCATGCCGAGATGTCCGCCTTCCAGCGCGACCAGAAATGCCCCGCCAAAGGTCAGCCAGACGAAGATCATCCGCGAGGCCTCATCCGACATCGTGATGCCGGAGTTGAACAGATAGCGAAGAACGACATTGCCGAAGACCATGATGATCATCGCGACGAAGGCTGCGATCAGCAGGTTCTCGATCGAGCGAAGGAACGCTTTGGGTAAGTGCATCGCAGGTCAGCTCGTCGAACGGGCAGGGAACGCTTTGGAGAGTGGCGAGGAGGTTTCGCTGGCCTGCGCTGAGCTTATGCCGGAACGACGGCATCGCCTTGCCGGCAGCCGGAGCAAGTCGCGGCTCTCATGACATAGGGCAGCGATCGATCGCGTGATCGGCGATGACGGATTCGCGAGCGCGCATTGGCGCACCTCCGTGGTTTCCTGGCCCTGAATGACTGCCGGTTCGAGCCAGCAGCTTTATTGTATGCTGTATACTGCACGCCGGTATTTGGCTGTCAAATGATGGATCGAGCGATCCGCGGGCAGGGCTTTGTGTTCGCTGCTCGGTCCGGATTGTGGCGCGGGGAACCCTCTCCCTAGGGAGAGGGTTCCCCGCGCCTTCCGCTGCATCGGCTCGTTCCGAAAACCGGTTCTCGCTTTCGGGCTCTCATCAAAGTGCGGGAGCTACGCCGTGAATTCGCTCACAGGACGTGCCGCGAGTGCGGTGCAGGGCCAAACAGCGCCGCGGCCGGGCGTGCGAAGCTCTGCCGGCCGCTCCGGAAACCCATGATCGGCTCGGCGATCTCCGCGAGCGCGTCGCTGCCGGTCGGCGCGTCCAAGACGATCACATCGGCCGGGTTGCCGATGGCTATCCCGTAATCGGCGAGGTTCATCAATCGCGCCGGCAGCGTCGTCACGAGATCGAGACAGCGCTGGAACCCGTCCGGGCCGATCTGCGCGACATTGGCGTAGAAATTCGCCATGCGCAGCAGCGAGCCGTCGCCGAAGGGCGTGAACGGGTTGAGGATGTTGTTGCTCGCGACCGAGCAGACCACGCCCTGCTCCACGAGACGGTGCGCCGGCGCCAGGCCGCGCGGCACCGCATGCGAAGCCTCCCGCCCCATCAGATAGAGATCGGTCGCGGGCAGGACCGTCACCGCCACGCCCGCCTCAGCCAGTCGCTGCCCGATCCGGGCGAGGCTTGCCGGCTCCACCATCGAGAGCTTGGTGACGTGTCCGATCGCGACGCGGCCCTGATAGCCACGACGCTCGGCCTGGCGGCAGATCTCATCGAGATGCATCCAGCTTGGGTCGAGGTCGAAATCGAGATGGATATCGAGGTCGACGTCGAACTGCCCGGCGAGGGTGAAGAGCCGGTCGATCTGGGCCAGCGGGTCGCTGTCGGTATAGGGGCAGCCGCCGAGCAGGTCCGCCCCGTCGCGCAGGGCGGCGACGAGAAGCTCCTCAGTGCCGGGATCGTTGGTCAGCCCCTCCTGCGGGAAGACGCAGATCGAAAGCTCCAGCCCCCAGGCATAGGCCGCCTTCAGCGCCTTGATCGCTTCGAGGCTGCGCAGGCCGGCGCGCGGATCGACCTCGACATGGGTGCGCATCCGGGTCGTGCCCTTGGCGATCGCCTTTTCGATCACGCGGGCGCCGCGCTCATAGACGTCGTCGACGGTGAAATCGCGCTTCATCGCGGCAACCGCGGCGATGGCGTCTGCGAGCCCGCCATGACTATGGCCGCAGCGGCCGAGCAGGCAGGCCTTGTCGAGATGGACATGGCTGTCGACGAAGCCCGGCAGCACGGCGCGGCCGTCCAGGACGATCTCCGGCGCATCGGCGACGATACGGGGCGCAATGGCCGAGATGCGCCCGGCAGCGATGCCGATATCGACCGGCCGATCGTGGCTGGGGATGATCGCCTGACGAAAGATGAGATCGAGGGAGCTGGGCATCGCATGCATAGAGCCGGATGATTTCAGACGGGGTCACAAAGTGAGCCCATCTGAAATCCGAATCCGTCTCTCATCCAAGAGTTAGAGCAGGATCAATGCGAAAAACCGGTTCCCACTTTTTCGCATCCTGCTCTAGGAAACGAGTTCAGGCTGTACAAAAAACATGCATGCACTTTGCATGCCGATCCCGCAGAGCCGGATCCGATCAGGTCGGATCGACCTGATCGGTGAATCCGTCTCTCATTATGTAATAGCGAACGCGTTATCCGATCAGGTTGCAGCGCAACCTGATCGGATAACGCGTTCGCTTGCACGCGTGTCGGGGCGGCGATGAGCGGATGGTCGGTGCGGGGCTGAAGCAGCCGAAGGCCTGAACGCTATTCCGCCGCGTCGCGCCGCGAGATGCGGCCAGGACCCGCCTTGCCGGCGGGGCTCGCCGGCGGCGTTTCGGCATAGGGCGCCAGGATATCCATGATGTCGCGGCCGCGCGGCTTGGCCTGCGCGACCAGAGCGCGGTCGGCGACGGAATCGAGATGGCTATGCATCAGGCTCATCACCTTGTCGGCGTCGCCCTCCGCAAGCGTGTCGATCAGCAGGCGGTGCTCGTTGATGGCGCATTCGGACGAATGAGGCCGGCTGAACAAGGACAGGATCAGGCAGCAGCGATAGGCGATCTCGCTGACATAGCGGATCAGGATCGGGCTTTCCGTCATCGTGGCGAGCAGGATGTGAAACTCGGTCGCGAGCCGGATCGAGACCGCGTCGGGGCCGCCGCGCGCTGCATCCTCGGCATCGACATGGGCCCTGAGCGCGGCGATCTGGGCCTTGCTCAAACGGCCGGCCAGTTGCCGCACGACGAGGCGCTCGAGCTCGATCCGGATGTCGAAGGTGTCGCGCGCCTCCTGCCAGCTCGGCGTCGCCACGACCGCGATGCGGTTGCGGCGCAGTTCGACCAGCCCTTCGGCCGCCAATTGTCCAAGCGCGTGGCGTGCAATGGTGCGGCTGACGCCGAAACTCTCGCCCAGCGCATCCTCGGGCAGCTTCGCGCCCGGTTCCAGCGCCTGCTCGATGATCGCGCGGCGTAACGCGCGGCAGATCGTCCCGAGCTTGTCGGGCGAAGTGCGGCCCTGGTCCGTCTCGCGCGCCATCATGGTTTCCACGTCGTGGACGACCGTCTTAGCGCCATGTCGACCGCTTCCGCAATGCATGCGCGGGACAGCCGGGTTGCCTCGGCATCCCGCCGATCGCGCTGGCCATGATGGATTGCCGAGGCCGCTCGAACAAGGAGGGCGGTCCGATCAGGATACAATGTGGCACTGCAATTGCATGCACTTTTGGCATGAGCCAGCCGCACCGCAAGCCAGCGATCGTTCCGTCGGCGCCGCCGCTGCCGGGTGCGGATGCAACGCTGCGCCCCGCTCCGGCAATCGAGCTTTCGCAGGCCTCCGTCACCTTCGGTCGTGGTGCAGGCGCGGTGCCGGCCCTGTCCGAGACGAGCCTGCGCATTCCCGATGGCGAGTTCGTCGCGTTGGTCGGCCCCTCCGGCTGCGGCAAGTCCACCATCCTGCGGCTGGTGAGCGGGCTCGTGCAGCCGAGTTCGGGCGTCGTCATCGTCGGTGGCCGCGAGGTCACCGCGCGGGCGCTCCGGATCGGCATGGCCTTCCAGAATCCGACCATGCTGCCCTGGTTGACGATCGAACAGAACGTCATGCTGCCGCTGAAGATCGTCCAGCCGTTCCGCTCGCGTTTCGCGCGGGAGAAGCGCGGCGTCTTCCGCGACAAGGCGCATGCGCTGCTCTCCCAGGTCGGGCTCCAGGGCTTTGCCGGCAAATATCCCTGGCAGCTTTCGGGCGGCATGCTCCAGCGCGCCAATCTGTGCCGAGCATTGATCCATGAGCCGCGCCTGCTGCTGCTAGACGAGCCGTTCGGCGCGCTCGACCAGTTCACGCGCGAGGAGCTCTGGGCGATCCTGCAGGAGCTCTGGCTGGCGCACCGCCCCACCGTCCTGCTGGTGACGCATGATCTGCGCGAGGCCGGCTTCCTGGCAAGCCGGATCTGCGTGATGAGCGCCCGGCCGGGCCGCATCCTCGACGACAGCGCGGTCGCCTTCGCCCGGCCGCGCACGATCGCGATGACCTTCGAGCCGGACTTCGTCGCGCTGAACCAGCGCTTGCGCGAGCTCATCGTCGATGCCCGCTCCGCCCCGGTCCTTGAGGAGAGCATCTGACATGGCCGATATCCGTCTCAGGCAGAGGCTGGGCTCAGCCGGGCTGATCGTGCTGTTCTTCGTCGGCTGGGAGCTGTTCTGCGTCATCTCGGGCATGTCGGACCTGGTCCTGCCGCGCCCGAGCCAGGTGGTCGCGACGCTGGTGCAGCGCTTCCCGATCCTGTGGCCGCATATCCTGCAGACGCTGGCGACGACGATGGCCGGCTTCGTGCTCGGCGTTGCGCTCGGCGTCGTCCTGGGCGCGGTCATCGGCGTTTCGCGCACGGCCTATGACACGGTCTACCCGCTGCTGATCGGCTTCTCCTCGATCCCGAAGGTCGCGGTGGTGCCGATCTTCGTGCTCTGGTTCGGCTCGGGCACGGTGCCGGCCGTGCTGACCTCGCTGTCGATCTGCTTCTTCCCGATCGTGGTCAACATCGCGACCGGCCTCGCTACGACCGAGCCCGAGATGGAGGACGTGCTGAAGGCGCTCGGCGCCAGCAAGTTCGACATCCTGTGGAATGTCGGCCTGCCGCGCACGATGCCGTTCTTCTTCGCCTCGCTGAAGGTCGCGATCACCTATGCCTTCGTCGGCACGGTGCTGGCCGAGACCGTCGCCTCCAATCGCGGCATCGGCAATGTGATGATGACGGCCTCGTCCAACTTCAACGTGCCGCTGGTCTTTGCCGGGCTGTTCATCCTCGCCGGGCTCGGCGTGGCGCTCTACGTCGCCTTCTCGCTGATCGAGATGCGCGTCACCGGCTGGGCCACCCGCAAGACCGACCTCGCCACCGCCTAGGCCTCCTGCAATCGCCACAAATCGTCAGAAGGGGAGATCACGATGCTGAAGACCACGATGCTTAAGACCTGGACCGCGACACTCCTTGCCGGCCTGGCCTGGGCCGGCTCCGCGCTGGCCCAGGAGGCCACGATCAAGTTCACGCTCGGCTGGAAGACGCAAGGTTCGGATGCAGCCTTCTTCGTCGCGCGCGACAAGGGCTACTACAAGGCCGAGGGGCTGAACGTCGTCATCGATCAGGGCGAGGGCTCCGGCGCCACCGTCACCCGGGTCATGAGCGGCGCCTATGATGCCGGCTTCGGCGATGTCAACGCCATCATCCAGAACGCCGCGGCCAAGCCGGGCGAAGCGCCGGTGATGGTCTATATGATATGGAACCGGCCGCCTTTCGCGATCGTGACGAAGAAGGCGACCGGCGTGACCAAGCCGGCCGAGCTCGTCGGCAAGACGCTGGGCGGCGCCCAGGGCACGCCGACGACCCGCCTGCTCGAGGTCTTCGCGCGCAAGAACGGCGTCCCAATGGACAAGGTCAAGCTCTCCAATATGGCGCCGAACCTGCAGGAGCCCCTGCTGATCAAGGGCGACATCGACGGCGCGCTGGTCTTCAACATCACCAGCTATTTCAACCTCGTGCTGAACCGCCAGGATCCGGACAAGGATTTCAACTGGCTGATGTTCGGCGATTATGGCCTCGACCTCTACTCGAACGGCCTGATGGTCTCGCAGAAGCTGATCAAGGAGAATCCGAAGGCCGTGGCCGGCCTCGTCCGCGCCACCAACAAGGCACTGATCGAGATCGCTGGGGATCAGGGGCTCGGCATGAAGGGCGTGATCAATTTCGACAACCTCGTCGACGAAAAGGTCGAGAAGCGCCGGCTGCAATATTCCTTCAGCGAGCTTATCGTCTCGCCGGAGATGAAGGAGATCGGCATCGGCGACACCAAGGACGAGCGCATGGCGCGTGCCATCGGCATCATCGTCGAGGGTTACCAGCTCGCGCGCACGCCGGCGCCCAGTGAGATCTTCTCGCGCCAGTTCCTGCCGCCCAAGGCGGAGCGTGAACTGGTCTACACTGTGAACTGAACCCGCCGGGAGGGCGAGATGACAGGGACGGCATTCGCGACGAGCCTGTTCACCGGACAAGACCTCGTCGCGGATGCCGTGCTCCAGCACAGGGACGGGGTGATCAGCGCCGTGCTGGATGGGCAAGCGGTGCAGGATGGGCGCCGGCTGATCATCCCGGCCCTCGTCAATGCGCATGACCATGCCCGGCCGAGCATGACCTCCTTGGGCGCAGCGAACCTGCCGCTCGAAACCTGGATGCTGCGCTCGGCCTTCGGCACGCCGCCTGATCCCTATCTCGCCGCCGCCGTCTCGCTGGCCAGAACGGCACGGGCCGGCTGCGGCGCCATGATGGTCCATTATACCCGCCCGAGCGGCACGATGCCGATCGTCGAGGAAGCCCGGCAGATCACGCGCGCGGCCAGCGATGTCGGCATCCGATTGGCCTTCGCACCGGCGGTGCGCGACCAGAACCCGCTGGTCTATGGCGACAGCGCCGCCGTGCTCGAGGCTCTCCCGGTCGAGGCGCGGCAGCCGGTCGAAGAGCTGTTCATCCGGCCGGCGATGCCGCCTGCCGCCTATCTCGACCTTGTCGAGGAGATCGCCGCCGCGATCGCCGGGCCGATGATCGATGTCCAGTTCGGGCCCGCCGGAGTGCAATGGTGTTCGCCGGCCCTGCTCGAGGCCATTGCCGAGCGCTCAGCCGCGACCGGCCGGCGCGTGCACATGCATCTCCTCGAAACCGTCTACCAGCGCGCCTGGGCGGACAGGACCTTCCCGGGCGGCATGCTTGGCTACCTCAAGGATATCGGCCTGCTTTCTGAGCGCCTGACCCTGGCCCATTGCACCCATGCGAGGCCCGAGGAGCTCGATCTCATTGCCGAGGCCGGCGCGACCATCGTCACCAATTTCAGCTCCAATCTGCATCTGCATTCCGGGCTCGGGCCGATCGCCGAAGCCCATCGTCGTGGTTGCGCGATCGCTGTCGGCGTCGATGGCGCAGCGCTCGACGAAGACGACGATGCGCTGCGCGAGATGCGGCTCGTCCAGATCATGCATGACGGCGCGGGCCTCCGGCGCAATTGGGGCCGCGCCGAATTCCTCTCCCTCGCGGTCCGGAACGGCCGCAAGGCCACGGGCGCGCCGGGGTCGGGCACGCTGGTTGCGGGCGCTGCCGCCGATTTCACGGTGATCGACCTCGACCGGCTCGATCGCGACGCGATCATGCCTGTCGATCCGCTCGACCTGCTGTTCGCCCGCGGCAACACCGCTTGCGTCCGCGACGTGGTCGTGGCCGGGCGGGAGATCGTCAGGGATGGCCGCCCGACAGGCATCGAGCTCGAGCGATGCGAGGCCGAATTGCGCGGGCTCTTGCGCAAGAACCTGCCGCGCTACCGGGCGCTGCAGGCGGCCTTGCCCGCCCTTACGGCCGCCGCCACGACATGGTTCGAATCGTCCTGCTGCGACTAGAGCGTTTTCGAGCGAAGTGGACACCGGTTCCCCGCGACAAACGCGAAGCGTTTGCGCGGAGAAAACACGCTAAAACAAGGAGCTAGAGCATTCCGCGATTCGGAGAAACGCGGAATGCTCTAGAGGCGGATGATCATTCGGCGGCTGCTTATTTGCGCGCGATGTTCCAGTAGACCGGCGCCGGCGGCGTCAGGATCCCGGTCAGGTTCGCCCGGTGGGCCCTGATCTGATATTGCAGGCCGATCGGAATATAGGGCACCGTTTCGACGGCTCGGGCCTGGATCTTCGTGGCGAGCGCCTTGCGCGCGCCAAGGTCGGAGAGGTCGGCGAAGGCGGACCGCATGGCCTCGATTTCGGCGTCGCAAGGCCAGCCGAACCAGGCCTTGTCGCAGTTCGAGCGCAGGCCGAGATGGCTGAGGGGCTCCATCATGTCGAGCCCTCCAGGTCCTGAAATGAAGATGGACCAGCCGCCCTTGCCAACCGGCTCCTTGCTCGCGCGGCGGCTCACGACCGTGGCCCAATCCATCGCCTGGATATCCGTCTTGAGGCCGATACTGCGCAGCAATTGATCCGCGACCATCGTGAAGGCGTGGATATTGGTGTTCTCGGTGGCGTCGAGCAGCACGACCGGCGTGCCGTCATAGCCGCTCTCCTTGACCAGCGCCTTGGCCTTGTCGAGGTCCGGCTTGGGAAAGCCTTCCTCCGTGAAATAGGGCGAGGAGCAGATATAGAAGGAGCGACATGTCTTGCCGAGGCTCGGATCCTCGATCACGGCTTCCAGGAACTCGGAGCCGTTGACGGCATGGAGCAGGGCCTGCCTGATCCTGGGATCGTTGAATGGCGGCTGCAGCGAGTTGATGCGGATCTGCTGCGCCACGCCGAGTTCATCCTGACGGGCGATGACGACGTCCTTTGCCGGTTTGGCGAGCCCGATCAGATCGGCGGAGAGGTCTTCGCTGATGTCGATCTCGCCCTTCAGCACGGCGTTCATCGCCGTCTGCTGGTCGGGGATGATCTGCCACTCGACGCGGTCCACGCGCGCGACCTTGCCGCCGGAGAAGCCGCTCGGCGCCTCCGTACGCGGCACATAGGCCGGGTTCCTGACGAAGACCAGTTTCGAGCCCGAGAGCCATTCCTCCTTCTTGAAGATGAAGGGGCCGGAGCCGGTCTGGTCGGTCACGCCCTGATTGGCCGGCGTCGCCGTGGCGATCCGCGCCGGCATGATGAAGGGCACAGGCGCTCCGGGCTTGCCGAGGGCGTCGAGCACGAAGCCCCAGGGTTGGGACAGCGTCAGCCTGAAGCTCTTGGCGTCGAGCGCGCTCCAGCTTGCGCCGCGCGCATTGAGCTGCTGGCCCATGCTGTCATTGCCGCTCCAGCGCTTCAGCGAGGCGATGACGTCGTCGGAGGTGACGGGCTGGCCGTCGCTGAATGCCAGGCCGTCGCGCAGCGTGAAGTCCCAGGTCTTGCCGTCGGCCGAAGTGCTCCATGCCGCCACCATCTGGGGTTTCACCGCCAGAGTGTCGTCGACCGCGAACAGCGTGTCGTAGACCATGTAGCCGAAGTTGCGGGCCATCGAATCCGAGCCCAGCATCGGGTCGAGGATCTTGACGTCGCCGGACGGCCTGACTTTCAAGACGCTCTGCGCCGCTGCCGAGCCGGCTGATAGTGCAAGCAGAATGGCGCCGATTGCCCAATGCGTTTTCATGGTGTCCTCCCGATTTTCTTGTGATTTGTCATGACGTTTCCAGCGCCGGGCGCCGTGCTCGCTTGCGGCCAGGCGCCGGGGCCAGGTGCCCGCCGCGATTGATGAAGCAGAAGGTGGCGAGCGCGATGCCCGATGCGGGTTCTCTGCCGAGCTTCATCGCGGAGAAGGACAATTCAACACCGGCCGCGCCGCCGAACAGGCTCTGGTCGATACCGGCCAATAAGGCTGGGCGGGCCTTGTCTTGCAGCTCGCTTGGCCAGCCTGCGATGACGACCCGCCTGACACGATTGAGGTTCAGGGCATTGCCGATCGCCGTGCCGAGCTGGGCGAGACGGATGCCGATTTCGGCCTCGGCATGACCAGACAGCCGAACGCCCTCGCGCCAGCTATCGCGGGGCGCGAGCATGTGCTGCTCGGCTTTGCCGAAGAGCGGAGCCATGGCCCCTGTCGAGACATAGGCTTCGAGACAGCCGGAATGGCCGCAGCGGCACCGCGCGCCCTGCGGGTCCATGATCATGTGCCCGATTTCGCAGGGGAGCACATCGTCGCTCCCGGCGCTTTCATCGACGAAGGCCCCACCGACGCCATGCCCGAGGAACACATAGAAATAGGGTCTTTCATCCCGCGTGACGCCGATCTGAAGCCGATGCGCCAGGGCGCGCGTCACGATCGAGTTGGCGAAAGTCGCGGGCACGTCCGGGAGCGCTGCTTCCAGCGTCCGGGTGATGAAGTCGCGCCGCAGCGCCACGATCGGGTTGCTCGCCTGGCCAGGATGGTAGCCGGGTATGGAGACGGCGATTTGGCGCAAGACGATGTCGTGGCGCAGGCACCAATCGGCCATGCGCGCGATCGCTGCGGCGGTGATGTTCTCCGCCGCCATGGCGGCCGTGCCGTCGAGCAGGTCGTGGTGCTCCGAAAACAGCGCCTCGCCCTTGAGGTTTCCGACGCCGACATGCGCGCGGTTGTTGGAGAGCTCGATCGTTGCGACGAACTGGCTCTCGCTCAGCGTGAGAAAAGCGCTTGGGCCGCCGCGATAAGGCGCCCGTTTCCGGGTCTCGTCGACGAGCCCTTCCGCTTTGAGATCGGCCACGATGCGGGAGATGCTCGCATCGGTCAGGCCGATATGAGCGATCACATCCGGCCGGAACGACCCGCCGGATCGCCAGAGATAGCGGAGAACCGCGGCGCGCGTCTCCTGCCGGCTCCATGCCCCCTTCACATCTCCACCCTGTTCATTTTTGTTTTATGTAAGAATGAGAGTGGGAGATGATCCGGTTGTTGTCAAATGCTCCACATCGGGAGGCTGTGCCCTCTCCGTCATGCTCGGGCTTGTCCCGAGCATCCACGTCTTGAACTCAGACCTTGATCAGCGAAGACGTGGATGGTCGCCACAAGGGCGACCATGACGGGAGAGGGAACCGGCTGAGGGGAGCCGTGCCCTACCCGGGGGGGCGTCGCGTTGCGCCTAGTACTTGATCACGCCGAAGCGCCGGAACGCGTCGTGGATGCGGTCGGCATAGGCGTTGAAGCTCGGATAATCACCGAGATGCGCGGGACGCGGGCGGGGCAGCTCGATCGCGATCTCGTCGACCACGCGACCCGGCGTCGGCGACATCACGAGCACGCGGTCCGACAGGCCGATCGCCTCGTCGATCGAGTGGGTGATGAAGACGACGGTCTTGCCCGTCTCCAGCCAGAGCATTTCGAGATCGTGGCGGATCTGCGTGCGCGTGATCGCGTCGAGCGCCCCGAAGGGCTCGTCCATCATCAGGACGGACGGATCGTGGATCAGTGCACGCGCGATCGAGACGCGCTGGCGCATGCCGCCCGAAAGCTGCTTGGGGTAGCGGTCGACGGCGTGGCTGATGCCGAGCTTGGCGAAGAGCTCCAGCGCGCGCTCCTTCGCAGGCGCGAGCGGCAGGCCGCGGATTTCAGCCTGGAGCATCACGTTCTCCAGCGCCGTCCGGAATTCCAGCAGGAGATGGTCCTGGAAGACGATGCCGATATCGGTCAAAGGCGAGGTCAGCGGCTTGCCATTGACCAGGAGCTCGCCGGAGCTGATCGGAATCAGCCCCGCCGCCATCAGCATGAACGTGCTCTTGCCACAGCCGGAAGGGCCGATCAGGCTGACGAACTCGCCGCTCCTGATATCGAGGGTGAGACCATCGACGGCGGTGAAGCCGCCGAAGCTCTTGATCACGCCGCGTCCGGAAATGGAGGCGGCGCCGGTGCCGGGCTGCGCAGAGCTGGGATGCATCATCGTCTCACGGGCAGGCCGGTGCCGAGGCCGGCAGCAGCTCGGTCGTGTAGTAATCGGTGATCGGCTTGTCCTTGGGCAGGCCGAGATACTGCGTCAGCAGGTCGTAGCTGACGGTCCAGTTTGTCTCCGGCACCTTGCCGAGCGCGGTTGCTCCCGGCGCGCAGAGCAGCTTGTTGACGACATCGAACTGCGCCAGCACCTGCGCCTTCTTCACCGCCGGGAACTGCGCCACGACGGCGTCCGCCGCCGCTTCGGGATTCTTGCGCGCCGCGTCCCAACCCTGGAGGCTCGCCTCGACGAATTTTTTGAACAGCTCCGCATCGGCCTTGATCCGGTCGTCGCGGGCGATGATCGACAAGCCCACCGTCGGCACGCCGACATCGCGGTAGAAGATGTCGCGGACCTTGAAGCCGCGCTCGCGAATCTGGATCGAGTGGAAATCGGCGCCGCCCAGGATCGCGTCGACCTTCTTCTCGAGCAGCGCACCGACGAAGGCGCCGGGATCGATCGCGATGACATCGACCTTGCTCTTGTCGATCCCGTTGCTGGCGAGGATGGCCTCCAGCAGCGTCGTCTGTGCCGTTCCCGGCTGGACCGCGAGCTTCTTGCCGACGAGGTCCTTGGGCGAATTGATCTTGCTGTCTTCCAGCGCGATGATCGCGAAGCCATTGGTCTGGAGCACGGGGGCAATGATCTTGACCGGAGCGCCCTTGGTGCGCAGCTGCATGGCGGCCGGCGCGTCGGCGAAACCGATATCGGTCTGGCCGGTGGCGACCATCTGCGCCGTGGTGCCCGAGCCCTTGCCCTCCTCGATCGTCAGGTTGATGTCGGCCTTCTCGTAGAGGCCGAGCTGCTTGGCCATCATGAAGCCGGCATTGGGCGCGGCGGCGAGGAAGTTCAGCGTGATCTTCATCGGCTTGCCGGCACCCTGTGCGAAGGCGCTGCCTGCGCTGAGTGCGAGCATGGCGACAGTGGTGATCAACATGCGTCGGTTCATGGTCTTGGTCCTCCCGTATGCCCCGGTTGGTCCGGGTTGATGGTTCGTTCGTGAACAGAATGGATCGGCGCGTCAGCCCTTGCGCTTGTCAGCCTTTGCGCTGCCAGGGCATCAGCAGCACCTCGAGCCCGTCGACGAGATAGCTGAACAGGATCCCGACCAGGCTCAGCGCCACGAGGCAGGCGAAGATCAATGGCATGTCGAGGAAGCTCGTGCCGCGCAGCAGGAGATAGCCGAGCCCCGCATTGGCGCCGACGAATTCGCCGACGATCGCGCCCGTCGCGGCGAACACCGCCGAGACCTTGAGGCCGGAGAAGATATAGGTCAGCGCGGCTGGAACCCGGACATAACGGAAGGTCTGCCAGGCGGAGGCGCCCATCGAGCGGGTCAGATAGAGCACGCGCTCGTCCAGCGCCCGGAACCCGGTCATGCTGGCGACCAGCGTCGGAAAGAAGCAGAGCAGGAAGGTGAGCAGCACCTTTGGGAACAGGCCGAAGCCGAACCAGACCACGAAGAGCGGGGCGATCGCGATCTTCGGCACGAGCTGGAAGAAGACGATCACCGGATAGATCGCCTTTTCCAGGATTTTGACGGAAACGATGATGTAGCCGAGCGGGATCGAGATCACCGCCGCCATCAGGAAGCCGAGCACGATCTCGTTGCCCGTCACCAGCGTGTGCTGGAAGATCAGGGCCCTGTCGCTCCAGAGCCGCTCGAAGAAGGCGCTTGGCACGGGCAGGATGTATTCGGGGATACCCGCCAGCGGCACCAGCCACTGCCAGGCGAGCAGCAGCACGGCAAAGCTCGCCAGCGGCCAGGCGATGGCAGACACCCATGCGCCGGCCCGGCTCTGTGCCTGGGAGGCTTCGGCGGGCTGCTGCGTCGGCCGGGTTGCGACCTCGTCCGTCATGCGTTTGTCCCTGCGGCAAGACTGTGGCCCGAGGAAAGACTGTGGCGCTGCTCGCCGCCTGCGACAGCAGGGACGAGGTTCTGGATCTGCCGGCGCCGCAGCGGCCAGATCTCCGCCATGGCGCGCGCGGCCTGGCGCAAGGCGGCGCTGATCTCGCCATGCCGGCTCTCGCTCATGCGCGCCGCCGGGCCGGCGACGCTAAGCGTGCCCGCGACGGGAGCGTCGCTGTCGGGGCCGGCGCGGAAGGTCGTCGCCATCGCGACCGTGCCGATCTCGCCTTCCTCCACCGCGAGTGCGACGCCGCGACGGCGGGTTTCGTCGAGATGGGCCCGCAGCGCATCGACATCCCGCAAGGCATTGGGCCCGGTGCGGCCGTCAGCCCGGAAACCGCGCGCGCAGACGATGCGCAGCGCCTCGGCCTCCGGCAAGGAGGCGAGCCAGGCCTTTCCCGTCGCGGTGGCGTGCAGCACGATCTCGGTGCCCATCGGCGGTTCATAGCGCAGGCCCGCGGTCGCTCCCTGGGACCGCGCGATCCAGACCAGGCTCTCGCCCTCGACTACGGCGAGGCGGCAATATTCGCGGGTCGCGATGGCAAGCCCGTCGAGCACGATCTGTCCTGCATCGGGCAGGCCGCGCAGATCGAGATTGCGGAAGGCGAGCTGGGAGAGCTTCAACGTCAGCCCATAGGCGCCGCTGGATGCGTCCTGAGCGACGAACCCGCGCTCAGCGAGCGTCGCCAGAAGCCGGTGCGTCGCGCTGGCCGGTAGATCGAGGCGTTCTGCGAGCAGGCTGAGATCGACGCCGTCGGGCTCGCCCGACAACGCCTCCAGCACCTTCAACGCCCGCTCTACCGCTGCGATCGTCACGCTTCATCCCTTGCAGTTTTTATTTTGGAATTGATTTCCAATTCAGAATTGAATTTCATATACGAACCGCAAGAGGCGGAGTCAACGCGCCCTCGAGACCCGACCGGGAGGATGTCAGTGAGCTTATCTGGAGAAGGCGCGGTCGCGATCTGGCACGACATCGCGCCGGAAGGCCGCGAGATCTTCTATGCCTGGCATGGCCAGGAGCATATGCCGGAGCGGCTCGGCATTCCCGGCTTCACGCGCGGGCGGCGCTATGCCGCAATCGAGGCCGACCTTGAATTCTTCAATCTTTACGAGGCCCTGAGCGTCGAAGTCCTTAAGAGCCAGGACTACACCGCCCGCGTCAACGCACCGACGCCCTGGACGCTCGCGGCGGTGAAGCATTTCCGCTCCGTCGCGCGCTCGATCTGTCGCGTCGCCCATAGCACCGGCCCAGCCCAGGGCGGCCTGATCGCGACGCTGCGCTATGACGTGGCCGATGCGGAGGCCGCCGCGCATAAGGCGACACTGCTACGCCAGACCATCCCTGACCTGCTCGCCAGGCCCGGCATCGCCGGCGTGCACCTGCTGACGGCCGACGCCGAGGCGAGCGGCGTCGCCACTGCCGAGCAGAAGGCGCGCGGTGTCGCCAATGCCGTGCCGCGCTGGGTGCTGCTGCTCGAAGGCTGGGGCGATGAGGCGGCCTTCGTCACGCTCGCCAAGGCGGAGCTGGCCGGCGAGAAGCTCGATGCGATCGGCGGGAGCGGCCCCTATTCACTGGGCCTCTACCGCCATCAGATCACCCGTACCAAGACGGCCTGGAGCGCCGGCTGATGAGCGCGCGTTATGATCTTGTTGGCCGCATCGCCATCGTCACCGGCGGCGCCGGCGGGCTCGGGCGCGGCATCGCACACGCCCTGATCGAGGCCGGCGCGATCGTCGAGCTCTGGGACGCCAATAGCGCAGCCCTTGCCGACGCGGTTGCGGAGTTGGGCGAGGGCGCCCGCGCCCGCGTGCTCGATATCACTGACGCTGCCGCGGTCGAGGCCGCGGCGCAGGCCGCCTTCAAAGATAATGGTCGCATCGACATCCTGGTCAACAATGCCGGCGTGCTCGGCGAGGTGAAGCCGGTCTGGGAGACGACGCCGGACAATTTCCAGCGCGTGCTGCAGGTCAATCTGTTCGGCTCCTATCTCGTCACCCGCGCCGTTGTCGGGCTGATGCGCCGGCAGTCGGCGCGCGCCTCCGCGACCACGCCGCATCCCCTGCGCGGCCATGTCGTCAACATCGCCTCGATCCAGGGCAAGGAGGGCATGGCCAAGGCCGCAGCCTATTCGGCCTCAAAAGCCGGGCTGCTCGCGCTGACCAAGAGCGTCGCCAAGGAGACGGCGCTGGACGGCATCATCGTCACCGCGGTCACGCCGGCGGCGGCAGAGACGGCAATGGCCAGGGAGATCTCGGCCGAGCGCCGCGCCGACATCCTCGGCCGCATCCCGATGGGGCGTTTCGTCGAGGTCGAAGAGGTCGCGCGCATGGTGCTCTGGCTCTCCAGCGACGAATGCTCCTTCTCCACCGGAGGCATTTTCGACCTGTCAGGCGGCAGGGCGACCTACTGAATATCCAACTTACTGAAGATCGTCCGGCGTGCAGGTGGTTCGAGCTAGCGTGGCGAGCCCGGACCATCTGCGAAGTTGTGGCCGTCGACTGCTACGGGCAGCCAAATCCGCCTTGCCCGTCGGGCAGGCAGCGCGAACCATTGGGCAAGTTCAGTGCACCGGACGCATCTCGGCGGACATAGTCGCCATTGGGGAGCGTGAAGCCCCCGGCGCGATCCACCTCGACACGTGATCCGTCTGGGAGAAACAGGCCGCCGACGCCATCGGGCGTAATTCGCTTCGTGATTGCGGCACCGCGACCGGGCTCGGGGCTCGCCACGATCACGCGTTGACGGCTCTGCTGGACGCAGCCGGTTGCCAGAAGGGCCAGGCTCAGCATGCCGGCGGCCGCGATAACACGTCTCATCATTGAAGCCCCTCAGAGTGACTATGGTCGGCGTCACGGCCCGCCCTGGCTGACACGAATTCAAATATCATCGTTTCGTCTCCGTAATGCGACCAGAACGCGCAACCACGGTTTCGGTTTCCACCCTATTTGCTGCCGCGAGCGTAACGGCCCTGTTGCCGAAGCGCTCAGCATGACGGGGCTCGCGACGCCGCGCGTTCTGCAAGGATGAAAGGTCACAGCTGCGAATCTGTGTCGGGCGCATTGCGGGAATCTAGCGATTATCCTCGCCTCATGCGAGCGGCAGATGACGTCCTGACCCATGGCGCCATGACGGCTTTGACGGTGGCGGTTTCGCAAGGCGGGGCGTAGGCGATGGTCGAGGTCTTCGACGATGGTCCCGGCATTCCGGCATCCGAATGGGCCTCGGTCATCGCGCCGTTCACATCCGGCTCCACCGGGAAGGGCGGATCGGGGCTCGGCCTCGCCATCGCGTCCGACATGATCTGCAGCCATGGCGGCTCGATCCGCTTCGCTGGAAAGGTCGATGGCTTTGCCGTCGTGCTGGTGCTTCCGCTCGCTTTGTCGTGAGATGCTGGCCGTGGCGACGAGCGCAAACCTCCAGGACTAGGTCCGGGGTCTCCTTCTGATCGCGGGGAGGGGGCCGAACGGCATTTTCAGAAAAAATTGCGCCGCTTCCGAAAAAACGAGCGGAACTCTCGGCGGGGGGAGGCGCCAAGGCGTCGATTCAGCCTCAAAATGGCGGCCCAACAGCCCCGTTTTTGAAAAACTGCTGCGCTGTCTAAAAAGTTTCACGTTGGTTGTTGACAGGCTTGGGAGGTGGGGCCTATACAGCGGCCATCGAGACGGCGACGCCGCTGGCGCCGCCGCCTCCCACGCTTCATTGAGACCTTTGGG
>NZ_CAXUPC020000002.1:0-1125000 GCF_964252745.1 Allobosea sp. LjRoot9 | reverse complement strand
CGCTGTCGAGGAATTGGCGGCGCGCTACGAAGTCAGCGCTCAGACCATCCGCAAGGATCTCAACCAGCTCTGCGAGCAGCGCATCATGTCGCGTGTTCATGGCGGCGCGGTTGTCGCCTCCAGCGTCGAGAACCTTGCCTATGAGGCGCGGCGGTTCATTGCCCGTGACGAGAAGATCGCGATCGGCCGCGCCGCCGCAGCATTGATCCCCAACGACGCCTCGCTCTTCATCAATATCGGCACCACCACGGAGGAGGTCGCTCGCGCGCTCGCCGACCATCGCGGCCTGCTCGTCATCACCAACAACCTGCATGTCGCGACCTTGCTCTATCCGCATCCGCGCATCGAGGTCATCGTCGCGGGCGGGCCCGTGCGGCGCTCCGATGGCGG
Source organism: Allobosea sp. LjRoot9 (assembly GCF_964252745.1). Lineage (NCBI taxonomy): Bacteria > Pseudomonadati > Pseudomonadota > Alphaproteobacteria > Hyphomicrobiales > Alloboseaceae > Allobosea > Allobosea sp. LjRoot9. The sequence goes on along the minus strand of NZ_CAXUPC020000002.1, from coordinate 1,124,610 downwards.
TGTCGTCGGCGCGGCCGCGGTCGATCTGATCCGCCAGTTCAAGGTCGACTACGCGGTGATCGGCACCTCGGCGATAGACCCGGACGGGGCCCTGCTCGATTTCGACTATCGCGAGGTCCGCGTCTCGCAGGCGATCATCGAGAACGCCCGTCAATGCCTGCTCGTCGCCGACAGCCTCAAGCTCGAGCGCTCCGCCCCGATCCGCATCGGCCATCTGCGCGATATCGACGTCTTCGTCACAGACCGCCTGACCTCCGCCCCTCTGCGCGAACTGTGCCGTGGCGCCGGGATTTCCGTGGTCGAGACCGCCGAGCCAGATGCGACGGCCGAAACCGAAGGCTAAATTTTCACTTTCACTTTCGTTTTGCCATTGCTCGCAACAAAAACACTGACTAGCCTTCGATCCAGGAAAGGCGCTGAAGCCGCCTGCCTGGAGGAAATGCGTGACGGGTCCGGTCTTCGACATCGCCATCATCGGCGGCGGGGTGAATGGCTGCAGCATCGCGCGCGATGCGGCCGGACGCGGCGCTTCCGTCGTGCTGTTCGAGCAGGGCGATCTCGCCGGCGCCACCTCCTCGGCCTCGACCAAGCTGATCCATGGCGGGCTGCGCTATCTCGAGCATTACGAGTTCCGGCTGGTGCGCGAGGCGCTCGCGGAGCGCGAGGTGATGTGGCGGGCAGCGCCCCATATCGTCTGGCCATTGCGGTTCGTGCTGCCACATCATGCGGGCTTGCGCCCCGCCTGGCTGCTCCGGCTCGGCCTTTTCCTCTATGACCATCTCGGCGGCCGCCGCCTGCTGCCGGCCGCCCGTTCGCTCGACCTCAGCCGCGACGCCGCGGGCCGCGCGCTGAAGCCGCGCTTCACCCGCGCCTTCGAATATTCCGATTGCTGGGTCGAGGATTCGCGCCTGGTCGTGCTCAACGCGCGCGACGCGGCCGATCATGGTGCGACCATCCTCACGCGCACGAAAGTCGTCGCTGCGCGCCGCGAGGCTGGGCATTGGCTGATCGCCTCGCACGGTCCGGGTGGTGCCGAGGTGACGACCCGGGCGCGCGCGCTCGTCAATGCCGCCGGTCCCTGGGTTGCCGATGTGCTGAACGACGTCGTGTCCAGCACTCGCCCGGCCGCCGTCAGGCTGGTGCAGGGCAGCCATATCGTCGTGCCGCGCCTGTTCGAGCACGAGCGTTGCTATATCTTCCAGAACGCCGACGGCCGGATCATCTTCGCCATCCCCTATGAGGGCGATCTGACTTTGATCGGCACCACCGACAAAGATTATGAGGGCGACCCGGCCGAGGTTGCGGCCAGCCCAGACGAGATCGCCTATCTCTGCGCGGCGGCGAGCGACTATTTTCGCGTGTCGATCACACCCGAGCAGGTGGTCTGGACCTATTCAGGGGTGCGCCCGCTCTATGATGACGGAGCCTCCAAGGCGCAGGAAGCGACCCGCGACTATGTCCTGACGCTCGATGCGCCCGGGGGGCAGGCGCCGCTGCTCTCGGTCTTCGGTGGCAAGATCACCACCTCGCGCCGTCTCGCCGAGGCCGCGGTCGAAAAGCTTTCCGCAGCCGTGGCGGTGCTGCGGGCGCCGCCCTGGACGGCGGATGCCTCGCTGCCAGGTGGCGACTTCCCGGTCGAGGGCTTCGAAGCGCTGGTCGAGAAGATCGCCGCCGCGCGCCCCTGGCTCCCGAGCAAACTGGCGCGGCGGCTCGCCCGGGCTTACGGTACGCGCGCCGAAGCGCTGCTCGAAGGCGCCAGCGCGATGGCCGATCTCGGCCGCGTCTTCGGCGCCGACTTGACCGAGCGTGAGGTCTCCTGGCTGATGGCGCAGGAATGGGCGCTCTCGTCCCAGGATGTGCTGTTCCGGCGCAGCAAGCTTGGCCTGCGCTTTTCGGCCGAGCAGGGCGGGGCACTCGCCGAACACATGGCGGCGCAAGCCGCCAGAGCGCCGGCGATGTCCCTGCAAGCGGAGCCGCGCTGATGAGCTTGGTGCTGGACAATGTCGGACTGGCGCGCGGCGGGCAGGATCTGCTCAGCGGCATCTCGCTGACGCTGCCGAAGGGCTCGCTCAACGTCCTGCTCGGCGCGACGCTCGCGGGCAAGACCTCCTTGATGCGGCTGATGGCCGGGCTCGACGCGCCGACGACCGGCCGCGTCCTCGTCGGCGGGCGCGACGTCACCGGCCTGCCGGTGCAGAAGCGCGATGTCGCCATGGTCTACCAGCAGTTCATCAACTACCCCTCGCTGAGCGTCTACGAGAACATCGCCTCGCCTCTACGGGTCGCCCGGCTCGGGGCCGACGAGATCGCGGCGCGGGTCAGGGCCGCCGCTGGCCTGCTCAGGCTCGAGCCCTATCTGCAGCGCAAGCCGCTGGAACTCTCGGGCGGCCAGCAACAGCGCACCGCGATCGCGCGCGCCCTGGTGAAGCGGGCCGAGTTGGTCCTGCTCGACGAGCCGCTCGCCAATCTCGACTACAAGCTGCGCGAGGAACTGCGCGAGGAACTACCGCGCATCTTCGCCGAATCTGGCGCGATCTTCGTCTACGCCACCACCGAGCCGAGCGAGGCGCTTCTGCTCGGCGGCGCGACCGCGACCCTGTTCCAGGGCAAGGTGACGCAGTTCGGCCCGACCGCGCAGGTCTATCGCCAGCCGCATGACCTGGTGACGGCGCAGGTCTTCTCCGATCCGCCGCTGAACGTCCTGTCCGGGCGCAAGCAGGGCGGCGAGGTCACGCTTACCACCGGAGCGAGCGTGCCGGCCGCCGGCGCCTTCGCTGCCGTGCCCGACGGGCGCTACAGCATCGGCTTCCGCGCCCATCATCTGGCGCTCGATCCTTTGCCGGCTCCGGCTATCGCGCTCTCCGCCACCGTCTCGGTTTCCGAGATCACCGGCTCGGAAAGCTATGTCCATCTCGATCTTGGCGCGCATCGTCTCGTCGCGCTGGTCCCGGGCGTGCGCCGGCTGGAGCCGGGCTCGGCCGTGACGGCCTGGCTCGATCCGCGCCGCATCTTCCTATTCGACGAGAGCGGGGCGCTTGCCGCCAGCGCTGTCGCGAAGGCCGCGTGAGAGCGCCATGGCCCAGATCACGCTCGACAAGCTCGCCCATGCCTACAAGCCCAATCCACAGGGTCCGCAGGACTATGCCCTGACCGAAGTCGACCATGTCTGGCGCCAGGGCGGGGCCTATGCCTTGCTCGGTCCGTCCGGCTGCGGCAAGACCACCCTGCTCAACATCATTTCGGGCCTCGTCGTGCCGACGCGCGGGCGCATCCTGTTCGACGGCGTCGACATCACGCGGCTGCCGACCGAGGCGCGCAACATCGCCCAGGTCTTCCAGTTCCCGGTCGTCTACGACACCATGACGGTGCGCGAGAACCTGGCCTTTCCGCTGAAGAATCGCGGCGTCGAGCGCAAGCTGGTAGAGGCCCGCGTCGCCGAGATCGCTGGCCTGCTCGACCTGACCGGGGTGCTCGATCGCAAGGCAAGCCATCTCGGCGCCGACGCCAAGCAGAAGATCTCACTCGGGCGCGGGCTGGTGCGCCCCGATGTGGCGGCGATCTTGTTCGACGAGCCGCTGACGGTGATCGACCCGCATCTGAAATGGCAGCTGCGCTCGATGCTGAAGGAACTGCATCGCAAGCTCGATCTGACCATGATCTACGTCACCCATGACCAGACCGAGGCGCTGACCTTCGCCGACACGGTCGTGGTCATGCATGAGGGCGGCGTGGTCCAGACCGGCACGCCGGAGGAATTGTTCCAGCATCCGGCCCACACCTTCGTCGGCCATTTCATCGGCTCGCCGGGCATGAATGTTCTGCCCTGCGCGGTTTCAGGCGCGTTCGCCAACGTCGCTGGCCAGACGATCCCGCTGGTGCAGGTCTATCCCGCGCTCGCCGCCGGCCGGATCGAGCTCGGCATCCGGCCGGAATATGCGCTCCTGCGTCCGTGCGGCGAGGGTTTGCCGGTGCGGATCCGCCGGATCGACGATATCGGCCGCGTTCGCATCGCCCGCGTCGAGCTCGACGGCCTGGCGATGGCGGCGACAGTGCCGGACGAGGCGAGTTTCGACGGCGACGCGGCCTCGCTCGCCCTCGATCCGAAACAGATCCACATCTATTGCGACGGGCATCTCGTGAAGGGCCACCCCCTGCATGCCGCCTCGCCGGCCACGGAGGGTGTCTGAGCATGCGCAAGCCCGTCAACCAGAAGGCCTGGTTCCTGGTGCTGCCGGTGCTGCTGATCGTGGCCTTCTCTGCCGTGATCCCGCTGATGACCGTGGTCAATTATTCGATGCAGGATTCCTTCGGCAACAACCAGTTCTTCTGGAACGGCGTCGGCTGGTTTTCCGAATTGCTCGATCCCAAGAGCGACCTCGGCTCGCGCTTCTATGACTCGCTCTGGCGCAACCTCGCCTTCTCGGGAATCATCCTGGCCATCGAGATTCCGCTCGGCATCGTCGTGGCGCTGTCGATGCCGCGCGAGGGCTGGCAGGTCTCGGTGACGCTGGTGCTGATGGCGCTGCCGTTGCTGATCCCGTGGAACGTGGTCGGCACGATCTGGCAGATCTTCGCCCGCGGCGACATCGGCCTGTTCGGCGCGGCCGTGAACGGGCTCGGCATCCGCTACAACTATGTTTCCGACCCGCTCGCGGCATGGTTCACCATCATCATTATGGATGTGTGGCACTGGACCTCGCTGGTGGCGCTGCTCTGCTATGCCGGCCTCAAGTCGATCCCCGACGCCTACTACCAGGCCGCCCGCATCGACGGCGCCTCGCGCTGGGCCGTGTTCCGCACCATCCAGTTGCCGAAGATGAGCCGCGTCCTGCTCATCGCCGTTCTGCTGCGCTTCATGGATTCCTTCATGATCTATACCGAGCCCTTCGTCGTCACCGGCGGCGGCCCGGGCAATTCCACCACCTTCCTGTCGATCGAACTGGTCAAGCTTGCGCTCGGGCAGTTCGACCTCGGCAAGGCCGCGGCGCTCTCGATCGTCTACAACCTGATCATCCTGGCCGTGTGCTGGGTTTTCTACACGGTCATGACCGCGGCCGACGCCAAGGCCGACGCGAACGGGGGGAGAGCCTGATGCGCGGCGGCCGTCTCATTCTCGTTCTCTACCTCGTCGGGCTGATGCTGCCGATCTACTGGCTCGTCAACATGAGCTTCAAGACCAACACCGAGATCACCAACGCGCTGACGCTCTGGCCGCAGGTCTTCACCTTCGACAACTACCGCAAGATCTTCACTGACCCGAGCTGGTACAACGGCTATCTCAACTCGCTGAAATACGTGGCGCTGAACACGCTGCTCTCGATTTCCTTCGCCCTGCCGGCGGCTTACGCCTTCTCGCGCTACCGTTTCCTCGGCGACAAGCATCTGTTCTTCTGGCTGCTCTCGAACCGGATGGCGCCACCGGCGGTGTTCGCGCTGCCCTTCTTCAACCTTTATTCGGCGATCGGCTTGTTCGACACGCCCTGGGCCGTGGCGCTGGCGCATTGCCTGTTCAACGTGCCGCTCGCGGTCTGGATCCTCGAGGGCTTCATGTCCGGCGTGCCGCGCGAGATTGACGAAACGGCGGCGATCGACGGCTACTCCTTCCCGCGCTTCTTCGTGAAGATCTTCCTGCCGCTGATCGCCTCTGGCGTCGGCGTCGCGGCCTTCTTCTGCTTCATGTTCTCCTGGGTCGAGCTCCTGCTGGCGCGCACCCTGACCAGCGTCAGCGCCAAGCCGATCGCGGCCACCATGACGCGCACCGTCTCGGCCGCCGGCATGGACTGGGGCGTGCTCGCGGCGGCCGGCGTGTTGACCCTGATCCCCGGCGCGCTCGTGATCTGGTTCGTGCGCAACTACATCGCCAAGGGCTTCGCCCTGGGGAGGGTGTGATGGACCTCGCCTGGATGGCCTGGACCTGGCAGACCGGCCTGTTCTTCGCCGGCATCGCCTCGCTTCTCGTCCTGCTGACGCTGCTGGCGATCTGGCGCCCCGAGACCGAGCGCGTCGGCGCGCTGCGCATCGCCACCACCCGTGGCGACCGGCTCTTCATCTCGCTGCTCGGCAGTGCCTTCATTCACCTCGCCTGGCTCGGCCTCGTCGGTCCGGGCCTGGGGTGGGCTTCCGGCCTTGCGCTCCTCTATGCCGCGGCGGTGTTCCGCTGGGTGTGAGGATAGGCCCAACAACAAGAAACGACCGAACCCGAAAAGGGGCGGCAACGCATAAAAGCACCGGAGGACAACGATGACGACGCTCAGGACGAATCTTCACCGCATGGCCGGCGCCAGCCTGTTTGCGCTGACGCTTGCCGCCGGACCCGCCATGGCCGGCCCCGAGGAGGCGCGCAAATGGATCGACAGCGAGTTCCAGCCCTCTACCCTGGACAAGGCCGCCCAGCTCAAGGAGATGGAATGGTTCATCAACGCGGCGAAACCCTTCGCCGGCATGGAGATCAACATCGTCTCGGAGACGATCACCACCCATGAATACGAGGCCAAGGTGCTGGCCAAGGCCTTCAGCGAGATCACCGGCATCAAGCTGACGCACGACCTGATCCAGGAAGGCGACGTGGTCGAGAAGATTCAGACGCAGATGCAGTCCGGCAAGAACATCTATGATGGCTGGATCAACGATTCCGATCTGATCGGCACGCATTTCCGCTACAAGCAGGCGACCAACCTGACCGACTGGATGGCCGGGCCGGGCAAGGACGTCACCAATCCCGGCCTCGACATCGACGACTTCATCGGCAAGTCCTTCGGCACCGGACCGGACGGCAAGCTCTACCAGCTGCCGGTCCAGCAGTTCGCGAACCTCTACTGGTTCCGCTATGACTGGTTTCAGCGCGCCGACCTGAAGGAAAAGTTCAAGGCCAAATACGGCTACGACCTCGGCGTTCCCGTGAACTGGTCTGCCTATGAGGACATCGCCGAGTTCTTCACCAACGATGTCAAGGAAATCGACGGTACCAAGATCTTCGGCCATATGGACTATGGCAAGAAGGATCCCTCGCTCGGCTGGCGCTTCACCGACGCTTGGCTCTCCATGGCCGGCAATGGCGATAAGGGCATCCCGAACGGCCTGCCGGTTGATGAATGGGGCATCCGCATGGAAGGCTGCCGCCCGGTTGGCTCGGCGGTCGAGCGCGGCGGCGACACTAACGGCCCGGCGGCGGTCTACTCGATCGTCAAATATGTCGACTGGCTGAAGAAATATGCCCCGCCGCAGGCGCAAGGCATGACCTTCGGCGAGTCCGGGCCGGTGCCGGCGCAGGGCACGATCGCCCAGCAGATCTTCTGGTACACAGCTTTCACCGCCGACATGGTCAAGCCCGGCCTGCCGGTGATGAGCTCGGACGGCAAGCCGAAATGGCGGATGGCGCCCTCGCCCAAGGGTGCCTACTGGAAGGACGGGATGAAGCTCGGCTACCAGGACGCCGGCTCGGCGACCCTGCTGAACTCGACCCCGGTCGAGCGCCGCAAGGCTGCCTGGCTCTATCTGCAGTTCATCGTTTCCAAGACGGTCAGCCTGAAGAAGAGCCATGTCGGCCTCACCTTCATCCGCGAGACCGATATCTGGGACAAGAGCTTCACCGAGCGCGCGCCTGCACTCGGCGGCCTGGTCGAGTTCTACCGCTCGCCGGCGCGCGTGCAGTGGACCCCGACCGGCAACAACGTGCCGGACTATCCGCGCCTCGCCCAGCTCTGGTGGCAGAATATCGGCGACGCCTCCTCGGGGGCAAAGACGCCGCAGGCGGCGATGGACGCCCTCGCCGCCGCCCAGGATTCGGTGATGGAGCGGATCGAGCGCTCGGGCGTGCAGGGCGATTGCGGCCCCAAGCTGAACCCGCGCACCACGGCCGAGGAATGGTTCGCCAAGGCGGAGAAGGCCGGCACGCTGGCGCCCCAGCGCAAGCTCGCCAACGAGAAGCCGAAAGGTGAGACGATCGATTACGACACCCTGATCAAAAGCTGGCCCGCCTCCCCGCCAAAGAAGGGCTGAGGGATACTAGAGCCGGACGATTTCAGTCGGGATCACCAAGTGATCCCGACTGAAATCTGAATCCGTCTCTCATCTAAGAGTGAGAGCAGGATCAATGCGAAAAACCGGTTCCCACTTTTTCGCATCCTGCTCTAGGGCTCAGGGCGTGACGCGAGAAAGGCAGGGTGCGGCGGAGGACGCCGCGCCCTGCTATCAATGGTGCGAAGCGGCATTGTCGTTTTAGCCCGTGACATCGATCGAAGCGGATGACGATGACGTTCTCGTCAGGAGCTTGAACTCTTCGGCGCCCGTAAGCCCTCTGATAAATTCCACGGCAGGCCTCGACCGCCGATCGCATGATCGGACCCAAATCTTCATCGGACCGAAGTCTTCCAGTAAGCCGAAACATATCCGGGCCGTTCGCGCCCGCTGCGGCATGACCGGCGGATCCGCGATCTCGCGATGTTGAAGCTCGCGGTCGACAGCAAGCCACGCGGATGCTGTCGCATTCGCCTGCGCGCGGCCGATGCCGTTGGGCAGCGCTGCCTCGCATGGCCGCTCGGGCGAACGTTGCCGCGAACGGTTTCGGGCCCTGCCGAGAAGCATTTTCGGCGTCCCGCGGATGCCTTCAATGTCAGCGGCTTTTGATGCCTGACCGGTTGAAAACGCGCTGCGCTTGCCACGCCTCATCCGCTGTCAAAGGTGGCTCATGACCGTCGGCTCGCCCCTGCGATTTACCATCTGTTAACCATTCGCCCGATACACCGGGGCTACCGAAAATTTACCAAGATGACCGCCGTGTTAACGAAACCCAGGCCGATCCGCCTCAAGGGGCGCTCCTACCTTGCGCTCACATTGACCCCCGAGCTGCCCCTCGAGGACTGGCTGGTGCGGCTCGACGAGCTGGCTGCGCTGTCCGCCGGGTTCTTCCTGAGGCGGCCGGTGGTGCTCGATATCGAAGGCATCGAGCTCGACCGTTCGCAGCTCCGCGATCTCGTCGGCGAGCTGTGCGCTCGCAATGTACGAATCATGGGCATTGAAGGCGCCCGCACCTCATTGCTCGGCGCGGATCTGCCGCCTGCGATATCCGGAGGGCGCTCGACATCGGACATCGAAGCGCCGGTCGCGGAGCCGATCAAGGAAGCCGTCGTGTCCGAGAGCATCATTCGCTCCGACCCGCTGCCGATCAAGACCACGCCTTCGATCATCGTGACCCAGCCCGTACGCTCCGGTCAGTCGCTGTTCTTTCCCGAGGGCGACGTCACCGTCATCGGGTCGGTCGCATCCGGCGCCGAAGTCGTCGCGGGAGGTTCGATCCATATCTACGGCACGCTCCGGGGACGAGCGCTCGCCGGCACGATGGGCAACGCGTCCGCGCGCATCTTCTGCAGCAAGCTCGAAGCTGAACTCCTCGCCATCGACGGCTTCTACAAGACGGCCGAGGACATGGAACCCGAACTGCGCGGCAAGGCCGTCCAGATCTGGCTCGAAGGCGAAACATTCAAGGTCGGGTCGCTCGCCTAGAGCATTGCGCGAAAGTGGGTACCGGCTTTTCGCATGAGCAATGCTCTCAACTTTTAGAATCGCTCACGTCGCGTCACTACAAACAGGAGAGGTCTATGGGCAAAGTCATCGTGGTCACATCCGGCAAAGGCGGCGTTGGCAAAACGACGTCCTCCGCGGCGCTGGGGGCTGCTCTTGCAAAGAGCGGCGACAAGGTCGTGGTCGTGGATTTCGATGTCGGCCTGCGCAATCTCGATCTCGTCATGGGCGCCGAAAGACGGGTGGTCTATGACCTCGTCAACGTGATCCAGGGCGAAGCCAAGCTGACCCAGGCGCTCATCCGCGACAAGCGCGTCGAGACGCTCTACCTGCTGCCGGCTTCGCAGACGCGCGACAAGGACAACCTCACGCCGGAGGGCGTCGAGAAGGTCGTCAATGCCCTGAAGAGCGTCTTCGACTGGGTCATCTGCGACAGCCCGGCCGGTATCGAGCGCGGCGCGACGCTGGCCATGCGCCATGCCGACGTGGCCATCGTCGTGACCAATCCGGAGGTCTCTTCGGTGCGCGATTCCGACCGCATCATCGGCCTGCTCGATTCCAAGACGCTCAAGGCCGAGAACGGCGAGCATATGGAGAAGCATCTCCTGCTCACTCGCTACGACTCGGCCCGCGCCGAACGCGGCGACATGCTGAAGGTGGACGACGTCCTCGAAATCCTGTCGATCCCGCTGCTCGGTATCATCCCGGAAAGCATGGATGTGCTGCGCGCATCCAATCTCGGCTCTCCCGTCACCCTGGCCGATGATCGCAGCGCGCCGTCGATCGCCTATTTCGAGGCGGCGCGCCGGCTCAAGGGTGAAAACCTGCCGATCATGATCCCGGGCGAAAAGCGCGGCTTCTTCGGCAAGATCTTCGGAAGGAAAGCGGCATGAACTTGCGTCGCCTGTTTTCCCGCACCCAGTCGGCCCCCGCCGCCCGCGAGCGATTGAAGGTTCTCCTCGCCCATGAGCGCGCGGCGGTCGGTGATTCCGACCTGGTGTCCAAGCTGCGGGACGAAATCCTGCGCGCCATCTCGATGCACATGCAGATCGATCACGACAAGGTCACCGTGAAGATGGAGCGCGGCGCGCAATATTCGACGCTCGCCGTCGACGTCGAGATCCCGTTCGACGCGGCCAAGAAGGCGGCCTGACGGCCGCTTTCTGTAGCGCCATGCAAACCCGGAGACGGGACCTCCTCGCCTCGCAGTTCGGGAATAGCCCCCGGCAGCTGCGAGGCTTTTGGACGCTGGGCGAAGGCTAGAGCAGTTCCGATCCAATTGGATCGTTCAACCGCTCTAGATCCTTGTTTTAACGCGTTTTCTTCACGCGAACCGGTGTCCACTTCGCTTGAAAACGCTCTGAAGGGTGAGGGCCGCTCTCGACCCTCATTGCAGCTTCTGGTTCAGAGCATCGCGCAGGCCGTCGCCGAGGATGTTGAAGCAGAGCACGACGACGAAAATGGCGAGGCCCGGAAACAGGGTCAAGTGATCGGCGACGCCGAGATAGCTGCGCCCATCCGCCAACATGGCGCCCCATTCGGAGCTTGGCGGTTGCGCCCCTAGCCCAATGAAAGACAGCGCCGCACCGACGAGGATCGCCGAGCCGATGCGCAGGCTCATATAGACGATCACGGCCGGCAGGGCCCCGGGCAGGATATGATGAAGGATCAGCCTGAACCTGGACACGCCGATGCTGCGGGCCGCCTGAACATATTGGGTCTGCTTCAGCACCAACGTGCTGCCGCGGACGAGCCGGGCGAAAACCGGCACGCTGAACACGGCCACCGCCCAGATGACGTTTCCCACTCCCGGCCCCAGCAGCGCCACCACGGCGATGGCCAGGAGGAGGCCGGGAAAGGCGAACAGCACGTCGCATAGGCGCATCAGCAGAGCGTCGATCCAGCCGCCGCTCCAACCGCTGACAAGCCCCATGATCGTGCCGATAAAGCCGCCGGCAAAGGCCGAGATCAGGCCCACGGCGAGGGAAACACGGCCTCCCCAGATGATCCGGCTCAGGATGTCGCGGCCATAGGAGTCGGTTCCGGCAAGATGGCCCCATGTCGGCGCTTGCAGGAGCGCATCATAGTCGGCGGCCGCCGGATCGTAAGGCGCGATATACGGCGCAAACGCCGCTGCAAAGACGATGAGAGCGATGATCGCCGCCGCCAGAAGCGCTGTGTGCCTGCGGCGAAAACGCCGCCAGAATTCCCGAGCGGGCGAGCGGATGGCAGGCGCTGTCATGATCGCAACCGGATCGCAGGGTTCAGCACACCGTAGAGGAGGTCGACCACGAGGTTTATCAGCACGAACTCGGCGGACAGGAGCAGGATCAGCGCCTGGATCACGGGGTAGTCGCGGAAGGAGATGCTGTCGACGAGCAGACGGCCCAGGCCCGGCCAGGCGAACACCGTCTCGACCACGATCGCGCCGCCAAGCAGCGTTCCGAATTCCAGCCCCGTCAGGGTCACGACCGGGATCAAGGCGTTGCGCGCCGCGTGGCGCCAGATCACGCGGCGTTCGGTCAGGCCCTTGCTGCGCGCCGTGCGGACAAAATCCTCGCCGGCGACATCGACGAAGGCCGAGCGTGTGAAGCGGGCAAGCACCGCAGCCACCCCGACGCCGAGCGTGAAGGAGGGCATGAGCAGCGACCGCCATCCGTCATAGCCACCGGTCGGCAGCCAGCCGAGATGCACCGAAAACAGATCGATCAGCAGCAGACCAAGCCAAAAGCCGGGAAAGGACAGGCCACCGATCGCCACCAGCATGGCGGCCTGGTCCTGCCATCGCCCGCGTTTGACCCCGGCCCACACGCCGAGCAGGCCCCCCGTCAGGGTTGCCCACCCCATCGCTGCCAGAGTGAGCCACAGGGTTGGCAGGAAGCGCGCCCCGATAACTGCGATCACCGGCTCATGCGTGCGGCTGGAGATGCCGAAATCGCCGTGAAGGGTCGCGCCAGTGTAACGCAGGTACTGCTGCCAGATCGGCCGGTCGAGCCCGAGCGCCTCGCGCGCGGATGCCACCTCCTGTTCCGTCGCATCCGCACCCGCCACCAGCCGCGCCGGGTCGCCCGGCAGCAGCCGGACGAAGCCGAAGACGAACAGCGACACGGCAAACAGCACCGGCACCGCGCCGATGAGCCGCTTCAGGAAGAAGACAGGCATCGGCTCTCACCCGTTCCGCGGGTCAGTGTGGCGCGCATCGCATTCTCCTCAATAGAGACCTCCCACGCGGTGCCGGGCGACATAATGGCCAGGCCCGACCTGAACCAGCGGAGCGACCTCCGGCACGTCATCCAATGCCCGCAGCGGGCTTGGCACTTCGCTGTCGTCGATCGCGACCTCCTCGCGGCGTCGCGCGGGATCGGGCACCGGCACGGCGCTGAGCAGGCGGCGCGTATAGGCGTGCTGCGGCGAGGCGAGCACGGCCTGACGTGGTCCGATTTCGACGATCTGCCCGAGATACATCACCGCGACACGGTGGCTTATCCGCTCGACCACCGCCATGTCGTGGGAGATGAACAGGCAGGCGAGGCCGAGCTTTCGCTGCAGATCCATCAGCAAGTTGACGATCTGCGCGCGGATCGACACGTCGAGCGCCGCGACCGCCTCGTCGGCGATGATCAATTGCGGTTCCGAGGCCAGCGCACGCGCGATCCCGACGCGCTGGCACTGGCCGCCCGAGAGCTCGTGAGGATAGCGCGAGACGAAGGCGCGCGGGAGGCCGACGAGTTCGAGCAGCTCTTCGACCCGCCGTATGACGGCCGTGCCCTCGAGGAGGCCATGGGTGCGTATCGGCTCCGCCACGGAGAAGCCGACCGTGAGACGCGGATCGAGCGCGCTGAACGGATCCTGGAAGACATATTGGATGCCGCGCCGCAAAGCGCGGTCCGCAGCGCTGTTCGCCGCCGTGGCGAGAACATCCTCGCCCCGGAACAGGATGCGCCCCGAGGACGGCTCTTCGAGACGCACGATGCTGCGCCCGAGCGTGCTCTTGCCGCAGCCGCTCTCGCCGACCAGCGCGAGCGTCTCGCCGGGGCGGATATCGAGGCTCACCTGCTCGACGGCGTGGACCCGGGCCCGGACGCGGCCGAGCATGCCCCTGATGTCGAACCGCGTCACGAGGTCGTGCAGCTCCAGCACCGGCGCTGCGGCTGCCACGGTATCCTGCGGCCCGGTCGGCGCGGGCGGTTCCGGGAACGGCACCGGCAGGGCCTCGTCATTGAGGCTGCCGAGCACTGGCACGGCGGCGAGCAGGCTGCGCGTATAGGGGTGGGAAGGCGTGGCGAAGAGCGCGCCGACCTCGCCCTCTTCGAGACGTTCGCCGGCACGCAGCACCACGACGCGGTCGGCGAGTTCGGCGACGACGCCCATGTCATGGGTGATGAACAGCAGGCCGGTGCCGAGGTCGCGCTGGAGTTCGCGCAGCAGGTGCAGCACCTGCGCCTGGACCGTCACGTCGAGAGCCGTCGTCGGCTCGTCCGTGATGAGAAGCCGCGGTTGGCTCGCCAGCGCGATGGCGATCATCGCCCGCTGTCGCATGCCGCCCGAGATCTCGAACGGATAGGAGCGCAGATGCCGGTTTGCATCGGGGATGCGGACACGTTCGAGCAGGCGCTGCGCCTCGGCGAGAGCTGCCGTCCAGTCGAGCTGGCGGTGCTGCACGATCGCCTCGGCGATCTGGTCGCCGATCCGCATGACCGGGTTGAGCGAACTCATCGGCTGCTGGAACACCATGGCGATCTCGGGACCGCGCAGTCCCCGCATCGTCTCCGCATCTTCCTGCGCGAGATCGCGGACCTTGCCGCCATTATCGCGATAGAGGATGCGGCCCGTATCGATCCGGCCGGGTCCATAGTCGAGAAGCCGGGTGATCGCCAGCGAGGCGACGGACTTGCCCGAGCCTGATTCACCCACCAGCGCCACGGTCTCGCCCGGCCTGACTGTCAGCCCAAGCCCGCGAACCACAGTTGTCCGACCTCTGTCTGCGGGAAAGCTGACAGAAAGATCCTGGACGTCGAGCAGTTCCGGCTCGCTCATGGCGAGCAGCACCTATTTCAGGTCTGCTTCCTCATAGGTCAGCGCCGTATCGGGCTGCTGGGTGAGACCTGTCAGGCGCTTGTCGCGGCCGGCCACCAGCGTGTTGACCGAGAGGAAGATCCAGGGCGCCTCTTGCCAGACCACTTTCTGGACCGCGTCATAAGCGATCTTGCGCTCCGCGGGATCGGCCGTGGACAGCCCCTTCAGAAGCGCCGCATCGACCGCGTCGCTCTTGAAATAGGCCAGATTGTAGAGCGCCGGCGGATAGCTGCGGCTCGCAAGCAGCGGCCGCAGCGCCCAGTCGGCGTCACCGGTCGAAGGCGCCCAGCTGCCGAAGAACATGCGCACCTCGGCTTCCTCCGGGGTCTTGGCGCCCCAGAGCCGCGTGGTCGCGACGCCGGCCTCGAGCGGGTTGACCGCGACCTTCACGCCGACGAGGGCGAGCTGCTGCTGCAGGAACTGCGAGGCCCGGTTGTTCAGCGTGTTGCTGAAATTCCAGATCTCGGTCTCGAATCCGTTCGGATAGCCGGCTTCCGCCAGCAACTGCTTGGCCTTGGCGGGATCATAGGGCCAGACGCCCTGCTTGCTGTAGAAGGCGATGCCCGGCGCCACCGGCGCGTCCATGGGAATGCCGAAGCCGTTATAGACGACCTTGATGAAAGCCGTCTTGTCGATCGCGTAGTTCAGGGCCTGCCTGACCCGCGGATCGTCGAACGGCTTCTTGCGGGTGTTGAGAGCGACATACTGGATCACGATCGACGGCGTCTTGTCGATGGCGAGGCGTTCGTCGCGCTCGATGAGCTGCACCGTCTCGGGCGGCAGCGGAAACACGAACTGCGCTTCGCCCGAACGCAGCAAGGCCAGCCTTGCGCCGCTTTCGGGAACGCTGCGGATCGTGACGCCGTCGAGCCGCGGCAGGCCCTGACGCCAATATTGCGGATTGCGCGCGGCTTTGAGCGTATCGGGCGTCCAGCTGGTGAAGACAAAGGGGCCGGTGCCGACCGGGTGGCGCGATAGCTCGGCCCCGTATTGCGCGATGGCCTTGGGGCTCAGGATGGAGGCCCCGGTATGGGCGAGATAGTTGAGCAGCACGCCCGATGGCGCCTTCAGGACGAGACGGACGGTGAATTCGTCGACAACCTCGACCTTGTCGACGGCTTCCAGCAGGCTCTGGCGCTTGAGATGGTTGGCCGGGTCGCGCAGCCGGTCATAGTTCAGCTTGACCGCGGCAGCATCGAAGGACGTGCCGTCGTGGAATTTGACGCCGCGCCGCAGGTGGACGGTGTACTGGGTCGAGTCGCTGTTGACCTCGGTGCTCTCGGCCAGCACCGGAACAAGCTTCAGCTCGCGGTCGAAGCCATAGAGCCCCTGGAAGAAGAGCCGGCTGGCCGAGAGCGAGACCGAGTCATTGAGATCAGTCGGGTCGAGACCGAGGATATTGTCGCCGACGCCGACCGTGACCTGCCCGGCCGCAAGCGACGGGCTGGCAAGCCCCAGCGCGGCGACAACGGCCAGGGACCGAAAGGCAGTGCTGATACGAGCGAACGATATCGGCATGAAAGCGACTCCAGATCGTTCTTAAAAAAGAACAGCTGTGGGGTTTTACGATTTCGACGCAGCTGAAGTCCATGGCGGTACACGCAATGGCGCTTCCAAATTTCAACATGCCGGAGAAAAATGTTCTTTATGCCGGCCGAGGCGGCCTGAAGAACAGGCCATCTCGATGCAGGGCATTGGTGTCGGCATGTTAGCCGGCGTGCCGCTTGGCCTCGTGACGATGACGGGGCAGCTAGCTCCAATCCGCCGGCGGAAAACGCGGATTGCCGTAGGGATAATAGTCCGTCAGCGTGAGATTTTCGTAGGGCAGCGCCTGGAGATGCACCGTGCCCATGAACGGTTGCGGTGGTTCGACCAGAAGGATCGTCGGGGCAAAACCGCTATCGTCGAAGCCCCGGCGGAAATGCGCGCGCGACTTGATCGCGATCACATCGAATTCATCAGGCTTGAAGCCGAGCTGCCAGAGCTCCGACGGCTCCATGATCTGGACGAGATAGGGGCTCAGCACCACGACATTGCCCTTGCCGAAGCTGACGCAGATCCATTCATTGCCAGTGCCTCGTGCCGTCGTGGCGTGGCTGAGATAGCGTATCGTCCCGGAGATGCGGACGGGCTCGCCGGCCGATTCATCGAACAGGCCGCCGATCTCCGCATCGAACGCATCACCCGGCTTGGCCCCGGCCGCCAGCACCGAACGAATGATGTCGGGCGAGGCGATCGTGGCAATCAGGGTGCGCTCCAGCTTCTGCTCGATGATCTCCTGCAGCAGCCAGGTCGCGTAGCCCGAGCGGTCGCTATAGTCGGCGAGCACGACAGGGGCTTTGCCTGATGCCACGGCCTCGCGGGCCAGTGCGACGCCCTGCTTCATCGCGTGGATCTTGACGGTGTTGAGCAGCGCTTCGCGCCGCCGCCAGGTCCAGTCCGCCATGTCGCGGATAACGCGGTCGGCGAGGGCTGGGTCGTTATTGGTCAGGACCTGGAGCCCCATGCCGGCATCGGGCACGTCCGACCAGGGAAAGCCGAAGAACACATTGACGAAGACATCGGGCTCCCGCGCCTCCCAGATCAGCGCCCGCTGGATGAGGTCGGACCAGGGCGAGGCGCCAGTCCACATCACGACGGTCGGAGCGATGATCGGAATTCGGACCGTGCGATGCAACGGTGCGAAGCTGCCGCGGATCGCCCTGACCAGCATGCGCGCCGCGCGCTCGCCCTGCAGGTGCATGTCGTAATGAGGGAAGTATTTGACGGTGAAGGCCATGTCGGCCTGCTGCAGGAACGCCTCGTCCTCATTGCCATGAGGATCGAAGGTCGAGGAGATGAAGACTTGCCTGCCGACCACCTCGCGGACGCGCTGCGCGATATCGGCTTCGGGGCGCGGCACGCCGCGTACCGCCAGGGCTCCGTGAAGCGCCAGATAGACGCCGTCGAGCCTCTGCTGCGTCTTCAGTTCCGCGATCATGATGCCGAGGAAATGCTCGTAGGCATCCCGGGTGATCCAGCCCGATCCCGTGCCGGTGCGTGGCCAGAGCGGGGAGGTGATGCCGATCAGCTCGACATCGCCATATTCGCGCGCGACCTGTACGAAGCCGCCCATATAGCCCTTCGGGTCGGTGGCGAGCAGTGCCTCGCCGCTCGCCGGCGAGCCGGGATAGATGAAATCCTCCCGCGTCGTGTCGTTTGGGAGGAAGGTGACGGTCTCATGGGCGAATTGCAGGACAGCGATACGCATGTGGAGCCGCATTATGCCGGTTTGACGTCGTAGAACTGGGCGAAACCGTTGCGCATGCCGGTCAGCCCGCGACAGGCCGTCTTCTCGTAATAGGCGCCCAGCGGGATATAGGGCACGTCGCTGAAGAACTGTTTCTGGATCTCGGCGCAGATCGCCTTTTGGGCCGCAAGGTCCTTGGCGACGAACCACTCGGCGCGCAGATCTTCCAGGCGCTGCGATTTCGGCCAGCCGAACCAGGCCTGGTCGCCATTGCCGCGGATGCCGAGCTGACTGGCCGGATCGAAATTGTTGGTGCCGTTCAGATAGGTGAAGAAGATATTCCAGCCGCCCTTGTCGGTGGGCTGCCGGCTGGCGCGGCGCTGGACCACAGTGCCCCAGTCGCTCGAGATCAGATCCACGTTCATGCCGCATTTCTGCAGCGCATCGGCCGCCACCATCGCCAGCGCGTGGGTCGAGGGATAATCGGTCGGATCGAGCATCACCACGCGCTCGCCCTTGTAGCCGGCCGCCGCGAGTTCGCGTTTGACCTTCTCGAAATCCCGCTTGCCGACCAGGACGTCCGTGCCGATCGTCGTCGCCAGCGGCGTGTCGGGGCTGAAGACGCCGACATGGTCCTTCCACATCGAGCGTTCGTCGCCAGCGACCGCAGTCATGTATTCGGTCTGGTCGATGGCGCCGAGCAGGGCCCGCCGGATGGCCGGATTGTCGAAAGGCGGATGCAGGCAGTTGAAGCGCAGGCAGCCGATGCCGCCAGCGGGATCGAGCCCTTCGATCTTGACTCCAGCCTTGCGCTTCAGCACGCCCAGCAGGTCAGGCGTCGGGTTCTGCCACCAATCGATTTCGCCGGCGCTGAGCGCATTGGCCGCCGTCGAAGGGTCGGGCATGATGCGCCATTCGACGCGGTCGAAGAAGACGTGCTTGGGACCTGCGGTAAAGCTGGCGGAGCCGCCCGACCGCGGGACGTAGCCGCTGAACCTCTCATAGACCGTCAGCGCGCCGGAGACCCGCTCGTCGGCCCTGAAGCGGAACGGACCGCTGCCGACCATCTCCGTCACCTGCTTATTGGGATCGGTGACCGCGAAGCGTTCCGGCATGATGCACGGCATGGAGGTTCCGGTCTTGCCGAGCGCTGCCGGCAGCAACGGGAAAGGCCGTTTCAGACGGAATTTCACGACGCGGTCCGATTCGACCGACAGCTCGTCGGTCGCATCCATCAAGGCGCGACCGAAGGCGTCGCGGGCGGCGAAGCGGCGCACGCTCGGCACGACATCCTGCGCGCGCACCGGCTCGCCGTCGTGGAAACGCAAGCCCTCGCGCAAAGTCAGCCGCCACAGCTTGCCGTCGTCCTCGACCGTATGGCCGGCCACCATCTGCGGCTCGAAATTATAGTCGCTGGTCTGCCCATAGAGCGTGTCGAAGACGAGATAGCCGTGGTTGCGCGTTACCGTCGCCGTCGTCCAGACCGGGTCAACGATCGCAACATCCGACTCGGGCACGAATTTCAGCACCTTCGCCGGCTGCGCAAGGCTGGGCTTCGCGAGCGCCGATACGGCGGCACCGGCCGCGGCGCCAAGAAATGTACGACGCCTCATGCCTGGAACCTTCCGTTCGAGCAGATGGAATGGTCGCGAATAGAGCGCCGCCGCGATGTCGGTCGGCTGATCCTAGAGCGCCGGAATTGACGGGCGCAAGCCATGCGGCGACAGGGGCGCCGCGAGAGCCGGGCATGGTTTGCGAGCCTTCCGCATGTCATGCGGCTTCAGGTCCATTCCCGCCGCCGTCATGACACTTCAGCGGTCGTCATCCCAGTGGCCGACTGTCGGTTTCGTCGACGCCGAAATCGCTGCAGCCCTCGCTTCCCACGCTTTGAAACCGAGGCGCGGCTTTATTCGCCGCTCGCTATCGGCAGGTCGCTGCGCCCGGCCCATTCGTGCCAGGATCCGACGAAGACGCGGACATCCTCAAAACCCGCTTGCCTGAGCGCGTACAGCGCCGTCGCTGCCCGCGCACCGCGGTGGCAATAGGTCACGATCGGCTGATCCTTGCGCAAGCCCGCCTTGAGGGCGAGTGCGGTGACCTCGGCCGGCGCGCGATAGGCGCCGCCCTCGACCAGATCCTCCCAGAAGATGTGACTGCAACCGGGGATGCGGCCGGCGCGAGCGCAGCAGGGATGGACGAAATCGCCGGTGAACTCGCTGCGCCGGCGCACATCGAGCAGCATCGTGGATTGGCCGGTTTCGTCGATCGAGGTGATCAGCTCGCGCCGGAACGGGCGGCTCGGTACGGCGCCTTCTTCTGCCGGGGCGATGATCGCAGCCGGACCTTTGCCGGGCTCGATTGTGAGGCCCGCAGTGCGCCAGGCCTTGATGCCGCCATCGAGGATCAAACCGCCTTCGAGTCCGAGGAACTCATGGAACCAGAGCCCGCGCGGCGAGATCATGCCGGTGTCCTCTTCGAAGAAGACGACGGTCTTCGCCGCGAACAGGTTCAAGCTCTCGAACGCCGCCTCGGTTGCCGCAGCGAGCGAGGCGATGCCGGCCTCGTCGCTTTGCGGGATGAAGTAGTCGTAGACATTGAGATGGATGGCGCCGGGCAGGCTCGCCTCGCGCCAGGCTTCGATGCCGCGCACGTCGACAAGGATAAGCCCGGCTTCGCCGAGCCGCGCCTGCAGCGCCTTGGCGTCGATCGTCACAGCCATGGCCAGTCGCTCCTGTCCCGATGCGTGGTTGGCGCTGAATTCGCGGCCCTCGCCGTGGCGATGACGCGGGCGGCGAGCGCGATATCGAAGATGTTGAGCCCAAAGCTCGAGAGATAGACGAGGCTGCCGGGCGTCGGCGTGAAGCCGCCGGCGAGCACCGTGCCGAGATCGGCAGCGACACGCTCCTCGGGGAAGCGGCCGGCGCGATGCATCTGGAACAAGCTCTTGGCGCTCTTGAGCCGGAACTCGCCCCAGAGATCGACCACGACATGGTCCGCCTTGTCGATCGCCTCGAAGGAAACCTCGTGATAGCCGACCTGGACGATCAGCCGGCCGGGTGCCAGCGCGGCAGCGTCGAGAATCGGCTCCTTGGCATTGGTGCAGGTCAGGACGGCGTCGCAGCGCACAGCCTCCTCCGGGCTGGCTGCCACCACGACGGGGAAGGGCCAATTCCGCGCCGCCAGCGCCTCGGCCCTTGAGCGTGTCCGGTTCCAGATCAGCACGCGCTCCAGCTCCGGATGCAGCGCCGCCAGCATCTCCAGATGCGTGCGGGCGTGGAAGCCGGCGCCGAGCACGGCGGCGCTGCGCAGCGGCACCGGCATCAAGCTCTCCAATGCCAGCCCCGAGACGGCAGCGGTGCGCATCGCGGTCAGCAGCGCGCTCTCGACGATGCCGAGCGGCAGGCCGCTCCGGCGATCATTGACGATGGTGGAGGAGGTGATCATCGGCTGCCCGTCGCCGAGCGCCGGCCGATGCGCCGTCCATTTCACGCCTGCGGCCTGAAAGCGGCCGCCGAGCGAGGCGGGCAGGGCATAGGCCCGGCCGGGCAGATCCGGCGAGCCGAGCGCAACCGAGGTCTCTGCCGGCATCTCGGCCTCGCCCGCGCGCAGCAGCGCGAAGGCGTCGCGGACATCGGCAAGCGCGAGGCCGAAATCCGCGCCGCCGGCCGCGATCACCGCCGCGCGATCGAGCACGCGCATGCCGGCAAGACTCATGCTGGCAAGGCGTCCGGCGCCTCGGTCAACACCTTGGCGAAGGGGTAGAGCGCCGGGCTGCCGCCGCAATGCACGAAGAGCACATCGCTGCCCGCAGGGATCTTGCCGCTTGCCGCCAGCGCGAGCACGCCGTCCATCGCTTTGCCGGTATAGACCGGGTCGAGCAGCACGCCGTCGCTCTGGGCGACACGGTTGATCGTGGCGATGCCGCCCGGGCTCGGCGCGCCATAGGCCGAGCCGACAAAGCCGTCCTCGATCCAGATATCGGCCGGCTTGAAGTCCTGCGGCCAGCCGAGCAGCGCGGCGCAATCATTGGCCATGCCGGCGATGCGCTCCTGGAACCAGGCGGCGTCGCGGCTGACGCTGATGCCGACGATCCTGGTCTTGGGCCAGTACCGGCGGATGCCGACATAGAGGCCCGCCAGCGTGCCGCCGGAGCCGGTGGGCGCGGCGACGATGTCGGGCGGCTGGCGCCCGGCGGCGTCGAGTTGGCGCGACATCTCCTCGACTGCGCGGACATAACCAAGCGCGCCGAGTGGGTTCGCCCCGCCGAGCGGGATGACATAGGCGGTCTTGCCGGCGGCTTCCGCTGCTTGCGCATGGGCGGCCATGCGCGGATCGACCTGGGTGAAATAAGCTGTCGGCTCGAGGAATTCGAGCGTCGCACCGAGGAGGCGGTCGAGCAGGAGATTGCCCTGATATTCGGTTGGCGGGTTGCCGCGCAGCACCAGCACGGCTTCCATGCCGAAGCGCCGCGCCGCGGCCGCGACCATGCGGGCATGGTTGGACTGGTGTCCGCCGGTGGTGATCAGCACGCCGGCCTTCTTGGCCAGCGCGTCGGCGAGCAGGAACTCGAGCTTGCGCACCTTGTTGCCGCCGCCGCCGAAGCCGGAATAGTCGTCGCGCTTCATTCGGAGCGTGATGCCGGCTTCAGTCGAGAGGTTCGGCAAATCGTCGATCGGCGTCGGGAAGAAGCCGAGTTCGACGCGCGGGAAATCGTCGGGTGTCATCGCGAGATACTCCGGATGGTGATGCTGTGGTTCATGATCGGCCCTTGGTCGCGATCGCCGGCAGCCAGAGCAGCAGCGACTGGATGAAGCGGTCGATGCCGGAAAGTTCGACGAATTCGTCGGGGCCATGGGCGTTGCCGCCATGGCCGAGCCCGCCGATGACGAAGGCGTCGCTGACCCCCGTGAAGGCATAGGCCGGCGCTGCGCCGATGGCCCAGGGCCAGGATTGTGGCTTGGCTCCGAGCGCCCGGTAGCTCCCCGCGAGTTCGGCGAAGCCGAGCGCGGCGGGATCGAACCAGCAGCCGGGATAGGCGTCGTCGAGCGAAAGCAAGGCCGGTGCACAATCCCGGACGAGGCGAGCGATCTCGTCATCCGGGTCGAGCCCGGCGGGCAGGCGCATGTCGAAGCGCGCGCTGGCACCCGTCGGGATGACGCTGCGCCCGCCCGGCGGAGACGACGAAACCTCCGCCAGATTGAGATGAGCGGCTGTCAGCACATGCTCCAGCAATTCGCGCGGCGAGCCGTTGCGGGAGAAGCGGCTGGTCGCGCGGAAGGCGAGCTCGGCCTGCGGGTCGAAGGTGGCGGCCAGCTCGTCGAGCACGGGAGCGAGTGGGGCGGGGAGGGTGACCGCTCCGCGCGAGCCGCCATCGAGGCCGGCGAGCGCCTTGGCGAGTTCCCAGATCGGGTTGGCGATCCAGGGCGAATTCGAGGCGTGGCAAGGCTTCACCGGCCCGCCCCAGGCACCGCTTTCGACCGATATCCTGCCCTGAGCCAGGCCCTTGAAGCCGAAATAGATCCGCGGCGGCCCACCGCCATATTCGCAGAAAGACGGAAAGAGCGCCGTCGAAGCCCGGCGCACCGGCGTGTCCTGAGCGGTCAGGTAACGCCTGAGCGTACCGCTGCCGGTCTCTTCCTGGCCTTCGAGCAGGATCTCGATATTGGCATCGAGGCCGGAGGTCGCGATGAGATGGCCAAGTGCGACCAGCATCGCCGCCATCGGGCCCTTATTGTTCTCCGCTCCGCGCGCGACATAGCGCGGGCCTTTGGGGCCTTCGATCACGCCGCCGATGAAGGGATCGACACTCCAGCCCTCGGGTGTGGCCGGCATCACGTCATACATATTGTAGAGCAGGATGGTGACGGGTGCGCCGCGCTCGATCCGGGCATGGACGACCGGCGGATCGAGCTTCAGGCCGTCTGCGATGATGGTCGCACCGAGATCGTCGCGCAGATGGGCGACGAGGGTCTGCGCCATCACCTTCAACCCGGCCTCGTTGCCGGCGAAGGAGCGGATCGGCGTCCATTCCGCCAGCAGGTCGAGCGTGCGGCCGCGAAGGCGCGCGATCGTCTCCGGCCCGGTCACAGCCTGATCCTCGGGTTCAGCAGCACATAGGCGATATCGACCATGAGGTTCGCCAGCACGAACACGGTCGAGGCCAGCAGCACCACCGCCTGCACCAGCGGGAAATCGCGGTTCTGGATCGCCTGCACTGCGAGCCGGCCGATGCCGGGCCAGGCGAAGATGATCTCGGTGACGAGCGCGCCGCCGAGCAGGGCGGCGAAATACATCGCCTGCACCGTGAGCACCGGGATCAGCGCGTTGCGCAGCGCATGGCCGATGATGACGCGACCCGGCGAAAGGCCCTTGGCGCGGGCGGTGCGGATATAGTCCTCGCCCATCACGTCGATCAGGCTCGCACGCACCAGGCGCGTCACCGCGCTGGTGTAATAGGCGCCGAGCGTCAGTGCCGGCAGCACGAGATGGCGCGCCTCGCCATAGCCGCCGGTCGGCAGCAGCCGCCATTTCATCGCAAAGAACAGGATCAGCACGAGGCCGAGCCAGAATACCGGCACGGCCTGGCCGGCCAGCGCCACGGTTCGCACCAGGAAGTCGACGAGGCCGCCGGGCTTGATCGCGGCGACCACGCCGAAGACGAAGCCGAGCGTCGTGCTCCAGGCCAGCGCCGCCACTGCGAGCAAGGCAGTCGCCGGCAGGCGCTCGAGCACCAGCTCCAGCACCGGCCGCTGGAAGCGCAGCGACAGGCCGAAATCGCCGGTCAACGCCTTGCCGAGATAGCGCAGATACTGGACCAGGACGGGATCGTCGAAGCCCATCGCCTTGCGGAAGGTGTCGATCTCGGCGCGGCTGGCGTCGGGTGACATCATCAGCGCGGCCGGGTCGCCCGCCAGGAACAGGCAGAAGAACACGATTGCGGAGACGCCGAGCAGGACGACGGCTGATTGCAGCAGGCGGTTGCCGAGGAAGCGCAGCATGGCTCAGTCGACCCGCACTTGCGTCAGGCGGATAAGGCCGTCGCCGAGGAAGTTGAAGCCGATCACCAGCGCCGCGATGACGAGGCCGGGATAGATCACCAGCCAGTCCGCGACCAGGAGATAGGAGCGCCCTTCGCCGATCAGGTTGCCGAGCGTCGGCACGGGCGGCTGCACGCCCAGGCCGAGGAAGCCGATCGAGGCTTCGAGCACGATCAGGCGGGGAAGATCGAGCGTCAGCAGCACGATCTGCGGCGTGATGATGTTGGGCAGGATATAGCGCAGCACGATGCGCAGGCGCGAGGCGCCGAGCGCGCGCGCTGCCTCGACATAATCGAGCTCGCGCACCTCCAGCGTGCGGGCGCGGGCGACGCGGGCGAAGATGGCCCAGCCGGTGACGCCGAGCACGATCACAACATTGGCGATGCTGGGGCCCAGCACCGCGATCACCAGCAGCACCAGCAGGATGAAGGGGATCGAGAGCTGGATATCGACGAGCCGCATGATGACGATGTCGATCCAGCCGCCGGCGTAGCCCGCCAGCAGCCCGAGGCCGGTGCCGATCAGCGCCGAGATCAGCCCCGCGATCACGACGATGCCGAGGGAAAGCTGCGTCCCGGCCATGATCCGCACGAGCAGGTCGCGGCCGAGCTGGTCGGTCCCGAGCGGGTGCCATTGCCCGGAGACGATGGTTCCGGGCGGTTTGAAGGTCGCGGTCAGCACGCCCTTGATCGGATCGAGCGACCAGAGCTGCGGGCCGAGCGCGGCCAGCAGCAGGACGGCGATCAAGAGTATTGCGCCGACCCAGCCATCGATGCCGGCAAAAGAGCGTCTCAGCTCTGGTGTCACGGACCGAACTTCAGGTCGAACAGGGGCAGGCGGGCATCGGGGCGTCCCTTGAAGACGAGGTCCTTGCGCGCCGCATAGAGCGAGTCTTCCTGGTAGAGCGTCAGCAGCGGCACATCCTCGACCATCTTGTCCTGGATCTCCAGCAGCACGGCCTTGCGCTTATCGGCGTCGACGATCTTGCGGCTCTGGTCGAGCAGCGCATCGAGCGCCGGCATCGAGACGGTCGAATAGGGCTCGCCCGTGCGCAGGATCGCGAAGAGCGCGGCGTCGGCGTCGAGCGTCTGGGTCGAGCCCCAGGCCAGCATGTAGATCGGCGCCTGCTTGCCGGCCGGAACCTGCTGCGCATAGACCGACCATTCCGGCACTTCGAGCTCGGCCTTGACGCCGATGGCGGCGAATTGCTGCGCGATCGCCTGGCCGACCTCGGCCGAGGAGATGTAGCGGCGCGGCACCTGCATCTTGATCGAGAAGCCATTGGGATAGCCGGCTTCCGCCAGCAGCACCTTGGCCTTGGCCGGATCGAAGGCCGGCGGTTCGATCGCCTTGTAGCCGAAATCGGCCGGGCTGGTCTGGCTGCCGGTCGCGGTGCCCAGACCTTTGAGGATCTCCGTGACGATGGTCTTGCGGTCGATCGCCATCGAGAGCGCGCGCCGGACCTTGACGTCGGAGAGCGGCTTCTCGGCCGATTTCAGGCCGAGATAGATCGTCAGCCCGCCATTGCGGACCTGCTCGAGATTGAGCTCGGGGCTCGCTTTGACCAGCCCGACGAGCTCGGCCGGCACGCCCTCGATCAACTGCACCTCGCCGGAGACCAGCGCCGCGATGCGGGCTGTCGCCTCCGGGATCGGCCTCCAGACGACGCGCCCGATCGTCGGCTTGCCGCGCCAGTAATCGGGATTGGCGACCATGACGACGCGGTCGTCCTGGACGAATTCGGTGACCTTGTAGGGCCCGGTGCCGACCGGCTTGCGGGCGAAGACGTCCTTGCCGACCTCGGCGATGTATTTCGGCGGCACGATATAGGCGGGGTAGCGGCTCATCCGCGTCGGCAGCAACGGGTCGGGGCCGTTGGTGCGCACGCGCACGGTCAACGAATCCACCACGTCGACGCCGACCACGGAACGGACATAGGAAATCGTCGGCGACTTGGCGTCGGGGTCGATCACACGGTCGAAGGTGAATTTGACTGCGGTGGCGTCGAAGGCCTCGCCATTGTGGAATTTCACGCCGGGCCGGAGCTTGAACTCCCAGGTTGTGTCGTCGATCGCGGCCCAGGACAGGGCAAGGCCCGGGATCAGCTTCATCTCCTTGTCGCGCAGGATCAGCGTGTCGAAGATGTTGTCGACCAGCGTGCCCGCCTCGCGCAGGAAGCCGGGGTCGAGCGTTGCCGCCGAGGCCGCGCGCCCGATCACGAGCTCGTTGGGGGCAGCGAGGACGGGCGACGCGGCGGTTGCCGCCAGCAGGCCCAGGCCCAGCACTCCAGATAGGATCCGTCGCATGGCAATCCCCTTTTTTATGGCGGCCTTGTCGGCCGCGCCAGAATTCCGTCGCGCTGCAGAATATATTCTGTAACATTGACCGCAAGAGATATTGCGTCTGAATTTGCGGCAGGCGGGAGAACGTTTGATGGGCAGATCAGCCATGGTTTGGGAGGCTGCGACGAAGGCGCGACGCCGCGCTGTCGGGCGTTGCGGCCAGCCATTGCCAATCACGAAGCGCCGCGACATCTTCCGCGCTTCCGCCGACGGAGCCGCTTCGTGAGCCTTGACCAATTGCCGATCGCGCCCAAGGGCGGCCTGACCGGGCATGTCGAAAGAACGCTCAAGCAGGCGCTGATGGAAGGCAGCCTGAAGCCCGGCGAAAGGCTGGTCGCGCGCGATCTCGCCGCGCGGCTCGGCACCAGCCCCACCCCGGTCCGCGAGGCGCTGCTGAAGCTCGTCGCCAGCGGTGCGCTGGAGATGGCGCCGGCGCAGTCCTTCACAGTGCCGGCTCTCTCGCTCGAGGGCTATCGCGAGATCATCGACATCCGCATGGTGGTCGAGAGCCTCGCGGTCGAGCGCGCGACGCCATTGCTGACCGAGCAGGATCTCATCGTCCTGCGCGCCATCAATGAGCGCTTCAAGGATGCCCGGGCGCGCAACGCGGCGCGCGAGGCTCTGCATGAGAACAAGGAATTCCGATTGATGCTCTATGAGCGCGCGGCGATGCCGGCGCTCTATGCGGTGATCGAATCGCTCTGGCTCAAGATCGGGCCGAGCCTGAACTATCTCTTCCCTGTGGATTCCGCCCGGCTGGGCGAGCCGCACAACCATGATCTGCTGCTGGAGGCGCTGGCCCGGCGCGACACCGAAAAGGCGGTCAGGCTGATCCGCAAGGCGATCGCGGACGGCGCGGCGGTGATCGGCGAACATTTCGCCGAGGATGAGCGGATTGGGGCTTCGGCTGCGGCAAGCCGTTTCCGCGCCGGCTGAGCCGAAACGACCCGCAAACGGGTGGAGCGTCGATTTCGTCGATCGTCCAAGCGCGCCTCTGCGAAACGCTCCGCCAGGCCAGGCGGCGGCGTGTGGCTTGTCGCCGGTGACGGCGTCAATTTATGGCTTGATGTGGTTGTCGTGCAGGGTGTTGATTTGAAATAGTGAATAAAATTTTAGTATAGATTTAATAAATCTACTTATAATTTCCACAACGCCGACTTGATGTTTGTCGATGCGCCAATTTAAGCTGCCTTCGTATCCGCTGGGGATGCGTATGGCCGGCGATGAATTATGATAATTGCAGGGATATTGTTCCTGGTCGGCATATTGATTGGGCTATCGTACAGCTATATCGCAATTCTGGCGGCCAGCGCCGTGCTGGTGGTCGCCATGGTGCTGCTATGGCTGATATTGGGCAGCCTTACGCTGTTCAGCATCTTCGTCCTGATTGGCTATCTTGCCGCGCTTCAGAGCGGCTATCTCCTCGGAGCCTATCTCGGCGCGAAGGACGATGCGTGATCACCAGAACCAGATGGCGCGGCCGGCCGCCACGCAGAGCGAAATCCAGAACAGGATCGTGAAGCTGATCCAAATCAGCACGGTGGATAGCGATGGGCGAGGACGCCTGGACGCTGCACGGAGCATATCTGTTTCCCGATGAGCCAATTGGTTGATGCCATCGGAAAAGCAGCAAGATAGCCGCCGCATCGGTGCCTAGAGTATTTTCGAGCGAAGTGGGTACCGGTTCGCGTAAAGAAAATACGATAAACAAGGAGGTAGAGCATTTCCGTGTTTCGGAGAAACGCGGAAATACTCGAGTGATGAGGGCAGCGCTGGGACTCCCCTCATCCGGGAATCATGTCGAATAGGCTCCGTTACACCGCTTGCCTGACGAAATGGCCGGGCGCGACCTCGACCAGCGCCTGCGCCGGAGCGCGCCAGTCGAGCGAGCGGATCGGGCTCGGAATCTCGTCGATCGCGAGTTCGCGACGCAGGGATCGCCGCGCCGGATCAGGCACCGGCACGGCCGAGAGCAGCTTGCGCGTATAGGGATGGCGCGGGTTGGCGAAGACGGCTTCGCGTGTGCCCAGCTCGACGATCTCGCCGAGATACATCACCGCGACGCGATGGCTGACCCGTTCGACTACCGCCATGTCATGCGAGATGAAGAGATAGGCGAGGCCGAACTCGGCCTGCAGGTCGAGCATCAGGTTGAGCACCTGCGCCTTGACGGAGACGTCGAGCGCCGAGACCGCCTCATCCGCCACGACCAGCTTGGGCGAGAGCGCGAGCGCGCGCGCGATGGCGAGGCGCTGGCGCTGCCCGCCCGAGAACTCATGGGGGTAGCGCGTGCCCATGGCGGGCGAGAGGCCGACGCGACGCATCAGCTCCGCCACGCGCTCCCTGGCCTCCGCGCCCTTGGCGAGACCATGGACGACGATCGGCTCGGCGATGGCCGCGCCCACGCTCTTGCGCGGGTTCAGGCTGGCGAAGGGATCCTGGAAGATCATCTGCATGTCGCGGCGGACATTGAGCAGGTCGCCCTTGCCGAAACCGGTGACGTCGCGGCCCTCGAAGCGAACCGTGCCGGCCGTGGGCTCGATCAAGCGCAGGATCGAGCGCCCGGTCGTCGACTTGCCGCAGCCGGATTCGCCGACCAGTGCCAGCGTCTCGCCGCGCTGCAGCGTGAAGGAGACGTTCTCGACCGCATGGACCCGGCCGCGCAAACGCCCGAGCAGGCCGCCACGAATGCCGAAGCGTGTCGTCAGGCCGGAGACCTCCAGCAGCGGCGCCTCTTCGGCCTTGACCGTGTCGGCCGCCTCGACCGGCTTGCCACGGACCTCGCCATTATCGGGGTCGATATGGGGGAAGCGCAGCGGCCTGCCATGCCCTTCCATGTCGCCGAGCCTGGGCACGGCGGCGAGCAGCGCCTTGGTGTAGCCGTGCACCGGCGCATTGAAGACCTGGGGAGCGGGCGCATCCTCGAGCTTGCGCCCCTTCCACATCACCACGACGCGGTCGGCGATCTCGGCGACGACGCCCATGTCATGGGTGATGAAGAGGACCGACATGCCCTCCTCGTCCTGCAGCGTCTTGATCAGTTCAAGGATCTGCGCCTGGATCGTGACGTCGAGCGCAGTCGTCGGCTCGTCGGCGATCAGGAGCTTTGGCTTGCAGGCGAGCGCGGTCGCAATCATCACGCGCTGGCGCATGCCGCCGGAAAGCTGGTGCGGATAGTTGCCGAAGCGCGTCTTGGCGGACGGGATGCGCACCTTCTCTAGCATGCGCAGTGCCTCGGCCTCGGCTGCAGCCTTGTCGAGCCCGCGATGATAGCGCAGCGCCTCGCAGATCTGGTAGCCGACAGTCAGCACGGGATTCAGGCTGGTCATCGGCTCCTGGAAGATCATCGCGACGTCGTTGCCGCGGACCTTGCGCATCTCCTCTTCCGAGAGCGCCAGCAGGTCGCGGCCTTCGAGCGCGATCTTGCCTTCGATGCGGCCATTCGCGGCGGAGACGAGCCGCATGATCGAGAGCGCGGTGACTGATTTGCCCGAGCCGGATTCGCCGACGATCGCGACGGTTTCGCCCGGCGCGACGTCGAAGCTCAGATCTTCGATCGCCCAGCGCCATTGCCCGCCGACGCGGAAGGCCGTCTGCAGATTTTGGACGGAGAGGACAGGCCGGCTCATCGTTCGCCCTTCAGCTTGGGGTCGATGGCGTCGCGCAGACCGTCGCCGAGGATGTTGAGGGCGAAGACGATGATCAGAATGGCCAGACTCGGCGCCAGCACGAGCCAGTAGCTGTCGAGGATGTTCTCGAAACCCTCGCGGATCATGCCGCCCCAGGTCGCGGTCGGCGGCTTGACGCCGAGCCCGATGAAGGCGAGCGAAGCCTCGGTGCGGATCGCGTTGGCGAGCCAGAGCGAGCCCATCACCAGGATCTCCGGGAAGATGTTGGGCAGGATATGGCCTGCCATGATCCGGACGTCGGAGAAGGCGAGCGCTCTTCCGGCCTCGATATAGTCGCGCTCCTTCACCGAGATCGTCGGCGCGCGCGCAATGCGGGCGAAGGAGGGGATCGAGGTCAGCGCGATCGCGATGGTGATGTTCTCCATCGAGGGGCCGAGCATGGCGACCAGGATCAGGCCGAGGATGAGCGAGGGGAAGGCGAGCAGGATGTCCATCGTCTGCATCACGACGACATCGAACTTCCCGCCATACCAGCCGGCCAGGATGCCGATCAGCGACCCTAGCACCAGCGCGATCACGGTCGAGGCAACGCCGATGACAAGCGAGATCCGCGCGCCGTAGAGCAGCCGCGAAAGGATGTCGCGGCCGAAATAATCGGTGCCGAGATAGTAGTCGTCATGCGGCGGCTGCAGCCGCGACAGGATGTTCTGCTCCAGCGGGTCGTGCGGGGCGATGACGGGCGCGAACACGGCGGCCAGGATCACCGCGACGACGATGACGAGGCCGACCCAGGAGGTCTTGTTGGCGTTGAAGGCGCCGATGGTGGCGGCAAGCCAGCGCAGCCGCGGCGGGGCGGCCTGGCCGGCATCATGGACCGAGGCGCTCATGACAACTTCACCCTTGGATCGACGAAGGCATAGGTCAGGTCGGTGGCGATGTTCACCAGCACGACGATCAGCGTGTAGATCACCATCATGCCCTGCAGCATGGTGTAGTCGCGCTGGTTCAGCGCGCCGACGATGAGCTTGCCCAGGCCCGGCCGGTTGAAGACGATCTCGGTCAGCACCGAATTGCCGATCAGGATGCCGAGATACAGGCCGACGATGGTGATGACGGGGATCAATGCGTTGCGCAGCGCATGCCGCCAGACGACGACACGCCAGGGCACGCCCTTGGCCCGGGCGCTGCGCACATAATCCTCCTGCATCACCTCGAGCATCGCCGAGCGCGCCACGCGGGTGATGTAGGCCGCCATGATCAATCCGAGATTGAGCGCCGGCAGCGCCATCGACTGGAACCAGGCTGAGGCCGAGCCGGAGCGGGCGCTGATCACCGGGAACCAGCGCAGCATGATCGCAAACAGGATCAGCAGGATGATGGCCGAGACGAAGGGCGGGAAGGACAAGCCCAGGAGCGAGGCGATGCGCGTCACATAATCGGGCATGCGGTTGCGGTTGATCGCGGCCCAGACGCCGAGCGGCACGCCGATAGCGACGCCGATCAGCATCGAGACCACGGTCAGCTCCAGCGTCCAGGGCAGGACAGCGAGGATCTCCTGGATCACCGGCCGGCCGGTGACGAGCGAGACGCCCCAGTCACCCCGGATCGCGCCGCTGAGGAAGGTCCAGTATTGCTCGATGAGAGATGCGTCGAGACCGAGCCGTGTCCGCATCGCCGCAATCGCGGTGGCGTCGGCCTGGTCGCCGAGGATGACCTGCGCCGGGTCGCCCGGCACGATCCGCACCACGACGAAGACGAGGGAGAGCACGGCCCAGAGCGTGACGACCGCAAAGCCGAGCCGTTTGACGAGAAAGGCGCCCATGATGCCGCTATCAGCAGGAGAAAAGGAGCGGCCGTTTTCGGCCGCTCCTCAAGGGATCACTTGGTGAAGCGCGTCGTCTCGAGCACCGGCGGGCCGAGATTGAGCGAGGCTTTGAGGTCGTAGCCGAGGTCGAGGCTGTCCTTATAGGCCCAGAGCTGCATCATCTCGTTGACCGGGATCGCACAGACTTCCTTGATGATCTTCTCCTGCGCCGTCTTCCAGAGCGCGAGCTGCTTGGCCTTGTCGGTTTCCGAGCGGGCCGCATCGATCTCGGCATCGGCGACCTTGCAGTGCGAGAAGTTCGTCACCGCCGTCGGCGTCTTCACGATCGCGCGCGAATGGAAGAACTGCGAGAGATAGACATCCGCGATGGGGAAGCGCGCGGCCTGGAAGTGGACCACCTGCGACAGGTCCTGCCGGATCTGCTGGTGGAAGGTCGCGTGCTCCACGGGCTGGATCTCCAGCGTGATGCCGGCCCGCTTCAGGAGCGCCTGCGTCGCTTCGGTGAAGCTCAACATTGAGGGCAGCGTCGTGTTGATCGCCTTGACCGTGACGCCGTTGGGGAAACCGGCCTCGGCCAGCAGCGCCTTCGACTTGGCGAGATCGAA
The DNA here is from genome assembly GCF_964252745.1 of Allobosea sp. LjRoot9. Taxonomy (NCBI): domain Bacteria; kingdom Pseudomonadati; phylum Pseudomonadota; class Alphaproteobacteria; order Hyphomicrobiales; family Alloboseaceae; genus Allobosea; species Allobosea sp. LjRoot9. The sequence goes on along the minus strand of NZ_CAXUPC020000002.1, from coordinate 1,091,348 downwards.
CGGGTAGAGCGGCGCCTTCTCGTCGGTGCCGAGATAGCCCGACGGCACCACCGAGACGGCCGGCCGGGAGATGTTCTTGCCGCGGAACTGCCAGATCGCGTTGCGGTCGATCGCATAGGCGATGGCCTGGCGGACCTTGAGGTTGTCGAGCGGCGGCTGGCTCATGTTGAGATGCAGCATCGACATCTCGGCCGGGCCCATGGCGACGACCTTGACGCCGGGCAGCGCGTTCATGCGGTCGACCCAGGCCTGTTCCTGCCGGCCGAGCATCATGTCGAGCTCGCCGGACTGGAAGGCGAGATCGCGTGAGGAATCGGACGGGATGAAGCGGTAGAGGATCTCGGTCAGCTTCGGCTTGCCGCGGAAATAGTTCGGGTTGGCGACGAGCTTGGCGTATTGCTGCGGCACATATTCCTGGAACATGAACGGGCCGGTGCCGACAGGCTTCTTGGCGAAGCCTTCCTTGCCCAGTTCCTCGGCGGCCTTCTTACAGACCATGTTGCCGCCATGATAGTTCATGACGATGCCGAGCAGGCTCGGAATGGCCTGCTTCAGCGTGATCTTGACCGTGTATTTGTCGGGCGCCTCGACCTTGTCGAAGGCGGCGTAGTCGGAGGAGAAGGCCGAGGTTTCCTTGTTGGCGGCGCGGGCCAGCGAATAGACCGCATCCTCCGCAGTGAATTCGCCATAGCCGTGATGGCACTGCACGCCCTGGCGCAGCTTGAAGGTCCACTCCTTGCCGTCGGTCGAGGAGGTCCAGCTTTCGGCCAGATCAGGCTCCATGAACTCCGGCGAGAGCTCGCCGGGCTTGATCCGGACCAGGCCGTTGAACATCCATTGCAGCATCGCCTTGCCGGGCGTGCCGGAGTTCAGATGCGGATCGAGCACGCCTGCATCGGTGCTTTGCATGCCGACGGTCAGCACTGTCTTCTGAGCCAGTGCCGGCGAGCCCAACAGGGCCCCCGCGAGCGCGGCGGCGATCACCAGTCCGGTTTTTTTCATCGTTGTTCCCCTGCTTTTCTTGGATATTCGATGCGTCCGGCGGTTTCGCCGACACCTGTCCGCAATCTTCGGGCCAAACCCGTCAGAGCGTATCCTCCAGCCGGCAATTCACCAGCAACTCCGCGACTGATGCATTGTTAGGCAGAGCGAGGACAGTAGCAACCAGTTGCGCGAGATCGCCCGGTTGCGTCATGTCCTGGCGGTTCATCGCATTGCTCGCCGCCGTCATGTCGGTGGGCACGAAGGAGGGGCAGAGCGCGGTTGCCCGCACGCCCTTGTCCCAGGAGATCCGGCGCGCCGCATGGGTCAGCGCCACCATCGCATGCTTGGTCATGTTGTAGGCGACGGCATCGTTGCGCACACGCTTGCCCGACATCGAGGCGATGTTGATGATGCGGCCTGCCCCGCTCGCCTCCAGATGCGGCAGCGCGCAATGGATCAGGCTGAGCGGGCCCTTGCAGTTCACGGCCCAGATCGCGTCGAGCACGGCTTCGTCTGGTTCCCGCAACGTAATGGCGCTGTGCATGCCGGCATTGTTGACGAGCCCGTCGATCCGGCCGAAGCGCGCAACCGCCGCATCCGTCCAGGTCCGATGCGTCGCCCAATCCTGCGCGTCGTAGTGCGCGATATGGATGCGGGTTTCGTCCCAATCGGCGCTCATCGCCTTGAGCGAAGCGAGATCGCGCCCGCCCAGGCTCAGCTTGTAGCCGGCCTCATACAGCGCCTGCGCGACCGCGCGGCCGATGCCGCGATTGGCGCCGGAGATCAGGATCACGCGTTCGGTGGCGGCAAGCATCGGACTGTCCTCTAGCCGTGCAAGGTCAGCACGGAATCTGGGGCGGTGGAACCGGCGAAGCGGCCTAGCCTGAAGGGGCTGAGATCGAAGCGCGGCTGCCGCATCAGCGCAAGATCGGCAAGGATTTCGCCGGTGATCGGGCCGATGCCGAAGCCATGCCCGGAAAAGCCTGCCGCGACGACCAGCCCGTCGATCCCGGTATGGGCGTCGATCGCCGGGAGTGCGTCGGGCGTGAGGTCGATCAGCCCGCCCCAGATCCGCGAGACTCCGGCATCCGCCATAACTGGTAGAACCTGTGTCACCCGATCGATCAAGGTGGCGATGTCGGCTGCGCGCGGCGCGAGATTGTCGGGGCTCCAGGAGCCGGGCTCATGCGGCCAGTCGCCGATGCCGGTGGTGACGCGCAGGCGCCCGTCGATCTCCTGCCGACCGGCGGCATCTGCATTGGCGACGCCGAAAACCTGCTCGAACAAGGGCGGCAGCGGCACGCTCTGCAGCACGCAGACCAGCCTGATCCGCAGGGGCAGGTCGAGCCCGAGCGGCGCCAGCAGTTCGGGCGCATGGACGCCTGTCGCCAGGATGACGCGTCCGGCGGAGACGATCTCGCCATCATTCGTCTCGACGCCGGTGATCGTCTCGCCGGAGCGGATCAGCGCCCGCACGCCGACGCCGTCACGGATCACCGCGCCATGGCGCGCAGCCGCGGCGGCGAAGGCCCGCACCGCCGGAATCGGGTCGGCATGGCCGTCGCCCGGGCAGAAGGATGCGGCGAGGACTGACGGAGCAATCGCCGGCGCGATCGCACGGATGGCGGCATTGTCCGGCAGATAGTCGATCTCGAGTCCAAGCCCGCGCTGCTGGACGACAAGCTCGCGGATCACCTCGACTTCGGCTTCCGTCCGCGCCAGGCGCAGATTGCCGCGTCGGCGATAGCCGGTCGCGGCTCCAAGCTCCTCATCGAGTCCGTCCCAGCGTGCGACGGCCGCCTTCGCCAGCGGCAATTCGGCGGGGTCGCGGCCCGATTGCCTGACGCCGCCAAGCGTCCAGCCGGAGGCCATCGCCGCGAGGCTGCGCGCCTCGAACAGCGTCACGGAATGGCCGGCGCGCGCGATCTCATAGGCCGCCGCCGCGCCGCTGATCCCGCCTCCGACGATGACGACGTCAGGCATCGGGCCGAACCTCAGGAGAGGTCGACGCTGATGCGCTTTTCGGCCTCGTCGGGCTTGCGGCGCTTATAGGCGGTGACCTCGAACTCGACCTTGAGCTCGGGCTGGCCGAGCGGCGTGCAGGTCGTGGTGTTGGCGGGGTCGATGCCCCTGAACTTGCGGCCCACAACCTCGTTGACCTGCTCCATGTCAGCGATATCGGGCACGAAGACCTTGATCGCGACGACATCCTTCAATGAGGCGTCCACTGCGGCGAGCGCGCCCTCGATATTGCTGAAGGCCTGCTCGGCCTGGCCCTTGGCATCGCTGGCGATGGCGCGGGTCTTGTAGTTGCGGCCGGCGGTGTTGGAGACGAAGATCATGTCACCGGCGACGACGACCCGCGAGTAGCTGTTCAAATCCTCGTATTTGCTGCCGGATTTGACTTTGATGATCTCGCTCACGGAAGGCCTCCTTCAGGCGTGGTGCGCCGGGCTCGACGGGTTTCGTCATGCGGCCGGCGATCGGTTGGCCGGCTCGGGAGGAGCGGCTTGGTGTATACCATTCAAGCCTTTCACTGCTGTCAAGACGATCAAACGCGAGGCCAAGCGGCGTCCAGCCATGTTCGATGAGACCGTTTTCGCCTGTCGCGGCCCGTGTTTGGCGGCGCGCGAAGCCGAACCGCTCGGAAACGGCTTGCTCCGCGGGGTGTTCGGCTCGGGTGATTATTTCGTGATGGCATCCATGACGGAGAAGAATAGGCTGCCTGTGGCTGTCGGCTCCGTTCGATCGCCGTGATGCAATGGCACGCCCGATGCAGGGCGCGCCGCGCCAGTCGAGGGCCGCGATTGACAGTTTGGTATACACCAATCCATGCTGGCTTCAGGCTGATAAAAAAAGGGGATTTCCGATGACGATGATTTCGCGCCGTGCCCTCCTTGCTGCCGGGGCAAGCCTGCCGCTGGTTCGAGGCTCCGCCTTTGCGCAAGCCTCGGGGAAAGTGCTGCGCTTCGGCCTGTCGAGCTTCCCGCCGAGCCTGCAGCCCTGGGTCCATACCGGCACCGCCGCGTTGACGGTCAAGCTCTTGATCTTCCGTGGCCTGACGGGTTTCGACGACAAGGGCGAAGTCAGGCCTGAACTGGCGGAATCCTGGACGCAGGACGGCCCGGCCGGCTGGATCTTCAAGCTGCGCAAGGCGACCTTCCACAACGGCAAGCCGGTGACGGCGGAAGACGTCAAATGGACCCTCGAGCAGGTCGCTGCGCCCAATTCCACCGCCTTCATGAAGTCGGAGTTCGGCGGCATCGAGCGGATCGAGACGCCCGATGCCGGCACGGTCAAAATCGTCATGAAGGAGCCGACGGCGACGCTGCCGATCTGGCTGGCGAGCCCGCATATGCCGATCATCGCCAAGGACTCGATCGAGGGTCGGGCCGGTCTGGGCGTTGGCGCCGGACCGTTCACCCTCAAGGATCAGGAGCGCGGCGTCTCGATCGAGGTCGCCAAGTTCGACAAGTACTACAAGCCCGGCCTGCCCAAGCTCGCCGGCGTCAAGCTGACGGCCTACGCCGATGAGAACCTGCGGGTCGCGGCGCTGCAGGCCGGCGATATCGACCTGATCGAATATGTACCCTGGCAGCATATGGGCGTGATCGAGAAGGATCCGCGCCTGACCCTGGTCGCCGCCGACGGCCCCTTCATGGGCATCAACTTCAATGGCGGCAGCGGGCCGTTCAAGGATGTGCGCCTGCGCCAGGCGGTCGCCCATGCCATTCGCCGCGAGGAGATCGTCCAGGCAGCCTTTTTCGGCCGAGGTAGCAAGCTGGAAAGCATCCCGATATCGCCCGGGAGCCCCTATTTCGACAAGACGCTCTCGGAGTTCTGGAATTACGATCCCGAGAAGGCGAAGAAGTTGCTGGCCGAAGCGGGATTGCCCAAGGGCTTCTCCTGTACGCTGCTCTCGACAGCGCAATACGGGATGCACAAATCTACCGCCGAAGTGGTGCAGGCTCATCTCGGCGAGATCGGCATCGAGGTGAAGCTCAACCTGCCCGACTGGGCTGGCCGCATCGATGCCGCCGGCAAGGGCCGCTATGAGTTCATGATCCAGGGCACAACCGCAGACAATAACGACCCCGACGGCCTCGCGCCGCTGATCGACGGCGAATTGCCAGCCAATATGGCCCGTAGTTGGCAGATGCCGACGCCCGAAATCCACGCGCTCTTCGTCAAGGGCCGCTCGGAATTCGATCCGGCCAAGCGCAAGGCGATCTATGCCGAACTGACGAAGGTAGCCCTCCAACAGGCGCCCCTCGTCGGTCTTGCCTGGCGCTCGCAGGGCTATGGCATGGTCAAGGGCGTGACCGGCTTCAAGAGCTATCCGGGCAGCACGAACTTTTTCTCGGCCTATTCGATGGAAGAGACGTCGTTCTCCTGAGGCTGCGGCGTTCGGGCCGCTACGCTAACCTCGTCATGGTCGGGCTTGTCCCGACCACCCACGCCTTCGCTGGTCGCAGGTCGTGGTCAAGACGTGGATGCTCGCCACAAGGGCGAGCATGACGGAGCGGTCACCCAGCCCGCGTTGTCCGCTCCAGCCGCGCGAAACGCTCCAACCGGAACGGCTTGGCGTCGATCATCGAGGTTTTGCCTGCGACGAGATCGGCGATCAGCCGGCCCGCTCCCGGGCCGATGCCGAAGCCATGGCCGGAGAAGCCGCTGGCGATGAAGAAGCCGGGCAGGCGCGGCACTTCGCCGATCACCGGCACAGCGTCGGGCGTCGCATCGACGAAACCGCCCCAGGCCTGTGCGACCTTCATGTCCTTGAAGGCGGGGAAAGCCGCGACGAGATTGGCCTGCGCTTCGCTCAGGATCGTGTCGTAAGGCGCCGGGTCGAGCACGCGGGTTTTTTCAAAGGGCGTCGTTTCGTCGAGCGTCCAGCGCCGCACCGTCTTCGCTTCCTCCAGGAAGCGCTGGCCGAGCCGCAGCTTCAATTCGTGCCGCTGCTTGACGAGGGAGGGCAGGAAATCGGTCATCAGGCGGAAACTGTCGGGCACGATCTCGGCCACGCTCGCACCGCGATGGGCAATGGTGTAGCCGCCGTCCTGGCGCTTGCGGAAGGCGAAGTCCGAGCCGCCGACGGCATGGGTGGGCGGGCCATCGAGGGGCTCGGTGCGCAGGACCGAGCCCAGCACCTTGAGCTGCGGGAAGTCGATGCCGAGATTGCCGAGGAAGAGCCGCGACCAGGCGCCGCCGGCGAGCACGACGCGCTGGCAGGCGATCGTGCCGCGCTCCGTCACCACGGCGCTGACCCGGCCGGCCTTGGTCTCGATGCCGCGCACGGCGCAGCGCGTCAGAACCTGCCCGCCGAGCCGCTGCAGCGCGCGCGCCATGGCCGGCACGGCCTTTTGTGGTTCGGCGCGGGCATCGCTCGGTGTGAACAGGGCGCCTGCGAAAGCGCGCTTGCAGCCGGGCAGTACGCTCTCGATCTCGCGCGCGCTCAGCAGGCGTGAATCGAGCTGGTACTGCTTGGCATGGTCGAGCCAGGCCTCGTGCTCGGCGAGTTTGCCGGGCGTGTCGGCGACATAGACGATGCCCGAACGAGTGAAGCCGGTATCGCCGCCGACCAGCTTGTCCATCTCCGACCAGAGCCGCATGCTCTCCAGCCCGAGCGGGATTTCGCTGGCGTCGCGGCCCATGATCCGGACCCAGCCCCAGTTGCGCCCGGACTGCTCGTGGCCGACCTCGCCCTTCTCGCAGACGGTGACGGAAACCCCCTCCTTGGCCAGGAAGATCGCCGTCATGATGCCGATGATGCCGCCGCCGATGACGACGACATCGCTGCTCCCAGGCAGCGTGGCGTCGGGGTCGATCGTCTCGATGGTGATGCCCATCAGGGGCTCTCCCCGATGGAAGGGGGCGAGCCGGCTTCGCGGCGGGGGCGGGGCATGAGCGGCGGCATGGTCAGTCCTGCGGGGTCGGCGTGGAATTGCGGAAGACGACGTGGTGGGGGTGGTTCACCGATTTCATGTATTCGATCGGCGCGCCGCTGCCGTCGCGCGCCACCAGCCTCAGCACGAGGGTGGGCGAGCCGGGCTTGAGCGAGAGCAGGCGGGCTTCCATGTCAGTCGCGGTACCGACGCCGATCTCGCGATCGCGTGCGCTGGCCTCGACGCCGTAGCGGGCCTTCAGCAATGCGTAGAGCGATTGCCCGGCGACGAGATCCTCCGCGACCAGCCCGGCGAAGCGCAGTGCCGGCAGATAGCTCGTCTCGATGCAGAACGGCTCGTCATTCACCGTACGCAGCCGGCGGAACATGATGAGGTCGGCGCCAGCAGTGAGATCGAGCCGGCGCGCGATGCTCTCGGTCGCCGCCTCCTCGCCGAAATGCAGCAGCTTGTTGCCCGGACTGCCGCCGGAGTTGCGGATGATCCGGGTGATGCCGAGCGAGGAGCTGACTTCGATCGGGCGCGTGACCTGGACCAGGGGGACGCGCGTGCCGCTGGTGCCGTTGCGCTCCAGCACATTGCGCTCGACGAGCTTGTCGATTGCCTTGCGCACGGTCATGCGGTTGATGCGCAGCGTGTCCGCCAGAACGCGCTCGGACGGAATCCGGTCTCCCGGGCCGCAATCGGGCCCGTTGATGAGGTCGAGCAGGTAGTCCTGCACCTCGACATAGATCGGCTTGGCCCGCTTCACGGGTTCGCGCATGGCTGGCGTCTCTCGGATTCCCGTCGTCGCAGTTGAACTGGGATAGCGCCCGGTTCCTATCACTGGAAGCCGAAAAACGCGCCAGGCCAACCCAGGTGACGACATATCCGTGCTGATTGGACTATGCTTGACAGCAATTGGTATAGCTGGTTGGTATATACCAATTCTCGTCCGTCAGGAAGTGGCTTGCTCTCATGTCCATCGCTTACGACCGCCCCCGCGTGCTGGAGGGCCTCGCTCAGACGCAGGCTGCGGTGCCCGAGGCTTTCGCGCTCGGCCGCAAGCTCGCTGGCGGCGTCGACCGGATTTATTTCGTCGCGGCGGGCTCGGCCAACCGCGCCATGCTCGGCATCACATACTGGCTCGAGCATTATTCGCCCGGCATCGAGGTGCGCCGCTACTTCCCGGCCGAGTTCATGGCGATCGACCCGCCCCGGCTCGATGGTCGCACATTGGTGCTGCTCGCCTCGAAATCGGGCACGACGCCGGAGACGGTCGCTGCCGCGCGGTTCCTGAAGGACAAGCCCTGCCAGGTCGTGGCCTTCAGCCAATATGCCGACAAGCCGCTGGCGCAGGCCGTGCCGCAGCATTTCATCGTCGGCGACACCAGCGAATCCTTCATCGCCATGTTCATGCTGATGCAGGCTCTGGTCGGCGGCATCATGACGGAGAAGGAAGGCTGGCCGCTTGGCGACAAGCTGCTCGCCTCGCTCGATGCGCTGCCGGGCGCGATTGCCGACGCGGCCGAGCAGAACGAGGAGCGCGCCGCGGCCGATGCGGCGCTCTACGCCAAGGACCGGAATTTCTATCACGTCGCCTCGGGGCCGGGCTTCACCACGGCCTATGTCTTCGGCGTCTGCATCCTGATGGAGATGCTCTGGCTGCACAGCTACCCGATCGAGGCGGCCGAGTTCTTCCACGGCCCCTTCGAGATCGTCGATCGCTCGACGCCGCTGATCCTGATCACCGGCGAGGATCCGAGCCGCCCGCTGATGGAGCGCGTCTCGAGCTTCTGCGACACCTATGCCGAGCGCGTGATGAAATATGATTCCCGCGATTTCGCGATGAAAGGCATCGCGCCTGAAATCCGCCCCATCGTGGCGCCCTATATCCTGCAATCGGCGCTGAAGCGCTTGTCGGTGCATCTCTCGGTGCTGCACAACCAGCCGCTGACGACCCGCCGCTATATGTGGAAAGTGGCTTACTGAGCGGAGCGCGGCGATGGCCCACAGGCTGCTTGGCCTCGGCGACAATACGGTCGACACCTATGTCGATCGGGGCCTGCAGTTTCCAGGCGGCAACGCCGTCAATGTCGCGGTGCTCGCCCGCAGGCTTGGCGCACAGGCCGGCTATCTCGGCTGCATCGGCACGGACGCGGCCGGCATGCTGTTGATCGACGCCTTGCGGCAGGAGAGCGTCGACACCACGCAGTGCCGCGTCCTGCCTGGCGGCAATGCGCGTGCCTTCATCGGCCATGACGGCAATGACCGCCGCTTCCTGCGCTCGGAGCGCGGCGTGCGCGGGCAATGGGGCGGCTTCGGCGCTGAAGACCTCGCTTATGTCGCGGGCTTCGATCTCGTCCATTCCAGCGTCTATAGCGAACTGGAGGCCGAACTTGAGACGATACGGGGCGCCGCCCGCCTGCTGTCCTATGATTTTTCCGAGCGCTGGACCGACGCCAATCTGGCGGCGACGCTGCCGGCGCTCGATATCGCCTTCCTGTCCTTTCCCAATGGCTCGGATGCGGAGTGCCGCGCATTGCTGGAGCGCTGCATCGGTCAGGGCGCGCGGATCGCGGTCGTGACCCGGGGCGCGCGCGGCTCGATGGCCTTGTCGGACGGCGTCTTCCACGCTCACGGTATCAGCGAGGCGCGCATCGTCGATACGTTGGGCGCTGGAGACGGCTTCATCGCCGCCTTCATCCTGCGCCTGCTGCATGGCGCGGGTCTGGATGAGGCGCTTGCCGCCGGCGCCGATCACGCCGCTATGGTCTGCGGATATCAAGGGGGCTTCGGCCACGGCGCGGCATGGTCGACGCCGCCCGGTATGGCAAGAGCAGGATACGAAAAAGTGGGCACCGGTTTTTCGCATTGATCCTGCTCTCACTTTGAGATGAGAGACGGATTCAGATGTCAGATGGGATCACTGTGTGAGCCCATCTGACATCATCCGGCTCTGGCGCGTGACATCGAACTGAAGGCGGGAGTGGCTTCATGGCTTGGCGGATCGGGATCGATTCCGGGGGAACTTTTACCGACGTCTGTCTGTTCGACGACGCGACCGGAGAGGTGGCGGTCTGGAAAGTGCCCTCCACCCCGGATGATCCCTCCCGCGCCATCGCGCGCGGCACGCAGGAAGGCACCGAACGCGTCGGCGCCAAGCCGAGCGAAGTCGCCTATTTCGGCCATGGCACCACTGTCGGCACCAATGCCCTGATCCAGCATCGCGGCGTCAAGACCGGTCTCATCACCACCGAGGGCTTCCGCGATCTGATCGAGATCGGCCGCCAGAAGCGCCCCGATCTCTACGATCTCCAGGTCGACAAGGCGCCGCCTCTGGTGACCCGCGATCTGCGCTTCGGTGTCTCGGAACGCCTGCGCCATGACGGTTCGGTCGAGATTCCGCTCGATGAAGAGGGCGTGCGTGTTGCCGCCCGCGCGCTGAAAGCGGCCGGCGTCAAGGCGGTGGCGATCGGTTTCCTCTACGGCTTCGTGAATCCCGCCCATGAGCAGGCCGCCAAGCGCATTGTCGCCGAGGAATTTCCGGAGGCCTTCATCTGCGCCTCGCACGAGGTCGCGCCCGAGTTCCGCGAATATGAGCGCATCTCGACGGCGGTGGTGAATGCCTATCTCGGCCCGGTCATGCAGGGCTATATCCGCCGCCTTGCCGACCGGCTGATGGAGCTCGGCGTCACCACGACACCGCATCTGACGCAGTCCAATGGCGGCGTCATCGGCTTCGACATGGCCGCCCGCCTGCCGGTGCGCACCGTGCTGTCGGGGCCGTCGACCGGCGTCGTCGCCGCGCAGGCGATCGGCCAGATGACCGGTATCGAAAACCTGATCACCTTCGACATGGGCGGCACCTCCTCGGACGTCGCCTTGCTGCGCGGCGGCGAGGCGAAGTTCGCCAGCGACGCGATCGTCCACGGCTACCCGATCAAGGCGCCGATGCTCGACATCCACACCGTCGGGGCTGGTGGCGGCTCGCTCGCCGCGATCGATTCCGGCGGGCTGCTCAAGGTCGGCCCGCGCAGTGCCGGCGCCGATCCCGGTCCGGTCTGCTATGGTCGTGGCGCGACCGAGCCCGCCGTCACCGATGCCAATGTCGTACTGCAGACGCTGAACCCGACCCATCTGCTCGGCGGCCGCATGCCGATCCGGCAGGATCTCTCGAAACAGGCGATCGTCCGTCTCGCCGACCAGCTCGGCCTCGACGTGATGGCCACCGCCCAGGGCATCATCTCGGTCGTCACCGCCAATATGGCCAAGGCGATCCGCGTCGTCTCGGTCCAGCGCGGGCATGATCCGCGCGACTACGCGCTCGTCGCCTTTGGCGGCGCCGGTCCGCTGCATGCGGCGCGGCTGGCGCGCGAATTGGAGATGAAGCGCATCGTCGTGCCGCGCAATCCCGGCATCGGCTGCGCGCTCGGCCTGCTGCTGACCGATCTGCGCGCCAATTTCGCCACCACCCGGCTTGCCACGTTGGGCGACGGTCTGGTCGGTGCGATGACCGAGGCCTATGCCGGCCTGGTCGCGCAGGGCGAGCACTGGTTCGCCGAGGAGAAGGTCGCGCCCAGCGACCGCAAGCTCCGGCGCACGGCGGATCTGCGCTATCAGGGCCAGAATTACGAATTGTCGATCGACGTACCGGAAGGCCCGATCTCGAGCGCGACCATCGCAGCCCTGGCCGATGGCTTCGCCGAGGCGCATAAGCGGCTCTACGGCTTCGTTGCCGAAGGCGAGGCGGTGCAGCTCGTGACCTACCGCGTCGAGGCGATAGGCTTCGTGCCCAAGGCTGAGTTCCGGCCGCAAGCCGATGCCGGGCCGGAATCGGGCCATGCGATCATCGGCAGCCGCGAGGTCTGGTTTCCCGAGGCCGGCGGCTTCGTGGCGTGCAAGATCTACGATCGCGACAAGCTGAAATCCGGCAATGTCATCGCGGGGCCGGCGATCATCGAGCAGATGGATTCGACCACCGTGCTGTTGCCGGGGATGATCGCGACCGTCGAGCCCTATCTCAACCTGATCCTGGAGACGCCGTGATGAACGTCAGCGCCACCGTCACCGTCGATCCCATCACCGTCGAGGTCATCGGCTCCTCCTTTGCCTCGATCACCGAGGAAATGGGCGAGGCGCTCGTCAAGGCGAGCTATTCCACCAATATCAAGGAGCGCCGCGACTGCTCGACCGCGCTCTTCGACATCGCCGGTGACACGCTCTGCCAGGCCGAGCACATCCCGATGCATCTCGGCTCCTTCATCGGCATCATTCCGCATATCCTGAAGCGCCATCCCGTCGCCGAGATGAAGCCCGGCGACGTCTTCATCGGCAATGACGCCTATGAGGGCGGCGGCACCCATCTGCCCGACATCGTCCTGGCCGAGCCCGTCTTCCATGACGGCGTGATGGTCGCCTGGGCGGTCAACACGGCGCACCATTCCGATTTCGCCGATCGCGGCCACGCCCATATCTATCAGGAGGGCCTGCGCATCCCGCCGATCCGGCTCTATGACGGCGGCGTGCTGATGAAGGACGTGCAGGAGCTGATCCTGCTCAACTGCCAGGTCCCGCGCGAGCGCCTCTCCGATCTGCGCGCCCAGATGGCGGCGAACCGCCTCGGCGTCGAGCGCGTGCGCGCGCTCTGCGACAAATATGGCCGCACGACCGTGCTGTCGGCCGGCAAGGCTTTGCAGGACTATGCCGAGCGCAAGATGCGCGCCGGCATCGCCTCGATTCCCGATGGCGTCTATCGCTTCGCCGATCTCTTCGACAATCCCGAGGTCGAGCAGCCGATGGAGTTCTCGGTTGCGATCACGGTCGCGGGCGAGGAGATGAAGCTCGCCTTCGAGAGCCCGCCCCAGGCACGCGCCGGCTTCAACATGGTCTACACCGCGCTGCTCTCGACAGTATATTATGCAGTCAAGACCGTGGCCGATCCGACGATCCCGCCCAATGCCGGCCTCGCCCGGCCGCTGACGATCACGGCGACGGAAGGCACGGTGCTGAACTGCCTGCATCCGGCGGCGGTGAACGGGCGCATTGCGCCCTGCCAGCGCGTCGTCGATCTGATCCACGGTGCGCTTGCCCAAGCCGTGCCGGAACGCGTCATCGCCGCCTGCTCGGGCGCGGTTGCCTCCGCCACCTTCATGGGCGCAAGGCCCGGCAGCGGCGATCTCTGGGTCTATCTCGAGACCATCGGCGGCGGCTCGGGCGCGCGTGCGACCAAGGATGGTCTCGACGGCGTCCATGTCCACATGACCAACACCTCGAACCTGCCGGTCGAGGCGCTGGAGGTCGAGTATCCATTGACCCTGCTGCGCTACGAACTGGTCGACGGCTCCGGCGGCCAGGGCCGCCATCGCGGCGGCATGGGCTTGCGCCGCGTCTACCGTGCCGAGGCGCCCTGCCGCCTCAATGTCGACAATTCCCGCCTGAACTCGCGTCCCTGGGGCATCGCCGGCGGCGAATCCGGGCAGGGCGGTTCCTTTGCCTTCAGCGACGGCGTCGGTCCCTTCGTCAAGGGTGACGGCGCGCTGGAAGCGGGGCAGATCGTCGAGATCATCACGCCGGGTGCTGGCGGCTACGGTCCGCCCTCGGAACGCACCGCAGAGGACAGGGCCCGCGACATCGCCGAAGGGCGGTTGCTGTCGGCTTAGAGCCGGATGGTTTCAGACGGGATCAGAAAGTGATCCCGTCTGAAACCTGAATCCGCCTCTCATCAAAGAGTTAGAGCATGATGTCGTCCGAAAACCGGTTTCCACTTTTCGGCATCATGCTCTGAGCGCGGTCACAGCCGCATGCCGCCATCAACGGCGATCTCGGCGCCGTTGATATAGGCGCCTTCGGGCGAGCACAGCAGCCGCGCAATCTCGGCGCAGTCCTGCGGTGCGCCTATCCGTCCGAGCGGGATCCGCTCCAGCGCGAGCGCCTCGCGACCGGGCTCGGCCAGGATCGCGCGGTTGCGCTCCGTCCGGATGGCGCCGGGCTGGATCACGTTGCAGGTCACGTCCGGCGCGCGCAGCGTGCGGGCGAGGGTGAGGATCATGCTGGTCTGCGCCGCCTTGGTCGCGGCGTAGTAGATGCAGTCGGCATTGGCGCGCGCTTCCTGCACCGAGCCGATCGCGATGAGCCTGCCGAAGCCGCGCGCGACCATGCCGGGCAGGAAGCTCCTGATCAATCGCGCCGTCGCGTGCAGGTTGACCTCGCTCTGGGCCTGCAGGGCTTGGTCGCTCACAGCGTCCCAGCCCTCGCGGATTTCCGCGGAGGCGCAGAGCACGAGGATGTCCGGCTCAGATCCGCGCGCCTGGAGCTCTCTCAGCATGGCGGCGGGAGCCAGCGGTTCGGCGAGATTGGCGATCAGGCTGGAGGCCAAGGCTCCGCTGCCGAGAAGCGCTGCGGTCGCGGCCTGGGCCGCCTCCCAGTCGCGATCATGCAGGACCGCATGCGCGCCGGCTTCCGCGAGCGCCGTCGCGATCGCCAGCCCGATCCCGCGCGCTCCGCCCGTGACGAGGGCGACGCGTCCTGACAGTGTCCCGCCCATCAGCCGAGCAGCGGCTTCACGCGCTTGACCGCGTCATCCATCGCCTGTTGCGGCGGCTTGATGCCGAGCACGGCGGCCTGCGTCTCCTCCAGGAAGATGTCGTGGGCGCGGGCCTGCTCGTCGAAGGCGGGCAGATGGATGCGCGAGGCCTTGAGCGCCGCAGCCTCATCGGCGGCATAGGGCATCGCGGCTTTCAGCTTCTCGTCGGTATAGGTCGAAACCCGCGTCGGGCCGTTGCCGTTCAGGGCCATGGCCAAGGTCCCGGCCTTGGACGACAGCGCCCGGATCATCTCCCAGCTCAGCGGCTTCTGCTTCGCGTTCTTCGGGATCACCAGCGACCAGAATTCGGTCGTCGGTGCATAGGCGACTTTGCCGGCGAGATCCGAGGCCATTGGCGGCAGCAGCGATTTGAAGCGCCCGCCATACTTGCCCTTGGCCGGGTCGTTATAGGTTACCAGCCGGGCGAAGGGGTTGATCGTCATCGCGGCGCGGCCCTGCTGCATCCAGGTCGTGATCTCCTCATTGTTCACGGTTGCGAAATTGCGCGGCAGCACACCGGCCTTGTAGAAATCGGCCAGCAGCGTCAGCGCCTTGACCATGCCGGGCTCATTGGCGACGAGCTTACCGTCGGGGGTCATGTAGTCGCCGCCGAGACAGCGCGCGAGCGTCAGGAAGTTCGAGGCGAAGACGGCGGTGAAGGCGAGGCCGTTCACCTGCGTGCCGTCGTCGCGCTTGAAGGTCAGCTTGCGAGCAAGCTCCGCCAATTCCTCGAAGCTTGCCGGCAGCTTGCTGACGCCACGCTCCTCCAGGATCGCCTCATTGTAGATCAGCGCGTTGGTGGCGTGGCGGACGGGGATGCCGTGCAGCGCGCCGTCGAGCTTCATCGGCGCGATCAGGCCCGGCGCGAAATCATCCAGCGCCTCGATGGCTGAATCCTTCAGCAGGGCGTCGAGCGGCTCGAACAGCTTGAGATTGCGCGGCACGGCCCGCCCGTTGAGCAGATAGGCGACGTCGATCGTGGTCTCGCCCAAAGTCGCCTCGCGCAGCAGCCGCTCATGGATGGCGTTGACGTCGCCGAAGGTGACCCAGTTGACGGTTGCGCCGGATTGCTTGCGCCAGGCCTCGGTTGCGTCGCCGCCCGGCCCGGTCGTGGCCGAGGTCTGGTGGACGCGGTGGCCGAGCGCGGTGACGGTTTTTGCCTGGGCGCGGGCGATGCCCGGCAAGGCGAGCGACGCCGCGGCGGCGCCCGAGATCAGGCCGAATGCGCGGCGGGAGATGGATGTGGTCATGGCTTTCCTCCAAGGGTTTGGCTCGCGCTGTCTCGCGCGTTGTGATGTGTTCGATCTCAGGCGGGCAGCAGTGGCTGCACGCGCTTGACCAGCGAGGCCATCGCCTCCTCCGGCGTCTTCAATCCAAGCACGGCGGCTTCCGCCTCCTCCTTGAACAGGTCGCCGGCACGTGCGGCTTCGTCGAAGGCGGGCATCGGCACGCGCGCCACCTTCAGCACCTTCAGCTCCTCGGTCGCATAGGGCACGGTGCCGGCGAAGCCTGCATCGGCATAGGTCGAGGCCCGCACCGGGCCATTGCCGTTGAGCGCGGCCTTCAGCGTCGCTTCCTTCGAGACCATCGCCTTGATGAAGCTCCAGGAGAGCTCCTTGCGCCTGGCGTTCCTGGGGATGACGAGACCCCAGAACTCGACCTTGGCCGGCGCAGCGTCGTATTTCCCGGCGAGCGTCTTCGAGGCCGGCACCGCGACCGTCTTGATTTTGCCAGGGAATTTCGATTTCTGCGGGTCGTTGTAGATGCGGTTGCGACCCATGCTCTGCAGGCTCATCGCGGCGCGGCCGGTCTGCATCCAGACATTGACGTCCTCGGGCGAGAGCGTCGCGAAATTGCGCGGAAACGCCCCGCTTTCGAAGAGTGCGCGCAAGAGCTTGATCGCGTTCAGCATGGCCGGCTGGTCGGCGACGCATTTGAAGTCGGCCGTAATGAAATCGCCGTCCCAGGCCCGCGCGATGTCGATCACATTGGGATAGGTCACGCCTGGCATGCACAGGCCCGTCACCGCCGTGCCGTCGCTGCGGCGATAGGTGCAGGCGCGCGCGATCTCGATCATCTCCTCGATCGTCGCTGGCGGCTTGCTGAAGCCCTTTTCGGCCAGAAGCTCCTCATTGTAGTGCAGGCCCGAGGAGGCATGGCGGAAGGGGATGGCGAGCTGCTTTCCACCGACCTTCATCCCCTCCATCAGCCCGGGGAAGATGTCTGCCGCATCCTCCAGCGGGTCGCGCTTGAGATAGTCGTCGAGCGGTTCGAACAGGTTGGCGGCGCGCGGGATCGCCTGGGTGTTCAAGAGGAAACCGACATCGACCGATGTTTCGCC
The DNA here is from genome assembly GCF_964252745.1 of Allobosea sp. LjRoot9. Lineage (NCBI taxonomy): Bacteria > Pseudomonadati > Pseudomonadota > Alphaproteobacteria > Hyphomicrobiales > Alloboseaceae > Allobosea > Allobosea sp. LjRoot9. The sequence goes on along the minus strand of NZ_CAXUPC020000002.1, from coordinate 1,074,556 downwards.
GAGGCTCGCCTCGCGGAAGAGCCGCTCCTGCAGCGGCCCGGTATCGAAGGTCGTCCACTGGATCGTGGTGCCGGTCTTCTGGCTCCAATCCCTGGTGATGTCGCCGCCCTGCGCGCCGGTCGCGACCGTCTGCATGACGCGGTGGGCGAAGACGTTGAGCGGACCGGCCTGCGCGAGGGCGGGCGCGGACTTCAGCCCGGCGAAGCTCAGACCCGCGATGCCACCGAGTAGTTTCCTACGGTCGAGCCCTTGTCCTGCCGTCATGATATTCCTCCCGGGATGCCGCGATTTCCGCGATGGCGGCTTCAGCCGCTTCGAAATGCTTGTTCATGGCGGCCTGGGCCGCAGCAGTGTCGCCGATGGCGATGGCCTCGACGACGCGGACATGCCGCTCATAGGTCTGGCGCCAATCGGCCTGCGTGCGGGCCTCGCGCGAATTGAAGATCTCCATCACCTGCCGGATCACCGGGCGCAGGCCCCTGATCTGGAAATCGAGCAGGCGGTTGCCCGCTGATGCGGCAACGGCCTCGTGGAAATCGAGATCGGCTTCGATCCAGAGCGGCACGTCGCCGAGCGCGGCTTCCATGCGCTGCAGAATCTCGCGCAGGCGCTCGAGATCGGCGTCGCTGCGGCGTTCGGCGCTATGAGCGGCGATCGGCGGCTCGAGGATGCGGCGCAGTTCGACCGCCTCGATCAGCCCGGTCTTGCTGCCGCTGACGGCGAAACGGAAGAAGCGGTCGAGCGGGGCGGCGTTCAGCGCCTGCACGCGCGTGACCTTGCCCTGCTGGATATGAACCACGCCCATCGCCGCGAGCTGGCGGATGGCCTCGCGCGCGATCGGCTTGCTGACGCCGAAGGAGGCCGCGATCCGCGATTCCGAGGGGAGCGCGTCACCCGGCTTCAAGCGCCCGTCATGGATCGCCTGGGTGATGCGCGCGATCAGCGCGTCGCCGAGCCGCGTCGGCACGACATCGGACCCGCCGAACGGGTCGTTGTCGATCGCGGCTGCAAGGGCGGCGTCGTTCATCATCGTCTCCATGAATTGATGATTGACAGATGCTGCTCATCTTTGCAACTGATCAACCTATCAGATAAGTTTAATGTCTCATATAAGTTCAATGTCCTGGGGAGGACAGCGCCGCCATGACGGCAAGCCGCATCACGCAGATCATCGCGCATCCCTTGCGCGCCACGCTTGCCAAGGTGCAGCGCACCTCGCAGGGCGACTATCCCGCCATCGAGCTTGTCGTCGTCGAGGTCGTGACCAGCGACGGCGTGGTGGGGTTCGGCGAGGCCTTGGCGCGGCGCGGCGCGGCCGGCTATGCGCGGTTGATCGACGAGGTGCTCGGTCCCCGCCTGATCGGCAAGGACCCGGCTGACCGGCGCGCTCATTGGAAGGCGATGCGCGCTGCGCTTTCTGGCCGGCCCGGCGGGCAGCTGGTCGAGGCGATCGCGGGCATCGATATCGCGCTCTGGGACATCGCCGGCAAACAGGCCGGCCTGCCGATCCACAAGCTGCTCGGCGGCATCGGGCGCACGCAGGTCGCGGCTTATGCCTCCTCGATCAACTGGCTCGACGATGCGACGGTCGAGGCGGAAGTCACTGCTGCGCTGAAAGCCGGCTTCCGCGAGATCAAGGTCAAGCTCGGCCACCCGCTGAAGGATGCGATCGCCAGGGCGCGGTTCATCCGCAAGCTCGCGGGCGACGACATCGCCCTCTATGTCGACGCCAATTGGGCCTATGATGTCGATGACGCGCTGATCGTGGGCCGGGCGCTGGCCGATCTCGGCTATGGATTCTTCGAGGAACCGATCGCGCCGCATGATCGCGAGGGCTATCGTCGACTCGCCCAGCATCTGCCGATCAGGCTCGCGGCGGGCGAAAGCGACTATGTCGCCTCCGAGGCGCTGATCATGCTGCAGGACCGTTCGCTGGGGCTGATCCAACCCGATGTGACGCGCTCGGGCGGCATCACCGAGACCTGGCGCATCGCGGAACTCGCCGCTGCCTTCAACACGGCCTACGCCCCCCATGTCGGCTGGTCCGGCGCGATCTGCGTCGCCGCCAGCCTCCAGCTAGCAGCGGCCGCCGAGAGCTTCCGCACCTTCGAGTGCATGGTCTATGAGAACCCGCTGCGCGATGCCTTCACGCATCCGATCGTCGGCGAGGGCAGGCAACTGGTCGACGGCAAGCTCGCCGTGCCGCAGGGCCCTGGCCTCGGTGTCGAGATCGATCGCGACGCGCTCCAGCGTTTCCGGATCGCCTGATGACCGCGCGCACACCCCTTTCTGCCATCGCGCTGGTTGGCCCCGTCCAGCTCATGGTCGGCGGCATCATCTTCCTGCCGGCGATCTACGTGTTCTGGCTCAGCCTGAACCAGTCCTCCTTCGGCCAGGCGGCAAGCTTCGTCGGCCTCGCCAACTACGCCAAAGTCCTGGGCGATCCCTATTTCTGGCGCGCGCTCGTCAACACGGTGATCGTCGTCGCGGTGGTCGTGCATCTCGAATTGCTGCTTGGCCTCTTGATGGCGCTGTTCTTCGCCTCGGGCGTGCCGTTCCGGCCGATCCTGCTCGCCATCGTGCTCGCGCCCTATGCGGTCAGCGAGGTCTCGGCCGTGGTGATGTGGCGCTATCTGTTCGAGCCCGATGTCGGGATGATGAGCCAGATGCTCTCCTTCTTCGGTTTGCCGCCGATCGAATGGGCGGTGAAGCCGAGCCATGGCTTGTTCATGGTCTCGCTGCTCTCGATCTGGCTGCATCTGCCCTTCTCGTTCATCATCATCTACGCCGCCAGGCTCTCGATCCCGAGCGATCTCTACGAGGCCGGCGCGATCGACGGCGCCAGCAGTTGGACCGCGTTTCGCCGCATCACCTTGCCGCTCCTGATGCCGGCCCTGCTGATCGCGGCTTTGTTCCGCTACATCTTCGCCTTCCGGCTGTTCTCCGAGGTCTGGCTGATGACCGGCGGCGGGCCGGCGCGTACCACGGAGGTGCTGGCGGTTTATCTCTATCTCGAGGCCTTTCGTTACAACGCCTTCGGCTCGGCAGCCGCCACAGGCTGGCTGCTCGTGCTCGCCTCGCTCCTGCTCGCGCTGTTCTATCTGCGCCGGCTCTACAGGGAGATGTTCGGCAAGCATGTCTAAATCACCCTCCCTCCCTCGCGCGGCCCTGAAGCTGCTGGGCGTCCTCGTCATCGTCGCCTGGTCGGTTCTGCCGATCGCCTTGATCGCGATGTCCTCCTTCAAATCGGACCGCGATATCTTCTCGCTGACCTCGCGTTTCAGCTTCGCGCCGACATTGGCGAATTACGAACTGCTCTGGAGCCGCTGGGGCGACTTCTTCTTCGGGCTCTGGAACAGCTTCATCGTCACGGTCGGCGCAACCGTGCTTGCCGTCCTGGTCTCGTTGCTCGCCGGCTTCGCTTATTCGCGCCATGCCTCGAAGGGCCTGCAGGCCAGCGCCTTCTTCCTGATCTTCATCCGCCTGATCCCGCCGATCGTGATCACGCTGCCGCTGTTTCCGGTGGTGAACTGGCTCGGCCTCAACGACACGCATCTGATCCTGATCGTGCTCTACGCCACCTTCTTCGTCTCGCTCGGCACCATCGTGATGCGCACCTTCATCGACCAGATCCCGCGCGAGCTCGACGAGGCGGCGATGATCGACGGCGCTTCGCAGATGCAGATCGTCTGGCGCGTCATTCTGCCGATGGCGGCCCAAGGCATGCTCGCGGTCGCGGTCTTCGTCATCGTCTATGCCTGGAACGAGTTTCTCTTCGCCTTCATCTTCACCACCACCAAGGCCAAGACCGCGCCTTTGGTGATCTCGGAGATGATCGGTGCGGTCGAGGGCGTCGAATGGGGCGTGCTCTTCGCCGCCTCGACCGTCCAGCTCCTGCCGGTGCTCGCCTTCGTCATCCTCATGCAGAAGCATCTCGTCGCCGGCCTGACTGCCGGCGCGGTGAAGGGGTAGAAACCAATGACCTCACCCAATTCGCAGCTCGACGACATGCGCCGTGCCATCCGCGAGGCCGACCCGCAACTCAGCCGCTTCGACCCGCTGCCGCGCATCATCTGCCTCGATGATTTCGACCGCGGCATGTGTGGCTGGACCCAGCTCGTCGGCAATTACGAGCACTCGCTCGACGCGATGCTGCCGGGCTACGCCCAGCACAGCCATGCCATGCTCTCGACCCTGCCGAACTGGGATTTCGGCTCGCATGGCGGGGTCGACGGCTCCTATGCGCTGAAGATCGCGACGCGGCCGAAGACGGGCGCGCAGAACGTCGCGATCAAGCGCCTGACCTTCCGCAAGGCCGGCCCGATCCGGCTCGAGACCTATTTCACCTTCAAGCCGGAGGCGACCGAGCTCCAGCTCTCGGAGACCGACATCCGCTCCTTCGGCTTCCTCTACGATCTCCAGGTCGGCGACCAGCATGGTGCGGGCGGCAATCGCGTGATGCCGCATCTGCGCTTCCTCAACGCCGAAAACGGCGTGCACCTGCAGAAATGGCAGTTCAAGCGCGAGACGACGCCGATCAAGCCGATCGGCACGGCCGGCAAGACGATCACGCATTACCATCTCGCGCCGACTGACTGGGAGGATCTGCCGGGCGGCGAGCAGCGGCTCTGCTACAACGAGATCCCGACCAAGGTGAACTGGCACTATCTGCGCTTCGATTTCGACCTCGCGACCATGCAGGCGACGCGCTTCCAGGTGAATGACCGCGTCTTCGACATGTCGACCTATGACTGCATCCGCATCCCGGCGATGAAGAACCTCTGGTGCATGTTGAATATCGGCTTCTTCGCCGAGACCGACACGGACAAGCGCGCCTTCGCCTATCTCGATTCCGTCTGCCTGTCGGGAGACTTCTGATGCTGCCCGAGAACCTCACCGCCATCGTCGCCCGCAACGAGATCTGGACAGGGATGAGCGCGACCGAACCCTATGAGGCCGGCTGGGCGAAGGAGGCGGTCATCTTCGTGCGGGCGCTGAAGCCACCCAAGGGCAAACTCCCCAAAGCGCGCATCGAGATCTCGGCCGACGGCATGCATTGGGCTCCGGAAGGCTCGGAATTCGACCTGCCGGCGGTGGAGAACGCCGTCACCTTCCAGCGCGTCGCCCATTTCGGCAATTTTTTGCGTGTCGCGGCGTCCTTGCCCGCGGGGGCGGAGATCACCGTGTTGGTCAGCATGCACTTCAAGGCCTGAGGCCACCGTCGCTCACGGCAGATTCTCGCGCAGGATGATCTCGGTGCGCGGGCTTGCCGTGCCGTGCAAGGCCGGCCGCCCGGCGCGCAGATTGGCGAAGATCGCGACGCAATCCATCAGCGCCGTCTGCGGGTTCTGGGTGATGACCGCGTCCATCGCGCCCTCGATGAGCAAGGCCCGCGTCTCCGGCGTCAGGCCATGGCCGACGAAGACGACCTCATGCTGCCGGCCGGCCTCCTTCAGCGCCCTGGCGATGCCTTCGGGACCGCCGCCGATATTGTAGATGCCGGCGAGATCGGGATGCTGCGCCAGGAGGGTTTTGGTCTGGCGATAATTCCTGGCCTCGTCGTCATGGCCCTCGCGCAGGCCGACGACCTCGATTGCCGGGAAGAGCTCCTCGAACAGATGTAGGAAGCCCATCTCGCGCTCTTCATGGGCGCGATAGCTCAGGCTGCCGGCGATCATCGCGACCTTGGCGGGTTTGGCTCCGATGAAGCGGGCGATGAGGTATCCGGCCGAGCGCCCCGCCGAGCGGTTGTCGAGCCCGACATAGGCGACGCGCCGCGTCTTGGCGATGTCGGAGATCAGCGTCACCGTCGGCACGCCGCGTTCGGCCAACCAGTCGACCGCCTCGCGCACCGTCGGGTGCTCCAGCGCCATGAAGGCGATGCCGTCGACATCGCGCCCGATGCGGCGCAGATGCTGGGCCAGCAATTCGGGCTTGAAGCTCTCGATATAGTCGACGCGCGCCCGCATGTTGAACGAGGCGAGCTGGTCCTGAGAGCTGCCGATCAAGCGCCCGAGCATGCCGAGGAAGCGGTTCGTGCCGGCGGGGATCAGGAAGGCGAGACGCAAGGGCTTGAGCGCACTGGCCGGCAGGGCGCCATCCATGACGTAGCCGAGCTCGCCAGCCGCCTTCAGGACGCGCTGCACCGTGACCGCGCGCACGCCGGGGCGCTGATTCAAGACCCTGTCGACGGTCGCGCTCGAGACGCCGGCGAGCCGCGCCACATCGTCCATCCGTGCCATGAGTCGGCGGCGCGGCAGGCTCTCCGCGCCCTCGTCCATAGCGTTGTCATTCTGAGAGAGAGGCATTCAAATCCAATCAAAAACCATCAGAGAATGAGTTTGACGGACCTCATCGGCAATTCCTATCGTTTTGGCAAGAAGACGACGAACAATCAGGTCGCAAGGCGATCCAGGGAGGATACAATGACGTCATTGACCCGCCGCACGGTGCTGCGCACGCTTGCCGCCACGCCGGCCATTCCCCTCATCGGCATGCCGCATATCGCGCGCGCCGCCGAGATCGAATTGAAATACGGCAACAACCTGCCGCTCAGCCATCCCTTGAACGTGCGTGCCGCCGAGGCTGCCGAACAGATCAAGGCGAAGACCAACGGCCGGGTCGAGATCAAGATCTTCCCCAACAACCAGCTTGGCGGCGACACCGACATGCTGAGCCAGGTCCGCAATGGCGGCATCACCTTCTTCACGCCGTCCGCCTTGGTGATCGCGACGCTGGTGCCTGTCGCTGCGATCAATGCGGTGGGCTTCGCCTTTGCCGATTACGACCAGGTCTGGAAGGCGATGGATGGCGCGCTCGGCGCCCATGTCCGTGCCGCGATCGCCAAGGTGAACCTCTTCGCCTTCGAGAAGATGTGGGACAACGGCTTCCGCCAGATGACGACATCAGGCAAGCCGATCGAGACCGCCAAGGACATGGCGGGCCTGAAGATCCGCGTGCCGGTGAGCCCGCTTTCGATCGCGATGTTCAAGGCGCTGGAAGCCGCTCCCGCCAGCCTGCAGTTCAGCGAGGTCTATTCCTCGCTCCAGACCAGGATCGTCGACGCGCAGGAGAACCCGCTGCCGATCATCCAGGTCGCCAAGCTCTATGAGGTGCAGAAGAACTGCGCCGTCAGCAACCATATCTGGGACGGCTTCTGGTTCATCGCCAATGGCCGCGCCTGGAACGCCCTGCCGGCCGACGTCAGGACGATCGTCAGCGACGCCATCAACGAGGCCGGCGTCAAGCAGCGCGCCGACATCAAGGGCCTCAACGAAACGGTCCAGGCCGATCTGCAGGCGAAGGGCCTCGCCTTCAACAAGACCAATCCCGACTCCTTCCGCGCCAAGCTGCGCGAAGCCGGATTCTACAAGGATTGGCAGGGGCGCTTCGGGGACGAGGCCTGGGGGCTACTCGAAGGCGCCGTCGGCAAGCTGGCCTGAGGCCGGCGCGTCGCGCGGTCGAGCCGATGGAGAACCCAGTCATGCATGGACATGCGGTGCTGTCGCCTGCGCTTGCCCCCGAGAATGGCATTGCGCATCTCGCCGGCAAGCTCGACCGCCTGGTCGGCGGCCTCGTCGAGGCCGTGGCGGCCGCACTTGTCCTGATCGAGATCGTCATCCTCGGCGCGGGCGTGACGGCGCGCTATGTCTTCCACAAACCCTTGATCTGGTCGGACGAGCTCGCCTCGATCCTGTTCCTGTGGCTGTCGATGCTGGGCGCGGTCGTCGCGCTCCGGCGCGGCGAGCATATGCGCATGACCGGCCTCGTCAGCCGTGTCGGGCCAGGGGCGCGCAGCCTTCTGGAGGCGCTGGCGATCACCGCCTCGATCGCCTTCCTGCTGATGATCCTGCCTCACGCGCTGGAATATGCCGAGGAGGAGAGGTTCATCGTCACCCCGGCGCTGGAGATCACCAATGCCTGGCGCGCGGCGGCCATCCCCGTCGGCATGGGGCTGATGCTGCTGGCGGCGTGTTTCCGGCTGCTGCGCTTCGGTTCGCTCAAGCCCGTCCTGCTGGCGCTTGGCCTCACAGTTGCCCTCGTCCTGCTGTTCTGGCTTGCCGGCCCCATGCTGAAGCCGCTGGGCAAGCTCAACCTCGTGGTCTTCTTCGTCGGGGTGGTGGCGCTCAACGTCTTCTCCGGCGTGCCGATCGCCTTCTCCTTCGCGCTTGCCACCTTCGGCTATCTCGCTCTGACCACCGCGACGCCATTGATCGTCATGGTCGGGCGGCTCGACGAGGGCATGAGCCATCTCATCCTGCTCGCCGTGCCGCTTTTCATCTTCCTGGGCGCGCTGATCGAGATGACCGGCATGGCCCGCGCCATGATCCAGTTCCTCGCCTCGCTGCTCGGCCATGTCCGCGGCGGCCTGTCCTATGTGCTGGTCGGGGCGATGTATCTCGTCTCGGGCATTTCGGGTTCGAAGATCGCCGACATGGCCGCGATCGCGCCGGTGCTCTTCCCGGAGATGCAGAAGCGCGGCGCCAAGCCCGGTGACCTCGTCGCCCTGCTCTCGGCGACAGGCGCGCAGACCGAGACGATCCCGCCCTCGATCGTGCTGATCACCATCGGCTCCGTGACGGGCGTTTCGATCGCCGCGCTCTTTACCGGCGGCATGCTGCCCGGTGTCGTGCTCGGCGCCGCGCTCTGCTTCGTGATCTGGTGGCGCTATCGCGGCGAGGATCTCAGCCATGTCGCGCGCTACTCGAAGCGCGAGATCGGCAAGCTCGCTTTGGTCGCGCTGCCGGCCGTCTCGCTGCCTTTCGTCATTCGCGCCGCGGTCGTCGAGGGCGTGGCGACGGCGACCGAGGTCTCGACCATCGGCATCGCCTATTCCGTCGTGATGGGGCTTCTGGTCTACCGCCAGTTCGACTGGCGCCGGCTGCCGCGCATGCTGGTCGACACCGCCTCGCTGACGGGCGCGATCATCTTCATTGTCGGCTGCGCCACGGCCATGGCCTGGGGCCTGACCCAGTCGGGCTTCTCGCAGGATCTGGCGAAGATCATGGCGGCTGTGCCCGGCGGAACCTGGGGCTTCCTGGCGATCTCGATCGTCGCCTTCATCATCCTCGGCAGCGTGCTGGAGGGCATTCCGGCGATCGTGCTGTTCGGGCCGCTCCTGTTCCCGATCGCCAAGCAGGTCGGCGTCCACGAGGTCCATTACGCCATGGTGGTGATCTTCGCGATGGGCATCGGCCTCTTCGCGCCCCCCTTTGGCGTTGGCTATTACGGCGCCTGCGCGATCAGCAAGATCAACCCCGACGAGGGCCTGAAATACATCTGGGGCTACATGCTGGCCCTGCTGATCGGCCTCGTCGTGGTCGCCGCCGTGCCGTGGATCTCCACCGGCTTCCTGAAATTCTGATCCTTCACCGCTCTTCGAACGCGAGGCATTCCCATGAGCCGTTTCTTCGGCCAGATCCGCCAGGCTGGCTATGTCGTCCCCGATATCGAGGCGGCGATGGACTACTGGAGCCGTGTCCTTGGCGTCGGGCCGTTCTTCTACAACCCGAAGGTTCCGATCAAGAATTACCGCTACAAGGGTGAGAGCTACGAGCCGCATAATTCGGTCGCGCTGGCCAATTCCGGGCCGCTCCAGATCGAACTGATCCAATGCCGCAACGACGTGCCCTCGATGTATCGCGACTTCACCCAAGCCGGGCATAGCGGCCTGCAGCATGTCGCCTACTGGACCGACAGCTACGATGCCGATCTCGAACGCCTGATCGGGCAGGGCTTCAAGCCGGTGATGTCAGGCGAAGTCGGCGAGCGCGGCCGCTTCATCTATTTCGACACGCATTACCATCCCGGCACCGTGATCGAGCTGTCGGAGGTTGCCGGTCCCAAGGGCGAGATGTTCCGCCTGATCCGCGAGGCCGCCGAGAGTTGGGACGGCAAGGATCCCGTGCGTCCATTCCCCGATCTCAGCAAGCTCTGAGGGCGGGACGGCGAGGTGGGGCCTTCCCCTCGTCATTGCGAGCGCGGTGAAGCAATCCTGTGTCTCGCGGGCGGTTCCCCGGATTGCTTATTCGGCCGCGCCTTCGTGTAATGACGGCAGGCCGGACGATGGCAAGCCGAACGATGGCAGGCCCAACGATGGATCGACGAGATGACCAGTGAGCGTTTCGAGGCGACCTATCTGATCGAGACACCGCTCGATCCGAGGAAGGTGGCACAGGTGATGGCGGGCGAGCAGTCCAGCGGCACCTTCACCCGCGTCGCCGGTGAGACCGACGAATTGCGCGAGCGGGCGAGCGCCGTCGTCACCAAGGTCGAGGAGCTTGAAACGGTCGCCACGCCGAGCCTGCCCAATGCCTGGCTCGCCCGCAAAGGCGTCTCCGGTCCCTGGCGGCGGGCCCGTGTCGCGATCTCGTTTCCGGTCGACAATGTCGGCGCCAATCTGGCGACCCTGGCCGCGATCGTCGCCGGCAATCTCTATGATCTCGGCGAGGTCACGGGCCTCAGGCTCGATACGATCACGCTGCCCGCCTCCTTCCGGGCCCGCTTCCCGCTGCCGAGCCAGGGCATCGTCGGGACGCGCCGGCTGACGGGTGTCCCGCAAGGTCCGCTGGTCGGCTCGATCATCAAGCCCAATGTCGGCCTGAGCGTGGAGGAGACGGCGGCGCTCGTCGCCAAGCTCTGCGAGGCAGGCCTCGATTTCATCAAGGATGACGAGATCTCGGCCGATCCCGTCCATGCGCCGCTGGCGCAGCGCGTGCCAGCGGTGATGGCAGCCGTGCGCCGCCATCAGGACCGCACCGGCAAGGCGGTGATGGTCGCCTTCAACATCACCGACGAGACCGACGCGATGCGCCGCCATGCTGATCTGGTGGTGCGCGAGGGCGGCACCTGCGTCATGATGAGCCTGAACTGGTGCGGGTTCTCGGCCATGGAGACGCTGCGGCGCTCGACCTATCTCACTGTGCACGGCCATCGCAATGGCTATGGCGCGCTCTCGCGCCACCCCATGCTCGGTATCTCGTTCCAAGCTTATCAGACGCTCTGGCGGCTCGCCGGCGTCGATCACATGCATGTCCACGGCCTGCAGGGCAAATTCGCGCAGGAGGACGAGGAGGTCGTCGCCTCCGCCAGGGATTGCGTGACGCCGTTGAGCGCAGGCATCGATGACCGCGTCATGCCGGCCTTCTCCTCGGGCCAATGGGCCGGTACGGCCCAGCCGACCTGGGATGCGATCGGCCATTCCGATCTGCTCTTCATGGCCGGCGGCGGCATCCTCGCCCATCCCGGTGGACCGACGGCCGGCGTGGTCAGCATCCGCCAGGCCTGGGACGCCGTGGCAGCCGGCATTTCGCTGGAGGACGCCGCCAGGACGCAGGGCGAATTGCGGCAGGCGCTCGATTTCTTCGGCAAGCTCGCTGGCTGAGACCCTGATGACAAACTCATCGCCGCTCTATGGCTGGTATGGCGACGATTTCACCGGCGCGACCGACACCTTGTCGGCGCTGGCGGAACAGGGGCGGCGCGCGCTGCTGTTCCTGCGGATTCCGACGCCGGAGCAATTGATCGCTGCCGGTCCGCTCGACGCCATCGGCATCGCCGGGGCGACCCGCTCGATGGAACCCGTCGCGATGGCAGCCGAGCTCGACGAGGCCGGACGCTTCTTCGCGGGGCAGGGCGTCACGCTGCTGCACTATAAATGCTGTTCGACCTTCGACAGCGCACCAGATGTCGGCAGCATCGGCGCGGCGGTGAAGGCGCTGCGCCCCTATTTCCAGAATCCGTTCCTGCCGATCCTCGGCGGCCAGCCCAATCTCGGCCGCTACTGCCTGTTCGGAAACCTGTTCGCCGCGGCCGGCATCGGCGGTGTGGTCCACAGGATCGACCGCCATCCGACGATGAGCGTGCACCCGGTCACGCCGATGGCGGAGGCGGATCTGCGCCGACATCTCATGGCGCAGGGGCTGGAGCGGATCGCCTTGCTCGACTATCGCAATTGGGAGGGCGGGGCGGAGGATGCGCTCGCGGCCTGTCTCGCAACCGAGCCTGGCGCAGTCCTGCTCGATGTCGCCCGCGCCTCGGATCTCCCGGTCATCGGCAAGCTGATCTCGCAGCGGGCGCAGGCGCAGCCGATGCTTGCCGTCGGTCCGAGCTCCGTCGCCCAGGCGCTGGCTGGCCTGTGGGGTGTCCAGGAGGAGGCCGCGGATGCGAGGGCCGTTCCGCTGCGGCGCGATGGTCCCGTGCTGGCGCTGGTTGGCAGCCTTTCGCCCGTGACCAGGGCGCAGGTCGAAGTGGCGACGGGCTTTGCGAAACTGGCGATCGAGCCGCGCAGACTCCTCGATGACGAAGCCTATGCCGAGGCGCTGCGGCAGGAGGCTCTCCGGCGATTGACGGAGGGCCATGTCATGCTGATCACCGAGCGTCCGTCGCAGGCTCCGGAGAATGCCGGCAGCGTCGCGGCGGCAACCGGCCTGCTGCTGCGCGGCATCATTGCGCAAGCGCGCCTGTCCAGGCTCGTCGTCGCCGGCGGCGACACGTCGAGCCTCGCCGTCAAATCGCTCGATATCTGGGGGCTGTCCTATCGTGGCCCGCTGGCTTCGGGCGCGCCGCTCTGCCGGACCCATAGCGACGATCCTCGCCTGGACGATCTCGATATCGTCCTGAAGGGCGGCCAGATGGGACCGGTCGACTTCTTTGCGAGAGCGACCGCCGGCTGATCGTTAGGAGGCCTCTTCTGCTGCCGCGGTTTCGTCCTGCTCATGCAGAACGGTGCGGTCGAGTTTCGGCGTCATCGTGTCGAGCAGCGGCAAGGCGGCTGCGCCAAGCGCCGCGGTGAGCCTGCCGGTCGCGCCGCGCTGCACGCGCGGCACGCTGCGGCCCGACCGGTTCGAGACCGAGACGGCCAAAGGCGACATCGCGTCGATCAAGGCGTCGATGACGCCATCCGGCAAGCCGCCGCCCAGGATGATCGTCTCCGGGTCGAACAGGTTTTCCAACATCACCAGCATCGGCGCGAGAAGTCGGGCCGCTTCCGCAATCCAGCCCAGCACGGCGGGGTGCCCGGCCAGATGCAACTGCGCGACCTCGTCGGGGCCGGCATGCGCTATCCCGGCGGCACGCAGGGCCTCGCTCAGCGCGTGCGTCGAAGCATAGCGTTCGAGACAGCCCTGGCCGCCGCAGGCGCAGGCGAGCCCGTTCTGGACGACCGGGATATGGCCGATCTCGCCGGCATTGCCGAAGGCGCCGCGATAGGGTTGCCCGCCGATGATGGTGCCCAGCCCAAGGCCCGCGCCGAAATAGATCAAGCAGAAATGCCGCAGGTTCCGCCCCAGCCCGTGCAGATGCTCGCCGACGGCGGCCGCCGTCGCGTCGTTCTCGATCGTGACGGGTGTCAGCAGCGCCAATGACAGGAGCTGGCCGGCATCGTGCCCGGCCCAGCCCGGCAGGGGTGATGAGCCGACCGAGCTCATCCCCTCGATCTCGAACGGGCCCGGCATCACCACGCCGCAGCCGAGTAGGCGGCGCGGCAATCCCGTCCCGGTGCGGGCAAGGGCGAGTTCGGCAGCGGCGAGCGCCTGCACGGCCTCGAGCGCGGAATCGCCCAAGGGCACGATGCGCTGCGCCCGGACTTCGCCGGCGAGATCGACCAGGACGGTGGTGATGTGGTCGGCCGCGATCTCCATGCCGGCTGTCATGCCGCCATCGGCATTGACCGCGAGCTCCATCGGCGGCTGGCCGCGCGCCGTGCGCCGGCGGCCCAACTCGATCAAGAAACCTTCGTCGACCAGCTCCGCGACGATGTTCGAGACCGCCTGCGCCGTCAGCCGCGTCAGGGCGGCGATGTCGGAGCGGCCGAGCCGGCCGTGCTGGCGCACCGTCTCCAGCACCACGCGGCGGTTATGGCTGCGCGTTCGCTCGGGATTGGTACCGACGGCGACGCTGCGGGACGGGGAAGAGCGGCGGTGAGGCATGATGGGCCAGTGCTTGTTGAGATCGACAGGCTGCGCTTTCGATTAATCCAACTCAAGTGAATTAATAGATTGACAGGATGGTGGGGCTGGAGCGAGCATGACGGTCGCACGTCTTGAATGCCGAATTCGAGGGCAAGGGCACAGGCGTCGTCACGACAGGGGAGAGGATCATGCGCGGCTTTCGAGGAATGCTGTTGGGTCTGCTGGTTTCGTTCGGTGCGGTCACCGGCGCGGCGGCTCAGACGGTCGAGATCGAATATTGGCAATATGTCTTCGACGCCCGCATCAAGGCGATGAACGAGCTGATCAAGCGGTTCGAGGCTGCCAATCCCAATATCAAGGTCAAGCACACGACCTTCCCCTATGCCGACTACCAGACCAAGATCGCGGCCGCGGTTCCCGCCGGCCAGGGGCCCGATGTGGTGCAGCTGTTCTATGGCTGGCTCGACAATTTCGTCGCCGCCAAATTCATCCAGCCGCTGCCGCGCGACGCCTTTCCGCCGGCGATGATCGAGAAGGAATTCTATCCGATCGTCTCCGCGATGAAGCGCGACGGCGAGTATTACGGCCTGCCGACCGCGGTGCGCTCGCTGGCGCTGTTCTACAACAAGAAGCTGTTCCAGGAAGCGGGTCTCGATCCCGCCAAGCCGCCCGCGACGATCGACGAACTCCTCGATGCGGCCAAGAAGACGACCAAGCGCGACGCTGCCGGCAACATGCTCTCGGCCGGTATCACGCTCGATTTCCCCGGGCAGGACTATCATTGGTGGCGCGAGACGCTGCTGCGCCAGAATGGCGGCGCGCCCTATAGCGACGACAACCGGAAGGTCACCTATGACAGCGAGGCTGGCGCCAGGTCCCTGAACTGGTATGCCGATCTCCAGCGCGTCCACAAGGTCGGCCAGGTCGGCTTCATGGATGAAGGTCAGGCCGCTTTCCGCGCCGGCCGCGCCGCGATGACCATCGACGGCTCGTTCCGGCTCGGCGGGTTCGGGGCGATCAAGGCCTTCGAATGGGGCGTCGCCGAACTGCCCGCGGGCGCTGACGGCAAGAAGGCGAACTTCGCCAGCTACTGGGTCAACGCCATCACCGCCAAGCCAACCGGCGAGAAGCTCGAAGCTGCCAAGAAGTTCATGGCCTTCGTCACCTCGCCCGAGGCGATGCAGCTCTGGCTCGAGACCGTCGGCGAACTGCCGGCCCGCAAGGCCGCGGCCGAGACCGAGAAGAACCTGAATCACCCGATCTACGGACCCTTCCTCAAGGCGCTGAACTATTCCCATGCCACGGTCTTCGTCGACGAGATGGGCCAGCGCCAGGTCTCGCTCGACATGATCAACCGCGTGCTGATCCAGAACCAGGACGCCAAGGCCTCGCTCACTGACGCGGCCAAGGCCGAACAGGCGATCCTCGACAAGTTCTACAAGAAGTAGGGGCGAGTTTCCTCGGAACCGCATCGTCATTCCGGACAAGCGGCGAAGCCGCGCCGATCCGGAATCCATCCTAGAGCTCCGGAACCCTCCGATGGATTCCGGGCCTCCGCTTCGCTCCGCCCGGAATGACGGGGCGGGGCAACCAAAAACAGTTTTCCCGTAGAGTTCAGATCTCGTCGCGATGAGCATGCCAATTCAACAGGAAACCTCCGGCGGCCGGTTCTGGGGCGGGCTCTCCCTGCGCCGGAAGCAGGTCGTCTGGGCCTGGGCCTTCCTGGCCGTCCCGATCCTGTTCTACGCGCTGATCCGCTTCTATCCGACGGTCGAGGCGTTCTATCTGTCGACGACCAATTGGAACCTGTTCTCCAAGCCCGGCTTCGTCGGATTGGCGAACTTCCAGCGGCTCTGGGCCGATGTCGTGTTCTGGCAGGTCTTCCGCAACACCGTGCTCTATCTCGCCATCGGCACGCCGGTGAGCCTGATCCTGGCCTTCACCATCGCCTATCACCTCGACCGAGTCCGCTTCCTGCACGGCTTTATCCGGGCGCTCTATTTCCTGCCTTTCCTGACGACGGCGGCCGCCATGGCCTGGGTCTGGCGCTGGTTCTACCAGCCGGTGCCGATCGGCATGATCAACGATCTGCTCTCAAGCTTCGGCCTGCCGCAGCAGCCCTTCCTGCGTTCGACCAGCCAGGCTCTGCCCTCGGTGCTGGCGCCGGCGATCTGGGCGGGCTTAGGCTTCCAGGTGGTGATCTTCCTCGCTGGCCTGCGCGCCATCCCGAACACCTATTACGAGGCGGCCCGCATCGACGGCGTCTCCAATCTGACGATCCTGCGCCGGATCACGATTCCCCTGCTGAAACCGACGATCATCTTCCTCGTCGTGTTCTCCTCGATCGGCTTCCTGCGCATCTTCGACCAGGTCTACAACATGACGAGCGGCGATCCCGGCGGGCCTTTGAACGCCACCAAGCCGCTCGTGCTGATGATCTACCAGACCGCCTTCTCCTCCTTCGAGATGGGCTATGCGGCGGCGCAGACGGTGGTGCTCTTCCTCGTCCTGCTCGCCGTCTCCTTCCTGCAATTGCGCCTGCTGAGGGACCGCTGATGGCCGCGCTGTCCTTTGCCATGCCAGCTCTTGCCAAGTCTTTTCTTGCCAAGTCTGTCCTTGCCAAGTCTGGCCGTTTCCAACCCGGCCGCATCGCCATCTGGCTGCTGCTGCTCGCGGGCGGCGTGCTGATGATTACGCCGCTGCTCTTCATGTTCTCGACCTCGCTGAAGGACGCCTCCGAGGTCTATGATCTCAGATTGGTGCCGGCCCATCCGACGCTCGACAACTATGTCACGGTGCTGTCCGACGGGCGCTTTCTGCGCTGGTTCGGCAATTCGCTGGGCATCGCCACGGCGGTGACGCTGTCGAACGTCTTCTTCGACAGCCTGGTCGGCTACACCCTGGCGAAATTTCAGTTCCGCGGGCGCTACATCGTCTTCCTGGCGATCCTCTCGACCCTGATGATCCCGACCGAGATGCTGGTCATTCCCTGGTATGTCATGGCCCGGAATTTCGGCTGGCTCGACACCTATTGGGGCATCATGTTCCCGGGCATGATGACGGCCTTCGGCACCTTCCTGATGAAGCAGTTCTTCGAGACGGTGCCCGACGACTTCCTCGAAGCCGCCCGCGTCGACGGGCTCAACGAATTCGCGATCTTCTGGCGCATCGCCATGCCGCTGGTGACGCCGGCGCTCTCGGCGCTCGCGATCTTCACCTTCCTGAGCAACTGGACGGCCTTCATCTGGCCGCTGATCGTGACGACCAGCAAGGAACTCTACACGCTGCCCGTCGGCCTCTCGAGCTTCGCCGTGGAGTCGCAGATCCAGTGGGAGCTGATCATGACGGGCGCGGCGCTCGCGACGCTGCCGACGCTGACGGTCTTCCTCGTGCTGCAGCGCTACATCGTGCGCGGCGTGGTGATGGCCGGTCTGAAGGGTTGATCCGATGAGTCAGCATGCAGATCCGCGCCTGAGCGACGCCTCCGTCTTCCCCGATCCGGTCTACAAGGAAACCGTGCTGCGCCCGCTCTTCGACGGGGCCAAGACCCATCATGTCGAGGCTTTCCGCGCCATCGACCGTGCCCATCTCGTCATGCTGGCCGAGACCGGCATCCTGCCGCGCGAGACCGCTGGCCGGATCGCTAGGGCGCTTGATGAGATCGATGCCGAGATCGACCCGGCCGCGCTGAGCTATACCGGGGAGGTCGAGGATTTCTTCTTCCTGATCGAAGCGGAGCTGCGCAAGCGGCTCAGCCCCGACGACACCGGCCGTCTGCACACCGGCCGCTCGCGCAACGACATCGACCACACCTTGTTCAAACTGGCGCTGAAGCCGCGCCTCGACCGGCTTGCGGCTAAGCTGCGCGCGCTGATCGCCGCGACGCTGGCCCTGGCCGAGCGCGAGAAGGCGACGCTGATCGTTGCCTACACCCATGGCCAGCCGGCCCAGCCGACGACCTTCGGGCATTATCTGGCGGCGGGCATCGAGGTGATGCTGCGCGACCATGAGCGATTGATCCAGGCGCGCGAATTGCTCGACCTTTCGCCGATGGGCGCGGCCGCGATCACCACCTCCGGATTCCCGCTCGACCGGGCCCGCGTCGCACATCTCCTGGGTTTCGCCGCGCCATTGGAAAACTCCTATGGCTGCATCGCCGCGATCGACTACGTCACCGCGACCTATAGCGCGGTCGAACTGGTCTTCCTGCATCTCGGCCGGTTGATCCAGGACCTCCAGGTCTGGACCGCCTTCGAGGTCGGCCAGCTCTATGTGCCCAATGCCTTCGTGCAGATCTCCTCGATCATGCCGCAGAAGCGCAATCCGGTGCCGATCGAACATCTGCGCCATCTCTCTTCGCAGGCGATGGCACGCGCCCGTTTGGTCAGGGACGTCGTCCACAACACCCCTTTCACCGACATGAACGACGCGGAAGGCGAGACCAACGAGGCCGGCTACCAGGCCTTCGCCACGGGCGAGCGCGTGCTCGATCTGCTCGCCGCGCTGCTGCCATCGATGAGCGTCGACGGCCGCCGTGTCGCCGAGAACATCCGCCGCTCCTGCATCACCATCACCGAACTCGCCGATACGCTGGTGCGCCGCGAGGGGCTCTCCTTCCGAGCCGCACATGAGATTGCAGCCAGTGTCGCGCGTGCCGTCGTCGCGCTCGACGGCGATCTGCCGCGCGATGGCTATGCCCCCTTCCTTGAGGCCTTCCGCCATCACACCGGCCGTGAGCCGGCGCTGACGGCAGGCGATTTTGCGGGCGTGGTCTCGCCGGAAAACTTCGTCGCGGTGCGCGAGCGCTTCGGCGGGCCAGGACCGCAAGCGCTGGGCAAGGCGCTGGCGGGCTATCGCGCCAGGCTCGCTGCGGCTGATGGCGCTGCAGCCGACATCGCCATGCGCGAACAAGCGGCGCGGCAGGAACTCGACGCGGCCTTCGCCGCTCTGATGGAAACGGCGTAATGGCGGGTATCGAACTTCAAGGGCTGGTCAAGCGCTATGGCGCGACGCAGGTCGTCCACGGCATCGACCTCGCTGTCGCCGATGGCGAGTTCGTCGTCTTCGTCGGCCCCTCCGGCTGTGGCAAGTCGACGACCTTGCGCATGATCGCGGGGCTGGAGGATATCGACGGCGGGCAGATCAGCATCGGCGGCAGGGTCGTGAACCGGTTGGAGCCGAAGGATCGCAACATCGCGATGGTGTTCCAGAATTATGCGATCTACCCGCATATGAGCGTCGCCGAGAATATCGGCTTCGGCCTCCATACGGCCAAGCTCGACAAGGCCGAGAAGCGCAAGCGGGTCGAGCAGGTCGCCGGCATTCTCGGGCTGGAGCCGTTGCTGGAGCGCAGGCCCTCGGCCTTGTCCGGCGGCCAGCGTCAGCGCGTCGCCATCGGCCGCGCCATGGTGCGCAATCCCACGGTGTTCCTGTTCGACGAGCCGCTCTCCAATCTCGACGCACAACTGCGCGCGCAGATGCGGCTCGAGATCAAGCGCCTGCACCAGCGGCTCGGCACCACCATCGTCTTCGTCACGCATGACCAGGTCGAGGCAATGACCCTGGCCGATCGCATCGTCGTGATGCGCGATGGCCGCATCCTCCAGGTCGGAGCGCCGATGGAGCTTTATGAGAAGCCCGCCGATGTCTTCACCGCCCGCTTCATCGGCTCGCCGACCATGAATGTCCTGCCCGGCTGCGTGACGACCCAGGCCGGGATTGCGACGCTGACACTGGGCGAGAAACCTGTCGCCTTGCCGGGCAGCCCAGAGGGGATCCCCGCGGATGTCCTTGTCGGCGTCAGGCCGCAGCAATTGCGGGTTCTGGCGGGCGATGAGCCGGCCGATCTCGTGCTGACCGGCACTGTGGCGGTGATCGAGCCGCTCGGCTCCGAGACCTTCGTCCATGTCGAGTTCGGTAGCGGGCTGATCCTGGCCTCAGCCTCCGCCAAGTCGCCCCCGGCTGTCGGCGAGGCAGTGCGGCTCGGCGCGCCCGTGGCTGCCTTGACGCTGTTTGATGCTGCAAGCGAGCGCGCACTATGAAGGGTGGACGCAATCTCGTCCTCAGCATCGGCCGGCTCTATTGCGATCTCGTCTTCCGGGGGCTGGAGGCGCTGCCCCGGCTCGGCGAGGAGCGCTTCGCCAAGGATGTCTCGGTCGTGCCCGGGGGCGGCGGCTTCATCACGGCGGCCCATCTGGCGGCGCTGGGCGAGCGGGCGGCGCTGCTCGCGCGCATCGGAACCGATCCCTTGTCGGAGGTCATTGCACCGGCTCTGCAGCAGAGCGGTGTCGATCTGCGCTGGCTCGAGCGGGCGCCCGATGCCGGGCCGCAACCCACCGTGGTGATGGTGCAAGCAGGCGAACGCGCCTTCCTGTCGCGCCGGGCCGGCAAGGCGCGGCCCACCACCCTCGAAGCCGCCTTGGCGGATGCCGAGGCGCGCCATCTGCACATCGCCGAATTCGCGACGCTCGCCGAGAGTCCGGAACTGGTCTCGCTCGCCAAGCTCGCAGGCCTCACCGTCTCGCTTGATCCGAGCTGGGACGACGCCCTGATCCACGACCCTGATCTGGTCCTGCGCTCGACCGGCACCGATATCTTCCTGCCCAACGCCTCCGAGGCCCGGGCGATTGCCGGCTGCGAGGATCTCGACCAGGCGGGCCGCCGGCTCGCCCGTCATTTCCCCGTCGTCGTCATCAAGGATGGTGCGGCCGGTGCACGCCTGTTTCAGCGCGAGCAGAGCCTGAACCTGCCTGCGCCACAGGGAGGCCCGGTTCTCGACACGACTGGTGCGGGCGATGCCTTCAACGCGGGCTTCATCGCGGCCTGGATTGCGGGCCGTCCACCGGGCCAGGCGCTTGCCGAGGGGATTGCGTGCGGCACACTCTCCGTCCAGGGGGTGGGTGGTGCCGGTGTGCGGCTCGCTCGCGGCCGGGTCGCCGATATCAGCAAGACGCTGCTCGAGGAGCATGGTCGCATCGATGCCTGAAGCGCTTCTGACGAGCGAGGCCGCCGAGGCTGCATTGGTCGCCGAAAGGCAGATCGCGGGCAATGCCGTGGTCATGGCAGAGCTTGGCGAGCGCTTGCGCCGGCAAAGACCCGCCTTCGTCGCAAGCTGTGCGCGCGGCTCGTCGGACCATGCCGCGACCTATGGCAAATACCTGATCGAGCGGACGCTGGGCTTGCCCGTGGCGTCGCTGGGCCCGAGCCTCGCCTCGGTCTATGGCGGCAGGCTCGATCTCTCCGGCGCGTTGTTCATCGCCGTCTCGCAATCCGGCCATAGCCCCGACGCCCTGCGCTTGACCGAGGCTGCCAAGCGCGGCGGCGCGCTGGTGGTCGGCTTCGTCAATGACGAGGCTTCGCCGCTGGCGGATCTGGTCGATGTGCTGGTTCCGTTGCGGGCGGGGCCGGAGAAAAGCGTCGCTGCGACGAAGAGCTTCCTCGCCACCTGCATCGCCTTCCTTCATCTCACTGCGGCCTGGAGCCAGGACGAGGCGCTCGTCGCTGCCTTGGAGCAGGCGCCGCGGCGGCTCGCCGAGGCGGGCGATTGCGACTGGTCGCCCATGTTCGCGGGGCTGAAGGATGCCGCCAGCCTCTATGTGATCGGCCGTGGCCTCGGCCTCGGCATTGCGCAGGAAATGGCGCTGAAGTTCAAGGAGACCTGCCGCATCCACGCCGAGGCCTTCAGTGCCGCCGAAGTGCTGCATGGACCTTTGGCGCTGGTCGGCCCCGGCTTCCCGGCGATCGTGCTCGATCCAGCCGATGAGGGCCGCGACAGCACCTTGTCCGTCGCGGCGGCGCTCGCGCGCTTCGGCGCCGAGATCGCCTATGCCGGACATGGCTCGAATGTCAGCGCGGCCCTGCCGATGCCGCCTGACGTCTCCCCCGCGCTCGCCCCGCTCGTCCAGGCGCGGGCTTTCTATGGCGGCATTGCCGCGCTTGCGGTCGCGCGCGGGCTCGATCCTGACAATCCCCCGCATCTCAACAAGGTGACCCGGACGCTCTGAGCCGGATCGGCCGCGCATGGCAACATGTCCGGTATGCGCCGACAAAACCGTCCAATCACGCCCGGGCCATTCGCGTTAGCTCGGGACATCTCGAGTCAACGGAACAGCGGCTGATGTCCTCAGGAATCCTTCTTCTCAACCGGGCTGGCGATGCGCCGCTCGCGACGCCTTTCCGGTCAGCCGCGCTGGGCGAGAACGACCCCTTCGGCGCCGGGCGCGATATCGCCTGGACAGGGCCCGACGCCATGACTGCGGGCCGGGTGAATCTGGCGGGTGCCTATGAGAGCGCAGCGTTTCCGCATACCGAATTCGTCGTGGTCGTCTCCGGCCATCTGCGCCTTGCCGAGCCCGGTAAGGCCGCCCTGGAGCTTTCGCCCGGCCGCGGCGCCGTGATCGCGCGCGGAACCGCGGTGAAGGTCGAGGCGGAGCCTGGCACGCGCCTCGTCTTCTGCGCCGCCAGCGGAGTAAGTTCGGCGGCGCCGGGTCTGCAGGAGATCCTGGCGGATGCACCGCTTTCACCCTCCGCCGCGCCGCCGGCCGAGGCGCTGGTCGGGCCGACGCCGCAATGCCGCAGCTTCAACGCCTTCACCGACGAGGCTACGCGCTTCCGGGCCGGAACCTGGGATTCGACGCCCTATCGCCGGATTTTGCGCCCGCACCGCCTCAACGAGCTGATGCATGTGGTGACGGGCAGCATTGATCTGACCGGGCCGGATGGAACCGTCACGCGCGTCGATCAAGGCGACAGCGTCTTCGTCGTCCATGGCGCGCCCTGCGCCTGGGACAGCAGCGTTCACGTCGCCAAGTTCTATGTCGTGCAGGAGGTCGCCGGCTGAGCGTGAACGCTCGCGCCGCGGTCCCGGCCCTGGAGTCCGTCATGTCCGACACTGCCCCTCAAGAGGCCCTGGTCCTGCGCGAGGTTGCGCTGGCCGATGCCGTCGCCTGCCAGGCGCTGTCGCACGCCGTCGGCTGGCCGCATCGCGCCGAAGACTGGGAGATGTTGATCGATCTCGGCCATGGCGTCGTGGCGACGTTGGGCGAGGAGATCGTGGCGTCGGCGCTGTGGTGGCCCTATGGCGAGACGCACGCCACGCTCGGCTCGATCATCGTCTCGCCCGCGCAGCAGGGCGGCGGCATCGGCAAGCGCTTGATACGCGCCCTGCTCGAACAGACGCAGGGGCGCTCGCAACTGCTCAACGCCACGGTAGCGGGCGAGCCGCTTTACGCCAGGAACGGCTTCGTGCCCTGGGGCGGCGTGCTCCAGCACCATGGCGTCTCGCGCGCCGACGCCGCGCCGGTGCTGCAACCCGGCGAGACGCTGCGCCTCGGCGGCCCCGATGACCTGCCGCTGCTGGAGCGGTTCGATACGCAGGCGACGGGACTGCCGCGCAAGCCGGCGCTCAAGGTGCTCCTCGCTTGCGGCGAATGCATCGTGCTGGAGCGAGACGGCGAACCTGTCGGCTTCAGCGTCTTGCGCCGCTTCGGTCGGGGGCATGTCATCGGCCCGGTGGTCGCCGCCAATGGCGGCGATGCACAAACCCTGATCGCGCATTGGCTCTATGAGCGACGCGGCCAGTTCCTGCGGATCGATGTTCCCTTGGATACCGGGCTGGAGGATTGGCTGATGCAGAACGGCCTGAAACCTGCAGGCCCCGTGACCTCGATGGTACGCGGCGAAAAACCGGTTCCGTCAGGTCCCGCGCGGCTCTACGCGGTGATCAACCAGGCACTCGGCTGAGTCTCAGCCGGCCGGGTGCGAAAGGATCAAGGCGGATATGATGGCGCTTCTCTCCAAGTCCGATCAGCCGGACATCGTCGATGGCATGGTTGAATATGTCACCATGTCGGTGCTGGCGCTGCATCGCGACCTCGTGCCCTATATCGCCATGCAGCGCAGCCAGGGCTGGCAGCAGATGCGGATCCTGCCGGCTTCGAGCCGCCATGTCGGCGTTCTCGGGCTGGGTGCGCTTGGCGAGGCCGCTTGCCGCAAGCTCGCGGGTTTTGGCTTCCAGGTCGCGGGCTGGAGCGGTTCGCGCTACGAGATCGACGGCGTCACCTGTTCTGCCGGCCCCGACGAGATGGCGGAATTTCTCGCCCGCAGCGAGATCCTGGTGTGCCTGCCGCCGCCGGCCGGAGAGGCGCGCGTCGGGCTCAATGCCGCGCTTTTTGCGAAACTGCCGCGTGGCGTGAGGCTGCTGAGTGCAGGTGGCCGCGATCATCTCGATCAGGATGCGCTGCTCGCCGCGCTCGACGACGGCCAGGTTTCGGCCGCTGTGCTGGATGTCTCCTCCGAGGCGCAGCTTCCCAAGGGCCATGCGCTCTGGAGCGATCCCCGGGTGCTGATCACCGCCCATATCACCGGTATGATCTAGCCGGAGACGGCATCCTGCTCTCAGTTTTAGATGAGAGACGGATTCAGATTTCAGCTGGGATCACTTCGTGATGCCATCTGAAATCTGAATCCGTCTCTAGCGGACCACCGTGCCGAGGCACCTCTGCGTGGGTAGGTCTATTGCCCATGGGGTGATCGAGAACGCTCGAAGCATGATCTGCTGTCGCCGTGAGCCAATAGCGCAGGGGATGTCATCGCGGCCCGCCACGTCGCGCCAACAGCATGGCGGCTTGCCTCTAGCCTTGTGACGAAGCGGCATCAGTGCCGTGAGCGAGGAAAGCTGGTCCATGCAAGAGCCCGTTCTTGATCTCGGCGAAAAGCTCCCGCCCGGAGTCAATCCCGGAATCCGGCGTGCGCTTGTCCATATCGAGCGGCATTTCACCGACAGCGTCTATCTTGAGGACCTCGCCGTTCTCGCGGGCCTGAGCGTCTGTCGCTTCGTCACGGTGTTTCGCCGGCAGGTCGGCCTGACGCCGCATCGCTTCATCTGTCACCGGCGCATTCGCCATGCCAAGGCGCTGCTGCGCGAGGGCGTGCCGATGGCGCAGGCCGCATCCGAGGCCGGCTTCTTCGACCAGAGCCATCTCTCGCGCCATTTCAAGAGCATCTGCGGCGTGACGCCGGGGCGCTATCTGCGAGACCTGGCGCAGCCCGAGAGGCCTCGGGCTGCGCGCGGCACCTATATCCAGGCCGCCGCGGTCTGACGCGCCCGATCCTTCCTTCTCCAGAGCATCCACTCACCAAGGCCTGTGCCCATGACCGTCAATTCGCTCGAAGCTCTCGACCGCATGCATTGGGTCCATCCGGTGGCAAACTGGGCCGGTCATGAGAAGCGCGGCGTCACCATCATGAAGTCGGCCAAGGGCGCCTTCATCACCGATGCGGACGGGCATGAATTGATCGACGGCTTCGCCGGCCTCTGGTGCGTCAATGTCGGCTATGGGCATGAGAGCATCGTCGAGGCGGCAGCCGCGCAGATGCGTGAATTGCCCTATGCGACCGGCTATTTCAGCTTCGGCAGCGAGCCGACGATCCTGCTCGCGGCCAAGCTCGCCGAGATCACGCCCGGCGACCTCAATCACATCTATTTCTCGCTGGGCGGGTCGGACGCGATCGATGGCGCGCTGCGCCTCATCCAGTTCTACTACAACGTCACCGGCCGGCCGACGAAGAAGGCGATCCTCTCGCTGGAGCGCGGCTATCACGGCTCGAGTTCGACGGGTGCCGGCGTCACTGCGCTGCCGGCCTTCCATGCGAATTTCGATTTCCCCTCCCATGTCCAGCACTACGTTGCCGCTCCTTACGCCTATCGCAATCCGACCGGTTCCGACGATGCGGCGGTGATCGCGGCCAGCGTCGCCTCGCTTCGCGCCAAGGTCGAGGAACTCGGAGCGGACAATGTCGCGGCCTTCTTCTGCGAGCCGGTCGTCGGATCGGGCGGCGTGATCGTGCCGCCAAAGGGATGGCTCAAGGCGATGCGCGACACGGCGGCCGAACTCGACATCCTCTTCCTGGCCGACGAGGTCATCACCGGTTTTGGCCGCACCGGGCCGATGTTCGCCTGCGAGGCGGAAGGCGTGGTGCCGGACATGATGACGATGGCGAAGGGGTTGACCTCAGGCTATGCGCCGCTGGGTGCGCTCGCGATCGGTGAGAAGGTCTACAAGGGCATCAAGGACAATGCCCCGGACGGTGGGCCGGTCGGTCATGGCCAGACCTATTCCGGCCATCCCGTTTCGGCCGCCGTCGCGCTCGAGGTGCTACGGCTCTATGACGAGGGCGGCATCCTCGCCAATGGCCAGCGCGTCGGCGCTTATTTCGAAAAGAAGCTGGCAACGCTCGCCGACCATCCTCTCGTCGGCGAGGTCCGGGCGCGCGGCCTGCTCGCCGGTATCGAGCTCGTCGCCGACAAGGCGAGCAAGGAGAAATTCTCCCGCGCGGCCAGGCTGCCGGAGCATCTCTTTGCGCGCGGTTACGCCAATGGCGTGATCTTCCGGGCCTTCGCCGACGACATCATCGGGCTCGCTCCGCCGCTCTGCTGCAGCGAAAGCGAGATCGACCTGATCGTCGCGCGCCTGCGCCAGACGCTCGACGACATGCTCGCCATTCCCGAGGTCAAGGCAGAGCTGCGCTGAGCGCGGCGATGCCGGCATGATCCTCGCTTTGCCGAGGCCAGCCGAACCGTCTACGCTCTCCCGGCCGGCGAGACGAGACCGTCCGGCTTGAGGAGCGTGATGGTGAGGCTTTCGTCGTGACACCGGGCGTGCGGCTCGACCGCATCGACATGAAGATTCTGGTCGAGCTCCAGAACAATGGCAGGATGACCAATGTCACCCTGGCCGATGCTGTGGGCTTGTCGCCAAGCCCCTGCCTGCTGCGGGTGAAGCGGCTGGAGCAGGCCGGTTTCATTTCCGGCTATGGCGCGACGATCAACCTGCAAAAGCTCGGCGAGACCATCACGGTCTTCACCGAGATCACGCTGGCCGACCATACCAAGGAGTATTTCATCCGCTTCGAGACCGCGCTGCGGCGGGTCGACGAGGTGGTGGAATGCCATCTGGTCAGCGGCGGCTACGACTATCTGGTCAAGTTCGTGACGCGCGGGCTGACGCACTACCAGTCGCTGATCGAGACGCTGCTCGACCGTAATCTCGGCATCTCGAAATATTTCAGCTACATCGTCATCAAGACGCCGATCCAGAAATCGGGCTATCCGCTGCCGGTGCTGTTCGAAGTCTGACCGCCAGAGCGTTTTCGAGCGAAGTGGACACCGGTTCGCGTGAAGAAAACGCGACAAAACAATGTGCTCAGCTCAGCGCCAAATCAGCCCAAGGCCTGGTTGACCAGCCCGAAGGTGCGTGCCGCGCCCTGCGCCCCGTGATTGCGGCCGCGGATCATCGTCGTCACACTGTCGAAAATCATCATGCCGCTGGCTTCGAGGAAGCCGCCGAACAAGCCTTGCTCCTGGGCGGTGTCGACGCGCAGGAAGGCGCCTTCATGCGCGGCGACATGCGGCCTCGTCAGCGCGATCGCCATCGCGTCGTCCTCGGCGACGATCGGCCCGACGACATGGCCGCGGCCGAAGCGCCGGCACAGCGCGAAGCCGACCGCCTCGCCATTGCGCTCGACGATCGTCCCGGCCGATTGCGCCATCAAGGCCGCAATCACCCGCGCCCGGTCCGCGCCATAGGCCATGCCGTCGAGCCGGGCGATGGCGTCGCGGTCGGCTGCGACGACGCTGCGCACTGCAATCTCGTCCCCGGTTGGGGGCTCTGAAAGCTGGGCCCGGCCCTGATGCTGGAAGATGCGCCCGACCGGTTCGAAGCCGAGCGAGCGATAGAGCCGGTAGCCGGCCCGTGTCGAATTGAGGCGCAGATCGCGCGCGCCGGATTGTTCGAAGATCGTGTCCATCAGGCGCCGCCCCGCGCCCTGCGCCTGCAGCCTGGGCGAGGTGATGACCATGCCGCAGGTGGCGAAATGCTCGCCGAAGGGCCACCACATCGCCGAGCCGAGCGCGCGTCCGATCGCGTCGCAGGCGACGAAGCCGTGCCCGACCTCGAGCACCAGCCGCCAATCCTCGGGGCGGTGCGGCCAGCCGACGCCGATCGAGAGCTGATGCGCCTGCACCAGATCGGCTTCGGTCATCGCCCGGATGTCGATGTCGTAGTCGAGTTTGCGCTTGGCCGTTCTGTAAACCACCGCTGCTGGCCTCGTGCGAAATGGAACGCAAGTATAGGTCCGTCGGGAGCATTCGAGAATAGTAAAATTCATACAATACAGAGGCTTAACTTGATGCAAGCTGGGGCGGCGGGGCTGGATCTGATCCAGGGTCGACGTTTGCCCTGAATTGGCTCGATACGCTTCACGAACCCTGATAGCTCATGCCGACGCGCGGACCCGTATGCTCATGAAACTGGAACCCTATTGGCTCGATTCGGCGCCGCGTTTCGAGGCGGATACGGCTGGACCACTCGCCGGCAAGGTCGATGTCGCCATCGTCGGCGGCGGTTTCACCGGCCTGTCGGCGGCGCTGGCGCTGGCGAAATCCGGCGCGAGCGTAGCTGTATTGGAAGCAGGCCGCGTCATTGGCGAGGCGTCGGGCCGCAATGGCGGGCATTGCAACAACGGTACGGCGCATGATCTCGCAGGCCTTGCCGCGAGCCTCGGGCTTGAACGTGCGAGCGCGCTCTATCGCGCTTTTGACGCCGCCGTCGATCAGGTCGAGGCGCTGGTCGCGGAGGAGGCGATCGATTGCGATTTCCGTCGCACCGGCAAGATCAAGCTTGCCGCCAAGCCCGAGCATTTCGCCAAGCTCGAAAAAAGCGCCGAATTGCTGCAGCGCACGGTCGAGCCCGATCTCGTCATCGTGCGGCCGGAAGAGACCAGGACCGAGATCGGCTCGGACGGCTTCCATGGCGGCCTCGTCTTCCCGCGCGGCGCCCATATGCATATGGGCCGCTTCGGCGCGGGCCTTGCGAATGCGGCGGCGCGGCGCGGCGCCGGCATCTTCGAGAATGCCCGCGTCACCGGCCTTCACCGCTTGAACGGCAGCACGCACCGGGTCGTGACGACGCGCGGCGAGATCGAGGCCGGGCAGGTTCTGCTCGCGACTGGCGCCTCCCGAGAGGGTCCCTTCGCTTGGTTGCGGCGGCGCATCGTTCCGGTCGGCAGCTTCATCATCGCGACCGAGCCGCTTTCGGACAATCTCGCGACCTCGATCATGCCGACGCGGCGCACCGCGACGACGACCAAGAATATCGGCAACTATTTCCGCCTGACGCCCGACAACCGGTTGATCTTCGGTGGGCGGGCGCGCTTTGCGCTGTCGAGCCCGAAATCGGACGCCAAGAGCGGTGCGATCCTGCAGGCGCGGATGCTGGAGCTTTTCCCCCAGCTCGCCGGCACACGCATCGATTATTGCTGGGGCGGGCTGGTCGACATGACCTCGGACCGCCTGCCGCGCGCCGGCGAGCGCGACGGCCTGTTCTACGCGCTGGGCTATAGCGGCCATGGCACGCAGATGTCGGTGCATATGGGGCAGATCATGGCGCGCGTCATGGGCGGCGACGCCAAGGCGAACCCGCTGGCCGGGCTCGACTGGCCGGCCGTGCCCGGTCATTTCGGCCCGCCCTGGTTCCTGCCCTTCGTGGGGGCCTATTACCGCTATCAGGACTGGCGGCACTGAGCCGCCGCGTAACTCTACTCCGGCGGCCGTCTGACGCAGCTTTCTGCGCTTCCGGTGCTCACGGACATGAAGTCCGCGGCGCTCCGGTTCTCGAAATCCGCGCCAGCCGGCTCACCAGAGCGAGTTTCAAAACAGGCGCTATGGGTTGAGCGTCCTATACTTGTTACGCCGCCTTCTTCTGCCCGCTCATTGCCAGCAGCACGAGCACGAAGGAGGCCGCCGTCAGCAAGGTCGAGATCGAGGCGATGGTCGGGTCGATCTCGTCGCGCAGCGCGGTGAACATCCTTCGCGTCAGCGTCTGATACTGCCCGCCCGAGACGAAGAGCGAGATGATCGTCTCGTCGATCGCCGAGATGAAGGCGAAGATGCCGCCGGCGAAGACGCTGGCCTTGATCTGCGGCAATGTCACGCTGAGGAAGGCGCGCAGGCGGTTCATGCCGAGGCTGCGTGCCACCATCTCCTGCGCCGGATCGAAGCTCTGCAGCCCGGCGACCACCGAGGTGATGACATAGGGCAGGCCGAGCATGACATTGGCGAGAACGAGCCCGGGCAGCGTCGCGATCAGGCCGACCTTCGCATAGACGAAGAAGATGCCGATCGCGATGATGATGATCGGCACGATCAGCGGCAGCATCAGCACCATGTGGAGCGAGCGCATCAGCCGGCTTTGCGAATTGCTGATGGCATAGGCGGCGGCCACGCCGAGCGGCGTCGCGAGCGCAACCGTCAGCGCTGCGATCGTCAGGCTCACCTTGGTCGCCTGCATCCAGGCCGGGTTGCCGAAATACTCCTCATACCAGCGCAGCGAGAAGGACGGCGGCGGGAAGGTCAGGAAGCGCGTGCCGGAGAACGACATCGGCACGATGATCGCGAGCGGCACGATCAGATAGGCCAGCACCAGCCCGACGAAGAGGCCGAAGGCGAGACGCGGGAGGAGGGGATGTTTCATTTCTGCCCCAGCATCTTGTCGAGCGGGATGATGCGGCCGACCAACATGAAGATCGCCAGCACGCAGACGAGCAGCACGACGCCGATCGCGCTCGCCGCGCCCCATTGATTGTAGAGCTCGACATTCCGGCTCACGACCATTGAGATCATGATCGTCCGGCCGCCGCCGAGCAGCTCCGGCGTGATGTAGAAGCCGAGCGTCAGCACGAAGACCAGCGTCAGCCCGGCGACGACGCCGGGCAGGGACAGCGGCAGGAACACGCGCAGGAAGGTATGGAGCGGTCCGCCGCCGAGGCTCGCCCCGGCCAGCATCAGGTCGCGCGGGATCTTCTGCATGGTCGAGTAGAGCGGCAGCACCATGAAGGGCAACAGGATGTGGACGGTCGCGATCACCGTGCCGAGCTCGTTATGCACCAGCGCCAGCGGGTCGCTGATCAACCCGAACCGCTCGAGCACCTGATTGGCTACGCCCGTGCGTTGCAGCAGCACGAGCCAGGCATAGGCGCGCACCAGGACGCTGGTCCAGAACGGCAGGATGACGAAGGACAGGATCAGCATGTCCCAGGGCCGCTTGGCATGGGCGGCGGCATAGGCGACGGGATAGCCCAGGATGAGCGTCAGGACCGTGACCGTAAACGCGATGCGGAAGGTCAGCAGGAAGCTGCGCCAATAGATGTCCTCGCTGAAGATGCGCTTGTAGTGCTCCAGCGTGAAGCCGCCATCATAGAAGGACTGGCCCATCAGCCAGCCCACGGGCAGCACGACGAGCGCCACGATCACGATCACGGCCGGCGAGGCGAGCAGGAGCATCAGCCCCTGTTCGCGGCGCTGGTAGCGGAGGGATGGGTCGATCGCGCTCATCTCGTCTCTTCCGTCATGCTTGAGCTCGACCCAAGCATCATTTCAAGAGGTCTCGGGTCCGCGCCTGGCGCGGACCCGAGAATGACGTTCCTTACTTCTGGGTGAAGGCGAGCCAGCGCTTTTCCGCCGCTTCGCCGGCAGCCGAGGTCCACCAGGCATAGGACATCAGCGCCTGGGCCTTGGCGTTCGCCGGCGCGCTCGGCAGTTCCGCGACGCGCGCCGCCGGGATCACGCCAGTGTCATAGGCTTTCGGGTTGGCCGGGCCGTAATCGATCTGCATCGGCAGATTGGCCTGGTGCACCGGATCGACCGCCTCGTTCAGGAACTTGATCGCGGTCGGCAGGTTCGGCGCGCCTTTGAGCACGCAGAGCGAGGTGCTCTGCAGGATGCCCTGGTTATAGGTGTAGGTGACCTTGGCGCCTTCCTTGACCAGCGCGCTGATGCGGCCGTTCCAGGCCATCACCATGTCGACCTCGCCATCGTTGAGGAGCTGGGCCGACTGTGCGCCCGAGGTCCACCAGACGGTGATGTTGGGCTTGATCTCCTCGAGCTTCTTGAAGGCGCGGTCGACATCGAGTGGGTAGAGCTTGTCGGGCGCGACGCCGTCGGCCATCAGCGCGGCTTCGAGCGTGGCGAGCGGGTGGTTGCGCAGCGAGCGCCGGCCGGGGAATTTCTTCACGTCCCAGAAATCGGCCCAGGTCTTGGGCGCGGTGGCCGCGTCCGGGAATTTCTTCAGGCTGTAGCCCATCACGCTGGAATAGAATTCGTAGGCGATGGAGTAGTCGCTGCGATATTCCGCCGGCATCGCCGCCGCGTTCGGGATCTTGCTGAAGTCGAGCTTCTCGACGATGCCCTGCTCGCCGCCGCGCAGGCAGAAATTGGTGGCGACGTCGACGACGTCCCAGGTCGGCTTACCCGTGGCGACCTGCGAACGCATGATCGGCCAGGCGTCGGGCACGCTGTCCTGGTTGATGGTGATGCCGAGCTTCTTGGCGGCGGGGTCGAGGATCGCGATCGTCTGCGCCTTCTGATAGGCGCCGCCCTGCGAGACGAAGAGCATCTGCTCGGCGGCGAATGCCGGGACCGTGCTCATCAGCGCCATGGCGAGACCTGCAGTCGCGCAGGCAAGCCGGGTGTTCAGGCGTCGTTTGGCCAAATCGTGCTTAAGCATGTCTAGTCCCCTGTTTTTGGATCGGATCTTCGAGCTACCGTCCGATCGCGTCTAGAAACTGATACCAGCCGGCGACCATGCGGACGGCCGGTTCTCGAAGCGGGTAGAAGGGCACGCGCCGCATCCGGGCGGCGTCGAGCAGCCCGACATCGGGCGCCTCGCCACGCGCGTAGGCAGCAAGGTAGCGCCCCATCAGGCTCGACATCGCGACGCCCGCGCCATTATAGCCCATCGCGAACATCACGCGGTCGTCGAGACGCCCGACATGGGGCACCGAGTCGAGCGTCATCGCGACCAGCCCGGACCAGCGATAGGCCAGGGGCACCTCCGAAAGCTGCGGAAAGATGCCGGTCATCGCCTTGTGCAGGGCGCGGAAGGCCGAAGCTGAATCCTTCTTCCCGAAGGCGCCGCGTCCGCCAAAAATCACCCGGTCGTCGACCATGCGGAACCAGCGCATCATCCGCTTGGTCTCGGTATAGGTCCGCCGCGTCGGCATCACGCTCGCCGCCAGATTGGGCGAGAGCTTGTCCGTCGCGATGATGGCGCTGCGGAACGGGATCAGCGTGGTACGGAAGGAGGCGGTCGCCGGGGTCAGGTCGGAATAGCTGTTGGTGGCGATGATCGCCTGCCGCGCCCGGACGATTCCACCCGGCGTCTCGACCAGCACGCCGCTGCCCTCGCGCCGCAGCCGCAAGGCCGGCGTCTCGGCATGGATCGCGATGCCGCGTTTGGTGACGCCCCTGGCGAGGCCATGCAGGTAGTTCAGCGGGTGGATGCCACCGGAGCCGGCATTGAGCACGCCGCCGATGAAGCCGTCCGAGCCGGTCTCCTCACGCACCTGATCGGCGCTGAGCACCGACATGGTGGTGTCGCCGAGCTCGGCCTTCAGCCATTGCGCCTCGGTGATGGCGTAATTCAGGGTCTCCTGGTTATGCGCCGCCTTGACCTGGCCCGAGCGCGTCAGGGCCGCGTTCTCGATGCCGAACTCATCGACGAGCTCAGAGACGACATCGGTCGCCTCGAGCGCGATATCGTACATGCGCCGCGCCATCTCGCGGCCATGGGCCGATGCGATGGCGGGGAAGGAGATGCGGAATTTCGCGGTGATGACGCCGCCATTGCGGCCGCTCGCGCCCCAGCCCGGCTGGTTGGCCTCCAGCACGATCGGCTGGAGACCGCTTTGCGCCAGGTGATGCGCCGCCGACAGCCCCGTATAGCCCGCGCCGATGATGACGACATCGGCCTGCGCGTCGCCCTGCAAAGGCGGTAGGTCGCGCAATGGCGCGGCCGTCGCCTGCCAGAGCGACGGCGCGGGATCGAGAGCTTGCCAGGGCGCTCCGCTGGGCACCGGCGCTTACGCCTTTTCGGTCTCGACCGCGTCGGCGAGCGCCGCCAAGGTCGGGAAATGGTAGTCGGGCCTGGTCAGCTCGGGAACGGCCGGCGTGCCGCCGAAACCCTTCTGGCCCTGGCGCCGCTCGATCCAGCAGGTCTTGTAGCCGAGCGATTTCGCAACGCCGATGTCGTGATACTGGCTCTGGGCGACATGCAGGATCTCCTCCTGCTTGTAGCCGAAGGCCGACTGGCGGCCGCGATTGAAGGCGAAGAACAGCGGATCGGGCTTGGGATGGATCGCCTCATCGGCGGTGACGCTGTCGTGGAACGGGTTGCCGAGCGTGTGCGAATAGAAGGTGAAGGTCGAGCGGTCGGCATTCGTCATCGCGACCAGCCGGTAGTGCTTGCGC
Organism: Allobosea sp. LjRoot9; assembly: GCF_964252745.1. Classification (NCBI taxonomy): domain Bacteria; kingdom Pseudomonadati; phylum Pseudomonadota; class Alphaproteobacteria; order Hyphomicrobiales; family Alloboseaceae; genus Allobosea; species Allobosea sp. LjRoot9. The sequence continues at coordinate 1,040,344 of NZ_CAXUPC020000002.1, read as the reverse complement.
AGCCGCGCCAGCGCCTGGACGGAATCCGGGAAGGCCGGATGCTGCAAAATGGCGTATTGGAAGGAGTCGGCGGAAGCCTCGTCGGCAGGCAGGCCGAGTTCCTTGGCAAGGTGGATGTAGACCAGCTTCATCACCTCGCTGGAGCGCTCGTAGTTGAGCTCGCGCCCCCTGAGATAGGGCGCGAAGATCTCGTCGTCGCTCAGCTTCGCTGCCGCTGGCCCGCCGATGCGGCGCACCGCATTGAGAACGCCGCTTTCGAAGTCGATCAGCGTGCCGACGACATCGAATGTGAGAACCTTGAAATCACTGAGCGCCATGGCGTCGACTTCTCTTGGGTAGTTGGAAGGATTTGGACAGTTGGACGGATAAAGGGCTCGATCAGCCGTCCGTTTTCGGGACGATGATCGTGTCTTGCGGATGCAGGCTGACCGCGAGGCGCTCGCCGACCGGAGGAATGCGGCGGGCGGCCTCGTAATGGCTGGGCTGGCGCAGGCTCAAGGCGGCGCCGTCGTCGAGCGCGAGGAAGACGCGCAGGCTCTCGCCCTGGAAGACGACATCGGTCACGCGGGCCGAGAAGCGGTTGCGCTCGGGCGCGCCGGTACCGTCCTCGATCAGCAGTTTCTCGGTCTGGATCGCCAGCACGAGATCGCCGTTAGGTGCGATCGGGCGGCTGGTCTTGAGCACCGCGCCTGCGAGCGCAACGCTTGAGGCATCGATCCGCTTGACCGGCAGCAAGGTCGCCTCGCCGATGAAGCTCGCCACGAAGGCGTTGGCCGGGTGGTCGTGCAGGCGGGCCGGCGCGTCGATCTGGATGAGCTTGCCGTCCTTCAGGATGGCGACGCGGTCGCTCATCGTCAGCGCCTCGCGCTGGTCATGCGTGACATAGATGATGGTGGCGCCGAGCCGCTTGTGGAGCTGGCGCAGTTCGATCTGCATGGTCTCGCGCAATTGCTTGTCGAGCGCCGACAAGGGCTCGTCCATCAGGATCAGGCGCGGCTCGAAGATCATGGCGCGGGCGAGCGCGACGCGCTGGCGCTGGCCGCCCGAGAGCTGGGCGATGCCGCGCTCCTCATAGCCGGCAAGATCGACCATCGCGAGCGCGCCCCTGACGCGTTCGGCATAGGTCGATTTCGGCAAGCGCCGCGCCCTGAGGGGAAAGGCGACGTTCTCGCCGACGCTCATATGCGGAAACAGCGCGTAGTTCTGGAAGACGATGCCGATGTCGCGCTTGTGCGGCGGGGTGAAGGTGACGTCGCGCCCGCCGAAATGGATCGACCCGCCCGAAGGCTGGATGAAGCCGCCGAGGATGCCGAGCAAGGTGGTCTTGCCCGAGCCGGAAGGGCCGAGCAACGAGACGAATTCATGGGGCGCGACATCGAGCGACACGTCGTCGAGCGCCCGCACCGATCCGTAGATCTTGCTCGCGGACCGGATTTCGACGCGCTCGCCGCCCAACTCTGCCATTCTGAATTCTCCCGTCATGAATACAGCGGCTGCTGGCGGGCGCGGACAAGGACCGATTTCAGGCTACGCCATAAGGATGGCTTATGACCTGGCCGTGCCGTCCCGAGCATGCCGTCTGGCGGCGCGGGCCTCTGCGAACCCGTCGCCGCAAGCTGCATTCGACCCGCTCATGAAAGGGGTTTCGGCGCGAGACGGCAATTGCCAAATAATCAGGAAAGCCATAACCTCATGTAATGTCAGATCTGCGCCGCATGGTGTCGTCTAGCAATGCGCTCTTCGTGTTCGAGGCGGCGGCCCGCGGCGGCAGCTTCACGCGCGCGGCGGATGAGTTGAACGTCACCCAACCGGCGGTGAGCCGCATGCTGGCGCGCTTCGAAAGTTATCTCGGCGTCCGGCTGTTCGAGCGCGGCGGCAAGGGCGCGGTCCTGACGCCGGAGGGGGAGACGCTGTACCGTCGCGTCTCCGACGGCTTCCGCAGCATCGAGGCGGGATTGCGCGAGATCGAGCACTTGCGCGCCGGCAAGGAGACGGTGACCCTTTCCGTCTCCTCGGCCTTCACCACGCATTGGCTGATGCCGCGCATGGACCGCTTCCAGAGGCGTTTTCCGGCCGCAGATCTGCGCTTCCAGATGATCGCCGGGTCGTTGCGCGGTCCGGTCGAGAATGTCGATCTCGGTATGCGCTTCGCAGCAGCCGACGAGGTCGTCCAGCCCGGCTCGCTCGTCATCCGGGAAGTCATGCTGCCGGTGTGCAGTCCAGGTTATTGCCGGCCGGGATCGGCCGGGCCGGGCTCCGCCGAGGACGGCAACACCATCATCCACTTGACCGACAGTTCGTTGGACTGGCCGAGCCAGTATCCGCCCTTCGCCACCGGCCGCTCCGGCCCGGTCAAGACGCTGAGCTTCTCCGATTACGCGGTGGTCGTGCAGGCGGCGCTGCTCGGGCAGGGCATCGCCTTCGGCTGGAGCACGGTCGTCTCGCATGCGCTGATCTCGGGCGCGCTGACGCCGGCTTCCGACCGGCTGACGGCGGGAGCCCGTGTCTGCGTGCTGGTCACGCCGCCCAACCGTCCCGCCCGGCCGATCGTGAAGGAGATCCGCGACTGGATCATCGCCGAGTTGCGCGCCGAGATCGAGGCGATCGACAAGCTTCACCCCACCCTCGGCCTGCTGCGGGCGAGCTATTAGCCGGTCAATGTCATGATCCTACGCCGTCATTCTCGGGCGGAGCGTAGCGTAGACCCGAGAATCTCAAGCCGGATGGGGCATCGGCAAAGAGAGGCTCTCTCGTCGCGAGATGCTCGAGTCTACGCCCGAGCATGACGTATAAAGAGCGTGGGGAAGGAAGGCGCGGCGCCGACGGCAGCCTCACCCCCCGATATCGATCAGCACTGTCTTATGCCGCAGATTGGCCTCGACAGCCTGCCGGCCGAGATCCTTGCCGATGCCGGAGCTCTTATAGCCGCCGGTCGGCAGGATGAAGTCGAGCGTGCGGCTATAGCGATTGATCCAGACCGTGCCGGCCTTGAGCTGGCGCACGGCCCGCAAGCCTCGGCCGAGATCGGCGGTGTAGACGCCGGCCGCCAGCCCGTATTCGGGATGGTCGGCGAGCGCGAAACCCTCTTCCTCGGTCTCGAAGCTCTGGATGGTGAGGACCGGGCCGAAGATTTCCTCTCGCACGGCGGCATTCTCGGTCGTGACGCCTGCGAGCAGGGTCGGCTGGTAGAACGCGCCGCCATGCCCCTCGATCCGGCTGCCGCCCAGCAGCACCTCGGCGCCTTGCTCGCGGCTGCGCGCCAGGATGGTGTCGATCCGGCGCGCCTGCAATTCCGAGATGATCGGCGCGAAGCCGGTCGAGGATTTCCAGGTCGGGCCGGGCGCCACGCGCGCGAGCCGGCTTTTCAACGCCGCCACCAGCGCGTCGGCGACCTGCCGCTGCACGATCAGGCGCGATCCTGCAACGCAGGCCTGTCCGGCATTGGCAAGCAATGAGCCGGCTATGCAGTCGGACGCCTTGTCGAGATCGGCATCGGCGAAGACCAATTGCGGGCTCTTGCCGCCGAGCTCGAGCGTCACCGGCTTGATACCGCTTTCGGCCGCTGCCTTCATGATCGCGATGCCGGTGCGGGTCGAGCCGGTGAAGGAGAGCTTTGCGATGCCGGGATGGCGGCTCAGCGCATCACCGGTGACCGCCCCCGTGCCCTGCACGACATTGAAGATGCCGGCGGGAATACCGGCCTCGATGGCGAGTTGCGCCAGCCGCACGGTCGAGAATGGCGTGAGCTCGGAGGGCTTCAGCACGATGCCGTTGCCTGCGGCCAGCGCCGGGCCGACCTTCCAGGACGCCATGCTGAGGGGAAAATTCCAGGGCGTGATCGCGCCGACGACGCCATAGGGTTCGGAGACGATCATGCCGAAATGGTCGGTTCGCGTCGCCGCGACCTCGCCGCCGAGCTTGTCGGCATATTCGGAGAAGAAGCGGATGCCTTCCGCCGTGCCCATCACGTCGCCGGTCACGGCCTGGGCGATCGGCCGGGTCGAGCCCAGCGCCTCCAGCTGCCCCAGCTCCTCGGCCTTCGCCTCGATCAATTCGGCCCAGCGCTGCATGGCGCGCGCCCGCTCGCGCGGCGGCCGCGTCGCCCAGCCGCTGCGCTTCACCGCCTCGGTCGCGTCCTTGACCGCGCGATCGACCGTCTCGACCGACGCGATCGGCAATTCGGCATAATCCACCGCGTCGGATGGTCTTGCGACGCTCAATCGCTCGCCGGGCTCATCGACGACGGCGCCGGCGATGAAATGGCCCTTGGCGAAGGCGACGCTATCGGGATTGAAATCGCGCATGCGCGTCAAAGCCCGAGCAGGCCGGGGAGTTGCTCGATGCTCTTGATCTCGCGATAGCCGTAGAAATCGATGCCCGGCTCATGGCCGCGATTCACGAAGACACGCTGGCCGATCTTCATGTCGTAGGCGGTCATCAGATCGTAGCGCAGGCTTGACGAGCAATGCATGACGTCGGCCGGCCCGCAGCCCAGCATGTCGAACATATATTCGAAGGCCCGCTGCAGCGGCTTGTAGGCTTGCGCCTCCTGCGCCGTATAGGCGGCATGGAAGGGCGCGCCGAGCTTGGCCATGGAATAAGGGATAAGGTCCGTCATCGAATTCGAGAGGACGACGAGCGGGATTTCCTTGGCGACCTTGGCGAGGCCGGCCGGCACGTCGGGATGCGGAATCCAGCTCGGAATCTCGTCATAGATCCTCTGGGCATCTGCCGGGTCGAACGTCACGTTCCAGGCCTTGCAGCTGCGCTCGACCGCGTTGTGGACGACTTCGTCGAACGGCTTCCAGGCGCCCAGGATCTCGTCGAGACGATAGCCTCGAAAACTCTCGTAGAACCCGTCCATCACCTCGGGCGTCAGCCTGGAGCTGTAGACCCGCCGCGCGGCCGGCCCCATCTGGAAATCGATCAGCGTGCCGTAGCAGTCGAAGGTGATGAATTTCGGCCGAGCGGTGCTCATTGCGTCTCTCGTCTTCGGATGTGGCCGCGACGGCCCAATCCGCCACGTTGCACCTAAGACTAGGGTGCATGCGCGGGTACGGAGATGGAATCGTATCCGGCCCAGCGAAGATTCTGCCGATCAGATGGCCCGGTTCGGCATGGATTGCCGCAGCAGGCGAAAGGATGCGCGGGATGGCCGGCGGGCTCTGTTAGGCTCCTGCCATCGTCGCTCGACCGAGCGCATATGACCTGATGGCGGATACCCAATGACTGTCGAATCCGTGCTGGCCGATCTCGTGGCCTTTCCTTCCATCTGCCGTACGCCGAACGGCGCAATCGTCGAGCATGTCCGCGGCTTTCTTGCCGGCCACGGCGTCGAGAGCGTGGTCCTGCCCGGGCCGGAGGGAGACCGCTCGAACCTCTTCGCCACGATCGGACCGCGCGTGCCCGGCGGCATCATCCTGTCGGCGCATCTCGACGTCGTGCCGGCGGCTCCCGAGGGGTGGCTCGGCGATCCCTTCAGCTTGCGGCGCGATGGCGAGCGCTTGATCGGGCGTGGCGCTGTCGACATGAAGGGTTTCGTCGCCTGCGTGCTGGCGAGCGTCCCTGATCTCGTCTCGCGCAAGCTGGCGCGCCCGGTCCATATCGCGCTGTCCTATGACGAGGAGGTCGGCTGCGTCGGCGTGCGCCATCTCATCGCGCGGCTGCCGGAGCTCTGTCCGCAGCCGGCGGGCTGCATCGTCGGCGAGCCGAGTGGCTTGCATCCGGTGCTGCGGCATAAGGGCAAGATCGCTCAGCGCGTCACGGTCGACGGCAAGGCCGGGCACTCCTCCCGCCCCGACCTCGGCGACAACGCGATCCATTATGCCGCGCAGCTGATCGCGGCCGTGCAGGCCGAGGCGCTGCGGCATGCCGGCGAAGGCCCGTTCGCGTCCACCTTCGCGCCGCCCTATTCGACGATCCAGGTCGGCACCATCCATGGCGGCACCGGCATCAATATCGTGCCGGCGCAATGCGTCTTCGAGATCGAGGCGCGCGCCATCGCCGGCCAGGAGCCGGCCAGCCTGCTGGCTTTCCTGCCAGGGGAGGCCGAGCGCATTCGCGCGGCAGCCGAGAAGACCGGCCATCGCGTCGGCTTCGGCTTCGAGACGATGAGCGACTACCCGCCGCTCGATCTCGACGAGGCCGATCCGCTGGTCGCGCTGAGCGAGGCGGCGTCAGGGATGCCGCGCCAGCAGGCGGTCAGCTTCGGCACCGAGGCCGGGCTCTATCAGGCAGCGGGCATCGCTGCGATCGTGTGCGGGCCTGGCGACGTCAACCGCGCCCACAAGCCGGAGGAATACATCACCGACGGCGAACTCGCCGGCGCGATGGCGATGATCGCACGGCTTGCCGATACGTTGGCCGCCTGACGGACCCTGCGCTTTCAAGCGATGCCGCCCGCAGAAAACGGAGTAGAAGACTGCTGGGTAACATCAGCAGGGAGCAGCGCATGCCTGATCGCAAGCGTGTCGAGGCCTTCGTCGCCGCCGTCGTCAGCGGCGATCATGTCGGCGCTATCCGGGACTTCTACTGCGAGGACGCCTCGATGCAGGAGAACGCGGCCGAGCCACGCCGGGGGCGAGATGTTCTGATGGCCCATGAGGCCAAGGCCTTGGCCCGATTGCAGCGAATGCACACCCACCCCGCCCGTGCGGTTCTCGTCGATGGCGACAGGGTGGTGATCAACTGGGTGTTCGACGCGACCGACCAGAACGGGGTCACCAGGCGGCTCGAGGAACTCGCGATCCAGCGCTGGCGCGGCGACCGCATCGCCGAGGAGCGCTTCTTCTACGATACGGCCACGGCCTGGCGCGTGGTTGAGTCGGGCTAGAATTCGCCGATCTCGCCCTTCGAACCGTCGATCAGCCGTGAATGCCGGAAGGGGCTGGGATCGACGATCGGCGTGTCTCCGACTGCGAGGTCGGCGGCGAGATGGCCGATGCCGGGTCCGAGCCCGAAGCCATGTCCGCTGCAGCCGGCCGCGAGCACAAAGCCCTTCAGCCCGGCGACAGGCGAGATCACCGGCACGGCGTCGGGCGTCGAATCGACATAGCCGCTCCAGCTTTCGCGGACGCCGACATCCTTGAGTGCGGGATAGAGCGCGCGAGCCCGCGCCATCGTCAATGCGATGGCGCTGCGGCTGGGGGCGGGATCGAGCACGCGGATACGTTCGAACGGCGTTTCCTTGTCGAAGGCCCAGTTCCCCATCATGGCTTCGGGCCCCTTGAAGAAGGAGGGGCCGATCCCGAACTCCAGCGCCTTCAGGCGCCGGACGAACATCGGCATGAAGTCACGGGCATAGCGCAGGCCCTGCGGCGTCACATCGAGCGTCGCCTTGCCGCTGATCGCGATCGTATAGCTGCCGTCGAGCCGGCGTGTCAGCGCGCAGTCGGGCGTGTAGAGCGCATCGAGCAGTTGCGGCGCGATCTCCGTCCGCAGAATTGACTGGCGGGCGCTCGCCTGGGGGAAGCGGAGACCGTGGCGGCGGCAGAAGGCCGAAGCCCAGGCGCCGCCGGAGAGAATGACGGAGCGGGTCCGGATCGACCCCTTCTCGGTGATTACGCCCGTGACGGCGCCATTGGTGATGTCGAGCCCGCGCGCCGCGCAATCCTGATGGATCGTCGCACCGTTCAGTCTTGCGCCATGAGCGAGCACCGGCGCGGCCAGGGCTGGTTCGGCCTTGCCATCGCTGATCGAATGCACACCGCCGAGCCAGGATTTGCCGGTGCCGCTTGTCATGGCGCTGGCCTCGGCACCTGATAGCATGCGCGTGTCGATGCCGAATTGCCGGGCCGTTCCGCGCCATTTCTCCCATTGCGCGATCTGGTCGGCATCGTTGCTGGCATAGACCAGCCCGCTGCGCCGGAAGCCGATATCGCGGCCGATCTCGCCGTTGAAGCGCTCCCACAATTCCATGGCGCGCATGGCGAGCGGCAATTCGCGCGCATCGCGGTTCTGTTGCCGGCACCAGCCCCAGTTGCGGCTCGATTGTTCTCCGCCGACGACGCCCTTCTCCAGCAGCGCGACGGAATGGCCGCGCTTCGCCAGGTAATAGGCTGCGGCGCTGCCGACGATGCCGGCGCCGACGACCACGACATCGACCTCGGTCGGCAGGCGCTCGTCGCTGGCGATGCGTTCGATCGTCGGTGACATGAATCCAAGGCTCCGGGGGACAGTCTCGTCGCGACGTTAGCGCGCGAGCGGCCGCCGGCATTGGATCATCTTTGCGCCTGCGTCGGTCTCAATGCCGCAGGGCGGCCTCGACCCCGGCCGCGATCGAAAACAAGGCGTGGTCGCCACCGGTTTCGCCCGTCAGCATCAGTCCGACCGGCGCTTGTCCGGGCTCGTGGCAGGGCAGGCTGATCGAGCAGCGGTCGAGGAAATTGCCGAGGCTCGGATTGCGCAGCAGCAGCGCGTTGAGCCGGAAATACTCGGCATCCCCGGCGAGCTCGTCGAGGCGTGGCGCGATGATCGGGCAGGTCGGCATCACCAGCGCATCGTATTCGGCCGTCTGCGCATCCATCGCGGCGATGATAGCGCGCCGCGCCCGAACCAGATTGATATAGTCGGCGGCCAGCATCTGCGCGCCGGTCGCGATCCGGCTGCTCACGCGCGGATCATAGAGATCGCCCTTGCTCGCCAGCAACTCACGGTGCCAGGCAAAGGCCTCGGGCGCCGCGAAACCGCCCTTGGCCGTGACCATGGCCTGGCCGATCTCGGATAGCGGCGCGAAATCGATTTCGACGATGCGTGCGCCGAGTTCGCTCAACCGTGTGATCGCCTTGTCGAAGGCGGCGGAAACCGTCGCATCCATGCCGTCACGCACGATCTGGGTCGGGATCGCCAGGCGCAGGCCCGATACTGGCCGCGCCGCGGGCAAGGCAGGCGTCTCGCCCGCCAGCACGCCGTCGACGATGGCGCAGCAGCCGACGCTGGCGCCGAGCGGTCCAAGCGAATCCAGGCTGCCCGAAAGCGGGATGACGCCGTCGAGCGGCACCCGCCGCGCGGTCGGCTTGTAGCCGACGATGCCGCAAAGCGCGGCTGGAATGCGGCACGAGCCGCCAGTGTCGCTACCGAGTGCGACGATCGCCATCCCATCCGCGACCGCCACGCCCGAGCCGGATGAACTGCCGCCGGGGATGCGGCGCGAGGCGCGGTCCCAGGGGCTGAGCGGCGTACCGTAATGCGGGTTTGCGCCGATGCCGGAATAGGCGAATTCGGTCATGTTGGCGCGACCGATGGGGATGAACCCGGCTGCCAGCATGCGCGCGATCGTCGGTGCGTGGGCTTTCGCCGGCGCGCTGTCGGCGAGCGCGCGCGAGCCGGCCATGCTGCGTTCGCCGGCGACGTCGTAGAGATCCTTCACCGCGAAGGGGATGCCGGCGAAGGCGCCGGCCGCGCGGCCGGCGCGCCGCAGCGCGTCATGCGCGTCGGCGGAGCTGCGGGCTGCGTCCGCCGAGACGCAGATGAAGGCGCGTGCGCCCTCGCCGGCGGGGTCGGCGATCTTCGCCAGGCATTCCTCCACGAGGGCGCGGGCGGTGAGCGTCTCGTTTGCCAATGCCTTGGCGGTGTCCTGCAGGGTGCGCATTTCGTCCGTCTCCTTCGCCCACCCTCGCAGCACGATCTGCGTCAGACTAGTGGTTTGATTCCGACATTTGCTCCCCGATCTATATCGAGCTCGGAGCAAATGTCGGAATCACCAAAACCACTAGCAAATCTTTGGTTTTCTAGTGGAACTTATGAATTTGACATTTGCCGCGCGGCCGATATCGGGCGGGTAGCAAATGTCAAATTCGTTCCACTAGCGCCTGCACCTGGATTTCGACGAGAATCGCCTCGGCTGCAAGGCGGGACTCGACGGTGGCGCGCGCCGGAGGAGCTTCGGGGTCGACCCACTCGTCCCAGGCTGCGTTCATTTCATTGAACGCGCCGATATCCTTCAGCCAGATATTGGCTGTGACGATCTTCGACTTGCTGGTGCCGGCGAGCGCGAGGAAATGGTCGATCTGCGCCAGGATGTCAGCGGTCTGCTCCTTGGCGCCGCCGCTGCGATCCTTGGCCGTGATGCCGGAGAGGAAGGCGAAGCCGTTGGCGACGACGACGCGGCTCAGCCGGGCGCTCTTCTCGTGACGGGTGATCATGTCGAGGGATATCCGAGTTGTGGCGCGGTCCGGATGGAGCTGCGCCGAAGGGGAAAAGGGACCGTTGGCGCCGCTCACATCAATCCGGGTTCGCCGAGATCGCTGCCATCGACGAGGCGGCTGTAGCGATAGGGGTGGGGATCGACGATCGGCGCGTCGCCCGCGATGATGTCGGCCGCGAGCCGGCCGGCCGCCGGCCCGACGCCGAAGCCATGGCCGCTGAAGCCGGCCGAGACATGCAGGCCCGGCAATTTGTCGATCGCTGAGATCACCGGCACCCAGTCGGGCGTGAAGTCGATCAGGCCGCCATATTTGTGCGCAATCTTCACATCGGCGAGCTGCGGATAGATTTCGCCGATGCGCTTCAGCGCGAAGCTGATCAGCTTTTCCTGCGGCGGCGGGTCGTAGGTTCGCATTTTCTCGAAGGGCGAGATGCTGTCGTTGCTCCAGCGCATCAGGGCCTCGGGGCCCGAAAAGAAGGTCTTGTCGGCGCGGATGGTCAGCAGCCTGTGACGCTTCTTGAAGGTGGCCCAAAACGGCTTGGCGTACATCATCCCCTGCGGGCTGAGCCGAAGCAGCCCGCGCCCGCTGATGCCGATCGTGTAGCCGCCGTCGAGCCGGCGCCTGAAGGTAACGTCCGGCGTGGAGATGCCACCGACGGTGACCTCCGGCGCCGGCGCGGTGAAGAACGAGGTCGACTGCACGCCGGCCAAGGGCATGTCGATGCCGTGGTGCCGGCAGAACATCGAGGTCCAGACGCCGCCGGCGACCAGCACGGTGCTGGTGCGGATCGTGCCTTTCTCGGTGACGACCGCCGAGACGCGGCCCGCCGAGGTCTCAAGCCCGCGTGCTGCGCAATCCTGGTGGATTGTCACGCCGAGCCTGCGGGCCGCTTCCGCGAAGGCTGGGGTGGCGAGCGCCGGCTCGGCCTTGCCGTCGGTCGGCGAATGGATGCCGCCGACCCAATTCTCGGTCGAGCCCGGCGACATCGCCTTGGCTTCGGCGGCGGAGAGCACGCGGCTATGCATCTGCATCTCGCGTGCCTTGTCGGTCCAGTTGGACCAGGCGTCGAGATCGGATTGCTTGGTCGTCACATAGACCAGGCCGGTGCGTCGGAAGCCCGTATCCGCGCCGAGCTCCTCGTTGAGCCCGTTCCACATCTCGACGGCGCGCTGGGCCAGCGGCAATTCGCGCAGGTCGCGATTCTGCTGGCGGCACCAGCCCCAGTTCCGGCTCGATTGCTCGCCCGCGACATAGCCCTTTTCCACCACCGCGACGGAATGGCCCTTCCTAGCGAGATGATAGGCGGTGGTGATGCCGGCGATGCCGCCGCCGATGACGACGACGTCGGCTGAATTCGGCAGCGTCTCATCGCTGCGAATGCGCGTGACCGGAGGCGACATGGGCTGGCTTTCCTTGGCGTGGCGTATTTCAGGGGAAGGGTTGGGCTCTAAACTGGGCTCTAAAGATGCGTGTCGAGGACGCTCATGATCCAGAGCAGCTTGGCGTCCGCATCCGAGCGGTTGGCAATGTGGTGCGGGGCATCGCTCTTGAACTGGAAGCTGTCACCCTCGGCAAGCCTGGCCGTGCGCTCGCCGACGGTCAGCTCGATGCAGCCCGACATGACATAGCCGCCCTTCTGCCCGGTGCCGATGAGCACGTCCTCGCTGTTTCCGCCCGGCGGCAGCGTCACGATCATGAAGCGCAGATTCTCGTCATTGCGGGGCGAGAGCAGTTCCTTCACCAGCCGCGTCTCACCGACGACGATACGCGGCCGCTGTGCGCCGCGCCGCACGAAGGGCGGGTCTTCGGTCGGTTGCGGCTCGCGCTGCGCCAGGAACTCCCAGAGATTCACGCCGAGCGCGGCCCTGATGCGTTGCAGCGTCTTCATCGACGGGTTGGAGTTGCCGCGTTCGATCTGGCTGATGATGCCGGCTGAGACGCCGGCCTTTGCCGCAAGATCGAGAATGGTGAGATTACGCTCGCCGCGTAGGTTGCGCAGCCTCTCGCCAATCTGCTTGGCGCCGCCCTCGGGGGGAGGCATCGCCTCGGCCACCTTGATGTCGCGTGCGCTATTCGCGGGCATGATGCTCATATTTCCATCTTAATGAATAAGATTCATATGGGATTGCGCGGAGCCATGCAATTGGCGGCAGAGCCTCAAGCCTCGAAAATCTCGTTCTTTCAACGGCATTGATACAAAAATTGCTTCAAGCCGTTCGACGTGGCGTTTTCCGCCAGGAGTGGGCATCTCGCTCCATATCTGCGGTTCGTGCAATTGGCTTGACGTGAAAATCAATAAAATGAATATTTCAATCCATGCGCGGATCGCCGTCCGCAGCAACAGGGGGCCATGCGATGACAGATCGCCGTGAAGCTGAGCCGTCCGAGGGCGGTGCCGTCTCCCGCCGCGCGCTGTTGCTGGGTGCCTCTGTCCTGGCGCTCGCGCCCTGGGGCTCGCAACTCCAGGCACAGCCGGTGCCGAAGCCGAAGGGGCCGCCATCCGCGCCAAAGGGACAGGCGGTCATCGGCTATTCGCAGGAGATCACCGTCCTGCACCCGCTGATGCCGGCGAACGAGGTCGATCAGGGCGTCTGGTGGAATCTGTTCAGCCCGCTATGGGCGCTGGATCAGGCTGGCAAATTCGTCCCCGTATTGGCCAAGGACGTGCCGACCGTGGCCAATGGCGGGATTTCCGCCGATGGATTGGTCTGGAAGGTGACGCTGCGCGAGGGCGTCAAATGGCATGACGGCCGGGATTTCTCGGCCGAAGACGTCCGGTTCACCTTCGATCTCATCCGGAATCCGCAGTTCCGTACGCGCAGCCGCTCCGGCTTCAGTCTCCTTGAGGACGTCAAGACGGAAGGCAGCACGATCAGCTGGCGGATGAAGGAGCCCTTTGCGCCGTTCCTGTCCTTCCTCGCCTGGACCTTCATCGTGCCCAGGCATCTGCTCGATGGTGCGACTGACCCGAACGCGACGCCCTTTCATGCAAATCCCGTCGGCACGGGCCCGTTCAAGTTCGTCGAGCGCAAGACCGGCAGTCATGTCCTGCTCGCGGCCAACACGGCTTATTTCGGCGAAGGGCCTTATCTGGAGCGGTTGGTTTTCCGTTATGTGCCCGACCTCAACGCGATGTACACGCAGTTCCGGACGGGCGAGATCGATTATATCGGCCTCCAAGGCATTCCGCCGAACCACTACGCCGAGGCGAAAACGCTCAAGAACGTCGTCGTGCATCTTTGCCCACGGGCTTCCGTCGAGAACCTCACGCTCAATCTCGCCCATCCCGCACTGAAGGAGAAGGCGGTCCGGCAGGCGCTCTATCTCGGCATGGACAAGAAGGCGATCGTCGAGGCGCTTTATTACGGGCTCCCCCTTCCGGCTTCCAGCTTCATGCCGCCGCAGAGCTGGGCCTTTAACGACGCGCTTCCGCGCCATGTCCATGATCCGGCCAAGGCCAGGGCCATTCTCGACGCGGCCGGCTGGAAGCCCGGCCCCGACGGCGTGCGCGTGAAGGACGGCGTGCGTCTCGCCTTCACCAACTCGACCACGACCGGGAATCCGACGCGCGAACAGGCACAGCAGCTGCTGGTGCAGGACTGGGCCAAGATCGGCGCCGAGATGACGATCAAGAACATGCCGGCCGCGGTGCTCTGGGCGAAGTTCTGGGCAGAGTCCCAGTTCGACAGCCTGATGACCAACACGACCTACACGGTCGCCTCCGATCCCGACGTGATGCACCGCTTCGGCGGCAACGCGATCCCGCTCAAGGCCGGTACGGGCTCCAATGTCAGCCAGTACGAGAACCCCAAGGTCGACGGCTTGCTGGCGAAAGGCATCGCCATGACCGATATGGCCCAGCGGGCCGAGATTTACCGGGAGGCGCAGGCGCTGATCCTTGACGATCTGCCGATGCTGCCAATTTTCCAGTCGGTTCAGGTCGAGGGCACCAAGGTCGGGCTCATCGGCTTCGCCAACAACGTCAACGCACTCTCCAACGCCTGGAATGCCGGCAGTTGGTACTGGACTTGAGAGTGGGCCGGGAATGGCTCCGGCGAGAAGCCGAGCCGGCGCAGAAGCCTATGCCGTCGATGGCGGTCGAATCGGCAGATTCTATCCGGCGTGCGGCAGCGATCAGTATCCGAATGAGGGCGCCGCAAGCCTAACCTAGGGGGAAGGTTGCAAGATCGGCCAACCAAAGGATCGGCCAACCAAAAGATCGGCCAACCATGAGCGGCCCGCCAGACGAAGCGGGAGCGCGTGGCCAAACGGTCGAACTGATCTGGATCAGGCCGGGGCGCGCGTCGCGCCGGTTCGGATTGCCTTCCGCAAAACAAAGAACAGAGGGGTTTCTCGATGACCAAGCATTCCGACGAGACGATCAAATCGACCTTCCCGATGCCGGCCTTGCATCGCCGCGAAATTCTTGCGCTCGGCACTGGGGCCCTGCTCGCCGCCTCCGGCCTCGGTGCCCGCGCCCAGACCAAGGCCGCCCCGCCGCCGCCAGCCAAGCCGACCGGCCAGGTCGTCGTCGGCCTGTCGCAGGAGCCGACCGCCTTCAACCCGCTGATGCCCGGCATCGAGGTCGACGAGACCGTCTGGATGCAGGTCTTCAACACGATGTGGCTGGCCGATCCGCAGGGCAATCTGATGCCCGACCTTGCGGCCGAGATCCCCAGCGAGGCGAATGGCGGCATCTCGGAAGGCGGCCTGGCCTGGAAGGTCAAGCTGCGCGCGGGCGTGACCTGGCATGACGGTACGCCCTTCACCGCCGAGGATGTGAAATACACCCTCGAACTCATCAACGCGCCGGGCTTCAAGAGCCGTACCCGCGTCGGCCATGCCCTGGTCAAGGACATCAAGGTCACCGGGCCGCTGGAGATCACCTGGCGCATGGAAAAGGCCTATGCGCCTTATCTCGCGCTGCTCTCCAACACCTTCATCGTGCCCAAGCATCTGCTGGAGAAGGCGAGCGACCCCAACACCGCCCCCTTCAACGGTGCGCCTGTCGGCACCGGCCCGTTCAAATGGGGCACGCGCCAGCCGGGTGACAACATCACCCTCGTCGCCAATGAGAAGTACCATGGCAAGGGCCCTTATCTGGAGAAGGCCGTCCTCAAATATGTGCCCGACCAGACCGCGCTCTACGCCCAGTTCCGCACCGGCCAGGTCGATCTGATCATCGGCACCGGCATCCCCGCGAACTTCTACGAGGAAGCCAAGAAGCTGCCGGGCCGCAAGGTCGTGATGATCCCGAACGCCTCGCTCGAGATCCTGATGCCGAACCTGGAGAACCCGATCCTGGCCGAGAAGGCGGTGCGCCAGGCGCTCTACGCCTCGATCAACAAGCAGGCGATCATCGACGTCATCTACTACGGCACCCACAAGCCGACCGAGTCCTTCGCGCCGCAGGAATCCTGGGCCTACAACCCCAACCTGCCCAAGCAGCAATATGATCTCGCCAAGGCCAACAAGATCCTCGACGAGGCTGGCTGGAAGCGCTCGGGCTCGGGCGTGCGCATGAAGAATGGTGTGCCGCTCGAATTCGCGGTTTCGACCACGACGGGCGCCGCACTGCGCGAGCAGTGCCAGCAATTGATGATGCAGGACTGGCAGCAGGTCGGCGTCAAGATGACGATCAGCAACATGCCGGCGGCCGTGATCTGGGGCGATTTCTACACCCGCTCGAAATTCCAGTCG
This sequence comes from Allobosea sp. LjRoot9, assembly GCF_964252745.1. NCBI lineage: Bacteria > Pseudomonadati > Pseudomonadota > Alphaproteobacteria > Hyphomicrobiales > Alloboseaceae > Allobosea > Allobosea sp. LjRoot9. The sequence goes on along the minus strand of NZ_CAXUPC020000002.1, from coordinate 1,024,499 downwards.
CTGCTCGTCGGCACGGCCTTCCGCACCGTGATCGACCCTGATCCGGCCTCGCGCTTCGCGTCTGATGCGATCCCGGCCAAGAACGGCAGCGGCGCCAACCAGATGCAGTGGCAGAACGCCGAGGTCGACAAGCTGCTCAAGGCCGGCCAGGAGACCTTCGACCAGGCCAAGCGCAAGGAGATCTACTGGAAGCTGCAGGAGATCGCCCGCGACGAGCTGCCGATCCTGCCGATCTTCCAGTACGCTCCGATCGAGGGCTACAAGGAAGGCCTCGTCGGCTACGAACCCAACATCAACGCCCGCCAGAACACCTGGAACATGGGCGTCTGGTACTGGGCGCGCTGAGATCATGATGCGCTCCGCCCGGAACCACGCACCATGAGCACGTTCCTCGTGCAAAGGCTGATGCAGGCACTGGTCCTGCTGCTCATCGTCTCGATGATCGGCTTCGCCATCCTGCATCTGGCCCCGGGCGGGCCGCTCTCGCAATTCGCGGCGAGCGGCGAGATGACCCAGGCCGATCTCGACCGCATCGCCGAGCAGCTCGGCCTCAACCGGCCCTTGCCGGTGCAATATGCCGAATGGCTCTGGCGCATGCTGCGCGGCGATTGGGGCCTGTCCTATCGCGACCAGCAGCCGGTGCTCCACATCATCGCCTCCCATATCGGGGCGACGCTGGAATTGATGCTGACCTCGACGCTGCTCGCCATGCTGCTCGGCGCCTGGATCGGCATTCTGGGCGCGATCAAGCGCTATTCGCTGTTCGACAGCCTGGCGACGATCGGTGCGATGATTGCGCTCTCGATCCCGACCTTCTGGTTCGGCCTGGTCGTGATCTATGTCTTCTCGGTCGGGTTCGGCTGGCTGCCTTCGGGCAATCGCTACACCATCGGCGACGGCTCCTTCCTCAACCAGCTGCACCATCTGATCGGGCCCTGCATCGTGCTGGCCCTGGTCTCGACCGCGGTCTGGAGCCGCTATATGCGCTCCTCGATGCTGGAGGTGGTCAACCAGGACTATATCCGCACCGCCCGCGCCAAGGGCCTGCCCGAGCGCAGCGTCCTGCTGCGCCACGCCTTCCGCAATGCGCTCCTGCCGATGATCACCATCACCGGCCTGCATGTGCCCACCCTGCTCAGCGGGGCGCTGGTGACCGAGACCGTCTTCACCTGGCCGGGGATGGGCCGGCTCTTTCTCGATTCGATCAGCTATCGCGACTATCCCGTCGTGATGGGCATCCTGATGTTCACCGCCGTGCTCGTCCTGCTCGGCAGCCTGATCGCGGATCTGCTCTACGGCATTGCCGATCCCCGTATCGCGAGGAATGGCTGATGAGCGGCACCGAACTGATCAGCACGGCTGAACCCAGCCTGGCCCCGCCGCCGAGCTTCTGGAACAGCCCGGGCTTCCGCCGTTTCCGCCGCCACAAGCTCGCGGTCTTCGGCGCGACGGCGATCGTCCTGATGACACTCGCCTGCATCGTTGGTCCGATGCTGCTGCCCTATAACGACACCTTCATCGACATCCGCCAGCGCTTCGCACCGCCCTTCTCCGGGCCGCATGTGCTGGGCACCGACCCGCTGGGGCGCGACATCCTCGCGCGCCTGCTGATGGCGGGACGCATCTCGCTCGCGGTGGGCTTCTCCGCGATGGTGATCAGCATGGCGATCGGCATCTGCGTCGGCATGGTCGCGGGCTTCTATGAAGGCGTGATCGGCGCCACGCTGATGCGCTTCGTCGATGCGATGCTGTGCTTTCCCTCGATCTTCCTGCTGCTTGCCATCTCGGCGCTGATCTCGCCCTCGGTTCCCTCGATCGTGATGCTGATCGCGATGACCTCCTGGATGGAGGTGGCGCGGGTCGTCGAGGCGCAGATGCGCTCGTTGCGCACGCGCGATTTCGCTGTGGCGGCCGTCGCGATGGGCTCCAGCAATGTGCGCATCATGTTCCGCGAATTGCTGCCGAACGCGGTCGCGCCGATCGTCGTGGCCGCGACGCTGAACGTCGCCCATGCGATCCTGGCCGAGAGCTATATCTCCTTCCTCGGCTACGGCATCCAGCCGCCGACGCCGAGCTGGGGCAATATGCTGGAGGGCGCCCAGAGCTACCTCACCAGCGCGCCCTGGCTCGCGATCCTGCCGGGAGCCGCGATCACGCTCGCCGTCACCAGCTTCAACTTCGTCGGCGACGGCTTGCGTGATGCGCTCGACCCGCGCCTCGACCTGCCATGAGCGGCAGCGTTGCGGCGCTCTGGCGCTATCCGGTCAGTTCGATGGCTGGCGAGCGGCTGGATGTCGCCCCGCTCGACGCGTCCGGCGTCGTCGGCGATCGGCTCTGGGGCGTCGTCGATGCGTCCAGCGAGCGCATCGCTTCGCCCGGCCGCGAGAAGCATTTCATCGAAGTTTCCCGCGGATATGCCCGCTGGACGGCTCTGGATGGTGCTGCCATCTCGGCTGACGGCACCTCCTGGGCAAAGCCGGATGATGCGGAGGTCATCGAGAAGCTGTCCTCGCTCTTCGGCTTCCCGGCGCAACTGAAGCCGTTCGTCCGGCGCGGGCAGGAGGGGTTTCGGCCGCGCTATGAGCATGCGCCGATCCATCTCCTGAGCACGGCCGCGATGCGGAGCCTGGAGCGTGAGATGCCGGGCAGCGTCGTCGACGAGCGCCGCTTCCGACCCAACATCGTCGTCGATTGGCCGGACGGACAGGAGCCGATTCCGGAGAATGGCTGGCTCGGCCGCGAAATCCGCATCGGCGACGTCGTCCTGAAGGGCAGCATCCCCTGTGGGCGCTGCGGTTTCATCACCATCGCGCAGGACGGCATCCCGCTCGATGTCGAGCTGCTGCGCACGGTGGTGAAGCGTCACAACCGCAATTTCGGAATCTACTGCGACGTCCTGGTCCCCGGCGAGATCAAGCCCGGCGATGCCGTGACGGTTGCTCCTGCCAGCGCCTGAAGGCGCCACGTTCCCGAGGACAGCTAATCATGAGCCGTATCGTCATCATCGGGGCCGGCATCGTCGGCTTGTCGGTTGCTCGGGCTGCCCTCAAGCGCGGTCATGACGTCATCGTCCTGGAGCAGGGGCCTGCGCCCAACCCACAGGCGGCCTCCTTCGATAACCACCGCATGATCCGCTACCCCTACGGTTCTGCCGCTGGCTACACGCGCATGGTCACCGAGGCTTTTTCAGCCTGGGATCGGCTCTGGTCGGATCTCGGTACGGTGCATTTCGAGAATACGGGCGCAATCGCGATCTCGTTGGAGGCCGGCGACTACGCGCAGAAGACCCTCGACACCTTCAAGGCCGTCGGGCTGCCCCATGAGGTGCTCTCCCGCGACGGCGTCGAGGCGCTTTGCCCGCATCTGAGCTTGCCCGCGCATGCCTGGGGCGTGGTCTCCTTTCCCGGCGGGCCGCTCTTCGCCGGCCGTATCGTGACCGAGCTGGCGCAATGGGTGCGCGACCATGGCGGGATCATCGAGCATGATTGCCGCGTCGCGCGGGTCGATCTCGATGCCGGCATCGCTGTCCGCGTCGACGGCTCTGAGGTTGCTGGCGATCTGCTGCTGGTCGCGGCCGGGGCCTGGCGGCCGACGCTGCTGCCGGAGCGCTATGGCGAGGCCTCGGTCTATCGGCAGGGGCTCTGCTATGTCGAGCCGCCGGCGCAATACGAGCAAAGCTGGCGAGACGCCCCCGCGATCGCGGCCCTTGGCGACCACACTGGCTATACGCTGCCCGATCGCCGCGGCGCCGGCCTCAAGATCGGTTACTCCGCGCATCGCCGGCTGGCGCGTCCCGAAAAGGACGGCTTCGGCTCTGATCTGGAAAATGAGAGCCGCGCCATCCTTGGCGCTTTCGAGCCTTACTTCCGCGACTTCGAGGCCTATCGGCCGACACGCATCCAGGTCGGCTATTACGTGCTCGAGGCCACGCGGCGCTTCGAGGTCGCGCAGACCGGGCGCGGCCTCGTCGTCACGAACTGTGACGGCCAGATGTTCAAGTTCGGCCCGCTCCTCGGCGAGCGCATTCTTGGCATGTTCGCAGGCGAGGAAAGCGCAAACGATCTCGCTCATTGGGCGGCGGGCTATTGAGTGTGCGCAACAGCGCAAGGTTTTCAGTCAGTCCGGCCTTACTCCGCCGCGAGCGCGATCTCCGGCACCTGCGGATAATCGAGCCGGACGCTACCGAAAGCGCTCGTGACGTCAGCTTGCGAGCCGGCTTCGCGCATCGCCGCAAAGATCTTCGTCTTGGTGAAGAAGCGCCAATGCACCGGCAGGGCCGCTAGCAGGCGCGTCAGGGCCGCGTAGTTCCGGGCATGCCAGACGCGCTCAAAAGCGTCGCGCTCCGGGCCGAAATGGAAATGCCCGCCATGCGCGTTCGGCTTCATCTCGGCCCTGAGCGCAGCTGTCGCCTCGGCATCGACCGCTCCGTCCCGGATCACCACGCCATAGCGGTGTTTCGCCGCCGCCACGCTGACATAGCCGCGTGCGACGTCGAGCAGCACGCGCTCGGGCTCCCGCTCCAGGGCCGAGCCGCGGCCGCCGCCGCCTGGCGAGTGGATATGGATGATGTCGCCGGGTTCGGTGACGGCGATGTCGGTGTTGCCGAGCACGCGTTCATTGGCGGCACCGGGATTGATGATGAAGTTCGACGGCTCGGCCGAAAGCCCGCCCAGCGTGCCCCAGGGCCGGAAGATCGAACGGTCGCGGTTGCGCGCGGTGATGCGGGTGTTGGGCGCGAAGACCTTGAACTCCATCACGGTCGCAAGCCCGCCGCGCCAGCGCCCGGCCCCGCCGGAATCGGGCAGCAGGCCATAGCGGACGAACTGGATCGGCACCTCCGTCTCGGTGATCTCGATCGGCGTGTTCTTGAGATAGGCGGCGTCGGCGCCCGAGCCGTTGGGGCCGTCGCGGTGGGGCATGCCACCGCCGCCGCCGACCACCGGATTGATCGCGGCGATGATGCTGCGATGCGTCTTTTCGTCGGTCGTCATCACATTGACGATCGAGCTCGAGCCCGCCGGCGCGGCCGGCATGCGCTCGGGAATGGCGAGGCTGAAGGCGCCGAAGATCAGGCTGCGCACCCGCCCGCAGGTCAGGCTGCGCATGCCCACCGCCGCCGGGAAGGAGGGGTTCAGCACCGTGCCCTCGGGCGCGATGCAGGTGAAGGGGCGCGTCAGGCCGGAGTTGAGCAGGAGCTGCGGGTTGAGCGTGTAGAGCACGTAATAGACGCCGACGAGCAGCAGGGTGTGGCGCGGGTCGCTGCCGGTGGGAACATTGAGCGAGGAGCCGAGCTGCGGGTCGGAGCCGGTGAAATCGAGCACCGCCTCGCAGCCCTTGATCGTCAGCGTCAGCGCGAGCCGGCAGGGATTGCCGTCGACGCTGTCCTCATCGGCATAGTCGGAGAAGAAATATTCGCCGTCCGGGATCGAGCGCAGGATCTCGCGGGCCTGGTGCTCGGCATAGTCCATCAGCCCGTCGAGCCCCTCCATGAAGCCCTTGGCGCCGAACTTGGCGATCATCGCCTGGATCTTGCGCTCGCCGGTGTTGAGCGCGCCGGCCAGCGCCTTGAGGTCGCCCATATTGAGGTCGGGCTTGCGCACATTCATCATCATGATGCGCAGCACCTTCTCGTCGAAGACGCCATCGCGCATCAGCGTCATCGGCGGGAAGCGGATGCCTTCCTGGTGGATTTCGGTCAGCGAGCGCGACAGGCTGGCGGGCACCGCGCCGCCCATATCGGTGTTGTGGACATGGCCGCCGACGAAACAGACGATCTCGCCCTCATGGAAGATCGGCTTCCAGAGATGCGTGTCGGGGGCGTGCGTCGCGAGGTAGCCGCTATAGGGGTCGTTGGTGAAGGCGATGTCGCCCGGCCGGTATTCGTCGACGAGCTCGATGGCGCGGTTGTAGTTCATGCCCGGATACCAGGTCGCGCCCAGATCCATCGGCACGGCGACGACGCGGCCGGTCCTGTCCATCACCATCACGGTGAAGTCCTCGGTCTCCTTGACGAAGGTCGAATGCGCCGTGCGGTAGAGCGTGTAGGCCATGTTCTCGGCCGCCGCTCGGCAATGGTTCGCCAGAACCTGCAATGTCACCTTGTCGACCATGCTCAAGCCTCCGTCCGCAAGGTGAGGTGAAGGTTCAGCCAGCCATCGACATGGGCTTCGAAGCCGGCGGGAATGCAGATGGTGGTGTCGTCCTGCGCCACGATGGCGGGGCCGGAAAAGCTGTGCCCATGGCGCAGCGCGTTGCGGTGATAGAGCGCAACCTCCTGGCTCGCTCCGTCGAGCCAGACCGGGATCAACCGCTCGGCTGCGACGGTCCCGGATGCGGCCTCCGGTACGGGGGCGAGACCTGGCCGCTCGGTCGTCCCGCTGACGACGAGGCGCAGATTGACGATCTGGACCTCGCCGGCCTCGTCGTTGAAATCGTAAATCGCCAGATGCTGGCGGTGGAAGGCGGCGTCGATCGCGGCAATGTCGCCCTCCGCCAGCCAGGACTCGGAGAGCGGCACCTCGATCTCGAAGGACTGGCCATGATAGCGCATATCGGCCGAGAGGGTCTCGATGACCTGGCCGGTGAAGCCCTGCTCATCCCTGATCCAGCTCGAGCCGTCGGCCTTGAGCCGGAGAAGCGCTTCCCTGAGACGCGGCAAGGATTCTGCTGCGGAGGGCGCGAAGATCGTCTGGATGAAGTCGCCCTTCACATCGGCGATCAGGCCGCCGAGCGCGCTGACCACGCCTGGCCGTTGCGGCACCATCACATGGGGAATGCCGAGCTCCCGCGCCAGGAAGCAGCCCAGCATCGGGCCGGCGCCGCCAAACGGCATCAGCGTGAATTCGCGCAGATCGACGCCATAGCGCGCGACGAGCTTGTTGACCTCGACGAACATCTCCGAGACCGCCACCGCGATGATCGCCTCCGCCGTCGCTTGCGAGGCGAGGCCCAAGAGCCCGGCGAGCTCGCCGATGACGGCCTCGGCGCGGTCGCGGCGCATGCCGATCTGGTCATAGGCGATCGGCGTATGGCCGAGGAAACCGCAAGTGGCCATCGCGTCGGTGACGGTCGCGCGCGTGCCGCCGCGGCCATAGCAGGCCGGGCCCGGCGTCGAGCCGGCGCTTTCCGGCCCGACCTTGAGCACGCCGAAGGCATCGGCCCAGGCGATCGAGCCGCCGCCGCTGCCGATGGATGTGACGGAGACGCTGGGCACGAAGAGCGGGAAGTCGCCGACGGTCTCGCCGGTGCCGAATTGCGGCTTGCCATCGATGATCAAGGCGAGGTCGGCGCTGGTGCCGCCGATATCGAGCGTCAGCACATGGGCGATGCCGGCCTGTTCGGCGAGATAGGCCGCGCCGATGACGCCCGATGCCGTGCCCGAGAGCAGCATGTTGACGCAGGCGCGCTTGCCGGTCTGCGCATTCATCAGCCCGCCATTGGATTTGGTCAGCATCGGCCCGGCCGGCACGCCGCGTGAGGCGAGAGCTGCCTCGAGCGCGCCGAGATAGCCCGCGACGCGCGGATGGACATAGCCGTTCAGGATCGCAGTCGTGCTGCGCTCATATTCGCGGATCACCGGCCAGACCTCGCTGGAGGTGAAGACGAAGAGTTCCGGCGCAAGTTCTGCGATCAGCGCCTTGGCCTGCGCCTCATGAGTGGGATTGCGATAGGCGTGCAGGAAGGAGATGACGACCCCGTCCACGTCCTTGCTGCGGATTGTCGCGATGACATCGGCCAGCGCCGCGCGGTCGAGCTCCTCGGCGACCGCGCCATTGGCGAGCTGGCGCTGCCTGACGCCATGGATCAGGTCGCGCGGGATCAATTGCTCGGGCCTGGCGCAGAACAGCGAATACATCTCCGGCATGCGCAGCCGGGCGAGCTCGATCACGTCCTCGAAGCCGGCGGTGGTGATCAGGGCGAGCCGGCTGCCCTTGCGCTGGATGATGGTGTTGATGCCGACCGTGGTGCCGTGGACGAAGGAGATAACCTCCTCGGGCGCCACGCCATGGCGCTCCTGCAGGAGGCTCAGGCCGTCAAGCAGCTCCTTGCCGGGCTCGTTCGGCGTGGTCAGGACCTTGATGGTCTCGAACCGGTTGGTGCCGGTCTCCATTGCGCAGAAGTCGATGAAGGTGCCGCCGATGTCGACGCCGATACGCCAGCTCATGAAACCGTCCGCTCGCGAGAATGCAGTTGGCAATCTGAGGGCAGGGGGCGGCACCGTCAAAGAGCAAAATGCGACAGGCGGATAAGCCTGGCTTATGGAATCAGGGTTCGTGCTGTTCGAGGCCGAGGCTTTTGCAGGCGCTGCGCAGATGGGTCCGCAGCAATTCGTGATTGCGCGAAAGCGGCCGGCGCGAACTCGTCAGCAGGCAAAGCGGCAAGGCGACATTCGGCCGGAAGGGGCGGGTCACCAGCCCCGGAAAGCTGTGCCAGGGCAAAAGCCCGTCGACGATTGCAATGCCGAGCCCCTGTTGCACGAAGGCGAGCGCGATGATCGAGACGTCGATTTCCATCTCCGGCTGGAAGGAAACGCCCTCGCGCCCCAGCGCCGCGCGCAGCAACTGCCCGGGAAGGGATTCGGCGCGATAGGAAATCAGTGTCTCGCCGCGCAGATCGGCTGGGCCGATCGCCTCGCGGGAGGCGAGAGGGTGGGCCGAGGGCAGGACGCAGACGATCCGGGTGTGGCCGATGATCTCCGTGTCGATCAGGGGAAACGATTGATCGGTCATCGCGATGCCGAGGCCGGCCTGGCCGCGATCCAGCATCGCCACGATCACCTCGGCCGGCACGACATAGGACAGGATGCGGATATCGGCATGGGCCGCCCGGAAATGGCGCAAGGCTTCCGGCACCAGCGCGAGTGATGGCGGCGCCGAGGCCGCGAGCCGCACCACGCCGGATTTGCCCTGGCGCAGGTCGCCGGCACGCTGCCTCAACCCTTCGAGATCGCTGAACAGCCGGTCGACTTCCGGGTAGAGCTCCTCCGCCTCGGGCGTCGGGATCAATCGGCCCTTGACCCGCAGGAACAGCTTGAAGCCGAGCTCGTCTTCGGTGTGCAGCAGGATCTGGCTCAAGGCCGGCTGCGAGACGTTGAGCGCCTCGGCTGCGCTGGTCAGCGTGCCGCAGCGCATCACCATGCGAAAGACTTCGAGTTGCCGTGCGCGCATCCGCCTCATTCCATAATGAGGCCTTATAGCATGAGCCTCGCATCAGGATTGGATGAATCGCTCGTGCGGGAAGCTTCGAGAGGTATTAGCCTGTCACGGCTCCCGGGCGAATCGGGGCGGTCATCGATAGGGAAAGGCTGGTCCCGACATGCGGCTTGGCGTCATCGCGGATGTTCACGGCAACCTCCCGGCCCTGGAGGCCGTGATGGAGCGGCTCGCCGGGCTGGAGCTCGATGCGGTCGTCAATCTCGGTGATTGCGCGTCGAGCCCGCTCTGGCCGGCCGAGTCCGTCGCGCTGCTGCGCAAGAGCGGGTTCCACCATGTTCGGGGCAATCACGACCGGGTGCTCGGCGCGCCCAGCCTCGCCGGACTTGGCTTGTCCGACGCCTATGCCTGGTCGCAGCTCGATCAGGAGGCGCGCGATTGGCTGCTTGCGCTGCCCTTCAGCCTGTCCGTTGCGGGCGCTTTGTGCATCCATGCCAGCCCGCAGGACGACAACACCTATCTGCTCGAGAGCGTCGTGGCGGGCCGCCTGCTGCCGGCATCCCTGGAGGAGGTCGAAGGCAGGCTGGACGGGAACGCCTCGCGACTGATCTTCTGCGCCCACAGCCATCTGCCGCGTCTGCTGCGGCTGGGGAGCGGCGCCACCATCGTCAACCCGGGCAGTGTCGGCTGCCCGGCCTATGATGATCCCGACGCGCCAGCCCATGTCTCGGAAAGCGGCTCGCCCCATGCCCGTTTCGCGCTTGTGACCGTGGAGGATGACAAGGTCGGGGTCGCGTTCCAGGCGATTGCCTATGACTGGGCCGCAGCCGCCCGCCGCGCACAGGCGAATGGCCGCGAGGATTGGGCGCAGGCCCTGCTCAAGGGCTGGATGGGCTAGAGCAGTTTCCGATCCGATTGGATCGCTCAACCGCTCCAGCTCTTTGTTTTGACGCGTTTTCTCCGCGCAAACGCTTCGCGTTTGTCGCGAGGGAACCGGTGTCCATTTCGCTTGAAAACGCTCTAAGACGGTCCGACCACGTCACTCGCCGGTTTCGTGCTGCTCCGCATGCTGGTTGCGGCTGGCGCGCAAGGCGACGGCGCTGATCCCGAAAGCGGCTTCGAATTGCGTGTTGAAGCGCGTGAAGTTCGAGAAATTCCAGCGCTTGGCGACCACAGCGACGCGCTCGCTTGGATTGTGCTCGATGTCGCGGCGCGCGCGGTCCAGGCGCACCGAGCGCTCATATTCCGAGATCGAGACGCCAAGGAATTTCTGGAAGCCATATTGCAGAGCTCGCAGGCTGACACCGGAGACGGGGACGAGTTCCTCCAGCGAAAGTGAACCATCGGCATGGCGCTCGATATAGTCGATCGCCCGCCTGACATGTTTGGGAACGATGATCTTCGCGTGGCGCGACAAGGCATCTTGATAATTATGCGGAAGAATCTCGAGAATGAGGTCGATCAGCAGCGCCGAGAGCTTGCCGGCGCTGTGTGGTGCCTCCTCGAGCGTGGGCAGCAGCATCGTTCGATCGAGCGCGGAGAGGAAGGCGCGCAAGGCTTGTGACGCATGGTCCCGAGCATCGAATTGCGGCGCGAAGCGCAGCCTGCGCAAGACCGGCGCGCCGGTGAGCTCGAAGAGGCGATGCGTCAGCAGGCGCTGCTCGATCTGGATTGAATAGTTCTCCGACCGGGCCGAGCGGCGCGCTGATTTCACCTCGCGCATGTCGAGCAGGATGGAGCCCGAGCGCGCGCATTCGATATTGTCATCGCCAAGCATGATCGTGGTCGAGCCGCTCAGCGGCGTCACGATCTGAAAGCCGTCGAAAACCTCGTGGTGCCGAATCTCCACCGGCTCCTCGAAGCTCGTGCGGAAAAAGAACATGCCGTCGCAGGCCCGGCTGATCGCGTTGAACTCGATTCGTCCCGAGCGGGCGCCCAGTGGTTGAAGCGCGAGCCTGAAACCGCAGGCTGCGAAATGCTCGATCGCCTCGTCAATGTCGTGCGCCACGAAATGCCGCGTGCGAGCCGGATGAACCGCGCCTTTATGATAGTCAGCCGACATCGGCGCGCTCCGCGAGACAGACGAGGGAGACGGCAAGCCACGAAAGCGGCCCCGCTCGACCGGTCTTGGATCGCGCGCAAGTCTTGGATAGCGCGTGAGTGTAGCCGTAACCGCCGCCGGATCTGGATTCCGGCGGGCTCGATGCTGAATGCCCCATGTCCCACTTCCGTTGACCGAACCTTCTGAAGAAGTACGACGGTCAATATTACGAATCATGCAGTCGATTTACGTCCGGCGCAAGCCGGATTCGCTGGACGCAGGGTTGTGACGATCGGCGCAAGATAAGATTCGAGGTTAATACATCAATCAGGATTAACCGAGAATAGTCAGCGGTAATTGGTCGTTAAGCTTCAAATAATTCCGCGGGTTTAGTGCTCGGGTTGCGGTCCTCTGTGCGCAAGCTTGAGGAAGTAAGTAGTGTTGCGTGGTTGGGTATATCGCTTTGTCTCGTGGCGATGTGACTCAACGGAAAGTGAGTGTTCATGCCAGCGGTGAATATGCCAGTCGACTGCTCCTTGCGCTCGATCAGGCCTTTCCATGTTGAAGTGGTCGCCGCCTTCAAATCGAGCGGCGATCTCGTCATCGATTGCTCCGCGATCACAGCTTGCGACATCGCTGCCGTCCAACTCCTGGTCTCGGCCAGCAAGACGGCGGCTGAATCCGGGCGCCTCCTGCGGCTGGAGGGTGTGCCGGAGGTCCTGAGCACCACGCTGGCGCGGGCTGGCCTTGCCCTGTCGCCTTCCGCCGACCGCATTCTCATCAGCGAGGTCTGATTGCCATGGCGACGATTCTCACCGTCGATGATTCCCCCAGCGTAAGGCAGATGATCAAGCTCGTGCTTGGTCCGGCCGGCCATAATGTGGTCGAGGCCGGCGACGGCTCGGAAGGGCTTGCCAAGGCCAAGACGCAGAGCTTCGACCTTGTGATCACCGATCTGAACATGCCGGTGATGAACGGCATGGCGATGATCCGGGGCCTGCGCGCACTGCCCTCCTTCATGGGCGTGCCGATCGTTTTCCTGACCACGGAATCTGACGATGCCGTCAAGCAGGAGGCCAAGGCCGCCGGTGCGACCGGCTGGATCACCAAGCCGTTCAAGCCCGAGCAGTTGCTTGCCGTCGTCGCAAAGCTGGTGCGCACATGATGGAACTCGATCCGACCGAGACCTTCCGTCAGGAAGCGGCCGAGTTGCTCGACAGCCTGGAAACCGTGCTGCTCGATCTCGGCCAGACGCCGCAGGACCGCGATCTGATCGACGCCGCCTTCCGGGCGCTGCATACGATCAAGGGGTCGGGCGCGATGTTCGGCTTCGACAGGGTCGCGGCCTTCACCCATGATTTTGAGACGGCCTTCGACCTCATTCGCAAGGGCAAGATCGACGCCGACCGCGACATCGTCACCGTCTCGCTCGCGGCCAAAGATTATATCCGCACCCTGATCGACGATCCGGATTCGACCGATCCGATCATCGGCGAGGCGATTGTCGAGGAATTGCAGCGCCTGATTGGCGGGCCTGCCGCCGCGGCAGACAATAAGCCGGTTACTGATGTCGGATGCGAAGCGGCGCCCACGCCGACCGCTTGGCTGATCGAGATCGCCTTCGAGCCCGAAATCCTGCGCAACGGCACCAATCCGCTCGTTCTTCTCGACGATCTGCGCGCACTCGGTCCCTGCAGCGTGCAGGCCAATCTCGATGCGGTTCCCGAGCTGGCCGCGCTTGATCCCGAGGCTTGCCTGATCGCCTGGACCGTCACGCTGCACAGCGCCTGCGGGAAGGACGAGATCGAGGATGTCTTCATGTTCGTGCGCGACGAGATGAAGCTCACCATCTCGGCACTGGATCTGCCCGCGCCGGAAATGGCGCCGCTCGACATGTCGATGCCGGCCGCCATCGCACCCGTGCGGCGCGAGCCTGCCGACGAGGTGGCGCCTGTCGCTGTCGAGCGTCCGGTTCAAGAAAAGATCGAGTTCAATCGTCGCGCCGAGGACAAGAGCTCGACGGTCCGTGTCCAGGCCGAGCGCCTCGACGAGTTGATGGACCGCGTCGGCGAACTCGTCATTGCCCAGGCACGGCTCAGCCAGCTTGCCCATGCCGGCACGGACCTTGCCATCAAGGCGATCGCCGAGGAAATCGAGCGCTTGGCGTCGGGCCTGCGCGACACGACCATGGGCGTGCGCATGGTGCCGATGGGCTCGCTCTTCGGCCGCTTCCGCCGCCTTGTCCACGACCTCTCGCGTGATCTCGGCAAGCCGGTGGATTTCGTCACGATCGGCGAGGATACCGAGCTCGACAAGACCATGATCGAGCGCCTTGCCGACCCTCTCGTCCATCTCATTCGCAATGCGATCGACCACGGCATCGAGAGCGCCGAGCGGCGTGCAGGCACGAACAAGTCGGTGACCGGGCGCATCGAGCTTGCCGCGCGTTATGTCGGCGCGCAGGTGCTCGTCACGGTACAGGATGACGGGGCGGGCCTGGACACCGCGCGCATCCGCGCCAAGGCGGAGGAGCAGGGGCTGATCCAGCCGGGCGCGCCCCTGAGCGAGCACGAGATCCACCAGTTCCTGTTCCATCCGGGTTTTTCGACGGCCAAGACGATCTCGGCGCTGTCGGGCCGCGGCGTCGGCATGGATGTGGTCAAACGCACGATCGAGGCCATGCGCGGCACGATCGACCTCACCACGATTCCCGGCCACGGCTCGAGCGTGACGCTGCGTCTGCCGCTGACGCTGGCCATCATCGAGGGCCTGCTGATCCGCGTCGGCGAGGGGCGCTACATCATCCCGCTCTCGGCGGTGGAGGAATGCGTCGAGCTGACGCCGGCGATCGAGGCCCGTTCCAAGGGACGCAGCTTCCTCAATGTGCGCGGCGATCTCGTGCCCTTCCTGCGCCTGCGCGATCTCTTCGAGGCTGAGGGCGAGGCCGATCCGCACCAGAAGATCATCATCACCATGATGGGCGACACCCGCATCGGCTTCGTCGTCGATCAGATCATCGGCAGCCATCAGACGGTGATCAAGTCTCTCTCCAAGCTCCATGCCGACGTCACGATGTTTTCCGGCGCCACCATCCTCGGCGATGGCTCGGCAGCCCTTATCCTCGACGTCGCCCAGCTCGTGATGCTCGGCCAGGGCCGCGCCGAGAGCGACAGAACGCCGGAGGCCGCGTGATGCAACAGGTTCAGAGTCAAGCGACCCCGGCCACAGGTCCGACACCTGCGATCGAGACCCGCCTGCAGGTGCTGATGGTGGGCCTGGGCAACGAGATCTTCGCCGTCGAGACCGACATGGTCCGCGAGATCATCGATCCGGTTCCGGTGACGCGCGTCGCCGGCGCCCGCTCCTTCCTGCCCGCGCTGATCAATGTGCGCGGCAACGTCATCCCGCTCGCCGATCTGCGCATCCGCTTCGGCATGACCAGGACTTCCCAGACGCCCGACACCCGCATCGTCGTCGTCGAGGTCGAGATTGACGGCGACCCGGTCACGCTCGGGCTGCTTGCCGACAAGGTCTACGAGGTCACCGAGGTCTCGACGAAACACGCCCAGCAGACGCCGCGCCTGGGCAGCCAATGGCGCCCGGACTTCATCCGCTTCATCACCAAGTGGAACGACGAATTCGTCATCGTTCCCGACATGGCCCGCATCCTGGGCTGAGCATTTTTCTCCATTTGGGGGCTTACGATGCGTTTCTCGATCAAGGCGAAATTGGGTTCGACCTTCGGCGTCATCATCGCTCTGACGATGCTCACAGGTGGAATCGGCTATACGCGATTGAATTCGATGACGGCAACACAGGAGCGCTTGGTCGAGCAATCCCAGCGTACACGCAAGGCCTCCGACGCGGTCGATGCAATACAAGGATCTCAGCGGGCGCTGACCCGCATGCGTCTTGCCACGACCGAAAAGGAGCTTGTCGACAACCAGCGCGCGATGGTTACGCGCCGCCAGACCGTGGCCACGTTGCGCGATGAACTGTATGCGGTCGCCAGCGAGCAAGGCAAGCGTCTCCTCGATACCGTAACAGTCAAGTTGAGCAAGGCTGCAGACCTTGATGATCAGGTCGCCAAGCTGTTGGCAGAGGGCTCCGGCCATCGCGCTTCAGAGCTCTGGAAATCGGGTGCCCTGCCGGCTTCCAAGGCCCTGTCGAGCATCTTCGAGGGAGTCACGGCTGAAATCGCCCGAACAAACGGCGCCGAGGCGCCGCTGGCGAACGCAAGCCTCCAGAACGTCAAGATTGAGATGCTGCGCATTGCACAGGCGATGCCCGCAGGACTCGATGCGGCTACTGCCGCAGAGGCTGACACGGCCTTTCAGGACATCACCACCGCATCCCGTTCGATCAAGCTCGTCGGGAACGAGCTGAAGGACAAGCTCGCTTCGGCCGGTATTCCCGCCGGCGCGATGGCCGGCGAACTCGATCGCTATCTGAAGGCCGTCGATCAGGCTGCGCCGCTGATGAGGGACGCCAGCAACGCCAAGGTCATCGGCATCGCCAGCGGCGAAGGTCGGGCGGCGTTCAACGAAACGATCGAAGCTCTTGAGAACTATCAGAAGCTGACGATAACGCAGATGGATTCGCTTGCGGAGAGTGCCCGGCAGGAGGCCGCACTGGCCCGCTCGCTGCTAATCGGCACTGTTGCGGCTTCCCTGCTGATCGCCCTCATCGCCGCGGCATGGATCGCCATCAGCATCAGCCGCGGTCTCTCTAGCGCGGTATCCCTGGCCAACGCCGTCGCGGCCGGCGACCTGACCCGCACGGTGACGCCCAGCACCAATGACGAGGTCGGCGATCTGATGGCGGCGCTGAACGGCACCGTCGAAAAGCTCCGCCAGGTTGTGGGCGACGCCATCCAGGCTGCCGAGAACGTGTCGGCTGGGTCGCAGGAGCTGTCGGCGAGCGCCGAGCAATTGTCGCAAGGCTCGACGGAGCAGGCGTCCTCGACGGAGGAGGCGTCCTCCTCGATGGAGGAGATGGCGGCGAATGTGAAGCAGAACGCCGAGAATGCCTCGACGACGGAGAAGATGGCCGGCCAATCGGCCAAGGATGCGGAAGCCTCGGGCATTGCAGTCGGCAAGGCGGTCGAGGCGATGCAGACGATCGCGGCCAAGATCAACATCGTGCAGGAGATCGCACGCCAGACCGATCTGCTGGCGCTGAACGCGGCGGTCGAGG
The DNA here is from genome assembly GCF_964252745.1 of Allobosea sp. LjRoot9. Lineage (NCBI taxonomy): Bacteria > Pseudomonadati > Pseudomonadota > Alphaproteobacteria > Hyphomicrobiales > Alloboseaceae > Allobosea > Allobosea sp. LjRoot9. The sequence goes on along the minus strand of NZ_CAXUPC020000002.1, from coordinate 1,008,110 downwards.
CGGCGCGTGCCGGCGAGCACGGCAAGGGCTTCGCGGTGGTGGCCTCCGAGGTGCGCAAGCTGGCCGAGCGCAGCCAGGCTGCGGCCGCCGAGATCGGCACGCTCTCGGTGGATACGGTGAAGGTGGCGCAGGAGGCGGGCTCGATGCTGGCCAAGCTGGTGCCCGACATCAAGAAGACCGCCGAGCTGGTCGAGGAGATCACGGCCGCCTGCCGCGAGCAGGATGTCGGCTCGACCCAGATCAACCAGGCGATCCAGCAGCTCGACAAGGTCACGCAGCAGAATGCGGCGGCCTCCGAGCAGGTCTCTGCCACCTCCGAGGAGCTCGCAGCCCAGGCAGAGCAGCTCCAGACCACAATCGCCTTCTTCCGCATCGAGCAAGGCGGCAAGGAGGTCGACCGCGCTGTCGGGCAGCTCAAGGCCAAGGCGGCGCAGATGGCTCGCGCCGGCTCGCCCAAGAAGGCGGCGCCGAAGCCGGCTCCCGCCCGCTCGAACAAGATGACGACTGGAGGCGGGTTCGCCTTCGACCTCGACCATACCGAGGATGCTCAGGACGCCCAGTTCCGCCGCGCCTCCTAACTGATCCGCGACGCTCCGGCTTGGCTGGGGCGTCGCGACCTAGACGCCGACCGCCGTCGCCTAGCAACCCCTTCGCGATTTTCCTCTCTTCATGAGCTCCGCCATGCGTATGACCATCAAGACCAAACTAGCTGGGGCCTTCGGCGTCGTGATCGCCCTCTCGATGGCGGCTGGCGGATTATCCTACCAAAAACTGTCCGAGATGACCGAAACGCAGGGCACGCTCGTCACCTGGACGAAGCGGATCGATGCGATCGGAAATATCTCGGATGCTTTCAACGTATCGATCAGATCCGAAAAGAATGCGGTTCTCGCTGCGACCGACAAGGACACCGAGAGCGCCGCCGCGAGGGCGGTGGAGCGCCGCAACGCGGCCATGACGCAGAAGGACGAACTCTTCCGTGTCGCGAGCGAGGAGGGCAGGAAATATCTCGCGCAGATCACGGACAAGGCCAATCGTTTCGCGGCTGTGCAGGATGAGACGCTCAAGAACGCCAAGCTGAATTCCAGCAACCGCGCCACCGAAGCCTGGCAGACCGAGACGATGCCGTTGATTCAGGCCGTCACCGCGACCACCGCTCCGGCGATCGCGGAAGCGACGAAGCCGGATGCGGCGCCGGAGCTGCTGCGCGCGGCTCTGGCTTTCCAGAACGTGCGCCTCGAATGGCTGCGCCTGACGCGTTCGGCGGCTCTCACGTTCAATTTGCCGACCGTTGCCGAGGTCGAACAGCAGCAGAAGACTGTCGAGGAGCAGGCGCGGACCGTACGTGCGAGCCTTGCCAAGGCGGCCGAGGATCTGGCTCGGTTTGGCGTGACGACCGGCCCCATGCTGGCGGCTTACGACAAGGGCATCACGTCGGCCTTGCGTACGGTCGCGATCGCTGCCGAGGCCGGCACCATCAAGGCCACCAATTCGACGACAACGGTCGGCGCCGCCACAGCGACCGAACTCACCGCGGCGCTGGACAGCTATGGCGCGTTCGTTGCGAAATCGGCGGATTCGGCTGCGGTCGCCGCTGCGGAAGCTGCCGCCTTCGCCAAGACCCTGCTGATCTCGATCGTGCTTGCCTCGCTTCTCATTGCGGTCACAGCCGCGAGCTGGATCGCGCTCAGCATCAGCCGCGGCCTGTCGAGCGCGGTTGGCCTGGCCAATGCCGTGGCGATCGGCGATCTCAGCCAGACCATCGCGGTCAAGAGCAAGGATGAGATCGGCGATCTCGTCACCGCGCTCAACAGCATGACCGCCAATCTCAACGCGACGGCCGCTGTCGCGGACTCGATCGCCAATGGCGATCTGACTGTTGAAGCCAAGCCGCTATCGGAGAAGGACACGCTCGGCATCGCGCTCGAGAACATGGTGGTCAAGCTGCGCGAGGTCGTCGGCCAGGTGACCGGAGCCGCCGAGAACATGTCCTCTGGTTCGCAGGAGCTGTCTGCGAGCGCGGAGCAATTGTCGCAAGGCTCGACTGAGCAGGCGTCCTCGACGGAGGAGGCTTCGTCCTCGATGGAGGAGATGGCGGCGAATGTGAAGCAGAACGCCGAGAACGCCTCGACGACGGAGAAGATCGCGGCGCAGTCGGCCAAGGACGCCGAGGCGAGCGGCATTGCGGTGGGCCGCGCGGTGGATGCGATGCAGACGATCGCGGCCAAGATCACGATCGTGCAGGAGATCGCACGCCAGACCGATCTGCTGGCGCTGAACGCGGCGGTGGAGGCGGCGCGCGCCGGCGAGCACGGCAAGGGCTTCGCGGTGGTGGCCTCCGAGGTGCGTAAGCTGGCCGAGCGCAGCCAGGCGGCGGCCGCCGAGATCGGCACACTCTCGACCGATACGGTGAAGGTGGCGCAGGAGGCGGGCTCGATGCTGGCCAAGCTGGTGCCCGACATCAAGAAGACCGCCGAGCTGGTCGAGGAGATCACAGCCGCCTGCCGCGAGCAGGATGTCGGCTCGACCCAGATCAATCAGGCGATCCAGCAGCTCGACAAGGTCACGCAGCAGAATGCGGCGGCCTCCGAGCAGGTCTCGGCCACCTCCGAGGAGCTCGCAGCCCAGGCCGAGCAGCTCCAGACCACAATCGCCTTCTTCCGGCTGGCGGGAGATGCGGCCGGCAAGCCGGTCGTCGTCGACAGGGCGGTCAAGCAATTGCGCGGCAAGGCCTCGACCATGGCGGCGGCGCTTCGGCCCAAGAAGGCTGCGGCCGCAGCCGTGCCCGCCCGCCCGTCCAGGAAGATCGCCAATGGTGGCTTCACCTTCGAGATGGATGGCGGCGAGGACCAGCACGACGCCGCCTTTCACCGCACCTGATCGGATGGCCCGGCTCCGCTCTCCGGCGGGGCCGGGTCGCCCGGTCGGGCCGTCTGGCCTGCTGCCTTCCCCTGCATCATCGCGAGGCCATCATGGCTGACACCGCCCAATATCTGACGCTCGGCATCGACCAGGAGCTGTTCGGCATCGATATTCGCAATGTCCGGGAAATCCTCGACATGCGCCCGGTCTCGAAGCTGCCGCACGCGCCGAGTTTCCTGCTCGGCATGATCGATGTCCGCGGCACCGGCTATCCGATCGTCGATCTGCGCACCAAGCTCGGCTTGCCTCGCATGGAGCCGACAGACGCCACCCGGATCATCATCCTCGACGTGCCGGTCAAGGGCCGCACGCTGGGCGTCGGCTTCGTCGCCGACCGCGTCTTCGAGGTTACAGGGCTCGATGACGACCATACTGAGGCGGCTCCCGATGTCGGCGGCCGCTGGCAGTCGAACTACATCGCCGGCATCGGTCGCAAGGGCGAGGCCTTCATCGTCGTGTTCGACCTCGAGCGCCTGATGGAATCGGACGACCTGCCGGTGCTTGCCGGCCTGGCCACCGAGAGCGCGGCTTGACACGATGAAGCCCGCCACGCCGGAAACCTATGATCATCTGACCGACAGGCATTTCGCGGCGATCGTAGCGGTCATCGAGACGCGCGTCGGCATCAAGCTGCCCCAGACCAAGCGCACCATGGTGGAGGGGCGGCTGCGCAAGCGCGTGCGGGCGTTGGGGCTCTCGGGCCTGGCGGCCTATGGCGCGCATCTGTTCGAGCATGGCGGCCTCGATGGCGAGCTGGTCCAGCTGATCGATTGCGTCACCACCAACAAGACCGACTTCTTTCGCGAGCCGAGCCATTTCGAGTTTCTGCGCGATGTCGCCGTGCCCCAGCTCGCCCAGCGCCAGGGACCCGGTCCATTGAACCTCAAGCTCTGGAGCGCCGCCTGCTCGTCCGGGGCCGAGGCCTATACCGCCGCCATGGTGTTGCAGGACCTCGTCAATGCCGGCCGGGCAAAGGCCGGCAAGGAGCTGCGCTTCTCGATCCTGGGAACCGACATCTCGACCGAAGTGCTGCGTGAGGCCCGGGCCGCGATCTATCCGCGTCCCTTCGTAGCGCCGGTGCCAGCGCCCATGCAGCAGCGCTATCTGATGCGCTCGAAGGATACGCATCTGGATCTGGTCAGGGTTGCGCCGGAACTGCGCCGGCGGGTCCGCTTCGAGCATCTGAACCTGATGGACGACAGCTACCCGTTCGACCGCGACGTCGATGTGATCCTCTGCCGCAATGTGCTGATCTATTTCGACAAACCGACGCAGGCCGCCGTGCTGGCGCGCCTCGTCTCGCATCTGCGGCCGGGGGGCTATCTGATGCTGGGCCATTCGGAATCGATGGCCGGCGGCGGCATCGCCGGATTGAGATCGGTCGTGCCGACCATCTATCAGGCCTACCCGGCAGCGCTCGGGAGGTCGGCGGCATGACCCGCAAGCCCATCCGCGTCCTCATCGTCGATGATTCCGCCTCCGTGCGCCAGGTCCTCAGTACGATCCTGAGCGAAGACCCCGGCATCGAGGTGATGGGGACGGCGGCCGACGCTTTCGCCGCCGCGCGCCGCCTGCAGACCGAGCTGCCCGACGTCATGATCCTCGATATCGAGATGCCGGGCATGGACGGGCTCACCTTCCTGCGCAAGATCATGGCGCAGCGGCCGATCCCCGTGATCATCTGCTCCACCTTGACCGAGGCCGGTTCCAAGGCGCTGTTCGATGCGCTTGAAGCCGGTGCGGTCGATGTCCTGCCCAAGCCGCGCATCGACACGCGCAACGCCTTGATGGAGACCGCCGACCGGTTGCGCCATGCCGTTCGGGCGGCGGCGCAGGCGCGTGTGCGGCTGCGCGAGGCGCGCGTTCCCGTCGAGAAGAAGCTGACCGCGGATGTCATCATGCCGCCGCCGGTGCCGGGCCGTGTCCGGCATGCGACCGACCGCATCGTCTGCATCGGCATCTCGACCGGGGGCACCGAGACTCTGCGCGAGGTGCTGCAGGCGCTGCCCGCCCTCTGCCCCGGCATCGCCATCGTCCAGCACATGCCCGAGAAGTTCACGGCCGCCTTCGCCAAGCGCCTGAACGGCATCTGCGCGATGGAGATCAAGGAAGCCGAGGATGGCGATGAGCTCTCCACCGGCCGCGTCCTGATCGCACCGGGCAACCACCACATGCTGCTGCAGCGCTCCGGCACGCAATATCGCATCGCCATCAAGGACGGCCCGCATGTCTCGCGCCACCGTCCCTCCGTCGACGTGCTGTTCCGCTCGGCGGCGCAATATGCCGGCGCCAACGCGCTCGGCCTGATCATGACCGGCATGGGTGATGACGGCGCCCGAGGCCTGCTCGAGATGCGCAAGGCCGGCGCCAGGACCTTGGCGCAGGATGAGGAGAGCTGTGTGGTCTTCGGCATGCCCAAGGAAGCGATAGAGCTCGGCGCGGCGGAGCGCATCGTCAAGCTTGCGCGCGTGCCGCAGGAGATCATGGCTTGGCCGCATGCGACTTTGGCGGGGGCGTGAGAAATGCGCGAAGCGCTTGAGGTCGGCATCGGGATGCGTGGGGGTGTGATGCTTGAGGGGGATGCGGTGCTGCCGATGCTGATCCATTCGCTGGAAGGGAGCGCGCGCGAGATCGATCTCACCTTCGCCACGGCTGGCCGGCAGCTCGGCGAGGGCCTCAGCCTGTTCGAGACCTTGAAGGAGCGGCTGTCGACCTTGTCGAGCGAATTGGCCGGCAGCGAGATCGCCCAAGCCGGCGCGGCCCTGGCCGGGCTCGCCGGCGAGTTGCGAGCGATCAATGATGGTCTCCAGGGCGAGACGGCGACGCTGCGGGAGCTGGCGAAGCATGGCAACGCGGCCTCCCAGGCGCTGGATCGCCTGCTCGACCATATGCGCCTGATCACCATCCTCGCCCGCAGCGCCCGGATCGAGGCCGTTTCGATACAGGCCGCGGGGCGCGATTTCGGTGACTTCACCAGCGAGATCATGACCTTGACGACGCAGGCGCAGCGCACCATCCAGGCTTGTGCCCGCGATTATGAGCGCCTGAGCGGCCTGCTCGGCGCAGCGCTTGCGGCGCAGCGCGATTTCGACGGACGTTACGGCCACGCTCTCTCGGACCTGGCCACGAATCTGGAGCAGACGCTGGCCGTCGTGGCGGAGCGCCAGCAGCGCAGCGTCGCGCTGACGCATGATGCCGCGACCCATTCCGGCAGGATCGCGGCCGCCGCCGGTGGCGCGATCATCGCCTTGCAATCGGGCGACAGCATCAGGCAGCGGCTTGAGCACGCGCTTGCGGGGCTGCGGCTGGTCGGAACGCTCAGGGAAGGGACCGGTGCCGGCGCCGGATTGAGCGAAGGCGAAAGACAGGCGGGCATTCTGACGCTGCGCCGACTGCAATCGGCTCAGCTTCAGGAGAGCGCGGCCACGCTCGGCGGCGATGCCGAGGCGATCGAGGCGGCGCTGGCGCTGCTCGCCGGCGACACGGGAGGTCTGCTCGACCTCGTGCGCTCGCTGTATCAGGGAGACGGTGCCAGCTCAGCCTCCTTCCTCACCGATCTCGAGGCCGATCTGGCGCAGGCCTCTGATCTGCTCGGCAAATGCGATCGGGCGCGGTCCGGGGTCGATCGCGTCACGGAGGTCCTCGCGACGGTGCTCGACACCTGCCAGCAGACGGTCGCCAATCTGGCCGACACCGTGACCAGCATCGTGCTGATCGGCATGAATGCGGGCCTGCGCGCGGCCCGTATCGGCACGGGTGGGCGCAGCCTCGTCGTCATCGCCCAGGAGCTGAAACTCGCCGCCGATCAGATCGCCGGCGACGCGGATCGCCTGGCGCCGACCTTTGCGCAGATGCAGGCGGCCGCCGCCGGCCTCAAATGCGATGGCAGGCTCGATGCCGCTCATTTCGCCGCGCTCGACCAGGCGATGCGCGGTTCGCTTTCCGCCATGCGCCAGACGGGTGATCGTCTTGGCGCGACGCTCGATCAGTTGGCGCGGGAAGGCAGCGGCTTCTGTAGCGTTCTTGCCGAGGCGAGGCTGTCCTTCTCCAACACTGGGGCGATGAGTGATCTGATTGCCTCCGCGGCCGACGAGCTCGGCCGTTCCACGACGGGTGAGGAGCTTGATCAGGGGGTGGTGGCTTGCCTGCGCGACCTGTTCCAGCAGCATGTCTGGCCGAGCTACACCATGGCTGCCGAGCGCGCGATCCATAAGGCGGTGATGGCTGAGTGCGGCATTCCCGATCAGGAAGCGGCGCCCTCCGTCGCGGCCGCGCCTGCGGATGCGCTGGACGAATTCATCTTTTGAGCTGAGACCCTCGCAGCCGCAATATGCGCGTGCTGCAGGGCCGCTCCAGCTTCGCGGGGACTTGCCTCGCTCATGGTAGGGGCATATACCCGCATCATGAGCATTGATTGCTATTGCACCGTCCTGAGATCCGCCACCCGGCGGATGGCGGCGTTCTACGACGAGGCGATGGCGCCCTTGGGCATCAACATCGCCCAGTTCAGCTTGCTGCGCTCGATCGCGCGTCTGGAGCCCGTCATCCTGACCGAGCTCGGCCGGCGGATGGAGCTCGATCGCTCGACGATCGGGCGCAATGTCCGCGTGCTCGAGCGGATGGGCCTGGTGAAGCTCGGCAGCGGCAAGGATCGGCGTGAGGCGACGGTGACGCTGACCGAGGCGGGGCGTCGGGTTCTGCAGGAGGCCGCGCCGCTTTGGGAGACGGCGCAGGCGGCCCTGGAAGCGCGAATGGGCGTCAAGGCCACGCAGGAACTACGCGAGATCCTGAATCGGATCTGATTTTCTCGACAATTTGCGGGTAGATACCCACAACAGGAGACTGCCATGGCGTCCTTCGCCGATAGTTTGACCCCGACCTCGGCGCTCGCGAGGCTGCTGGCGCGACGCGGAATCCATTACGGCTGGGTCGTCGCCGCCGTGACCTTCCTGACCATGCTGGTGACGGCCGGCGCGGTTGGCGCTCCCGGCGTATTGATCACCCCGCTGCAGCGCGAATTCGGCTGGGCGACCTCCGACATCTCCTCGGCCCTGGCGGTCCGCCTGATGCTGTTTGGCTTGATGGGGCCATTTGCGGCGGCCTTCATGAACCGCTTCGGCGTGCGCAGGGTCGCGACCGTTGCGCTCACTCTGATCGGCAGCGGCATCCTCGGCTCCTTCTTCATGACGCAGCTTTGGCATCTTGTGCTGCTCTGGGGCATCGTCGTCGGCCTCGGCACCGGGCTCACCGCCATGGTGCTCGGCGCGACGGTCGCGACGCGCTGGTTCTCGCATCGGCGGGGCCTCGTGCTTGGCCTGCTGACGGCGAGCACGGCGACGGGCCAGCTCGTCTTCCTGCCATTGCTCGCGAGCCTGACCGAGCAGGTCGGCTGGCGTAGTGCGCTCGTCTTCGTCCTGGCCATGCTGGTCGTCGCGGTCGTCGCCGTGCTCGCCTTGATGCGCGATCGTCCCTCCGATATCGGGCTCGCCCCTTATGGCGCCGACGCGCTCGTGCCGGCCCCGGCTCAGGCTGCGAGTTTCGGCGCCATGCTGATGTCGCCGCTAGTTGCGCTCAAGGACGCTTCGCGCACGCACACCTTCTGGGTTCTGTTCGGCACCTTCTTCGTCTGCGGGGCCAGCACCAATGGTCTCGTCCAGACCCATTTCGTCTCGCTGTGCGGGGACTACGGCATGGCGGCGGTGACGGCGGCCGGCGTGCTCGCGATGATCGGCATCTTCGATTTCATCGGCACGGTCGGTTCGGGCTGGCTCTCGGACCGCTATGACAGCCGCTGGCTGCTGTTCTGGTATTATGGCCTGCGCGGGCTTTCGCTGCTCTATCTGCCCTTCACCGATTTCTCCTTCTACGGCTTGTCGCTCTTTGCCGTCTTCTATGGGCTGGACTGGGTCGCGACCGTGCCGCCGACGATCAAGATCGCGGCCGATCGCTTCGGCGAGAAGTCCAATCTCGTCTTCGGCTGGATTTTTGCCGGGCACCAGATCGGTGCGGCCTTCGCCGCCTATGGCGCAGGCTTCAGCCGGACGGTCTATGAGAGCTATCTGCCGGCCTTCTTCATCGCCGGGGCGCTTTGCCTGTTTGCTGCCGCCTTCGTGGTGACGCTGCGTGGCACGGCGATGCCGCGCCTGAAGCCCGTCGCGGCCTGATCCCACCGAACCTGTCGCAGGAGCCAGCCCATGACGGCCTTTCCCTATCGTACCGCGCTGATCGTCGGGGCCGGCCCCGGCATCAGCGCCTCGCTCGCCCGCAAGCTGTCGGCCAGCGGCGTGCAGGTCGCGCTGGCCGCGCGCCATATCGAGAAGCTCGCGCCATTGGCGGCGGAGACCGGCGCATCGGTCTTCGCGGCCGACGCTTCGGATCCGGTCGGCGTCGCGCGGCTTTTCGACGAGGTTGAGGCCAGGCTCGGCGAGCCCGATATCGTGATCTACAATGCCAGCATGGCCGTGCGCGGGCCGCTCACCGAGCTTGATCCGGCGACGGTGGCGCAATCGCTATCGGTCAACGCCTTCGGCGCCTTCCTGGTCGTGCAGCAGGCGGCGCGGCGGATGTTGCCGCAGGAGCGGGGCGCGATCCTGCTCACCGGCGCCACGGCCGGCGTCAAGGGCTTTGCCCGCTCGGCACCCTTCGCCATGGGCAAATTCGCCCTGCGCGGCCTTGCCCAGAGCGCGGCGCGCGAGCTTGGGCCGAAAGGCATCCATGTCGCGCATTTCGTCATCGATGGCGGCGTGCGCAGCGCCAAGCGGCCGGACGCCTCCGACAATACGCTCGATCCTGACGCTATCGCGCAGAGCTATCTCGATGTGCTGCGCCAGCCGAGGAATGCCTGGACGATGGAGGTCGATCTCAGGCCATGGGCCGAGACCTTTTAGCTGGAGCATCAGACCGAAGATCGTATTCGGCTAACCGGCCGCGCAGGCCTCGCTATGCGGCAGGCTGGATTTGCGCTGGATCAGGTCGTTCTTGCCGAAAAGCTCGGCCAGCCAGTCGACGAAGACGCGCACCTTGTTGCTGAGATGGCGGTTCGGCGGATAGACGATGTGCAGGGGCTTCGGCGCCGAGCACCAGCCCGAGAGCAGCGGCACGAGCCGCCCTGCGGTAACATGCTCCTGCACCATGAAGCTCGGCGCCTGGATGATTCCGAGCCCCGCCACCGCCGAGGCGACGTAGCCGGCGCCCTCGTTGAGCGAAACGATATAGCGCCCCCGGACCTCGATGCTCTCCTTGGCGTCGACATAGGTGAAGGGCACGGTGCGGCTGGTGCCGGCGGAGCGGTAGCCGACGATGTAGTGGTCGGCCTCGAGCTCGCTGGGATGGTGTGGAGTGCCGTGGCGGGCGATGTAGTCGGGCGCGGCGCAGGTGATCAGGTACATCTCTCCGATGCGCCGCGCGATCAGGCTCTGATCCTGGATCTCGCCGGCGCGGATGGCGCAGTCGAGATTTTCGGCGACGAGGTCGGCCGGGCGGTCGCTCAGGCCGAGATCGAGCTGGATCTCCGGATAGCGCGCATGGAAGCCGGGCAATGCGGGTATCAGCACCGCCATCGCCAGCGAGGTGCTGCAATCCACGCGCAGCCGCCCGCTCGGCCGGGCCTGCGACAGCGCCATGCTGGAATCGAGTTCGTCGATCTCGCTCAGCACGCGCAGGGCGCGCTCGTAATAGGCGGCTCCGTCCATCGTCACGGTCACGCGCCGGGTCGTGCGGTTGAGCAGCTTGGCGCGCAGATGCGCCTCCAATTGCTGGATCTGTTTCGTCACGGTGGGCTTGGGCATGTCGAGCAGATCGGCGGCGCGCGTGAAGGTGCCGGCCTCGACGACCCGGACGAAGGCGCGCATGGCGTTGAGCTGGTCCATCCCATTCTCCCAGGCCGCTCAGTCATTGTTTCCCTGTGGAAATAATGAATGAGCAAATATGCCATTTATTGCTCCACGAGCATCACTTAAATCACGCTGCACTGCAACACCAATTGGCCGCCCCATGTCCATTTCGCCCCTTCCGCAACTTCGTACCCGGCGCGCCGTCTTCTGGCGGCAGGAGACGATTGCGGCTGCGCAGGGCTCGCTCGCCGCCCGGCTCTATGCCCCGGCCGAGATCGAGCCCGAGGCCGGGCTTGTCCTGCATCTCCATGGCGGTTCCTTCAGCAGCGGTTCGCTGGCGGAAGGCGAGGCGGTTGCGACGGCGCTGGCCGAGGCCGGGGCTATCGTCATGTCGATCGATTATCCGCTGGCGCCTGGCCACCGCTTTCCCGAGGCGCTCGAGGCCGCCTATGCCGCGCTCCAGACGCTCGCCAAGGGCCGTGCCCGCTGGGCCTCGAAACATGCGCCGCTCTATGTGGCGGGCGAGGAAGCCGGCGGCAACCTTGCAGCTGCGCTTGCCTTGATGGCGCGTGATCGTCGCGGACCGGAGCTTGCCGGCCAGATCCTGTTTTCGCCGATGCTCGATGCCTGCCTCGGCACCTATTCGCTGCGGACGGCCGAGGCTGGTCCGGTCGGCTGCCGCTGGGCCGATGGCTGGACCGATTATCTCGGCACGCCGGACAAGGCGGCTCACCCTTACGCGGCTCCGCTCAACGCCTCGCGGCTGGCGGGCCTCGCACCTGCGCTCCTGATCTCGTCGCAGGATGATCCGCTGCGGGACGAAGCCGCGCACTATGCAACGCGGTTGCAGGAAGCGGGTGTGACGGTCCGCCACCATGTGCAGACTGGCCCGACGCAATGGCCGGATGCCTATGCCGGCGCTCCCCAGGAAGGCTCCTGCCTCTGTCTGGCATGCAACCATGTCACTGAATTCTATGCCCTGACTGCGCCGCCGAGAGCACGCGCCGATCAGGTTGCGATGCAACCTGATCGGATAACGCGTTCTCTATCAAATATTAGAGACGGATTCACCGATCAGGTCGATTCGACCTGATCGGATCCGGCTCTAGGCGCGCTGCCGGCAGCAATTTTCATCGTCTATCTCTTGGAAGGAATGGACCCATGTTTCAGGGAACGAACCGTCGTCGCCTTTTGGGTGGCCTTGCCGCCAGCGTTTCGCTCGCGGCCGTCATCATCGTCAACGCCACCGCCAATCACGCGCAGGGCGACACCCCGCCCGCCGCCCCGCCGGCGACCCCGGTTTCGGTCGCGACCGTGGAGCAGCGCGATCTCGTCGCCTGGGCCGAGTTCTCCGGCCGGCTGGAGGCGATCGAGCGCGTCGAGGTGCGCTCGCGCGTCTCCGGCGTGGTCGAGGCTGTGCATTTCCGCGAGGGCAGCCTCGTCAAGCAGGGCGACCTGCTGATCAGCATCGACCAAGCTCCCTATCTCGCCGAGTTCGAACGGACGCAGGCGCAGGTGCTGGCGGCGGAAGCCCGGGTTGCGCTGGCCGCCGGCGAGAATGAGCGCGGCCAGCAATTGATGGCGAGCCGCAACGTCTCGCAGAAGGATCTCGACACGCGCTTCAATGCGCTGCGGGAGGCGCAGGCCAATCTGCGCGCCGCCCAGGCTGCCCAGCAGACCGCGCGGCTCAACCTCGACTACACCCAGATCCGCGCGCCGATCAGCGGGCGCATCGGCCGGCTCGACCTCACTATCGGCAATCTCGTCGCGGCGGGCGCTGGCGCGCCGCTGATGACGACGCTGCTCTCGGTCGATCCGATCTATGCCGCCTTCAATGCTGACGAGAAGACGGTGCTCGACGCCCTGGCCTCGCTGCCGGAGGACAATCGTTCGCTCGAACAAATCCCGGTCAGGCTCACGACCGCGACCAGCGAAGGCGCGAGCTTCACCGGCAAGCTGCGCTTCGTCGACAACGGCATCGACGCCGCCAGCGGCACGGTGCGCGTGCGCGCCGTGCTCGACAATCCCGGCGGCAAGCTGATGCCGGGCCAGTTCGTCCGGGTTCAGATGGGGCAGGCCCGTTCCGAGCCGGCGCTGGTCATCAACGATCGCGCCGTCGGCACCGACCAGAACAAGAAGTTCGTCTTCGTCGTCGGCGCCGACAGCAAGGCCACCTGGCGCGAGGTCACGCTCGGCGCGTCGAATGACGGGCTGCGCATCGTCACCAGCGGCCTGAAGGCCGGCGAGCGGATCATCGTCAATGGCCTGCAGCGCATCCGGCCGGGAGCGACCGTCGCGCCCGAATCCGTGCCGATGGCGGAAAAGTCCGAACTGCGCGCGGCCAAGACCGAACTCGCCCAACGCTGAGCCCGCAAACACAAACGCCACGTCGTCCCGGGCAAACGGCAAAGCCGCGCCGGCCCGGGACGACGACGCGTTTCGTCTCAAAGACATCCGCTCCAAAGGGGGGCGTGCCATGAACCTGTCCAAATTCTTCATCGACCGGCCGATCTTCGCCGGCGTCCTCTCCGTGCTGATCCTCGTCGCAGGCCTGCTCTCGCTGCGCGTCCTGCCGATCTCGGAATATCCCGAGGTCGTGCCGCCGACCATCGTGGTGCGCGCGCAGTATCCTGGCGCCAACCCGCGCGTCATCGCCGAGACGGTGGCCACGCCGATCGAGGAGCAGATCAACGGCGTCGAAGGCATGCTCTATATGTCGAGCCAGGCGACGACCGACGGCGTGATGACGCTGAACGTCACCTTCAAGCTCGGCACCGACCCCGACAAGGCCCAGCAGCTCGTCCAGAACCGCGTCAGCCAGGCCGAGCCGCGGCTGCCGGAAGAGGTCCGCCGCCTCGGCGTCACCACGATCAAGAGCTCGCCCGACCTGACGATGGTGGTCCACATCACCTCGCCGAACGGCCGCTACGACATGACCTATCTGCGCAACTACGCCGTCCTCAACGTCAAGGACCGGCTGGCGCGCATCGATGGCGTCGGCCAGGTCCAGCTCTTCGGCTCGGGCGATTATTCGCTGCGCGTCTGGCTCGATCCGCAGAGGATGGCCGAGCACGGCCTTTCGCCGAGCGACGTCGTCAACGAGATCCGCGCCCAGAACGTTCAGGCGGCCGCCGGCGTCATCGGCTCCTCGCCGAACGCGCCCGGGCTCGACCTGCAGCTTTCGGTCAATGCGCAGGGCCGCCTCCAGAGTGAGGAGGAGTTCGGCGACATCATCATCAAGACCAGTGCGTCGGGCGCAGTGACCCGCTTGCGCGACGTCGCCCGCATCGAGCTCGGTGCGGCCGAATACGCGCTGCGCTCGCTGCTCAACGGCAAATCGGCCGTCGCGGTCCCGGTCTTCCAGGCCCCGAACTCGAACGCCATCGCCATTGCAGACCGTGTCCGGGAGGTGATGCAGGAGATCAAGCAGAACATGCCCGAGGGCGTGGACTACTCGATCGTCTACGACACCACCCAGTTCGTGCGGGCCTCGATCGAGGCCGTCGTCCATACGCTGCTGGAGGCGATCGCGCTCGTCGTGCTCGTCGTCATCGTCTTCCTGCAGACCTGGCGGGCCTCGATCATCCCGCTCGTCGCCGTGCCGATCTCGGTCATCGGCACCTTCGCGGTGATGTATCTCTTCGGCTTCTCGATCAACGCGCTCAGCCTGTTCGGCCTGGTGCTGGCGATCGGCATCGTCGTCGACGACGCCATCGTCGTGGTCGAGAATGTCGAGCGCAACATCGAAGGAGGCCTGGAGCCGCGCGAGGCGACCTACAAGGCGATGCGCGAGGTCTCCGGCCCGATCATCGCGATCGCATTGGTGCTCGTCGCGGTCTTCGTGCCGCTGGCCTTCATCAGCGGCCTGACCGGCCAGTTCTACCGCCAGTTCGCGCTCACCATCGCGATCTCGACGGTGATCTCGGCGGTGAACTCGCTGACGCTGTCTCCGGCGCTTGCCGCGCTGCTGCTGCGCTCGCACCATGCGCCCAAGGACCTGTTGACCCGCGTCATGGATGGCGTCTTCGGCTGGTTCTTCCGCGGCTTCAACCGCTTCTTCAACCGCTCCTCGCAGGCCTATGGCGGCGGCGTGAAGCGCATTCTCGGCCGCAAGACGGTGATGATGGTGGTCTATATCGGCCTCGTGGCGCTGACCGTCGGCCTGTTCCGCACCATCCCCGGCGGCTTCGTGCCCGGCCAGGACAAGCAGTACCTCGTCGGCTTCGCGCAACTGCCTGACGCCGCGACGCTCGACCGCACGGAGGACGTCATCCGCCGCATGGACGAGATCGCCCTGAAGCATCCCGGCGTCGAGAACGCGATCTCCTTTCCCGGCCTCTCGATCAACGGCTTCACCAACTCCTCGAATGCCGGCATCGTCTTCGTCGGGCTGAAGTCCTTCGACCAGCGCAAGACGCCCGATCTCAATGGTGCCGCCATCGCCATGCAGCTCAACAAGGAGTTCGCCGGCATCAAGGAGGCGTTCATCGCCATGTTCCCGCCGCCGCCCGTCCAGGGGCTCGGCACCATCGGCGGCTTCAAGCTGCAGATCGAGGATCGTGCCGGCCTCGGCTACAAGGCGTTGGACGAGGCGACCAAGGCCTTCATGGCCAAGGCCGCGACGGCGCCCGAACTCGCCGGCATGTTCTCGAGCTTCCAGGTCAACGTCCCGCAGCTCTATGCCGATATCGACCGCACCAAGGCGCGCCAGCTCGGCGTTGCCGTGACCGATGTCTTCGAGACGCTGCAGATCTATCTCGGCTCGTCCTATGTGAACGACTTCAACAAGTTCGGCCGCACCTACACCGTGCGCGTCCAGGCCGATGCGCCCTTCCGCGCCTATGCCGAGGATATCGGCAAGCTGAAGGTCCGCTCGAAATCGGGCGAGATGGTGCCGCTCAACGCCGTGCTGAACGTGCGCAACGATACCGGGCCGGAACGCGCCATGCGCTATAACGGCTTCCTCAGCGCCGACATCAATGCCGGCGCCGCCCCGGGCTACTCATCGGGGCAAGCCCAGGCCGCTGCCGAGCGCATCGCCAAGGAGACGCTGCCCAAGGGCTTCGCCTTCGAATGGACCGAGCTGACCTATCAGGAGATCCTGGCGGGCAACTCGTCGCTGCTCGTCTTCCCGCTGGCGATTCTGCTCGTCTTCCTGGTGCTGGCCGCCCAGTATGAGAGCCTGACCCTGCCGATCGCGATCATCATGATCATCCCGATGGGCCTGCTCGCTGCGATGACCGGCGTCTGGTACACGGGCGGCGACAACAACGTCTTCACCCAGATCGGCCTCGTCGTCCTGGTGGGACTATCCGCCAAGAACGCGATCCTGATCGTCGAATTCGCCCGCGAACTGGAGTTCGAGGGCAGGACGCCGGTCCAGGCCGCGATCGAGGCGAGCCGCCTGCGCCTGCGCCCGATCCTGATGACCTCGCTCGCCTTCATCATGGGCGTGGTGCCGCTGGTGACGTCGACCGGGGCCGGCGCCGAGATGCGCCACGCCATGGGCGTCGCGGTCTTCGCCGGCATGATCGGCGTCACCGCCTTCGGCATCTTCCTGACGCCGGTGTTCTACGTGCTGATGCGCAAGCTGACCGGCAATAAGCCGCTGAAGCAGGTCGATCACCCGCCGGTCCAGAGGCTGGCCGAAGCGGCCTGACGTCTCGAAAGACACAATCGCCGGAGCGAAAAACGCTCCGGCGATTTTTCGTTCAGACGACGAGATCGAGCGGCGGCACCGGCTCGCCGCGCGAGACATGGGCCATATTGGCGAACATCCGCGTCACCGTCGGCGCGAAATTATCGGCGGCCATGGCGGCGAGATGCGGCGTCACGACGATGTTGTCGAGCGTCAGCAATTCGCTCTCGGCCGGCAGCGGCTCGACCGAGTAGACATCCATCGCCGCGCCGGCGATGTCCTTGGCGCGCAGCGCCACCACCAGATCGGCCTCGTTGACGACGCCACCGCGCGCGACATTGATCAGCACGGCGGTCTTCTTCATCGCGGCCAAGGCGGCCTTGTCGATCAGATTGGTGGTCTCCGGCGTCAGCGGGCAATGCAGCGAGACGACGTCGGACTGGGCCAGAAGCTCGGCCATCGTGGCGTGCTTCACGCCGAGTGCGGCTTCTTCGGCGGCGCTGAGCGGCTGGCGCTTGGAATAGAGGATGGTGCAGCCGAAACCCTTGAGCAGCCTGGCGACATTCTTGCCGATGGCGCCAAACCCGACGATGCCGACCGTCTTGCCCGAGAGCATGAAGGTCTCGCCCGGCAGATGTCCGGTGGCCCAATGCCCCTTCTTCAGCTCGGCATGGCCATAGCCGATATAGCGCAGCGCCGAGAGCATCAGTCCGAGCGTGAATTCGGCGACCGGCACGGCATTGCTGCCGGTGGTGCGGGCGACCTTGATGCCAAGCTCCTTCGCCGCGGCGACGTCGATATTGTCGACGCCGACGCCCCATTTATGCAGGAGTTTCAGCTTCTTCGCCGCGCGCAGCACATCGGCGGAAACGCCGACCTGGCCGGAGATGGCGTAGTCGGCCTCGGCGATGATCTGCTTCATGTGCTCGTCGCCGCGTGCCGTGCCGTGGGTCAGCACAAAGCCGGGCGGCAGGAGGGCGCGCAGCTTCTTGGCGCGGTCGGGAGAGGTCATGTCGAGCAGAACGATGGTTTCGGGCATGGTCAGGGATCCGGTCGCAGATGGGTCAAATGGTGAAGCGCACGCCGGCGCGGGCGAGCCCGCCGGAGATCGCGACGGGGGTGCCGTCGGCGCGCCAGCAGGCGGCGCCCGTCAGCGCGCCGTCGGGGTTGAAGGAGATGGCGTTCATGCCACCGGCGACGCGCGGCATGCGGACGATCCTGTGACCGCGCGCCGTGAGCTCGTCTGCGACGCTGTCGGGGATCGCGGCCTCCAGCTCGAGGGCCCCGCCCTCGGTCCAGACGCGCGGCGCCTCGACCGCCTCCTGCAGGCTCATGCCGTGGTCGATCAGGTTGACGATCGCCTGCAGCGCCGAGGGGAAGATGCGCAGCGCGCCGGGCAGGCCGAGCGCGAAGGCGAGCTTGCCGTCGCGCAGCGCCATCATCGGCGCCATCGAGGTGAAGACGCGCTTGCCGGGCGCGATCGAGAGGGCGCGGCCGGGATGCGGGTCGAAGTTGAACATGTAGTTGTTGGTCAGCATCCCCGTGCCGGGGATCTGCGTGCAGGCGCCAAACAGGCCGTTGATCGTCTGGGTCGAGGTGACGACATTGCCTTGGGCATCGGCGACCGTGACATGGGTCGTGTCGGCGGATTCACCGCCCGAGAGCCCAGCGCTCCAGCTCTTGGCCTTGTCCATCGCGATCAGCGTGCGCCGCTCGTCCGCATAGGCCTTGTCGATCAGGCGCTCGACCGGGACTTTGATGAAGGCGGGGTCGGCGGTGGCCACAGCCCGGTCGGCGAAGGCGATCTTCAGCGCTTCAGCCAGCAGGTGGACGGCATCCGCCGAGCCGAAGCCGAGCGAGCCGATGTCGTAGCCCTCGAGGATGTTGAGCATCTGCACGATGTGCACGCCCGAGGAGGAGGGCGGCGGCGGGCCGACGATCTCGTAGCCGCGATAGGAGCCGCGCACCGGCTCGCGCGTCGCGACCTTGTAGGCGGCAAGGTCGGCCTGCTCGATGAGGCCGCCATTCGCCGCCATGAAATCCGTCAGCGCCTTGCCGAGCGGACCGTCATAGAGCGCAGCCGGTCCCTGCTTGGCGATCAGGCGCAGGCTCCTGGCGTAGTCGGCCTGAACCAGCCGCGTGCCGGGCTCTATCGCTTTGTCTCCCACCAGCAGCAGCGCCGAAAGACCGGGATCGCGCGCGAGGTCGGCGACATTGTCGCTGATGCAGTTGGAGAGATAGGGCGTCGTGACGAAGCCACGTTCGGCCAGTCCGATCGCCGGCTGCAGCACCTCCTCAAGCGAGAGCGTGCCGAAGCGCGCCAAGGCCTCGCACCAGCCGGCGAGCGCGCCGGGAACCGCGACCGCCTTCGGCCCGACGACGTTGAGCCGGTCGCGCACGTCGCGCTGCCGGCCGACCTCGTCCGAGAGGCAGTCATACATCTCCGCGCTCGCCTTGAGCGGCGCGGTCGAGAGACCGTCGAGCACGACATGGCGGCCATCGGCCATGCGGATATGCGCAACACCGCCGCCGAGGATGCCGACCATCATCGGCTCGACGACGGTGAGCGCGAAGAGCGAGGCGACGGCGGCATCGACGGCATTGCCGCCGGCCAGCAGCATCTGCGAACCCGCCGCCGAGGCCAGCGGATGGTTCGTCACCACCATGCCGCGCGAGCCGGTGGCAGGCTTCTTCTCGCAGGTGAAGGTCGCGACGCGCGGGGCAGGGGGAGAGGAGGTCACGGTGTCGTCTCAGCCCTTCGCCGCGGCGATGGCGTCGAGCACCATCTTGGTCGCGCCGGAAAGGTCGCCGAGCTTTTCGCCGGCCTTGACGCGGTCCTGGCTGCGCTCGCCGCGTTCCTGCCGGGCGAGCGCGGCATCGGCGATCGCCTCGGCCTCGTCGCGCGGCAGCACCAGCACGCCCGATTCATCGGCCAGGATGACGTCGCCGGCCTTGACCGGAACATTGCCGCAGGAAATCGGCAGGTTCAGCGTGCCGCCGAGATTGTAGAGCCGCGTCGTGATCGGCGACATGCCCCGGCACCACATTGGGAAATCGCTGTCCTCGATCTCGGTCAGGTCGGTGCAGGGCCCATCGACGATGCCGCCGATCGCGCCCGCAGCCTTGGCCGCGACCGTAACGCCGCCGCCCCAGCAGGCATGCTTGTCGTCGCCGAGCCGGTCGACGACGAGGATGTCGCCGGGCCGCAGCAGGCCGAGCGTATGGTGCAGCAGCGTCGAATCCTGGCCGGGGATGGCGAGCGTCACGGCGGCGCCGGCAATGCGCTTGCCGCGCAGCAGCGGCTGGATGCCGCGATCCATGAAGCCCCAGTGCTGGGAATGGCCGATGGTCGCGGTTTCGACCTTCTGGAGCTTCTCGACGAGCGCGGCCGGCAGCTGCTCGGGCATGGGGGCGATGCGGTAATCGGGCATGGTGTTCTCCTATTTTCCAACGGCGCGCGCGACGCCGACAAGACGTTCCACGATGACGACGACGATCAGCGTCGCGACGATCAGCAAGACGGACAGGGCTGCGACCAGCGGGTCGGTGCGGCCCTCGACATAGCGCACCATCTCGACCGGCAAGGTCGCGGCGCGCGGTCCCGACAGGAACAGCGAGATCACCGTTTCGTCGAAGGACAGGAGGAAGGACAGGCAGGCGCAGGCGATCAGCCCCGGCGTCGCCAGCGGCAGGGTCACGCGCCAGACGACGCGCCAGGGTTTTGCGCCAAGCGTCGCGGCGGCGGCCTCGATATCGTCGGGCAAGGTCGCGAAGGCCGTCGTCATCATCCGGATCACGAAGGGCACGGTCACGGTCATGTGGCCGAGCACGAGGCCGGGCAGGGTCGCGGTCAAGCGCAGGGGCGTGAAGAACAGGAGCAGCGCAAGGCCGGTGATCAGGGTCGGCAGCAGCAGCGGCGCGAGGAAGAAATTGGTCAATGCGCCGCGCCAGCGGAACTGCCCCTTGTTCAGCGCGAGCGCCGCGGGCACGCCGAGCGCCAGCGAGAGCAGCGTGACCACGCAGGCGATCTGCACGCTGAGCCACAGCGCGTTCAGCAGGGGCGTATTATGCGCGAGCTGGTTGAACCAGCGCAGTGAATAGCCGGAGGGCGGGAACAGGATGAAATTATCGGCGGAGAAGGCCAGCGCCACGACGATCGCGATCGGCGCCAGGATCAGCACATAGACGATCGCCGCAAGGCTGGAGAGAACGCGTCCGGCGCCGTTCATCGCTGCAATCCTTTTGCGGCGATGTTGGAGGCGACGAGCAGCAGGAGCAGAAGCACCAGCGTATAGATCGCCAGCACCGAGGCCACCGGCCAATTCGTGTTGGTTGTCGCCTGCTCGAAGATTTCCGTCGCCAGCACGAAGACGCGCCCGCCGCCGAGCAGCTTTGGCGTGATATAGGCCGACATCGAGAGCACGAAGCCCAGCCCCGCCGCCAGCGCCAGCGCCGGCAGGCTGAGCGGCAGCGTCACGCGCCAGAAGGTGCGCACTGGGGAGGCTCCCAGGCTGCGCGAGGCCTCTTCCAGTGTCCGGTCGAGCTGGCCGAAGCCCGCGAGCAGCGCCAGGATCATATAGGGCATGATGCTCTCGGCCAGGCCGATGGTGACGCCGGTCCAGTTGAAGACGAGCTTGAGCGGCGTCGAGATCAGGCCGAGTGACTGGGCCAGCGTGTTGACGAGGCCGCGATCGCCCAGGATCGCGAGCCAGCCGAAGACGCGCACCACGCCCGAGATCAGCATCGGCATGATCGCGATCACAGCAAGCAGCCCGCGGAAACGCGAATTGGTGCGGAACAGGAACAGCGCGACCGGGTAGGACAGCATCAGCGCGATCAGGGTCGCGCTGAGCGAGAGCCAGAGCGAGTTCAGCGTCAATTCGAAGGTGAAGCCGTCGCTGAAGACCTCCTGCGAGGTTTTCAGCGACCAGGCCTCGATCATTGCGCCGGTCGGGCCGGTTTCGTGGAAGGCATTTCGAAACAGGCCGAGCGTCGGCCAAGCATAGACCGCGAGCACGAACAGCGCCGCGGGCAGGACCAGCAGCTTCAGGCGCGCTGCACTGGTCATGGCGTTTCGCGGGCGAAGGGCAAGGTGTCCCGCGCCTGCCAGATCACCGCGACCTCGGCGCCCTCCGGCAAGGCAGCCGTGCCCGATTGCGTTTCGATCGTGAGCTGTCCGCCTGCTCCCTCGAGCAGAACCTCGACATGGTCGCCGACGAAGACGCTGCGCAGCACGCGGCCGGTGACGCGCGCCATGCCATCCGCAACGGGTTCGGAGATGGGCACGATCCGCATGCGTTGCGGCCGGACGAACAGGTCGAATTCACCACTTGCCGGGGCCTTGACCGGCAGAGCCTGGCCCCAGAGCACGGCGCGGCCTTCCGCGTCGCGCGTCGCCGGCAGCGCATTGGCGCGGCCGACAAACTCGGCGACGAAGCGGGTCGCCGGGCGCTCATAGATGTCCTCGGGCGAGCCTATCTGCGCGATCCGCCCGCGATTCATCACCGCGATCCGGTCGCACATCGTCAACGCCTCGACTTGGTCATGCGTGACGAACAGGGTGGTGATCCCGAGCGAGCGCTGAATCGAGCGGATCTCGTGGCGCATCGTGTCGCGCAGCTTGGCGTCGAGATTGGAGAGGGATTCGTCGAGCAGGAGCACGGCGGGCCGGATCACCAATGCGCGCGCCAGCGCCACGCGCTGCTGCTGCCCGCCCGAGAGTTCGCGCGGCCGCCGCCCGTCAAGGCCGGCCAGCCGCACCAGAGCCAGCGCTTCCGTGACCTGCCGCGCGATCTCCGCCTTGTTGACGCCGCGCTCCTCCAGCCCGAAGCCGACATTGCGCGCGACGGACAGATGCGGGAACAGCGCATAGGACTGGAAGACATAGCCCATATTGCGCCGATGCGCCGGCAGCCGCGTGATCTCGGTCCCGTCGAGGTGGATCGCGCCGCGATCGGGATCGACCAGCCCCGCCAGCATGCGCAAGGTCGTGGTCTTGCCGCAGCCGGAGGGGCCGAGCAGTGCGACGGCCTCTCCTTGCTCGACGGAGAGCGAGACGTCATCGACCGCGACGGAATCGCGATAGCGCTTCTGCAGGCCGGATAGTTTGAGATAGCTCATTGGGTGGTTCTGCTCACCGTGCCGCCGCGATCACCTCGCGCCGCCAGCGGTTGTTCCACTGGTCGCGCACCTTGAGCACGTCGTTCCAGTCGAGCCCGATCATGCGGGCGCGGCTTTCCGGCGCGGCGGCGGTGCGGGCGATGGCCTTGGGGTCGATCGCGGCCTGGGCGTTGGTCGGCGCGTAGAACATGCGCTCGGTGAAGGCCTTCTGCGCGGCTTGCGACAGGGCGTAATTGATGAAAGCGGCCGCGGCCGCGCGGTTCTTCGAGCCGGCGGTCAGATTGATCGTGTTGATCTGGAAGACCGAGCCCTCCGGCGGCAGCAAGGCAGCGATCTTGCCGCCGGTCTGGTCGGCATAGAGCTGCGAGCGCGCGTTCCAGCCGGTGGCGACCTTCACCACGCCGTTGAGGATCAGCGAGTAGCCGTCGGGATTGGGCTCGAAGGTGTTCACGGAAGGCGCGAGTTCGCGCAGCTTCTTGATCGCGCCATCGATCGATTTGCGATAGTCGCCGCCGGTCATCTTCTCGACCATCGCGGTCAGCGCCAGGCCCTGGATATTGGGCGGGGCCGAGATCGCGAGCTGGCCCTTGAGGTCGGGCCGCCAGAGATCGGCGAGCGTCGTGAGCGGAGGCTTGAGGTTCTGGGTGTCGTAGACCAGCACGAGATGGTCGAAGGTGACGGCCGGACCGTATTCGCCGCCGCCCGCCCGCGCCTCGGGCAGGAGCTCGTTCAGCACCGGGAATTCCGCTGGCGTCAGCTTCTCGAACAGGCCCTCGCTATTGCCGATGCTCGAGGTCGTCACATCCATGATCGCGACGTCGATCTGCGGATCGGCCTTCTGGGCGCGCACGCTGCCGACCATCTGGGCCGAGGTGCCGCCGGGTGCGAAGTTCACCTTGATGCCGGGAAAGGCCTGCTGGAACGGCTCGATCACGGTCTTGGTGTAATTGTCCTGGAAGATGCCGCTATAGGACATCAGCGTGATCGAGCCGCTGAGGCCCTGCGCCCGAACGATCGCGGGGGCGGCGATGCTGGCAAGGCCGGCCTGGATGACGAGACGCCGTGTCGGCATGGGGACACCTCCTGCAGGGGTTGTTGGCCGGCGGCGCCGATGCGCCGCCGATCCTCATCGGAAACGGACGCTCAGGCTTCGATCTTGCTGGCGAAATGCGCGATGAAGCGGGCGCAGATCTCGGTCAGCTTCTCGGTCAGCGCCGCCCCGGTCTCGGCCGAGCACAGCTTGGGATCGCCCTTGGCGACGCCGAGATTGTAAACCTCGTCATATTCGTTGGGCATTGCGACTTCCGCGCCCTCGAAGCTTGCGGTGCCCAGTCCGGTGAAGGGCAGGTCGAGGATGGGGTCGCGCTTCAACGGCTTGCCCTCCGGGATCAGATCCTTGCGGATCAATTCGGGGAAGAGATGCAGGCCGATCGAGGTCAGCGGGTCGGCGCCATGGCCGGAGACGGCGGCGGCCTTCTCGGCGCCGACGATCGAGGGCAGCAGGCCGTAGCCGATGCGCCAGAGATAGAGGCTCGGCAGCACAATCTGCTCGCGCAGATAGAGCTCGCGCGCGACCTCGCCGATCGGCCCGACATTGCCGCCATGGCCGTTGATCACGATGATGCGGGTCAGGCCGTTGCGATGCAGGCTGTCGACCATCTCGGCGATGACGGTGGTCAGCGTCGCCTGCGAGATCGCGATGCCGCCGGTCATCGAGCCGAACCAGTCGGCGCCGCCGAAGGGCAGGACCGGGGCGACGAGCGTGCGCGTGCCGGCCTTGGTGGCGCGGATGGCGGCCAGCTCGGCGATCTTCTCGGCCAGCAGATAATCGCCCATCGGCGCATGCGGGCCTTGATCCTCATGGCTGCCCATCGGCAGCAGGATCACGGGATTCGTCTTCAGGATCTCGCGGGCTTCGCCGCCGGAGATCGTGCCCATATGGACGAGCGGATCGGTCTTTGCAGCCATGGGTCAGGTTCCTGTGTCGAGGCTGGTGGTAAAGAGGTCCCGGCGGGTCAACGTCCCGACGTGCGTGGGTCGACGGCGTCGCGCAGCGCGTCGCAGAGCAGGTTCATCGCGAGGATCGTCAGCGTCAGCGCGGCGCAGGGCCAGACCAGGAGCAGCGGCGCCTGCTCCATGGTGGCGCGCGCGCCCCGGATCATCAGGCCCCAGGACGGAGCCGGCGGCACGACGCCGAGACCGAGGAAGGACAGGCCGCTCTCGAGCACCACGGCAGCGGCGACCGCCAGCGACAACTGCACCAGGATCGGGCCGGCGATGTTGGGCAGCACCGTGCGCAGCAGGATGTACCAGGTGCGCCCGCCGAGTGCGCGCGTCGCCTCGACATAGTCGCGCCCGCGCACCGAGAGCACCTCGGAATAGGTCACGCGCGCGAAGCCCGGCAGATACAGGACGGAAAGGACGAGGATCAGCGTCGCCGCGCCCGGTCCGAGCAAGGTCACCACGAGCAGCGCCAGCAGCACGGGCGGGAAGCACAGGATGATGTCCATGCTGCGCACCGACAGGAAGGCGGCGGTGCCGCGCGACCAGCCGCCGATCAGGCCGAGCACGACGCCGATGAAGCCCGCCGTCAGCGCCGAGGCGAAGGCGACGCCCAGGCTGGTGCGGGCGCCCCAGATCAGGCGAGAGAGCACGTCGCGGCCGAATTCGTCGCGGCCGAGCCAGGAGGTCACGGTCGGCGCGGCCAGTCGCCGGGCGATGTCCTGCCGCACCGGGTCGGGCAGGCCGAGCACGGGCGCGGCGATGGCGATGAGGATGATCAGCGCGACGAAGGCGCCGGGGAACCAGAGCCGCTTCATGGTGCGCTGACCCGGGGATCGAGGAGGGCGTGGATCAGTTCCACAATCAGGTTGATCAGCAGGAACAGCACCGAGATCGTCAGGACGATGCCGACCACCATCGGGTAGTCGCGCGCCTCGACCGCGCGCAGCAGCGGCGTCGAGAGGCCTGGCCAGTTGAAGACGTATTCGACCAGAACGGTGCCTCCCAGCAAGGTGCCCATCTGCAGGCCGAGCACGGTGACGACCGGGTTCAGCGCGTTGCGCAGCACATGGACGAAGAGCACGCGTCCGGGCGCGAGGCCCTTGGCGCGCGCGGTGCGGACATAGTCATTGGCCAGCGCGTCGAGCATCGAGGCCCGCGTCATCCGGAACAGCACGGCCGCCAGCCCCTTGCCGATGGCGATCGCCGGCAGGGTCAGGAGCTTGAGATGCAGGACGGGGTCCTGCGTCAGCGGCGTGAAGCCGCCGGCCGGCATCAAGCGCAGGGTCTGGGCGAACAGCAGCACGAGCAGCGTGCCGACCACGAAGACCGGTATCGCCAGCAGCAGGGCGGTGACGCCGGACGCGATCCGGTCGAACCGGCCGCCGCGATGCAGCGCCGCATAGACGCCGGCCGGCACGCCGATCGCGATCGCAAGCAGCGTCCCGGCGAAGATGAGCTCCAGCGTGCGCGGCAGCCTGAGCGCGATCTCGCTCAGCACCGGATAATCGTCGACGAGCGAATTGCCGAGATCGGCCCTGAGCAAGCCGGCGAGGAAGCTGCCATATTGCACCAGGATAGGCTGGTTGAGCCCGAGCTTCTCGCGCAGCTCTGCGACGGTCGCAGGGTCGGGCGAGGTGCCGCCGGTCGAAAGCAGGAGCTCGGCGGGATCCCCTGGCACCATGTGCAGCGCCATGAAGACGATCGTCGCGACGATCCAGGCCAGGACCAGCGCGATCAGGATGCGATGTGCGAACCAGATAGCGCTCATCCGAAGAAGGTCTCTTCGAGCATGCCGCCGGACGACGTCGTCAGCGCGCCGGGCAGGTTGGTGAAGCCCTTGACGCCCTTGTCCATGCCATAGCCCTGTTCACGCCAGGCAAGACCGACGAGCGGCACCTCCTCCAACGCCGCGCGCTGCATCTCCTTGTAGATCGCGACGCGCTTGGCCTGGTCGAATTCGGCGCGGCCCTTCGCCAGGGCGGCGACGGTGCGCGGCGCATCGACCTTGAAGGAGCGGCCATGGGTCGGCGAGAGCGAGGTGTCGAGCACCACAGTCAATCCGTCGGGATCGTTGTTGTCGGCGGAGACGCCGTGGATCGCCATGTCGTACTGGCCGCGCGAGCCTCTGGAGACGCGGGTCGACCAGTCCGGCAGCTGCAGCTCGCACTGGATGCCGATCGCCGCCAGATGCTGCTGCACGACCTCGGCGGTGTCCTTGTGCATGCCGAACTGCGCGGTTGAGAGCAGCGTCGTCTGGAAGCCGCTGGCATAGCCCGCTTCGGTCAGCAGCGCCTTGGCCCGAGCGGGGTCGTAGTTCCAGCCATGCGCCAGCTCCTTGTCGTACCAGGGCGTGCCCTCGACGATCGGCAGGCCTTCGAGCGGCTTGCCGCGGCCGAAGAAGGCGACCTTGACGATGTCCTCGCGCTTGATCGCGTGGGCGACGGCGCGGCGCACGCGCGCATCGTTGAAGGGCGGCTTCGTACCGTTGAAGAGCACGTCCATGAACGGCCCTTCGACAGTATCGAGCTTGAGGCGCGGATCGGCCTCGACTGCGGCCATGGACTGCCACGGCACATATTCGATCATGTCGACATCGCCGGACTGCAGCGCGGCATTGCGCAGGTTCTCGTCGGCATAGACGATGAATTTGATGCCCTTCAGCTTGGGGAAGCCGGGCTTGTAGAACTTCTCGAAGGCCACGAGGCTAAGCGAGCTGCCGCGCTCCTGCCCGACGAGTCGGAAGGGGCCGGCACCGATCGGCTCATTCGCCGTCGAGTTCCGCCAGATGATGAAGGTGTTGTAGTTGGCAAACCAGGTCGGCAGCGTCGCCTGGGGTTCCTTGGTGACGATGCGGATGCTGCGCGGGTCAGGGATTTCGACCCGCTCGATGCCCTGGAACTGGGAGCGCATATAGGCCGTCGATTTCTCGCCGGCGATCTGCTCGATCGACCACTTCACGTCCTCGGCAGTGACCGGCTCGCCATTATGGAACAGGCAGCCCTGGCGCAGCTTGAAGACCCAGGCGCCGTCCCCGTCGATCGCCCAGGATTCCGCCAGCTCGCCGCGCAATTCGCCCTTGCTGTCATAGGTGACCAGGCTGCGATGCGTCAGCATCTTGACCGTGCCGGCCGATGCGCCGGTAGAGACCCAGGGCTGGAGGTTGGGCGGAAAGGCCGAGAGGCCGAAGCGGAGAATGCCGTTGGCGCGCTGCGCCGCCGCAGGCCGGGAGAGGAGAGGCGATGCCAGCAGCGGAGCTGCGAGGCCTGCTCCGAGGACGGTGCGGCGGGAGATCGTCATGCGCTGATCCTTTGCTTCGGGCCGCATTCGGCGCCGGTTTCGGGCGTCGCCGCGCTGAGCAAGAAAAGCGCCATCATGGTGCGGTGCGCCCGGCGGCCCGAGCAGGCACATCCTGCGCCAGTCCCGGCTGCGCGCAAGCCTCTATTCGGTCTTTCCGCTCGTCGTGCAATTTCATGATGCCTCATGTATACGTGGCGGATGTTTTGATGTCTACGACCCCGCTCGCTATGAAATGCGGTCGCATGCTGCAAACGGATGGAAACATGAAGCCGCGCCAGGCGCAGCCATCGGTCACGAAGCCCGCCCGTGAGCGGGTCTATCTCTATGTCCGGGAAGAGATTCTGCGCGGGCATTTCGCCGGCGGCTCCTTCATCGAGGAGGAGCAGATTTCGTCCGCGATGAAGGTGTCGCGTACGCCCGTCCGCGAGGCGTTCCACCGGCTGGAGGCCGAGCGTTTCATCGACCTGCTGCCGCGCCGCGGCGCGCTCGTCCGGCAGGTGACGGCGCAAGAGCTTGTCGACCTCTACGAGACCAGGCGCATGATCGAAGGCTATGCGGTTGCCCGGATCTGCCAGCAGAAAATTCCCGTCCCAGCCGAGATGGCGACGATCCTCGATGAGATGGAGAAATTCGCCGGCGGCGATCATTTTCCGCGCGTCGAGCTCAACCGGCGTTTCCATTTCACCATGGTCGGTGCGCTCGGCAACGAGGTGTTGTCCGAGCTCTATCAGTCGCTCGGCTCGCGGCAGCAGCGTGTCGCGATGACGGCGATGAGCGTCGACCCCAACCGGGTCGATCGCATCCGGATCGAGCATCGCGCCTTGCTCGCGGCCTTGCAGGCGGGCGACGAGGCGCAGGCGCGCGCAGTGCTGGAGCAGCATCTGCGCCCGATCGTCGGCGTCGTCTCGCGGCTGCCGGGTTATGGGCCGGGCGAAGGCGACTGAGGCGCGCCGCAGCGTTGGAGGACGATGCGGTTGGGGCATGGTCATGCCGCCGCCGCATAAGCCTCGATCGTCTCGAACAGTTTGCGCGAGATCACGACGCCATCGCGTGCGGTGCGCTGGCGCGCGCCATTGCGTCTCTCGCCGGGAAGCCGCGCGCCGTCCTGCCCGGTGATCGCGCTGAACAGGCGCTCCAGACGGCTTGATGCGCCGTCTTCCGTCAGCGCTCCGAAATCGATCGCGATGAAGCATTGGCCCGTGCGGGGCGAGCCGCCGAGATTGTCGGCGAAGGAAGAGGCGTCGATCGAGAGATTGGCCCCGGTCAGCCAGGCGGCGAAGATCTCGACGATGAGGGCAAGCCCCGCGCCCTTGTAGCCGCCTGCCGGTACCATGGTGCCGCCCGCCAGCGCCGCCTTCGGATCGGTCGTCGGGTTGCCGTCCCTGTCGAGCGCCCAGCCGAGCGGGATCGGTTCGCCACGCTGCTGATGGACGACGATCTCGCTCTTGGCGACGACGCTCGAAGACTGGTCGAGCACGAGTGGCGGGCGGCCGGCGCGGGGCACGGCGATGGCGATCGGGTTGGTGCCGAAGACCGGTCGGGTGCCGCCCATCGGCGCGATCGAGGCCGGCGCATTGACGAAACCGAGCGCCAGCAGGCCCTCCCGAGCGATGCGCTCGACATGGTAGCCGACGACGCCGCAATTATAGGAATTGGTCACCGCCAGCGCGGCGATGCCCTGGGCCTTCGCCGCCTCGCATAGCGCCGGCAGACCAAAATCGATCGCCGGATGGGCAAAGCCGCCCTTGGCGTCGACACGGACCAGGCCGGGCTTGGGGCTGTCGAGCACCGGCCGCGCCCGGCCGTCGATCTTGCCGACCCTGGCATGCTCGCAATAGGTCGGCAGCCGGGCGAGGCCGTGGCTATGGATGCCCTCGGCCTCGGCTGCGACCACGGAGGCGGTGATCGCAGCTTCGTTGCGCGGGTCGACGCCGCAGGCGAGCAAGGCCCGTCGCGTCAGTGTCTCGACCTGCGCGAGGCTGAGCGGAACGCCGTCCGCTGGCTGATGAGCGCTCATGCCGCGGCTCCCTTCTTTATCTCGGCGCCATAGAGCGAGGCCGCCTGTTGCGGGCTGACCATGCCGTCGGCGAGATCCTTGGCGAGGCGCTGCGGGTCGCGCTTCCGAGGGTCGCCGAAGCCGCCGCCGCCGGAGGTCTCGATGGTGACGATGTCGCCGGCCGTCAGCGGAATGCCGGAGACTTTCGAGCGCAGCGAGAGCTGCGAGCCGTCAGTGCGGGTCACCGTGGTGCGGCTGAGCGAGCCGGGCTCGCCGCCCTGGATGCCATAGGGGGCGTGCCGGAAGCGCTCGAAATTGGTCGAGAGCGTGCCTTCCGCCGCATCGAGCCGCCATTCGCGCACGAGGCCCAGGCCCCCGCGGAACTGGCCGGCGCCGCCCGAATCCGGGATCAGTCCGTATTTCGTGAAGGTCACCGGATATTTCGCCTCGACCATTTCGATCGGGGCATTGGTGTTGTTGTGCAGGCCGCAGGACAGGGCGCTGGCGCCGTCGCCCTTGGCATGGCCGCCCCAGCCGCCGACCTCGATGTCGAAATAGACCTGGCGCTTGCCGGCAGGGTTGGTCGTCTGCAACGCGTAGACATAGGAGATCGCATAATAGGCCGCCGGAATGCGCTCGGGCACGATCTGCGCCAGCGCGCCGAATACGGCCGTTGCGATGCGGTGGTTGACGACCATGCGCCCCGCGACCGGCGCGGGGAAGGCGGCGTTGACGACGCTGCCTTCAGGCAGCGTCACGGTCACGGCGCGGTAGCAGCCGGAATTGGCCGGAATGTCGCCGCCGAGCGCCGCCAGCAGCGCGTAATAGACCGCCGAGCAGGTCATCGCCGGCGTGTTGTTGACGGGGCCGCGCACCTGGGGGCTGGAGCCGGCGAAGTCGAGCCCGATCGTCTCACCCGTCTTGGTGATCTTGACCTGGAGCCGGATCGGTTCGTCCGACTGGCCATCATCATCGACCAGTTCGACGAAGCAGGCCTCGCCATCCGGCAATGCCTTTAGCGCGGCGCGCATCATCCGCTCCGAGCCGTCGAGGATCGCCGCCATCGCCGCAGCGAGCGGGTCTGAGCCGTATTTCTTCGCCATGCGTGCGACCGCGCGCTCGCCGATGCCAAGCGCCGCGATCTGGGCGTTGAGGTCGCCGCGGGTCTCGTCGGGCTGGCGGACATTGTGCAGCAGCATCTCGAAGACGCCGCTGTTCAGCACGCCCTTGTCGACGAGCCTGAGCGGCGGGATGCGGATGCCTTCATGGAAGATTTCGGTCGCGCCCGCATAGTAGCTGCCGGCCGCGCCGCCGCCGACATCGACATGGTGGCAGAGCGTGCCGACGATGGCGACGCGCCTGCCATCGACGAAGACCGGCCGGAAGGTCTGGATATCGGGCAGGTGCTGGCCGCCGGAATAGGGATCATTGGTGACGATGACGTCGCCGTCGTTCCAGTGCTCGAGCGGGATGAAGCGGTCGAGGATCGTGCGCAGACAGTCCGACATCGAGTTGAGATGGACCGGAATACGCGCGGATTGCGCGATGTTGTTGCCCTGCGCATCGAAGACGGCGGTGGAGAAATCGAGGATCTCGCGCACCACGGTCGAGCGGCTGGTGCGCCAGATCGTGATGCTCATCTCCTCGGCTGCCGCGACGAGCGCGTTGCGGATCACTTCGAGGCGGATCGGGTCGATGCCGT
The DNA here is from genome assembly GCF_964252745.1 of Allobosea sp. LjRoot9. Lineage (NCBI taxonomy): Bacteria > Pseudomonadati > Pseudomonadota > Alphaproteobacteria > Hyphomicrobiales > Alloboseaceae > Allobosea > Allobosea sp. LjRoot9. The sequence continues at coordinate 976,599 of NZ_CAXUPC020000002.1, read as the reverse complement.
GCTGAAGATCGCTCATGGTGTCAGACCTCAATGGCTGGCGCTGCGGTCGGCGACGAGCGCGCCCGAGGCATGGGTGAGGATCGTCCAGCCGGCTGGCAGATAGACCGAGGTATAGGGTTCCTCGACGATGGCGGGGCCGGCGAGGGGCTGGCTGCTGCTGATCGCATCCCGGTTCCAGACCGGTGTCGCGACCGCGCCATGGCGACCATGGACGGGCCGGCTGCGGGTCGAGGCCTCTGTTTGATGAAGGCCGCCGCGCGCGGGCACGGGTTTCGCCAACCCGCCGACCGCCTTCAGCCTGAGCGCCACGATCTCGACCGCGACCTGTGGCTCATCATAGGAGAAGCGCTGGCGATGCAGGTCGTGGAACGCCGCGGTCGCCTTGGCGACGCCAATCGCCGAGAAATCCGCCCCGTCCAGGGGCACGCGCAGATCGAAGGCCTGGCCGGCATAGCGCAGGTCGACGGCCCATTCGAAGCGCTGTGCTTCGGGGGCGACGCCGTCCTCTGCCAGCAGCGCCTGCGCCTCGGCGATGAGGCGCTTCGCCTTGTCACTGAGCGATGGCGCGAGCTCGGCGAAGAGCCCGATCTGCGTGGCGCTGAGATCATGGGCGATGTCGGACCAGAGGATGCCCCAGGCCGAGAGCGTCGAGGCATGAGCCGGGAAGATCACGCGGTTTATGCCGAGCTCTTCCGCGACCTCGCAGGCATGCACCCCGCCGGCGCCGCCAAAAGACAGCAGCGCGAAATCCTCGGGGTCCATGCCCTTCTCGAAGAGCGAGAGCCGTGTCGCGGTCGCGAGCGCTGAATTGGCCACGTCGATGACGCCGGCCGCGACCTGATCGATCGAGAGGTCGAGCCTGGCGGCGATCTCTTGCGCCGCCTTGCGCGCGGCCTCGCGGTCGAGCGGCATCGCTCCGCCCATGAAGCTCGCCCCGTCGAGACGGCCGAGCAACAGGTTGGCGTCGGTCACGGTCAGGCGGGTGCCGCCTTTGCCGTAGCAGGCCGGGCCGGGGTCGGCGCCGGCCGAATGCGGGCCGATGCGCAGGCGGTTGCCGTCATCGACCCAGGCGATCGAGCCGCCGCCGGCGCCGATGGTGCGCATCTCGATCATCGGCAGCCGCACCGGCAAGCCATCGACCTCGCCTTCATTGACCATCGAGATCTGGCCGTCATGGACGACCGAGACGTCGAAGGAGGTGCCGCCCATGTCGACGGCGACGAGATTGGGCTCGGAGAGCTCGACTGAGAGCCGCCTGGCCGCGGCCGCCCCGCCGCTCGGGCCTGAGAGCAGCAATCGCGCCGGCTCGCGTCCCGCCTTGGCAAGGCCCGAGACGCCGCCATTCGACTGCACGAGATAGACCTGGGCCTCGGGGATCTCATCCCTAAGCCGTCCGGCGAGCCGGTCGGTGTAACGCTGCACGATCGGCACCAGCATGGCGTTGAGCGCCGTCGTCGACATGCGCTCATATTCGCGGATCTCCGGCGAGATGTCGGAGGCGAGCGTGATCGCCACATTCGGCAGCAGCTCGGTGAGAAGCGCGCCGATGCGGCGCTCATGTGCAGGATTGGCATAGGCGTGCAGCAGGCAGACCGCGACCGACTTCACCTCGGCCCTGGCGAGCTCGGTCGCGATGCGGCGCACGCCGTCCTCGTCGAGCGGCACCGTGATCTTGCCCTCGGCGTTGACACGTTCGGTCACGCCGAAGCAGAAGCGGCGCGCGACCAGCGGCTCGGGCTGGGCAAGGGTGATCGCATAGACATCGGTGCGGCCATGCCGGCCGATCTGCATGACATCCTCGAAGCCCGCCGTGGTGACGATGGCGCCCAATGGCAGCTTGCGTTCGAGCACGGCATTGGTCGCGATCGTCGTGCCGTGCAGCAGGTATTGCACCGCCTGCATCGGAAAGCCGAAGCGCTCGGAGGCCTGGCGGATGCCGGTCAACAGGCCGATCGAGGGATCGGCCGGCGTGCTCGGCGTCTTGATCTGATGGATCGCGCCCGAGCTTGCATCGAGGATTTCGATGTCGGTGAAGGTGCCGCCGATGTCGACGGCGATGCGGATATCTTGCTGCATGAGGCAAAGCTCCGGTGCTCCCGCTCGCCAGGGCGAGCAGGTCATGTCTTGGAATTGGTGTTCGGTTCGGCCGCTCCCGAGCTGTTCAACGATCCAATTGGATCGTTGAACAGCTCTAGCTCTTTGTCTTGTCGCGTTTTCTTCACGCGAACCGGTGTCCACTTCGCTCGAAAACGCTCTAGCGGCCCGTCTCAGCGGAAATGGGGACCATCTGGCCTCCCTGGTCGCGCGGTTTCCATGTGTTTGAAACTCATTTGCGCGTCACTTCACGAAAGTCTTGGCGAGGCCGGATGTCCGGTCGACCACGAGCACGACGAGCAAGGTGAGGATGACGAGCAGGACCGAGAGCGACGCGACCAGCGGGTCGGCCTGCTGCTCGACATGGTGATACATCGCCACCGGCAGCGTCGAGATGCGCGGGCCGGTCATGAACAGCGACAGCACCACCTCATCGAAGGAGACCAGGAAGCAGAGCGCCGTCGTGCCGATCAGCCCCGATTTCATCATCGGCAAGGTGATGCGGCGGAACACGGTGAAGGGCGAGGCGCCAAGCGTCGCCGCCGCCTCCTCGATCGGGATCGGCAGGGTCGCGAGTGCGGTCGCCAGCACCCGGATCGCATAGGGTAATGTCACCACGAGATGAGCGGCGACCAGCCCCTGGAAGGTCGCGAGCAGGCCATAGCGTGAGAACACGATCAGGATGGCGAGGCCGAGCACGATGGTGGGCAGCAGCAGCGGCGCGGTGAACAGCGCGCTCATCGCTTCCGAGCCGCGGGGCTTGAGCCGCACCAGCGCATAGGCCGCCGGCAAGCCGATCAGCAGGCTCAAGACCGTCACTACGAAGGCGAGCAGCAGGCTCGTCCAGAAGGCCGAGGTCATCTTCCCATCAGCGAAGATCGCCGGATACCATTTTAGGCTCCAGCTCGAGGGCGGGAACATCATGTAGCTGTCGCCGGAGAACGAGATCGGCACGACGACGATCAGTGGCGCCAGCAGGAACACGAACATCGTGAGCGCCATGAGCTTCAGGGCGAGCGAGACGGGACGTTCATCCATGATCAGCCTCCCTCACATGATCGCGCGTAGAGCGCGGGTATAGAGCACGAGCGCGCCGCCGAAGATGACGAGCACCAGGATCGAGAGCGTGGCAGCCAGCGGCCAGTGCAGCGTCACGATCGCCTGATCATAGATCTCGGTGGCGAGCAGGAAGACGCGGCCGCCGCCAAGCAGCTTCGGCGTGATGAAGGAGGAGACCGCGAGCACGAAGCAGAGCAGGCAACCGAGCGCGATGCCCGGCAGTGTCAATGGCAGGATGATGCGGCGGAAGATCGTGAAGGGCGGCGCGCCCAATGTGGAGGCGGCTTCCTCGACGCGCGGATCGAGCCTACCGAAACCGGCGAGCAGCGCCAGGATCATATAGGGCATCAGGATCTCGGTGAGGCCGATGACGACGCCGGTCTTGTTGAACATCAATCGCAGCGGCGCGATGCCGATGGCGGAAAGCGCGTTGTTGACGAGCCCGCTATCGGAGAGGATCGCAATCCAGCCATAGGTGCGCACCACCGCCGAGGTCAGCAATGGCGAGATCACCAGCACGAGCAGGATGGTCCGCCAGGTGCCGCTGGAGCGGTGCAGATAAAGTGCGATCGGGTAGGAGCAGACCAGGGTCAGCAGCGTGATGCCGAGGCTGACCGTGATGCTGTTCAGGATCAATTCGGCGTAGAACGTGTCCTGGAAGACAGTGAGCCAGGTCGCGAGCGTATAGACCTCGCGCATCGCGCCGGTCGGCTCGACCTCGTAGAACGACATCCGCGCCAGATTCAGCACCGGCACGAGGAAGCCGAGCGCATTGACCAGCGCTATCGGCGCGATCAGCAGGGCGACCAGCGCAAGGCCGCTCCTGCGCGCGTCCGAGACCGGCGCCGGGGCCGCGATGGCGGCAGCCGCGCTCACGCTGCGGCTCCGTAGACGAAGACGTCCTGCCGGCGCCAGGACAGGATCACGGCGGCGCCCGGTTGCAGCACGGTCTCGCCGCCGCGCGTCGCCAGCTCGACCGAGACGATCTGCCCGGCGACATCGACGTCGTATTGCAGGATATCGCCGGCGAAGATGGTGCGCGCGACAACGCCGGAAACGCGGTGGTCGCCGGCCGTCACATCCGCGCCCGCTGCCGACAGCGCGACGCGGTGCGGGCGGACCATGATCTCGACGGGGCCGGAGAGGCCGGCTTGCGCGGCGAAGCTTTCGCCGGCGAATTCGGCCACGCCGTCCCGGGCCGTGGCCTTCAGCCGGTTGCTGCGGCCGACGAAGCCGGCGACGAAGGCGGTCTTCGGCGTCTCGTAGAGATCGACCGGCGTGCCGACCTGTTCGAGCCGGCCCTGGTTCATGACCACGACCTTGTCGCACATAGTCAAGGCCTCGACCTGGTCATGCGTCACGAAGATCGCGGTGATGCCGAGCCGCTTCTGGATGTCGCGGATTTCATTGCGCATCTCGTCGCGCAATTTGGCGTCGAGATTGGAGAGCGGCTCGTCGAGCAGCAGGATCGAAGGGCGCACGACGAGTGCGCGCGCCAGTGCCACGCGCTGCTGCTGGCCGCCGGAAAGCTGGCTCGGCCGGTGCTCCTCCTTGCCGGAGAGATGCACGAGCGCGATCGCCTCCTTCACGCGCCGGGTGATCTCGTCCTTGCCGACCTTGCGCATCTCCAGCCCGAAGGCGACGTTCCTGGCCACGCTCATATGCGGAAACAGCGCGTAGCTCTGGAAAACCAGGCCCATGTCGCGGCGGTGCGTCGGGACCTCGGTCAGGTCCTGCCCGCCGACCACGATGCGGCCCGATGTCGCCGGCACCAGGCCGGCGATCATCCTGAGCGAAGTCGTCTTGCCGCAGCCGGAGGGGCCGAGGAAGGCGACGAGCTCGCCCTTGGGAACCTCGAGATCGAGATTGTCGACCGCCGCAAAGCCGCCATAGCTCTTGGTCAGCCCCTTGAGCGAGAGGAAGCCCTCGCCGGCTTGGCCGGCGGCCGGAGCGGTGATGCGGTCGGTCATGATCATGCAAGCCCTATCGTACAAGCCCTTCGGTTCGATCAGCGGCTCAGCGGGATCACCTTGCGGCGCCACTGGTCCATGATCGGCTCGCGGACCTTGGCGAGAGCGATCCAGTCGACCGGGATGACCTTGTCCATCGACTTGACGGCGGTGCGGGCGATCGCCGCCTCCGAAATCAGCGCCTTGGCGTTGGTCGGAGCGTAGAACATGCTCTCGGTGAAGGCCTTCTGCGCCTCGGGGCTCAGCGCGTAGTCGATGAACTTGGCGGTGGCGTCCTTGCCCGGCCCGCCGGCTACATGGTTGATCGTGTTGATCTGGAAGACGCTGCCTTCCTGCGGCAGCACGGCCTTGAGCTTGCCGTTGGAGCTGTCGGCATTGACTTGGGCGCGCGCGTTCCAGCCGGCTCCGATAACCGCCTGTCCGGAGATGATCACCGGATAGACCTCCGGCTTGGGCTCCCAGGTCTGGACGTTGGGCGCGATCTCGCCCATCGCCGCGATGCCCTTGTCGACGCTGCGGATATGGTTGAAGCCGCCGCGCGCCTTCTCCAGGATCAGGACGAGCGAGAGGCCCTGGATATCGGGCATGCCGGGGATCGCGACCTTGCCGGCGTATTTCTTGTCGGCGAGATCCATCCAGCTCGTGGGCGCCTCTTTCACGACGTCGGAGTTGTAGAGCATCACCAGGTTGTCGAAGGTCACCGCGACGCCGTCGACATCGGCGATGCGCGCGGCCGAGAACAGGTCGGCGACGTTGGGGCTGGTCTTCTCGTCGATCTTGACCAGCAGCTTCTCGTCGGTTGCGGCCTTCGAGACCGAGACGTCCATGATCGCGACGTCGGCCTGCGGCGCGGCCTTCTGGGCGCGCAGATTGCCCAGCATCTGGGCCGAGTTCGGCATCGGGAAATATTCGATCTTGATGCCGGGATTGGCCTTCATGAACGGCTCGACCACCGCCTTGGTGTAGCGCTCCTGGAACAGGCCGGAATAGGCCATCAGCGTCACGGTCTGCTGGGCCATGGCGGAATGGGACGAAAGCCCTGCCGCGATGGCGGCGGCAATGGCGAATTTGGTCGAAATCTGCATGCGAAATCCCCTCTCTTGTGATGCGCGGGCGGTTATCCGCCCGTCGTCAGGCTGTTCAGTCGATTCTTCCGGTCCTTAGGCCTTGGCGAGCTTGCCCTCCACCATGGCGGTCGCGCCGGAGATGTCGGGCAGTTTCTCGCCCTTGCGCAGGCGCTCCAGCAGCACGAGCTCCTGCTGCTGCATCTCGATCGCGCGGCGGGCATAGGCTTCCGCGGTGGCGGCCTTGAGCACGACGACGCCGCTTTCGTCGCAGAGCACGGCATCGCCGGGCTCGATCGTCTGGCCGCCGACGCTGACCGGCACGTTGATCGCGCCCTCCGTGCCGAGGATCTTGGTGGTGATCGGCGAGGGGCCGCGGCACCACATCGGCATGTCGGTCTTGACGATCTCGGAGAAGTCGGTCGCCGGGCCGTCGATCACGCCCGCTGTCACGCCTGCGAGTTTCATGGAATGGGTCACGACGCCGCCCCAGCAGGCATGCTTGGTGTCGCCGCAGCGGTCGATGACGACGACATCGCCCGGCCGCACCATCTTGGTCAGGTAGTGCAGGGCAGTCGAGTCCGCATGCGGGATGCGGATGGTGACGGCGGTGCCGGCGACGCGCTTGGTCGGCAGGACCGCGCGGATCTCACGATCGACGAAACCGGAATGCAGCACATGGCCGATGGTCGCGACTTCGCATTGCTCGAGCAGGGCGACGAGGTCGGCGGAGATCTGCGCCGGCATGGGATTGACGATGAACATGATGGGCTTTCCGCTCAGGCGACGACGTGGTGGTTGGCGACAGGCACGGCCGCGCGGACCTTGGCCGTGTAATCGAAATCGAGCCTTGCACTGGTCGTGCCGACGCCGTCGGAGGCCTGCGCTGCGATATGGCCCCAGGGATTGATCACCATGGAGTGGCCGTAGCAAGCGTTCTTGCCCTGGGCATGGGTGCCGGTCTGGCCGGTCGCCAGGAACCAGGTCTGCGTCTCGCAGGCGCGCGCCCTCGCCAGCAGCTCCCAATGGTCCTTGCCGGTCATCAGCGTGAAGGCGGCGGGCAGGACGATGATGTCGGCGCCGGCGTCGCGCAATTTGCGGAAGAGCTCGGGGAAGCGGATGTCGTAGCAGATGGCGCAGCCGACGGTGGTGTCGTCGACCTTGTAGGTGACGATGTCCTTGCCGCGCGAGACCATGTTGGATTCACGGTAACTGACGCCGCCGGGCGCATCGACGTCGAACAGGTGGATCTTGCGGTAATGCGCGATCTGCTTTCCGTCCGGCCCGAACACGATGGTGGCGTTGAAATAGTCGTCGCCGTCGCGCTCGCAGACGCTACCGGCATGCAGCGTGATGCCGTGCTTTTCGGCCAGGCCCGACATCAGGCGGTAGCTCTCGCCATTTGGGAAGGTCTCGGCGCTGTCGCGCATCGCCTCCGGGCTGCCGTCGAGGAAGGCGTAATATTCCGGCAGGACGACGAGATCGGGATTCTCCTCGGCGACGACCTTCTCGATCAGCGCCTTGGCCATTTTGAGGTTCGCGGATTTGTCATCCTGCGAGTTCATCTGGATGAGCGAGACTTTCACCGGCGTTCTCCCTGCAAAGGCCTTGAGCGTGACGCGTGACGAGGAAGCCCGGTTGCCGGGTAACATCATGCTCTGTTGCGGCCGTCTCGCAGCAGACCAAACCTGGCGAAGCGCGGCAAACGCGAAATTCTTGTTCGCCTCGACAAGAATTGCTTATGAGACCGGCATGGTCAGCCCCTGCCGCATTCGCGGGCAGGGGCGACGCCGTCAGGCGGTTGGTTGCGTGGCCGCGATCTCGACCGCCATGTCCGCGATCAGCGCCGGCAGGGCATTGCCGGGATTGTCGGCGAAGACGGCATGGAAATGCAGTGCCGGCAGCCGGGCGTCGACATCGAGCGTGCGGAGTTCGCCGCTGTCGAGGAACTCCTGCACCACGACCTGCGCCAGCGCCGCGACGCCGACGCCGTCGCGCAGCAGCCGCGTGACGGTGGCAAGCGAGTTGGCGTTGAAGATGCGCACCGCCCCCGCATCGAGCCCCGCGAGTTCGATCGCGCGCAAAATAGCCTGATGGGGCTGGGAGCCCTTGGAATGGGCGAAGATCGGATAGTCGCCGAAATCGGAGATGGCCAGCCGCCCCGGTTTCAGGGCAAGGCGCGGCGAACCAACCCACACGCATTCGAAGGTGCACAGCTCGATGTTGCGGATATGGGGCGCCACCACGGGCCCCATGATCAGGCCGAGATCGATCTGGCCGTCCTGGATCTGGCGGGCGAGGTTGAGGCTGGTGTCGACGTTCAAATCGATCGTGATATTGGGATAAGCGACCTTCACCCGCTCGATCAGTCGCGGCAGCCAGGCATAGACGATCGAGTCGATCGCCCCGATCATGACCGTGCCGCGCATCTGCCCGGTATCGGCGATCAGCCGCTCCAATTCGCCGACCATGCGCACGATCGCCTCGGCCTGGGGCAAGGCGCGTTGGCCATGCGAGGTCAGGCTGACGGTGCGCAGATCGCGCTCGAACAGGCGCACGCCGAGCTCGCGCTCCAGGGTGGCGATGCGGTTCGAGACGGCGGCCTGGGTCGTGCAGAGCTTGTCGGCCGCGACCGAAAAATTCCGCAATCGCGCGACCCAGACGAAGGTTTCGAGAAATTTGAGGTTCAAATCGGGGCCGCTTCGCGTGAGGGCGCGGCGCCAGCCTGCGCCGCCCGCTTTGACTTAGCCCCGTTTACCCCTCGTCGTGAAGGACTGAACTAACGCCGCCGGTTCGCCGCGGCGGGATCGGACTGCCATGTCGCTGCCGACATGGTCGGCAGGTCGAAATAGTCGCGTGTCGTCGCATAGCCATGGCCGCCCATGCGGCCCACGGCGTCGAGTGCGGCGGGATCGACATAGAGCTTCTCGGCATCGATCGTATCGGCGCGGAAATGCGCATAGACCACCTCGCCCAGGATGATCTCGCGCGAATTGCCGATGCCGAGCGTGGTGTGGTGGCGGCATTCGAACGCCGCCGGCGCCTGGCCGATCCAGGGGCAGGGCACCTTGACGCCGGGCATGGCGGTGAGGCCGGCTTGAGTCAGCTCGTCGATGCCGGGCTCGAACGGCACGGCGCAGATATTCATGCCCTCGACCAGCGCGTCGGAGACGATGTTGACGGTGAAGGCGAGCGTCTCGCGGACATTGCGGCCGGTGTCCTTCTGCCCGCCGGTCGGCCGGTATTCGACGCCGAGCGCCAGGATCGCAGGATCGGCCGAGAGGCAGTTGAAGAACGAGAACGGCGCGGCGTTGACGACGCCCTGAGCATCGACCGTCGTCACCAGTGCGATCGGGCGCGGCACGACCGCACCGATCAGCAGCTTGTAGCGCTCGCGCGGCGAAAGCTTCGCGAAATCGAAGGTGACGACCGGCGGGGCTGCCTCGATGGGCTTCGGCTCTGTCGACAGGTCGGTCACGGCGGGTTCAGTCCTTCGCTGAGGGCATAGGGGGCGAGCAGGTCGCGGATGTCGCGCTCGGCGCGCGGCGTCAGCAGGGCCCGCGTCACCACGGCCTGGAGATGGTGGTCCATGAGATGGGCGGCGCGTGCGCCATCGCCCGCCCGCAGGGCCTCGATCAGCTGGCGATGCTCCGAGACCGCGCATTCCGAGGAATGCGGCCGGCCATAGATCGCCAGGATCAGCGAGCAGCGCGAGGAGACCTCCTGGACATAGCGCAGCAGCAGGGCGTTGCCGGTCATCTCGGCGAGCTTGATGTGGAACTCGCCGGCGAGCCGGATGGATTCAGGCCCGTCCTGGCCATGCGCCTTGTCCTCTTGCCGGACATGATCCTCGAGCTCGGCGGCCTGTGCGGCGGTGAGCCGTCCGGCGAGGTTCTCGGCGACGAGGCGCTCGAGCCCCCGGCGCACATCGAAGACGTCGCGCGCTTCCTCCAGGGTCGGATAGGCCACCGAGGCGCCGCGATTGGGCTTGAGCTCGACCAGGCCTTCGACGGCCAATCGACCGAAGGCCTCGCGCACCAGGGTGCGGCTCACCCCGAGCTGCTCGCCGATCGAATCCTCTGGCAGCTTCATGCCGGGCTTCAATGCCTGTTCGATGATGGCGCGCCGGAGCGCTCTGTATACCGATTGCGCGCGCAATCCGGGTTGGCGGGAATCGGTCATCGCAGCCCGTTTCTGTCCTGGTTCAGCCCTCTGAGGCTCACTCCATGTCACGGGATTCGGCTCCGCTCCAGTTTTTCGCTTGTCTTCAATAATCGCATACAATACGATATCATAATCGTATGCAAGATTGATTATTAATCGCACACGAATTGCCGCGGAAAGCGCCAATCTGGCTGAGAATGCGGCATCGACGAGGGTGGCGGGCCGGGCGAGCGCCAAAGACGCGCAGCGGGCTCATCGAAAGGGAGAGTTTCGATGAAGAGAGCTTGGATGCTGGCGGCCATCGCCGCTTTCGCGCTGACTGGCGCGGCCGAGGCGAAGACGCTGAAATGGGGCGCGGCGCGCGAGATCGCTTCGCTCGACCCCTATTCCTATGGCGACACCTTCACGCTTTCGGTGCTGAACCATGTCTATGAGGGGCTGGTGCGCTACACCGGCGATCTCAAGATCGAGCCGGCACTGGCGGAGTCCTGGGAGACGGTCTCGCCGACGGTCTGGCGCTTCAAGCTCCGCCAGGGCGTGAAGTTCCACAACGGCAACCCGTTCACGGCCGACGACGTCGTCGCTTCGCTGGAGCGCGTCACCAACGATGCCTCGCCGCTCAAGGGCAATCTGCCGGCCTACAAATCCTCGAAAAAGATCGACGACTACACTGTCGAGATCGAGGTCAACGGCCCTTACCCGCTGCTGCTGAACGACCTCACCAACATCTTCATCTTCAACAAGGCCTGGCTCGTCGCCAACAACTCGCTGCTGCCGACCGATTCCGGCAAGGGCGTGAAGGGCTATGCCACCGACAACGCCAACGGCACCGGCCCCTTCATCGTCGAGAGCCGCCGCGCCGACGCCAAGACCGTCTACGTCAAGAACCCGAACTGGTGGGACAAGCCCCAGCACAACATCGACACGATCGAGTTCCTGCCGATCGCCTCGGCCTCGACCCGTGTCGCGGCGCTGCTCTCGGGCGAGATCGACTTCACCAATGTTGCTCCGCTGCAGGATCTGCCGCGCCTGTCGGCCTCGCCCGAGGTCAAGGTGCTGCAGACCAATGAACTGCGCACCGTGATCTTCGCGCTCAATCTCAAGGACACGCTGTTCGAGAGCGATGTGAAGGATAAAAATCCGCTCAAGGATATCCGCGTTCGCGAGGCGCTCTACCGCGCCATCGACATCGACGCCGTCCAGAAGCGCGCCATGCGCGGCCTGTCGCGCAACACCGGCGCCCTGATCGCTCCGGCCATTCCCGGCTATGAGCCTTCGCAGGATGTGCGCCTGCCCTTCGACCTCGACGGCGCCAAGAAGCTGCTGGCGGCGGCGGGCTATCCCAACGGCTTCTCCTTCCAGATGAACTGCCAGAGCGACGGTCTCGTCAATGAGGAGGAGTTCTGCCAGGCGGTCGCCTCGATGTGGTCGCGCGCCGGCTTGCGGCCCAATCTGAGCCTCGGCCCGCGCAGCCAGCAGACGCCCAAGCGCGTCAAGGGCGAGTTCGACGTGATCTCCTTCGGCTGGGCCAATGAGCCGATGATCGACGCCTATTCGATCCTGATCCAGGTGATGCGCTCGAAGAGCGGTTCGGGTGGCGTGTTCAACTGGGGCAATTGGGGCGATCCGCGCATCGACGCGCTGATCGACAAGGCCGGCGTCGAACTCGACAACGGCAAGCGCATCCCGATGATGATGGAGGCGCTCAAGATCGCCAAGGCCGAGCACCTCTTCATCCCGCTGCACCAGCAGCCGATGGCCTGGGCGATGCGCAACACCGTGGCCGCGACCGTGCAGGCTTCCGACAACAAGCCGAGGCTGTGGCTGACGACGATGAAGTGAGGTCGCTGTCATTCCGGGGTGCGCCGCGAGCGCGAACCCGGAACCCACGACCGGGCGAGCGGCTGCAATCGCCGCTTGTCCTTGCGGCACCCAGTCGTGGGTTCCGGGTTCTTCGCGGAGTTTATCCTCGGGCCGACCGAAGGTCGGACCCGAGGGCGAAGCCCCGGAATGACGGCAGGGTTCGCGCAGCTTAGGGAGCAGAACGACGATGCCGGCCTTCCTCTTCAAACGATTGCTGAACGCGGCCGGCGTCATGCTCGCGGTCGCCTTCCTCGCCTTCCTGATCTTCCGCTTCGTCGGCGATCCCGTCGAACTGATGCTGAACGAGCAGGCGAGCCAGGCGCAGCGCGACGAATTGCGCATCAGGCTCGGGCTCGACAAGGGCTTCTTCCTGCAGTTCGCGACCTTTGTCGGCAATGCGCTGCATGGTGATTTCGGCATCTCCTACCGCAACCAGCAGGAGGTCTTCACGCTGATCTCCGAGCGCTTCCCCGCGACCTTCGAGCTGGTGCTGGTGGCGACTTTCCTGTCGCTCGCGGTCGGAATTCCGCTGGGTGTCTACACCGCCATCAAGCGCGACAGCTGGTTGGCCAAATTCCTGCAATTCGTCTCGGTGCTCGGCGTCTCGCTGCCGAGCTTCGCGCTCGGCATCCTGTTCATCCTGCTGTTTTCGGTGACGCTGCAATGGCTGCCGGCCTTCGGGCGCGGCCAGGTCGTGCAGCTCGGCTGGTGGAGCACGGGATTCCTCACACCCTCTGGCCGGTTGGCGCTGATCCTGCCGGGCATCACGCTTTCGCTCTTCCAGATCACGCTGGTGATGCGGTTGGTCCGGGCCGAGATGCTGGAGACGATGCGCACCGATTTCATCCGCTTCGCCCGGGCGCGCGGACTGACGCTGCGCGCAGTCCACTTCCGCCACGCTTTGCGCAATTGCCTGATGCCGGTGATCACCGTGACGGGGCTGCAGATCGGCAATCTGATTGCCTTCGCGCTGGTGACGGAGACGGTGTTCCAGTGGCCGGGCATGGGCCTGCTCTTCGTCCAGGCCGTGACCTTCGTCGATATCCCGGTGATGGCCGCCTATCTGATCGTGGTCTCCTTCATCTTCGTCTCGCTGAACACGCTGGTCGACCTGCTCTACGCCTATGTCGATCCGCGCCTGCGCGAAGATGCGATCTCGGGAGCCGCCAATGCCCGCTGAATCTGCAAAGGCCCTGGATGCCAAGAAGCCCGGCCGTCTGCGGCGTTTCCTCGACAGCGATATCGGCTGGAGTTTCCGGCGCACGCCGGCGGCCTGGCTCTCGGCGATCGTGCTCGTCCTGCTGATCGCCACGGCGTTGCTGGCCCCGCTGATCGCAGTTCAGAACCCGTACGACCTCTCGCAGATCTTCATCGATAAGGCCGAGATCCCGCCGATCTGGGCCAAGGATGGCGAGTGGCCCTTTCTGCTCGGCACCGACCCGCAGGGGCGCGACGTGCTCTCCGCCATCCTCTACGGCACACGCGTCTCGCTGATCATCGGGATCGCCGCCGTCATCGTCTCGATGGCGCTGGGCGTCAGCATCGGACTGGTCTCCGGCTATTATGGCGGGCGCATCGATAATCTGCTGATGCGGCTCGGCGATACCGTGCTCTCGATCCCGACGCTGCTGATGGCGATCCTGGTCAGCGCGATCTTCCGCGAGCTCTTGCCGCCGGCGCTGCGCGAGCCCTTCGCCGCCGTCGTGCTCGTGGTCTCGATCTCGCTGACGAACTGGGTGCAATATGCCCGCACGGTCCGCGCCTCGACCATGGTCGAGCGTCGCAAGGAATATGTGCTGGCCGCTTGCATCATCAAAGTCGCGGCGACACGGATCATGGCCCGCCATATCCTGCCCAACACGCTCACCCCCGTGATGGTGGCGGCAACGCTGAATCTCGGCCTCGCCATCCTGTCGGAGGCGACGCTCTCCTTTCTGGGCGTCGGCATGCCGATCACACAGCCTTCGCTGGGCACGCTGATCCGCATCGGCAACCAGTATCTCTTCTCCGGCTCCTGGTGGCTGGTCGTCTTCCCCTCGCTCCAGCTCGGATTGATCGTGCTCTCGGTCAACTTGCTGGGCGACTGGCTGCGCGACGCGCTGAACCCGAAGCTGCGGTGATGACGGCGAGGCGATGCCCTTTCCCGTCATGGTCGGGCTTGTCCCGGCCATCCACGTCTTCCTCGATCGAGGGGCGTGTCCAAGACGTGGATGCTCGCCACAAGGGCGAGCATGACGGGGCGGCAAGCTCGACCGTGACGCTTAAAAAACAACGAGGAAACGCCTGAGATGACCGCCTCCCTACTCCTTCGCAACGTTCGCCCTTATGGCAATGCCGCCACCGACATCCTGGTCGTGAACGGCAAGATCAGCCGCATTGCCTCCGCCATCGCGGCGCCCGCCGATGTGCCGGTCGAGGACGGTCGCGGCGAGATCGTCATCCCCGGCCTCGTCGAGGCGCACACCCATCTCGACAAGAGCCTCTGGGGCCTGCCCTGGTACAAGAACGAGGTCGGTCCCAAGCTCCTCGACAAGATCGACAACGAGCGCGAGAACAAGAAGCGCCTGAACATCGACCCCTACAGGCAGTCGGCCCGGCAGAGCATCCAGTCCTCGCTGATGGGCTCGACCCATATCCGCAGCCATGTCGATGTCGACACCGAGCATGGCCTATGGGGTGTCGAGGGCGTGATGCGCACCCGCGACGACTATCGCGACATCGTCGACATCGAGCTCGTCGCCTTCCCGCAATCGGGCCTGCTGCGCCGGCCGGGCACGCTGGAGCTGATGGACCAGGCGATGAAGGCCGGCTGCGAGATCGTCGGCGGGCTCGACCCCTGCGCCATCGATCGCGATCCCAAGGGCCATCTCGATGCCGTGTTCGCGCTCTGCCAAAAATACGGCAAGCCGCTCGACATCCACCTGCACGAGCCCGGTGACATGGGGCTGTTCTCCTTCGACCTGATCGTCGAGCGCACGCGTGCGCTTGGCATGAAAGGCAAGGTCACGGTCAGCCACGCCTTCTGCCTCGGTGTCGATGCCGCGCTGGTCGATCCGCTGATCGCGCAGCTCGCCGAGCTCGACATCGCGATCATGACGACGGCGCCCGCCAGCCGCCCGGCTCCGCCGGTGCGCAAGCTGATCGAAGCCGGTGTGCGCGTCTGCTCCGGCAATGACGGCATCCGCGACACCTGGGGGCCCTATGGCAATGCCGACATGCTGGAGCGCGCCATGTTCGTCGGCCTGCGCAATAATTTCCGCCGCGACGATGAACTCAGGATGGCGCTCGATGTCTGCACCAACGAGGGCGCCAAGGTGATGGAGATCGAAGGCTACGGGCTGACTGAGGGCAGCACTGCCGATGTCGTGATCCTGCCGGGCGAGACCGTCGCGGAAGCTGTCGTCACCCGCTCGCCCAAGCGCCGCGTCGTCAAGCGCGGCAAGGTCGTTGCGCGTGACGGCGTCTCGATCAGGACCGCGCCGTGAGCTTGCGCGCCGCCAAACGCCCGGAAGGGCGCATCCTCCTGACCGCGCGCTGGCTCGTCGGCCACGCGCAGGGGCGCCATCGCCTCTATGAGAACGGTGAGATCGTCTTCGAGGATGGTGAAGTCGTCTTCATCGGCCATGGTTTTCCGGGCGAGGTTTCCAGCCGTATCGACTACGGCAATGCGCTGATCGGGCCGGGCTTCGTCGATTGTGACGCGCTCTCGGACCTCGACACCACGATCCTGGCCTATGACAACCAGCCGGCCTGGAAGAAGGGCCGCGTCTGGCCGCGCTCCTATCTCGAAGCCGGCCCCTACGAGATGTATTCGCGCGAGGAGCTGGCCTTCCAGAAGAAGCACGCCTTCGCCACGCTGATCCGCAACGGCATCACCACCGCGCTGCCGATCGCCTCCTTGTTCTACCGTGCCTGGGGCGAGACGCCCGAGGAATTCCAGGATGCGGCAGAAGCGGCCGCCGGCCTTGGCCTGCGCGCCTATCTCGGCCCGGCCTATCGCACCGGCAATCAGCTGGTCGAGGCCGATGGCCGCATCACCACGCATTACGACGAGCCGCGCGGCCTGGCCGAGCTCGATGCCGCGATCGAGTTCTGCGAGCGCAACGAAGGCGCGGCCGGCGGATTGATCCGCACCATGCTGGCGCCGGATCGAATCGAGACGTCGACTGCCGAATTGCTGCGTCGCACGGCTGCTGCCGCGCGCGCCTTGAAGGTGCCGGTGCGCCTGCATTGCTGCCAGTCGAAGATCGAGTACGACCTCGTGCTGGCCCAGCATGGCATGAGTCCGCCGGAATGGCTGCAGAGCCTCGGCTTCCTCGACCAGCGTTCGCTCTTGCCGCACGGCACCTATGTCTCGGGCAGCCGCCATGTCGACCGCCCCGGCCGCGACCTCGAGATCATTCGCGATGCGGGCGCCACGATCGTGCATTGCCCGCTGGTCTCAGGCCGGCACGGCAATGCCATCGACCATTTCGGCCGCTATCGCGAGATGGGCGTGAGGCTCGCCATGGGCACGGATACGAGCCCGCCCGATATGATCATGAACCTGCAGGTCGGCATGATCCTGGCTCGCACCATGGCCGGCAGCGCCCATGCGGCGCGCAGCGAGGATTATTACGATGCAGCGACGATTGGCGGGGCCGATGCGCTGGGCCGCCCTGATCTCGGCCGGCTCCAGCCCGGCGCGCGCGCCGACATCACCGTCTTCGATCTCGACTGCCCGCATCTCGGCCAGGTCATCGACCCCATCCAGACCATGCTGCTCGCTGGTCATGGCCGCGATTTCGCGACCGTGATCATCGACGGACGCTTCGTGATGGAGGAGCGTGTGATCCCGGGCGTCGACGAGGCGGCGGACAAGCTCCGTGCTCAGAAGCAGTTCGAAGGCGTGATGGCGCGCTATCCGCAGCGCACCCATGGCAATCCACCGATGAGCGAGATCTTCTCCTCGAGCTATCCGGTCGAGCGCGCGGGGGTGGGGCTATGAACGCCGTCGCTTCGCCGCTGCTCTCGGTGCGCGATCTGCGCATTGTCTTCGATGGCCGGCATGGCCCGTTGACGGCGCTCGATGGCGTCTCCTTCGACATCGCGCCCGGCGAGATCCTCGGCGTGGTCGGCGAATCCGGCGCCGGCAAATCCCTGACCGGAACGGCGGTGATCGGCCTGCTCGATCCGCCGGGGCGCATCAGCGGCGGATCGATCCATCTCGATGGGCGGCGTATCGACAATCTCCCGCCCGAGCCGATGCGCAAGCTGCGCGGCCGCCAGATCGGCGCGATCTTCCAGGATCCGCTGACCTCGCTGCATCCGCTGCTGACCGTCGGCGACCAGCTTGTCGAGACGATCCTGACGCATCTCCCGGTCGGCAAGGCGCAGGCGCACAAGCGCGCGCTTGATCTCCTGAAAGAAGTCGGCATCCCCGCCGCAGAAACGCGGATCGACCAGTATCCGCACCAGTTTTCCGGCGGCATGCGCCAGCGCGTCGTGATCGCACTCGCGCTCTGCGCCGAGCCGAAGCTGATCATCGCCGACGAGCCGACCACGGCGCTCGACGTTTCGATCCAGGCGCAGATCACGACGCTGCTGAAGCGCCTTTGTCGCGAGCACGGCACGGCGATCATGCTGGTGACGCATGATATGGGCGTCATTGCCGAGACGGCTGATCGGGTCGCGGTGATGTATGCCGGGCGCATCGTCGAGATCGGCCCGGTTGCGGAGGTGACGCGCCGGCCGCATCACCCCTACACGGCCGGGCTGATGGCCTCGATCCCGAGCGTCCACACCCGCAACGCCGTCCTCAACCAGATCGACGGCGCGATGCCGCGTCTGAACGCCATTCCGGAAGGCTGTTCCTTCAATCCCCGTTGCGGGTTCGCAAGCGATTTCTGCCGCGAACATAAGCCTGGCCTGCCGGTCTCGGCCCATGCCGCCGCCTGTCATTTCCCGCTGATGGAGCCGGCGCATGCGTGAGAGCGGCCCTATCCTCACCGTCTCGGCGGCCTCCTGCCGCTTCGACGTCTCGGCTCCGGCTTTGTCGCGCCTGCTGACGCGCGAGCCGCGCCGTATCCTGCGGGCGGTCGAGACCGTCTCCTTCACGGTCGAGCGCGGCACGACCTTCAGCATCGTCGGCGAATCCGGCTGCGGGAAATCGACGCTGGCGCGCATGGTGGTGGGCCTGCAGCGGCCGACCGAAGGCGCGCTGCATTTCTCCGACATCACGCGCCTCGACGGCACGATCGGCCCGCCGCGCGTGCAGATGATTTTTCAGGACCCCTACGCCTCGCTGAACCCGCGCTGGCGCGTCGGCGACATCATTGCCGAGCCGATCCGCGAATTGAAGCTGCGTCAGGACGAGGCGGCGATCACGCAGCGCGTCGGCGACCTTCTGGAGATCGTCGGCTTGTCGCGTACCGATGCTTCCCGCTATCCGCATGCCTTCTCCGGCGGCCAGCGCCAGCGCATCTCGATTGCGCGTGCGCTTGCGACCGAGGCCGATTTCCTGGTCTGCGACGAACCGACCTCGGCGCTCGACGTCTCCGTGCAGGCGCAGATCCTCAACCTGATGGTCAAACTCCAGAAGGAGTTCGGGCTGACCTATCTCTTCATCAGCCACAATCTCTCGGTCGTGCGGCACATGTCGGACCAGCTCGCGATCATGTATCTCGGCCGCTTCGTCGAGACGGGGCCGGCAGACGAGGTCTTCGGCAATCCGCGCCACCCCTATACGCGGCTGCTGCTCGAGACGATTCCCGATGTCGAGAAGCCCAATCGCGCGCGCCGGCCGATGTCGGGCGAGGTGCCGAGCCCGATCGCGCCGCCTCCCGGCTGCGCCTTCCATCCGCGCTGCGCCATGGCGGCCGATATCTGCCGGGTCGAACGGCCCCCCTTGCGCGCTGTGGCGGCTGGCGCGCTGGCTTGCCATTTCGGCTGATTGCGGCGTTTTGAGGCGATGCTCATAGCCGGGATGCGCGTCACGCAGCTGCGCGAGCCCCAGGATATCGTGTAGTCCATTGTCTGGCGGTGCGGCATCTTGCGCGGCATTCGCGCAATGCTTTGTCACGATGAAGAACGGCTCTGCCACGATAAAGGACGCCGCCATGTCATTTCGCCCCGATATCGGCACGATGCCGCAAGAGTTGCGGATGCCTCAAGAGTTGCGCGAGCGTCTGGCGCCCGGTGGCGTGCTGCGCGCCGGCATCAACCTGTCGAATTTCCTGCTGGTATCGAGCCGCACGCCGGATGGCGGCCCCGCCGGCGTCTCGCCCGACATGGCCCGCGCGATCGCCGACACGCTCGGTGTCGCGCTGCGCTATGTGCCCTATGAATCGCCGGGCCTGCTGGCCGATGCAGCGGCGCGCGACGAATGGGATATCGGCCTGATCGGGGCCGAGCCGCAGCGCGCGGAGGTGATCAGCTTCACGCCGGCCTATGCCGCGATCGAGGCGACCTATCTCGTTCCTGCAGGATCGCGTTTCCAGAGCCCGGCCGAGGTTGATGCGGCAGGCGTCCGGATCGCCGTCACCGGCCGCACCGCCTATGGGCTCTGGCTCGACCGCAACATCGCCCATGCCGAACTGGTGCGCTCGACCACGATGGACGAGGCATTGGCGGATTTCAGCGACAAGAAGCTCGATGCGCTCGCAGGCTTGCGGCCGCGGCTCAACAGCGATGTGGCGCGGACACCTGGTACACGCATCCTCGACGGCCAGTTCATGGCGGTTCAGCAGGCGATCGGCGTCCCGAAGGCGACGAGCGATGCGGTTGCCTATCTCACCAAATTCGTCGAGGCCGCCAGAAGCTCGGGCTTCGTTGCCGACCTCATCCGCAAGCACGGCGTCGAAGGTCTCAGCGTCGCCTGAGCCCGGCTGCATCCGCCTCTGCCGCATCCGCCTTCAACCTGAAGCGCAAGCCACGTCCATGAGAAAGCCAAGTCCATGAGAAAGCCACTCCCATGAAGATGTCCGAGATCGCCTTTTCCACGGTCGACTGGTCGCAGGTCGAACCGACCCGCCATGCCGGCGAGGAGGGCGAGGCGACCTGGCGCACGCGCTTCTTCGGGCCGCAGGACAATCAGATCCGCGTCCGCATCGTCGAATATTCGCCGGGCTATGTCGCCGACCATTGGTGCAGCAAGGGCCACGTCATCCTCTGCCTCGAAGGCGAGCTGGAGACGACGCTGGAGGATGGCCGCGTCTCGGTGCTGACGCCGGGCATGAGCTATCAGGTCGCCGACGGAGCCGAAGCGCATCGCTCGCGCACGACGAAGGGCGCCAAGCTCTTCATCGTCGACTGATACTGACGGCCTTTGACACCGACTTACGGCTGAGGCTGCGCCGTCATTCCGGGGCGATCCGAAGGATCGAGCCCGGAACCCAGAACCGATGCCGCTGCTTGGGAAGGCACCGGTTGCCGGCTCGCTTCACGATGACACGCAACGGTTCTGGGTTCCGGGCCCATGGCTGCGCCATGTCCCGGAATGACGGCGGAGAATAACGCCATCGGTCAGCGCTGAAGGCCGCCAGTATGAAAAGCCTCAGCGCTCGGCCAGGATGCGCGCATTGGCGCGCACCGAGGCTTCGCTGACGCGGATGCCGAGCCCCGGCCCGTTTGGCACCACGACATGCCCGTTGCGGTTGGCGACGCGCTCCTCCAGCACGTCTTCGGTCAGGACATGGTGGGGCATGTAGAACTCGCAGCCGAGCGAGATGCCGGGCGTCGCGGCGATGAGCTGCGTGCCGGCGGCAAGCCCGATGCCGCCCTCCCAGAGCGTGCCGCCATAGCCCGGCAGCCCGGCCTGGTCGGCGATCGCCATGATGGCCTGCGCCTTGAGCAGCCCGCCCGCCTTCATCAGCTTGACCGAGATCGCGTTTGCGGCCTTGAGGCGGATCACCTCGTTGAGATCGCGGGCGTCGAAACAGCTTTCATCGGCCAGGATCGGCGTGTCCAGCGCCGCGACGAAAGCGGCCATCGCGTCGAGATTGTCGCGCGGAACCGGCTGCTCGATGAAGGTCGGTGCGAACGCGTCGACATCGCGCAGGACCTTGATCGCGCCGAAAGGCTGCAGCGCCTGATTGTAGTCGAGCCTGAGGTCGATCGCGTCGCCGAATTCGGAGCGCATCGCCTCGAGATGGGCGAGATCCTCCTTATGCGGCTTCACGCCGGTCTTGACCTTGTAGATCACGTTGCCGGCCGGGACCATGGCGCGCATCCGCTCGAGATCGGCGGCGAAATCCGGATCAGCGATCGAGAAGGAGAGCGGGATCGTGTCGCGCACCCGCCCGCCGAGCAGGTCGGCAACCGAAAGGCCCGAGGCCTTGCCGACGATGTCGAGCAGCGCCATCTCGATCGCGACCTTGGCTTCGGCATGGCCGACGAGCGCGCGGTCGAGCAACGCCATGGTCTCGCGCACGCGCTTGACGGGGCGGCCCATCAGCACCGGGCGCAGATAGACGTCGATCGCCGCCAGCGCGGCTTCCGCCGTGCCCGTGAAAACCTCCCAGGGGGCAGCTTCGCCCCAGCCCACCACGCCGTCGCTTGCCGTCAACTCGACGAGGACGCGCTT
Organism: Allobosea sp. LjRoot9; assembly: GCF_964252745.1. Classification (NCBI taxonomy): domain Bacteria; kingdom Pseudomonadati; phylum Pseudomonadota; class Alphaproteobacteria; order Hyphomicrobiales; family Alloboseaceae; genus Allobosea; species Allobosea sp. LjRoot9. The sequence goes on along the minus strand of NZ_CAXUPC020000002.1, from coordinate 954,823 downwards.
GACCGTGCCCTTGACGTTCCCGACGCCCTGGAGCCGGGCCATCTTGATCGGGCTTTCGATGAAAAAGAGCCTGATGCGCTCGACGACAGCTTGGTTGATGATGTCCTGGCTCATGCGAGCCCTCCATTGACGTGTATGATCTGGCCGGTGACGTAGGACGCAGCCGGCGAGGCGAGGAAGGCGATCATGGTCGCGACCTCCTCGGGCAGGCCGCGCCGCCCGAGCGGAATGATCGCTTCCATGCGGGCGATCGCCTCCAGGCTGAGCTTGCTGCCCCTGCCTTCGTCCTTGCGGATCAGCCCGGGCGCGACGGCGTTGACGGTGATGGCATCAGCGGCGAGTTCATGCGCCATCAGCTTCACCACCGTCTCCAGCGCGGCGCGGCTCACAGCCGTCGCGGCGAAGGGCTGGAGATCGGTGCGCAGGGCGTGGGCGACGAAGGACGAGGTGGCGACGATCCGGCCGCTGCCACTGGCCTTCAGCAGCGGGCGTGCGGCGCGGGCCATCCGCATGAGGGCGGCGACGGATTCGTCCATTGCCTGCCCGATCTCGCTCTCGGGCAGATCCATGATGCCGGCTCTGCGGGCATGACCGGCAACCGCGACCAGGCCGTCGAGCTTGCCAAAGCTGTCGGCCGCGAGCGCCACGATCTGGTCGCAGGTCGCCTTCGCAGCCATGTCGCCAAGGATGGTCTCGACCTTGGCCCCGGCAGTGCGAGCCGTCTCGGCGACTGCGTCGAGCCCGGTGCGATTGGTGCCGGTATGGAGCACGAGGCCGATACCGGGTCCGGCCAGCAGCTGCGCGGTTGCCCGGCCGATTCCGCTCGCGGCACCGGTGACGAGATAGACACGATCGAGGCTGGGCATCACAGCGCCTTTTCAGCCGGGGCTTGAGCCGCGCCGCCGCGATGGAAATGGCCGAGGAAGGCCTGCGTCGCCACTTCGCGTGGCGCATCGATGACCTGCCGCGCCGGTCCTTCCTCGACGACCACACCGTCGCGCATGAAGATGACGCGGTCAGCGACCTCGCGGGCGAAGGCGATCTCATGGGTGACGATCACCATCGTCATGCCTTCCGAGGCCAGCTTCTGCATCACGCCCAAAACCTCGCCGACGAGCTCGGGGTCGAGCGCCGAGGTCGCCTCGTCGAACAGCATCACCTCGGGCTCCATGGCGAGCGCGCGCGCAATGGCGACGCGCTGCTTCTGCCCGCCCGACAGGCGGCTGGGATATTCATCGACCTTGTCGGCGAGCCCGACTTTGGCAAGCAGCGCCAGCGCCTGCTCGCGCGCCTGTACCTTGGGCTTCTTGCGAACGGTGATCGGCGCTTCCATGACGTTGCCGAGCGCCGTCATGTGCGGGAACAGGTTGAAGTGCTGGAACACCATGCCGGTATTGGTGCGGAAGCGGGCGAGTTCCCTGGTCCTGGGTGGCTTGCTGCCGACACCGAAGGCGAAGCTGTCCTCTCCGACCCGCACGCGTCCGCCATCGGGCGTCACCAGCAGGTTGATACAGCGCAGCAGGGTCGATTTGCCCGAGCCGGAGGGGCCGATCAGCGCCACCACGCTCCCGGCCGCGACCTTCAGGTTGATGTCCTTGAGGACGACGAGCTCGCCGAACTGCTTGCGCAGCGCGGCAACCTCGATCTTGGGCGTCTCGATCTTGGGTTTTGTGTCCATCGCCTAGCCTCAATCGCTCGTGGACAGCTTCTTCTCGCCTTGCCGCACGATGATCGTGAGCGGGAAGAGAAGCACGAAATAGGCGATCGCCACGGCGCTGTAGACCTCCAGCGGCCGATAGCTGTCATGCGCCGCGATCTGGCCCTGATAGAGCAGGTCCGGCACAGCCAGCACCGAGACCAGCGAGGTGTTCTTGAACTGGATGATCGACTGGTTCATCAGCGGCGGGATCATGCGCTTCAGCGCCTGTGGCAGGATGATCCGGCGCATCGACTGGAACGGGGTCATGCCGAGCGCTGCGGCGGCTTCCGGCTGGCCGGGGTCGATCGAGACGATGCCACCGCGGATGATCTCGGCGTAGAACGAGCCGCCATAGAGCGAGAGCGCCAGGATCGAGGCCGTGACGGCCGAGATCTCGATGCCGCTGAGGATCGGCAGGGCGTAGTAGAACCAGACCAGCTGCACCAGCACGGGCGTGCAGCGGAAGACCTCGATATAGGCCAGCGCGAGCCAGCGCAGCGGAGCGAAGGGAGAGAGTTTCGCGAGCGCCCCCACAAGCCCGATGAGCAGCCCGAGCACGACGATGGCGACGGTGAAGCCGACCGTGACCCACAAGCCGTTGAGGAACAGCCAGCGATAGCTCCAGAGCGAGCCAAAATCCCATTGATACATGGTGAAGCATCCAAGAGAGGGCCCGAGGGCATTGCTCCGGGCAGGATCGCCACGGAACGATGTCGGGCAACCCTGCCGGCCCGCATGGGGCAGGCAGGGTCGTTGGCTGGCGGGCGCTAGGCCTTCAGAGCTGGACGCCGGCGGGCATGTCGGCTTCGGTGATGCCGACCGACTCCATGTTCTTGATGATCACGCTGCGGATCAGGCCGAGCCCGCGATTGAACTCGAGCCAGGTGTTGACATATTTGGGCCAGGTCTGGTCGGCCTCGCGGCGGAAGCCTGCATTCGAGGTCGTGGCGAAGACCGGGGTCGGCACCACGAGCTCGCCGAGCGCCGGGTTCTTCTTGAGCATGGTCAGCGAGAGCATCATCACGATGCATTGCGCGTCGGCGCGGCCGGTCATGATGGCAGCAGCTGCGTCGTCGACGCTCTTGAAGCGCGAGATCTGCGCTTTCGAGCAGAGCCGTGTCGCGACCTGGTCCTGCGAGGAGCCGGCATCGACGGTGATCTTGAGGGCGGGGTTGTTGAAATCGTCCCAGGTCTTCTTGCCCAGGCCCTTCTTCGTGATCATCGTGAAGGCGTTGTTGAACACCGGCACCGAGAAATCGATCACCAGGGCGCGCTTCGGCGTCGGGTTGAGGCCGAAGAAGATGTCGATCTTGTTCGCCTGCAGGTCGAGGACGGAATTACCCCAGGTCGTCTCGAGGATCTCAAGCTCGACTTCGAGCTCCTCGGCCAGCGCCTTCGACAGGTCGATATAGAAGCCGCCCCACTGACCGCTGGAGATATCCTTGTTGTAATAGGGGGCCGCTCCCGCCACCGCGCCGATGCGCAGCTTCTTGGTCCGGCGGATGCGCTCGAAGGCGGTCTCGCCTCCGGTCGCCGGCGCCTGGGCTGCAGCCGGCGATACGATGCCGGCAGCCGCTATCCCGACGGCCGCCGCGCCGATGGCGGTGGCGATATCCCTGCGCGAAACCATGGTGATCCCCTCACTCTGATGACCGGCCAGCCCTGGCGCGATCGACATCTCGTCATCTTTACTCTGCCGGAAGATCGCCTCGATCAAGCGCGTTCTGCGTGCATGGCACCGCAGATATGCGCGCTTCCGTGACGAATTGGCTCGGCAAGATGCGATCCGTGCAGCTTTGCCGGCAAGGGCGGCGGCTCGGATGCGGCAGGCAAGACCTGCTTCTGATTTGTGCGAATGCCTAATCGTTCAGCGGTTTGCCGGCTTTTCCGGGACACTGTGTCCACGAAAATCGCGCTGCCGCCACCCGGCATGCACAGCCGCGATGGCCGCTCGGCGTTTGGCACGCCCCTTGTAGGGGCCCATGCCCAACCAGGAGGCAGGATTGCGCGGTTCCGATCTCGAGCTCGTTCAGGTCACCAAGCGCTATGGCGCGACGGTTGCCGTCGACGCGATCAATCTGCGCGTCAAGGCCGGCACCTATTGCTGCCTGCTCGGCCCGTCCGGCTGCGGCAAATCCTCGACCTTGCGGATGATCGCCGGCCATGAGGCGGTGAGCGAAGGCGACATCATCCTGGGCCCGACCAACGTCACCGATCTGCCACCGGCCAGGCGCGGCACGGCGATGATGTTCCAGAGCTATGCGCTGTTTCCGCATCTCTCCTGCGTCGACAATGTCGCCTTCTCCCTGAAGATGCGTGGCGTCGCGAAGGCAGAGCGCCGGGCGGAGGCGATGCGCCTGCTCGAGCTCGTCGCGATGGAGCGCTATGCCGAGCGCTTGCCGGCGCAGCTCTCCGGCGGCCAGCAGCAGCGCGTCGCGCTCGCCCGCGCCCTGATCACCAAGCCGCAGATCCTGCTGCTCGACGAGCCGCTTTCGGCACTCGATCCGTTCCTGCGCATCAAGATGCGCGCCGAACTGAAGAAGCTGCAGAAGGAACTCGGCATCACCTTCATCCACGTCACCCATGGCGAGGACGAGGCGATGGCGCTGGCCGATCTGATGGTGGTGATGAACCAGGGTCTGATCGAGCAGGCCGGCACGCCGCGCGAGGTCTTCAATGCGCCGGCGACCGCCTTCATCGCCCGCTTCATCGGCGGCCACAACATCGTCGCCGATGCATCAGGCGCGATCGCGGTCCGCACCGACAAGCTGCGCCTGACCAAGGCCGTGAACGGCGCAGCCCGTACCGCGGTGGTCAGCGATGTCGAATATCAGGGCTCCTATGTCCAGATCGGCCTGGCGGCGGATTTCGCCACGGAATTGACCGCCAATCTGAGCGAAGCCGCTTTCGATGCCGAGCCGTTCAACCCCGGCGACACCGTCGCCGTCAGCTGGCGCGAGGCCGACATCCACCGGCTTGGCACCGCCCCCTGACAACAAGACCGACGAGCAAGCTCGATGAGCAAGATAGACGAGGAGGAAAGAGTGATGGGTAGGACGACGAAGGATACGAAAGGCGTCTCGCGGCGCACGCTGCTGAAGGGCGCCGGCGCCGCTGCTGGCGTGGCCACCGGTTCGGGCGCGATCACCGGCTTCCCTGCGGTCTGGTCGCAGGAGCCCAAGGTGCTGCGCTATCTCGGAACGGCTGTGAACCAGGCCGACGACATCACCAAGAAGGTCAAGGCCGATACCGGCATCACGATCGAATACATCTCGGCGACGACCGACGACGTGACCAAGCGCGTCATCACCCAGCCGAACTCGTTCGACGTGCTCGACACCGAATATTTCAGCCTGAGGAAGCTCGTGCCGTCCGGCAACATCCTCGGCATGGACGCCCGCAAGATCAAGGAGTTCGACAATATCACGCCGGTCTTCACCAAGGGCCAGTTGCCCAATGGCAAGGTCATCGGCGACCAGGGCACCGCGCCCAAGAAGGTGATGTTCGTCGAGGGCGCGAACTCGACAAAGTTCGCCTCGGGCGTGACGCAATGGGTGACGCTGATCCCGACCGTCTACAACGCCGACACGCTCGGCATCCGCCCCGATCTGATCAAGCGCCCGATCGAGAGCTGGAAGGAGCTCTTGAACCCGGAATTCAAGGGCAAGGCCTCGATCCTCAACATCCCCTCGATCGGCATCATGGATGCGGCGATGGTGGTCGAGGCGGCCGGCCTCTACAAATATCCCGACAAGGGCAACATGACCCGCGCCGAGATCGACCTCACCATGAAGGTCCTGACCGAGGCGAAGAAGAGCGGTCAGTTCCGCGCCTTCTGGAAGGATTTCAACGAGAGCGTCAACCTGATGGCCTCGGGCGAGACGGTGATCCAGTCGATGTGGTCGCCGGCCGTCACGGCGGTGCGCACCAAGGGCATCGCCTGCACCTTCCAGCCGCTGAAGGAGGGCTACCGCTCCTGGGCTTCGGGCTTCTGCCTGTCGAAATCGGTCACGGGCCGCAAGGCCGAGCTCGCCTATGAATTCGTCAACTGGTTCCTGTCGGGCTGGGCCGGCGCCTATCTCAACCGGCAGGGCTATTATTCCGCCGTCCTCTCCACCGCCAAGGCCAATATGGAGCCCTATGAATGGGCTTATTGGATGGAGGGCAAGGCTGCCGAGAAGGACATCAAGGCGCCTGACGGCTCGTTGCTGGAGAAGGCCGGCGCCACGCGTGACGGCGGCTCCTATGACGACCGCATGGGCAATGTCGCCTGCTGGAACGCGGTGATGGACGAGAACGACTACATGGTCCGCAAATGGAACGAGTTCATCGCTGCGTGAGGTGATCAGAACCGTCATGGTCGGGGCTTGACCCGGCCATCTCTGATTCCAGCCAACTGGTCATGAGGTTTTCGGGGCAAGCCCGAGAATGACGCGTCAATGCGAGCGTCCGCCGGCCAGCGGGCGTTTCGGTGATGAAATTCGCGACCCGAACTGAGCGCAATCCCACCCATGCCAGCGACGAAAACCGCCTACGCGCCGCCGGCCTGGCTCCAGGCCTTGCCCTTTGCCGGCGTCTTCGCGCTGTTCTTCGTCGTTCCGCTGCTCTTCGTCGTGATGGTCTCGTTCTGGGACTACAACGACTATTCGATCATCCCGAGCTTCACGACGCGCTCCTATGTCGAGACCTTCGAGGGCTGCTACGACCAACTGCCGGAACTCTGTACGATCCTGAAGACCTATCTCTCGACGGTGAAGTTCTGCCTGATCGTCTGGGCGATCACGTTGGTGATCGGCTTCACCATCGCCTATTTCCTCGCCTTCCACGTCCAGTCCGTGACCATGCAGATGACGCTCGCGCTGGTCTGCACGATTCCCTTCTGGACCTCGAACGTCATCCGGATGATCTCCTGGGTGCCGCTGCTCGGCCGCAACGGCCTCGTCAACAGCGCCCTGATGAATGCCGGCCTGATCAATCAGCCGATCGAATGGCTCTTGTTCTCGCAATTCTCAGTGGTGCTCGCCTTCGTGCACCTGTTCACCTTCTTCATGGTGATCCCGATCTTCAATTCGATGGCGCGCATCGACAAGCGCCTGCTCGAGGCCGCCTATGACGCCGGCGCCAGTGGCTGGCAGACGCTCTGGAACGTGGTCATCCCGCTCGCCAAACCCGGCATCGTCATCGGTTCGATCTTCGTCGTCACCATCGTGATGGGGGATTTCATCACGGTCGGCGTGATGGGCGGCCAGCAGATCGCCTCGGCGGGCAAGATCATCGAGACGCGGCTGAATGCGTTGCAATTTCCGCCGGCGGCGGCCAACGCCGTGATCCTGCTTGCGATCACGCTCCTGATCATCACGGCGCTGAACCGCTTCGTCGACATTCGGAAGGAGCTTTGAATCCTGATGCGCGAGGGCCGTCCCGCCTCCTTCTACTGGCTCGCCGCCTTCTTCGGGCTGTTCGTGCTGTTCCTCTACGGCCCGATGATCGCGATCTTCGTCCTCTCCTTCCAGGGGCCGACCGGCGGCATGACCTTCCCGATGAACGGGGTCTCGCTGCACTGGTTCGGCAAGCTCTGGAGCGGCGGCGGCATCGTCGACATCAAATCGGCCTTCTGGCGCTCGCTCCAGCTCGGGCTGACGGTGATGCTGATCACCATGGTCTTCTCGGTTCTGGCGGGGCTGGCCTTCCGCAAGCGCTTCAAGGGCCAGAACCTGCTGTTCTACGTCACCATCGCCAGCCTGATCGTGCCCTCGATCGTGACCTCGCTCGGCATCGCCCTGCAATTCCGCCTCTTCGACGAGGTGATGAAGGCCTATGCGCCGGGTTTCATCGCCGAGAGCTACACCACCGCCATGGGCATCTTCACCTCCGGCCTCGGTGCGCATCTGACCTGGGCCTTGCCCTTCGGCCTGCTGATCATGTTCGCGATCTTCAACCGCTTCGACAGCCGGCTGGAGGAGGCGGCGCGCGATCTCGGCGCGACGCCCTGGCAGACCTTCCGGCATGTCATCCTGCCGGTGATCCTGCCCTCGCTGATCGGCGTCGGGCTCTTCGGCTTCACCTTGTCCTGGGATGAGATCGCGCGCTCCTCGCAGGCGATCGGCGAGAAGAACACCCTGCCGCTCGAACTCCAGGCGCTGACCTCGACCGTGACCACGCCGGAGATCTATGCGCTCGGCACCGTCACCACCGGCGTCTCTTTCCTCGTGATCGGCCTGGCGCTCGCTGCGATCCTGAGCTTGAGGGCGCGCCAGGCGCGGCGCGGCTCGGATGCCGGCAAGGGGATGGTCTAGGCGGGCGGGCGTGCTGCAAAGCCGAGCGCGGCTTCCAGGCGCGCGGCAATAGCGAGCAGATAGCCGTCCTCATGCCAGCGTCCGACGAGCTGCAGGCCGATCGGCAGGCCGCTCCCGGAGAGGCCGCAAGGCATCGACAGGGCCGGATGGCCGGTGAGGTTGAAGGGGAAGGTATAGGGATACCAAGCGCCGCGGATCGTGCCGGCGTCGCGCCCCGCGACTGCGATGCGACCGAGCGGATCGAGCCCCACCGGCAGGGCAGGGGCGGACAGCGTCGGTGACGCGATGAGGTCGAAGCGGGACAGGATGTCCTGGATTTGGGTGAAGCAGGCCGTGCGTGCGAACTGCGCCTCATAGAGATCGGCGGCGCTGTAGGCGCGCCCGGCCTCGATCGTGGCGATGAGCGTCGGGTCGAGTTTTTCGGGTGAGCGCGCCGCATGGCCGCCCAAACGCGCCAGCAGCAGCGAGCGCAGCAGCACCAGGAAATGCGGTTCGAGCGAGACGAGATCGAGCTCGATCGGCTCGATGATCATGCCGAGTGCCTCGGCCTGCTTCATCGCGGCGAGAACGGAACTCTCGACCTCCGGATCGAGCACATTGCCACAGCGCAGCAGGAAGCCGATGCGCGGGCGCTCGGCCTCGCCCAGTACGCGGCGCGGCAGGGCTTCGACCTGGCCGTAAGGGTCGCGCCGGTCGGGCCCGACCAGCACCTCGAACATCAGCCGCGTATCCGCGATGTCGCGCGCCATCGGCCCGACATAGGAATTGGCTCCGAACAGATCGGGCGCCTGCAGGTTTGGAATCGCGCCGAGTGTCGCCTTGAGGCCCACGACGCCGCAGCAGGCCGCCGGAATCCGGATCGAGCCGCCGCCATCGGAGCCGAGCGCCAGCGGCCCCATTCCGGCCGCGACCGCGACCGCCGCGCCGCCCGAAGAGCCGCCGCAGCTATGGGCGTGGCTCCAGGGGTTGAGCGTGCGTCCGAAGAACGGTCCTTCGGTGAAAGGCTTGTGCCCGAATTCCGGCGTCGTCGTCTTGCCGATCAGGATCGCGCCCGCTGCCCGCGCCCGGGCGACCGCGACGGCATCGGAAGAGGGCAGCGTGCCGGCGAACAGCGCGGAACCCTGCGTAGTGGCGACGCCCTCCGTATTGGTCAGGTCCTTGACCGAGAAGGGAATGCCGTGGAGCGCGCCGAGCGAGGCGCCGTTCATGATCGCGGCCTCGGCCGCCTTCGCCTCGCTGCGCGCTCGCTCGGCGCAGACAGCCATGAAGGCGTTGAGTTCCGCCTTCTCCTCGATGCGGGCAAGCGCGGCATCGACGGCCTCGACGGGTGAAATTCTCCTCTCCCTGATCGCGGCGGCGAGGTCGATCGCTGAAAGGTCGGCAATGGCGGTCATAGGTGTTCCCCTCAGATCATCCAGCGGCCGCCATCGATCAGCAGCGTCTGGCCGGTGACATAGCGGGCGTCCTCGCTGGCGAGAAAGGCGACGCAGCCCGCGACATCCTCGGGCTCGGCGATAAAGCCGGCCGGTGTCGTCGCCTTGATCTTTTCGATCACGGCAGGCGTCAGCCGGTCATGGGCGCGGGTGCGGATCGCGCCGGGCGCCACCGCATTGACGGTGACGCGATGGGCCGCGAGTTCCCGCGCCAAGGCGCGAGTGAAGCCGATGATGCCCATCTTGGCGGCGGCATAATCGGTCAGGCCGGCATCGCCGACGAAAGCGGCATCGCTCGACATGTTGACGATCCGCCCGCCGCGCTCGCGCATCGCCGGCACGACGAGGCGCGACATCCGCATCGTGGTGAAGAGCGAGACCTCCAGCACGAAGCGCCAGACCTCTTCCTCCGATTCATGGAATTGGGCGGCGCGTTCGCGCCCGCTCTGGCCGACATTGTTGAACAGGATGTCGACCGGCCCGAAGCCCGAGACAGCACGTGCATGGAAATCGGCGAGCACGGCAGCATTGGTGCAGTCGCCCGCCATCGTCAGCAACCGCTCGGCCGGGACGTCCTTGAAGCTCTCCGCAAAACCCTCGCTTTCGCGGTCGATCACGGCGACGCGCGCGCCTTCGGCAAGGAAGCGCCGGGCGGTGGCTGCGCCGATGCCATGGGCGGCGCCGGTGATCGCCACGACCTTGCCGGAAAAGCGGCCTGCGCTGGCGGTCATCAGTGGCTCCTCAATGAAAGGTGCGACCGCCATCGACGGCGATCGCCGTGCCGGTGACGTAGGAGGATTCAGCTGAGGTCAGCCACAGGATCGCGGCGGCGATCTCGTCGGGCGCGGCGACGCGCTGGAGCGCGTATCGGGCGCGCACGGCCTCATAGGCTGCCTGCGGATCGGGCGATGCATCGATGCCGGAGCGAAAGAGTTCCGTCTCGACGGCGCCCGGGCAGATCGTGTTGACGCGGATGCCGAATTCCGCCGCCTCCATGGCGAGCGCCTTGGACGCCATCTGCAAACCGGCTTTCGAGGCGCAATAGGCGGTGCGGTGCTTCAGCGGCGCGAGGCCGGCGCCCGACGAAACATTGACGATGGTGCCGCCACCGGCCGCCTTGAGATGCGGGTAAGCCGCCTGCATCACCAGCATCGGCCCGGTCAGGTTGACGGCGAGCACGCGGCTCCAGTCGGCGAGCGCCATTGTCTCGATAGCGGCGACGAGATCGATGCCGGCGGCATTGACGATGCCGTCGAGCCCGCCGAGAGCAGCAGTGCTCTCGGCCACGGCAGCCGCCACGGCAGCCGGGTCGCCGACATTGGCCTTGGCCGGATGGAGCTGGCTGCGGTCGAAACGCTCGGCCAAAGCCGCCAGCGCAACCTCGTCCCGGTCAAGTGCCGCGATGCGCGCGCCTTCCCCGATGAAGCGCTCGGTCGTTGCAAGCCCGATGCCCTTGGCGGCGCCGGTGATCAGGATGCGCCGGCCGGCGAGCGCGCCGCTCATCGCCTGGCCTCCGCCCGCGCTGTCTCCAGACCAGGCCGCATATCGTCGACCATCTCGTCGCAGCGCCCGATCCAGACATCCTTATGCTTCAGGGCATGCTCGATCAGCCCCTCCAGCACCTTGATGCGCGATGGCTGGCCGATCATTTCGGGATGCATGCCGATCATCATCATCCGGTCCTCGGCATAGAGCACGTCGAACTCGCTCTTCCAGGCTTCGAGCAGCGCGGACGGGGCCTGCATGGTGCGGCCGGGCAGCACGATTGAATACTGGAAGAAGGGCGCGTCATCGAGCACCCAGCGGAAGGGCAGTTCGACGATCTTGGTCTCCCGGCCCTCGACCTCGTGCAGATAGGGCGAGTCGTCGTCGAAGAAGTTGGAGGAGTAGTCGAAGCCGTATTCGACCAGCATCGGCATGGTGATCGGGCTGATCTCGGCCGCCGGCGAGCGCCAGCCGCGCGGAGGCTTGCCGCTGACGCGCAGGATCGACTGGAAGGCCTTCTCCATCTCCTCGCGCTCCTCGTCGGGCGTGAGGCTCAAAATCCATTTGTGGCTGTAGCTGTGATGGGCGAGCTCATGGCCGCGCTTCAGGATTTCCTCGATCAGCCCCTCGCGCTGGTCGATGATCAGCCCGGGCACGAAGAAGGTCGCCTTGACGCCGTAGCGGTCGAGCAGGTCGAGCACGCGGCCGGTGCCGACCTTCCAGCCATAGGCGCCCTGCGACATCAGGATCGGGCGGTTGGCATAGGCCGGATCGCGCCCGGTCCACATCGTCTCGGCATCGAGATCGAAGGTCAGGAAGAGCGGGAAACCCTTGCTGGTGAGAGGCATGGTCTTTTCAACTCGTGTTCAGACGAAGCGATGGAAGCCGAAGCGGCGCTCGGCGATGAGCAGGATGATGCCGGTGGCGGCGATGAGCAGCGTCGAGACGGCGGCGACGCTCGGGTCGATCCCCATCTCGACCGAGGAGAAGATCAGCACCGGCAGCGTCGTCTGGTTGGCGCTGATCAGGAAGATCGTCACCGGGACATTGTCGAGCGAGGTGATGAAGGCGAAGAGCGCGCCGGCCACGAGGCCGGGCAGGATCAGCGGCAAGGTCACGAGCCGGAAGGCCTCGAAGCCGTTCGCGCCGAGCACGCGCGCGGCCTCCTCGACGGCGAGGTCGAGCCCTGAAAGGCTCGCCAGTGCCGAGCGCACGATATAGGGCACGGTGATGACGACATGGGCCATCAGCAGGCCGAACAGGCTGCCGCGCAGCCCGGTCAGGCTGTAATATTGCAGCAGCGCGACGCCGATCACGACTGCCGGCAGGACGAGCGGAGCCATCAGCACGGAGGTGATCGCCTCCGATCCCGGCAGCGCCTTGCGGAACAGCGCATAGGCGGCCGCGACCCCGAGCACGAGCGAGATCACCGTGGAGCCGCAAGCCAGGATCAGGCTCATCCGGATCGCCGAGAGATAGCTCGGGTCGCTCAGCACCTTGCCGAACCAGGCGAGCGTCAATCCTTGCGGCGGGATGGTGAGATAGGAGGTCGTGCTGAAGGCGGCCAGCACGACCACGATCACCGGAATCTGCAGGACGACGATGACGGCGAAGGCCGCCATGGTCACGGCCGAACCCGGCCGGTCGTCGCTGTCGCTGGCGCTCGTCATGCCATGCCCGCCCAGCGCTTGGTCAGCCGGCTCGACAGCCAGATCACGCCGATCGCCATCGCGGTCAGCGCGAAGGAGAGCGCCGAGCCGCTCGGCCAGTCGAGAAGCTGCATGTATTCGTCATAGATCAGCGTCGCCATGACCTTGTAGGTCGGCCCGCCCAGCATGCGCGGCGTCACCAAGGCGCTGATCGTCAGCACGAAGACCAGGATCGAGCCGGCGAGAATGCCTGGCGCCGAGAGCGGCAGCGTCACCGCGGCGAAGACGTGCAGGCGGCTGGAGCCCAGCGTCGCGGCCGCCGCCTCGACATCGCGGGGCACGTTGCGGATCGCCGCGACCAGCATCAGCACCATGAAGGGCAGGTAGATATGGGTCAGCCCGATCATCAATCCGGTCAGGTTGAACATCAGCTTCAACGGCGTGGCGATCAGCCCGAGCTGGATCAGCAGGTTGTTGACGAGCCCGCGATTGGACAGCAGCGCGATCCAGCCGAAGGAGCGCACCACGAGGTTGAGCATCATCGGGAAGATCACGAGCAGGATCAGCGGCACGCGCCAGCGCTCCGGCCCGCGCGCAATCAGGAAGGCGAGGGGATAGCCGAGCAGCAGGCAAGCCAGCGTGACGAAGAGCCCGAGCCCCAGCGTGCGCCAGATCACCTCGCGATAGTAATCATCGGTGACGATGCGGGTGTAGTTCTCCAGCGTCCAGACGCCCGGCGCGATGCCCGTTCCCGGCGCGTATTCCCGGAAGCTCGTCGGCAGCATCATCAGCACGGGCAGCAGGAAGAAGCCCGCCAGCACCAGCGCGAGCGGCGCCAGCAGCATCAGCCCGTGTCGGGGCGCGATCATGCGGCCGCTCCCTCTGAGGCCATCGCGAAGACGGAGCCTGCATCGATCACAAGCGACACCGGAGTGCCGGGGTCGAGCGCCGAATCCGGGCCGCTGGACGTGGTCTCGGCGATCAGCTCGACGCCCTCAGTGAGCTTGACGACATATTGCACGCGCGCGCCGCTGAAGGAGCGCAGGGCGACCGTGCCGGCCAGCGCATCGGGCTCGGGCTGACCGCTTCGCAGCCGGATCGCCTCCTGGCGAATGACCACATCGACCCTGGCGCCCACGGCTGCGTCGATATGGGCCGCCTGCAGGGTGAGACCGGTGCCCAGCTGCAAGCTGCCGCCCTGGCCGTTGCGCGTTGCGACTGTACCCTGGAGCCGGTTCGGCCTGCCGATGAAGCTCGCGACAAAGCCGGTGGCGGGCCGGTGATAGATGTCTTCCGGCGTCGCGAATTGCTGCATCACGCCCTTGGCCATCACGCAGACGCGGTCCGACATGGAGAGCGCTTCGCCCTGGTCGTGGGTGACGAAGAGCGTGGTGATGCCGAGCCCGCGCTGCAGGCGCTTCAATTCGATCTGCATCTCGTCGCGCAATTGCGCGTCGAGATTGGAGAGCGGCTCGTCGAAGAGCAGCACGCGCGGCTGCGGCGCGATGGCGCGTGCGATCGCGACGCGCTGCTGCTGGCCGCCCGAGAGCTGGCGCGGAAAACGCTCGCCATAGGCGTCCAGCCTGACGCGGGTGAGCGCTTCCTTGACGCGCCGGTCGAGCTCCGCGCCGGAGACCTTGCGGCGGCGCAGGCCGAAAGCGACGTTCTCGAAGACGGTGAGATGAGGAAACAGCGCATAGGACTGGAAGACGAGCCCCAGACCTCGCTTGTTGGGTGGCAGCGCCGTGACGTCGTCGGAACCGATCAGGATGCGGCCGCGGCTTGGTGCGACGAGCCCTGCGACCATGCGCAGGATCGTCGTCTTGCCGCAGCCGGACGGTCCCAGCAGCGAGACGAACTCGCCTTCCGCGATCGTCAGCGAGACCTCCCTGACGACCTCGGCCTCGCCATAGGACTTGCCCAGCCGCTCGAAGCTCAGCGCGCTCACCGGCTGCTCTCCTCTGTCCGCGCCAAGCTCAGCGCGCCACCTCGCGCTGCCAGCGGCGCGTCCAGTTCGCGCTGTTCTTGGCGATGATCTCGGGGTCGATGAACCAGGCCTTCTCCAGGCTCTCGCCATTGGGGACGATCTTCTGGAGCTTGTCGGAGAGCTTCACCTTCGTGTTGACCGCGCCGATATAGGCTCGCTCCGAGAAGCAGCCCTGACCCTCGGCCGAAAGGATCTGGTCGAGGAATTTATGCGCCAGCTCCGATTTGGCCGTGCCCTTGGGGATGATCACTGCCGGCAGGATCCCGACCGCGCCTTCCTTGGGATAGGCGACGGCGAGCGACAGGCCCTTGTCGATGGCGACGCCGGCGCGGTCGGGATACCAGGGCGCGATGGCGATCTCCTCGCGCTCGAACAGCGAGAGCAACTGGTCGGCCTGGGTGTAGAGCACGGCCGAGCCCTTCGCGATCGGCTTGATCGCCTCGATGCCGGGATCGATGTTCTCCAGCGTGCCGCCCTTGAGCTTGTTCAGTGCCAGCAGGTAGTGCAGGCCTGCGGTGCCGCTGATGTCGCCGATCGCGTATTTGCCTGTGTAGGCCGGGTCGGCGATGTCGAGCCAGGAGGTTGGCGGCGTCTTGACGAGCTTTGGATTGTAGACGAGCGCGGTCGCGCCCACCATGGCGACGACATAGGCGTCGTCCTTGCCCCAGGCCGAGGCGATGACGTCGCCGGCATTCTTGAGCTTCTTGCGGTCGATGATCTCGTTGAGCTTCTCGCCCTGGGTCTGGGCGGCCAGCGAGTTGTCGATATAGACGATGTCCATGTCGGGCTTGCCGGCGGTGGCGCGGATCGCGGCGGCGAATTGCGATGAATTGCCGAGCTTGAGCGAGACGGTGGCCCCCGTCGCCTTCTCGAAGGCGGCGACATGGCAGGCTTTGACGTTGTCGGCGAAGGAGCCGCCGAAGGAGCCGACGACGAGTTCCTCGGCCCGGGCGGCGAGCGAGAAGCCGGCGCAGATGATGGCGGTGGCGGTCGCGAAGCAGAACTTGTGGCGCATGGTTGCAGGTCCCCGTCTGTTGCGTGGCGCCAACCGCTGTTCCGCGGCTTCTCGGCGCGAAGGGCAGGGCCTTTCGCCCGCCATTCCAGGGGAGCATGGCATGGCTCAATTTATCTTTCAAGAAAGATAAATGAAAGATACCTTGGACGCCTCAAACCCTTGCAATCGCCCTTGCGGCGCGGCGCGCATCATGGTCGGAAGGGCAGGATCAGGAGGCGGGATCAGGAGGATCGGCATGCGCAACGACGCCCAGCGACGTATCGAGACCGAAGAGCCGGTTGCGCTCTGGGAGAGCGATCGCGTCGGCGCGGGCATGCAGCGCTGGCGCCGCGAGTTCCCCGAGATCGACTGCTCGGGCAAGGCCGTGGTCGGTCGCCTGCTGCATCTGCACGAGGTCTTCCTGACGGCGGTCAACCGCACGCTGGCGAAACACCGCCTGAAATATCCCGCCTTCGCCGTGCTCGCGACCTTGCGCGTCGAGGGCGAACCCTACCGGATGTCGCCCAAGGCCCTGCTCGACTCGCTGATCCTGACCTCGGGCGGCCTGTCGAACCTGCTGCGCAAGCTGGAGAAGGCCGGCCATATCCGCCGCATGGCCGACGAGACGGATGGGCGCGGCGTCATCGTCGAATTGACCGAAGCGGGCCGCCGCCTGGTCGAGCCGGCAATGCGCGACCATGCCGAGACGGAGCGCAGATTGCTCAGCGCTCTCTCGGCGGAGGAGCAGAGCGCGACCGCCCGCGCTCTGGGACAGATGATGCTCGGCGCGCCATAGGGCGGCCGGTCGCGTCCTCTAGCCCGTCATTGCGAACGAAGTGAAGCAATCCAGGGAGACGTGGGGCGCAGCCCTCTGGATTGCTTCGTCGCTACGCTCCTCGCAATGACGGCCGGGGTTCGAGCCCAGAGGCCCTAACAGCCTCTAGAGGACCGACGACATCCCGCCATCGACATAGATGATCTGGCCGTTGACGTAGTTCGAGGCTTCGGAGGCCAGGAAGACGGCGGTGCCGACGAGTTCCCCAGGCTTGCCCCAGCGCTTGGCCGGGGTGCGGCCCTTGACCCAGGCGTCGAAGCTCGGATTGTCGATCAAGGCTTGGTTCATGTCGGTGATCATGTAGCCGGGCCCGATCGCATTGGCCTGGATGCCGTGCTCTGCCCATTCCGCCGCCATGGCCCGCGTCAGCATCTTGATGCCGCCCTTGGCGACCGTGTAGGGCGCGACCGTGGCGCGGGCGAGTTCGCTGGTCAGCGAGCCGATATTGATGACCTTGCCGTGGCCGCGCGCGATCATCCGCTTGGCAGCCTCGCGCCCGATCATGAAGGCCGAGGTCAGGTTGGTGTCGATCACGCGCTGCCAGTCGGCCGTGGCGAGCTCGACCATCGGCTTGCGGAACTGGATGCCGGCATTGTTGACGAGGATGTCGACCGCGATGCCCGCCGTGTCGAAGGCCTCGAAAGCGCGCAGGATCTCGGCCTCGTCGGTGACGTTGAAGGGGGCAGGCTCGGCCTGATGGCCGAGCGCACGAAACTCCGCCACGGTCTCGGCGACACGCGCCGGGTCCGTGCCGTTGATCAGGATGCGCGCGCCGGCGACGGCCAGTCCTTCCGCCATGGCGCGGCCGAGCCCGCGCGACGAGCCGGTGACGAGAGCGGTCTTGCCGCTGAGGTCGAAGAGAGGATTGCTCATCGCGGCCATCCTTACAGGCTGGTGCGGCGGACGGTGAGGTCCGAACGCTCGAAGACGGCGGGCAGGAGTTCGACGCCGAGGCCGACGCCCTCCATCGGCAGGACATAGCCGTCCTTGATCACCGGCATGGTGGTGACGAGCTCGTTGTACCAGCCGGTATAGAAGGCGCGCACCGATTCCTGGATCAGCGTGTTGGGCTGGCTGAAGGAGGCGTGGATGGCGGCGATGAAGCCGACTGGGCCGATGCAGTCATGCGGCGCGAAGGGGCGGTGATAGGTTTCCGCCATCGCCGCGATCTTGCGGCCTTCGGTCAGGCCGCCGGTCCAGCACAGATCGGCCATGACGATGTGCATGGCGTCGCGGTCGAGCATGTCCTTATAGGGGAAGCGCGAACCCAGGGTCTCGCTGGCGCAGACGGACACCGTGGTCGAGCGGGCGTATTCGGCCAGCGCCTGCGGCGAGTTCATCCGGATCGGATCCTCGTACCAGGTCGGGCTGTATTGCTCGAGCTCGCGGGCGATCTTGATCGCAGTCGGCAGGTTCCAGAGCGAGTGGAACTCGACCATGATCTCGATCTTGTCGCCGACGGCCTTGCGGATCTTCTCGAAGGGCTCGACCGCCTTCTTCATCTGCGCGGGCGTGATGTAGAGGCCCTGGTTCTCGATCGCGGGCGGGTCGAACGGCCAGATCTTCATCGCCGTGATGCCGCTTTCGAGCAGGCTCTCGGCGACTGCGTCGGCGCGGTTCATGAAACCGTCGAGATCCTCATAAGGACCTTCCGTCTCGCCGAGATTCCAGGTCGAGACCGGCTTGATGTTGTGCGAGCGGACATAGTTGTAGCCGGCGCAGGTGTTGTAGATGCGCTGCTTGTCGCGGCAGAGGCCGCCGAGCATCTGGTGCACCGGCTGGCCGCAGACCTTGCCGAAGACATCCCAGAGCGCGATGTCGACGGCCGAGGTTGCGCGGGATTCGACGCCGGTCGAGGCCTGCGCCATCGGCAAGTTCGACATCTCGCGATGCAGCGCCTCGATATGCAGCGGGTTCTTGCCCAGAAGCCGCATGGCGAGCGTGTCGTGCAGGTGGGATTCGACCGCGCCGGCGCCGTAGAAGGTCTCACCGAGCCCGATCACGCCGGCGTCGGTATGCACGCGCACCCACAGGACATTGGCGAACTCCTCGGTCCGCAGCGTTTCGATGGCGGTGATCTTCAAGGCCTGCCTCCCATGGCGGCTGGCGTTCTTCGCCGGCTTGCGCAGGGGAACGCCTTGGTTGATTGTCGTGTCGACCATAGCTCCAAGTGGAGGCATCAGGTCAAAGCAGGGCGACCATAGGAGCGCTTGTAAAATATCACAACATGTTTATGGTCGATGCCAAGATGGAGCCGCACCAATGAGCTCCACGGCGGAGGAGATGCGAGTATGGCCAAGCGCGCGAGTCGGCCGGCCCTGATCGAGGTGGGAGAAGCCGGCGCTCCGCCGCGCCGCAACCGCGTCAATCTGTTCGAACTGGCCTATCACCGCATCGAGGAATTGCTGGTGAAGTGCGAGCTCGCGCCCGGGCGCTTCCTCGCCATGCAGGATCTCCAGGACATGACTGGTTTCGGCCGGACGCCGGTCCATCACGCGGTGAACCGTCTCGCCGCCGACACGCTGATCATCATCCGCCCGCGTCACGGCCTGCAGATCGCGCCGATCGACCTTGCCCGCGAGCGCGTGCTTTTACATCTGCGCCGCGATATCGAGCGCTTCGTCATCAGGCTCGCCGCCGAACGCGCCGGACCCTCGCACCGCAACCAGATGCTGCATATGGAGCGTTTGCTGCGCGAGAAGCGCAATGGCTTGACGCTTGCCGAGTTCAACACGCTCGACCGCCGCATCGATCAGATGGTGCTGGCCGCCGCCGGCGAGCCCTTCCTGGAGCATACGCTGCGGCCGCTCCACACCATCTTCCGCCGCATCGGCTTCATCCATCACAGCTACATGGTCGAGAAGACGAATCTCGACGGCACGATCGACCATCATCTTGCCGTGCTCAACGCTGTCGCCACCAAGCATGTCGACCGCGCGGTCGCGGCCTCGGATGCGCTGATCGCCTTCGTCGACGGCATGTTCGACGAGATGGAGAGCCGGATCGACCCTTCTCTCCTGGATTGCAGCATCGAGCCCCTGCTCGGCGCCTGAACCGCAAGAAGCCCCTGAAACCCGACAAGTCCCTGAAACACGAAAAGTCCTGCCCGCCCATGCGCATCATCTTCCACGGCGAGAACGCCGCCTCCTTCAGCAGCGGTTTCGCCGACCTCGTCGGCCCGCAGGCCGATATCCGCATCCTGCCGGATGTCCTCGGCGTTGGCGCCGATGAGCGCGCTTATGCCGATGCCGATGTCATCATCGGCACGAAGTTCGGTGCCAGCCTGCCGGTTCCGTCGCGGTTGAAGCTCTTCCATGTGCCCGGCGCCGGCTATGACGCGGTCGATCTCGGCCTGCTCCCGGCCTCGGCGAGCGTCTGCAACTGCTTCGGCCATGAGCAGGCGATCGCCGAATATGTGATGAGCGCATTGCTTGCCCGCAGCATTCCGCTCGCGGATGCCGACCAGCGTCTGCGCCGGGGCGACTGGGCCTATTGGGCGGGCTCTCCCGAGCGCGTTCATGGTGAGATCGCGGGCAAGACCATCGGCCTGCTCGGCTTCGGTCATATCGGCAAGGCGATCGCAAGGCGCGCCAAGGCCTTCGAGATGAACGTCCATGTCGCCAATCGCAGCGCCGTGGCGACCTCGGATCTCGTCGATCGCGCCTTCACGCTCGACCGGCTCGATGCGTTCTGGGGCTCGGCCGACGCCATCATCGTCTCGGTGCCGTTGACTGAGGAGACCAAGGGTATCGTCGGGGCCGCAGCCTTCGCGGCGATGAAGCCGGACGCCGTAGTCGTCAATGTCGGGCGGGGCCCGACCATCGACGAGACGGCGCTGTTCGAGGCGCTCAAGGCTGGCCGGATCGGCGGTGCGATCATCGACACATGGTATCAGTATCCCGGCCCGGATCAGGCCGAAATCTTGCCGTCGAAACAACCTTTCCACGAGCTTTCAAACGTTTTAATGACGCCGCACATGTCCGGCTGGACCAGCGGAACCATCCGCCGCCGCCAGCAGACCATGGCCGACAACATCAAGCGGTGCTTCTCCGGCCACTCGCTCGAGAATGTCGTGAGAGCAAGGATGTCGTGAGAGAAGGACGTTCCGCGACCTGACGATCAAGCAACCGGCCGAACGAAGCCGGGGCAAAAAGCAAACCCATCCGCGAAGCCCAAGGAAACGCAACCAATGAACCTGATGAAACATCTCAAGGTCGCCGGGACGCTGCTCGCGCTCGGCGCCGGCATGCTTGCCGCAAGCCAGGCCTCGGCCCAGACGATCACCGACATCATCAAGCGCGGCTCGGTCAAGATCGGCGTGCTGATCGGCGCCCCGCCCTACGGCTCCGTCGACTCGCAGGGCAATGCGATCGGCTACGATGCCGATGTCATCGCGCTGATCGGCAAATATCTCGGCGTCAAGGTCGAGATGGTGCAGCTCACCCCGCCGGCCCGCATTCCGGCGCTGGAAGCCAACAAGGTCGACTTCCTCGTCGCCACGCTGGCGCCGACGCCCGAGCGCGCCAAGGCGGTGATGTTCTCCATCCCCTACAGCGCCTTCCAGACCGGCATCTACGCCAAGAAGAACGTCGCCATCAAAACCTGGGACGACCTCAAGGGCAAGAAGGTCGGCGTCAATCGCGGCTCCAGCGTCGAGCGCGAATTCACCAGCCGCGAGAAGGAGCTGAACCTCACCATCCTGCGCTTTGAGGACGACGCCACCACCATGCAGGCGCTGTTCTCCGGCCAGGTCGAGGCGATCGCCGGTCCCGACGCCCAGGCCAACGCTGCCATGAAGGCGCGCGGCGAGACCGAGACCGAGCTCAAATTCGTCTTCGGCATGCAGCCCAACTCGATGACCATGCGCAAGGACGCCTATGAGCTGCGCCAGTGGCTCAACAACTTCATCTACTACGTCAAGCAGAACGGCGAGCTGAACACGATTTCCGAGAAGTGGGTCGGCGGCCCGCTGCCGGCGCTCCCGACCTTCTGATCCGCTTGACCCGAATGCCGGCGCGCTGCCTCGTATAGCGTGCCGGCAATCCTCGATCTCGGGAACATGGCGCGAAAAGCGGGAACCGGTTTTCGCACAGGCCATGCTCTGTTTTTCCTGACGGTCACGCTTGTCGCGATCGGACGATTTTGTCCGGTTGCGGCGTGATCGCTGCCGAAGGAGCGCGCGGTTGCTCTTCCAAGACGTCATTTCCAAATGGCCCATGATCCTGAACGGGGTCATGCTCACCATCGCGCTGTCCTTCGTCGCGATCGCGCTCGGCCTTGTGCTGGCGACGCTGATGAGCGCGCTACGCAGCCTCGCGGATAGCTGGGCCGGCTACATCGTCGACGCCTATGTCGAGCTGATGCGCAACACACCCTTCCTGGTGCAGCTCTTCATGATCTTCTTCGGGCTGCCCCAGATCGGCATCCGCATGAACGGCCTCGAAGCCTCCATGCTGGCGATGACGCTCAACCTCGCCGCCTACGCGACCGAGATCATCCGCGCCGGCGTCGACTCGATCCACAAATCGCAGATCGAGGCCGGGCTGGCGCTGGCGATGAGCCGGCGCCAGGTCTTCCAATATGTCGTGCTACAGCCCGCCTTCGCCCGCGTCTGGCCGGCGCTGTCGAGCCAGTTCGTGCTGATGATGCTCGCCTCCAGCATCTGCTCCTTCGTCTCGGTGCAGGAGCTTTCGGGCACGGCCGCGATCATCGAGCAGGACACGTTCCGCAGCTTCGAGACCTACATCATCGTCACCGTGATCTACCTCGTGCTGGCGCTCTCGCTGAAGCTCTTCCTGAACTGGCTTGGCCGCAGGATCTTTCCCCAGGTCTCCGGGCTCGCCCGTGTCACCGAAGCGCATGGGGAGGCAGCCTGATGCAGACCTTCGGTTGGCCCGAGGCCTATTTCATCCTCCGCGCCGCGAGCTGGACAATAGCGCTCACCGCCATCGCCTTCGTCATCGGCGGCATCTTCGGCGGCGTTCTCGCCATCATGCGGCTGTCGCGGGTGAAGCTGCTGCGCCGCTTCGCCGCCGGCTACATCCTGGTGATCCAGTCCATTCCCGTGCTCATGGTGCTGTTCATGAGCTATTACGGGCTCTCGGCAGTCGGCATCGAGTTGCCGCCCTTCCTTGCAGCCTCCGCCTCGCTGGCGATCTACGTCTCGGCCTATCTCGCCGAGATCTGGCGTGGCTCGATCGAATCCGTGCCGCGCCAGCAATGGGAGGCCTCGGCCTCGCTGGCGCTGACGCGCGGCCAGCAATACCGCTACATCATCCTGCCCCAGGCCGCGCGCATCTCGCTGCCACCGACGGTCGGCTTCCTCGTCCAGCTCGTGAAGAACACCTCGATCGTCCAGGTCGTCGGCTTCGTCGACCTGATGCGGGCCGGCATGCTGGTCAACAATGCGACCTATCAGGCCTTCCAGATCTTCACCCTGGTGGGAGCGATCTACTTCGCCATCTGCTTCCCGCTTTCCAGGCTCAGCCGACATCTCGAAAAGGTGATGAATGCCAGCCGTAGTCATTGACGACGTCTACAAGAAGTTCGGCGCGCTCGAGGTCCTGAAAGGCGTCTCGCTCAGCGTCGACACAGGCCAGGTCGTTGCGATCATCGGCCGCTCCGGCTCGGGCAAGAGCACGCTGCTGCGCTGCATCAACGGGCTCGAGGTCTTCCATGCCGGCCGCATCGAGGTCGCTGGCCACACTGTCGACCAGGACCCCAAGCGCCTGCGCGAATTGCGCAAGGATGTCGGCATCGTCTTCCAGAGCTACAACCTCTTCCCGCATCTGACTGTCGGGCAGAACATCATGCTCTCGCCGCGCATCACCCAGGGTGTCTCGACGGCCGAGGCGATGACGCTGGCGCGCGACGTGCTGGCGCAGGTCGGCCTCTCCGAAAAGTTCGACAGCTATCCCGACAATCTCTCGGGTGGGCAGCAGCAGCGCGTCGCCATCGCCCGTTCGCTGGCGATGCGTCCGAAGGTGATGCTGTTCGACGAGGTCACCTCGGCGCTCGATCCGGAGCTGACGGGCGAGGTGCTGCTGGTGATGGAGAAGCTCGCCAAGGGCGGCATGACCATGCTGTTGGTAACGCATGAAATGAATTTCGCCCGCACCGTGGCGAGCACGACGGTGTTCATGCACCAGGGCAAGATCTGGGAAAGCGGACCGTCGAAGACGTTGTTCGCGGATCCGCAGACGCCGGAGCTGCGCAACTTCGTCAGCGCCGGCGCGCATTGAAGCGTCTTCGAGCGAAGTGGACACCGGTTCGCGTGAAGAAAGCGCGTTAAGACAAGGGTCTGGAGCGATTGAACGATCCAACCGGATCGGAAATTGCCCCAGACCGTCATTGCGAACGAAGTGACGCAATCCAAGGTGACGTGGGACACAGCCCGCTGGATTGCTTCGCCGCCATGCTCTTCGTGATGACGGTGGGCTGGCTCATATTGTAAAATATCACAATATGTCTATCATCGCTCGCGACGGAACCAGGCTTAAGAAGTTCCGAAGCGGAGGAAAGTCAGACGGCATGCCCCGGAGAGAATTCGGGGGCACCGAGTGGAGCGAGCGCTCCATCCCACCTTCGCTGGCTGGAGATGCGGCCTGTCGTCCGGGCTGGAATTCATGGATCGAGCGGGCAGCGGCATTTGGAATGCCGCTTGACGTGGAGAGAGACAAAAATCCGCGGCTGAGCGAGCTGCTTCAACCATCGCGACCTGGAAAACCGGGCGCTTTCGCCCTTTGGGCCTATCGGAGGAACGCCATGACTGGGATTTCGAGACGCACATTGCTGCAGGCTGCATCGGGCGCCGCGGCCATGAACGTGACGCGCAGCTTCGCGCAGGCCAAGGAGACGGTGACCTTCGCGGCCGCGACCTTTGCGGAAGCCGGCCGGGGCGACAAGCTGAAGGCCTGGATCGAGAAGTTCAACGCCTCGCAGGACAAGGTCGAGGTGCAGCCGGTCGCGATCCCGTTCTCCCAGCTCGCCAATACCGTCTTCACGCAGATGGGCGGCGGCGGCGGGCCGGACCTCGTGCGCTTCGACCAGACCGACTTTTTCGCGGCCCTCCCCGCTAAGCGGATCCTGCCGATCGACGACATCGTCGATGCGAGCAAGTACACCTTCCAGGCTCCGGACAAATTCCTCAATGTCGAGGGCAAGCGCTATGGCGTCGTGTTCGAGCTGGCCAACTACCAGCTCATCTACAATCCGGCGCTGCTGAAGGGCGGCGAGCCGCCGAAGACCTTCCCTGAGTTCCTCGCCGCGGCGAAGGAGGCGACGGGCAAGGGCCAGTTCGGCTATGCCTTCCGCGCGACGATGCCCGAGCGTTCCGGCTTCTGGCAGGACCTGACGAACTACGTCTACGGCTTCGGCGGCAACTGGGCCGACGGCAAGCAACTCACCGTCAACAGCCCCAAGGTCGTCGAGGCCATCACCGCCTACAAGCAGGTCTACGATGCCGGCGTGATCCCGAAGGGCGCCGATGCGGCGACCTATCGGCGCATGTTCTGGGAAGGCAAGATCGCCATGAACATCGACAATGGCGGTGTCGCCGGCATCTTCGCCGCGCAGAACCCGAACCTGAAGTTCGCGGCCGCGCCCTCGCCCTTCCCGAACCGCCAGCAGGGCCTGATCCTGACCGCACTGTCGGTCAACGCCAACACCAAGAACAAGAAAGCCTGCGGCGTCTTCATCAACTGGATGTTGCAGCAGGCCGCGCAGTCCGAGCTGCAGGGTATCCTCGGCGCCGCGAGCGTCGCGACCCCGGTCGAGCGGCCGAAGGCGGATCTGGAGCGTTCGCCCTGGCTCGGCGTCTATGACGCGCAAACACCCTACGCGCTGCCGCAACTCGTGCTCGGCTTCGAGACCAAGACGCTTGAAATCCAGCAGGTTGTCGTTGAGCAGGTGCTGAAGATCCTGGTCGGCAACGCCGATGTCCAGAAGACGCTGGACGAGGCGCAGTCGCTGGCGCTGAAGCGCATCGAGCGGCAGTGAAGCGATGACCGACGCCGCCAAGCTCGGCACCGCGATGGCCGGCCGCTCCCCGCGAAGCGGGGCGCGAGACCGGGAGAGTCGCTGGACGCCTTATCTCTTCATCGCGCCGGTCGCGCTTTATCTGGCGGTGTTCCAGGGCTATCCGCTGCTGAGCGAATTCGTGCTCAGCTTCACCCAGACCTCGCTGCTGGCGCCGCAGGATGCCCGCTATGTCGGCCTGCGCAATTATCACGACCTCGCAACCTCCAGCGATTTCGCCTCGGTGCTCTGGATCACGGCGCTCTATACGGTCGCCTGCGTCGTCTGCGCGATCGCGCTGGGTCTCGGGGCGGCGCTGCTGCTCGACCGGCCGTTCCGCGGGCGCGGGCTGGCGCGAGCCCTCGTCACCGTGCCCTGGGCGGCGCCGCCCGTGGCCGTCGCCACTATCTTCGCCTGGATGCTCAACGCCCAATACGGCATCTTCAACCACGTCCTGAAGCTGATGGACTTCGAGATCGGCTATGAGAGCTGGCTCGACAATCCCAAGCTCGCCATGCCGGCGATCCTGTTCACCACGGTCTGGCAGATCTTCCCCTTTGCCTCGGTCGTGCTGCTCGCGGCTCTGCAGGGCGTCTCGGAGGAGGTGCGGGAAGCGGCGACGATGGACGGGGCGGACCGGCTCAGCGTCTTCAAGGTTGCCGTCTGGCCGACGATCCAGCCGACCGTCGCGCTGCTCGCGCTTTTCGTCACGATCTGGTCGCTGCGCCGCTTCGACCTAATCTGGGTGATGACGCAGGGCGGGCCGATCGGCGCGACCAAGACGCTCGTCATCGAACTCTATACGCGCGGCTTCGTCACCCGCGAGCTCGGTGAGGCCGCCGCGGTCGGCATGATCGGTCTCACGATCGCCCTCGTCGTGACCTTCGTCTACTTCTGGTACACGCAGCGCACCGAGCGCGCGCAGGGGCGCCGCTGATGAGATCGCCTGCCTCCCACGCCGTGCGCATGGCGCTGATCATGGTGCTGCTCAGCGCCGCGCTGTTCCCGATCTACTGGATGGTGGTCACCTCGCTGACCTCCTCGGCGAACCTCTTCGCCGACCGGCCGCAGGCGCTCCCCGACCCGAGCCAGGCGTTCAACTACGCCGAGACCTTCGCCAAGACGAGCGTGCTGCTCTGGCTGAGGAACAGCGCCATCGTCGCGGTCGGCACGATGGTGCTGTCGATCCTGCTGGCGATCCTGCCGGCCTATGCGCTGTCGCGCTTCAAATTCCGCGGCAAGGGCCTGCTTGGCTTCGTGCTCTTCGCCACGCAGATGCTGCCGGAGGCGATGCTGGTCGTGCCGCTCTACGCGATCTTCGCCAAGCTCCTGCTGCTCGACACGCTTGGCGGGCTGATCCTCGCCAATGCCGCCTTCACGGTCCCGGTCATCACCTGGATTCTGAAGGGCGCGATCGACGGCGTGCCGATCGAGATCGAGGAGGCGGCGCGCATCGACGGCTGCTCGCGCATCGACATCGTGCTCGGCATCGTCCTGCCGGTGGTGGCGCCGACGCTTGCCGCGGCATCGGTGATCGCGTTCTTCCACGGCTGGAACGAGTACGTCTTTGCGCAGACGCTGGTGCTGAGCCAGGAGCTGCGCACCGCTTCGGTCGGCCTCGCCAGCTTCGTCGGCGAGCTTTCGACCCCGATCCACACCGTCATGGCCATCGGCGTGATGTACACGCTGCCGGCCGTCGCCTTTTACCTGATGGTCCAGCGCTATGTCGTCGCCGGCATGACTGCTGGCAGCGTCAAGGGCTGAGAAAGAAACATAAATGGCCTCGATCACGCTCAACCACGTCGCCAAGCATTTCGGCAACAAGGTCGCGATCTCCGACATCGACATGAAGGTCGAGGACGGCGAGTTCCTTGTACTGCTCGGGCCCTCCGGCTGCGGCAAGTCCACGCTGCTGCGGATGCTGGCCGGCCTGGAGACCGCAACCAGCGGTGAAATCCATGTCGGCGGTCGGCGTGTCGACCAATTGCCGCCCAGCGCCCGCGACATGGCCTTCGTCTTCCAGTCCTATGCGCTCTATCCGCATATGAGCGTGCGACGGAACATCGCCTTCCCGCTGATCATGCGGCAGTTCAAATGGTGGTTCCACATCCCGCTCCTGGGCGGGCTTGCCAAGCGCCGCATCGAGCGCTCGCCGGCCGTCAGCGAACTCGTCGAGAAGACGGCGCGGACGCTCTCCCTGACCGAGATGCTCGACCGCTACCCGCGCACGCTCTCGGGCGGGCAACGCCAGCGCGTCGCGCTGGGGCGCGCCATGGTGCGCCAGCCCGAGGTCTTCCTGATGGACGAGCCGCTCTCCAATCTCGACGCCAAGCTGCGCTCGGCGATGCGGGCGGAAATCACGCGCCTGCACCAGCGCGTCGGCGGCACCTTCGTCTATGTCACGCATGATCAGGTCGAGGCCATGACCATGGGCACGCGCATCGCCCTGATGCGCGACGGCGTGATCCAGCAATTCGGCACGCCGCGCGAGATCTACACCTCGCCCGCCAATACCTATGTCGCGCGCTTCATCGGCACCCCGCCGATGAACCTGATCGAGGGCCGCATCGATGCCGGCATGATCAAGCTCGGCGAGGCGACCCTGGCTTTGCCGCATGCGCTGGCGGCGGCCGGTCGCAGCACCGGGCGTGACCCGGTCCTGCTCGGCATCCGGCCCAACGCGCTGACGCTGGCTGCGCCCGACGGGCAGGGCCAGCTCGCCGGCACGGTCAGCCTCGTCGAGCATGTCGGCGCGGAATCGGTCGTCGCGGTCAAGCTGAGCCATGCGGCGACCGTCCATGACGAGGAAGGCGCGGTGGCGGGCGAGATCATGATCACCACGCAAGGCTATAGCGAGCTCAAACCCGGCGACCCGGTTTCGGTCGTGCCGGATCTCTCCGAGGCCGTGCTGTTCTCCCGCAGCACGGGCGAGCGGCTGCGCGCCGGCCTCGCTTTGGCGGCTTGAAGGAGGCCATCCCGATGAAAGGCGTCATCATTCACGCTCCTCGCGATCTCAGGATCGAGGATATCGCGGTCGTTGCGCCTGAAGCCGGCCAGGTCCGCATCCGCATTGCCGCGGGCGGCATTTGCGGGTCGGATCTGCATTACTACCAGCATGGCGGCTTCGGCACGGTGCGGATCAAGCAGCCCATGGCGCTCGGGCACGAGATCGCCGGTGTGATCGAGGAGATCGGCGAGGGCGTCTCGCACCTCGTTCCCGGCATGCGCGTCGCGGTCAATCCGAGCCAGCCCTGCAATGCCTGCCGCTATTGCCATGAAGGCATGCGCCATGAATGCCTGAACATGCAGTTCATCGGCAGCGCGATGCGCTTCCCCCATGCCCAGGGCGGTTTCCGGCAAAGCCTGACCGTCAACGCCTATCAGGCGGTGCCGGTCGGCGACACTGTCAGCATGGGCGAAGCCGCGATGGCCGAGCCTTTCGCCGTCTGCCTGCATGCCGGCAAGCAGGCTGGATCGCTGCTTGGCAAGCGCGTGCTGGTGACGGGCTGCGGGCCGATCGGCGCGCTCTGCGTCGTGGTCGCGCGCCTGGGCGGGGCGGCCCAGATCCTCGCGACCGATGTCGCGGATGCGCCCCTAGTGACGGCCCGGGCTCTAGGAGCCACGCAGGCCGTCAACATCGCGGCGCAGCCTGAAGCGCTCGGGGCCTATGCCGCCGACAAAGGCACCTTCGACGTCCTGTTCGAAGCTTCGGGCAATGGCCGCGCCTTGGCCGGCGCGCTCGATGCCATGCGCCCTGGCGGCGTCATCGTGCAGGTCGGTCTCGGCGGCGACATGACCCTGCCGATGAACCTCATCGTCGCCAGGGAACTGCGCCTGCACGGCACCTTCCGCTTCGATGCCGAATTCCAGCTCGCCGTCGATCTGATGAGCAATGGCCTCGTCGATCTGAAGCCGCTGGTCAGCGCCACCTTGCCGTTCGAGCGTGCGGTCGAGGCCTTCGAACTCGCGGCGGACCGCTCGCGCGCGATGAAAGTGCAACTGGCGTTCTAGAGCAGTTTCCGATCCAATTGGATCGGAAACTGCTCCAGCCTTTTGTTTTGACGCGTTTTCTTCACGCGAACCGGCGTCCACTTCGCTCGAAAACGCTCTGAGGTCCAACTCCGGGACGGTGCGATCGCTGACCTTGAGCCGGCCTGTGATCGCGCCGCCTTTCCCAGAGCGAAGAAAATCCCGCATAGCCTGCAAAATACCCCTTGAACCTCTAGTGACTAGAGCAATTAAGCTCGTCATCACTGGTCAAGGAGATCTCTGATGACGCTGCCCGCGGAAGCCCTCAAGGGACTGGAATCGCAGTCGAAATCCATCACCTGGAAGGTCGATGGCATGGATTGCGGCAGCTGCGCCTCGACCATCCGGACCGCGCTCGAAAAGCTGCCGGGCGTCTCCGACATCAAGATTTCGGTGACCAAGGAGACGCTGAGCTTGGCCTTGGCGGAGGGAACCACGACTGCGGACGCCATCGAGGCGCGCGTGAAGCGGCTGGGCTTCGGGCCGACATTGCAGGCCGCCAAGGCAAAGCCGGCA
Organism: Allobosea sp. LjRoot9; assembly: GCF_964252745.1. Lineage (NCBI taxonomy): Bacteria > Pseudomonadati > Pseudomonadota > Alphaproteobacteria > Hyphomicrobiales > Alloboseaceae > Allobosea > Allobosea sp. LjRoot9. Next base: position 924,885 of record NZ_CAXUPC020000002.1, on the reverse strand, counting down.
GAGGCCCGCAGCCACGACCATCATGTCCACAGCGATCCTGGCCAAGACCATGCTGGCCATGAGCATCACGACCATTCGCATGGCAAGCATGACCATGCGGCGGCAGTGCACGCCGGGGCCGAGCATGACCACTCGGCCTGCGGCCATGACCACCACGCTCATGACCACGCTGTGCCGGTTCAGAAGCAGGCCGAAAAGCATGCGCATGACCACTCTGCTTGTGGACATGACCACGACGCTCATGACCACAAGGCTCATGACCATGCGCCCGTGCAAGCTGCCGCGGATGAATGTGGCTGCGGCCATGACCATGCTGCGCCGGCTCCCAAGCCTGCCGAACAGCATGCGCACGACCATTCCGCCTGCGGACATGATCACCACGCTCACGACCACGCCGCTCATGGCCATGCGCCGGTGCAAGCTGCCGTGGATGAGTGCGGCTGCGGCCATGACCATGCTGCGCCGGCTCCCAAGCCTGCCGAACAGCATGCGCACGACCATTCCGCCTGCGGACATGATCACGGCCATGATCACCGCGGCCACGATCACGCCCATGCTCATGCCCACTCCGCTGCAAACCGGGCTGCCGAGGTCGTCGCGGCCGATGCTCTGAGCTGGAAAGTCGCCGGCATGGATTGCGGCAGCTGCGCCGCGACCATCCGGACGGCTCTGGAAAAGATGCCGGGGGTCAGCGATCTCAGGATCTCGATCACCAACGAGACCTTGTCCTTGCGCCTCGGCGCGGGCAGCAGCGGGGTCGCAGCGATCGATACTCAGCTCAGCCGGCTCGGCTACAAGCCGACGCTGCTCACTGTGCCCTCGACCGTGAGCGAGGCCGCCCCGGTTGCGGCTCCCGAGGCGCCGCGCCGCTGGTGGACGACGTCGAAGGGCAGGGTGGCGATCACGGCCGGCCTGCTTCTTGCTGCCGCCTATGCCGTCGGTCTGGTGTTCCCGCAGGCCTCCTTCGCGGTCTTCGCGCTCGCGACGGTGATTGCCGTCGCGCCGATCGCAAAGCGTGCCGTGATGGCCGCGCTTGCAGGCGCGCCCTTCACCATCGAGATGCTGATGACGATCGCCGCCGCCGGCGCGCTCTTCATCGGGGCGATCGAGGAGGCAGCCGTCGTGGTCTTCCTCTTCGCCGTCGGCGAGGTGCTCGAAGGCGTTGCTGCCAACAAGGCGCGCTCCGGCATTCGCGCGCTTGCGGCGCTCGTGCCCAAGACGGCTTTGCTCGATGACGGCGGCAGCGTGCGCGAAGTCGCCGCCGCCTCGCTGCGGATCGGACAGATCGCGCTGGTGCGGCCGGGCGACCGTGTCCCGGCCGATGGCAGCGTGGTCGCCGGTTTCTCCAGCGTCGATGAATCGCCGATCACCGGCGAATCCATGCCCAAGGGCAAGGAGCCGGGCGCTGCGATCTTCGCCGGCTCGATCAACCAGGAAGCGGCGCTGCGCATCAAGGTCGAGCGTGCGCCGGAGGACAACACCATCGCCCGCATCGTGGCGCTGGTCGAGGAGGCGCAGGACGCCAAGGCCCCGACCGAGCGCTTCATCGATCGCTTCTCGCGCATCTACATGCCTTGCATCGTCGGCCTGTCGCTGCTCGTGGCGGTGCTGCCGCCGCTGTTTGCCGGTGCGGAATGGTCGGTCTGGATCTATCGCGGCCTGACGCTGCTGCTGATCGGCTGCCCCTGCGCGCTGGTCATCTCGGTGCCGGCGGCGATCGCCTCCAGCCTGTCGATGGCGGCCAGGCGCGGCCTGCTGGTCAAGGGCGGCGCGGTGGTCGAGGCGCTGGCCCGCACCCAGATCGTCGCCTTCGACAAGACGGGCACCTTGACCTGGGGCCGGCCGGTCGTGACCGACATCGTGCCGGGTGCTGCCAATGCCGGCCGCCTGCTGGCACTGGCTGGCGCAGTCGAGCGCGAATCCAGCCACCCGCTGGCGGAGGCCATCGTGGCGCGGGCGCAGGACGACCGGGCTGCCAAGCTCGTGGTCTCGGCCACGCGCGCTATTCCCGGCAAGGGCATGGAAGCGTTCTTGGGCGAAACACCGATCTTCATCGGGGCGCCGCGCTTCGCGGCTGAGCGGGCGGCGCTGCCCACCGAGATGGCTGATCGGATCGCAGCACTGGAGGCACAGGGCAAGACCGTCGTGGTCGTGCTCGAGGGCGAGATCGTCGCAGGGGTGATCGCCCTGCGCGACGAGCCGCGCCCGGACGCCCGCGCCGCAATTGCGGAGCTCAAGGCGCTCGGCCTGCGCGCGGTCATGCTGACGGGCGACAACCGCCGCACCGGCGAAGCCATCGGCGGCCAGCTCGGCATCGAGGTCCAGGCCGAGATGATGCCCGAGGCCAAGGTCGAGGCCGTGCGCGCCTTGCGGCAGGCGGGTCATGTCGTGATGGTCGGCGACGGCATCAACGATGCGCCGGCGCTCGCTGCAGCCGATGCCGGCATCGCCATGGGCTCGGGCACGGATGTCGCCATCGAGGCCGCCGACGCTGCCTTGCTGAAGAGCCGCGTCGGCGATGTCGTCAGGCTGATCCGGCTGTCGCGCGCGACCATGGCCAATATCCGCCAGAACATCGTCATCGCGCTCGGGCTGAAGCTGCTCTTCCTCGTCACCACGATCATCGGCGCGACCGGGCTCTGGATCGCGGTCCTGGCGGATACGGGGGCGACGGTTCTTGTCACGCTCAACGCGCTGAGGTTGCTGGGTTTCTTCAAGGGCGAGGACAGCCCGCAGGCCACTGCTCCCGCCAATCGAAATTTTTCGCCGGAACACGCTTGACCTTCCCATCAGGGCAAGGCGCAGCCTGATCTCACCATCAGCCAAACCACAAAGGACGCTTCTCATGTGTTCATGCAGCCAACATGCGGCCCCCACCACGACAGAGACCGGCGCGACGCCGGATCAGGCGGTGATCCTCCTCGTCGACGACATGACCTGCGGCCACTGCGCCGGCACGATCAAGGGCGCGATCGAGCAGGCGCTGCCGGGTTCCTCCGTCACCGCCGACCCTGCCTCCAAGCGTGTCACCATTACCGGCGCCAGCGACAGCGCCGCGATCCAGGCGATCGTAACCAAGGCCGGCTATACGCCGCTGCTGGCAGGCGCTTCTGCCTGAAATCCGCCAGACGCTGCCTGAATCTCGGGCGTCGGCGGGAAATTCCATACAATACGGGGCCCCAGGCTGGGTCTCGAATTGCGACAAGGTGGATGGCTCCCGCGATTGAGCCGTCCGCGAAAACGAGCGGGCCGGCCCGGCAAGGCATGCGGGAGCGCTATCGTAGCTTAATGTTATAACATATCAGATCGACGGCATCATGAACTCGGCGGGGCCGCCTTCGCGGGCGCTCCATCCGATATCGCGAGAGCAAGTCGGCGAGACGGGAACAGCGAACAACAACGGAGTCGTCAGCATGATCACGCGAGCAGGGTTTGTTGCAGCCTTCCTCTCCACTCTCGGCGTTGCGGGGGCGGCTTCCGCGCAGGGCGGAAAATTCGTCATCGCCGAGAATTTCCCGCCGCGCGCCGGCTTCGCGCTCGAAACCGACGACGCCAACGTCCTGTCCAAGGCGGGCTGTCTCGAAATGCTGACGCGCATCGATTTCGACGGCAAGCTGAAACCTGCGCTCGCGACCTCGTGGACGCAAACCGCGCCCGATGCCTGGGATTTCACCTTGCGCAAGGGCGTCAGCTTTCAGGACGGCCAGGCGCTGACGGCGGCAAACGCCGCTGCCGCGCTCAATGCGGTGCTCAAGGTCACCGCGCCGGCACGCGCCTTTTCGCCCAAGCTGATCAAGTCGGTCGAGGCGATCAATGAGGACACGGTGCGCGTGACCACGCCCGTCGCCTCCGTGCTGACGCCGCTGCGGCTGGCTGCGGCCAATACCGGCATCCTTTCGCCGGCGGCCTATAAGGACGGCAAGATCGACCCCGTCGGCACCTGCACCGGCCCCTTTGTCATCACCCGGGTCAACGGCCAGCAAGGCATGTCGCTGAAGCGCAACGACAAATACTGGGGCGGGGCGGTCAAGCTGGCGGAGGTCGAGATCAAGTTCATCCCCGACGCCAATGTCCGCGCCACGCAGGTGCGCACTGGCGAGGCCCATGTCGGCGCGGCGGTTCCGGCCTCGACGCTGGCCACATTGAAATCGACCGCGGGCCTCAAGATCGAGAGCATCGCCACGCCACGCACCAGCACCTTGCTGATCAACACCAAGAAGGCGCCACTCGACAATCCCAAGGTCCGCCAGGCCCTGCAGATGGCGCTCGATCTCCAGGGCATCGCGGCCAGCGTCTATGAAGGCTCGGTGCAGCCCGCTGTCGGCCCCTTCGCTCCGGCCGAACCCTGGGCTCCCAAGGGCGCCAAGCCTGCGGCCTATGATCCCAAGAAGGCGCAGGCTCTCCTGGCTGAGGCCGGCATCAAGCCCGGTTCGCTGACGCTCGATCTCTTCGCCTATGTCGAGAAGATCGAGTTCAAGGATCTCGCGGCGATCCTCCAGGACCAGTTCAATGCGATCGGCGTCAAGGCCAATATCCGCGTCGCCGAATACAAGGCGTTGGAGCCAGATATTATCGCGGGGAAATATGATCTGGCGCTGCTCTCGCGCAGCCATTTGGTCGATGTCGCCGATCCCGCGGGATATCTGCAATCGGACTATGGTTGCGGCGGCGGCTACAACCTGTCGCACTACTGCAACGCCAAATTCGACGAGAAACTGGCCAAGGTCGCCGGCGAGGCCGACCCCGCCAAGCGCTACGCCGTCTATTCGGAACTGGCTCAGGATCTGCAAAATGACGCGGTGAACATCTTCGTCATCCACGAGGCCGGCAACGACGCCTACAGTGCGAAAGTCCGCAACTACAAGATCCATCCGCTGTATCAGTATACGCTGACGCCCGAACTCTCACTCGAGTGAACTGCCGCTTCGCCAACACCGGAGGCGTCCCACGATTCTCGCGGACGCCTCCGCTGCAAACCCTGGAGCCTTGCGCGAAAAGTGGACACCGATTTTTCGCAAGAGCAATGCGCCAAACTTTTGGCATCGCTGCGGAGAGGAACCTGCCATGTGGCTCTTCGTTACCCGCCGACTGGCCGTTCTGCTGCTGACCTTGCTGGTGGTGTCGGTCTTCGCCTTTCTGATCCCCTATCTCAGCGACGGTGACCCGGCCGTGCTGGTCCTGCGCTCCCGCGTGGCCGATTTCCAGGTCGATCAGGCCGCGGTCGAGGCGCTGCGCCAGCAGCTTGGGCTCGATCGCTCCCTGCTCGCGCAATATCTGGGCTGGCTCAACGCGGCGCTGCATGGCGATTTCGGTTATTCCTACACCAGCCGCGCTCCGGTGATCGACCAGATCGGCCGCGCTCTGCTGGTTTCGATCACGCTCGCAATGTCGGCGCTCGGCATCGCCATCGTCATCGCGGTACCGCTGGGCACGGCGGCGGCGACGAGGCCGGGCGGGCCCATCGACACCGCCGCGACCTTCATCACCCAGACGCTGGTCGCGATCCCCGAATACTGGATGGCGCCGATGGGCATCCTGGTCTTCGCGCTCTATCTCGGCTGGCTGCCTTCGGCGGGCTGGGACGGCATGTCGTCGCTGGTGCTCCCGGCGATGGTGCTGGCGCTGCGGCCTTTGGCCTATTTCACCAGGGTGACGCGCGCGGCGATGATCGACGTGCTGCAGGCTCCCTACATCACCGCCGCGCGCAGCCGGGGCCTGGGCATGACGCAGACGGTGCTGCGCCATGGCGTGCGCAACGGCGCCATTCCCGTGGTCACGTTGTTTGCGCTCTGGCTTGCCGGCCTGCTCGGCGGTTCGGTCGTGGTCGAGGTCATCTTCGCTATCCCCGGCATGGGCCGATTGATCTACGAGGCGGTGATCAACAAGGATATTCCGGTCCTGCAGGCGAGTTTCGTCGCGATCGTCGCCCTGTCCGTGCTGATCAATACGCTCGCCGACATTCTCTACGCGGTGCTCAATCCGATGGTGAGGATGGCCCATGCACATGCCTGACGCCATGGCCGCACCGCTCTTCGATGTCGCGAACAAGGCTGCCTCGCGCCCCTCCATCCTGCGCCGCGCGCTAGGTTTCGCGCGCCAGCGGCACTGGGTCTTCTCCGCCGGCGTGGTGATGTTCGCCATGGTCCTGCTGCTGCTCTGCTGCGCGCATTGGCTGGCACCCTATGATCCTGCCTCGCAGAGCCTGCTGCAGCGCTTGCAGGGGCCGAGCAGCCGGCATTGGCTGGGCACGGACCATCTCGGCCGCGACCAGCTCAGCCGCCTCCTGGTCGGCGGCCATTTCGCCATCATCATCGCCGCTGTGACCCTGGTCTTGTCGGCGGTGATCGGCACGGTGGTCGGCGTGATCAGCGCGCGCCAGGGCGGCCTCGTCGACGAGATCACAATGCGGATCGTCGATCTGCTGATCTCCTTTCCCGACGTCGTCGTGGCGATCTTCCTGATCGCGCTGATGGGGCCGGGCTATGGCACGCTGATCGTGGCGCTGACGGTGGTGAGCTGGACGCCCTTCGCCCGGCTGGCGCGCGGGCTCGCGATCGAAATCAATGCCAAATCCTATATCCGGGCCGCCGAGATCCTGGGCTGCTCGCGCCGCTTCATCATCCTGCGCCACATCATCCCCAACGCGATCCGGCCCTTGGCGGCGATGGGGTTCCTGCGCTTCGGCCACAAGCTCATTACCGTCGGCGGCCTGTCCTTCATCGGGCTCGGCGTCCAGCCGCCCCATGCCGACTGGGCGGCAATGATGGCGAGTTCCCAGCCCTATCTCGAGCGTGCCCCGCTGCTCGTCATCTGCCCCGGCCTCGCGATCTTCCTGACCGCGCTCAGCGTGACCTGGATCGGCCAGGGCCTGGAGACCAAGCGCAAGACGGCAGGAGACTAGGCATGATCGCACCAGCCGCCATCGGGACCGAGATGCATCCAGCCGTGAACCTTCAGCCTGTGGCTGCGCCCGGCGCGGAGCCGTTGCTGACGATCGAGGGGCTGAAGGTCAGGATCGGAACGGGGGCTCGTCCGGTCATCGACGGCCTCGACCTCGAGATCAGGCGCGGCGAGGTCGTGGCGCTCGTCGGCGAGTCCGGTTCGGGCAAGAGCCTCACCGCCCTGTCGGTCCTGCGGCTGCTGCCGCCCTCGGTTTCGATCACGAGCGGCTCGGTCCGCTTCGGTGGCGACGATGTCGGCGCGATGCGGCCCGCCGCCCTGAACGCGCTGCGAGGCGGCCGCATCGGCATGATCTTCCAGCAGCCGCTCGCCATGCTCGATCCGACCTGTCGCGTCGGCGATCAGGTCGCCGAAAGCCTGCGTATCCACCGCGGCCTCAGCCGTGAGGCTGCGCTGGAGCGGGTCGTCGCGCTCTTCCGCGAGGTCGGCATTCCCGCGCCGGAGACGCGGCTGCGCTGCTATGCGCATGAGCTTTCGGGCGGCATGGCGCAGCGCGTGATGATCGCGGCCGCGCTCAGCGCCGATCCCGATTTGCTCATCGCCGACGAGCCGACGACAGCGCTCGACGTCACCGTCCAGGCCCAGATCCTGCGCCTGCTCGACGAGCAGCGTCGGAAGCGCAACATGGCGGTGCTTCTGATCACGCACGACCTTGCCGTGGTGGCTGCGCTCTCGGAGCGGGTCGCGGTGATGTATGCTGGTCGCCTCGTCGAGGAAGGGCCGACGCGCGAGGTCCTGAGCGCACCGCGCCATCCCTATACCAAGGCGCTGATCCGCTGCTCCCTACTGCAGCGGGACGAGACCGGCGCGCTGGTTTCGATTCCCGGCGGCGCCGCCTCGGCGCGCGACATCGCTAGCGGCTGCCGCTTCCAGCCCCGCTGCAGCGTCGCGGCGACGTCCGAGCACGCGCATGCCTGCTGCAGCGCCGAGCCGAGCCTGGAATGCTGCAGCGGCCAGCACAAGGCGCGCTGCTGGAGCGTCAACGCTGCTCCCACGATGCCTGCCGTGGAGCACAGGGCATGATCGCGACATCGGTTGCCCATGCCTCGCCGAACCTTGCCTCGCCGAACGCGATCGAGGTTCCGCATCGGGAGCCTGCGCCCTTCGTGGTCGTGGATGATCTCGTGAAGACCTACCCGGTTGCCGGCTGGGGCCCGGGCGGCCGGCGCGTGGTCAATTCGGTCGATCATGTCTCCCTGTCGATTCCAGAGGGCGAAGTGCTCGGCCTCGTCGGTGAATCCGGTTGCGGTAAGAGCACGATCGCCCGGTTGCTGGTCCGGATGACGAGCGCCGACAGCGGCTCGATCACGATCGCCGGCAAGGATGTGGCGCAGCTGCGCGGCCATGACCTGCTTGATTTCAGGAAGCAGGCGCAGCTCGTTTTCCAGGATCCGTTCGGCGCGCTCGATCCGCGCATGCGGCTCGGCCATAGCCTCGACGCTCCCCTCAGCGCGCATGGCATGGGCGATCGCGGCCAACGCCGCGCCATGGTGCTGGAGATGCTGCGCGAGGTCGGGCTCGATGAGAGCTTCTACGACCGCGTGCCCGGCGAGTGTTCCGGCGGGCAGCTCCAGCGCGTCGTGATCGCGCGTGCGCTGATCCTGAAGCCGCGCTTTCTGGTCTGCGACGAACCGACCTCGGCGCTCGATGCCTCGATGCGGACGCAGATCCTGAACCTGCTGCTCGATCTCAGGAAGCGCTTCTCGCTGACTCTGCTGATGATCTCGCATGACCTGCGGGTCGTGCGCTATCTCTGCGACCGGATCGCGGTGATGTATCTCGGCCAGATCGTCGAGATGGCGCCGCGCGACGAGCTCTTCGAGCGACCCCGCCACCCCTATACCAAGGCCCTGATCGCGGCCTCGATGCTGGAGGAGAACGGGCTCTATGGCGCAGCCGCGCTGGGGGGCGAGCCGCCGAGCCCGATCAACCCGCCGCATGGCTGCCGCTTCCATGGGCGCTGCCCCCAGGCCGAGGCGCTGTGCCATGCGCAGCCGCCAGAGCTGGCTCCGCTCGGGGACGGGTCCCTGGTGCGCTGCCATATCGCACAGCGCGAGGGTGCGTTCGCTTCCTGACCGGGAATTGTTCTAGCTCTTTGTTTTGACGCGCTTTCTTCACGCGACCCGGTGCCCACTTCGCTCGAAAGCGCTCTCATCTTAAACGCATCAGGGGGAGCGTCTTGGACGCTCCCCCTGATGCGTTGTGTCGCTCAACCTGGCGTCGCTCAACCTGCCTTTGGCTGGGTGGCTGGCGTGCTCTGCGCGGCCGGAGCCTGATGCTGCGCCTGCAGCCCGGTCCAGCCGTGATAGCCGGTATAGAGTCCGACGAGGACGATCAGCGCGCTGGAGAAATACGGCGCGCGGCCGGCCACGGTCGAGAGCCAGCTCACCCGCTTCGTCGCCTGCCGGACGCTGATCGCGGCAACCGCTCCGACCGTGACCAGCGTGATCGCAAGCCCGATCGAGAAGCACAGCACGAGAACCGCGCCGAGCGTGAACTGCTTGATCTGGACGCAGAGCAGCAGGACCGTGATCGCGGCGGGGCAGGGGATCAGCCCTCCGGTCAGGCCGAACATCACGATCTGCCAGGTCGTCACCTCGCGATTGGTGAAGCGCTTGCGGATGTCGTTGGCATGGGAGAGCTCATGCGCGTCCATATAGCCGTCGGTGGCGACGGCGAGGCCTTTCTCCTGGCGGTGCAGGGAATCGGTGCCCGCCATGCCCTGGAGGAACGAGACGTCGTAATCATGTTCGTGGTCGCCATGGTCGAGGCTGAGCCGCACCATGAAATCATAGGGTTCGGCGATCGTCTCGGCCGATTCCATATAGCCGTCGCGATCGAGGAAGCTGAAGACCTGGCTGGTGCCGTCGGGGCGCTCGGTGGTGATCTTGACGTATTCGCCGGCCCATTTGTCGCCGCTGATGACGGTCAGGCGGAAATGCGCCGGCTTCTCCGGTGGGATCTCCAGCGACATGAAGCCGTGGCCGGTATCGACGCGATGCGACAGCGCGGTCTTGGCCTTGTTCTTCTCATAGGCCTCGACCTCGCGCGCATATTGCTTGGCGCGCTGCTGGTCCTGCCAGGTTCGCCAGAACATCCAGGAAGCGATGCCGATGATGATGACCGCCGAGGCGAGCTGGAAATAGGGCTCCGTGGTCTCGGGATCGAGGCCCTTGAAGATGTACATGCCTCCCAGAGCCACTGCCCAGACGACGAGCGTGTGCGAGAACGTCGCGGCGAGCCCGAGCAGCACGGCCTGGAACACGGTGCCGCGCACAGCGACGATGAAGGCGGCCATCATCGTCTTGGAGTGGCCGGGCTCGAGGCCGTGAAGCGCGCCGAGCAGGATCGCGCTCGGGATGAACAGCCAGGCATTGCCGGCCCCCTGGGCCAGCAGTTCGGTGAATGACGGCACGACAGTGCTCCTCAGATCCGGACATGCCGCTGAGCCGCCGCACCGGCCGGTCCAACCGGCTCTGGTCGAGGGCGCTTTGCTTCCTGTCCTCGTCTTCTCGATCCCGGGGAGGCGCCTGGACTTGTGCCGGCGCTTGCCCGATCAAGCTGGTGTGTTCGACAAGCTCTTGTCGAAATGGGTTGTGGCCTCGTCGCTCGCGATTTCGGTATAACCGCGTCCCCGCCAGAAACCGATCGTCGCCGCAGTGTCGGCGTTGGCGTGCAAATAGAGAGTCGTAAAGCCCAGGCGCCTGGCTTCGGCTTCAGCAAGCGTGTTGAGCCAGCGTCCGATCTGGCGGCCGCGCTGGTCCTTGCGGATATAGACGCGAACGAGCTGCGTGACCTGTTCCGGGTGAGGATAGCGCGTGGCGAAGGCTGCTGCCAGCTTTGGCTTCCATGTCAGGCAATACAGGCCGGCCGCCGCAACGAGCGACCCGTCCGGCGCGCTCAATGTCCAGAATGCGCCACGGTTGCGCGCACTGAACCAGGATTGCTCCGGCCCCAGCGTCAGCGAGTCGAGGTCGGCATGCCAATCGACCCGATAGTCGGAGCCGTAGAATTCCTTGATCACGTCGAGGCAGAACTGGCGCGCGGCCTTATGCTGCTCGCCGGATTCGTCCGGCAGCAAAGCGAGCGTCAAGCCATGAGGAGTATCGGCCATCGACATCAATCCAGCTCAAGCCATGCCAGCGAAGGTGCTGGCTTTTCGACAAGGCTCGTAAGGGCCAGAATTCAGCTTCCACTTGCCAGTCGTCGTATTTGGCTATAACCCCTCCAGGGGGATAGGATCAAGATGAAAAACGAACCGCACGAGAAAATCCATCACCACCGCCATCCGGAGATCATCACCCGGCTGAAGCGGGCCGAGGGCCATCTGCGCTCGACGATCGAGATGGTGGTGAATGTGCGCTCATGCCTGGAGATCGCGCAGCAATTGCAGGCGGTCGAAAACGCCGTCGCCAATGCGCGCAAGATCTTGATCCAGGAGCATATCGACCACTGCCTGGAAGAGGCGGCCGGTCACATCCCCACAGATGCGCGCGAGCTCCTGAAGGAGTTCAAGGCGGTCACGAAATTCCTCTGACGCCCAGATTCTTCTGGCACCCAAGATTCTTCTGACGCCCCAAATTCCTCCGACGCCCTTGGCGCGGAGCGATAGCCAAGCCGGCGGGATGGGCCTGCCGGCGCGAATGAAGCGGAGACCGAACATGTCGCAGCCAGCATCGATCCATATGGGCCACGGTCAGATGGTGGACATCGTCGCGCGCGATGCCGGGCAATGGGAAATCGTCTTCAGCGAGGCCGGCGTGCCCGACTACAAGGCGCCGCCGCTGAACGAGGTCGAGGTCGATGCGATCGACACCCAGGGCCGGATTCATCCCCTCGCCATCTCGGCCAGCGGAAACGTCTCCTCCGTGCTCGCCAGCGGCCATGTCGAAGGCGCCTATCGCGTCCGCATGCGCGTCGTTCACGGCACGCATTTCCATACCCGCGAATCGCTCCTGCCGGGCGCGGCAGTGCTGCCGCCGAAACTTGGCGCACGCGGAGGCGCGCTGGTTGCGCTCGACGGCGGGCTCGAGGCCGAGGTCAAGCGCCTGGACGAGACGCGCTGGGAGATCAGCTTCCTGAAAGGCGGGGCCGTCGTCGCGCCGCCGCCGGCTGAGAGCGTGGTCGTGCAGGCGATCGGCCCGCGCGCCGAGGACTACCAGATCCGTAACCTCGCAACCGAGCCGGGTGAAATGCCCTCGACCCTGATCGCCGGCGGCAAGATCAAGGACGCAACGCATGCGCGCCTGACCATCAAGAGCGAGGTCGGCGAGCAGATCCGCGGCTTCCCGATCGTCAGCGCAGCCTGAGGCGGCGAAACCGCGACCGCGCATTCGCCCGCGGCATCTCCGCGCGAGAGCCGGATGATTTCAGACGGGGTCACTTCGTGATCCCGTCTGAAATCTGAATCCGTCTCTCATCTAAAAGTGAGAGCAGGATCAATGCGAAAAACCGGTGCCCACTTTTTCGCATCCTGCTCTAGGCTGGCGAGAGGCTCTTGACCTTCCCATTATGGGAAGGAGCATATCTCTCGCCAGATAAGTCTGGAGTGACGTCATGTCGACTGACACGGTTCTGAAAACGACGGCCGGGCGCAGCACGCAGCTCGACATTCCTGTCGGCGGCATGAGCTGTGCCTCCTGTGTCGGCCGGGTCGAGCGCGCGGTCGCGGCGGTGGAAGGTGTGGAATCGGTCGCGGTCAATCTCGCGACCGAACGCGCCCATGTCGTCCTGTCCTCAGTGAAGGTCGATCCAGCGGCCATCGGCGCGGCCATTCGCAAGGCTGGCTACGAGCCCTCCGAGAGCACGGTCGAACTGAGCGTCGCCGGCATGAGCTGCGCCTCCTGTGTCGGCCGTGTCGAGAAGGCGCTGAAGGCGGTGCCCGGCGTTCTCGAGGCGAATGTCAACCTGGCGACCGAACGGGCCTCCGTGCGCGTTCTGGGGGGAGCGGACATCGCGTCCCGGCTCGCGGCTGCGGCGACGGCCGCCGGCTATGCCGCCGAGCCCATCCAGGCCGGCATCGATATGGCAGATCGCGAGCGCCAGGCGCGCGAGGTCGAGCAGACGAGCTTGCGTCGGGCCGTCATCGCGGCGGCCATCGCCACCATGCCATTGCTCGTCTTTGAAATGGGGATGCATCTCTCGGAGACGCTGCATCATTTTCTGGCGGGGAAGGTCGGCGAGTTCAACATCAAGGTGATCTCGTTCCTGCTCGCGAGCTTCGTGCAGTTCGGCCCGGGCCTGCGCTTCCTGCGCAAGGGCTGGCCGGCGCTGCTGCGCGGCGCGCCCGACATGAATTCGCTGGTGATGCTGGGCACCAGCGCGGCCTATCTCTATTCGACCGTGGCGACCTTCGCGCCGGACTGGCTGCCTGACGGCACGGACTACACCTATTTCGAGGCCGGCGCGGTTATCGTCACGCTGATCCTGACCGGGCGCTGGTTCGAGGCGCGCGCCAAGGGCCAGACCAGCGAGGCCATTCGCCGCCTGATGTCGCTGCAGGCGAAATCCGCCCGCGTGCTGCGCGATGGCGCCGAGGTCGATGTCGCGATCGAGACCGTGGTGCCCGGCGACATCGTCATCGTGCGGCCCGGCGAGCGTATCCCGGTCGATGGCGAGGTTCTCGAAGGCCTCTCCTATGTCGATGAGGCGATGATCACCGGCGAGCCGATCCCGGCACGCAAGGAGCCGGGCGCGACTGTCACCGGCGGTACCGTGAACGGAACCGGCGCGTTCCGCTTCACCGCGCGCAAGGTCGGTGCCGACACGCTGCTCGCCCAGATCGTGCGCACCGTCGAGGCCGCGCAGGGCTCGAAGCTGCCGATCCAGGCGCTCGTCGACAAGGTGACGATGTGGTTCGTGCCTGCCGTCATCGCATTGGCGCTGCTGACCTTTGCCGCTTGGCTGGTTTTCGGTCCAAGCCCCGCCTTCGCCTTCGCGCTGGTCAACGCGGTCGCGGTCCTGATCATCGCCTGCCCCTGCGCGATGGGGCTGGCGACGCCGACCTCGATCATGGTCGGCACCGGCAAGGGCGCCGAACTCGGCATCCTGTTCCGCCAGGGCGAGGCGCTGCAGTCGCTGAAGGATGCCAGGATCGTGGCGCTGGACAAGACCGGAACGCTGACCAAGGGCCGCCCCGAATTGACCGACCTTTCGGTCGCGCCGGGCTTCGCGGAAGACGAGGTGCTGCGTCTGGTCGCCTCGGTCGAGGCGCGCTCCGAGCATCCCGTCGCTGAAGCGATCGTCGCGGCGGCCCGTTTGCGCGGATTTGCGCTCGCGGAGCCGGCGGAATTCGCCGCCGAGCCCGGCTTCGGCGTCAAAGCCAAGGTCGAGGGCCTGGCGATCGAGGTCGGCGCCGACCGCCTGATGCGCCGCCTGGGCCTGGATCTCGCAGCCTTCGCCGATCAGGCCGAGCGATTGGCCACTGCGGGCAAGACGCCGCTCTATGCCGCGATCGACGGCAAGCTCGCAGCGATCATCGCCGTCGCCGATCCGATTAAGGAGACCACGCCCGCGGCCATCGCCGCATTGCACGCGCTTGGCCTGCGCGTCGTGATGATCACCGGCGACAACAAGGGCACGGCCAAGGCCATCGCCGCACGGCTCGGCATCGACGAGGTCGTGGCGGAGGTTCTGCCGACGGGCAAGTCCGAGGTCGTCAAGACCCTCCAGGCCGGCGGCGTCAAGGTCGCCTTCGTCGGCGACGGCATCAATGACGCGCCTGCCTTGGCCCAGGCCGATGTCGGCCTCGCCATCGGCACGGGCACCGACATCGCCATCGAGAGCGCCGATGTCGTCTTGATGTCGGGCGATCTCAACGGCGTCGCCAAGGCGATCGCGCTGTCGCAGGCGACGATCGCCAATATCCGCCAGAATCTGGCCTGGGCCTTCGGCTACAACATCGTGCTGATCCCGGTTGCCGCCGGCGCGCTCTATCCGGCCTTCGGCATCCTGATGTCGCCGATGTTTGCAGGCCTCGCCATGGCGCTGTCGAGCGTCAGCGTGCTGACCAACGCGCTGCGGCTCAGGCGCTTCGGCGGTGTTGCAGCCACGGCGCCGCTGCAAACCCCCGCAGCGAAACTCGCGCCGGCCGAGTGAAGCGATCGCAAGAGCAGGATGCGAAAAAGTGGGAATCGGTTTTTCGCATTGATCCTGCTCTCACTTTTAGATGAGAGACGGATTCAGATTTCAGATGGAATCACTGCGTGATCCCATCTGAAATCATCCGGCTCTAGGAGACGGGCCATGAACATCGGACAAGCCGCCAAGGCCTCGAATGTGACCGCCAAGATGATCCGCTATTACGAGAGCATCGGGCTGATCACCGCGCCGATCCGCACCCAGGCCAATTACCGCGTCTATGCCAATGACGATGTCCACGCGCTGCGCTTCGTCAAGCGGGCGCGGAATCTGGGCTTCTCGATCGAGGAGGTGCGCGAATTGCTGGCGCTCTGGCGCGACAAGAGCCGCGCCAGCGCCGATGTGAAAAGCGTCGCGATGAAGCATGTCCAGGATCTCGAAACCAAGATCTCCGAGCTCCAGGCGATGGCGCGCACGCTCTCGCATCTCGCCCGGACCTGCCACGGCGATGGCCGCCCGGACTGCCCGATCCTGGCCGATCTCGCCGACCCGGCCGCGTCGCTCGCGCCAGTGCCCGGCAAGCCCAAGCGCAAGGCGCGGCAGGAGGCCGACTGCGCCTGCCATGAGGAGGCGGTGCTGCCTGCCTAGAGCCGGTATCCGGATGGCTTGCGCCAGGTTGCGTGCGTCGGCGTGAGGGCTCGGGAGGTTTCCTGACAGCCTTGTGGCGCAGGTCGTTCATCCTCGGAACCACGGTGTCATCCCGGACAAGCCGCGTAGCGGCGCCGATCCGGGATCCATTCCTGAGCCTTGCCAGGCAGCGCTCCGGCATGGATCCCGAGTCTCCGCTTCGCTACGCCCGGGATGACGGCGTATAGGTGGGTAGGACAGAGCCATCACCGGAGTCCGCTGGAACATCCTTCGAGACGCCGCTACGCGGCTCCTCAAGTGAGGGCTCACCTTTCCAAACGGGCTTTAAGTGCTGAGCGACGGCGTTGCTCTCTCCCGTCATTCCGGGGCACGCCGAAGGCGTGAGCCCGGAACCCAGAACCGATGCGTATCGTCGTGAAGCGAGCCGGCTGCCCGTGCCTTCTCAAGCAGCGGCATCGGTTCTGGGTTCCGGGCTCGATCCTTCGGATCGCCCCGGAATGACGGCGGAACCCCAGCCATAAGTCGGGGTCAAAGGCCGTTGGTATTACTTCGCCTTCTGCAGCTTCGTGACCGTGATCTGGCCATTGACCCGGTCGGCGGTGAACATCACCTTCTGGCCGGCTTTCACATCCTTGAGCATGGCGGGATCGGCCGCCTTGAACACCATCGTCATCCCGTCCATGTCGAGGTTCTTGATCGGTCCGTGATCGAGGGTGATCTTGCCCTGGGCCTCATCGACCTTCTTGACCGTCGCGCTCACCAGCGGAGCGTCCTGCGCCAGCGCTGCCCCGGCAAGGCCGAGGCTGACGAAGGCGATCGTGAGAAGTCTGCGCATCATGGTCTCCGTCGTTGGTTTGGGAGCAAGGTTCATCACTTGACGACGACCTTGCCGGTCATGCCCGCCTCGCGGTGGCCGGGGATCAGGCAGGAAAAATCGAACTCGCCGGCCTTGGTGAACTGCCAGACGATCTCGCCGGTCTTCTTTGGCGCGAGGCGCTTGGCGTTCGGGTCGTCATGCTCCATGTCGGGGTTCTTCTGCATCTCGATGGCGTGCTTCAGGTTCTCCTCGAGCGTCGCCAGCACGAGTTCATGGTCGAGTTCGCCATTGTTGCGCAGCTGGAACTTGACCTGCTCGCCGCGCCGCACCTCGATCCTGTCGGGAATGAACTGCATCTTGCCGTCGCGCTCGCCCATCGAGATCTGGATCAGGCGGGTTGGTTTCTTCGGGTCGCCGGGCTTGCCATAGGCGGTCTCGTCGCCATGGCCGTGGCTGTGGCCGGCAGCGCCTGGCGCGGCGAAGGCCGCTCCGGTCGAGAGCAGGAAGGCCAGAGCGGCCAGTTTCGGTATCGACATCGTCCGCTTCATGCGTTCGCTCCTGTCCGGTGGTTTAGGTCAGTGGTTGGAATGCGGGTTCTTGGCGGCGGGCAGCGGCTTGCCGTCCGGGCCGAGCCTGGGCTTGCGCGGATCCTTGACCCGCCACTCCGTCGGCTCGATCTTGGCGCCAGGTGTTTGCTTGGCGCCAGGCGCGATCTGGGCTTTAGGCGGCTGCGCGCGCGGCGCCTCGGTCAGGCCTGCGCCCTTATATTCGTAGGCCACGGTGCCTTGTGGGTTCTTGTAAGAACCGGGATCCTTGTAGTCGCCCTTCGCCAACCCATCGCGCACCTTCACCACCGAGAACATGCCGCCCATCTCGACCGGGCCGAACTGGGCGAAGCCGGTCATCATCGGCAAGGTGTTGTCGGGCAGCGGCATCTCCATGCCACCCATCTCGCCCATGCCGTTCGAGCCCATCGGCATGTAGCCGGGCGCGATCTTGGCGATCCGCTTGGCGAGGTCCTTCTTGCCGACGCCGATATAGGTCTTCACCGAATGGCCCATGGCGTTCATCGTATGGTGCGATTTGTGGCAATGGATCGCCCAGTCGCCCGGCTCATCGGCGACGAAGTCGAAGGCGCGCATCTGGCCGACCGCGCAATCGACCGAGACCTCCGGCCAGGCGGCGGCAGGGTCGACCCAGCCGCCATCGGTGCAGGAGACCTTGAACTCGTAGCCATGCATATGGACCGGGTGGTTGGTCATGGTCAGGTTGCCGAAGCGGATGCGGACCTTGTCGTTGAGGCCGACGACGAAGGGATCAATGCCGGGAAAGACCCGGCTGTTCCAGCACCACAGATTGAAATCGAGCATGGTGTTGACCTTCGGCACATAGGAGCCGGGCTCGATGTCGAAGGCGTTGAGCAGGAAGACGAAGTCGCGGTCGACGCGGCGGAAGGCCGGGTCCTTCGGATGCACCACGAAGAAGCCCATCATGCCCATCGCCATCTGCACCATCTCGTCGGAATGGGGATGGTACATATAGGTGCCCGAGCGCCGGAGCTCGAACTCGTAGACGAAGGTCTTGCCGGGCGGGATATGCGGCTGCGTCAAACCGCCGACGCCGTCCATGCCGTTGGGCAGGCGCTGGCCGTGCCAATGGACGGTGGTGTTCTCCGGCAGCTTGTTGGTGACGAAGATGCGGACCTTGTCGCCCTCGACGGCTTCGATCGTCGGCCCCGGCGACTGGCCGTTATAGCCCCAGAGGAAGGCCTTCATGCCCGGTGCGAGCTCGCGCTCGACCGGCTCGGCGACGAGGTGGAACTCCTTCCAGCCCTCCTTCATCCGCCAGGGCAAGGTCCAACCGTTCAGCGTCGCGACCGGCTGGTAGTCGGGCCCCGATGTCGGCACGAGCGGGGCCTGCGTCGTCGCCTCCGCCATGGTCGGCGCTTCCGGCACCGAGGCGAAGGCGGTTCGCCCGGAGACGGCGGCCGCGCCCGCGAGCACGAGGCCCGACGAGCCGATGAATCCCCTGCGTGACAATGCGGTCATGTCGATGTCCTATCGCTGGGTTCAGTGCGCTGGCGCATCGCCGCCGCCGCCGGCCGAAGCAACGACGGCTCCACCGCCTCCGCCGACCCCGCCGCCGATGATCGCGTGCTTGAAATCGGTATGGGCGATCCAGACATCGCGCCGGGCGTTGATCGCGGCGACATTGGAGAGAATGCGGCCGCGCGCATCGACGATGAGCTGGGTCACGTCGATCAGCATGCCGTTATACTGCAGCAGCGCCTCGTCCTGGATGATCTTGCGCAAGGGCAGCACGTTGGTCTGGTACTGCCGGGCGATCTCGTGGGAGCCGCGATAGGCGGTATAGGCCTCGCGCGCCTCGGAGCGGACATTGACCGCCTTCTCGGCAAGCTTGTTGGCGGCCTGCATATAGGTCTGCTCGGCCTGGACGATGCGCGACTGGCCGAAATCATAGAGTGGGATCTCGATCTCGAGCTCCAGCGTGCGGCTGCGCTTCGCTTCGCGCTCGATCTCGCCATTGGCCAGGACGCTGCGGCCACGGTCATAGGTGCGTCGACCCAGGAGATCGATATCGTTCACGAAACGGGTCGCCTGCGTCAGGCCGAGCGACTTGGCGAGGAGGTCGAGCTCGGAGCGCGCGACCTGCACGTCGATGCGCTTGCGCAGCGCCTCGGCCTCAACAGCCTTGACGGTCTTCAGCGGTGGCAAGGGCGGCAAGGTGCCGGGTAGCTTGAACTTGAGGTCATCGCCCCAGAGGCCGAGCTGGCGCACCAGCCGCTCGCGCTCCTGGCGCTGCTGCAGCCTGGCTTGCGCAAGCTGTGCGCCGAGTTCGGCGTCGAAGGCGAATTCGCGTGCCTGGTTGAGCTTGTTGACGCCGCCGGATTCGCCCAGCCGCTTGAACAATTCGGAGGCCGCGTCGGATGACGCCTTGGCCTCCTGGAAGAAGGCTGCCTGGGCATTGGCTGCCACAGTGCGATAATATTGCCGCCGCGTCTCGGCGGCGAGCTTCAGCACGGCCTCGGCCGCGCGCAATTGGGCCGCGCCAAAGCGATCGCGCGCGATCTCCGCCCGCGCCGGCAAGGTGGCAAGCGCGAGCAGGCTTCCCGCGACCTGGCGCTCGATCTCGATCTCGAACCGGCCTGAAAGCTTGGAGATGCCGAAGCGCGGATTGGGCGGCAGGCTGGCCGCGACCATCTGCGCCTCGGCGATGCCGAGTTCGTTGAAGGCGGCTTGCAGGCCGCGATTGTTGAGCAGTGCGATCTGGACGGCGCTGTCGGCCGTCAACGGCGCCTTTAGAAGCTTGTCGACCCGCACCTTGGCTGTGCCGGCGGAGGCATCGTCGCCGATCTTGACGACATCCTTGTTCAGCTCGGAATAGACGATGGCTTGCGCCGTTCCGACGCCGCCATCGGGCGAGAAGCTGGCGCAGCCGCCGAGCAGGCCGGCGATACCGGCCAGCAAGGCGAGGCGGGAGATCCGGGCCGCTTGGATGGAGGTAGGGATGGGCAAGGCGGTTCTCGTCTTGGTCATGATCGCGGACCGACCTGACGATTGAGCTCGCGCCAGTCCTTGGGCTCTGCCGGGCGCAGCGTGGCCGACCCCGCGCCGACGCTCTGATAGGCCAATGCCGGAACGCGGATATCGGGATCGGCCGGTCGCGCCAGATAGCGCGGAACAGGCGCGGCCGAACAGGCGCCAAGCGTCAGTCCGAGCAAGGTGATGAGGAGCAGTCTTGGGCGCATCGCGGGGTGGCGTGTCCTGAGCGTCGATGGCATTTGGGTAGCAACCGGGCCCGGCCCGCGTCCGTTACAAATTGTTGCGATGCCGGCCGCGCACGCAGAGCCGAGTGGCGCTATCCTGCAAATGAGACTGGGGGCTCTTCGCTCCCGCAGACGACATGTGCAGCTGATGCGCAGGCAGGGATAACCGGATTTGGATCAGGCACCCGTCACAGCAACGGCCGACGACCACGGCCATGTCCTGGTGGTGGATGACGACCCGCAGATCCGCCTGCTGGTCGCGCGCTTCCTGCAGCGTCACGGCTATCAGGTGACGGGCGCGCCGGATGGCCGCGTGATGCTCGAAATCCTGGCGCATACGGCGATCGACCTCGTCATTCTCGATCTGATGCTGCCGGGTCGCTCCGGCATCGAATTATGCGGCGATATTCGCGCGACCTCGCAGGTGCCGATCGTGATGCTGACCGCCCGCAGCGAGGAGAGCGATCGCATCCTGGGCCTGGAGGTCGGCGCCGATGACTACGTCACCAAGCCGTTCAGCCCGCGCGAATTGCTGGCGCGGGTGCGCGCCGTGCTGCGGCGCGCCCGGGCGACGCGCAAGGCGGATGCCGGCCAGGTCAATCAGTCCGTGGCCTTCGACGGCTGGAGCGTCGATCTGCGCCGGCGCGAACTGGTCTCGCCTTCGGGCACGCTGGTCGATCTCTCCACAGGCGAATTCGACCTGCTCGTCGTCTTCGTCGAGCATGCCAACCGTGTGCTCTCGCGCGAGGCGCTGATGCAATACGCCAAGGCCAGGACCAGCGACGATCCCTTCGACCGGACGATCGATGTCCAGATCAGCCGACTGCGCCGCAAGCTGGAAGCCGACGCCCAGGGCGGCCAATTGATCAAGACGGTCAGGGGCGCGGGCTATATCTTCACGCCCGATGTCAGGTCGCGCGCAGGGCAGCGGGCGTGAGGAGCATGCTGAAACGGGGTCTGCCCGACACGGTGGCGAGCCGGGCCATCCTGGTCCTCGTCGTGGCGCTGCTGGCTTTCCATCTCGCCGGCTACTGGGCCTATCATATCGGCGTCGAGAGCCAGGCGACGCAGCAGAGCGCTCGCGGCCTCGCCGAGCGCATCGTTTCGATCAAGCGCGCCATCGCCAGCATTCCGCAGGAGCCCGAGCGCGACCGCGTCGCCCATGACCTGTCGAGCGCGAGCCTCGAAGTGCATTGGAGCAAGGTCAGCCTGGTTCTGGGCACGGCGCCGGCGACCGAGCGCACCAAGGCGATGGAAGCCCGGCTCAAGGAGCTCGTGCCTGATCTCGCGGCCGAATCCTTCCGCCTCGGCTTCGCCGATGATGGCGCGCTCCGCTCGGGCGAGGCCGATGCCTACCGCCATATGATGCTGGTCTCGGTCAGGCTCGAGGATGGCTCCTGGGTGAATTTTTCGTCGACGGCGGGCGCGGCTCAGCATGGTGATGACGGGCTGATGACCGTGATGATCTGCCTCGGCATCGGCATCATCGTCGTCGCCGTGCTGCTGCTGCGCTGGGCGACGCGGCCCTTGCGCGATCTCGCTATCGCCGCCGAGCGCTTCAGCCTCGACCAGACGCCCCAGCCGCTCGATGAGTCCGGCCCGGCCGAGGTGCGCCGCGCCGCGCGCGCCTTCAACACCATGCGCGAGCGCATCCAGCGCCTCGTCGGCGAGCGCACCCAGGCGCTCGCCGCCGTCTCGCATGATCTGCGCACCCCGATCACGCGTTTGCGCCTGCGCTCCGAATTGCTCGAGGACGAGGCGACGCGCGATCTCGTCGACGCCGACCTCTCCGAGATGGAGGCGATGATCGATTCGACACTGGAATTCCTGCGCGGCGGCGACTCCAGCGAGGCTGCTCGCCCGATCGACATCGTCTCGGCGCTGGAAACCATCGTCGATGACGAGGCCGATCAGGGCCGCCGGATCACGCTCGAGGCGCGCGCCCATGGCCGCGTGCTCGGCCGCCTGCTCGCCCTCAAGCGCGCCTTCTGGAATATCGTCGGCAATGCGGTGAAGTACGGCGACAGCGCCGTCGTCGTGATCGCGGAAACGCCGACACAGTTCGCGATCACGGTCGAGGATGACGGCCCCGGCATTCCCGAGGCGCAGATGGAGCGCGTCTTCCAGCCCTTCGTGCGATTGGAGGAATCGCGCGGCCGCGAAACTGGTGGCTCGGGGCTGGGCCTGACGATCGCCCGCGCTGTCATCGCCTCCCATGGCGGCGAGATCGCGCTGGCGAATCGCCGCGAGGGCGGCCTGCGCGTGACGATCACCCTGCCGAAACTGGATCCGTCAGCACGTCAGCCGGCGGATGCGGTTCAGGACCGCCCTGCGCAATCAGGGGCGGCCGCTGAATCACGACCAGTTTGACTGCGGCAGCCGATTTGGAGGTTTTTGCG
Organism: Allobosea sp. LjRoot9; assembly: GCF_964252745.1. Lineage (NCBI taxonomy): Bacteria > Pseudomonadati > Pseudomonadota > Alphaproteobacteria > Hyphomicrobiales > Alloboseaceae > Allobosea > Allobosea sp. LjRoot9. Next base: position 902,195 of record NZ_CAXUPC020000002.1, on the reverse strand, counting down.
GGGAACTGGCTGGGGCGGGAGGATTCGAACCTCCGAATGGCGGTACCAAAAACCGCTGCCTTACCACTTGGCGACGCCCCAACGTGCCGCGCCTTCTAGAACGCGGCGCAGCCGCGCGCAACCATTCGCACCGCGGCAGAATATCTCTTTGCAGAAATCGGCGTCACAATGCCCCGGAGGCTGTTGCGCCCGCGCCCGACGCTGGCTATAAGCCCGGCACCAGCTAATCGGAGTGTGGCTCAGCCTGGTAGAGCACCTCGTTCGGGACGAGGGGGTCGCAGGTTCAAATCCTGCCACTCCGACCACTGGATTTCCCGAATATTGTTGATTTTACGCGAATTTCGGCCTTGGGCCGCCCCTTCCTAGGAAAGGGCGGTACACATGGCGTTTGCGCTGCGCATGGCTAAGCTTACGAGAGACCCCAAGACTGGAAACTGGCGGACGCGAAAGATGATCCCCCTCGATTGCCGAGCAGATTTCGGCAAGCGCGAGGAAAAGTCGATTTGGCCAGCGCATCTCACGGGTCGCCGGCTTGCCGCAACCCGGAGCCGCGGCAAAGGCCAGCCATCCGATGATCCGATTATTTGCGTCCCTGCCCTGAGAGACAGACGCGAAAATAACTGTCGAGACTCACGCAGGCAAGCGCGGCTGATCTTGATCCCACAGAGAACTCTCCGCAGTGTTGGAGTCGCGATGTTACGTCTCTGTTCTGAGGATGCCAGATGACTGTTCAAGGTCGCAGTGTGCGGCTGTATTTGGTTGAGGGCTCGCCGACTGGCATTCTCACCGCAGAGATCATGAACTGGACAGGCCACGTGCTCGTCGCGCCGCGTTCGCGACTTGGCGATGCACTTCAGCGCGATGAGGCCAGCAGGACGGGGGTGTACTTCCTCGTGGGAGACGACCCGGACCAACCTACGAAGTCCCGCGTGTACATTGGTGAAGGCGACAGTGTTGTGGACCGTATCAAGTCGCACGCGAAGGACGCCTCCAAGGACTTCTGGACCCGAGCCTGCCTTGTCACATCCAAAGACATGAACCTCACCAAGGCGCATGTGCGGTATCTGGAGAATAGGTTCATCGCCCTGACGAAGCAGGCAGACCGCGCCAACGTCGCCAATGGCAATGAGCCAAGCCCGAAGGCTTTGCCTGAGAGCGACATTGCTGACATGGAGTTCTTTATCTCACAGGTGCAGGTCGTTCTGCCCGTGGTAGGCTTCGACTTCCTCAGGCCCCGCGCCAAGCCAGTGAGCAGCGTCTTGCCATCTGTGGGCGTCACGCAGCCGGCCGCGCAGCTGGAACTCGTCCTGTTGAGCAGCAAGCACGGCTACCAAGCTCGTGCGGTCGAAGCCGATGGAGAGTTCACCGTCCTTGCCGGGTCTCTCGCGACCACCAAGAGCGATTTCGCGGTCAACTCCTACGGCATTCTTCGACAACAGCTTATCAAGGACGGCCGCATTGTCGCATCGTCCGACCCCAATCTGCTTGAGTTTGCGGAGGATGTTGCATTCCCAAGTGCCAGCGCCGCAGCAGCTGTTATCGCCAATCGAAACGCGAATGGTCGCACTGCGTGGCGGCTCGCAGGAAGCGGCCAAACATTAAAGGAATGGCAGGATGCTCAGTTGGGGATCTCACAAACGGCATCTTGACGCCGACAAAAAGTGCTGTGACTGCCCCTCTGGGCTGTATGTCGCTGGCCGCTAACGGCATCACGACATTCGGCGATGGTACGAGCTATCAGTGTGAGGCTGGCCGCAATGTGCAGTCACTGCACTTTTTCCTCCGAAGCCACGGCAGCGCTGTCAGGCCGTCGCGCTTTTAGTATGCGATGAACGCTTGCATTGCCGATGCCCAGCCGCCAGGCTATCTCCGATAGGCTGATGCCCTGCGCCGGCAACTGCGCCACGTGAGCTTCCTTCGCCCTGGCCGTGGGAGCCCCGCCCTTGCATTTGCCTGCCGCCTTGGCCTTGGCGGTGCCCTCCCGCTGCCGCTCCAGCATGATCTCGCGCTCAAACTGCGCGACGCTGCCGAGTAGCAACGTTGCATACGCGCAGATCAGCAGGGACCGAGCGATAGCGTGCGGTCCGGCGCTTATCTCCATTTGGTTTCAAGCGTTGCCTCGGTATCCGTTAGTACGCTAAGAGCGACCGACAAGGGGGGCCAAACATGGCTTGGAACGCTCAGTCTCTTCAAGCTGTGTTTTTCACCGCATCGGCGAGTGTCGAGAATGCGTCGAGTGTCTTTACGAGGCTCACGGATTCAAAGCCGTCCAATTCTCAGTACAACCAGTTGCCGAGTGGGCTGGAGCAGTCGAACGCGAGCGGGAAGCTGGGCGAGTTCGGTTTGACAATGCAGAGCCAGCCAGGTCGCTTAGACGTGTTTCTGTTGCCACAGGAGGCTGTCGTCCCCTCGGCTACTTTTCCGAGTGAGCCTCCGGCGATCCTCGACGTGCCAGCGGCATCGCAGGCCCTGGCTGACATCGTGACTAAAATAGACACTGTGCCTGCAAATCGTTTGGCAGTAGTCTTCAACCTGATCAGGTCGGCAGATGGTCCCGTTGGTGCGGCAAAACAAATAATAAATTTAACTGGAATACCGATTGCATTTGACGATGCAGTTGATCTTTTTTTCCGAGTTAATCGACAGTCTGCGTTGCGTGTTGATGACGAGAGCGTCCTTATAAATCGAATAATGGCCTGGAGTGTGCAGAATTTTCAGGCCATTAACCTGACTGTGGGGCAGTCGCAGCCGCTCCCGGCAGCGCCGGTTGCCAATCTTTATGCCGCGGCATTGCAAATAGATCTGAACACGGCGCAGCAGCCCAGGAACCCCTTTTCAGATGCCCAAGCAAAAACTATCTTCAGCGGGCTCTTTGAAGAAGGGGCGCGCTTGTTCGAGACCGGGGCGCTGTCTGTTTTGGCAGGCGATTGAGTGGTGTACTGATGCTGAACGTCGAAACCGTTGAAGGGGTGTCGCGCCGCGCTTTCGCTGGTGCGTTGTCTTCTGGCGTCGCGTCCAATCTGCTACCATCGGGCGATGTAGTTGCCGAAGGTGGCATTAGGCGATGGGCCTCTGGGCCTTACGAGGTTGGGGGTGTCCCTAAGGCTGCCCAGTTGAGTGCTGCGGCAATCCTTGTATTGGGCTTATACTCCTCCGTCATATTGTCTTCTTCATCTCTTGCCGCTCCTGCGGGCGTCTCCAGTCGCAGCACAAATGCTGAGAAGCTGTGGCTTGCCACCTCGCACCGGATCGACTTCGAACTCAGGCGCCTTTCAGACAGTGCCCCGGGGTTGGGTCCGGCGTTCCGGGATGCATCGCTGCTAGCCGCCGCCTTTCCCGCTGACTTACCGATGCCGGCTGTCTGGTCAGATGGATCATCCGAAGTTGTTTTTGAGTGGTCGTTTGGAGGCAAGCATGCGGCAATCACCGTCGAAGGCGATGGTCGGTTTGGCTGTACGATGCGTGTAGGCGACAGATTTGTTCCTAGCAACAGTGACGGTATCGTTGCCTCCGGAGCGCCTCAGGACCTCATTTCTTATCTAGCTGCCTGAACCATGTGGCGCTTGGGCTGTGAAGAGGAGGCGGTTGAGCGTCCGGATAGTCCCTTCGGATGCGTCCATGATGCCGAGCCGATTGTGCTGGCGTTTATTCCTCCTCGGACCAATCCACAGATTGAGGGCTCGATTGGTTCGATCCCCGGAGACGATTGGAAGAAAAAGCAGTTGAGCGTGTTCCGAGCAAACAAGGGTACGTTCGCAAGCTTTGACGCAAGGGTGGTGGAGCGTCGCCGAGCTGATTACCTCGGGTATGGGTGGGCGTTGGCGAGTACGCTACGTGACATCGTTGCTACGAGCCGTAAGGGGCCCGACGCCGGCATCGGTGCCGTCTGTGTGATTGAAGACAGCATCGAAGAGATACCCGCCCACGCACGTATCGGAGAGTGCCGGCCGTCTCCTGATTTCTGGAATACACATGATCGTACCACCGCGCGTGCTAATGTGGTGCTTGAATTCAGCCGGAATGGTGTTCACCGAGAGGAGCTAGACGGGCTCTTTGCTCAAAGCGATAAGCCATCATAGTCTTGGCGGTCGGAGAACCTTGGACGCATCAATCCAATACTTTAATACCCTGTTAGTTCGATACGCTGTCAGGTAGGCAGTGGCGGACGTGATGGGTACGGGGGAAAACTTGATCGAGCGCCCTGGATACGCTCCTTCCCATTTTTCCGACCCAACATTCTGTGATTGATTGCCTTGTTTCTTTGTACAAAGCTGAGGTACAAAACTGAACGGTCTGAAGTCGAAAATAGCAGCAATTTCAACGATCGGATTTGCGCAGGGGGAAGTTCAAATCCTGCCATTCCGACCACTGGATTTCCTGAATATTGTTGATTTTGCGCGAATTTCGGCCTTGGGCCGCCCCTTCCTAGGAAAGGGCGTACACATGGCATATGCATTGCGCATGGCGAAGCTGTCGCAAGACCGCAAGGCCTGCAACTGGCGGGCGCGAAAAGCGCTCCCCTTCGACTGCCGATTGGATTTCGGCAAGAGGGAGGAGAAGCCGGTTTGACCGGCCCTGCTCACGGAAGGGCAAGCCCGAGAGAATTTCGCGAGGTGGTTGGCTTCGGTCGAAGGGCACATCGCCGCCATCCACGGCCGGGCAAAGCAGCCCGGCCGGACCGCTCTCTCCGATTTCGAGATCGGGCGCCTGGCGCAGCTTTGGTCGGTGTCTGCATCAAATATCCGGGAAGCTCGGCGGGAACCATTTCCGATCCGTCGACGAGATCGCGCCGCGCGCCATCAGATGAAGACCGGTGTCGATTAAATCGAGCCCATGCACCCTGCTCTCATCGTTCTCGCCTTCCTTGAGAAGGCTCCCGCCGGTTTCCTGTTCGTCGACGACCTCGTCCAGAATTAATGAATGACGTAAGTTCATCAAGAACAGCGGGCGCGGAGAAGCAGGATTAATGGCGCGGAAACTCAAATTTTAAACAGTCTTGTTTGCGGGAATCGGATCAACCTCTTCGTAAGCCCTTTCATGCTTAGTTCCTGTGCAGGCCATTTTCTGCTTGAGGGGGCTTCTCGTGAACCAGCTTGGCGACGACCATGGAGGCCCGGACTCCGCCAGAATGGCTGGTCCCGTCGGCCACGTTCTTTCCGTGCGCGGCTCGGAGGCCCAGATCGATCTGCCTGCGCCCTGGCCCGACAAGGGCGCGAGGGCGACTGTCGGTCGATTCCTGGCTATCGATGCCGGTCCCCTGTCCCTCATTGGCATGATCACCGAGGTTACGACGCGGCCTTCCGCTCCCGAAGCCGCCAGGGAGCACCATGCGGTGGCGCGGGTCGCGCTGATGGGCGAAATCGTCAGCAATCTCGACGGATCGCAATCCTTTCGCCGCGGTGTTTCCGACTACCCCGCCATCGGCGACGCGGCCCATCTCATCAGTCGCGAGCATCTTCGATTGATCTACACCCCGGCTGGCCAACGCACGATCAATATCGGTCATCTCAACCACGACAATTCCATCTCGGCCCATATCGACGTCGATAGCCTGATCTCCAAGCACTTCGCGATTCTGGGCTCCACGGGCGTGGGTAAATCCAGCGGCGTCACCGTCATCCTTCAGGAAATCCTCAACGCACGACCGGATGTGCGGATTTTCCTGCTTGATGGTCACAATGAGTATGGCCGTAGTTTCGGTGAACGGGCCAATGTCATCAGCCCTCGCAATCTGAAGCTGCCTTTCTGGCTGTTCAGCTTCGAGGAACTGACCGACGTCATCTATGGCGGCCGTCCCGCTGTGGCCGAGGAATTGGAAATACTCTCCGAGCTTATCCCAATCGCCAAGAGTACCTACCTTCAGTACAAGCCTGCCACCGATCGGCTCGGCTTCAAGAAAAGCAATCCCAAGCGTACCGGCTACACGGTGGATACGCCGGTACCCTATCTGCTGCAGGATTTGCTGGCGCTCATCGATGATCGCATGGGCAAGCTCGAGAACCGATCCTCGCGCATGAACTATCATCGCTTGATGACGCGGATCGAGACCATCAAGAACGATCCGCGCTACGCCTTCATGTTTGAGAATGCCAGCGTCGGTGGCGACACCATGGTTGGCCTGCTCACTCATCTTTTCCGACTCGAGCCCGACGGTAAGCCCATCAGCGTCATGCAGCTCGCCGGCTTGCCGGTGGAAGTCGTTGATGCGGTGGTCTGCGTGCTATGCCGGCTCGCCTTTGATTTCGGTCTATGGAGCGACGGTGCAATGCCGCTGCTCTTTGTCTGCGAGGAAGCACACCGCTACGCTGCTGCCGATCACAGCCTCGGGTTTGGCCCGACCCGCCGCGCCTTGGCCCGCATCGCCAAAGAGGGCCGCAAATACGGCGTCTTCCTTGGCCTTGTCACCCAGCGGCCGGCTGAGCTCGATCCCACCATCATCTCGCAGTGTTCCACCCTGCTGGCGATGCGTATGGCCAACGACCACGATCAAGCGCTGCTCCGCTCGGCCGTGGCCGATGCTGGAGCAAACTTGCTCGATTTCGTGCCCTCCCTCGGCACCGGCGAGGTGGTCGGCTTCGGCGAGGGCATGCCGATGCCGGCCCGCCTGACCTTTCGGCGGCTGGGCGAGTCGGCGGTGCCGCGCAGCGAATCCACCGCCCCTTCGGCCATTGACGATGAGGTGGCGACGCAGCGCGAGTTCATTACAACGGTCGTTGCGCGGTGGCGCGGCACGGTGAAGGACGAGGAGGCAAGTGCCGCCCCCGTCCGCGAGCCTCCGGTGCCCGACAGCTCCAGCGAATTGCCGGGCTCTGGCGTCTCGCGCCTGCTGGAAGACGCGCGCCTGCAGATTCTCAAGCGCTAGAGCCGGATGATTTGAGATGGAATCACGGAGTGATCCCATCTCAAATCTGAATCCGTCTCTCATCAAAGAGTTAGAGCAGGATCAATGCGAAAGACCGGTTCCCACTTTTTTTGCATCCTGCTCTAGCCGCGACAGATCGCAGATGACCGCATCGATCGACTTCAAAACCCTGCTGGAAGTCCTTGACGGCATTCCGGTCGGAATTGCCGCCGCAAGCCAGGACATATCGATCTATTCGAACCGCCAGGGTTTGGCTCATGCCGCCTTGCCGGCGGGCCAGCGAGATGCCGCGCTGGCCGGCCGCACCATCGATGTGCAGCAACTCTCGCTTTCCATCGGTGGGGTGCCACATCAGGTCCGCCTTTCCCTTGACGTCACCGAACAGCGCGCGCTTGAGGACGATCTCTTCCGGCGTGCCTATTTCGACGATCTCACCGGTTTGCCCAATAGAGGCCTGCTTGAGCGCAGCGTGGCAGCGCTGACGGCATCGGATCGCGAACAGACCTTCGCCCTGGCCTTTCTCGATCTCGACGGCTTCAAGAACATCAACGACTATTACGGACACGCCGTCGGCGACGCGCTGCTGGTCAAGGTCGCCCGGCGCCTCAGCCGCGAACTGCGCCCCTGCGATCTGATAGCGCGCGTGGGGGGTGACGAGTTCGTGTTGCTGCTCTCGCCCGCGGGGCCGATGGAAGAGATCGCCGCCAGGGTCGAACATTTCCTCGCCAGGCTGAAGGAGCCCTACTTCATCGAGGGCAGCGAAATCCTCACCTCCGCTTCGGTCGGCGTCAGCCTCTATCCAGCCGACGGCCGCTCCTATGACGCGCTCTGCTCCAATGCCGACCGAGCGATGTACCGGATCAAGGGCACCACCAAAGGCAGCGTGCAGTTCTTCAGCCCCGGCGTTGACCACGCCGCGAGCGAACGGATGAAGATCGAACAGCGTCTTCGGCTAGCCGTGCGAGACCGACGCCTCCGCTGCGCCTATCAACCGAAGGTCGATTTTCGTTCGAACGAGGTTGTCGGCGTCGAGGTGCTGCTGCGTTGGATAGACGAGGAGGGCACGATCCACCCGCCGGGTGACTTCGTCAATCTAGCGGTAGAGCTGGGGCTCATGGACGAGATCACGCATCTCGTTCTTGCCGAAGCAACAGGCGCAATCGACCGTATCGACGGCGCGTTCGGCGCGGCCTCAACCATCAGCCTCAACGTTGCCGCGCGCCAGGCGGACGAGCCCGTATTCATGCGCTCGCTGGTCGACGCCATCGAAACCACCGGCTGCGCCCAACGGTTCATGATCGAGCTGACTGAGGAAGCGTTTCTTTCGAAGAGCCGGTTCCAGACGCAGGTCCTGCCGATGATTCGCGAGATTGGAGCGCGCGTTTCCATTGATGATTTCGGTGTCGGATATTCGTCGCTGGCGGCGCTCGCTGACATCACGGCCGACGAGATCAAGGTGGATCGCTCATTCATAACCGCGATTCACCAGCGCCCGCGCAGCCAGAGCATTCTGAAGACGATTGAATCGCTAGCCGACGCGCTGGACATGTCAATCATCGTAGAGGGCGTCGAAACTGCTGAGGAGCTCGTATACCTCCAAGCCGCCACGCGCATCCGGCTCGCGCAGGGCTACTATTTCGCCAAACCCATGTTCCTCGATGAAATCACGACCAGAACGCCCGACCTTTCCCTGCGGCAGCCCTCGGTTTCGTCGCGCAGTCCACTGGTGCGCGCGGTCGGCTACAGATCGTAGCCCGCAAGCGATGGAGTTGGGTTCCAGCGGTGGCGCTGTCTCGATTCACGCCCCGAGCGGCCAGCAAGCATTTCCGTGATGGCGAAGCGCGGTCAGGCCCTGTACGCTGCGGGCCAATTCAGCAGCGGTCTCGACATCATGAAGCGTAAGCGTCTCTTCCAGATCATCGGCATTCTCGGCCTGGCGACCATGCTGGCGGCCTGCGACAAATGCGGCGAGCCGCTGCGGCCGTTCAACATGCCCAAGAGCTGCGGCGATTCGCGCCCGGCCGGCTGAGCCCTTCAGAGCACGTCCCCGACATCTCGACATGAAAAAGGCCGGGGTTTCCCCCGGCCTTCACATTGCGTTGCTGCGAGCGGTTCAGCCGCGACGCTGGAGCATCGACCAGCCGGTGCCGACAAAGCAGGCCGCCAGCGCGACCTTGAGCGCATCGCCGATCAGGAAGGGCTGAACGCCGAAGGCGAAGGCCTTGGCGAAACCGACGCCCGTGGCGCCGCCAGCCATCTGCGCGCCGAGAGCCAGCCACAGGCAGCCAAGGCCCAGCATCAGCGCCTCGGCCGTGAGCAGACCGACGATGAGACGGGTCAAGGAGGCGCCGCGCGCCGCTGCCCAGCCGGCCACAGCCGCCGCCAGGACGAAGCCGACGAGGAAGCCGCCGGTCGGTCCCACCAGGTAGAGTGGGCCGGCCGCGACCGGAGGCGTATTGGTGAAGACCGGCAGGCCGGCCAGGCCATAGGCGATGTAGAGCGCGACCGTCGCCGCGCCGAGCCGCGAGCCATAGGCCGCGCCCAGGCTGAGCACCGCCAGCGTCTGCAGCGTCATCGGCACCGGCCAGAACGGCACCTTGATCTTGGCGGCGAGCACCAGCAGCAGGCTGCCGGCGACGGCGAGCGCGATGTTGCGGGCCACAGCGGCTCGCGGACCCGAGACCGCCGGGAGCGCCGCATGGACGAGGGTGGGAGCTTGAAGGGGGAGCATGTCTGCCATCCGCGTTGGATCCTGTTCAGCAGGGCCGCGCCGCGCGACCATCTTTCCCGTCTATAGGAAATGCGGCAAAGCCTCACAAGCGCGCGGAAGCTGTGCGCATGGGCGGCCCGGAGCGCAAGGCGAGGCAGCGGCATGAGCGGCGAGATCGAGTTCGACAGGACGGCCACGACCCCGCCGGGCGAGATCGCGGAGCTCTCGCCATTGGTCCGGCGCGTCATCGCTGGGAATGGCGGGCCGATGACCTTCACCGGCACCTGTACCTATATCGTCGGGCGCGGCCGGGTCGCGATCATCGATCCGGGGCCGGACGACCCAGCCCATGTCGCGCGGCTGCTCGCGGCGGTGGCCAGTGAGACCGTGACCGATATCGTCGTCACCCACACCCATCGCGACCATTCGCCGGCCGTCCCCGCCGTCAAGGCAGCGACTGGCGCGCGCATCGTCGGCTGCGGCCCGCATCGCGCGGCGCGCGAGCTTGCACTCGGCGAGGTGAATCCGCTCGATGCCGCGGCTGACCGCACTTACGCGCCCGACCTGCTGATGGGCGACGGCGACCATGTCTCCGGGCCAGGCTGGACGCTGACGGCGGTCGATACCCCCGGCCACACCGCCAACCATGTCGCCTTCACTCTTGCCGAGGAGGCGAGCCTGTTCTCGGGCGACCATGTCATGGCCTGGTCGACGAGCGTCGTTGCTCCGCCCGATGGCTCGATGGCGGCCTATATGGCCTCGATCGAGAAACTGCGCGGCATGGAGCACCGCCTCTACTGGCCCGGCCATGGTGGTCCCGTCATGGAACCGCAACGCCTCCTGCGCGGCCTGGTGCAGCATCGCCGCCAGCGCGAGGCGGCGATCCTCAACCGGTTGAGCGTGGGTGACGAGCGCATCGCCGAGATGGTGCCGGCGATCTATCAGGGCCTCGCCCCGGCCCTGCACGGGGCGGCGAGCTTATCGGTGCTGGCGCAGCTGGAGGATCTCGTCCTGCGCGGCACCGTCTCCTGCGACGACGCCTTGCCGCTGCTGACGAGCCGCTATCGGCGAATCTAATTTCAGCGGGTCTCGACCAACAACTCGACCTCTTCAGCGAAGGCCGCGATGCGCGCGGCGTTGGCGCCGAGATCATGCGCGCCGAGGCGCGAGGCCGAGCGGATATCGATCCGGCTGCCATCGGCACGCGGGCGCACCCGGATGGTGATGTCGTCGGAGAAGCGCAGCAGGCGCGTGCGCGCCACCGCCTCGATGCGCCCGGCTCCGCTGCGGCCGCCCGGCCGCGCCGATTCGAGCACCTGCCAGCCACGATTGAGCGCCGCGCGCCTGGCGATGTCGAAAGCCATCTCCGCTGGCACCTCCAGAATGATCGGCAAGGTCTTGGGGTAGGCCTGGCGCTGAGCCCGCCGCAGCTCAGGCGAGACATCGGGCGGTACACGGCCCTTGCGCGCATCGAGCGCGACGCGCGAGCGGCTGAAGGCGGGTGGGTCGTCGATATCGGTCGAAATGTCGTTCAAGGCCGGCAGCGTGACGAGCTTGAAGCCGACATAGCCTGCCGGCGCGAGCAGCAGCAGGGCGAGGGCGAAAGCCTGGGCCGCCATGCCGACGCCGCGATGGCCGGATTGCCAGATGCGGATGAAGGCCAATACTGACAGGAGCAGCGCGAGCAGCACGAAGCCATAGGCGCCCAGGATCGGAGCCAGCCCCTGCAGGCTCGGCTCGCCCGCCCGGAACACCAGCACCGACAGCAGCAGCACGGCGAGCGAGAACCAGGCCAGCCGCCGGCTCCATAGCGCGGCGCGCGAGACAGGCTCCTCGAAGACGAGACGACGATGCATCGCCTTTAGGTGACGCTGCGGCGGGCGGAAGGCAAGGCCGGCGATGATTTCACCATCCGCCTGCTCACCAGGCCTTGCCGCGCGAATGGCGGCGTCAGAGCCGCTCGACGATGGTGACGTTCGCCAGGCCGCCGCCCTCACACATGGTCTGGAGGCCGTAGCGCTTGCCGCGCTGATGCAGCGCATGCACCAGCGTCGTCATCAGCTTCGTGCCCGAGGCACCCAGTGGATGACCGAGCGCGATCGCGCCGCCATTGACGTTGAGCTTGTCGGGGTCGGCGCCGCTATGCTTGAGCCAGGCCATCGGGATCGAGGCGAAGGCCTCGTTGACTTCGTAGAGATCGATGTCGCCGATGCGCAAGCCGGCGCGCTTCAGCGCCTTGTCGGTGGCGAAGAGCGGCTCCTCCAGCATGATCACCGGGTCGCCGCCCGAGACGGTCATCGTATGGATGCGCGCGAGCGGCGCGATGCCGAGCGCCTTCAGGCCGTGCTCATTGACCACCATCACGCCCGAGGCCCCATCGCAGATCTGGCTTGCGGTCGCGGCGCTGAGCCGCCCGCCGTCCTGGATCAGCTTGACCGATCTCACGCCCTCCAGCGTCACGTCGAAGCGGATGCCTTCATCGATCGCGTGGATGTCGCGGCCGCCATCGGGGAGGGTGATCTCGATCGGCACGATCTCCCTACCGAACAGCCCGCCTTGGGTCGCTGCGATCGCCTTTTGCTGGCTCTGGAAGCCGAAGGCGTCGAGCGCGTCCTTGCTGAAACCATGCTTCTCCGCGACCATCTCCGCGCCGCTGAACTGGCTGAAGACGATGTCGGGATAGCGCAGCTGCTGGCGCAGGCTCTTGGCCTCGCCATAACCCGCCTTGGCGAGAAACTCCGAGGAGAGCGTCATCGGCACCCGCGTCATGCATTCGACGCCGGCGGCGATCACCACATCCATCTGGCCCGACATCACGGTGGCGGCGGCGAAATGCAGGGCCTGCTGCGAGGAGCCGCATTGCCGGTCGATCGAGACGCCCGGCACGCTTTCGGGCAGGCGCGAGGAGAGCACGGCGCCGCGCGCGATATTGGTCGATTGCTCGCCGACCTGGCCGACGCAGCCCATGATCACATCCTCGACCAGCGCCGGGTCGGCACCGGTGCGCGCGATCAGCTCGTCGAGGATGACGGCGGCGAGATCGGCCGGGTGCCAGCCCGAGACACGGCCCTTGCGGCGCCCTCCGGCTGTGCGCGCCGCCGCGACGATATAGGCCTCGGGCATCAGACCCTCCCAGGATGAGACATATCGGGCTTGTCATTGGAAAAGCGCCGCCCGCTGGCGGCGATGCTAACGAGCTCGACTTTGTCCGACAAACTGAAATCTTGGTAGGCTCGTCCGTGAGTTTCCGCACGTTGACTTTGTCGGACAATAGGACAAGCGTCGCCCGGTAAAGCCCGGCACAGGATGAAGATGGTCGCTGCCCTCGAACGCTTCGACAAGATTGAGGTCGCGTCGGCTTACCAACTGGTCGCCGACGCGATCGAGCGCGAGATCATGTCGGGCCGCATGCGCCCGGGCGACAGCGTCGGGACGGAGGCTGCGCTCTGCGCCCAGTTCGGCGTCAACCGCTCGACGGTGCGCGAGGCGATCCGCGTGCTGGAGCAGAGCGGACTGGTGCGGCGCGGCGCGGACCGGCGGCTTTATGCCAGTCTGCCGCGCTATAGCGGCCTGTCCTCCCGCATCAGCCGGGCTTTGATCCTCCACGAAGTCACCTTCCGCGAGCTCTGGGCCACGGCGCGCGTGCTCGAGATCGCGGCGGCCGAGCAGGCCGCCGAGAACGCCGATGCCGCGATCATCGCGCTGCTGGAAGCCAATCAGGCGCAGGCGGAAGCGGCGCTGGACGATCCTGCCCGGCTCTCCCATCTCGACACCGAATTCCACCAGCTGCTGGCGAAGGCGACGCGCAACCGCGTGCTCGAACTGGCGCGCGAGCCGGCCGGGCTGCTGTTCTTTCCGACGACGGAGCTGATCGTCCGGCGGGTTCCCGAAGGCGCGGGGCGGCTCGTCGCGGCGCATCGTCATCTGATCGATGCGCTCAAGGCCGGCGATGCCGTACAGGCGGCGCTCTGGATGGGCCGCCATATCGCCGATTGGCGCAAGGGCTTCGAGCGCGCCGGGCGCGACCTCGATGAGCCGGTCGAGCGGGTCTATGCCAGGAGCGTCTTGCGACCGCCTTACTGAAATGAAGCCACCCGAAGATGCCCAAGGCACGCGGGTTAGATGGGGAGGAGAACGAGGATGAGGACCGGGTCGGCCTGTCGCAGGTTGCGGCGATGACCAGCATTGGTGATGTGGCACTGTCGGTCAGCGGCCTGACGCTGAACTTCGGCGGGCTCAGGGCCTTGTCCGATGTCGGCTTCGATGTGACTGAGGGCTCGATCACGGCGATCATCGGGCCCAACGGCGCCGGCAAGACCTCGCTGTTCAACTGCATCTCGGGCTTCTACCGGCCCCAACTCGGCGCGATCCGTTTCGAGGGGCGCGATATCTCGCGCCTGCATCCGCCGGAGCGCGCCAAGCTCGGGCTTGCCCGCACCTTCCAGAACATCGCGCTGTTTCGCGGCATGACCGTGCTCGACAACATCAAGCTCGGCCGCCACGTCCATATGCGCACCAATCTGCTCGACGGCCTGCTCTATTGGGGCCGCGCCCAGCGCGAGGAGATCGAGGTTCGCGCCGAGATCGAGGAGCGGGTGATCGATTTCCTCGAGATCAACCACATCCGCAACCAGCCGGTCGCCTCGCTCGCCTATGGCCTGCGCAAGCGCGTCGAACTGGCGCGCGCACTCGCCATGCGCCCCAAGATCCTGATGCTGGACGAGCCTGTCGCGGGGATGAACCGCGAGGAGACCGAGGACATGGCCCGCTTCATCCTCGACGTGAAGGAGGAATGGGGCGTGACGATCCTGATGGTCGAGCACGATATGGGCCTCGTCATGGACATCTCGGACCATGTCGTCGTGCTGAATTTCGGGCAGGTGATCGCGCGCGGCGCTCCTGCCGAGGTGACCGCCAATGAGCAGGTCATCCGCGCCTATCTCGGCGCTGGCGACATCGGCCAGCTCAAGGCCCGTATCGCGGGGGCGGAGGCGGCGTGATGGAGTTCGACTGGCTCTTCTTCTGCGAGGTGACGCTGGCGGGGCTCGGCTCCGGCGCCTTGCTGGCGCTGACCGCGCTCGCCTTCGTGCTGATCTACAAGGCGACCAAGGTGGTGAACCTCGCCATCGGCGAGATGCTGATGGTCGGAGCCTATCTGTTCTTCTCCTTCGCGGCGGGCTTCGGCCTGCCGGTCTGGCTCGCCATCCCGCTGGCGCTCATCGGCGGCGGCCTGCTCGGGGCCATCGTCGAACGCACGATCATCCGGCCGATGCTGGGCGAGAGCGCGATCTCGGTCTTCATGGTCACGATCGGCCTGGGCTCGGTGCTCGTCGGCCTCGTCGAGATCATCTGGGGTGCGGCCCCGACGCAATTGCCGGACTTCATGGGCACGACGCCGCTGTTCATCGGCGACGCCTATGTCTCGCGCAAGATCGCGATCGGCTTCGCTGTCGCCAGCATCGTCATCGCCGCGTTCGTGTTGGCCTTCCGCTTCTGGCGCGGCGGCGTGGCCTTGCGCGCCACCGCGACCGACCAGGGCGCGGCCTATTCCTGCGGCATCGACGTGCCAAAAGTATTTTCCGCCGCCTGGATCGTTGCGGGTGTGGCGGCAGCGGGCGCAGGGATCCTCGTCGGCGCGGTCGGCGGTATCTCGCCGACCATGGGCGTATTCGGCCTGTCGGCCCTGGTCGTCGTCATCGTCGGCGGGCTCGATTCAATCGCCGGCGCGCTGGTCGGCGGCCTCATCGTCGGCCTCGTCGAAGCCTGGTCGGGCACCTTCATCGGCGGCGAATACAAATTGCTGGCGACCTTCGGCCTCCTGCTGATCATTCTGATGGTGCGGCCCTATGGGCTGTTCGGCACCGTCGAGATCGAGCGACTCTGATGCGGATCGGTGCGCTCAAGGACAGCTATGGCGCCGATCAGGCGCTGTTCGACACAGCCATGCAGCGCCTGTGGCTGGCGCTCGGAGCGGTCGCATTGCTGGCCTTCCCCTTCGCCGCCAGCGACTACTGGCTCTATCTCGCTTGCCTCGTCGGCATCCATATCGTCTCGACAACGGGGCTCAACATCCTCACCGGCTATACCGGCCTGGTCAGCCTCGGCCAGGCCGCCTTCATGGGCGTCGGCGCTTATGTCGTGGCGCTGGCCGAGACCAGGCTGGGGACGCCCTTCCTGCTCAATCTGCTGGCGGCCGGCCTCGTCACAGCGGCGGTCGGCATGGTGGTCGGGGTGCCCAGCCTGCGGGTCAAGGGGCTCTACCTCGCCATCGCGACGATTGCGGCCTCCTTCATCCTGCATTTCGTCTTCCAGAACTGGACTGCGGTCACCGGCGGCACGCGCGGCCTGAGCATCCCGCCGGCGCAGCTTTTCGGCCTCGAACTGGCCAGGCCCTTTGCGCTCTATTGGGTCATCGCGCCATTGGCCTGCATCATGGTGCTCGCCGCCGCCAATCTCTTCCGCACCCGTATCGGGCGCGCCTTCATCGCCATCCGCGACCGCGACATCTCGGCCGAGGTGCTGGGTATCCCGCTGCTGCGCTACAAGCTGATGAGCTTTGGCCTCTCCTCCTTCTATGCCGGTGTCGCGGGCGGCTTGTGGGCCTATTTCTTCCGCGTGGTGACGCCCGAAAGCTTCCCCTTCGTCTATTCGATCTTCTTCCTCGCCGCCGTCATCGTCGGCGGCATGGGTACGATCCTCGGTGGCATCCTGGGCGCGGTCTTCATGACGCTGGTGCCCGAGGCGTTGAAGCTCGTCGTCGGTCTGCTCTCGCCCTGGATGCCCAATGCGGTCGCGATCCTCTCGCCGGTGCGGACCATCGTCTTCGGGGCGCTGATCATCGGTTTCCTGATCCTGGAGCCGCATGGGCTCGCCGAGATCTGGCGGCGCATCCGCCGCTTCTTCCACCTCTGGCCGTTCAAGACCTGACAACGAAAAAACCAAGGGAGGACTGCAACCATGACCATCACCAGACGACAGGCTCTCGCCGCCGGCATCGCAGCGGGTGGGCTCGCCGCCGGCATCCGGCCCGGGCTCGCTCAGGCCAATGAGATCGTCATCGCGGGGTCGATTCCGCTCACCGGCGTCTTCGCCTTCGCCGGCATCGGCATCAATGACGGCATCGCCGACTATGTGAAGCTCGTCAACGATGCCGGTGGCGTCGCCGGCCGCAAGGTCCGCTATGTCTATGAGGACACCGCCTACAAGGTCGACCAGTCGGTCGCCGTGTTCAACAAGCTCACCGGCTCGAACGCGGCGAATTTCTATTACAGCGACTCAACCGGTTTCGCGAAGACGATCAACCCCGAGCTCAACCGCAAGGGTTCGATGATCATGGCCGGCGCCTCCTTCGCGACCGAGCTCAACGACGCCAAGGCCTATCCGAACCAGTTCATCGCCGGTCCCGACTATTCCGACATGATCAGCGTGTTGCTGACCTATATCGCCAAGACGCAGCCCGGCGCGAAGATCGCGCTGGTGAATTCCGACACCGAGTTCGGCCGTGACCCGATCGCGACCACAGAGGCGATGGCAAAGAAGCTCGGCCTCACCATCGCCGAGAAGATCGTCACCCCGCCGACCTCCGTCGACGTCTCGACCGAGGTTTTGAAACTGCGCCGCGCCAACCCCGACTACACCATCTTCCACGGCTATGTGCTGGCGCCTCTGCCCGAGTTCATGACGCAGGCCAAGCAGCTCGGCCTCAAGACGAAGTTCATGGGCACCTTCTGGTCGATGGACAATTCGCTCTGGGCCAAGGTCGGCGAGGCGGCCAACGGCTTCATGGGCGTGATGCCCTATCGCTATTATTTCGACGAGGATGCCAAGGCGCCGATGCTGGCCAAGATCCGGCAGATGCGGCCCGAATACGTCTCGACCGCCTATATGCAGGGCTTCCTGACCGCCATGCTGTTCTGCGAAGCAGGCAAGCGTTGTCTCGACGCCAAGCAGGAGATGACCGCGACCAACCTCAAGGCCGCGCTCAACTCGATCAAGGATTTCGATACCGGCGGCCTGATCGGCGCGCCGATCACGATCACCGGCAACTCGATCCCGGTTGGCCGTGTCTACCAGTACGACGCCGCCAAGAAGGTCATGGTCGGGCAGGGCGACTGGATCAACGTCTCGAAGCCGAGCTGACGATGACGAGCGCCGCGCCGCCGATCCTCGACGTGTCCAACATCGAGGTCATCTACAACAAGACCGTGCAGGTCCTGCGCGGCCTGTCGCTCTCCGTGCCGCGCGGCCGGATCGTCGCGCTGCTCGGCTCCAACGGCGCCGGCAAGTCGACGACGCTGAAGGCGATCTCGCGCCTGCTCGAACTGGAGGATGGCGCCGTCACCGGCGGCGCCATCCGCTTCGACGGCGCCGACATCGCCCCGCTCGCCCCGCATGCGCTGGTCCGCAAGGGGCTGTTCCACGTCATGGAGGGGCGGCGCATCTTCGAGGACCTGACCGTCGAGGAAAACCTGACGGCTGCGACCTTCGCGCTGACGGGGCGTCGGGCTCCACCGAAAAGCTTCGACATCGTCTACGACTATTTCCCGCGCCTGCGCGAGCGTCGCTCGGGGCTCGCCGGCTATCTCTCCGGCGGCGAGCAGCAGATGCTGGCGATCGGCCGCGCGCTGATCGCCGACCCGCAACTCATCCTGCTCGATGAGCCTTCGCTGGGTCTGTCGCCGATGCTGGTCGAGGAGATCTTCACCATCATCGCCCGCATCAACCGCGAACAGGGCGCCTCCATGCTGCTGGTCGAGCAGAACGCGGCCGTTGCCTTCGCCGTCTCGCACTACGCCTACATCATGGAGACCGGAAAGATCGTCATCGACGGTCCGGTCGAGACGCTGATGCGCGACCAGGATGTGCGCGAGTTCTATCTCGGCATGGGGGCGGGCGCGGCCGGTCATAAGAGCTTCCGCGACATCAAGCACTACAAGCGCCGCAAGCGCTGGCTCTCCTGAGGACGCGCCCCGTGACGCTGCCCGAACTCACCCTTCCCCAGATGCTGCGCGAGCAAGCGCACCTGATCCCAGAGCGCATCGCCATTCGCCAGAAGGATTTCGGCATCTGGAAGCCCATGACCTGGCGCGATTATTTCGAGCGCGCCGCGGCAGTCGGTGCAGGCTTCCGCGCGCTCGGCCTGAGCGAGGGCGGCCATGTCGCGATCCTCTCGGAGAACCGGGTCGAATGGGTGCTGGCCCAGCTTGGCGCCGGGCTCGTCGGTGCGGTCACGGTCGGCGTCTATCCGACCAGCCCGGCCAATGAGGTCGCCTATGTGCTCGGCCATTCCGACGCCGAGATCGTCATCTGCGAGGATCAGGAGCAGGTCGACAAGGTGCTGGAGCGCAGCAGTGAACTGCCTGGCTTGCGCCGCGTCGTGGTGGTCGAGACCAAGGGCATCCGCTCCTATCCCACCGATTTCGTCACCAGCTTCGCGAGCCTGGAGGACACCGGCCGCACCGCGCGGCGAGCCGAGCCGGGCACGATCGATGCCGTGCTGGCGCGACAGTCCCTCTCCGATATCGGCTTGATCATCTACACCTCCGGCTCCACCGGAAAGCCCAAGGGCGCGATGCTGAGCTATCGCAACATCCGCGCCCAGGCCATCGCGGTCTCGGAGCGGATCGGGCTGACGGCGGCCACCAGCCATCTCTCCTACCTGCCGCTCTGCCACGTCGCCGAGCAGATGCTGACCACGATGGCGCCGGTCTATAACGGCTCGCTGGTGAGTTTCGGCGAGTCGATCCGCACCGTTCAGGAGGATCTGCGCGAGGTTGCGCCCAGCATGTTCCTGGGCGTGCCGCGCATCTGGGAAAAGCTCAATTCGGCGATCCACATCAAGCTGGCCGAGGCCGGAGGCTTTCGCCTCAAGCTGTTCGAGCGCGCTTTTGCGGCTTGCGAGCCCTTCGCCGAGGTCGCGCGCGACAAGCGCACGCTGGCGCAGCGCCTGACCTTCGCTCTGTCCTATTGGCTGATCTTCCGCGCCTTGCAGAACTATATCGGCCTGCGCCGGGCCGAGGTCGCGATGACGGGCGCGGCGCCGATTCCGGCGAAGATCGTGCGCTTCTTCCGCACCATCGGCGTGCCGCTGGTCGAAGTCTATGGCGCGACCGAGACCTCGGGCATGGCGGCCGGCCAGCGCTTGTCGGAACTCGTGCCGCTCTGTGTCGGTCCGGCTGTGGCGGGGGCGGAACTCGCCCGCAGCGACGAGGGCGAATTGCTCGTCCGCGGCGATATCGTCTTCTCCGGCTACTACAAGGGCGAAGCGGCGACGCAAGCCGCGATCTCGTCCGATGGCTGGCTGCACACCGGCGACGTCGTCGAGATCATCCAGGATCAGTTTAAGATCGTCGACCGCCTCAAGGACATCATCATCACGGCCGGCGGCAAGAACCTCAGCCCCTCCGAGATCGAGAACACGGTCAAGGCCAGCCCCTTCGTCAAGGAATGCATCGTCATCGGCGAGGCGCGCAAATATGTCTCGGCCCTGATCCAGATCGATGCCGAGACGGTCGGGCAATGGGCGGAGGAGGCCGGGCTGACCTACACCCATTTCCGCAGCCTGGCCGAACATGCCAGCGTGCGCGAGCTGATCGAGCGCGAGATCGCTGCGGCCAACGCCCAGCTCGCCCAGGTCTCCCATATCCGCCGCTTCCATCTGCTGACGAAGGAGCTCGACCATGATGATGACGAGGTCACGGCGACGATGAAGGTCCGCCGCTCCAGCATCCAGACGAAATACGCTCATGAGATCGAGAGCCTCTATGGCGCGGCCCGTTAAAGCGTTTTCAAGCGAAGTG
Source organism: Allobosea sp. LjRoot9 (assembly GCF_964252745.1). Lineage (NCBI taxonomy): Bacteria > Pseudomonadati > Pseudomonadota > Alphaproteobacteria > Hyphomicrobiales > Alloboseaceae > Allobosea > Allobosea sp. LjRoot9. The sequence goes on along the minus strand of NZ_CAXUPC020000002.1, from coordinate 881,824 downwards.
GCGAATGCAGGAAGGAAAGTCTCTCATGGCTGATGCACTGGTCACGGGGACATTCGATGCGGCAAGCGGCATCGCCCGCATCACCTTCAACCGTCCCGATGTGCTGAACGCGATCGATGTCGCGACCGCGACGGCCTTTCGGGAGGCTGTCTCAAACGTCGTCGCGCATGCGGGCTTGCGCTGCATCGTGCTCGCCGGCGCAGGGCGCGCTTTCGTGGCCGGCGGCGATGTCGCGAGTTTCGGCGACGAACCGGCTGAGGTCGTCGATGCGCTGCTCGGAGCGCTCCACCCTGCGATCCTCGCCTTGCGCGCCTGCCCCGCGCCTGTCCTTGCCGTCGTGCAGGGGCCGGCAGCCGGTGCCGGTCTGAGCATTGCGCTCAGCGCCGACATCCTGCTGGCAAGCGACAAGGCCCGCTTCGTCATCGCCTATGACCGCATCGGCGCGCCGCCCGATTGCGGCGGCACCTGGTTCCTGCCGCGCAAGGTCGAGCGCGGACGCGCCTTCGCCATGATGCTGCTCGGGCAGGTTCTCGATGCACAGGCCGCGCTCGCAGCCGGCATCGTCGCCGAGGTCGTGCCGCAAGCCGAGCTCGAAAGCCGCGCAGGCGAGATCGCCGCGCGCATCGCAGCGGGCCCAACGGCAGCCTATGGCAGCTTCAAGCGCCTGATCGACGATGCGCTCGCCACGCCATTGGAGGCGCATTTGGAGAACGAGCGCCGGCGCTTTCTGGAGGCGACGCGGACGCAGGATTTCCGCGAGGGCGTCGCGGCCTTTCTCGGCAAGCGCGAGCCGGTCTTCCGCGGGCTATGAGACGCTCGCGATCGCGGCGAAGCTTTGATCTTATGCCGTCACGGCCTCGCGCTTCAATCCGAAGTCGCGGCCGGGAATCGAGGCGAGCAGCGCCCGCGTATAGGCATGCTGCGGGTTGCCGAAGACGTCTCCGATAGAGCCGGCCTCGACCACCTCGCCGCTCTTCATCACCGCGACGAGATCGCAGACCTGCGCCGCGACGCGCAAATCATGGGTGATGAAGACGATCGACAGGCCAAGCCGCTGGCGTAATTCGGCGAGCAGCTTCAGAACCTGCGCCTGGACGGAAACGTCGAGCGCCGAGACGGGCTCGTCCGCCACCAGCACATCCGGCTCCAGCGCCAGGGCACGCGCAAGGCCGATCCTCTGGCGCTGGCCGCCGGAGAATTCGTGCGGATAGCGGTCGGTCGCTGACGGGTCGAGCCCGACCAGCGCGAAGAGCTCCCTGGCGCGGATCAGAGCCTGCGCGCGCGGCGTGCCATGCACGATCAGCCCCTGCGCCACCAGTTCGCCAGCCTTGCGGCGCGGATTGAGCGAGGCGAAGGGGTCCTGGAAGACCATCTGGATATGGCGGGTCTCCGCCCGCATCTCCTCGCGGGTCAGGCAAGCGAGATCGCGGCCGTTCAGGCGGATCTCGCCACTTTCCGGATCGATCAGGCGGACGAGGCAGCGCGCAAGCGTCGATTTGCCGGAGCCGGACTCGCCGACGATGCCGAGCGTACCGCCCTTGGGCAGCACCAGCGAGACATCCCTGACCGCATGGGTCACGCGCTGCCCGCGCCCGAGGAAGCCGCCGGTGCGGTAGGTCTTGGAGACATGCTCCATGCTCAGGATCGGCTCGGCCGAAAGCGCGCGCGGCGGCGGCGCCTTCAGCGGCGGCACGGCCGCGATGAGCTGCCTGGTATAGGCGTGCTGCGGGTTCTCCAGCACGTCGCCGACGCTGCCCTGCTCGACGACGCGGCCCTGGCTCATCACCGCGACCCGGTCGGCGATCTCGGCGACGACGCCGAAATCATGGGTGATGAACAGCACGGCCGTGCCCTTGCGCTTCTGCAGGTCGCGGATCAGTTCGAGGATCTGCGCCTGCGTCGTCACGTCGAGCGCCGTTGTCGGTTCGTCGGCGATCAGCACTTTCGGATCGAGCGCCAGCGCCATCGCGATCATGGCGCGCTGACGCTGGCCGCCGGAGAGTTCGTGCGGATACGCTTTTGCGGCGAGCACGGGATCGGGAATGCGCACCTCTTCGAGAAGCGCCAGCACGCGCGCGCCGATCTCGGCTTTCGAGAGCTCCGTGTGGATCTCGAACATCTCGCCGATCTGGTCGCCGATCGAGCGCAGTGGGTTCAGCGCCGTCATCGGTTCCTGGAAGATCATCGCGATGCCGGCGCCGCGCACCCGGCGCATCTGCGCTTCGCTGACGCCGGCGAGGTCGTGTCCCTCGAACAGGATGCGCCCGCCGTCGATTTCGACCCCGCCCGGCAGCAGCCGCATGATCGCATTGGCGGTCATCGATTTGCCGGAGCCGGATTCGCCGACGACGCAGAGGATTTCATTCGCGGCGACCGAAAGCGTCACATCGCTCATAGCGTGCGAGCGGTCCGCACCCTTCGGCAGCTTCACGCTGACGGCGTCGAGAACGAGGATCGGGCTCATCGGCCTCTGAGCCTCGGGTTGAGCGCGTCGTTGAGCCCCTGGCCGACCAGCGAGACGGCGAGCACGGTGACGAGGATCGCGATGCCGGGAATGGCCGAGACATACCATTGCACCCGCAGCACATCGCGGCCGGCGCCGATCAGATTGCCCCAGGAGGCGACGTTGGGGTCCGAGAGCTTGAGGAAGGCGAGCGCGCTCTCCAGCAGGATCGCGACCGCCATCACCACGCTGGCATAGACGATGACCGGGGGCAGGGCGTTTGGCAGGATCTCGCCGAAGATCAGCTTGGCGTCCTTGAGGCCGAGCGTGCGCCCGGCCTGGACGAATTCGCGATTGCGTAGCGACAGGAATTCGGCGCGCGTCAACCGCGCCGAGGCCGGCCAGGAGACGATGCCGATCGCGACCGTCACCGTGGTGATGGTCGAGCCGAAGACCGCGACCAGCACCAGCAGCAGCAGGAAGTTCGGCAGCGTCTGGAAGGCTTCGGTGACGCGCATCAGCGCAGTGTCGACCCAGCCGCCATAATAGCCGGCGAAGGCGCCGATGGTGATGCCGATCATGATCGAGATCACCGTCGCCACCACGCCGATCAGGAGCGAGATGCGCGCGCCGTGGAAGATCTGGGCGGCGATGTCGCGGCCGGAATTGTCGGTGCCGAGCAGGAAGCGCGGATTGCTGAACGGCCAGACCAGGGGCCGCCCGGCGAGCGCCAGCGGATCCTTGGGATAGAGCCAGCCCGCGCTGGCGGCCATGGCGAGCACGGCAAATAGCAGCAACAGGCCGATGATGGCCGAGGGGCTGCGGACATAGAGCTTCACCAGCGCCATCGCCTCAGGCCCCCGTGGTGATGCGCGGGTCGAGCCGGGCATAGAGCAGGTCGACGATGAAATTGACCGCGATCACCAGCAGCGCCGAGACGAAGACGATGCCGAGCAAGGTGTTGAGGTCGCGCTGGACGACGGATTCGTAGGCGAGACGGCCCAAGCCCGGCAGCGAGAACACGCTCTCGACCACGACCGAACCGCCCAGCATCGTGCCGGCCTGCAGGCCGATCAGCGTCACCATCGGCAGGAGCGCATTGCGCAGGACATGGCGCACCACGACCCGCGTCTCATCCATGCCCTTGGCACGGGCCGTACGTACGAAATCGAGGTTCAGCACCTCCAGCATCGAGCCGCGCATGATGCGCAGATAGATCGCCATGTAGAACAGGCCGAGCGTCAGCGTCGGCAGGACGAGATGCTGCGCGATATCGAATGTGCGCGACAGACCGGTATGGGCGATCGTGATGTCCTCGAATCCGCCCGCCGGCAGCCATTGCAGGTAGATCGCGAAGACAACGATCGCCATCAACCCGAACCAGAAGGTCGGCATCGCATAGAAGACGAGGCCGAGCGTCGAGATCAGCGTGTCCGGCCAGCGGTTGACGCCGCGCGCGGCGACGACGCCCAGGATCAGCCCGAAGAAGAAGGCGAGCGAGAGCGAGGCGGTCATCAGCAGGATCGTCGCCGGCAGCCGCTCCGCGATCACGGTCGCGACCGGCTTGCCGTAAATGGCGGAGAAGCCGAGATCGAACCGGACCAATCGCCAGAGATAATTGCCGAGCTGGGCCCAGACCGAGAGGTCCAGGCCATAGAACCGGCGCAGCTCGCGCGCGGTCGCCGCATCGCCGCCGCCCATCTGCGCCATCATCGCATCGACCGTGTCGCCCGGTGCGAATTGCAGCAGCAGGAACACGCCGATCAGGATCAGGACCAGCGTCGGAATCGAGGCGGCGAGCCGCCGCCCCGCTAGAACGAGAACGCGCATGGAAATCGGCCGGAAGCGACGGGTTCGGTGGTTGAGGCGCTCACTCCGCCAACCACAAATCATGCCAGGAGCTGGAGCCCCAGCGCGGCGTGTTGGAGTGGTTGCGGGCCTTGGCGTTGATCACGGTCAGGAAGATCTGTTCGATCGGCGTCCAGATCGGGATTTCGGTATTGGCCCGGCGCACGAAATCGCCATAGAGCGCCTTGCGCTTGGCGACATCGACCTCGGTGGCGGCATCGTCGATGATCTTGTCGATGGTCGGGTCGGTCCAGTCCCATTGGTTGGTCCAGGGCGCGCCCTTGGGCTGGCCGGAGCGATACCACACCGTCGTCGAGACGGCGGGGTCGTTGCGGTACTGGTGCCAGCCGGTGGCGAGGTCGAAGGCGTGGTCGTCATAGACCTGCTTCAGGAAGCCGCCGCCATCGGTGCGCACGACCTCGACCTTGATGCCGATCTCGGAGAGCGACTGCTGGATGAAGGTAGCGAAGAGCGAGATGTCCTCGCCCCAGGGCGCGGGCAGCAGCCGCAGCGAGAAGCGCGTGCCCCCAGTGCCAGCCTTGAAGCCGGCCTCGTCGAGGAGCTTGGCTGCAAGCTTCTTGTCGAACGGGTACTGCGGTCCGTTATCGGTCGGGTAGAAATCGGTCGAGACCGAGGGCACCGGTCCGGTGCCGCGCTTGGCGAAATCGCCCAGAAAATTCTCGATGAAGAAGGGGATGTCGAGCGCATGCGCGATCGCCTGGCGGACGCGGATATCGGCGAGCTCCTTGCGGCGGAAGTTGAACTCCACCGTGTTGGTACGGGCATTGCCTTCATTGCCCTTGGTCGAGACGATGAAGCGCGGATCCTTGGCGAGGCGGGCGGAGTCCGAGATCGTCAGGCCTGAGAACGGGCTGTAATGGATCTGGCCGGCTTCCATCTGGGCGGCCGCTGCGGCGCGATCGGTGACGACGCGCCAGACGATGCGGTCGAGATAGGGCGCGTTCGGCCGCCAGTAGTCGGCGTTGCGGTCGGCGATGACGTGCTGGCCGCGCTCATAGGTCACGAATTTGAACGGGCCGGTTCCGATCGGCGCGAGATTGACCGGGTTCTGCCGGATATCGCCCTTGCCCTCATAGAGATGACGCGGCGAGATGTAGCCGAGATCGGGCAGCGCCCGCAGCAGCAGGGCAAGCGGCATCGGCCGCTCATAGCGGAACACGGCGGTCAGCGGGTCGGGCGTATCGACGGCGGTGAGGAAGAGCTGCAGCGTCGTGCCGTAATTCAGGATCTTCTTCCACATCTCCATGGCGGTGAACTGCACATCCGCCGAGGTGAAGGGCTTGCCGTCATGCCAGCTCACGCCCTTGCGCAGTTTGAAGGTGATGGTCTTGCCGTCGGGCGCGGCCTCCCAGCTCTCGGCCAGCACGCCGACCGGCTGGCCGGCCGCGTCGAGATCGACCAATTGCTCCTGGATCTTGCCGCCGATGATGTAGACGCCGGTCGAGGCCTGCAGGCTCGGGTTCAGCTGGCGCTGCTCCGCGCCGTAATGCACCGTGAAGACCCCGCCCTTGCGTGGCGTCGCCTGCGCGAAGGGGCGCATCGGGTTCAGCACGTTCGCGGCAATGGCGGCGCTGGTCAAAAGCGCGGCGCGGCGGGTCATGTCCATGACGGAAATCCTTGGTCCTGCGATCACGTAAGGGAAACGATGCGAGCCATGGCGGCGCCCGTCAACAACGGCGCCGCCCAAAAAGAAGGCGCGCTCTACTGGGGTACGAAACTCACGACGATGCCGTTGGCGGCGCTCGCCGGCACGCTGACGGCGCCGTCATGGGCGAGCGCCTCTGCGCCGAGCGCGGCCTTTGTAAGCTCGATATCGACGCTTTCCAGCACGACCGCAGCCAGCCCCTCGGGCGGAGCCCCAGTGCGCGCCGCCTGCGGGTAGCGCCGGGCGAAGGCGGCAGCCTCGGAGAAGAGCACATCGGCGCGTTTGCCGCCGGAGGGCACTTGCCACCCGCCCTCGACTTCAGAGGCGGGCTCGTCGATCAGCCGGCTCAGATGCGCGGCCGCCGCCTTGGGATCGGCGGTGAGAACTTCAACCAGCCGGATGCGGGTCGCGCCATTGGCGTGGCTCTGCCACTCCGGGACCCAGACCGTCTCGCGCGTCAGGTGCTGGCAGGCGAAAATCCGCAGGCCGCCCGGATTCTCGTCCAGCGGCCAGCGAAAGACGTTGAATTTGGCCTCGCCGACACGTCCGCCGGGTAATTCGACCGGTCGGCCGAAATGCACTGGCCCGTCCGCGGCGATACCGCGCGCCTGCAATTCGGCGACGCCGGCGGCGGCATCGTCGGTCGTGAAGGCGACGCGCTCCACGCCCTCGCGGGTTCTGAGGAAATCCCGCATCGGCTTGTTGTGCTCGGTCTCGGTGAGAATGCCGAGCAATTCGATATAATCCTCGCCGAACATGATCGTGTAGTTGCCGGAACCGAGATGCGGCGAATGCGTGCCGCGCGGCGAGACCGTGAACCCCAGGCGCTTCCAGGCGGCGGCCGACGCATCGAGATCGCGCACCGTAACCATGACGTGGTCGATACCGAGAACATGCTTGAGTGGCATGACGCCCCCTTGAATCCAAAGCCAGCAGGCGCCGAGTTCAGCCGAACCGGCCCGGCCGCGCAACCGGCGCGCCAAAGCGTTTCCGGCAGATCGCGCTGCGCTGCACACATAGCGTTTCGAAGATGAAACTTTCAACAGAAGGAAAGAAAACGCAAAAGAACGATGAGTTAATTCTCTTTTCCAGTTGATTTATAGCAAATACATCTCGCCCTGGCCGTCTTGGGGGAAGGCGCCGACTTGCGGCAGGGACAAAGCGAGGCGAGGATGGCGCTCTTCACCCGAAAGCGCACCACGCTGCGCCTTCGTCTTCGCCTGACGAGACCCACCCCATGACAGCCTCCTCTTCCGTCACCTGGCCGCCCTCGCTTTGGACCGCGACCGCCCAGCCTGGCCCGGTCCTCGCCGCGCTGGAAGGGGATGTCGTCACTGATGTCGTGGTCATCGGAGCCGGCTTCACCGGCCTCTCGACCGCGATCCATCTGCGCGAGAGCGGAGTCAGCGTCACAGTTCTGGAAGCCGCCGAGCCCGGCTGGGGCGCTTCGGGGCGCAATAACGGCCAGGTCATCCCGACGCTTGCCGGCCATGACCCCTCCGCCATGGTCAAGCGCCATGGCGCGGCAGGCGAGCGCTTCAACGCGATGCTGCGCGACAGCGCCCAGTACCTGTTCGACCTCATCGGCAAATACGACATCCCCGCCGAGGCCGAGCAGGCCGGCTGGGTGCAGCCGGTGCATTCGCCCGGCCGGTTCAAGCTCGCCGAGAAGCGGGTCAGGGAGTGGTCCGCGATCGGAGCGCCGGTCGCGCTTCTCGATCGCGCCGCGACCGCCGAGATGCTGGGGTCACAGGCCTGGTTCGGCGGCTTCTGGAACCCGACCGGCGGCCATATCAATCCGCTCGCGCTCACCCGTGGTCTCGCCGAGGTCGCGCTGAAGCTCGGCGCGGTCATCCATGCCCGCTCTCCCGCGACCGCGATGGCGCATGAGAACGGCCGCTGGAGCGTGAAGACCGCGCGGGGCTCCGTCACGGCACCAGCGCTGGTGCTGGCGACCAACGCCTATACCGGCGAGTTCGAGTCAGGCCTCGCACCCGGGATCGCCAATGAGGTCATCCCCGTCCTGTCCTGGCAGATGGCGACCAAGCCGCTCAGCGACAACATCGCCAAGACCGTCATCCCAGGCCGGCAGGCCATGTCGGACACCCATCGCGAGCTCTATTTCGCGCGCTGGGACGCCCGCAATCGCCTGGTCACCGGTGGCGCGGCGGTCTTTCCCGGAGCCGGCGGCACCAATCTGCGGCCGGCTGTGGCGGAGCGCCTGAAGCGGCTCTGGCCGCAGCTCGGCGATGTCGAGTTCGACTATGTCTGGTCGGGCTATGTCGGCATGACGCCGGACAATCTGTTGACGCCGCAGGTGCCGGGTTTTCCGCGCATCCATCGCTTGGGGCCGGACGGCTTCGGCTGGGTCGGCTGCAACGGCCGCGCAGTGGCGCTGTCGATCTCGCTTGGGCGCGAACTCGCCCGGGCGACGCAAGGCGTGGCGATCGAGACGCTGGGCCTGCCCCTGTCGGAGCCAAGGCGGCAGCCCTTCCGCAGCATCGTGCGCCGGATCGCGCCGCTCGCACTGCCATTGTACCGGCGGCTGGATGCGGCCGAGATCTGAGCTGTGCTCTCGCAATCATGATGGCGGGCGAAAACGCATTGCGCGTGATTGGCCGCGGCGCCGGTCGCAGCTAGGTTTGCCGTCATGAGCGAACGCGATCTCCTCGGCTATGGCGGCGTCTGGCCTGATTTCACTTGGCCCAACGGCGCGCGCCTCGCCGTCTCCGTCGTGGTCAATTTCGAGGAAGGCGCCGAGCTCCAGGTCGGCGACGGCGATCAACGCTCGGAGACCATGGGCGAGGTGATCAGCGTCGTTCCACCCGGCAAGCGCGACCAGGGCCAGGAGCAGATCTTCGGCTACGGCACGCGCGCCGGGCTCTGGCGCATGCTCGCTGCGCTAGATGAAAGCGCGATCCGATCAACCTTCCTGTTCTGCGGTCGTGCGGTCGAGCGCCTGCCGGGGCTGGCGCAGACGATCGTCGCGCGCGGCCATGAACCGGCCGTCCATGGCTGGCGCTGGCGGCCGCATGCCGATTACGACGATCCCGAACGCGAAGCGGCCGATATCGAGCGCTGCGTCGAGGCGATCACGACCGCGACCGGGCAGCGGCCGCTGGGTTTTTTCTGCAGGGGCGGCGAAAGCCCCTGGACGCGCGAATTGCTGGCGCAGCGCGGCTTCCTCTACACCTCGAACGGTTTTGACGACGATCTGCCTTACTGGGATCGCTCGCCGGCGAGCGGCCCCTTGCTGGTCGTGCCTTATGCGCTCGACAGCAACGACATGAAGTTCTTCCATCCCAACGGCTTCGTCCGTGCCCGCGAGATGGTCGATTATGTCGAGGATGCGCTTGGCGTTCTGGAGGACGAGGCGGCGCGCGGCCTGCCGCGGCTTTTGAACATCGGCTTCCATCTGCGCATCGTCGGGCGCCCGGCGCGCTTCGCCGCCTTCCGCGACATCCTGCATCTGCTGGCCGGGCGGCGCGGGACAATCTGGATCGCGACCCGCACGGAGATCGCCCGCGCCTTCAGCGCAGCGGTGCCTCCGCTGCCACGCTGATCACGAGGGCCGGCCCCTCCGCGCCATCCTGTTCAAGCCGCGCAGATCGGCGCGATCGTCAAAGCCGCCGCAACCGCGTGAGGCGGCTGGGGCTGCTCTCGGCCAACAGAATATCGCCCTCGGGCGTGCCGAAGATGCCATGCGCGCCGTTCAGGAACGGGCGGCAGCGGCCGAGCTTCTCGCCCTTGGGGCCGATTTTCTGAAGGGTCGGCTGGGTATCGGTCACATAGCTGTTGCCGTCCTCGTCGCCCCAGATCGCCACGGGGTCGCGGAAATGGGTCCAGTTCCCGAGATGGTTGCCGTTGCGGTCGAAGATCTGGACGCGGTCATGCGTACGGTCGACGACCAGCACGCGACCATCGGCATGTGTCCAGATCGCGTGCGGCCAGCCGAACTGGCCGTCGCCGTCGCCATGCTCGCCCCAGCTCTGGATATGAACGCCATAAGCCGAGAAGCGATGCACCCGGCTCGCCGCATAGCCGTCCGCGACATAGATCTCGCCCCAGGCCGAGACATGGATGTCGGTGGGGTGGTTGAAGGGCGCGAGCGGCTGGCCGCGTTGGCCCAGCCCGCTGATCCGCTCGCCCTTGGCCGAGCAGATGATGATCTCGTGCATGTCGCGATCGACGCAGAGGATGCGCCCAGTGGCATCCGCCGTCAGCATATGGGAATCCGCGATCAGATCGCCGCCCCAGCCGCCGAGATAGGTCCCGTCGGATGCCAGTTCGATCACGCGGGGATCATTGGGGTGCACCAGCGGGTCGTGCCGCAGCATCACGAAGACATGGCCTCGGGAATCGACCGTGACGTCGGTGACGAAGCCGGTGTTCTGCGGCCAGGAGCCGAAGGGCCGTTCGACGCGGTAGTGCGTGTCGCCGAGCGCGACGATCAGATCATGCGAGGTCAAGATAGGGTCCTTCAGGCGAGGGTGCCGGCAAAGGGATGCGTCTTCACCCAATGCTTGGCAATGTCGAGACGGCCAGTGATCCAGACATCTTCATGGCCCTGGACATAGTCGAGGAAGCGCGCGAGCCCTGCCGCCCGGGCGGGATGGCCGATCAGGCGCATATGCAGGCCCACCGACATCATCTTGGGCTGCGTCGCGCCTTCGGCATAGAGCATGTCGAAGGCGTCCTTGTGCCAGTCGAAATAGTCGGACGAGGTCGCGAAGTAGCCCGAGCCGAACTTGCCGTCATTATTGGCGAGCGAATAGGGCACGACGAGATGCGGCTTGCGGTCGACGACCTTCCAATAGGGCAATTCGTCGTCATAGGCATCGGAATCGTAGAGGAAGCCGCCGTCCTCGACCACGAGCCTGCGCGTGTTCACGCTCGGCCCATAGCGGCAATACCAGCCGAGCGGGCGCTCGCCGATCGTGGCTTCGAGCGAGGCGATCGCCTTGGCGATATGCTCGCGCTCCTCCTCCTCGCTGAGTTCGTAGTGCTTGATCCAGCGCCAGCCATGGCAGCAGACGTCGAAGCCCGAGCTCCGGATCGCGGCCGCGGCCTCCGGGTTGCGCTCGATAGCGAGCGCGCAGCCGAACACGGTCAAAGGCAGGCCGCGCTCCTGGAAGAGCCGCATCAAGCGCCAGAAGCCGACGCGGCTGCCATAGGCGAACATGCCTTCGCCGGCGAGATCGCGCCCCTTCACCGCCATGCTGAGGCTGCTCGATTCGGTCAGGGCGGTCTCGGTATAGCCCTCGCCATCCTGCATCGAGGGTTCCGAGCCCTCCTCGTAATTCATCACGAAGTTGATGGCGATGCGCGCGCCGCCCGGCCATTTGGGGTCGGGAGGGTTGGCGCCGTAGCCGATCAGGTCGCGGTCATAGGTCAAGGCCAGTCTCCACTCGTCATCCGCTGATGCGTTTCGTCAGCCCGGTCAAGCGGTCCATCACGATCATCAGGATCAGCGTCGCCAGGATCAGAACGCCAGCGATCGCGGCGATGCGCACGTCCAGCGTCGATTCCATCATGCCCCACATCCGGATCGGCAGCATGCCGGTGCGCGCGTTCGACAGGAAGAGCGAAACCGGCACATTATCCATCGAGGAGATGAAGGCGAGGAAGCAGCCGGCCGCTATGCCCGGCGCGATCAATGGCAAGGTGATGCGGCGGAAGCCGAAGAACCGGCTGGCGCCGAGATTGGCGGAGGCTTCCAGCAGAGCGGGGTCGAGCTGCGTCAGGCTCGCCAGCGTGGTGCGGAAGATGAAGGGCGCGATCACCACGAGATGGCCGGCGATCAGGAGGTTGAGCGAGGGCCTGATGCCGATGACCGAGAAGAACATCAAGGCCGCCAGCCCATAGGAGAGCGTCGGCAGGATCAATGGCGAGAGGAAGCTCGCCTCCAGGATGCGCGCCGAGGGCCGCGCCACCCGCGTGATCGCCAAGGCCGCCAGCACCGACATCACCGCCCCGATGATGGTCGCAAGCCCCGCGACCCAGACGCTGTTCAGCGCGGCGCTGTGGATCTGCGCCGAGCGCACGGGATCGAACAGGTCGCGATACCAGCGTAGCGAGAGCTCGGGCGGCGGGAAGCGCAGTGTCTGCGAGGTGGTGAAGGAGGTCGCGATCACGATCAGCACCGGCCCGATCAGGATCAGGACGCCTAAGCCGGCGAGCAGGCCGATGGCCCATGCATAGGTGACGTCGCTGAAGGTCGAGCGCTGCATCGCCTTTGCCCTCAACCCGTCCTGGCGAAGCGGCCGAGCCAGCCCAGCGCCATGATGCCGGCAAGCACGGTGAACAGCAGCGTCAGCGAGGCGACGGCGGCGAACGGCCAGTTATAGACCACCATGGATTGCTGCCAGATCAATGCCGGCAGGTAGACGAGTCGCGCTCCGCCGATCACCGATTGCGAGATGAAGGCCGTCGTCGCCGAGGCGAAGACCAGTGTCGCGCCGGCGATCCAGCCCGGCAGGGTTAAAGGCAGGATGACGCGAAAGAAGGTCCGCCATTTCGAGGCGCCGAGCGCGCGCGAGGCGTCGACCAGGTTCTGGTCCATCTGGTTCATGACGGTGAGCAAGGGCAGCAGCATCAAGGGCATCTCGATCTGCGTCAGCGCGATCACCAGGCCGAGCTCGGTCTGCAGCAGGTTGAGCGGAGCAGCCGTGACGCCCAGAGCCAGCAGGGTCTGGTTGACCACGCCCTCCCGCGCCAGGATCACGATCCAGGCGAAGGTGCGGATCACGACCGAGGTCAGGAGCGGCATCAGGATGATGAAGATCAGGACGCGTTGTGCGCGCGGCCCCACGGCCCGGAACAGCAGCGCCAGCGGGTAGGCGAGCAAGGTCGTCGCAGTGACCGCGAAGACGCCGAGCTTCAGCGTGTCGACGATCACCTTCAGATAGAAGGCATCGCCGTAGAATTTGGCCCAGCTGTCGAGGCCCAGCCGCGTCTGCTCGGCATCGGCATAGAAGCTGATGCCGAGCAGGATCGCGAAGGGCGCGGCGAAGAAGGCGAGATAGGTCAGGCCGAGCGGCGCCGCGAGGCGCCAATCCACCTTGTCTGCCGTGCCGCCTGCCACTGCCGCTCCAGCCATGGCTGCTACCCCCTACTTGGTGATCTCCTTGTTGAAGCGTTCGATCCAGGCGGCGCGCTGCGGGTTGATCTTGGTCCAGTCATGCGTGACCATCTTGGTCAGCTCGTCCACCGACTTGATGTCGAGCGTCTCGACCAGCTTCACGTCCTTGTTGATCGGGATCATGTTGTAGGGCTGCTTCTGCAGCGCGCTTTGGACCTCGGCCGAGATCGCCATGTCCATGTATTTATAGGCGCTGGCGACGTTGTCGGCGCCCTTCACGATATGCAGCGTGGTCTGGAAGGTGATCGCACCGGTCTCGGGCTTGACGAATTCGATGCTGACGCCGCGCCCCTTGAGGATCGCGACCGTGTTGGTGTTGGTGTACATCACGTCGATCTGGCCCTGCTGGAACAGGCCGGGCATCGCGGCGGGCGCCGCGACGGCCGCGGCCTTCTCGACCGCCTTCTTCAACTCGGCGAAGACCGGCTCGACATTGGTCTCGGAGCCGCCGAAGACCTTGGCCATCTCGATGATCGAGACCGTGCCGAATGTGGTCTGGAAGCCGGTCAGGCCGAGGCGCTCGACATAAGGTGATTTGAACAGATCGGCCCAGCTCTTCGGCGGCGTCGCGAACTTCTTCGGGTTGTAGGCGATGCCGACGACCTGGGCGTTGCAGGTCACCGCATGCGAAGTGATCAGCCCGGCCGGGACCTTGGCGGCGTTGGTGAGCTTGCTGGCGTCGATCGGCTCGAACAGGCCGGCCTGCATTGCCGAGGCGGCCGGGCCGGGGTCGAGCACGAAGCAGTCGAAGGGCGGCACGCCGCGCGCGGCGCGCACCTTGGCGACCTGGTCGACCGCGAAGAGCGAGTCGAAGGCGACGTCGATATCGGCGCTCTTCTTCAAGGCCGGGGCCAGTACGCCGCGATAGGCCTCCTCCCAGGTGCCGGGATAGATCGCGGCGGTGAGGCTGCCGGCGGCGCTGGCGCGAAAGGGCAGGGCGGAGGCGAAGCCGAGCGCGGCAGCCCCAGCCAGAAGCTCGCGACGTGTGGTGACGGTCATGCGCTTGGTCTCCGCGTTCGAGGTTGGCGTTTCAGGAGGGCGAGGCGGGAAACAGGACAGGCCGGGCATGCTCGCCAAGCCCGCAGAAGGCGCTTGCCGCCGTGCTCGCGACCATGCCGGGGCGGCGCGGCATCGCGATCTTGAGCGAGGCGCCGTCGGCTGCCGTCACGTCGTGGATCATCTCGCCGCCGATCGGCAGGCTGAGCTTGAGCGCCACGGGAAAGCGCGCGGGGGAGGCCTCATCCGCCAGTAGCATCTGTTCGGGCCGGACCGAGACGATGACCGGCTGCCCTGCCGAGAACCGCGCCGGCGACGTCACCTGCCAGGCCGCGCCATTGGCGAGCGCGACCGCATAGCCGCCCTCGACCTTGCCTGAGATCGTGCCGGGCACGAGATTGCTGGAGCCGATGAAGCTGTTGACGAACAGGCTCGCCGGCTGGTCGTAAATCTCGACCGGGGCGCCGAGCTGCTCGATCCGGCCGGCATTCATCACTGCGATACGGTCGGCGATCGCCATCGCCTCGTCCTGGTCATGCGTGACCATGATCGCGGTCAGTGCGAATTGCCGCTGCAATCGCTTGATCTCGATTTGCATGTCGAGCCGCAGGTTCTTGTCGAGCGCCGCGAAGGGCTCATCGAGCAGGAGGATGCGCGGCCGCATGGCGAGCGCGCGCGCCAGAGCCACGCGCTGCTGCTGGCCACCCGAGAGCTGGCGCGGTTTGCGCTCGGCGAAGGCCGCCATCTGCACCGTCGCCAGCATTTCGCGCACGCGTTCGGCTTGCACGTTACGGCTCTCGCCGCGCGCGGCGAGCCCATAGGCGATGTTCTGCGCCACGGTCATATGCGGGAACAGCGCATAATTCTGGAAGACGATGCCGATCTCGCGGCGGTTCGGCGGCAGCGTATCGATCGAGCGGTCGCCGATGATGACCTTGCCGTTGCTCTGCTCGATGAAGCCGGCGACGATCCGCAGCAAGGTGGTCTTGCCGCAGCCCGACGGCCCGAGCAGAGCGACGAGTTCGCCGCCCTTCACCTCCAGCGTGACATTGTCGACCGCTAGACCTGCGCCATAGCTATGCGTGATGCCGTCCAGCGTCAGGGGCTGGGCGATGACAGCTCCGGATGGGGCAGGCGCAAGCATCGAACGCGGAAACCTCAAGCGACGCGGCAGATCTCCGGAAGGCTAGCAACCGGCATGCCAAGTCGATGAGCTGATTGCCGATTTCTTCGAGTCCGGTGCGGGCGAATTGCCTGTCGCGGCCCGCTTGCGGATAGTCTCCGCTGACCCCGTATCCCCGCCGCTCCTAATGGCTGCCGCCAAGATAGGCTGCACGCACCGCCGGATCGTTCTTCAGGCTGGTGGCTTCGCCGGAGCTGGCCAAGCGGCCGTTTTCCAGCACATAACCGTAATCGGCGACATCCAGCGCGGCGGCGGCGAATTGCTCGACCAGCAGCATGGTGATCTTGGCCGCCTTCAGCCGCGCGATCGTGGCGAAGACCTCCTCGACGAGGCGCGGCGCGAGCCCCATCGAGGGTTCGTCGAGCAGCAGCACTTCTGGCCCCAGCATCAGCGCCCGCGCCATCGCCAGCATCTGCTGCTCGCCGCCCGAGAGCGTGCCGGCGAGCTGGGCGCGGCGCTCCTTCAGGCGCGGAAAGAGCTCGAACATGCGCTGGCGATCCTGCTCGACATCGCCCTTGGGCCGCGCGCCGGTCAGGCGCGGAAAGGCGCCAAGCTGGAGATTGTCGTCGACGCTCAAGGCGGGGAAGACCCGTCGGCCTTCGGGCGAGTGGGCCATGCCGAGCCTGGTGATCTCATGCGAGGCCATGCCGGCGATGTTGCGGCCGGCCAGCAGGATCTCGCCGGCATCGGGCTTGATCATGCCGGAGATCGCCCGCAGCGTCGTGGTCTTGCCGGCACCGTTGGAGCCGATCAGCGTGACGAGCTGGCCCTTGGGCACGGAGATCGAGAGTTGGTGCAGCACCTGCACCTTGCCATAGCCGGCGACGAGATTCTGGACCTGGAGCATGGTCTCGTCCCCTCAATGGGCCGTGGCGGCGCTGCCGCCGAGATAGGCCTCGATCACACGCGGGTCGGCCTGGACCTGGGCGGGCACGCCCTCGGCGATCTTCTGGCCGAAATCCAGCACGGTCACCGTGTCGGAAATGCTCATCACCACATCCATGTGATGCTCGATCAGGACGACGGTGATGCCATGCGCCTTGATCTTGCGGATGATCTCGATGAGCTCCTTGATATCGGGCGCGGTCAGCCCCGCGGCCGGCTCGTCGAGCAGCAGGAGTTTGGGGTCGAGCGCCAGCGCGCGGCCGATCTCGAGCAGCCGCATCTTGCCATAGGGTAGGTTGCGCGCCTCCTCATTCGCCAGGGCGTCGAGCCCGACGAATTGCAGGATGCTGGCGGCGCGTTCGCGCGCAGCGCTCTCTTCCTTGCGGGCCTGCGGCAATCCCAGGGCGACGGCAAAGAGGCCGCTGCGATAGGTGTGATGCAGGCCGACCATGACGTTCTCCAGGCAGGTCAGCTCGCCGAAGAGCTGGACGTTCTGGAAGGTGCGGGCGATGCCCTGCTCCGCGATCTCGGGCGAGTTCCGGCCGACCAGGCTCTTGCCTTCGAAGAGGATCTCGCCGCCGGTCGGCGTGTAGATGCCGGTGAGCACGTTCATCATCGTGCTCTTGCCCGAGCCGTTGGGGCCGATCAGCCCGTGGATGGTGCCGGGCTTCACCGCCATGTCGATGGCGTTCAGCGCCTTCAGGCCGCCGAACTGCATCAGCACCGCCCGCGCATCGAGCAGGGTGCCTCCAGGCGGCGTGCTGGTCGCGGTGGCGCCCCAGACCCGGGCTTCGTTTCCGGTTTCCCTGGCCACCAGCGCGCGGCCGCCGCGCCGCAATGACAGGCGCGTGAGCAATTGCCGTACGAAGCCCATGATGCCGTCGGGCAGGTAATAGACCACGAACAGGATCATCAGCCCGTAGATGGTGAGCTTGTAGTCGACGATGCGCTCGAGGAAGAGCGAGAACACGAAGAACAGCACGCAGAGCGCCACGGCGATGCCGATGCTGCGCGCCTGGCTCGGATCGTTGCGCCAGGCGTAAAAGCCGCCCGCGACGGCACCAAGCGCGATCAGCCCGGCGGTGATCCGGAACAATTCGAGATCGGCCAGGATATTGGGCAGGAAGACGACGATGGCCGAGCCGATGATCGGCCCCATCCTGGATTTGCGCCCGCCCATGGCGACGGCGAGCAGGAATTCGATCGAGGTGGCGAAGTTGAAGGCTTCCGGCGCGATATACTGCCGAAAATAGGCATAGAGCGCACCAGCCAGCCCGGCGAAGCCGGCGCTGATGACGAAGGCCAGGACCTTGTGCTTGTAGACGCTGACACCCATGCAGTCCGAGGCGATCGGTGAATCGCGCAGCGCCTCGAAAGCCCGGCCATAGCGGGAGGCGATGATGCGGTTGATCACCACCACCGTCAGCACCAGAGCGATGGCCGAGATGTAATAGTACTCGACCTCCCTCAACCGCTTCAGCGAGAGGTCGATATAGTCGCGCAGATCGATGAAGAGCGGCGTGCGCAATTCGATGCCGAGCGGGCCGTTGGTCAGGTTTAGGTGATTGAGCCAGGGGCCGAGATCGGTCATCTCGTTGATCAGGGTGACGACGATCGTTCCGAAGGCGAGCGTCACCATGGCGAGATAGGGCCCGGTCACCTTCAGCGCCGGCAAGGCGAGCAGTGCCCCGAATAGTGCCGTGATCACGATACCGGCCGGCAGCGCCCACCAGAAGCCCAGGCCGAAATGCATGGACAGCAGGCCCGCCGTATAGGCCCCGACGCCGAAGAGCGCGGCATGGCCGATCGAGACCTCGCCGGTATAGCCGAAGACGATGTCGAGCCCGAGCACCAGGATCGAATAGATCACGATCGTGGTGATCAAGGGCAGGTAGTAGGACGAGGTCACGACGAAGGGCAGAGCGAACAGCGCGACGACGCCAGCGATGAAGAGAAGCGTCTTCATGGCGGGCTCAGACCTTCTTGATCGCGGTCTTGCCGAAGAGCCCGGCGGGCTTCAGCGACAGGACGAGCAGCAGCAGGATCAGCCCGGGAACATCCTTGTAGCCGGTGTCGAAATAGAAGCCGGTCATGCTTTCCGTGATGCCGAGGATCAGGCCGCCGACGACGACGCCGAGCCCGCTCGACAATCCGCCGATGATCGCGACCGCGAAGGCCTTCAGGCCCAGAGCCGCGCCCATATTGGCGCCGGTCAGCGTGATCGGCGCGATCAGCACGCCCGCCAGCGCCGCCGCGAGCGAGGACAGCGCATAGGAGAAGGTGATGACGAGCGGCGTATTGATGCCCATCAAGCCGGCTGCGTCGCGGTCGTTCGAGGTCGCCACCACCGCCTTGCCGTAGATCGAGCGGCGGTTGAAGGCCTCGACGGCGAGCATCATCGCGAGCGCGCCGAGCACGATCGCGATCTCCATCGGGCGGATATTGACGCCCGCGATCGTCAGCGGATCCTCGCTCAAGGGCGAGGGGAATTTCAGCGGGTCCTTGCCCCAGATGTTTTCGGCCATGTTCTTGAAGATGATGCCGAGCGCGATCGTCGCCATGATCCAGCCGGCCTCGGACTTGGTCTTCATGGCTTGCCTGACGCCGAGCCGCTCGACGACCGCGCCCTGGGCGAGGCCGAAGGCGAAGACGAAGGGCAGGGCGATGAGATAGGCCGCGAGCGTGCCCAGATGCAGCCCGATCAGGACATTCACGCAGGTCAGGCCGACGAGCGCGCCCAATGTCAGCGCCTCGCCCTGGCCGAAATTCAGCGTCTTGGAGGTGGCGAAGGTGAGCTGGTAGCCGAAGGCGATGACGCCGTAGATCATGCCGACGGAAATGCCGGAGACGAGGATCTGGAAGAAGTTCTGCATGGAGGGACCGACACTCCGACCGGTAATGAAGAACCCTCCCCGCCTGGCGGGGAGGGTTTGTTCCTAAGAGCAGGATGCGAAAAAGTGGGGACCGGTTTTTCGCATTGATCCTGCTCTAACTCTTTGATGAAAGCCGTCGCTCAGGACTTCGGCTTGACCCGCAGCGCGCCCGCGCCTTCGAGATCGGCCGGGTTGGCCGGCACGACGCGGCCGCCCTTGACGATGCCGAGCACGGGGATGTTGGCCGTGATCGCCTCATGGTCGGTGGCGCTGAAGGGCTTGTCATAGGTGGTGACGACGCCTTCGACCTTGGTGGTCAGGTTCTCGAGTGCCTCGCGGACCTTGCGGCCGTCGGTCGACTTGGCCTGGTTGATCGCGGCGGCCAGCAGATACATCGAGTCATAGCCCTGCGCGGCCGAGACCGGGGAGGGGATGCGGTCGACCTTATAGGCCGCCTGATAGGCCTCGATGAAGCTCTTGCGCTTCGGCGTCGAGGGCAGCTGGATGAAGGTCTGCGGCATCATCACGCCCTCGCCATTGGCGCCGGCGGCATCGATGAAGCTCGCCATCGACAGCGTCCAGGAGCCCAGGACCGGCACCTTCCAGCCGAGCTTGACGACGGCGTTGACCGTCTGCGCCAGCTCGGGGCCGATCGCATAGGTCAGCACCACATCGGCGCCGGCATCCTTGGCGCGCAGGGCCTGCGCCGTCATGTCGGTGTCGCCGATATTGAACTTCTCGACGGCGACCGGCTTCAGGCCGCGTTCTGCGAGCGCCTTTTCGAGGTCGGCGCGGCCGAGCTGGCCGTAATTGGTCGAGTCCGCGATGATCGCGACCTTGGTGTAGCCGTTCTTCTTGACGGCTTCGGCGATCATCGAGCTCTGGATGGTGTCGTTGGCGGCGTTGCGGAATACGTAGTTCGCCTTGTGCTCGGGCGCCTTGAACTGCTGCGTGACCAGGGTGCCGGTCGACACGTTGTTCATGACGGGAATCTCGGCTTCCTGGTAGAAGCGCTGCGAGGCGAGCGAGACGCCGGTGTTGATGAAGCCGACGGTCGCGACCACCTGCTCCTTGTTGATCAATTCCTGCGCGATCTGGACGCCGAGCTCGTTCTTGGCCTCGTCGTCGCGTTCGATCAACTGGATCGGCTTGCCGAGCACGCCGCCGGCCTTGTTGATCTCCTGCGCGGCGAGTTTCACGCCATCACGCATGCTGACGCCCATGGCGGCCGAGCCGCCAGTATAGGGGCCGCTGATGCCGATCTTGACGGTCTGCTGGGCATAGGCCGCCCCGGTCATAGCAGCGCTGAAAGCTGCGGCGGCGAGCCATTTCTTCATCGTCATGGTTTCCATCCCTATTGCATGGTTCACTCTTCCGATTTGCTCGGAATTGATGCTTCTTATTATTATTATAAACTTTATGTTGGTGACCTGCGCTGCAAGGCGCACCCTCGACGGGCAGTCAAGGGCGCATTCCCGTGACTGGCAGGACATACCAAGTCTTCAAAGAGTTAGGGCGGACTGGTTGCGCGGGCAACCGAGAATATGGGGCGCGCGGCCCTGGGGTCTCAACCTTTAGTCTTATCGGGGTAGCGGCGCTTTCCCTCATGGAGGGAGGTTGCCCGCGAATGAGGCAATTCTCCACCGAGCTTGACGATCAGGTGCGGAGCCTCGCCATGCGTCTTGCGAGCCGGGTGACGCTCAAGCCGGGCCGAACCGCGCTTCCAGCAGGTCGATTTCCCTGACGAGCTTCCTGGCGATTTCGTCCGAGGTGCCGCGCGCCCGGGCGACGCGGTAGATTTCGTCCCGCTCGGCGCGCAGGCCGGCGAGGCGCAATTCGCGCTCGATCGCATCGGCCTTGCGGGCGAGATCGGCTTCCGCGCCGGTCTTGGAGCGTCCGTCGATGCGCTCACGGTAGAGTTCCATCAGGCGCACGCCGACTTCGACATAAAGGTCGGCATCGTTACGGCCGCTGCCCATTTTGTGCTGCACCTTCTCCAGCGCCTTGATCGCTGCTTCGGCGGCGGCGTTGCGAACCCGGTCCTCCTCTTCCTGCTGGGAGGGCTCGGGAGGCAGCTCCAGGTTCTTGAGCAGGAAGGGCAGGCCGATGCTGGCCGCGGCCAGCGACAGGATGATCACGCCTGCCGCCAGGAAGATGGCGAGGTCGCGGGCCGGGAAGGCCGAGCCGTCATTCATCGTCAATGGCAGCGTCAGCACGCCGGCAAGCGTGATTGCCCCGCGTACGCCGGCAAGCGAGGTCGCCGCGACCAGGCGCAGGCCGGGCACATAGCGCTTCTCGCCGCGGCGCGCTGCCCGCGCGAGCGTGAAGCGCAGCGACACCCACACCCAGGTGAACCGGAGCGCAGCCAGCGCGAAGGTGATGACGACGACATAGGCGATGAGCCAGACCGGGTCATGGTGCCCGGTCTCGCGCACGGCTTTCGCCGCGCCTGCGACGATCAAAGGGAGCTGCTCTCCCAGCAGTACGAAGATGATGCCATTGGCGGCGAACTGGACCGTGTCCCAGACGGCGTGGCCACGCACGCGCGTAATCGCGAGGATTTGTCCGCTCTGGTCGGCATAACTCATGGTGATGCCTGCCGCGACGGCTGCGAGAATGCCGGAGCAATGCAGGTGCTCGGCCAGGAGATAGGCCCCGAACGGGATCAGCAGGCTGATCAGGATCTGCGAGCCGGTCTCCTCGCCAAGCCGGCGCGTGACCCAGTTCACCGCGCGCGTCGTGCTCCAGGTCACCGCGACGCCGATCGCGATGCCGCCGATCGCGACCCAGAGGAAGGTGCCGAAGGCGCCGACCAGCGAGAACGTGCCGGTCAGGGCGGCTACGACGGCAAAGCGCATGCAGACCAGGCCCGAGGCGTCGTTGAGCAGCGATTCACCCTCGAGGATGTGCATCAATCGCTTGGGAACCGGTACCCGGGCGGCGATGGCGGAGACCGCAATCGGATCCGTCGGCGAAAGGATCGCGGCGAGCGCGAAGGCCACCGCGAGCGGCATGGCCGGGATCAGCCAGTTGAGCAGGAAGCCGACGCCCAGCACGGTGAAGAGGACGAGGCCCAAGGCGAGCTCCAGGATCGTGCCCTTGTCCCTGAACAGCCCCTCCTTGGGGATGCGCCAGCCATCGAGGAAGAGCAGCGGCGGCAGGAACAGCAGGAAGAAGATGTCGGGCTGCAGCTGGACGCTGAGATCGGCCACCGAGGCGATGAGCGCGCCGAGCCCGATCTGGATGAGGGGGAGCGGCAGCGGTGCAGGCGAAAGCCGCGCAAGCATGCCGCTGACCACGACGGCCAGCAACAGGGCCAGAATGATCGCGATCATCTCCACGGCTTACCTCTTATCCACTCAGCCCGCTCCGGCGCGCCCGGCCGCTCACAGGGAAGCAGGTGCTCGACCCATCCCTGTGATGAGCACGATCTCAGCGAGAATAGGGCGGGGCTGCTTCGAGACCATGTCTTCATCGGCAAGATCTTCGTCACAAAGATTTTCGTCACAATGACATGGGCTTTGGGCGCGGTCGGCTTGCGGCCGGACAAGGCGTTCACGCCTCCAGAGCGACCCACAAATCTCCTTTGTCCTCGACGCGTTTTTCGGATTTCAGCTTGAGGAGATGGGCCAGGACATTGCGCTCGGCCGCGAGCTGCAGCCAGGGATCGGTCTTGGAATAGAGCCGGTCGACCAGATCCCGGGTGCCTAGCGGGCCGGCGGCGAGAGCAGCCGCGATCTCGTTCTCGCGCTTGAGCCGGCGGTCGAGCAAGTCCTGCACATAGGGCCTGGGATCGGGCAAGGGCGGCCCATGTCCCGGCAGATAGAGCCGGTCGTCGCGGGCCATCATCAGGCGCAGGCTCCTGACATAGTCGGCCATGTCGCCGCCCGGCGGGGAGACGATGCTGCTCGACCAGGACATCACATGGTCGGCGCTGAACAGGATCCCATCCCGATAGGCGAAGCAGAGATGGTCGCTGGCATGCCCCGGCGTGTGGATGGCGAGCATACCCATCGCACTGTCGCCGTCCCGCAGGAGGATGTCGGGTATGAAGGCGTCGTCGGCGCTAAGATGAAATGCATAGGTCTTGGCGCCGGTGCGGGCCTTCAGCGCCGCCGTCGCGCCGAGATGGTCGGAATGGGTGTGGCTGAGCAGGATCGCAGGCACGGCGCCGCTCGTCGCCCTCAGGATGTCGTCGAGATGGCCGACATCATCGGGGCCGGGATCGAGAACCATGAAGCCGTCGCCGGTCTCGATCAGGTAGGTGTTCGTGCCGTGATAGGTCATCAGGCTTGGATTCCTGGCGACGATGCGGGAAATGCCGGGAGCGACGGCCAGGGGAACGCCGCGCGCGGGCTCGCTCTCGCTCAGGAATGCCAATGCCGGTTCCTTTCAGACAATCGCCTGGGGCAGCGACCGTCGTTCTTCTAGATCATCTCGGCGGAGGGCGTCTCCGCCATGCGGCGCATGCCGCTCAAAGCGCGCTGCAGATCGGCGATCAGGTCTTCCGCATGCTCCAGGCCGATCGAGAGTCGGATCAGCGCGTCTGGACAGGCGGAGCGCTCGCCCTCCGTGCTGCGCCGATGCTCGATCAGGCTTTCCGTCGAGCCCAGCGACGTCGAGCGGCGAAACACCGCCGTCCGCTCGCATAGGGCGAGCGCATCCGCCGCGGTGCCGGCGATCTCGAAGGACAGCATGCCGCCGAACCCGTCCAGGAATTGCCGCCGCGCCAGTTCATGGTGCGGGTCGCCGAGCAG
Source organism: Allobosea sp. LjRoot9 (assembly GCF_964252745.1). Lineage (NCBI taxonomy): Bacteria > Pseudomonadati > Pseudomonadota > Alphaproteobacteria > Hyphomicrobiales > Alloboseaceae > Allobosea > Allobosea sp. LjRoot9. Next base: position 858,032 of record NZ_CAXUPC020000002.1, on the reverse strand, counting down.
GCCGGGATAATGCACCGCGCTGATTCCGGGATGTGCGGCCAGGGTCGTGGCGATCTTCAGCGCCGTCTGTGAGGCGCGCTCGACGCGCAAGGCGAGCGAGCGCATGCCGCGCAGCAGGAGCCAGGCCTCGAAGGGGGGCAGGATGCTGCCATGCGCTTCCCGGGAGGCGAGGATCTCCCGCCATGCCGTTCCGGTCTGCGCCGTGATGAGCGCGCCGGCGACGAGATCGCCATGGCCGTTCAGATATTTGGTTGCGGAATGCAGGACGAGATCGGCCCCGAAATCCAGCGGCCGGCACAGCACCGGCGTCGCAACCGTCGCGTCCACCAGGAGCTGCGCGCCGCCCCGATGTGCAATGGCCGCCAACGCGGCGATATCCGGCACGCGCCAGAGCGGGTTGCTGGGACACTCCGCCCAGACGAGCCGCGTCTCGCCCCGGCGCATGGCCTGCCGCACCGCCTCGGGGCAGCACATATCCGCGCGGGCCACGGTCACGCCCCAGCGCTGGCCGAAGGTCTCGATAATGGCGCCGAATTCATAATAGGCCGCCGAATCCAGCACGAGATGGTCGCCCGGACGCAGATTGGCCAGGACAGCCTGGGCTGCCGAGGAGCCGGCGCTGAAGACCGCGGCGGCCGCTCCGCCTTCGAGCTGGGCCAATACGCGCTCCGCGACCGAGGCGCCGCTATTGCCGGAGCGCGCATAGCGTGAGGCGGTCGAACCGGGGCGCAACGCCGCGTCTCCGGGTGGGGCATGCGTGACGGCCGGATGGATCGACGGCGCGAGCCCTCCGGTCACCGGGTCCAGGTAATGGTCGAGTTGGGCCAGAACCGTGGCGGCGTGCATCGGGGTCTCTTCGGCAGGGATCATCGCGCACAGGATAGGCCGATATTGTCGATTGTCGATCCTCGATCATATTGCGAGAGGGGTGGATCTATGGCTAGATGCCGCCGCAATTTTCAAAAATGGCCTTGAGCGTGCTGATGTCCCACGATCGCCCGAACGAACTGACCCGCGCCATCGCCGACCAGGTGGAAGCGATCGAGCCGGCGCTCATCGCCCTGCGCCGCGATATCCACGCCCATCCCGAGATCGGCTTCGAGACGGTGCGGACGGCGGCGCTGGTCGCATCGGAGCTGGAGCGGATCGGCTTGAAGCCGCAGCGCGGCGTCGGGCGCGTCGGCGTGGTGGCGGAGATCGAGGGCGGGGCGCCCGGGCCGTGCCTGCTGATCCGTGCCGACATGGACGCCTTGCCGATGGAGGAGCTGACCGGCCTGCCCTTCGCCAGCACCATTCCTGGCAAGATGCACGCCTGTGGCCATGACATCCACACCGCCACCTTGCTTGGGGCGGGCATGGTGCTGAAGAACCTGGCGCCGATGCTGCGCGGCAGCGTCCGCCTCGTCTTCCAGCCGGCGGAGGAGACGGTCGAGAGCGGAGCAGCCGCGATGGTCGCCGATGGTGCCGCTGATGGCGTGGCGATGGCGCTCGCCTTCCACAACCGGCCGGAGATGCCGGTCGGTCGGTTCGGTTATGTCCGCGGCGCCTCGACGGCGTCGAGCGACGAGTTCGACGTGGTCGTCCATGGCCGCTCCGGCCACGCCGCGCGCCCCCATGCGGCAGTCGATCCCATCGTCGCCGCCTCGGCCATGATCATGCAGCTGCAGACGGCGATTTCCCGGGTTATGGACCCATCGCAGTCGGCCGTGCTGACGATCGGCCACATTGCCGGTGGCTCGACCCACAACATCATCCCCGACAGCTGCATGTTCCAGGGCACGGTCCGCTGCCGCTCGGCGGCCTCGCGCGACACGATGGAAGCCACCTTCCGCCGCATCTGCGAGGGTGTAGGCGCGGCCATGGGCGTGACCTGCGAGATCTCCTATATCCGTGGCGCGCCGGCGCTGGTGAATGACGACGGCGTGGTCGATGCCGCGGTTCGCTCCGTCTCGGCCCAGTTCGGGGCGGACATGATCGACCAGCTCGAAGGCCGCTTCGGCGCGGAGGATTTCTCCTATTTCTCCGAGCGCATCCCGTCCTGCCAATTGCTGGTCGGCGCGTCCCAGCCCGGACGCAACGACCGCGTGCACAACTCCGACTACCAGCCCGACGAGCGTTGCATCGGCCTGGGCGTGGCGGCGCTCGTGCGCACCGCGGTCGATGTCCTTTCATAATAGCCTCTAGCCCTGTTCAAACCCCTTCGTTGGAGATTCCGGCGTGAAGATCACCCGTTCGTCCTTTCTCACCCTCGGCCTCGGCGCCGCCGCCGGACTCGTATTTGGCACCGCGCCCCGCAGCGCCAGCGCCAAGGACTGGAAGGTCATCCGCGTCGCCACGGAAGGCGCCTTTCCCCCCTACAACATGCATGCGCCCGACGGCCGCCTGATCGGCTTCGAGCCGGAACTGCTGCAGGAATTGTCCGCGCGCATGAACATCAAATGCGAGATGATCGCGCAGGCCTGGGACGGCATGATCGCCGGGCTCACCGACGGCAAATACGACGCGATCATGGACGCGGTCTCGATCACGCCCAAGCGCCAGGAGGTCATCGCCTTCTCGACGCCTTACGCCGCGGCTCCCTCCGGCCTCGCCATCATGAAGGACGGCGCCGTCAAGTCGTTGCCGGGTACCGGCACGCGGATCCAGCTGGCCGATGAGGCTGCGACGAAGGCGGCGGTCGAGGAGATGGCCAAGCCGCTCGCGGGCAAGACCATCGGCGTCCAGGTCGCGACGATCCAGAACGACTTCCTGACCAAATACCTCAAGGACGTCGTCACCATCCGCACCTATTCGTCCGGGCCCGATACCTTCCTCGACCTTAAGAGCGGGCGCGTCGATGCGGTGATGGCCTCGGCGATCAACCTCAACGCCTCCGCCAAAAAGTCGAATGGCGAGATGATCGCCTCGGGTTATGTCTTCGCCGGCGGCCTGCTCGGGCAGGGCTCGGCGGTCGGGCTGCGCAAGGGCGATCCCGAGTTGAAGGAGCTGTTCGACAAGGCGCTCAAGTCGGTGGCGGAGGACGGCACGCTGAAGCGCCTCGCGCTGAAATGGTTCGAGATCGACATCACGCCCGCGCTCTGACGTGGCGGACGATACGGCTGAGATGGGCGAGGCTTTCACCCTGCTAGGTTTCGGCCCCGGAGGCTGGGGGCACGCTTTGCTGACCGCGGGGCTGACGACCCTTGCCGTCTCGGCCTGCGCCTTCGCCTGCGGGCTCGTCCTGGGCACACTCTGCGCCTGGGCCAAGATCGCCGGGCCGCCCGTGCTGCGCCGGGCCGCCGACATCTATGGCGTGGTGCTGCGTGGGATTCCGGACCTGCTGGTGATCTACCTGTTCTATTTCGGCGGCCGCCAGATCGTCACCGCGATCGCGAACCAGTTCGGCCATACCGGCCCCGTCGAGATCAGCGGTTTCGTTGCAGGCTCGCTTGCCATCGGGCTGATCTCCGGCGCGGCGCAGGCGGAGGTGCTGCGTGGCGCCTTCCATGCGATCCCATTGGGAACGCTGGAAGCTGCGCGCGTCACGGGCATGAGGCGCTGGACCATGTTCCGGCGTATCATCGCGCCGCAGGCGCTGCGGACGGCTTTGCCGGGGCTGGGCAATCAATGGCAGTCGGTGATCAAGGAATCGGCGCTGGTCTCGGTGACCGGCCTGGTCGAGACCTTGCGGGCCGTCAGCGTCGCGGCGAATTCGACGGAACTGCCCTTCCTGTTCTTCCTGGCCGGCGGCGCGATCTATCTTGCGATCACCACGGTCTCAGGGCTCGTCTTCCGCATCGCGGAGTGGCGGGCCATGCGCGGCCAGCCGGCCATGCGGGTGGGGGGCTAGCGGCATGGATCTCGCTTTCATCGCCGAGGTGTTTCCGAAGCTGCTGGCCGGCATGCCGCTGACGCTGAGTCTCGCCGTGCTGTCCCTAGGCGGGGGCGCGGTCCTGGCGCTCATGCTCTCGGGCTTGCGGGCCTCGTCCTGGCTCGGTGCGCAGTTTGCGAATTTCTATGTCTACATCTTTCGCGGCACGCCGCTGCTGATCCAGATCTTCCTGATTTATTATGGGCTCGCCCAGTTTCCGGCGCTGCGGCATTCGCTGCTCTGGCCGCTCCTGCGCGAGCCTTATGTCTGCGCCGTCCTGGCGCTCATGTTGAATGACGCTGCCTACACCTCGGAGATCCTGCGCGGCGGCCTGCGCGCCGTGTCGAGCGGGGCGATCGAGGCCGCCAAGGTCGCCGGCATGTCGCGCCCGACCATGCTGCGCCGCATCGTGCTGCCGCTGGCCTTCCGCCAGGCGCTGCCGGCCTATGGGGCGGAGGTGACCAGCATGGTCAAGGCGACCTCGCTCGCCAGCGTCGTGACCTTGATGGAGGTGACGGGTATCGCCCGGGCCGAGGTCTCGCAGACCTATCGCGCGATCGAGGTCTTCCTGTGCGCGGCGGTGATCTATCTCGTGCTCGTCACCGTGATCACGCGCCTCGTCCATTGGCTGGAAGACCGGCTTTCGACCCATCGCAGCCCTGCCCTCGACCGGAGCCCGGCATGAATCCGACAACGGTCCGAACCCCGACAACGGTCCGACTGGCCAATATCCATAAGAGCTTCGGCAGGCAGGAGGTGCTGCGCGGCATCGACCTCGTGGCTCGCGATGGCGATGTCATCTCGATCATCGGCTCCAGCGGCTCGGGCAAGAGCACCTTGCTGCGCTGCATCCCGTTCCTCGAGATTCCCGATCAGGGCGAGGTCACGGTCGGAGACGAGACGATCGTCCTGACCGGCGCGGCGCACCGGTTTTCGCGTGCGGAGCGGCAGAAGGTTCGCCGTTTGCGCGGGCAGATCGGCTTCGTGTTCCAGAGCTTCAATCTCTGGCCGCATATGACCGCGCTGCAGAATGTCATGGAGGTGCCGCTGCATGTGCAAGGCAGGCCCCGCGCCGAATGCCGCGAGGAGGCCGAGGCCATGCTCGCCAAGGTCGGTCTGGCGGATAAGCGCGATGCCTGGCCGGCGCATCTCTCCGGCGGCCAGCAGCAGCGCGTGGCGATCGCCCGGGCGCTGGCGAGCCGGCCCCGCGCCCTGTTGTTCGACGAGCCCACCTCGGCGCTCGATCCCGAATTGGTGGGCGAGGTCCTGCGCGTCATCCGCGCCTTGGCCGAGGAGGGGCGCACCATGCTGATCGTGACGCATGAGATGGCCTTCGCGCGCGAGGTCTCCAGCCACGCCATTTATCTGCATGAAGGCCGCATCGAGGAGGCGGGTCCGCCGCAGCAGGTCTTCCTCGATCCGGTTTCCGAGCGCTGTCGCCGTTTCGTCCGGGGCCAGGCCGGTCCTGTCGATTGAACGGCAGGTCCTGTCGATTGAACTGCAGGCCCTGTCGATTGAACTGAAGGTACGCCGTGTCGTCCGATCCCCATCTCTCACTGCCCATCGAGCGGCTGAGTCTGGCCGACATCGCCACGCTGCGCCTCCAAGAGGACATCGTGCGTGGCCGGCTCGCTCCCGGCGAGACGCTGACCGAGGTCGCGCTCTCGAACAGACTCGGCGTCGGCCGGGGGACGATCCGCACGGCGCTGTTCACTCTGGAGGGCAATGAGCTCGTCGTCCGCGCGCCATATTCCAATTGGCGGGTGGCGCCGCTGAACGCGCAGGTCATATGGGAGATCTATACGCTGCGCGAGGCGCTGGAGGGCCTGGCCGCGCGCATCCTAGCGGAGCGCTCGACAGAAGCCGCGGCGCAGCGGCTGCGGCAAGCCTTCTCAAGGCTCGGGCCTGCGGAAGCGGAGCCGCTGGATCAGCGCGTGGCTGCGGATCTCGATCTGCACCGCGCCATTGTCGAGCTGACCGGGCACCAGCATCTGATCCACCGGTATTCTGCCCTGTCTGCCAAGATGGAGTGGCTCTATCGCTGGTCGGAGGAGCACTGGCCGCAACGCTATCCCCTGGAGGAAAGCCATCGCCCCTTGGTCGAAGCCCTTCTGAGCGGCTCGCCGCACCAGGCCGAAGCGGCGGTGCGGCAGCATATTGCCATCAGCCTCGCGGAGGACATCAAGGGATATGCCGCGCTCGAAGCCAGGCGCTCCGCGCGTTGAAATCCCCTAGATCACGTCGCATACGGACAGTTCCGTCCGAATGCGAAAAACGTGATCGATTCTCAAAGTTTAGAGCATTGCTCTTGCGAAAAACCGGTACCCACTTTTTCGCGCAATGCTCTATCGGATCGGAAGAGTGAGATGACGACGAGCGTTGGCGTGACCGTGCTGGATGGCGGCATGGGGCGGGAGCTGGAGCGCATGGGCGCGCCGTTCCGCCAGCCTGAATGGTCGGCGCTGGCCTTGATGGAGGCACCCGACACGGTGCTCGCGGCGCATCGCTCATTCATCGTCAGCGGGGCGGAGATCGTCACCACCAACAGCTATGCGCTGGTGCCGTTCCATATCGGCGAGGAGCGCTTCGCACGCGATGGCGCGCGGCTGGCGGCGCTCGCCGGCAAACTGGCGCGGCAGGCGGCCGATGAGGAGGCCGAACGGACGGGGCGCGTCGTGCGCATCGCGGGCTCGCTGCCGCCCTTGTTCGGCTCCTATCAGCCGGAGCTGTTCGACGCTGCGCGCGCGCCGGCGATGCTCGACCTTCTGGTGCAGGCCCTGCTGCCCCATGTCGATCTCTTCCTGGCCGAGACCCAGAGCTGCATCGCGGAGGCCCTGGCGGCTTGCGCCGCGGTCGCCTCGACCGGGAGGCCGATCTGGGTTTCGTTCACGCTGCAGGATGATGAGATCAACCGGACCGAGGCCCGGCTGCGCTCGGGCGAAGCCGTGGCCGACGCGATTGCCGCGGTTCGGCAGGCGGGCGCGGAAGCGGTGCTGTTCAACTGCAGCCGGCCGGAGGTGATGGGCCCCGCTGTCGACATCGCCGCGCAAGTACTGGGCAACAGCGACATCGCGATCGGCGTCTATGCGAACGCCTTCCCGGAGAAGACCGGCGAGGCGGCAGCCAATGAGGGCATCTCCGCGTTGCGCGAGGATGTCGCTCCGCAACGCTATCTCGGCTGGGCCCAGGACTGGCGCCGGCGCGGCGCCAGGATCATCGGGGGCTGCTGCGGGATCGGCCCGGACTATATCTGCGCCATTCACAAGGGATTGAAGGCGGAGTGAGGCGGCCGGGATGACCGCGCTCAGCCGATGGCCGCTTGGTGGCCCGTCTCCGTCGACGCTTCGGGCTCGGTGCTTGGCTCCTTCAGCCGGAACCAGGCGACATAGAGCGCCGGCAGGAACAGCAGCGTCAGCACCGTTCCGACGATGATACCGCCCATCATGGCGTAAGCCATCGGCCCCCAGAAGACCTCGCGCGCGATCGGGATCAGCGCGAGGCTGGCGGCTGCCGCAGTGAGCAGGATCGGCCGCATCCGGTGCTCGGTCGCCTCGACCACGGCGGTCCAGCCATCCCGGCCCTCCTCCCGCAGATGCTCGATCTGGACGACGAGAATGACCGAGTTGCGGATCAGGATGCCGATCAGCGCCAGCACGCCCAGAATGGCGACGAAGCCGAGCGGTGCGCCGCTGGGCACCAGCGCCGAGACCACGCCGATCAAGCCCAGCGGCGCCACCACGACGACCAGGAACAATCGCTGGAAGCTCTGCAGCTGGATCATCAGGATCGTGGCCATGGCGAAGAGCATGACGGGCACGATGGCGACGATCGGTCCCTGGCCCTTGGCGCTTTCCTCGACGGCGCCGCCGGTGACGATCTTGTAGCCGGCCGGCAGCGTCGTGATGATCTCGCGCAGGCTCGGTTCGAGCGCCTTGACCACGGTCGCCGGCTGCAACGCGGTGACGACGTTGGCCTTGACCGTCACCGTCGGCAGGCGGTCGCGCCGCCAGACCACGGGCTGCTCCGATTCGTAGCGGAAATTGGCGATCGCCGCGAGCGGGACCGTTTTGCCGGCACTGCTCTGGACCTGCAGGTTCTGCAGCGTGTCGATCGAGGAACGCTCGGCGTCGCGCGCTCGGCCCATGACATTGATCAGGTAGATGCTGTCGCGCACCTGTGTCGTGGTCGCGCCGCTGACGACGCCGTTCAGCGCGGTCGCGATCGTTTCCGAGGTGATGCCGAGCTGGGCCGCTTTGTCCTGCAGCACATCGACCTTGACGACACGGCCGGGCTCGTTCCAGTCATAGACGACGTCGCCGAGATCCTTGCTCGGCCCGATCGTGCTGGCGACCTTCTGCGCCAGAGCGCGCACGGTCTGGATGTCGGGTCCGCTGACCCGATACTGGATCGGGCGCCCGACCGGGGGGCCGATGTCGAGCAGATGGACGAAGGCGTCGGTGCCGACGAAATCGCGGGCCAGAATGGCCTTCAGCTTGGGGCGCAGGCGATCGCGCGCGGCGATGTCCTTCGTCACGATGACGATCTGTCCGAAGTTCGGGCTCGCCGGCTGGACGTCGTAGGACAGCACGAAGCGCACCGCGCCCTGGCCGACATAGGACGACCAATGCTCGATATCGGGCTCGCCGACGAGGGCCTGCTTTTCGAAACGATCCATCTGGTCGCGCGTCTGCGTGATCGAGGCGTTTTGTGGGACGGTCCAGTCGATGATCAGTTCACGCCGGTCGGAGGACGGAAAGAACTGTTCCTGGACGAAGCGCATGCCGCCGACCGAGAGGGCAAACAGCGCCACCGTCGCTGCAATCGTCAGCCATTTCCAGCGCACGCAGGCGCGCAGCAGCTGGTTGAAGGCGCGGGTTAGCCGCCCGGGTCCCTCGTGATGCTGCTTCATCGTCTTGGGCAGCAGCGTGACGCCGAGCAGCGGCGCAAACAGCACCGCGACCACCCAGGAGACGAGCAGCGACACGGCGATGACGACGAAGAGCGTGAAGGTGAACTCGCCCGCGGCACTGCCGTTGAGACCGACCGGGATGAAGCTCGCCACCGTCACCAGCGTGCCGGTGAGCATCGGAAAGGCCGTCGAAGTGTAGACATAGGTCGCGGCCTTCTGGAGCGTGTCGCCGACCTCGAGCCGCGCCACCATCATCTCGACCGCGATCATGGCGTCGTCGACGAGCAAGCCGAGCGCGATGATGAGCGCGCCGAGCGAGATGCGCTGCAGTGAGATGCCGGTGAGCTCCATGAAGACGAAGGTGATGGCGAGCACGAGCGGGATCGTCAGCGCCACCACGAAGCCGGCCCGCACGCCCAGGCTGATGAAACTGACGATGAGCACGATCGCGACCGCCTCGGCCAGTGCCTTGGTGAAGCCGCCGACGGCCTCCTCCACGATCGCGGGTTGGTCCGAGACCAGATGCACGCCGACGCCGATCGGCAGCTCCGCCTCGATCTTGGCCATCTCGGCCTTCAGCGCCTCGCCGAAATGGAGCAGGTTGGCGTTGGGCTTCATGCCGATGGCAAGGCCGATCGCGGGTTGCCCGCCGACGCGGAACAGGGATGTCGGCGGATCGACATAGCCGCGGCTGATGGTGGCGACGTCGCCAAGCCGAAAGAAGCGGTCGTTGATGCGCAGATTGATCGCCCGCAGGCTGTCTTCGGAGGCGAACTGGCCGCCGACGCGTACGCTGATGCGCTCGCCCTTGGCCTCGATCGTGCCGGAAGGCGAGATCGCGTTCTGCGCCCTCAGCGTGTCAACGACCATTTGCTGCGTGATGCCCAGCGCCGCGATCTCGCGCGTCGAGAATTCGAGGTAGATGACCTCGTCCTGCGCGCCGACGAGGTCGACCTTGCCGACATTGGGAACCGTCAGGACCTTGGCGCGGACATCCTCGACATAGTCGCGCAATTGCCGCTGGCTCAGCCCGTCCGAGGTGAAGGCGTAGACATTGCCATAAACGTCGCCGAAATTGTCGTTGAACAAGGGTCCGACGATGCCGTCGGGAAACTGCCCTTTGATGTCCCCGATCATGTTGCGGATCTTGACCCAGATCGCGGGGATGTCCTTGGCCTTGGTCGTGTCCTTGAGGTTGACGAAGATCGTCGTCTGCCCCGGCATGTTGAGGCTCTTGGCGTAATCGAAGCTGTCGAGCTCCTCGAGCTTCTTCTCGATCCGGTCGGTGACCTGGCTGATCGTGTCCTCGACGGTGGCGCCCGGCCAGCGCGCCTGGATGATCATCGTCTTGATGGTGAAGTCAGGGTCCTCGGCCCGGCCGAGGTTGAAATAAGAGAACAGGCCCATGACCGAAGCCACGATCATGAAGTACCAAATGAGCGAGCGGTGCTGCAGCGCCCAGTCGGAGAGGTTGAAGCTCTTCACCGGGTAGTCCTCTCATCGGTCTTGTCGGCCTGGATTTTGACGGCCTGCCCCTCGGACAGGCTGTTGACGCCGGCGACGACGAGGCGTGCGCCGGCCTCCAACCCGCCGCCGATCCGGGCGCTACGTCCATTGCGCTCCGCGACCTGGACCGGCACCGTCTTCACAGTCTTCGCGGCGGTATCGACAATCCAGACACGGGTTGCGCCGCCGCGCTCGAGCAGGGCCGAGAGCGGCACGTCGATCGTCGATGCCGTTGCCTCCAACGGCGTCGCCGTCACCGTCGCGCCAAGCCGGAACGCCTCGCTGGCCTGTTCGAGCGTGATCTTGATCCGCCGGGTCCGGGTCGCGGCGTCGGCCTGCGGCGCGATTTCGCGGACTTTTCCATTGGCCTTGACCAGCGGGTCGGCCTGGAGATGAACCTCGAACGGCGCGCCCGCCGCCAGGAGCTGCGCGCGGTCGTCGGGAAGATCGACCACGGCCTCGCGAATATCCGTCCGGGCGAGCGAAACCACGCGCTTGCCGGCGGCGACCATCTGCCCGACCTCGGCATCGGTCGTGGTCACCACGCCGTCGATATCGGCGCTGAGCGTGGTGTAGCCGAGCTGCTCGCGCGCCTTTGCCAGATTGGCCTCGGCCTGTTGCACCGCTGCGGCGGCTGCTTCCTTGGCCTGCTGCGCGGTGTCGAAGTCCGCCTGGTTCGAGATCTGCCGCCCGAGCAGGATCGAGATCCGGTTTTCGGCGGCGGTGGCGTTCGCAAGCTGCGCGCGCGCCTTGACCAGATCGGCCTCGGTGGCGCGGAGCGCCAGGGCGAGGATGAAGGGGTCGAGCTGAGCCAGGCTCTGCCCGGCCTTGACGAGATCGCCGACATTGACGTTGCGCGCGACCAAGCGCCCGAGCACACGAAAGCCCAGCTCCGTCTGATATTGCGGCTGGATCGTGCCGGCGAAGCCGATCGTCTTGTCGCTATTGGGCTTCACGACGATCGACAGCACGGGGCGCGCAGGCGGTGCCGCTTTCGTGTTCGAGTTCTTCTCGGAATTGCAGCCCGCGAGCGCCAGGGCGGCTCCCACGGCGGCGAATGTGGCGATGTGTTTCATCCTGCATTCCCCGCCTTGGCCGGCAGGAGCGCCGTCGGTTGCTGCGCGGTGGGCGCGACGATCTGGCCCGGCCTGAGAAGCTGCGCCCCGCCGGTGACCACGACATCGCCGGCGCTCAATCCGCTGCGGATCAGCACTTCGCCGGTCCGATAGATGTCGATGACGACGGGCTTGAGCGAGACGGCGCGGCTTTTCGGATCGACCACCCAGACTGCCGCCTTGCCTCCTTGCGTGAAGAAAGCCGTCCATGGCAGCGCGAAGACATCCCGGGGCTGGAAATGGCCGACCCCGGAGACGGCGGCGCCGAGCGTCATCTCCGGCGGCGGCTGATCGATGCCGATCTTGACCCTGACCGACCCGGTCGTCGGGTCGACGACGGGCGCGACCTCGCGCACCGTGCCAGTGACCTTGATGGCGGGATTCGAGATCAAGGCGATCTCGACATTGCCGTCGGCCGGCTTCTGCACGAGGAGCGCCTCATAGACGTCGAAAACCGCATCGCGCGCGCCGTCCCGGGCGACGGTGAATATGGCCTGCGCCGCCTCGACGACTTGCCCGACCTCGGCATTGCGCGCGGTGATGATGCCGGGTGCTTCGGCGCGCAGGGCCGTGTAGGAGAGCTGGTCCTGCGCGGTGGCGAGATTGGCCTTTGCGCTGTCGAGCGAGGCTTGCGCTGCCCGATAGGCTTCGTTGGCATTGTCGTAGCTGCGTTGCGTCGTATAGCCGTTGGCGAGCAGCGATTTCTGTCGCTCGAAGGTGGCGCTCGCCTGGCGCAACGTCGCCTCGGCGGCTTGCACGCTCGCTGTCGCCGAATCCGTGTCGGCCTTCTGCTCGGTGGTCTCGAGCGTGGCGAGAACCTGGCCGGCCACGACGCGGTCCCCGATATCGACGCTGCGCGTCGCGATGCGGCCGGCGAAGCGGAAGGACAGATCGCTTTGGATGCGGGCCTTGATCTCGCCCGTGAGCGAAACGGTCTGGGCGCGCGGTGTGGGCTTGGCCGTCTGCGTCAGCACCGCCAATGGCGGTTGCGCATCAGCCGGCGCGGAATCCTTGCAGCCGGCGAGAGCCAGCAGCGCAAGGACGCCCAAACCCGGCCCGACGCCGCGCCGCGGTCGCCCTAGAGCATTGCGCGAAAAAGTGGGTACCGGTTTTTCGCTGGAGCAATGCTCTAAACTTTTAGAATCGATCACGTTTTTCGCACTCGGACGGTTCCGTCCGAATGCGACGTGATCGAGCCTGTCTTGTCGAGACTGTGCCATCGAATACCTGCTAAACTAAACGGTTCAGTTTATTTCGTTGACGGATGCCCTGCGTCCTGTCAGGAGTCAAGAGGAAACTAAACGGTACAGTTCAAAAAAGGGGGGCGAAAACGGCATGACGCCAGGAACCCGCAACAGCAACCCGCCGGAAGGTGGCATGAAAAGCGTTGAGGCGCGACCTGATCGCCGCAGCCGGAAGGTCGAGCAGATCCTGGTCGCGGCGTGCGATCTGTTCCTTGAACACGGCTTCGACGCCGTCACCATGGACATGGTCACGCGAGTCTCCGGCGTCTCCAAGGCGACGCTCTATGTTCATTTCGCCAATAAGGAAGCCTTGTTCGAGGCTGTGCTGACCGATGAAGCCAAGCGCGTCACCGACACGATCTGGCTCTCGGATACCGAGGTTGGCGACGTCGCGACGGCGCTCCGCCGTGTCGCCCGGAACTTCATCGACATCTTCATGGCCTCGCGCTGCGTGCAGCTGTGGCGCGCCGCTATCGGGGCGGTCCCGCGTTTTCCGGGGATCGGCCGCGTCGTGTTCGAGGCCGGGCCAGTGGTCCTGACAGAACGGCTCGCGCGCTTTTTCACCCTGGCGGATGAAAAGGCTCTCCTCGATGTCCCCAATCCAAGCCTGGCTGCCCGGCAATTCCTGAGCATCGTCCGGGGAGATCTCGATGTCAGAGGGATGCTGTCCCTGGAACTGCCCCCGAAGGCCGAAATCGAGGAGCAGATCGAGGAGGGGATCGCGCTCTTTCTGGCGCGCTATGAGCGCCGCGACGGCATGAGCCGACGCTCGTAACGCTAGTGCGCCCGTGGCCGCCCTAAATCGGCCGGGCGTTCAACGGGCCGGATCGGTCCGGCTCGCATACATGTGGACAGGCGAGGCGTTCTCAGGCCACGACGCGGTCCGGGCGCCGTTTCGGCTGACCGCCCCGCATGACGAAGCGGACATCGCGCAGCACCCCGAGATCGTCGAGCGGGTTGCCGCGGACGACGATTGCATCGGCGGCGAGGCCCGGCGTCAGCCTGCCGACATGATCGTCGATGCCGATAACCGTCGCGGCCAGGCCCGTGCCGGCAATGATCGCCTCCATGGCGCTCATGCCGCCCTGATGCATCAACGCCAGCTCCAGCGGCAGATCGTCGATCGCCGTGAAGCGCCAGCCCGCATCGGTGCCGGCGACGAATGTCACGCCCGCCTCGCGCAGCTTGCGGAACTGGTCGAGATTGGCGGCGAAGGTTTTGCGCCACCGCGCCAGGAAGGCCTCCTCGGTCGGTGTGCGCTCCTCCCTGGCGAGCATCGCCCTGAGCACGGCTCCGCCGACCGCCAGCGTGCTGGTCACGGGAATGCCCGAGCGCGCGAGGCGCTCGGCCACGGCCGGGTCGTAGGACTGGTTGCCCTTGCCGTCCGTGATGAACCCGGCATGTTCGATCTGGTCGAAGCCGGCTGCGACGACATCGTCGATTGAGGCCGCACACAGACAATGCGCCGTGATCTTGCGGTCGCTGCGATGCGCCTCGTCGACCATGACCGCCAGCTCCCTGGGCGTGAAGGACGGTTTCCAGGATTGCGTGTTCAGCGTTCCGCCGCCGCTCGCCATCACCTTGATGAAATCCGCCCCCAGTTTCGCCATCTCGCGGACCTTGCGGCGCAGGCCGTCCTCGCCATCCGCCTCGCCGCCGAAATACCAGGTATGGCCACCGGTGATGGTGATGGGCTGGCCGCAGGCGAGCACGCGCGCGCCTTCGCCATGGCCGAGCTCCAGCGCCCGGCGCAGATGGATCGCCGTGCTGTTGAGTGCGCCGACATCGCGGACCGTCGTGATGCCTGCCGCGAGCGCCTTGCCGACGGCGAAGGTCGAGGTCGCCATCAGCACGCCCTCGGGCTCGCGCATCGCTACTTCGAGCGTGGTGCCGTCACCTGGCAGGTTGAGATGGACATGCGTGTCGATCAGCCCGGGCAGGATCGTGCAGCCGGGGAAATCGAGGATCTCGGCATTCTCCGTCGAGAACCCGTCCGGGATCCGGCCGGCATGGATAGCCACGACCTTGCCCTGCTCGACCACGAGCACGGCGTGCTGGACAGGCGCCGAGCCGGTTCCATCGATGAGCCTGTCGGCCCGAATGAGCGTCGTCACTGGCGAACTCCTGTCTCGTCATGTCGGGTCATCCGGGCGCGATCGGGTCGTTCGCGCCCGGATTCTGAGTTTCCGGGCGCTCAGTCGGCCAGCGAGGCCGCACCGAGATATTCGAAGCCGCCGCCCGTATAGGTCACGCCGGTCAGCTTCCTCGTCGTCATCACCAGGTCGATGTTCTGGCGGATCGGTAGCATGACGGCCTGGTCCATCAGGATCTTCTGGACCTCATGATAGATCGTCAGGCGCTTGGCGGGATCGCGCTCCTGCTGCCCGTCCTTGAACAGGGCGGTCAGCTTGGGGTCGGAGAAATGGCTCCAGTTGAAGTACTGGCCAGGCGTGAACCAGGTTTGCAGCGCATCGGGATCGACGCCGATATATTGCAGCGGCGTCAGCGACATATCGCCGTTGATATTGGCCGCGAGCCAGGCCGGCGAGGCGAGCTGCTGGACATTCACCTCCATGCCGATCTTCTGCAGATAGCCCTGCATGGCCTGGGCGAGCAGCGGATAGGAGGTCGAGGTCGAGATCGCGGTCACGGTCAGCGTCAGGCGCTTCCCGCCCTTCTCCCAGAACCCGTTCACCTTGGTCCAGCCGCCCTCCTTGAGCACGGCCTCGGCCTTGGCCGGATCGTAGGAATAGACGCTTTCGAGCGAGGCATCGTAGCCGATCATGCTGGGCTGCAGCGGCGTCAGGCTCGGCGGGAAGGCACCGGCCTCGGCGAGCTGGATCACGCCCTTCTTGTCGATCGCGTAGTGGATCGCCTTGCGGACGGCGAGATCGTCGGTTGGGAACCTGCTTGCATTGATCGGCGCGAAGATGCCGAGCCCCGTGATCGGAACCGGGATCGCCGTGTACCTGTCCATCTTCTGAAAGGCGTTCCAGTAGACGCCGGGCGTCTGCTGCATCATCTGCGACTGGCCGCTCTGGAACTGGCTGACGCGCGCCTGCGGGTTCGGCACGATCTGGAACAGCACCTGCGCGATATCGGGCGGGCCCTTATGGCCGAGCACCGAGGGGCCCCAGTTGTAATCCTCGTTGCGCTTGAGGATCAGGCTCTGATTGGGCTCGTAGCTGACGAAGGAGAACGGGCCGGTCCCGGTCGGGTGCAAGCCGAGATCCTTGCCGTATTCGGCCATCGCCTTGGGCGACTGCATGCCGAGATAGGGCACGCCGAGCTGTCCCAGGAAGGGCGCATAGGGCGTCTCGCAGCTGAACTCGACGGTGTATTTCGCGGTTGCGGTCGCCGTCTTGCAGGGGCCGAGCAGGCCAATCGAGACCTTGGACTGGGTGCTCTTGTCGGTGATGTATTTGATGTTCGCGACGACGGCCTCGGCATCGAAGGGCGTGCCGTCATGGAATTTGACGTCCTCGCGCAGCGTGAAGCTGTAGGTCTTGCCGTCCTCCGAGATCGTCCATTTGCTCGCCAGATGCGGCACGATCTTGAAATCGGGCGTCAGCCAGATCAGCGTGTCGAAGATGTTGGCCAGGAGCGGGCCGACATTGCGCGCGCCGGTCGTGGCCGGGTTGAGCGTGTCGATCGGCTCGGCCCAGCCGACCGTGAGCTTGGCCTGCTTGTTCGGGGCGGCCGGTTGCGCCTGGAGCTCGCCGACACTGAGGGCAAGGCTGCCGGCGGCAAGGAGGGTCGCGAGCGCCGTCTTCATCCTGGTGTTGCGCTGTCGTTCACTCATCTCGTCTCTCCCATCGTGAGGCATCAGCTGCGATCGAGCGTCGGATCGAGTTCATCCCTGAGCCCGTCGCCGATCAGGTTCACGCTGACGACGAACAGGGACAGGAACAGGCCGGGGAACACGGTGATCCACCAGGCGAGCGTGATGTAGTTCTGGCCGTCATTCAGGATGGCGCCGAGTTCGGGCGTCGGCGGCTGCACGCCGAGCCCGATGAAGCCCAGCGCCGTGATCCAGAGCGCCGCGATGCCGAGCCAGGTGGTGGTCAGCACGATGACGCCGGACATCACATTGGGCAGGATGTGGCGGGATATGATCCTGAAGGGGGAGGCCCCGCCGCAAAGCGCGGCCTCGACGAAGGGCAGGTTGCGGACCTCGACGGTCGCCCCTTCCACCAGCCGGGCGAAGACCGGGACGAGGATCACCGCGATCGCGATGACGCCGTTGACGAGGCCGGGCCCCAGGATCGCCGTGACGGTGAGGGCAAGCAGGATGCCGGGGAAAGCCAGCAACAGATCGTTGAGGCGCATGATGACGAAGCCGATCGCGCCGCCGAAATAGCCGGCGACCAGGCCGGTCACAGTGCCGAAAAAGGCTCCGAGCACCACCACCGCGAGGCTTGCCAGCATGGTCGTGCGTGCGCCGAACAGGACGCGGGCGAAGAGGTCGCGGCCGAAGGCGTCGGTTCCCATCGGATAGATCAGGGAGGGCGGCGTGAAGGTCGCCATCGGATCCTGCATGGTCGGATCGATCGAGGTCAGCAGGGGGGCGAAGAACGCCGCCAGCGTCAGGACTGTGCAGATCAGCAGGCCGGTCGACAGGCTGCGATGGCGCAGCGCGCGTAAGGTTGCGCGCCGTCGTGACCATGCCGGCGGCGCTGCGGCAACGGGGTCGCCCTGGCCGGCGGGGAGCGTTGCTGCGGTCGAGGCGACGTCGGGCATTGCACGCGATCCTTGCTAGCGGTTGGCGACGCGCGGATCGAGCACGGGGTAGAGAATATCGACGATGAAGTTGGCGACGGCGTAGATGATGGCGATGATCAGGATGATGGCCTGAACGGTCATGTAGTCCTTCGCCAGGATGCCCTGGATCAGCAGGCGTCCGACGCCGGGACGCGAGAACACGGTTTCGACGATGACCGAGCCCGAGAGCAACTGGCCGACCTGAAGGCCGGTGATGGTCAGGATCGGCAGAAGCGCGTTGCGCATCACATGCCTGACGAAGACCTTGAACTCCGGCACGCCCTTGGCCCGGGCGGTGGTGACGTGATTTTGCGACAGGGCCGCGATGATGCTCGAGCGCACGAAGCGGGCGTTGAAGCCCAGCGACCCGAGCGCGAGCGTGACCGCCGGCAGCACGAGCCCCTTCAATGAGGTGCCGCCGACGACGTCGAAGATCGGCCAGGTCACGGCGAAGGCGAGGATCAAGAGCAGCCCCAGCCAGAAGCTCGGAACCGACATGCAGACCAAAGCGAGCCCCATGCTGGCCGTGTCGGCCGATTGGTTGCGCTTCAGGGCCGCGAGGATGCCGAGCGCGGTGCCGCCGCTGAGCGACAGCGTCAGCGCGGCGAGCGTGAGCTGGATCGTAGCCGGAAAGCTGGAGGCGAGCAGCGAACTCACGCTCTGCTGGTTGGCGTAGGAATAGCCGAAATCGCCCCGCAGCACATGGCCGATCCAGACGAAATACTGCAGGTGCAGGGGCTGGGTCAGGCCGAGTTGTTCGCGCAGGCGCTCGATCAGCGCCTTGTCTCCCGCGCTCGTGCCGAGCATGGCCACGACCGGATCGCCGGGTATCAGTCTGATGATCAGGAAGGCGATGACGCTGATGCCGAATGCCAACGCCACGATCGCGGCGAGACGCTTCAGGATGTATCCGCTCACGAGGCCGAAGCCGTTCGCGCCGCGACCGCCGAAGGCTGCCGAGGGAGATAAACTCTGACGGGCGGAAAGGCCGAGCGTAGCATCGTACTAGAACACTCCCATGGCCGGCAAAGCGGTGTCAATCGCGTGCGGGTTGCATGGTATGGAGCGAAGGGGGGAATGTTCGGTGGCTTGTCAGGGCAGCTGGCCAGTGTACCTGCTATATTCGACTAGAACACTCGATTGGGGCAGGTGGGCATGGAATTCAAGATCGATCGCGACCTGCCGATTTCGATCCGTCAGCAGCTCAAGGGGTTGATCGAATATAGCATCGCCTGCGGCGATCTGGCTGTCGGCGAAGCCTTGCCGTCAGTCCGCGACCTAGCCGCAAGGGTCGGCGTCGCTCCGATGACGGTGAGCCAGGTCTATGGCGATCTGAAGGGGCTCGGGCTCATCGAGACGCGCGCCGGAGCCGGCACCAGCGTGGCCGGCAGCAGTCAGGCCGGCCTAGTGGGACGACCCGATCTGATGACGCTTCATCGCCGCATCGATGCGTTGATCGACGAGGGCATGGCGCTGGGCCTGCGCGCCTCCGATCTGGCGTCGCTGATCCATGCGCGACTGGCCTCGCGGGCCCGGCTCGGCCGCAGCGCCAGCGTCGTCATGGTTGGCCTGTTCGCCGGGCCGACGGCGCGCTACGCCCATGCCATCGCGGCGCGCTTGGGGCAGGGCGCCACGGTGGAGCCGATGACGATCGATGCGATCCAGCGCGATCGCGCGATTCAGGCGCGCGCGGCCTCGGCCGATCTGGTCGTCACCTTCGTCAACCGGCACCGCGAGGTTGCCAGCATCCTGCCGGGCGCACGCGTGGTCTCGATCCGCTTCATTCCTTCGGAGGAAACCAGGCGAGCGCTCGCCTCCATCGACCCGATGGCGCGCGTGCTCCTGGTAGCGCGGTTTCCCGAATTCCTGCCGATCATGAAGGCGGGCGTGCTGCGCTTCGCGCCTCATGTCTCGAATCTGCGCTCGGCGGGAGCCGGCTCAGGCGATGCGCCCCTGGCTCGTGACGATGCCGATGTCATCGTCTTTGCATCGGGCACGGACTCGGTGCTCAGCGGTCTCAAGGCCTCGGTCCGTGCGATCGAATATATTCACATCCCCGAGCCGGGCGATATCGACCGCCTCATCGTTCCACTCATCCAGGACACCGCATCGAAAGCGGCCAAGGTCGAAAGCGGCCAAGTAGCCTAAGCGCCCAACCGCGCTCGCAGGGAGGCGTCATGCATCCTGCGGCACATACCGCCGCGACAATTCATTACGGTCGTCATAGGACGCTTCGAAAATGGCGGCGGCCAGGGTCGCGCGCACGCGCAGAATGCCGGTGCCAACATTCTTGAAGCCGTGGCGGGCGCCGGCCGGGATCAGCACGGACTGATTGGCCGTCACGATCATGCTCTCATTGCGCAGGTAGATCTCGGCTGTGCCCTCGTAAACCTCGAGCACCTCCTCGACCGCATGAATATGCATCGGGGCTCCCAGGCCGGGGTCGCAGAACTGATCGAAGATGCATAACTGCTTGCTCTGCACCGTTGCCGAGGCCCGCATCAGGGTCATCACGCCGTCGCGCCACTTTTCCAGGGGCTGGGTATTGTGATCGAGAACTTGCATCGGAATGCCTTCATCCTTCGTGATGGCTCGCTTCGTAATTGCTTGAGCCGGCCCGGTGTCGCGTCGAGACAAGCTGATCGCCCCTCATGTCTCAGCATATGACGCGCAGCGATGGAAGAGGCCACCAGCATGGGCGGCTGCTCCCATGGGCAGCCCCATGCATCTGGCGGATGGCAGTACCGCTCTGATCGGATGTTGATTGTTCTCAATCAAAAGTAGAGCCTCGCCTGGTTAGCAATGGCTGCGGCTTGTCCGACCAGCGATGCGGACAGTCGAGGCCTGCATGACACCATCCACACCGTTTCGCCCCAGTCGCCGCGGTTTCCTTTCTTCGACAGGCATGACCTTGCTCGTGGCCTCCATCGCAGGCGCGAAGGCGGCCGAGCACTCCGGAACCTTGCCCTGGAAGCCGTTCGCGGCACTGCCGCCGCAGCCGCTGCCCGGAGGGCGCTGGTATGTCTTCACAGCTGACGAGGCGCGCATGGTCGAGGCCATCGTTGACCGCCTGATTCCGGCCGACGATCTCAGCATCGGCGGCAAGGAGGCGGGTTGCGCGACCTTCATCGACCGCCAGCTTGCCGGCAGCTACGGCTCGTCCGAGCGGCTCTATACGCAAGGCCCGTTCCTGCCCGGTCTGCCGACGCAGGGCTATCAGGGTGCCGAGGCGCCGGTGGCGCGCTACCGCGCCGGGCTTGCCGCGCTGGCGCAGCACGCTCGGAGTCAGTTCGCCGGCAAATCTTTTGCCGATCTCGCTCCCGCCGATCAGGACAAGGTGCTGGGCGATTTCGACACCGGCAAGGTTGCTTATCCCGCAGCCGCCGGCTTCTTCAACCTGCTGCTGCAGAACACGATGGAAGGCTTCTTCGCCGACCCGATCTATGGCGGCAACAAGGATATGGCGGGCTGGAAGCTGCTCGGCTTCCCCGGCGCCCGCTACGATTACCGCGACTACGTCACGGCCCATAACCAGCCCTTCCCTCTGCCGCCGCTCTCGATCGCCGGGCGGCCGGAGTGGAAGGTTGGCAGCAAGTAACTGGCGGGATCAGGCACGATGGTGAAGAAACTGCCCCGCAAGGATGTCGTCATCGTCGGCCTCGGCTGGACGGGCGCGATCCTGGCGCATGAATTGACCGATGCCGGGCTCGATGTCGTCGCGATCGAGCGCGGGCCTTGGCGCGATACGGCGACTGATTTCAACGTTGCCTATGCGCCTGACGAATTGCGCTACGCCATCCGCAAGGACCTGTTCCTGCAGCCGGCGCAGGAAGCGATGACGATGCGCAACAACATCTCGCAGACGGCGCTGCCGATGCGCGATTACGGCTCCTTTTTGCCTGGCACCGGGGTCGGTGGCGCGGGCACGCATTGGAACGGTCACACCTGGCGTTTCTTCCCGAGCGATTTCGTCCTGAAGACGCATCTGACCGAGCGCTATGGCGCAGGCCGCATCGCCGATCTGACGGTGCAGGATTGGGGCGTCACCTATGACGAGCTGGAGAATGCGTTCGACCGCTTCGAATATCTCGCCGGCATCTCCGGCAAGGCCGGCAATCTGAACGGTAAGATCGAGGCCGGCGGCAATCCCTTCGAGGGGCCGCGCAGCCGGGAATATCCGCTGCCGCCGATGCAGATGACCTATGCGCCGACGCTGTTTGCGGAAGCCGCCCGCTCGATCGGCCTGCATCCCTTCCCGACGCCTTCGGCCAATCTCTCCAAGGCCTATGTCAATCCGCTCGGCATCGCGATGGGGCAGTGCACTTTCTGTGGTTTCTGCGAGCGTTTCGGCTGCGCCAACTATTCGAAATCCAGCGCCCACACCACGATCCTGCCGGTGCTGATGCGCAAATCGAATTTCGAGGCGCGCACGGAATGCGAGGTGCTCAAGGTCGATCTTGCATCCGACGGCAAGACGGCCAAGGGCGTGACCTATGTCGACGTTACCGGCGAGATCTGCGAGCAGCCCGCCGATATCGTGCTGCTCAACGCCTATGGCCTGCACAATGTCCGCTTGATGCTGCTCTCCAAGATCGGCACGCCCTATGATCCCGCGACCGGTACGGGCACGGTCGGGCGCAACTATGCCTATCAGACCAACGCCTCGACCCAGGTCTTCTTCGAGGGCAAGCACTTCAACCCCTTCATCGCGGCGGGGGCGCTCGGCCAGACCGTCGACGACTACAATGGCGACGCCTTCGACCATGGCGCTCTCGACTTCGTCGGCGGCGCCGGCATCAACTGCATCCCGACCAATGGTCGGCCGATCGCCTATCGGCCGACGCCGCCAGGCACGCCGCGCTGGGGCAGCGCCTGGAAGAAGGCGGCCAAGGAGAATTACGGCAATACGCTGACCTTCAGCTCGCAAGGCTCGTCCTACGCCGCGCGCGGCAATTATCTCGACCTTGATCCGACCTATAAGGACCGCTTCGGCCGGCCCTTGCTGCGTGTCACCTTCGATTTCCCCGACAACGACATCCGCATGTCGAACTGGGTCAGCGACCGCATGCAGCAGATCGCGACCACGCTCGGCGGCAAGCAGGCGGTGGTCGGCCGGGCGCGCAAGGGCTGGAATTCCGTGCCCTATCAGAGCACGCACAACACCGGCGGCGCGATCATGGGGACGGATCCGAACACCAGCGCGGTCAACCGCCATCTGCAGAGCTGGGACGTGCCCAATGTCTTCGTCGTCGGCGCCTCGGCCTTCCCGCAGAACGCCGGCAAGAACCCGACCGGCCCTGTCGGCGCGCTCGCCTTCTGGGCTGCGGATGCCATCCGCAACCACTATCTGAAGAATCCCGGCAAGCTGGTGCAGGCATGAAGAAGGCAGCGCTTCTCGCTGGCGTCGTCGCGGCCGCTCTCGTCAGCGCGACCGGCTTCGCCTCCGACCTGTTCGACCGCATCAATGCAGGCCGCTACAAGGCCGTCCTGGCCGATTGCGCTGCCTGCCACACCAAGCCCGGCGGTCAGCCCTTTGCCGGCGGGGCGCCGCTCGACACGCCCTTCGGCAAGCTGATCCCATCGAACATCACGCCCGATCGCGAGACCGGAATCGGCAATTGGAGCTTTGCCGATTTTCGTGGTGCGCTGAAGGAGGGCGTCGGCAAGGGCGGCAAGCGGCTCTATCCGGCGATGCCCTATCCGGCCTATTCCGCGATGACGGAGGCCGATATCGCCGATCTCTGGGCCTATTTCCAGAAGATCGAGCCGGTCAGCAACCGCGTCGTCTCGAACCAGTTGCCCTTTCCGTTCAGCATCCGCACGGTGATGATCGGCTGGAACCTGCTGAATTTCTCGCCCAGCGAGTTCAAGCCCGACCCGGCCAAATCAGCCGAATGGAATCGCGGCGCCTATCTCGTCAACGGACCCGCGCATTGCGGCACCTGCCATACGCCCAAGAGCCTGCTCGGCGCCGACAAGACCGACCAGTTCCTGCGTGCCGGGAACCTGCAGAGCTGGGTCGCGCCCGACATCACCAATGACGCCCATAAGGGCATCGGTGGCTGGGCGGCCGAGGATATCGTCGCCTATCTGAAAACCGGTGCGAACCGTTTCGATATCGCGTCCGGCCCGATGGCCGAGGTCGTCGCGAACTCGACGCAATATTGGGCGGATGCCGATCTGAACGCGGTCGCGACCTATCTCAAGGACATCAAGGGCGCAGGCACTGCCCCGCCGCGACCGCTCGATGCCGGCGATCCCCTGATGCTGGCCGGCAAGGCCATCTTCGTTGACCGCTGCTCGGCCTGCCATGTTAGCTCGGGTGAGGGCGCACCCTTCCTATTCCCGAAACTGGCCAAGGCGCCGGTGGTCAACGGCGATGATCCGACATCCCTGATCCGCGTCGTGCTCGAGGGCAGCCAGGCCGGGACGACCAAGGCAAGGCCGACGACTCCGGCGATGCCGTCCTTCGCCTGGAATCTGGGTGACGCCGAGGTTGCGAGCGTTCTCAGCTATGTGCGCAACAGCTGGGGCAACGCCGCCCCGGCGGTGACGCCGGCCCAGGTCAAGGACATGCGCACGAAGCTCGCGCGCTAGGTCGGAGCTGGATGGCGGCCGCCGGCCGCCAGGAGCTTGCGCGCCTGGTCCAGCACCGGCTTGTCGACGAGCTTGCCGTCGACGGTGACGGCGCCGCTTGCGCTGGCGGCTGCGATGACGCGCTTCGCCCAGTCGATCTCGTCGTTGGTGGGGGAGAAGCCCTCGTTCACGGCCGCGACCTGGGCGGGGTGGATGCAGAGCTTGCCGCCGCAGCCGAGCCGTCTTGCGCGCTCGATATCCGCGGCAAGGAGATCGGCGTTCTTGACCTCGAGCGTCACGCCGTCGATCGGGGGAGGCAGCCCCGTCGCCGCCGACGTGATCACCAGCTCGATGCGAACAGGGTCGAGCTCGCTGCCCAGGCCGCGAATGCCGGTCTCGCTGCAGAAATCCACCGAGCCGAAGGCGAGTCGGCTCAGCCCGCGCGAGCGTGCGAGATCGAGGCGGTCGACATAGCCCAGAGCGGTCTCGACCAGCGCGATGAGCTGCTGCCGGCGCTGGAGGCGCGCCGCTACCGCTTCGACTGTCTTGCGGCTTTCAGCCTTGGGCAGGATGACCGCGACGATGTTCGGCAGGGACGCGACGAGGCGCAGATCGTCACTGTTCCACGCCGTGCCGATCGCATTGACCCGGACCGCGACTTCTTTGGCCTCGGCGGACGAGGCCCAATTCGCGATATGGTCGCGCGCGGCCTCCTTGGCGTCAGGCAGCACGGCGTCTTCAAGATCGATGATGACCCGGTCCGCTCCCGCCCCAAGTGCCTTGCCGAACCGTTCGGGCCTGTCGCCTGGCACGAACAGGAAGCTTCGTTCGAGAACCATGCGCTGCTCCGTCTAGGCCGCCGGCGCGCGCAGCGGCGCCCAGACCGGCGCGCCCGGAACAGGCTCGATCGCGGCTCCGGACTGGATGATCGCGTCGCATTCGGTGTCGCCGAAGCCGAGCCCGCGCAGGATCTCGCGTGTATGCTCGCCGAGCAGCGGCGGCGGCAGTTCGGCGGCGCCGGGAGCGTCGCTCTGGAACGGCAGGTCCGGCAGATCGAAGGCCATGTCCTGGAAGAGCATATGGGCGACCTTGTCGCCATGGCGGGCCTGCGGCGTCTCCAGCACGCGCTCCATCGGCAGCACCTCGGTGAAGCCGAAGCGCGCGGCAGCAAGCTGCGCCGCGATCTCGTCATAGGACCAACGCTTGACGGCGGCCCGGACCAGCGCCTCGACATGAGGCCGTTCCTTCTTGCGTTGCCTCAGCGTCGCCAGGTTCGGATCGACCGGCTGGCGCAGCGCCGCCCAGAAATCGCTCCAATGCCTGTCCGTCAGCATCACCAGATAGATCCAGCGCCCGTCCGTGGTCTCGTAAGCGCCATAGCCGGGCATGCTGAATTCGCCGGAGGGTTCCGGATCGGGCTTTCCGGTGAGGTGCAGCTTCAATTGGATGCCGGCGAAGTCCCGGGCCGCGACGTGCAAGCCCGCCTCATAGAGGCCGACCTCGATCTTGCGCTGGGCGGCTCCCGTGGCGGGGTCCAGCAAGGCAGCGAGGATTCCGATCACCGCATAGCAGCCGGCGAATTGGTCGTGATAGGAGGGGCCGAGCCGTGTCGGTCGCCCGTCGATGCGATGCGCATGCATCACGCCCGTCGCCGCCTCGGCGATCGGGTTCGAGGCCAGGTCCTCGGCCTGCGGGCCGTCATTGTAGCCGCGGATATGGCAGAAGACGATGTCGGGGTTGTGCCTTGCGCAGTTCTCGTAGGTGACGCCGAGACGACGCGCCGAGCCCGGGGCGAGATTGTGGAGGACGATGTCGACCCTCGGTAGAAGCCGCTCGAACACCGCCTTGCCCTCATCGGTGCCGAGATCGAGGCAGAGGCTCCTCTTGCCGCGGCTATAGGCGATGTAGGTTCCGCTTGGCCCGCCGCGGACGAGGTTGCGGGTCGGGTCGCCGGCGGGCGGCTCCAGCTTGATCACCTCGGCCCCGAGCTGCGCGAGGATATGGGCGGCAAAGGGTGCAGCCAGCATCGAACCGATCTCGAGGACGGTCTTACCAGTGAGGATGGTGCGATTCATGGCGTGTCTCGAGCGAAGATGGCGTTTGCCGCCATGGCCTGGCCGCCACCGGAATCGCGGATCCAGAGGCGGAGATCGTCCGGCCCGGCGCCCGGGCTTGCCTCGACCCGGAAGAGCGCATCGACGAAAACCGGCGCCAGGCCTCTGAACGAGAACCGCCGCAGCATCGCATCAGGGCGGGCTGTGCCGGCGAGGCCCTGGAGCAGGGTCGCAAGCAAGGGACCGTGCACGACGAGGTCGCGATAGCCTTCCTCCGACTGCGCATAGCTGCGGTCGTAATGGATGCGGTGGCCGTTGTAGGTCAGCGCGGAATAGCGGAACAGCAGGACGGGATCCGGGCTGAGTTCGATCACATGCGCCGGGTCGGCCGGTGCGGGCTCAGGCGCGGGGGGCGGTGCGCCGGGCTGTGGCGGATCGCGATAGACGATGTCCTGCTCCTCGACGATGCATGGCTTGGCCTCCATGCTGAAGGTGTGGCGGACGGTGACGAAGACGAGATTGCCCCGCCGCCCCGACTTGTTTTCGATCTTCGTGATCTCGCTGGTCTTGGTCGCCATCCGTCCCAGGATCAGCGGGGAGAGGTAGTCGATGCGCCCGCCCGCCCACATCCGTCGCGGCAATGGCACGGGAGGCAGGAAGCCACCCCGTTTGGGGTGGCCGTCCGCGCCGACCTCGCTACGCGGTACGAAACCGTTGAAGAAGATCCAGTGCCATCCGGGCGGGAGCGCATCGCCCGCGGCCGGGGCCGGTACGTCGAGTGTCGCGGCGAGCGCTGTGGCGCGTTCGACCGTGATGATGTCGCGCGCCGTTTCGCTTTTCCCGATCCACGCCGACCAGTCCTGCGGGGCGGGGGCGGCTTCCGCTATCAATCTGCTCTGCTCCGTCACAGCGTTTTGTCCAATCCGCAATCAGAAAATCACCTGTGTCTCGACCAGGCGCTGGCGCTCGGCCCGGCCGATGCCGAGAAGCTCGCCGAAGACGTAGTCCTCATCTTCGCCGAGCCGGGGCGTGCCGCGCGCGATGCCGACATCCGAGGTCCTGGAGAAGCGCATCGGCACGCCGACCGCCGCGCGCATGCGCCCGTCGGGCTCGGCCACGTGGACAATGGCGTTGCGCGCCTGGAGGTGCTCGTCCTCAACGATGTCGCGCGTCGTCCAGGAGACATGGGCTGGAATGCCGGCGCGCTGCAGAACCTCTGCTGCAGCAGTCGCGTCCTGCTGCTTGGTCCAGCTCGCGACGAGCGTATCGAGCTCGCTCCCATGGGCTTGCCGATAGGCTGCCGCGGCGAAGCAGGGGTCGACTGAGCGCCCCGCCTGTTCGATGAGTCCGGCGAGCGCCGCCCATTGCCGGTCCGTACCGACCGCGATCGTCAGCCAGCGATCGTGATCGCGTGAGGGAAAGACGCCGTGCGGAGCCATGCGCAGGTCGTCATTGCCCATGCGCCGGGGCGCGCCGCCGGTCGCGGCCTCGAGCAGCGCTTCTCCGATCAGGGAAGACGCCACTTCACGGGCCGCCACATCGACATGCGTGCCCTTGCCGCTCCGTCGGCGTTGCAGCAGCGCAGCCATCGTCGCCATCGCGGCATTCAGCCCGACCGAATGGTCCATGACATGCCGCATCTCGACCGGCGGGCCGTCGGCATAGCCGGTGAGATAGCCGAGCCCGCCCCAGGCGCCGAACAAGGGAGCATAGCCGGCAAAATGAGAATCAGGGCCGGTCTGACCTGAGGACGAGACCGAAACCAGCACGATGTCGGGCTTCACCGCGCATAAGGCGTCATAGGATAAGCCAAGGCGCGCCATCACGCCGGGGCGAAAACTCTCCGCGGCGACATCCGAGACGGCGACCAGTCGCTTGGCGAGCGCGATGCCTTCGGGATGCTTCAGATTGATCCGCACGGAGAGCTTGTTCGACGCTACCTGATCGAAGCTGGCCGGGCCATTGCGTCCATAGACCGGGTGAGGCTTGCGGAAGATGTCGGGCCGCAGCGCGCTCTCGATCTTGATGCATTCGGCGCCGAGCTGCGACAGCATATGCGTGCAGAACGGCCCAGCCGCGTGAACCGTGAAATCCGCGATCCTGATGCCGGACAAGGGCTTCATTCGGCTGCTCCCATGACCTTGCGCGCCCTGACGGCAGGGCCGGCAGCCATGTGTTCGCCCAGAGCCGGAGGGCCGCTTGTCAGCCGAAGCGGAGAGCCGCCGAAATGGAATGGCGCCACCAGCATTGGCCTTGTCCCGACAGCGGGGATCTCGACAGGCTGAAACAGGCCCCTGGCCTGCTCATGGCGGTCGCAGAGGATGTCGGCCGGGGCGTTGTAGCGCGCCATCGGCACGCCGAGCCTCTGGGCGCGGCCGACCAGTTCTTCGACGTCGTGCTCGCGGGCCCAGGCCCGGATGTACCGGTTGATCTCGGCGCCGCGCCGGCTGCGCTCCAGGGCATCGTCAAGCGCCTTGTCCGTCGCCCAGGCGGGATGGCCCATCAGTTCGACCATCGCGGTCCATTGGCGTTCCTCCAATGTCAGGACCTCGACGAAGCCGTCACGGCATTCGAGCACGCCGCCATATTTGAAGGAGCGCTCGACCCGGTGTTCGAGCGAGCCGTCGCCGAGCCGCTGCACCGCAAAACAGGCAACGGCCAGGCCGGCATCCTGAACCGATATGTCGACGGCTTGGCCTTGCCCGGCCCATAGCGCCGAGAGCGCGGCGAGAGTGGCCGCGACGCCGCCCTGCATGGCGGTGAAGTGCCCGTAGATCTTCAGCGGTGGGCGCTCGGGGAACAGCTCCACCGACAACCCATTCGGTAAAAGGAAGCCCTCGCCCGTGGCATGGATGGCGTTGATTTCCTCGGCCTTCCACTCGGCCTTGCGCCCATAGGCTCCGAAAGGCAGGACCGAGACGGGGATCAGCTTCGGAAATCGCCGGGAGAGATCGTCGGGATCGAGCCCGCGCGCATGCCGCTCCGCGATGGGGGTGTCGTCGATCAGGATATCCGCATCGGCCAGCAATGCATCCAGCTCTGCTCGCCCCATATCCTCCGCGAGGTCGCAGATGACGCTCTGCTTCCCCGCAGTGAGATAGGAAAAGAGCGCGCTTATGTCCGGCGCCTCGGCCAGGAAGGGAGGCTCGCCTCGCAGCCGATGCCCGCCCCGGGGTTCGAGAAGGATCACCTCAGCTCCCATGACGCTGAGGAGGCGGCCACAATAAGCCGCCGCCACGCCATGCGAGCATTCGACGACCCTGACCCCTGCGAGCGGTTGCTGGTTCGACTGCTTGAGCACGGCGTGCCTCGATTTCAGCGGACGACAGGGAGGTCCAGGTCGAGGGCTGCGCCATCAAAGGCGACGCGAATGTTCACGTCGCGCGCCGGCAGGATGACGGTCGCCAGGCCCGGCGTCGTGAGTTCGCCGCGCTGGTTCTCGCCCCAGATCTCGATATCGACGAGGGCATGGCCGTCCTTGATGTATTTCCGGCTGACCTTGCCTTTGCACCAAGTCGAATCGCCCATGGTGTTGAAGCGACGCATCTCGGTGCGGACGCGCTTGAGGAAGGCGGCGTCACCCATCCAGTTGGTCACGAGGCTGCACATCCAGGATGAGCGCTGCGGGCCATAATCATAGGTGCCGGGAACGCCGACTTCCTTGGCGACCGACTCGCGATGATGGCCGATGCCGGTGTATTCGATGCCGCCGCCAGCTTCCGGATTGCGGAAGAAATGGCCGGGATGCTTCATCGCCGCCTTGAAGACGACGCCATGGGTGTGGCCGCGCCCGCAGCCGACGAGAAATCCCATCGTGTCCATCAGCGAAAGCGGGCCGCGCACGATGCTGGGCAGCGTCTCGCCCTCGACGACATCCTCCCAGTAGCGAATGTGGCTGCCACGTATGTTCTTTTCCTCATCCATGATCGCCTGATCGAGCTGCTGGAACTCCTCGGGCGTGTATTCGTAGGGCACGATGTCCTTGTATTTGCCGGCGTCGCGCGCCGCCTTGCGCTCGTGGCGCGTGCAGGTGCCGAGCGCACGGGCGATCAGTTCGCCATGCTGGTTGCTGTAGCTCGCCTCGACATATTGCAGCACGAGACGGCCGGAGAACTTGCTCTCCTTCTCCTCGACGCCGACGACGCGCTCGATCGCCGTGATGCGGTCTCCCGGCCTGATATGGCGGAAGAGCTCCCAGTCATTGCCGGCATAGAAGCCATGGACGCCGGGCAGGCCCCAGCGCGTGCGGCCGACCCAGCCAAAGGCCATCGGAAACATCGGGTGGCCGAGCTGCGAGCCGTAGCGGCTCGCGCCGCCATAGTCCGCTTCGCGATAGATCGGGTTGAGATCGCCGATGCCGTTGCAGAAATTGCGCAGCGTGTCCGCCGTAGCGTCCTGCAGATAGGGCCCTTCAGGGCGCAATTGCAGCCCGATCATCTTGCGCGCCTCGGCGACCGCCTGGTCGGTGATCTTTCCCTCCGCCGGAGCGTCTCCGACATTCGCATTGGGCTTCAGGGCTTCGGGCTTCAGGGCTTCGACGACGCTCATGGTGGATGTCCTTTCAATGGCAGCCCGGCTGTCAGCCGGCTGCGGATGTCGCCTGCCGGATGAAGTCAGGACGGCGGATGGCCGCCGCGGCTTCATCCTGCGGTTCGGATGCGAGCTCTTTGGAGGGCCGGATCGGAAGGGGCCTTCCGATCCCTGGCTCTCCCGGTCAGTCCTCGCTCTTAATTCAGAGAATGCACAATGCATTAATTGAACGAGGTGGTCAATGCTGCTTCTGCCAGTCGCGGCGGAGAAGGACGGGCTTTCCTTCCTCCCGGGAAAGCGGGTGGAACGGCTAGTCGAGACGCAGGATATGGTCCGCCAGATCCGGCCTGGCTGCGGGATAACGCTCGCTCACAAGCGGGTCGTGGCTGACGACGATATGCGCGTCGGACTCGGCGAGCTCGCGCATCCGGTCATGGGCCGTCAGCATCTCCGCGACATTGAAGGCCACGGTGAACGGCACGCCGCGCTCCAGCTCCTCGTAATAATGCAGCGCGTCGGAGGCGAGCACGACCCAGCCGCGGCGGGTCCAGACCCGCACGATTTCCTGCCCCGCGCAGTGCCCGCCGACGAGATGCACCGAGAGCCCCGGAGCGATCTGCTTGTCCGCGCCGTGAAGAACCAGCCGATCCTGATGCAAAAGCGCGACGAAATGCGAGATTTCATCGACTTCATAGGCGCGGCGGCACCAGCTCTTCTGCATGAAGGGGCTGACGACGAAGTCCATCTCGGCTTTCTGCAGCTCGAAGCGCGCCTTCGGAAAAGCACTGACATTCCCGATATGGTCGTAATGGAGATGGGTGATGACGACCTGTTCCACCTGTTCCGGCGCGACGCCCAGAAGGCGCAGGCTGTCGATGGGGCAGTGCAGATAGTCGTGCCCGTGCTTCTCCGCCTTGGCCCTGGCCATGCCGGTGTCGATGACGAAGGTTCCGGCCTCGCCGATCGCCACCCAGCTGTAGAAGTCCATGGGCTGCAGCATCTCAGGCTGCGCCTCGAAAATGAAGTTCTGGCCCCGGGTGCGCTTGCGGTTGGTCGCATAGCGGATGGCGTAGAGCTCATAGGGAGGCATCGCACCGGCTGTCGGCATCGCAGTCACCTTGGTGTGCTCAGGGCTTGATAATGCATCAGGCACAATGCCTGCAGTTCTGACTCGTGTTGCGCCGGCGCTTGATTAGGTCGGCAAGATCAGCGCCGCCGGCTCGTCATGGCCCTGGGCGGGGCCGAGATAGCTGTTGATCGCATCCTGGCGTGCGGAAGGCGTGCGCAGCGCGGATGCAGGGTGGCGGCTCACGATCCGGCCGCCGCGCATGAAATAGACTTCCTCGGCGAGCTGCACGCTCATCCGGAAATTCTGCTCGACGAGCACGACCGAGAGATTGGTCTGGCCGCGCACCACCTCGAGCCGCTCGAAGACGCGCTTGACCAGGAGCGGGGCCAGGCCGAGGGACGGTTCGTCGAGCAGCAGCAGGCGCGGCCCGGCCATCAGCGCCCGCCCGATCGCCAGCATCTGCTGTTCGCCGCCGCTCAGCATCCAGGCCGGCCGGTTGACGCGATTGGCGATCTCGGGAAACAGGTCCAACACCATCTGCTGCCGCTGCGCGCGCAGGCTGCCATCGACATGGTAGCCGCCGAGCGTCAGATTCTCGCCGACCGACAAGGTAGCGACGATCTGCCGGCCCTCGGGGACATAGACGATGCCGCGATGGACCCGCTGCCGGGTGCTGAGGCTCTCCACTGCCTCGCCGTCGAAGATGATCGAGCCTTCGGCGCGGACGAGGCCGGCGATGGCCTTCAGCGTGGTCGATTTGCCGGCCCCGTTGGCTCCCAGCAGAGCCGCCACGGCGCCCGTCTTGACGCTCAGCCCGACATCGCTGACGGCGACATAGCGTCCATATCGCGCGCAGAGGCCGCTGACAGTGAGCAGATCAGTCATCGTCCTCTCCCAGATAGATCCGGGCGACCTCCGGATCGCTGCGGACGGCATCCGGCGTGCCGTGTGCGATCAGTTTCCCGAAATTGAGGACATAAATCCGGTCGCAGATCTCCATGATGAGATCCATGTCGTGCTCGACCACGACCATGACCAGATCGGGTGTTCTGAGCTGATGCAGAACCCGCGTGAGCTCGCGTGTCTCCGCCGCGTTGAGCCCGGCGGCGGGCTCGTCGAGCAGCAGGATTTTTGGCGTGCCGGCGATCGCCCGCGCGATTTCGACCAGGCGAAGGATGCCAGGCGGCAGTTCTGCCGGAAGCATGTCGGCGACTTCGGCGATGCCGAGCCGTTTCAGCGCTTGCTCGGCGCGGTGTCGTGCGTCGGCCTCTTCCGCTCGCGCCAGCTTCAGGCCGAGCAGAGCCCCGGCCCAGCCGCTCCTGCCCAGGCGCGAGAGACCGAACATCACGTTTTCGATCGCCGTGAGATCGGGGCACAGCGCGACATGCTGGAAGCTGCGGGCCATGCCATGCCGGGCGCGCTGGGTTGTGGGGAGTGCGCCGAAATCCGTGCCGGCGAAGCGGATGCTCCCTTGCTGCGGCCGGTAGAGACCGGCCAGGCAATTGAACAGGCTGGTCTTTCCGGCGCCATTGGGGCCGATCAGCCCGGTGATCTCGCCGGATTGGAAGACTGCGCCGATATCCTTGAGGACCGAGAGCCCGCCGAAGCTCAGCGACAGGTTGCTCGCCTCGAGCTGCGCGGGGGCGCTGGCGCTGGTCATGATGCGGACCCCCCGGCGGCGCGCCAGCGCGGCAGGTAGTGGCCGGCCAGGATGACGGCGAGAAGGGCTACGCCGTAGAGGATCGGAATCCAGTCGCCCGATCCGGCGAGGAGCTGGGGCACCAGCGTGACGAAAGCGCCGCCGAGCAAGGCGCGCCCAAGCGTCAGCCCGTAGACGCTGACGACCGATCCGACGAGCAGGAAGATCGAGGTCCATAGCGTGAAGCTGTTGGGCGACACGGTCGAGCTGGTGAAGGCGAGGGCTGCACCCGACGCCGCGCCGAGGCCGCCGCTGATGCCCATGGCCGAGACGCGCGCCCAGTCCCGGCCGATGCCGAAGGCCTCGGCCGCCGCCGGATGGGAGCGGGCGGTCAGCAGCGCCAGCCCCTGCCGCGATTGCCGGAACCTGCCGAGCATCGCGGTTGCGACGACCAGGGCCGCCAGCGCGAAGTAATATTGCTGCAGCGGTTTCGGGACGCCCGGCAAAAGCTCGCGGGAGACGTAGAGCCCTTCGAACCCGCCGGTCCAGGGGCCGGCCTGCAGGATCAGCTCCGGCAGCGCCAGCGCGAGCGCCATCGTCGTCACCGCCAGATAGATCCCCGACAGCTTCCGCGACGGGAAGGCGAAGCCGATGCCCAGCAGAACCCCCAGCGCGACCGCCGGCCAGACGCTGACGAGAGCCGATAATCCGAAGGAGCGGTCGGCGATCGCCACCGTATACGCCCCGGCCGCGACGAAGAAGCTGTGGCCGATCGAGACCTCGCCGGCGTATCGCACGAGGAAGGTCACGGCGAGCACGCCCAGGCCGTTGGCGAAGCAAAGACCGAGGCTGTAGAGCCAGAAACCCTGGACAGCCAAAGGCAGCGCAATGAGCGCGATGACGAGCAAAGCCGAGGCGCCGATGAGCCAGGGTCGCTCGCTCACGGCACGCTCCGATGCTGCGCCGGGTGGAGCCGAAAGGACGTCGTCAGACACGGGATCCGGTTCCCCTTTCGAGCAGGCCGTTCGGGAAGATGTTCAGCGTCACCAGGATCACGCAGAGCAGGAAGGTGTTGCTGAACTCCGGCGAGACATAAAAGCTGAACAGATTGACGAGGATGCCGACCACGATCCCGCCGAGCACCGTTCCGGGCAGGCTGCTGAAGCCGCCGACGACCGCCGCCGCGAAAGCCTGCAGCATGAAGGAGGACACGGTGGTCGAGCTCAGGAAGGTGGTGGGGACGATCAGCAGCGCCGCCGTCACGCCGAGCGCCGCGGCCACGACCCAGGCGAAGACATGGACCGAGCGCAGGCTGAGGCCGCAGATCTCCGCTGCGAAGGGGTTCGCTGAAACCGCCCGGAAGGCGATGCCGAGCCGGGTCTTGTCGATGACCAGGAACAGGCCAGTGACGATGACGCCTGTCGCGGCGAGGATCGTCAGATCATAGGAGGTGATCCGCTGCCCGAGCAGCGTCATGTGCCAGTTCGGGATCGGCAGATCCATGCTCACGATATCGGCGCCGAAGAGCAGCTGGATGATGCCTTGGGCGATCAGACCGATGCCCAGCGTCGCGATGGTGCTGGTCAGCTCGGACTCGAAGATCAACGGCGCGATGAGCGCATAGGTCAGAGCCGCGAGCGCGACGATGATGACGAGCGCCAGCAGCACGGCGGAGCCCCAGGAGAGCTGCAGCAGCGATCCCGTCGAGAAGCCGTAGACCAGGAAGGCAGCCAACCCCGCGACATTGCCATGCGAGAAGTTCACGACGCGGGAGCATTTGAAGATCATGACGAGGCCGAGCGCCCCCAACGCATAGAGGCAGCCCGCGACGGTTCCGGCCCAGATGAGCGAAAGCAGGTCGCCGCCGGTTCGCAGCAGGTTGAAGCTCATGCCTTCACCTGCTCGCCGGCGGGCGCGCCGCCCTTCTCGATCAGTTCGATCACCGCCGGGAAATAGCGCCCGCTGCCGCCAGTCTCGGCCGAGGCCTGGTAATAGCGCCGCGTCATCTCGGCGAGATGCGGTGTGACCTCGCAGCCGCGTGCAAGCTCAAGAACGTAGGAGATGTCCTTGAGCACATATTCCGGCGGAAACGCCTTGTCCGGGAAGCTGTGCGGCAGCATGGCGTTGATGCCGTGATTGCGCAGGACGAAGCTGTCGCCGGAGCCCTTGGAGACGGCCGCCAGCATCACCTCCGGCTTCACGCCAGCGCGCTCGGCGACGACCATCATCTCGGCAAGTGCCACGACATGTTCGAACACCAACATGTTGTTGACGAGCTTCAGGACCTGCCCGCAGCCAATCTCGCCGCCATGGGTGACGTCGGTCGCGATGTAGTCGATCAATGGGCGGATGCGCTCATAGAGTGGCTCGGGGGCTCCCACCATCACGCTGAGCTGCCCCTTCCTCGCCGCTTCCCGCGTCCGCGCCACCGGTGCATCGGCGAATTCCATGCCGTGGGCGGCGAGGTCCCGCGCGACCTCGCGGGCGAGTTCGACCGCGGTGGTGCTGAGATCGACGATGATCGCCCCAGCACGGGCGGAGGCGCTGATCCCGCCCGCGCCGAGGCAGACCGATTTGACCTGCGCTCCGCCGGGCAGGGAGAGGAAGATGATGTCGGCCGCGCGTGCGACCTCCGTGATCGAAGCGGCGCGCTCGGCCTTGGTATCCGCCAGGGCCTCATCGAAGGAGGCCGGGTTGAGGTCGAAGGCGATGAGCCGCCCGCCATGCTTGAGAGCCATGTTGCGGCACATCGGGCCGCCCATGACGCCCAATCCGATGAAACCGATGGTCGCGTTTTCGGTCATGGTCTCAATCCATCAACATGCCGCCATTGACGTCGAGCACCGTCCCGGTGATCCAGTTCGACGCAGGCGAGCACAGGAACAGGATGGACTGCGCAATGTCTTCCGGCTGGCCGTAACGGCCGAGCGGCACGCTGCCATGCGGAGAGGGCGCGGCCCTCTGAGTGACCTTGGACCACATCGGCGTCTCCACCGGCCCAGGTGCCACGACATTGGCGTAGACGCCCTTGGCGGCGCCGGCCTTGGCGACCCATTTCATCAGCCCATGCACGGCGGATTTGGCCGCCACATAAGAAGGGCCGGAGGCGACGCCGCCGATCTTGGCTGCGATCGAGCCCAGCGCCACGATCTTGCCATAGCCCTGCTGGGCCATCACCGGGAACAGCTTGCGCACGGGGTTGACCACGCCGAACAGGTTCACGTCCAGGATCGCACGCCACTCCTCCTCGGTGGAGTCGCTCAGTGGGGCGTGTGAGATCGTCCCGGCGCAGAGGACCAGGATGTCGATACGGCCATGTTCCTCGAGGATCGCGTCGATCACGGAATCCGTCGCCGCGGCGGAGGAGACGTCGCAGCGGCGGAAGCTGACGCCTTGAGGCCACGCGCCCTGGGGTTCCGTGATGTCGGTCGCGACGACCCGTGCTCCCGCCTCCGCCAGCGCGGCGACGGTAGCCCGTCCGATGCCGCCCGCCGCGCCGGTGACCAGCGCGACCTGTCGTTCGAGCCGTGCCGGCCCGCTCAAGGGAACATCAACCATTACTAACTCCTGGAACCCTTGGGTTCGGTGGGCGCGTTGATCGTGAGCGACAAAGACTATTCAGCTTTCGCGTCGAACACGACGGCAGGGTAGGGGCGGAAATCCCTGACCAGCTCGAATCCGCCATCCTTCGCCCGGATGATCGCTTCCTGGCGCGTGCCGCGATGGTCGCCGGGTTTGAAGGAGACTTTTCGCGAGCCGCCGACATCCGCATCGGTAAGGGTGTTCATCGCCGCGATCAGGTTCTCGCGGGTGAGCGGCTTGCCGCTGTCGAGCAGTTTCGCGAACCCCGTCGCGAAGAGGGCGGCGTTGCTCCAGCCATTGAGGCCGAAAACGCCGACGGGATCGTTCGGATAATATTTCTTGATCGAGTCGCGATAGGCTTTCACCTGCGCATCGTCGCCCGAGACCGGCAGCAGCCAGGACGAGAAATAGACGCCGTTGAGCAGGTCTCCGGCGAGCTTCACGGTCGAGGGGTCGGCGGTGAAGAAGGGCGCGAACCAGGTGACCTTCAGCCCCTGCCGGTCGGCCGATTTCAGCGCGGCGGCGAGATTGGCGTTCGAGCCGAAGAGGATGACGCCTTCGGCCCCCGAATTCACCAGGCGGCGGATATGGGGGGTGAAATCGGTGGTCTTCACCTCGAAGGGGATCGACTCCGCCGGCTCGATCTTGCGGTCGGCGAGATATTGGTCGAAGCCGCGCTTGGCGGAACGGCCGAGCTCGTCATTCTCCCAGAGCAAGGCGATGCGCTTGAATTTCAGGTCGTTGAGCGCGAATTCCGCATTCGAGGCCGCCGACCAGCCATAATCGGGAAGCAGCGGGAAGAGGTTCGGCTCGACGAAAAAGGCGCTGGCGCCGCCGATCGGTCCGATGATCGGCAGCCCGACTTCCTTCGCATAGGGGATGACGGCGACCGTCGTCGCGGTGCCGACCGGCGCCGCCAGCGCGAAGACCTTGGTCTCCTCCACCAATCGCTTGGTCACTGCGACGCTTCGGGCCGGCTCATAGCCGTCGTCGAAGGTGACGTAATTGACCTTCCAGCCACGGATGCCGCCGGTCTCGTTCAGGTTCTTGAAGAAGGCTTCGGCGGCGTGGGTCAGGATGGAGTAGAACGGTACGGGTCCGGTCACCGGCGTGAAGGCGCCGACCGTGACGGTCTTTTGCGCCGTATCGATCCCCGCCGAAGCGGATTGGGCATTGGCGCTCGGGGCAACCATCATGGATGCGACGGCCAGCGCGGCGGCAGCGATTGAGTGCAGGCGTTTCACGGTCATCCTCCCTCTGTTCTCTTGTTTTGATTATTGCCGGGCAGCCTACATGAGCTCTCCACGCAAAACAATGCACAATGCACTTATTGGGAGAGCAAAATGCGCCGTGCCGATCCGCGCTGAGCGCACGGCCGCGAAGGGGCGGGCTCAGATCATTCGTTCAGCGAGGTGCGCAGTTCCGCCCAGCCGGTCTCGATATGGCGGCGCGTGGTCAGCATCGCGCCTGCCGTGTCGCCGGCGATCATCTGGTCGAGCAGCTCGGCATGCTCGGCCGCGGCACGCTCGGCCCGGCCGGAGAGGCGGTTGATCAGGTCGAACGGGTAGCGCGCCCACAGGATCTGCACGAAGTGCAAGGTGTGCGGCAGGTCGGCGATATCGTAGATGCGGCGATGGAAGCGGTAATTGATCGCCCGGGCGGCCGAACTGTCGCCTTTCTTCGCCGCGGCCTCGAATTCCGCGGCAAGCGTGCGCAGCTTCTCGACATCAGATGTCTGCAGCTTCTCGACCGCGCCGCGCACGAGCTGCGCTTCCAGCAGCATCCGCAGCATCAGGATCTCGGAGGAGGCGGTGACGTCGAAGGGAACGACCGTGGCGCCCTTATAGGAGCTGCCGGTGATGTAGCCCTCGGCTTCCAGCAGCTTCAGCGCTTCCCGAACCGGCGTGATGCTCGTCTTCAGGAGCTCGGCGATCTCGACCTGCTTGAGACGCGTCCCCCGTGGGAACTGGCCGGACAGGATCCCTTCGCGCAGGAAATCAGCGACCTGCTCTTCCTTGGTCCGGTATTCCATCGTCATTCGGCCGCTGGCTCCGCTCGTCAACGTGCATCCACCTGCCGCGCGATGCCGGGCGGCAGGAGTGCATTATCCACGACATAAGCCAGCAAGGGCCTGCTGTCACGCGGACCGCTGAGAGCTGGATCAGAAGGATACGGATCCCGACGTGCTGATCTCCGCGTAGCGCCGCAGGCCTGCGAGGGCGAAGTTGTGCTCGTCCTCGGTGGCGCCGCAGCAGCAATCCTCCAGGATCGTGCAGGCATAGTCGCGGTCGTGCCCCTCGCGCACCGCCGCCTGCACGACGCCATTGGTCGAAACGCCGCACAGGACGAGCCGGCGAAAATCATGCGCGCGGAGAACGGGCTCGAGATTCGTCCCGTAGAAGGGGCTGACGCGGTGCTTGACGATGTCGAAATCACCCGGCTGCGGCGAGAAGCCGGCGAAGACTTCGGTTCCCCAGCTTCCGAGCTTGAACAGGCCGGCCTCCCTGGCGCGGGAGAAGATCGGCGAGGCTGGCGGGCATTCCCTGTAGTCCGGGGAGAAGCCGACACGGACATAGCCGATGGCCGCATTTGCAGCCCGCGCCTTTGCGATCGCGGTGATTGTGTTCTCGTACAAGCCCTTGGCCATGCCGCAGGCGACATAGGTCTTGGCGTTCGGCCCATCGGGATGGACGAGGTCGTTGATCATGTCCATCACGAGCAGGATCGTCTTCATGGCGGTGTCATCCTCGATCGAAGAGAAGGGGCCTGCGGGGGCTCCGCAGCGTTACAAGGCGACGGCGTCGATCAGGCTGGAATCGATCACGTCGCCGAACTTCACCGCGCGTACCTCGTCGCCGAAGCGCAGCATGAAGTCGCGGTTCTGGGTGTAGGCGGCCTCGCTCAGCGTCATGCGGGGTGCGAAGGCTGTTCTCTGGTCCCGTATTGTCGCCAGGAGCAGGTCGAAATCGGTCTGTGCCCAGATCTTGGCATGCACGGCTTTCGCCGCCGCGATGGGATCGGCATGGATCAGCGCCAGGCCGCGCGCGAGCCCGCGCACGAAGCGCGTCACGGTCGGCCGCTCGGCCTGGAGGAAAGCCGGATCGATCGCGAGGATCGTGTAGATGAAGTTCTCCAATCCGGGGACCTCGCTTTGTGAGGGCCGGGCGACCCAGACACCGAGCCCTTCCTGCACCGCCCGGTTGTTCGAGGGCGCAGTGGTGTTGTAGCCGTCGATCTGGCCGGCTCGCAGCGCGGGATACATCTGGTCCAGCTTGATCACGGTCAGCGTCACGTCCTTGTCGGCGTCGAGCCCGACCTGGCCGAGGAGATAGCGCCACATCTTGTCGATCCCGCTGCCGCGGCCGCTGACGGCGAGCGTGAGGCCCTTGAGCCGCTTCAGGCGCTCGGGCAGGGGCATGTCCGGCTTCATGCCGACCCGCTCGGCGGCCGCCCTGCTGATGATGGCGTCGCTGGCATATTGCGTCATCAGGGGCGCAAACACCGTCATCTTCTGGCCCTTGCTCGCGGCGAGGATGACATCGCTGAGGACGAGGCCGGTGATCTGGAAGCTGCCGCCGAGCATGGCCGCCATGGCGGTGGTGCCGCTTCCGGTCTGGACCAGGGAGACCTCAAGATCCTCGTCGCGGAACAGCCCGGCGGCCTCCGCCACGAAGAGGGGCAGATAGGCGAAGGTGAAGCCGCCGACGCCGATGGTGAGCTTACGGCGGCCTGGCTGCGCTTGTCCCAGGGCGGAGCCCATAGTCAGCGGGCCGAGCGCTGGCAGCGCCAGAGCCGATCGGATGAAGCTGCGTCGCGTGGTCATGCTGTCCTCCCTGAGCCCGTTTCTTGGCCGGGCCTGTTTCTGGCTTGAAGCGTCAACGCCACCGGAAAAGCCGGCGCTCGAGCGCGCCGAGGCCGGCATTCAAGAGGGTCGTCACGACCATGAGGGCAAACAGCGCGGCGAAAACGCCGGCCGTGTTGAACTGCCCGGCGGAATCCTGCGTGAGGAAGCCGATGCCCTGGTTCGAGGCCATCATTTCGGCTGCGACCGCGCCCACGAAACCATAGGGCAGGCCCAGCTTCAGCCCGGTGAAGATCCAGGGCAGGCTGGCGGGCAGCACCACTCTCCTCTGCACATCGGCGCGGCTTCCGCCCATCAGGACCATGGCCTCGACGAGCCGGCGGTCGACCTCCCGAATGCCGCTCAGCGTGTTGAAGAAGACCAGGAAGAACACGCTGACGGCGGCAAGTACGATCTTCGGCGTCAGGCCGATGCCGAACCACATGATGAACAAGGGCGCGAGCGCGACTTTCGGAACCCCGTAGATCGCCGTCATGAAGGGATCGAGCGTGCGCCGCGCCGTCTCGCTGCGCCCGACCAGCAGCGCGCCGGTGATGGCGAGGCTG
Organism: Allobosea sp. LjRoot9; assembly: GCF_964252745.1. Taxonomy (NCBI): domain Bacteria; kingdom Pseudomonadati; phylum Pseudomonadota; class Alphaproteobacteria; order Hyphomicrobiales; family Alloboseaceae; genus Allobosea; species Allobosea sp. LjRoot9. The sequence continues at coordinate 816,790 of NZ_CAXUPC020000002.1, read as the reverse complement.
GCGCCGATCAGGAAGCCGGCGGCGGTTTCCTGGAAGGTGACGAAGAGATGCCGCCAGAGCAGCCCGGATAAGGACCAGGCCCACAAGGTCGCGCCGATCTCCAGGGGGCTGCTGACCCAGAACGGGCTCACCAGCCGTCCGGAAACCGCTTGCCAGGCCCCGATCACGACCAGGAAGAACAGGATCCGATAAGCCGGCACCGGGTCGCGCGGCCGGCGCAGCATCGACGGGGCGGTCGTCTTCATTGCGGGGGCGGGCAGATCGAGCGCTGGCGTCGTCACGAGATGGGCTCCGCGACGGCATGCTCGGCTGCCCCGAAGATCTCGATGGCGTCCCAGAGCGCCTTGTAATGGGCCTCGAAACTGGGCGCGAAGCGCACATCGCGGACGTCGCGCGGGCGCGCGATCGCGATCTCCTCGATATGCTTGATCCGGGTCGGCTGCTTCGAGAGCACCACCACCCGGTCCGACAAGGTGATCGCCTCGACGATGTCATGCGTGACGAACAGGATCGTCTTGCCGGACCCCGACCAGAGCCGCATCAGCTCCGCCTGAAGCACCAGCTTCAACTGCGCGTCCAGCGGACCGAACGGCTCATCCATCAGGATGGTCTCGGGCTCGTAGATGAGCGTGCGCGCCAGCATGGCCCGCTTCTGCATCCCGCCGGAGAGCTGGCGTGGATAATGCCGCTCATAACCCGCGAGGCCGACCTTGCTCAGGATGTCGCCTACGGCCTGGCGCCGCGCCTGCCGGTCGATGTTCCTGATCTCGAGGGGGAGGGCGACATTGTCCTCGACGCAAAGCCACGGAAACAGGCTGTCATGCTGCGTCAGATAGGCGATCCGCGGGCTGATGCCGTCCAAGGGGCGGCCATCATAGCGGATGCTCCCGCCGCTCGGCTTATCCAGCCCCGCAAGCAGGTTGAGAATGGTCGACTTGCCGCTGCCGCTTGGGCCGATCAGCGAGACGAACTCACCGCGGGCGACGCTGAGATCGACAGTGCTGAGGACCTCCGCCCGCCGGCCGGCCGTTTCAAAGGCCTTGGAGACGCCCGCCAGTTCCAGAAGGTAAGGCCGCATGGTCGCCCGCCGCTCGTCAGCACACGCAAGAGGGGATCGCGTGAATCCAGATTACGCATTGTGCATTATGCATAGTGCGGTTCGGCCCGCAAGGCGACACTGTCCTGGCGGGTCGGGAACCAGCGTCGCGGCAAGGGCTGGGTCATGCGATGGCGGCAGGACAGGTGTCGTTGGCGAAGCAGGGCCTCAAGGGCTCGCCCCGACCTCCTCAGGCAGCTGCTCTGCGTCTTCGACGCCTGGGAAAAGGGACCAACGTGTCGCCCAAGCCGCATATGGACGCGCGGCATAGGCGGGGTACCCCGTTAGTGCGATCTCCTGCCCCTATGCCCGCCTTCTGTTCTCCTCCGAACCGGGGTCATCTCGATCGCTGCGAGGGCGTGGTGCCGCCAACTGAATAGGCGTCTGTTCCATGCGCGACGTGACAGAGAGCGCACAAGAAGATCGGCAAATCGTCATCGGAAAGGGTGGCGCGACCGAGCCATACGATGCCACTCACTGGACTGGTCAGTGGGGCGGCGCAAAGCCGCCCGCCAACCCCCATCGCGCTGACGTATCGGCAGCCACTGGCGCCCGAGAGTCACCTCCCGCGAGAAGCAATCAACGCGGTAAATCGGCCCAGGCCGAGCGTGCGAGACGTCGGCGCCGCTATATCGCGCTGGCGAGCGGTGTCGCTGCGGTGGGTCTCCTGCTTGTCGTTGTGATCCCTGACCTGGACCAACCGAAGCCTACTCAGTTTGCGCGGGCTGGTTTGGCGCCGAGCCAGGTCTCGAATACGGCGCTGCCTCCGAGCAATGCCGATGCCGCCGGCGCGCAGGGGCGCCTATCACGGATTGCCGAGGCCCCGGAACCCGCAATCCAGCGATCGCAGAACGGAGAGCAGGCCGTTGCAATATCGCGGGAGCTTGCCGAGGCCCGGCGCGCAATCGAAAGCCTCACCGCGCAGCTCCGCACCCTGGCGACCGGGAATGACCATGCATTGGCACAGGAGCGCGAGAGAACGGCCGCCCTCGGGCAGGAAGCCGAAGCCGCGCGAACGGAACTGACCGCAACCCGCGCGCAGCACCATCAAGCGCTCGAGCAGGAACGCGTGAGCGCTGCCGCACTGGCGAGCCAATTATCGGCATCGCGGCAGGACGGCGAGGCGCTGGCGGTGCAACTGCGCAAGGCGGTGGCCGAAGCCGGGCAATCCAAGCAGGCGGATGCTACCAAAACCGCAGAATCGCTCGAACAGGAGCAGCAGAAGGCGGCAGCACTGACTGAGGCTGAAGCTGCCCGCAGGGAGCTGACCGCGACCACGGCGCAACAACGCCAAATGCTCGAGCAGGAACGCGCACGTGGCGCGGCGCTGGCAAACCAGCTGTTGGCGGCGCGACAGGAGACCGATGCACTGGCGGCGCAGCTGCGCAAGGTCGTCAGCGAAACCGCACAGCTCAAGCAGTCGGAGACTGTGAGGAGTGCTCAGCTCCTCCAGCAGGAGCAGCAGAAGGCGGCTGTTTTATCAACCGAGGCGGAGGCCGCGCGGCAGGCGCTGGCCACGGCAACGCGGCAACATCGTCAAGCGCTCGAGCAGGAACGTGTGCGTGGCGCCGCGCTGGCGAACCAGGTTGCGGCTGCGCGCCAGGACAGCGAGGCGCTGGCGGCGCAGCTGCGCAAGGCCGTCAGCGAAACCGCACAGCTCAAGCAGTCGGAGACTGCGAGGAATGCGCAAATTCTCCAGCTGGAGCAGCAGAAGGTGGCTGCTCTCGCCGAGGTTGAAGCTGCGCGACAGGCGCTGACGGCAACCAGGGCAGAGCAACGTCAAGCGCTTGAGGAGGAGCGCGCACGCGGTGTCGCGCTGGCGAACCAGGTGTCGACGGCGCGGCAAGACAGCGAGGCGCTGGAAGCGCAACTGCGCAAGGCGCAGGACGAAGCAGGCCAGTCCAGGCAGGCAGCAGAGACTGCAATCGCGGAACTGCGCCAAACCCTGCAGCAAGAGCGCGATCGCGCTGCGGCAATGACCTTGGAATCGAGAGCGCCGCGATTTGGCGTCTTCGCGCCTGCAGCGACCGAACCCTTGGCGATCAGTCAGGATACCCGGCATCCGCCAGAAGTGGCGGTCGTCGGGACCGAGCAGCCGGCGGTCGCGGAGGCGCATGTCGGCCAGGAGGCGATACGGCTGATCGCTCGCGCCAGTGCACTGCTTGGCCAGGGGGATATCGGCTCTGCGCGGATCGTGCTCGAGCGCGCGATCGAGATGGGCAGCGCACGAGCGAGCTTCATGCTCGCGGAGACCTACGATCCCCGCATTCTTTCAGCCTGGGGAACCTATGGCACGCGCGGCGAAGTGACGAGGGCCCGCGAGCTCTACGCGAAGGCGCAGGCCGGCGGCATTCAGGAGGCAAAGGATCGCGTCGGCGCGCTGCTCCAGTAATGCCCGACGAAGGCGCTGCTCCCGCCTTTGGGTTTCACGCTCGAAAGAGGATTTGGGCAAATGAGGATTTGGGAATGAAGATTGTGCCGGGACGGTTCTGGCTCCTGCTGGCCGCGTTGACTGCGCTTGCGCCGACGCTCCAGCCAACCAGTGTGCAGGCGCAGACGCCCCAGGCGAACACCCGCAGTATTGCCGTGCCGTCGCGCGGACCTGCGCCCGCGACGGAGCAGGAGAAGATCAACGCATGGACAGTCGGCCTTGCCGCAGGATTGATCGAGGGTGCGCCGCTGCGTCTCGGGGCCGAGATGGCCCGCGTCGTCGATGACGGGCCGAATATGCTCCTGCTGCCGATCGTCACCCGTGGCGCCACGGAAAACCTGAACGCGCTGCTTTATCTGCGTGGTGTCGATACGGCGATCATCAACTCCGATGCGCTGGAAGAATACAGGATCCAGGTCCCCCAGATCCGGCGCAAGATCACTTACCTGCTGAATCTCTTCCCCTCGGAACTGCATATCCTCGTCCGACCCGAGATACAGACCCTGCAGGACCTGAACGGCAAGAAAGTGAACTTCAATACGCTGGGCACGGCTGCCGCCTATTCCGGGCCCATGATCTTCAGCCGCCTCGGCATCAATGCAGAGAAAATGTTCATTCCTCATCCGGTCGCTCTCGAGCAGATGCGCAAGGGCGAGATCGCCGCCGTCGTTTTCATCACGTCCAAGCCAGTCGACGCCTTCGTGCGCGGACGCTTCGAGCCCGGCTTCAAGTTCCTCGCGGTCCAATACGAGAGCAAGTTCGAGGACTACTATCTTCCGGCCGTGCTGGAGGCCCGCGAATATCCCGGCCTCATCAAGCCCAATGAGCGGGTGGCGACGATTGCGGTGCCGACGGCTCTGGTTGCGTTCAATTGGGCCCAACAGACCAACCGCTATGATCGCGTCGCTCGCTTCGTCGACCTCCTGTTCAGCCGTATCGAGAAGCTCCAGGGGCCGGGCTTCGACGAGAAATGGAAGTCGATCAATCTCGCTGCGACAGTCCCCGGTCTGGACCGTTTTGCGGGGGCGCAGGAGTGGCTCGACCGCCGGGCCTCCGCTCCACGAGCGTTACGGTGAGAGTGATCATGGTGACAGTAGCGTTCGCGCTGGTGAGCCAGACCGCTCTCGCCCAGAGCGCTGCCGATCCCATGACACGGTCTCGCGCCTGCTCGCAGCTCGAGCAGGCGGAGCGGGTGGCCTGCTTGGATAAGCTTCCGCGAGGCGGCGACGACTGGGTCATCAGCGAGACGACGTCACCGGTGGATTATACGCCGATCGTCACTGCCACCGCGTTGTCCCGCGACAACGCCGGTACGTCCCTGGCGCAGCTCTCGGTTCTCTGCCGTGGCGGCCGGACGGAGATGGTCGTCGGGGGGCCGGCCCTCGCCAGCGGCAGTACGGATTACGACCTGTCCTACCGCCTCAATAGCAGCCAGCCCGTGCGGGTTGCAGCCGGCAGGGCTTCGCTCGGGACAGGCATCGCGTTCAGGGGCGATGTTGTGAGTTTGCTGCAGTCGCTCCCCGAAGAGGGCGCGCTGGCGATCCGACTCTCCGCGCGATCCGGCGCCGTCCATGAAGGGCATTTCTCCCTTAGCGGCCTCAAGGCGGTGCGTAGCAAGCTGGCTGCCGCCTGCAACTGGCCACGCCAAGCCGCCAAGCCGCGTCCCGAATAGTCCTCAAACTCATGGGCGAAAGACAATGATGATCAGCTTTAGAGACGTTGTCGGCTCCACCCTGGTGGCTGGTGTCGCACTATTCATCACCTTTGCGCCCGTGGCAGCGGAGGACGTGAAGCAAACCTCGGCGCAAACGTCCAAGCGACCTTCTGTTGAAAAGAAGGCGCACCGACTCGTCCTGCAGGTGAATACGAATGAACCCGGGACGATGAATTTGGCGCTCAACAACGCGACCAATGTCGCGCAGTACTATCAAGAGCGCGGCGAGAAAGTGGAGATCGAAATCGTGACCTTCGGGCCCGGCCTGAACATGCTGCGCGATGACACGTCACCGGTGAAAGCGCGCATCAAGGCAATCGCGGCGAGCACCCCGGCGATCTCCTTCAAAGCCTGCGGCAATACCCAGGGCAATATGAGCAAGGCGGAGAACAAGGACATTTCCCTTATTCCCGAGGCGACGGTGGTGAAATCCGGCGTCGTCCATGTGATGGAATTGCAGGAGCGAGGCTGGACCTATGTCAGGCCGTGATCCCGCGCAGCTCTGTTGAGTTCGACGAACGCCCGCATCAGCGCATGCACGCCGCCCGGCAGGGTCGGCATTGCACGAGGGGCAGCTAGGGTGGCGCGACTAAAACGCGTTGATCGGGTTGCTTGAAGGCGCAGCGATCAGGGCTGGCGTATCGTGCCTCGGCCCGGTCGCGCGACCTGGCGCAGCCTGCGCCAGCGCACGACGATCGAGCCTGAAAAATCCCTACTTGGTAGTGGAGGGATGGATCATCGCAAGGGGCAGATGCGGAGCCGCCCTGTGAAGGCCGACGCGCCGTAAGATCTTGCGAGATCATGACTCTTTCTCCTGCTTGAGAGAAAGAGTGGTGCCCAGGAGAGGACTCGAACCTCCACGCCCTTGCGAGCGCCAGCACCTGAAGCTGGTGCGTCTACCAATTCCGCCACCTGGGCAACGGCGGTTCGTTTACGGGGGCCGGATGGTCCTGTCAACGCATAGATCGACATTCATGTCGTTTCGTTGACGGAAGAGTTTGGACCAGGCCTGAGGGCGCCGTTTCGCCGCTCAGAACTCCTCCCATCCGGCGTCATTGGCGCGGCCGTTGACGGCGCGCTTGGCCGGTGCGGCGGTGCGCGCTGGGGCGGGAGCGGATCTGGCTGGAGCTTCTGCCCTGGTCTGGCCGAAGGCGGCCTCGGCGAGCTTGCGCAGGCGCTCGGGCTCGGAGGCCGCTTCATGAGCCGGGGCAGCGCTTGCCCTGGCGGCCGGGCGCGGCGCCGGGGCGTAGCTGGCCGATGAGGCGGTCGCGCCCTCAGGTCCCGTCCTGAAGGCGGCGACGAGGTCGTTGAGCTGGACGATGCGGCCCGAGAGCGAACCGGCCGAGGCCGCGCTCTGTTCGGCGAGCGCGGCATTGGCCTGCGTCATCTCGTCGAGATGGGCGACAGCCTGGCTCATCTCGTCGATGCCGTTGGCCTGCTCGCCCGAGGCCGCCGAGATCTCGGCGATGGTGGCCGCGACCTTTTGCGAGGCGGCCAGGATCTGGGTCAGGGCGTCGCCGGCCTGGCGCACGAGCTTGACGCCGGCGCCGACCTCCATGTTGGAGGACGAGATCAGCCCGGAGATGTCCTTGGCGGCAGCGCCCGAGCGCTGCGCCAATGTGCGCACCTCCGAGGCCACCACGGCAAAGCCCTTGCCGGCATCGCCGGCGCGCGCCGCTTCCACCGCCGCGTTCAGCGCCAGGAGGTTGGTCTGGAAGGCGATATCGTCGATCACCCGGATGATGTCGGAGATCTTCTGCGAGGCGCTCTCGATGCGTGCCATTGCAGCGACCGCTTCGGTCGCGATCGTGCCTCCGGTCTGCGCGGCCTGCATCGCCTCGGTTGCGATCGCGGCTGCCTGCTTCGAGGCCTGGGCCGAGGCTTTCACCGAGGCTGCGAGCTCCTCGGTCGTGGCGGCAGTCTCCTCCAGCGAACTCGCCTGCTCCTCGGTGCGCTTGGAGAGATCATCGGCGCCCATGGTGATCTCGCGGGCGGCTAAGCCCACATCCGCAGAGGTCGTCTGGATCGTGCGCACCGTCGTGGACAGGCGGTCCACCGTCTCGTTGATCGCGCCCTTGAGTTCGGCGAATTTGCCGCGATAGGCGGTCTCGATCCGGGAGGTCAGGTCGCCGCCGGCCACCGCCTGCAGGGCGGCCGCGAACTCGGATGTGGCGCTGTCGACCACCGCGTTGATCTCGTTGATCCCCGCCACCAGCTTCTGCATCTGCTCGTCGGCATGTTCGATCTGCAGCCGCGCCGAGAAATCACCCGACGCCGCAGCCGCAACAACCTCGCCGACATCCGTCACGACGGAGGCCATCGATTCCGCCGCCCGCAGCCGCGCTGCGGCCAATTCGCGCTCCTGCTCCTGGAACAGGGCAACTTTCTCCGTGCTCTCGCGCAGCACCGAGACGGCGCGCGCCATGGTCCCGACTTCGTCCTGGCGTGCGACATGGGGCACGTCGATCTTGGTGTCGCCTTCAGTCAGGCGCTGCATCACGCCGCTGAGATCGATCAGCGGCTTGATGATCGCGCGCCGCGAAAATGCCAGGGCGCCGGCAATCGAAGCACCCAGCAGCAGGAGCAGGGCGACGGGCAGGATGATGCGCAGTTTCGAGGCGAAGGCCGCTGTCGCGGCCTCGATCGCGTCGCTGGTTTCCTCATTGGCCTGGCTGAACGTGGCCAGTTCCTCCATCAGGGCAGCGCGATTGCGCCGGCTGGCGTCGCCATTGCCCCAGGCGTCGGCGGCCCGTCCGGAGACCTCCTGGACTAGGCGGATCGTCTCGACCCGGTTCGCGACGAATTCCTCGATCAGCTTGCTGATCTTTTCAGTCCGCGATCGCTCGGTCTCGGGAATGGTCTTCAGGAGAATCTTGAGCCGGTCGTCGACCTTGCCCAACCCCTTCTCCATGGCCGTGGCGGCGAGCTTCGCCTCATGGGGGTTGCGCGACATATAGGCCAGCCGGGAATCCTCGCTGAGCTGGTTGATCGCGACATTGAGCCGCTCCGTAGCTAGCATCGTGTCATTTTGGCGAGAGACGCGCAGATTCATCGTCTCGAGGCTGGAAATCGCCATGAGCGCGCTGGCCAGTGCGATGATGGCGCCGAAGGCGACAATGCCGATCAGACCGAGAATTTTGACCCGAATTGATTTCATCTTATCCCCTGGCCGATCGCGCAATATCGACAAATTTCGTGTGTTTTAGCGGGGGTGATTGAAGGCCGAGTTAATCTTGCCCTCAAAGAGGAACAAAAAAGCCAGAAAACTGCCCATTTTCAAGGCGCTGCCTGCCCTCGACGGGGCAGCGATTTCGTCACGACGGTTCGAGCGAGCCGGCCCCGGCGCTGCGAGGATGTTTCAAGCTCCGGCCGTTGCCTCCGCAGAGCTCGTCCAGGCCCTTGTCGCGCTCGATTCCCTTGTAGCGCTCAATTCCTGCAGGCTGCGTCCCAAACCGCCTTTCCAGATCGGGGCGAAATGCTTTAGGAGCGTTCCAACCAACGCGCATGAGGCATGACGAGCATGGCGAACGATCTGTCCCCTCCGAGCCAGCAGCTCGTCACGGTCTTCGGTGGTTCGGGTTTCGTTGGGCGCCATGTCGTGCGCGCCCTCGTCAAGCGCGGCTATCGCGTGCGCGTCGCGGTGCGCAGGCCCGATCTCGCCGGCTTCCTGCAGCCGCTCGGCACCGTCGGCCAGATCCATGGCGTTCAGGCCAATCTGCGCTATCCCGATTCTGTCGCGGCTGCGATCAAGGGCGCGGACGCCGTCGTCAACCTGGTCGGCATCCTGCAGGAGAGCGGCCGCCAGAGCTTTGCCGGCGTCCATGCCAATGGCGCGCGCGCCGTCGCCCAGGCTTGCGCGGCGTTGGGTGTCCCGCGGCTGGTCCAGATTTCGGCGATCGGCGCCAGCAAGGATGCGAAGTCGAGCTATGGCCGCAGCAAGGCCGAGGGCGAGGCTGCCGTCCTTGCGCTAGTGCCTGGCGCGGTCGTGCTGCGGCCTTCGATCATGTTCGGACCCGAGGACGGTTTCTTCAACCGCTTCGCTTCGCTCGCCCGGATGCTGCCGGTGCTGCCGCTGGTCGGTGGTGGCGAGACGAAATTCCAGCCCGCCTTCGTCGGCGATGTCGCGGAAGCGATCGCGCTGGCCGTTGATGGTGCGGTCGCCGGCGGGCGCATCTATGAGTTGGGCGGCCCCGAGGTGAAGAGCTTCAGGCAGCTCGTCGCTTATATCTGCGAGGTCACCGGCCGCAAGCGCCTCTTGGTCTCGCTGCCATTCCCGCTGGCGCGGCTGCAGGCGCGCATCATCGAGATCGTCGACATGCTGACGCTCGGGCTGCTGCCGAACGAGTTGAAGCTGACCCGTGATCAGGTCACGCTGCTGGAGAGCGACAATGTCGTCTCCCCCGCGGCGAAGGCGGAGGCGCGCGATTTCGCCGGCCTCGGCATCGCGCCGAGCTCCGTCGAGGCCGTGGTGCCGTCCTATCTCTGGCGCTTCCGCAAGACCGGTCAGTTCGACGCGGCGCGCGCGGGCTGAAGCTGATCGCGACGATGGGCTTCGATCTGATCATCTATGACTGCGATGGCACGCTCATCGACACCGAGACGCTCTATGGCGAGGTCAGCCTTGCTGCCTGCCATGCGCTCGGCCTGACGGAATGGACCCTCGACCACTATGTCGACCAGATCGTCGGCATTCCGTGGTCGGACGGCGTCAGGATCATCGAGGCCGCGCATGGCCGCCCGCTGCCGGCCGATTTCGAGACAAGGATCGAGGAGGCCGTCGCGTTGCGGCTGCAGAACGAAGTGCGCGCCCTGCCGGGCGTGCGCGAGGCGGTCGACGCGATCGCCGGCCTGCGCTGCGTCGCGTCGTCGACGAGCCTGGCCCCGTTGCGGCGCAACCTCGGCATTGCCGGTCTCGTCGATCTGTTCGACCCTCATATCTTCTCGGCTTCGCAGGTCGCCCGCGGCAAGCCTCATCCCGATGTTTTCCTGTTCGCGAGCGATCAGATGGGGGTTGCGCCGCGCAATTGCCTCGTGATCGAGGATTCCGTGCCGGGCGTGCTGGCGGCGCGTGCCGCCGGGATGACCGTCATCGGCTTCACCGGCGTCTCTCACGACAAGCAACGCAGCGCCGCCCGGCTGAGTGAAGCCGGCGCGGTGCAGGTCATCGACGATTTCGGGCTCTGGCCCGATGTCGTGGCCGGCCTCGGCGCGCCTGCCGCGGCCTGAGACGGCGACGCCGGTCTCCGCTCGTCTCAGAGCATGCTGGGCAGCACCCGGTCCGGCGGCTTGTGCCCATCCATGAAGGTCTTGATGTTGACGATGACCTTCTCGCCCATATCGGCGCGACCTTCATGCGTGGCCGAGCCCATATGGGGCAGCACCACGATACGGTGCTGGCGGGCGAGCCTGAGCAGGCGCGGATTGACGGCAGGCTCGCTCTCGAAGACGTCGAGCCCCGCACCGGCGAGTTCTCCGGCCTCCAGCATGCGCGCCAGCGCGGTCTCATCGACGATCTCGCCGCGCGCCGTGTTCACCAGGATCGCGTCGGGCTTCATCAGCTTCAATCGGCGGGCCGAGAGCAGATGGTAGGTCGCCGGCGTATGCGGGCAGTTGACCGAGACGATATCCATCCGCGCCAGCATCTGGTCGAGCGAATCCCAATAGGTCGCGTCGAGCTTCTCCTCGATGCGAGCGTCGAGGCGGCGGCGGTTGTGATAATGGATCGACAGGCCGAAGGCGGCGGCGCGGCGCGCGACCGCCTGGCCGATCCGGCCCATGCCGACGATGCCCAGCCGCTTGCCGGTGATGCGGCGGCCGAGCATCCAGGTCGGCGACCAGCCGGCCCATTCGTCGTCGGGGATGACGCGGGCGCCCTCGGCGATGCGCCGCGCCACGGCGAGAATCAGCGCGATCGTCATATCGGCGGTGTCGTCGGTCAGCACGCCAGGCGTGTTGGTCACGGTGATGCCGCGCTGCACCGCGCTGGTCACGTCGATATTATCGACGCCGTTGCCGAAATTCGCGATCAGCCTGAGCTGGTCGCCGGCCTGGGCGATGATCCCGGCGTCGATCCGGTCGGTCACGGTCGGCACCAGCACATCGGCGGTCTTCACCGCCTCGACCAAAGCGGCCTGGCTCATCGGGGTATCGTCGATATTGAGGCGAGCGTCGAACAGCTCGCGCATGCGCGTTTCGACCACGGCAGGGAGCTTGCGCGTCACGACGACCAGCGGCTTTTTCTTCGTCATGAACGTCTCCTCCAGCGCTTGCCTGTGCTTCGCCGCCTTTTGGCCTCAACCCGCCATTAACCGCAGGGCTTCAGGAATGAGGGGTGGCGTGACCGCGCGTGCTTGCCTCGTTGTCTAAGTGGCGGCGCGGCGGATGACAACATGGCCCTTCGCCGGATGTGTCCGGCGCGTCGGCCTTGTTGTGGGACGGAGATTGGACGGATGCTGGGTTTGTCGGTGCGCGGTGTTTGGCTTGGCCTTGCGATGTTCGCGGCCATGAGCGGGGGCTCTGTCGCGCTGGCCCAGGATACGCAGGCGGGCTCGGTCACGGGTTTGCCCGTGCCGCGCTATGTCAGCCTGAAGTCGGACCGGGTGAATCTGCGCGAAGGCCCGTCCAAGGAACATCGCACGCGCTGGGTCTATCAGCGCGCCGGCCTGCCGGTCGAGATCGTCGCCGAATTCGAAACCTGGCGGCGCGTGCGCGACGCCGACGGCTCCGAGGGCTGGGTCCTGCACAGCCTGCTGTCGGGCCGCCGCACCGCGCTTGTCGCGCCGTGGTCGAAGGCCAAGGACGAGACCTTCACCTTGCGCGCCTCCGCCGATGAGAAATCGGCCGTGGTGGCGCAGCTTCAGTCGGGCGTCATCACCAATGTCGCGAGCTGCGGCAATGCCTGGTGCCGTGTCGGCATCGGCAAGGTCGAGGGCTATCTCCGCCAGGACCGGCTCTGGGGCGTCTACCCCAATGAGAAGATCGACTAGGGGAGGCGGACGCAGGCGCGCGAATCTCGGTATCGCCACGACGTCGGAGGCGCCCTTCTTGCCGCGCTTGTCCTGTTAGGCGAAGGGGCCTCTGCCTCAGTTGGCGATCTTGCGCAGGCGCACCACGACATCGACCCGGGCGATCTCGTAACCCTCGGGCGGCTCCGGCAGTTCGGCGACGTCCACCGCCGAGGCCGGGATGTCGATCACCGTGTTCTCGCCATCCACCACGAAATGATGGTGCTCGCTGTTGTCGGTGTCGAAATAGGTCTTGGCGCCGTCGATCGCGAGTTCGCGCAGCAGGCCGGCCTGGGTGAACTGGTGCAGCGTGTTGTAGACAGTGGCGAGTGAAACCGGCACGCGCGCCTTCATCGCCTCCTCATAGAGCATCTCGGCGCTGACATGCCGGTCGCCCTTGGCGAACAGGAGCCAGCCCAGAGAGACGCGCTGGCGGGTCGGACGCAAGCCCACGCGCCGCAGGCGCTGGCGCACATCATGGAACGGGCAGCCTTGTCGCGCGCTCGATCCGTAGCCCTGGTCCTGGGAAATCAGATCGGTCATGCCTTGGGCGGGCCTCTTCATAGGGTTGGCTGACGCGGATGCTGCGTCGCGAATAGATTATAACTGATGTAAGGCTTCAGCCCGTGCCCCGCAAGCTTGAGGCCGTTTTCCGGATGGCGCGCGCCTCCTGACAGCTTCGTGAGGCAAGCTGTCGCAATGCTCCGGTCCACCGGGAGCGGCGCCATGTCCGATACGAGCTATCTCTGGCTGTTTTTCTCGCTCGTTCTCGGCATCGTCATCGTGCCGGGCATGGATATGGCGTTCGTGCTGGCGAATTCGCTCGCTGGGGGGCGCCGCGGCGGATTCTTCGCGACAGGCGGTGTCATCGCGGCGGGAATCTGCCACGTCGTCATCGGCGTGCTCGGCGTCGGCATCGTGCTGCAGCTCGTGCCTGCCGCCTTCAACATCATGCTGTTGCTTGGCGCCACCTATGTTGCCTGGCTCGGTTTTTGTTTGTTCCGGAACGGCGCCGCGCTGGGCAGGGTCGAGCCTGCCGAGCGGCGAACGGCCTGGACGATCTTCAGCCAGGGGGCGCTGACCAATCTGCTGAATCCAAAGGCCTATCTGTTCATGCTCGCGGTGTTTCCACAGTTCCTGAAGCCCGAAGCGGGGCGGATCTGGCTCCAGGCAGCCATTTTGAGCCTGATCATCGCGCTGACGCAGGCGCTGGTCTATGGTTCGCTGGCTGTCGTGGCGGGCGGAGGGCGCGGGGCTCTCGCGGCGCGGCCTCATGCGACGCTCCTGATCGGCCGGGCGGTTGGGGTTTTGCTGATGCTCGTGGCGGCCGTCACAGCCTTCGAAGGTTGGCGCCGTCCCTGACTTTGCCGGAATCGCTGCGCCTGCGCCCTTCCGTTCCCGCGCAGCGCCGTGTTAGGCACGGCGCGAGATCAGATGAACCGCCGTCCCTGACGGCCGGAACGGAACGGAGCGGAACGAGAATGGAGCGGCAATCGTCATTCAGCTACGAGGAGATCCTCGCCTGCGGTCGCGGGGAGCTGTTCGGGCCCGGTAATGCGCAATTGCCGCTGCCGCCCATGCTGATGGTCGACCGCATCGTCGAGATCAGCGAAACCGGTGGCCCCAACGGCAAGGGCCTGGTGCGCGCCGAGCTCGATGTGCGCCCCGACCTCTGGTTCTTCGACTGCCATTTCAAGGGCGATCCGGTGATGCCGGGCTGTCTTGGCCTGGATGCGCTCTGGCAGCTCACCGGCTTCTTCCTGGGCTGGCTCGGCCTGCCCGGCCGGGGCCGGGCGCTGGGCGTCGGCGAGGTCAAGTTCGCCGACCAGGTGCTGCCATCAGTCAAGCAGGTGGTCTACGGCGTCGAGTTCAAGCGCGTCTTCAAATCGAAACTCGTGCTCGGCATCGCCGATGGCTGGCTGGAGGCCGACGGCAAGCGGATCTATACGGTCAGCGACATGCGCGTCGGCCTGTTCAAGCCCGAAACCGCTTGAGGAAAAGCGCCGCACAGCCTTGCGTGCGCCTGCCGCGCGGTCCATTTGCGCGGTGACGACAGAAAAGAGCCGGGGCCCTGGAGCGCCGGCCGCATGAGATATCGAGCTGGAGAAGCGAGCATGAGACGCGTTGTGGTCACCGGGATGGGTATCGTCTCGTCCATCGGCAACAATACGCAGGAAGTGCTGTCCTCGCTGCACGAGGCCAAATCGGGCATCTCCTTCATGCCTGAATTCGCCGAGCACGGCTTCCGCAGCCGCGTCGGCGGCGCGCCGACGCTCGACCCGGCGACCGTGCTCGACCGGCGCGCCATGCGCTTCCATGGCGGCGGCTCGGCCTGGAACCAGGTTGCCATGGAGCAGGCGATCCTCGATTCGGGCCTCGAGACGCCCGAGGTCAGCCATGAGCGCACCGGCATCATCATGGGCTCGGGCGGCCCTTCCACGCGTGCCCTGATCGACGCCTATGACAAGGCGCGCGAAAGCGGCTCCTCCAAGAAGGTCGGCCCCTTCGCCGTGCCCAAGGGCATGTCCTCGACCGCCTCGGCTACGCTCGCGACCTGGTTCAAGATCAAGGGCGTGAATTATTCGATCTCCTCGGCCTGCGCGACCTCCAATCACTGCATTGGCAATGCCTATGAATTGATCCAGTGGGGCAAGCAGGACGTCATCTTCGCCGGCGGCTGCGAGGAGCTCGACTGGACCTTGTCCGTGCTCTTCGACGCCATGGGCGCGATGTCGTCGGACTTCAACGAGACGCCGTCGCGCGCCTCGCGCGCCTATGACGTCAAGCGCGACGGTTTCGTCATCGCCGGCGGCGCCGGCGTCGTCGTGCTGGAGGAACTGGAGCACGCCAGGGCGCGCGGCGCCAAGATCTATGGCGAGATCGTCGGCTATGGCGCGACCTCGGACGGCTACGACATGGTCGCCCCGTCCGGCGAGGGCGCGGTGCGCTGCATGAGGATGGCGCTGGAGACCGTCAAGGCCAAGGTCGACTACATCAACCCGCATGGCACCTCGACCCCGGTCGGTGACGCCAAGGAGATCGAGGCGATCCGCGAGGTCTTCGGGGCCGGCGAGAAGGCTCCGCCGATCTCGGCGACCAAGTCGCTGACCGGCCATTCGCTCGGCGCGACCGGCGTTCAGGAGGCGATCTACTCGCTCTTGATGCTGAACAACGACTTCATCTGCGAGAGCGCCCATATCGAGGAGCTCGACCCCGCCTTCGCCGACATGCCGATCGTGCGCAAGCGCATCGACAATGCAGGCCTCGGCTGCGTGTTGTCGAACTCCTTCGGGTTTGGCGGCACCAACGCCACGATCGTGATGAAGCGGCTGGAGGCGTAACGTCCCATGCTCTTCATGGTGATCGAGCATTTCGACCAGGCCCGGGTGAAAGAGATCTATGCCCGCTTCCACGAGCGCGGCCGCCTGGCGCCCGAAGGCCTGACCTATGTCGATAGCTGGATTTCCGCCGACTTCGCCCGCTGCTTCCAGATCATGGCATGCGACGACGTCACGCTGCTGCAGGAATGGGTGCTGGAATGGGCCGATCTCGCCCGCTTCGAGATCGTGCCGCTGGCCTCGTCCAAGGATACCGCAGCAGCGGTGAAGAAGCATTTATAGTGCTGGCGCCCGTCTCGGGCGCTTGCATGATTCCGGGCGCTCGCGTGTTCATTGAAGCGCTTTGACTGATACTGCCGTTTGACAAGTCCTCGACGCTGACCTCTCGGGATATCCCCATGCTCCCCCTCATGCACAACAAGCGCGGCCTCGTCATGGGTGTCGCCAACCAGAACTCGATCGCCTGGGGCATCGCGCGCAGCTTGCACGCGCATGGCGCCGAGATGGCCTTCACCTATCAGGGCGATGCGCTCGGCAAGCGGGTCAAGCCGCTGGCGGACAGCATCGGCTCGAAGCTCGTCCTGCCCTGCGATGTCGAGGACATCGCCACGGTCGATGCGACCTTCGCCGCGCTCGACGAAGCCTGGGGCGGCGATCCGGAACGCAACACGCTGGACTTCGTCGTCCATGCCATCGGCTTCTCCGACAAGAACGAATTGAAGGGGCTTTATGCCGACACCAGCCGCGAGAATTTCTCGCGCACCATGGTGATCTCCTGCTTCTCCTTCACCGAGGTCGCCAAGCGCGCGGCGCAGCGCATGCCCAAGGGCGGCAGCATGATCACGCTGACCTATGGCGGCTCGACCCGGGTGATGCCGAACTACAATGTCATGGGCGTCGCCAAGGCCGCGCTGGAGGCCAGCATGCGCTATCTCGCGGCCGATTACGGGCCCAAGGGCATCCGCGTGAACGCGCTCTCGCCCGGGCCGGTGCGGACGCTGGCCGGCGCCGGCATTTCGGATGCACGCGCCATGTATTCCTGGCAGCGCGCCAACTCGCCTTTGCGCAAGTCGGTTTCGCTGGAGGAGATCGGCGGCTCGGCGCTATATTACCTCTCGGATCTCTCCGGCGGTGTGACCGGCGACATCCACCATGTCGATGCCGGCTACAACATCACCTCGATGCCGGTGCTGGACGGCCTGCGCGCTGCCGATAGCGCCGCGGGCGAGTAGAGGTAGGCGGCTGCTAGAGCAGGATGCGAAAAAGTGGGAACCGGTTTTTCGCATTGATCCTGCTCTAACTTCTTGATGAGAGACGGATTCAGATTTCAGAACGGATCACTTGGTGATCCGATCTGAAATCATCCGGCTCTAGGAACAGGAACGACGGACCGCAGTTCACTTGTCGAAACAGGAGACGCGCGATGGTCACGGTCAGATATGAAGTTGTCGAGCATGATGGCGGCTGGGCCTACAGGGTCGGCGACGCCTTGTCCGAGACGTTTCGCACGCATGATGCCGCTCTCAAGGCCGCGACGAGCGCGGCGGCGCGGCAGACCCTGGCCGGCACGACCGACGGCATCGTCTATCAGGACAAGGACGGTGCCTGGCACGAGGAGCTCGCCGACGGCAAGGACAGGCCCTTGACCAGGGTCATCGACCAGAAATAGCCCTAGATTTTTATTTTAGCGCGTTTTCAGGCGAACTGGTGCTTCGCTTGAAAACGCTTTAACGCGCCGGCTCTGCGGCCGCGCTCGGGTCTTACCGCACCGTGAAGAAGGTCAGCAGCACCTTGCCCTTCTCGCCGAGCAGGCAGAGGAAGCGGCGCGGCTTGTCCGATCGATCGGTGCGCAGATAGGCCTCGCCCATGATGATGCGCGTGATCGGCGTGTCCTCGACCTTGGTTTCGGCGGTGGCGATCGTCGCCCCATCCTCGTCGATATAGATGTCCTTGATCTCCGGATCCTTGGCCGAGATCGTGTGAAGCGCCGTCGTCTTGCAGGAGGCGATTTCGGTCGAGGCCGGCTTCTCCGGCGGCGTGCCGGAGGTTGGTCCGGCGGTCGGCGCGGTCTGGGCGAGCGCCGGCGCGGCAAGGCATGTCGCGATCAGCAGGGCAGGGAGAGTCAGGCGCTTCATGAGGTGCACTCGGGGGAGGGGTGCAGGCTCAACGCGCGAATGGGGCGGTGGTTCACATACGCAGTGTCATCCCGTGCGCGCTGCGGCGCGCAGTGCCGCTGCGCAGACACGGGACCGCAAGCAGGATTAAACTCCCTCGCCATCCGCGACGGAGTTCGCATGATCGCCCGCATCTACGCCGTCTACATCCTCGCGACCCGCAAGAATGGTCCGCTTTATGTAGGCTTCACCAATGATCTTGAACGTCGCGTTGCGGAGCACAAGAGCCACCAATTCTCCAGTCATACGGCGAAGTACAACATCGACCGCCTCGTCTACGTCGAGACTTTCGATGATCCGTCGCAGGGGATCGAACGGGAGAAGGTCATCAAGAAGTGGCGCAGAGCATGGAAAGTCGCGCTGATCGAGCGCGACAATCCGGATTGGAATGATCTGGCGGGTTAACGGAATTTACGCGTCGCGCGGTCCCGCATCTGCGCAGCAGCACTTCGTGCCGCGGCGCGTGCGGGATGACACCGCGCTTCAGCTGATCGTCACAGCCCCAGCTTCTTCTTGCGCTGGCCGAGCGTGCGCAGCCGCAGCGCGTTCAGCTTGATGAAGCCGGCCGCGTCGCGGTGGTCATAGGCGACGGCGCCTTCCTCGAAGGTCACGAGATCCTGGTCGTAGAGCGAATACGGGCTGGAGCGGCCGATGACGTGGACGCCGCCCTTGTAGAGCTTGAGGCGCACCGAGCCGGCGACGAATTCCTGGCTCTTGTCGATCAGCGCCTGCAGCATCTCGCGCTCCGGCGAGAACCAGAAGCCGTTATAGATCAGCTCCGCATATTGCGGCATGATCTGGTCCTTGAGATGGGCCGCACCGCGATCGAGCGTGATCGATTCGATGGCGCGATGCGCGACGGCCAGGATCGTGCCGCCGGGCGTCTCGTACATGCCGCGCGACTTCATGCCGACGAAGCGGTTCTCGACCAGGTCGAGCCGGCCGATGCCGTTGTCGCGGCCGAGATCGTTGAGCCTGGCGAGCAGCGTCGCGGGCGAGAGCTTCTCGCCGTCGATGCCGACTGCATCGCCCTTCTCGAACTCGATCGAGATCACGGTCGGCTTGTCCGGCGCGTCCTCCGGCGAGATCGTGCGGGAATAGACATAGTCCGGCACTTCCTGCGCGGGATCCTCCAGAACCTTCCCTTCCGAGGAGGCGTGCAGCAGGTTGGCGTCCACCGAGAACGGCGCTTCGCCGCGCTTGTCCTTGGCGATCGGGATCTGGTGCTGCTCGGCAAAGGCCAGGAGCTGTTCGCGCGAGCGCATGTCCCATTCGCGCCAGGGCGCGATCACCACGACGTCGGGTTTCAGCGCATAGGCGGTCAATTCGAAGCGGACCTGATCGTTGCCCTTGCCGGTCGCGCCATGGGAGACGGCGTCGGCACCGAGCTTTTCGGCGATCTCGATCAGCTTCTTGGCGATCAGCGGGCGCGCGATCGAGGTTCCCAGCAGATAGACGCCCTCATAGGCGGCATTGGCGCGGAACATCGGGAAGACGTAGTCGCGCACGAATTCCTCGCGCAGATCCTCGATGAAGATGTTCTCGGGCTTGATGCCGAGCAGCAGCGCTTTGTCGCGCGCCGGTCCGAGTTCCTCGCCCTGGCCGAGATCGGCGGTGAAGGTCACGACCTCGCATCGATAGGTGGTCTGCAGCCATTTCAGGATGATCGAGGTGTCGAGGCCGCCGGAATAGGCGAGAACGACCTTCTTCACGCTTTTATCGGACATCGGGCAATCTTCCTGTTGCTGCGCGCTCCCGCGTCCCGTCGGGCCGCGTTTTGAACGCAATGGCGCACTATCGCAGCCTCAGCGGCGAAGCAATCGGAACCTTCTGATCGATCCCGCGTCTTCCCGTGATGGATCGGTGTTGATGACGCCCATCGCGAGCGACAGACCGCACCGACTGCCCTTGCAGTTGGATGTCTGGAAGCCGAAGCTCCGGACGCGCGATTTCAACCTAGATCATCGACTTGGAGGCTGAATGCCGAAGCGTCCTGTTCTGGACTTCTGGTACGAGTTCGCATCGACCTATTCCTGCTTGAGTGCGTTGCGGATCGAGGCTCTGGCGGAGGAGGCTGGCGTGACACTGCGCTGGCGCCCCTTTCTGCTCGGGCCAATCTTCGCTGCGCAGGGCTGGACGACGTCACCGTTCAATCTGTTCCCCAATAAGGGCCGCTATATGTGGCGCGACATGGCTCGTCGCGGCGGCCGCCACGGGCTCACCTTCGTGCGGCCCGAGACCTTCCCGCAGAATTCGCTGATCGCGGCGCGGCTCGCGCTCGCAGGGCGCGAGGCCGGCTGGATGCCGGCCTTCTCGAAGGCGCTGTTCCGAGCGCAGTTCTGCGAGGGCAGGAACATTGCCGAAGAGGCCGTGCTGAACGCTGCGCTCAAGGCGGCAGGCGCCGATCCCGGCGTCGCCTACGCGGCCTCCCGCAGCGAGGAGGTCAAGGGCCGTCTCAAGGCCGAGACCGAATATGCCAAGTCGATCGGCATCTTCGGGGCGCCGACCTTCGTCACCGAGGATGGGGAACTGTTCTGGGGGGATGACCGGCTTGAGGAAGCCCTCGATTGGGCCAAGGACGGTTGCTGAGCACGCCATGGCGGGCTTGTCGGATAGCAAGAGTTTGCCGGATCGCAGGAGCTTCGTGTCCGGCGCAACTGCGGGCCTGCTCTGCGCAAGCCTTTCTCGCGCCCAGGATCGCCCTGTCATCGCCGGCGAGCCGCCACGCTACGACCAGCGTCCGCCGAGCCTCGTCCCCAACGCACAGGCCATCGGCAGGCGCTATTGGGCGCCCGGCTTGAATGAGGGCTATGTGCCGCAGGGGCTGACCGTGACAGGAGCTGAGATCCTCGTCGCGGCCTATCGCAGCGTCGATCCCAGACAGGACAATGGCCTCTCCCGGGTGTTTCGCCTGGCGCAAGGCGATGGCCGGCTTGCCGGCAGTTTCGATCTGCCTGAAACCTATGGCCATCCCGGCGGGTTGGCGGCACGCGGCACGACGCTCTTCGTCGCCAATTCCGGCCGGCTTCTGGCGCTCGATCTCCCGGCTTCGCTCCGCAGCGGCAGTCCCGCCATCATCGGGGAGCGACGCGTCGACAAGGCGATGGGCCCCTCCTTCCTGGCCTGCGATGGCGATGCGCTCTGGTTCGGCCCGTTTCGCCGCCAGGGCGAGGCTACGCTCTATGCCATCCCGCTGGCGCGCATCCTCGAAGGAGGCAGTGAGCCGCTCGGCCCCGCAGATGCCGCCCGGCGCCTGCCTCTGCCGCTCCTGGCCCAGGGCGCGACCTTCGATCGCTCGGGTGGGCTCTGGATTTCGGAAAGTGCCGGAAACAGGCAGGGCGCCTTGCATCGGCTCGACCCGCGCAGCGGCGCCGTGCTGGCGAGCTATGCGGCGCCGGGCGGCATCGAGGATCTCGGCTGCGCCACTGACGGCAGGCTCTGGGCGGTCAGCGAGGCGGGTTCGCAACGCTGGAGCCGCTGGGAGACCTTCTACCCGCTGGTCTTCGAGATCGATCCGGGTAAATTGATCGCGCGGGGCTGATTATACTGACGGCGTTTGACGCCGACTTATGGTTGAGGCTGCTCCGTCATTCCGGGGCGATCCGAAGGATCGAGCCCGGAACCCAGAACCGATGCCGCTGCCTGAGAAGGCACGGGCAGCCGGGTCGCTTCGCGAGGACACTCAGTGGTTCTGGGTTCCGGGCCCATGGCTTCGCCATGTCCCGGAATGACGGCGGAGGACAACGCCATCTGTCAGGGCTGGAGGCCGTTGACAATAGAGCAATGTCCGATCCGATCGGATCGTTCAATTGCTCTCGCTCTTTGTTCTAACGCGTTTTCTCCGCGCAAACGCTTCGCGTTTGTCGCGGGGGAACCGGCGTCCACTTCGCTCGAAAACGCTTTAGCCCTGCGGTGGCCGCGCCCAGGGACCGCGTGCGGCGGATTCCTCGACCATGGCCGGCAGGGTCTGCCGGTCCGCCAGCTTGGGCGGCTGCGGCGGCATCATCGGCACGCGCCCACCGGCGGTCTCCACCAGCGCCTGCACGCGCTTGGTGATGGAGGGGTGGGTCGAGAACAAATCGGCGAAATCGTCGGGATCGTTCTCGAAGCACATATCCATCACGCCCGACGGCACGCCGTCGATATCGGCGCGGCCGGCGATCTTGAGCAACGCCGAGATCATCGCATCGGGGTTCTTGGTCAATTCGACCGCACCTGCATCCGCCAGATATTCGCGCGCCCGCGACAAAGAGAGCCGGATCAGCACGGCGAGCAGCCAGGAGATCGCGATCACCGCGAAACCGATCAGGATCGCGACGAAATTACCCTTCTTGGCGTCGTCAGAGGAGACCCGCACGCGCCCGAGATTGCGGAAGATGATTTCGCCCACGAAGGAGATCACGCCGGCGATGACGACAGCGATCACCATCAGCTTGACGTCGCCATTGCGGATATGGGTCAATTCATGGGCGAGCACCGCCTCGACCTCGGCGTCGTCGAGCTGGTCGAGCAGGCCGCGCGTCACCGTGACGGTGAACTGCTTGTCGTTGACGCCGCTGGCGAAGGCGTTGAGCGCCTCGCTCTCGACGATGGCGAGCTTCGGCATGGTCAGGCCGCGCGAGATGCAGAGATTCTCCAGCATCCGGTAGAGTTTGGGGTTGTCCTCCCGCGACACCTCGGTCGCGCCGGCCGCAGCGCCGATCAGCCCGACATTGATGCGAAAGCCAATGAAGATCCAGGCCGCGGTGGCGATCGTGATGAAGGGCCACCACGACCAGAACAATCGCGTCGCCTCGCTGAAGGCGCTGCGCCCGCGCGGCACGCCGCCATAGCCGTAGCCGACCAGGATCAGGCCCCAGCAGGTCAGGTAGACCAGCAGGAACAGCCCGACGAGCAGGAAACCGGAGCGGATCCGGTTGTTGCGCTGATGTGTGTAGAGCCCGAAGGCCTGGCCGACCATCGCCGCCGCCCCGTTTGCCGGTTGTTCTGGCCCGTCTCTAGAACTTCACGGTCGGTGGCGCATCGAGCTGGGTCCGCGCCGCCTCGCCGACATCGAAGAACTCGCGCGGCGTGAAGCCCATTTGCGGGGCAAACAGCACGGCCGGAAAAGCCTGGATCGCGCCGTTGAATTCGCCGACCGCATTGTTGAAGAAGCGTCGCGCCGCTGCGAGCTTGTCCTCGACATTGCCGAGATCGACCTGGAGCTGCTGAAAATTGGCGCTGGCCTTGAGATCGGGATAGGCCTCGCCCAGCGCCAGGAGCCGGCCGACGGCGCCCGATAATTGCTGTTCGGCGGCAGCCTGCGCATGCACGCCGGTTGCGCCCTGGGCCGCGTTGCGCGCCGCGATCACGGCATCGAGCGTGCCGCGCTCATGGGCGGCATAGCCCTTCACCGTCTCGATCAGGTTCGGGATCAGGTCGTGCCGCTGCTTCAGCTGCACATCGATGTCGGCGAAAGCCTGGCCGACGCGCTGCCGCATCGCGACCAGGCCGTTATAGGTGATGATCAGGTAGACGACGACGGCTGCGAGCAGCCCCAGAATGACCCAACCCATGGCGCGCTCCCGTGCAGGCAAAACCCGACGCGCAACCTTGCATGAAGGGTGGCGTTGGGGAAGCGGGGCGGGAAAGCGAAATGGACTGGCTGTTCGGGGGCCTCCACCCTGCTTTATTCGCCGGCAGCGTGATGTCCGTCGGCGTGATAGGCGGCCAGAACCTCTTCGGGCGTTCCGTCCGCCATGAGGGTTCCGGATTTCATCCAGAGCGTCCGGTTGCAGAAGCGTTTGATCGTCTCGTCGCTATGGGATGCGAGGAAGACGATGTTGGCATTGCTGATCATGTTGTGCATGCGCAGTTCGGCCCGCTCCGCGAAAGCGGCGTCGCCCACGCCGATCACCTCGTCCAGAATCAGGATGTCGGGTTGCACCGCGGTACTGACGGCGAATGCCAGGCGCAGCATCATGCCGCTGGAATAGGTGCGGATCGGCAGGTCGAGGAACTCGCCGAGTTCGCTGAATTCCTCGACATCCTGCGTTATCGCCTCGGCCTGCTTGCGGTGAAGGCCGAGCATGACGCCGCGCATGATGATGTTCTCATAGCCGGTCGCGTCGGTGTCCATCCCCATGGAGAGGTCGATCAGGGAGGATACGCGCCCGTCGATCTCGGCGCGCCCGCTGGTCGGTGGGTAGACGCGGCTCAGGACGCGCAGCAGCGTGGTCTTGCCGGCGCCATTGCCGCCGATGAGCCCGATCCGGTCGCCATCCCGGGCCTCGAAGCTGACCTCGCGCAGTGCCTTGACGACCTGGACGCTGGAATCGCGCCGGTCCTCGACGCCGCCCCCGACCGTGCGGCGGAAGAGCTCGTGCTTGAGCGCACGCCCGCGAGAATTATAGACGGCGAGCTCGACGCTCGCCTTGTCCAGAACGATATGTGCCATGAGGCCCTCAGAGCCAGTAGACGACGCGGTGTGAGTACTTGCCTGCGAAGGCCAGCGAAACGAGCCATCCGACGATCAGGAGTCCGAGCAGGATGGCGTAGGCGGTGAGGCTGGGCAGGTGTCCGAGCAGGGGCTCGCGCATCACGTCGAGCATGCTCGCGAACGGGTTCAGGATCAGGACCGGATGATTGGGGGGGAGCTGCGACGGCTTGAAGACCACTGGCGACACGAAGAACGCGACCTGAATCAGGCTCTGGATGATCTGTGGGATATCGCGAAAACGTGCCGACAGGATGGCGAGCAGGTAGCCGACCCAAGCGAGGTTGGCGAGCACGAGGAGCAGGCCGGGCAGGAACAGGAACATGTTCGCGTTGATCGCCGTTCCGCAAGCCACGAAGACGATCGGCAGAATGATGAGGTTGTGGCCGAAAACCAGAAGATTACGGGCGATCGTGCGCAGCAGATAGGTGAAGCGCGGCAACGCGATCTGCCGCATGATGTTCTCGTTCTCGGTGAAGCTCAGGCAGCTCTCGGTCATGATGCCGGCAATCATGCCCCACAGCACCAGCCCGACGCCGACATGGGGCAGGTAGGATGCGATCGGCGTGTTGAAGAGCAGCGAGTAGACGAGGCCCATGCCCAGCACGGTGACCGCCATGCTGAGCGTCAGCCACAGCTGCCCGATCCGCGAGCGCCGGTAGCGGCGAGCGACATCGTTCTTCGCGAGCATCCACCACATGCGCCAGGAGTTGAAACCGCCGGCGACATCGGCAGAGCCGAGCGCGATAAATCGCATATGTTGGTTCTCCTCCGGGGTCGGGTCCGGCGGCAATACGCCTTTGGAGCGCGTCAGACCATAGATCGCCCCTGACTGGCAAGATCGGAGGGCGAATGCGGTTCATGCTCTGGAGGGCATCTCACGGGCGCCGCTATTGCTGATGCCTTCATGATGTTGGAGGCCCAAAGCAGTGCAGGGTTGGCTGCCGGTGATGCCGGATGCGGGAGCGGCTGGGTTGGTACGTCATGTTCTTGCAATGGCGCGCTGCTTTCAGCAATCAAACCCGTCGAGATTGCCGCGTTCCGGCGCTTATAATGCGCTTCGCGGCTATGAGAGCTCGATTTTCCGCGGCGAAATTCGATAGCAGCAGCTGAAAAGCTATTGGTTTATTCTTACTTGTCCGTTTGTTGCTAAAGGTATTGATCGGGTAATGGACAGCTACTATCGATGGGGCTTGGCCGTCCTGGAAATCGACATGCCTACCGAAGGAACCTCGACTTGGACGTCAGCGCCGTGAACGGCCAAGCGCCGAAGGATGCCGAGAGCTGCGGCGCCCATCGCGATACGGCCTGTGGCGTCGGCTCGGTCCCTCCGCCGGAGGGTGCTCGCGGAGGCGAGCAGGCTCCTGCAGCCGAGCTTGAGCGTGTTCGCGCCGAGCAGCGCAGGCACGCTGAACGATCGGAGCTGCGGCGGCGCCTTGTGTCGAGCTCGGACCTGCTATCCGCACGGCTCGAGCAGGTGCTGCTTGAACTCCATGAAACCAAGCAACGCATGGAGGAGGCGCGACGCACCACTGCTGGCCTTCGGCGGGTTCTTTACCTCAGGCGGATGAGCTTTCAGCGGAGGCTGGTCAGGCGGCTTCTGCCGGAAAGGCTCAGGCTTTGGTGGGACGAGCGCCACCTGTCCGGGCTTGAGCGCATCATTGCGGAATCCGGCCTGTTCGATGCGGCCTGGTACCGCCAGGCCTATCCTGAGGCGGCAGCTTCGGGCTTGGAGCCCATTCGTGACTATCTCCAGTTCGGAGCGGCGAAGGGGCGCTGGCCTAGCCCGGATTTCGATCCGGACCGCTATGCGAGCGAAAGGCCGATTCTGGCTTTCCTCGGCCTCGATCCGTTCGTGCATTCCATTGTGAGCGGCGCGCAGTCGGAGACTGGGCAGCGCGCCAATGATCCACTGAAATCGGATGCCGATGCTGTTCTGATGGCCCGGGCACAGGCCCGTGAGCCCCTGCTGGAGGGAAGCGAGCCGGATGGCTGGTTCAATGGCAGCTGGTATGGCGGCCGTGTTCTGGCCGAGGACGAGCGTTTCGCGCCGCGTCTCGTCACGCCGGACGATCAACTCGCCAGCGACATGCGTTTCCACGCCGCGACCAGCGAATTGACGCGGCGATACGGCATTCGCCCGCCAGCGCAGACGATCGAGATTCTGCGGAAGGCGGCGCCAGTCGAGCTGATCCGCCGCGCATTTGCGAAAACGGAGCCGCACCGGGATGCGCGTTGCAGCCAGGCAGTGCCGCGCTACGCGATCGTGACCGTCCGTGCCGGGGAGACGGAGCATTTCCGTTCATGTGCAGCCTCGGTGAAGGCGCTGATGGGCAGGGACTACGAGGCGGTTGGGGTGCGGAGGATCACCTGGATCGTCGTCGGCGGGGTTGCCGACCTCAACTCCGAATCCGCCCTTGATCTGTTTCCGGCCGATATGTCGGCTTTCGTCGTGGAGCTGGAGAGCGCGTCATCGCATGGTGCAGGGGGGAGCCTGAAGGAAGCGCTCCTCAAGGCCGGGGCGGAGTGGCATTTCAGCCTCGAGGAAGCCGATGAGATCGAGGTCCACGCTACCGCGGCCCTGGATTTCTATAGTGCCCATTTCCCGAGATGCCGGTCCATTCTGGCCAGCCCCGTCGATATCGCCGGGGATGGCGAGGTGCTGCGGCGCAATCGCAACGCAAGTCCCGATCGACTGTTTGAAAGCGGGCTGGCGCCCGGCCAGTTCGTGGCGGTTCGCTGCGATCTACCTTTGAATCGGGAAGGCGAGGCCGATGATCGCGCAATCGATTATGAGGCCTTGCTGCGGGTTGCCCTGGATGAGCCGGTCCTGGTCATTCCCGAATACCTGCATCGCCACCGCTGGCTGCCGGCCTCCGCTTGCAAGGCAGCCGCGGCCAATCCCTCGCTGTCGACAGCGCGTGCGATGCGCGGGTTCCTGAATCTGTTTGCGCAACAGCTAGCCGGGCAGTCCGATGATCGCGGCGCCCCGCTGGCAGGCCCGCTGACTGCGGGCCTTTGTATCATCCGCACTCAAGGCAGCCGTCTCCACCTGCTCGCGGAAACGGTTGCGTCGGTGCTCGACCAGACCGTCAGCACGCGTCCCTGTGTCGTTGTCCACGGCGGAGACGATGTCGAGGCGCAGGTGCGAGCATGGCTCGCCTCCCAACAGCTGGACGCGCTGGTGATTGGAGCGCCCGACAGGGAGCGGCGCCGAGGCTACCCGCTGAATGTCGGATTGGACTATGTGAGAGCCAATGCCGGCGCCTATGATTTCGCCTTCTTCCTCGATGACGACGACATCATCTATCCGCTCTACGCCGAGCGTCTGGCCGCTCTGCTCAGCCGGACGGGCTGCGATGTCGGCGTGGCCCTCGCCAACAGCCGTGTGCCGTGGAATCCGCCGCAGCCGGGGCATCAGCAACTGCCGGTGAGCGCTCTCGTCGCCGGAAATTTCATCCCGATTCATTGCTATGCGATGCGGACGGCATTTCTGACTGCGAACCCGCTGAGATTCCAGGAGGATATCGACTATCTCGAAGACTGGGACTTCCTGGTGAGCCTGCTGGATGCAGGGGCTCGGTTCTTTCTGCTGCCTGAGGTTCTCTGCGAGTATCGGATCATCGGAGACGGCAATCAGAAGGAAAAGCGAAACCAGGAGCATTTCGAACAATGCGAGAGGATGGTTCTTGAAAAAGGCCTCCTCACCGCCAGGCGACTTGGCCTGAAGCGGTTCGTCCGCGATCTCGCCGCATTCGATTTCGAGGAAAGGGCGGCATTATCGCCTGCGGAGGTCGAGCGTCTCGTCGAGGTCCGCTCCATTTTCGAAAGCCAAATGACCGAGAACCGAAGATGAGGCGGGACCAGAATCTGGGTACCACCGTTCTGCTTCCGGTGTATTTCGAGGAGCCGAGCACGGAGAATCTCCGCTTGCTGCGTCGGTCGATCGAATCGATCCGCGATCAGCGTTTCCCGGGAGCATATGAGACCCTGATCGTCGATGACGGCAGCCCCGTGCCGATCGCCAGCCTTTCCTCCCGGATCGGTTCGCCAGCTCTTGTGCAGGAGGTTCGATTTGTGCGGGCCGGTCGCAATGGCGGGCTCGTCCACGCCTTGAACCGTGGCCTTGCGAGCAGCCACCATCCCTACATCGCGCGGCTGGATGCGGACGATAAATGGCTGCCGGGTAAGATCGAAAAGCAATTCGAGCAGTTCCTGCAAGACCCCGACCTGACGATTTCCGCGACGGGCATGACACTGGTGACGCCTGCAGGGAGGCCGCTCGAAACTCATGTGCGCCCGGGCGACTGGGGTGGCATTCTGAAATTCTTTGTCGAGATTGGCTGCCCCTTTCCTCATGGCAGCGTGCTCGCCCGGCGAGACATCTATCAATTGCTGGGCGGCTATTCCCATGACCCCAGGACCGCTCATTGCGAGGACTATGCGCTTTGGGGGATTTGGCTGCGTTTCTTCAAGCCCGCCATGGTTGAAGAAGCACTGTACGACTACACGGTCCACGGCCAGTCCGTCTCGGCGTTGAACGGCGTCCAGCAACAGGGCGGCTCGATGCTCGTGCGCGAGAGGTTTTGCGCCGTCGATGCCGTCAACGCCGTGCCCGGCGCACTGCAGGCGCTCGCGAAGACTGTTGGCGTGACGATGCTTCAAGCCGGGATACTGGCTTATCGGATGTGGCGATACCGGCTGACCGTATGGATGCCGCGAGGGGCGCTCGAGGCGCTGGCGCTTCTGATGCCCGATCGCGATATCACCCTCGCTGCTTCAAGCGATCATCGCGCGATCACCTGGGAACAGGTCCTTGCGCAGCCTCCATCCAATGGGGCTCTTCGCGAAGTGGCCGTCAGAGCGGCTTGATCGGGAAGAAGAGCCGGTTGGAACTGCGACCGCGCGCGGCTGCGCTCAAGTCTTTTCAGCTGATTTGATGGAGTTCAGGCGCGCTGCCAGATCGACGCGGCGATAGCCGCTGAACATCCAGACCGCCGCCCCGATCAGGCCCACCACGGTCAAGACGAGGCCGAAGAGGATCGATGTCGCGGCGGCTGCCTCGGTACCGATGCCCAAGGCGCCGAAAAGAATGATGGCGGCGCCTTCTCGAAGGCCCCATCCCCCGATCGAGATCGGGATCAATGAGGCAAGCACCATGCCCTGAAGAATGATGGCGCAGTCCCACCACCCCACCTGGACACCGAGGCTGTTCGCACAGGCCATGAACGATGCGACTGTCAGGCCACTTGAGGCGATCAAAGTGGCGAAGACATAGCCCAACCCTTTGGGTGATTTGAAGACATCGGCAAAGGCCTTGAGCAAGACGACGAAAGGCCGGGTCCAGCCTGGAAGGGCTTCCGGCCGCAAGACCATGCCCAGCCCGGCGGCTCCTGCGGCCCCACCCACGATGAGCGCAGCGCAGGCCGCGATCAGCGGAAATGTCGGAGCCGTCGCAACCTGCGAGCTATGATTGACGAGGGCGGCGAGCAACACCAGTCCGACGGCCAGCAGTCCGAAGGCGCGGTCGATCAGGACGCCGATCGTGGCCCAACCTGCGACAATACCGGAATCATAGGCTCGGACGATGCGAATGGCGTCTCCACCGAAGCCGGTTGGGAGAATCTGGTTGAAAAACATGGCTTCGAAATAGCCGATGATCGCGATTCTCGGCTCGACGCTATGGGAAAGGCCGCGGCTGATAAAAACCCAACGAAGTGCATTGAAGATGACGGCCGCGGATAGGTAGATGATCGACAATGCAAAAAAAGATAAATCGGCATTATATATGGTGTTGGTGATATTCTTGATGTCGATTTTGTAGAGAATGAAACCGATAAACGCGGCGCCAACAACTAATTTCGCTGCGATGATCAATTTCTTGAAATTCATGGTTCAGATGCCGATTTCGCTGTGCCGTGGCGCGCGCCTTCCTACATGAGCTTGGCGGTCAACGCCATCGACAAGGCGCCGCGCGCTTTGAGTTGTGTGGGGCGCCGTTTGCTGGTGGCCAATGCGCTTTGCCTGCAAGTTGGGTTTCCCGCGTTTGCGGGCTGTTTCCGGGAGGTGTCTGGATGGACGCTAAGAGAAGCGTTGCCTCAATGAAAAAGCAGCCTTACTCGCAGTCTCGTGGCGGCGCGGCCTTTGCCGAGCTGTCTCTGCGGAGTGCTTGAATTGACCATCTGCATCTTTGGCGGGACGGGCTTTATCGGCCGTCACCTGTGTCAGGAATTGCATGCCAGGGGCATTGCGGCCTGCGTGGTGTCTCGCAACCCCGACCGTGATTTCCTGTCCCTCCATGCGCCGAGCATCGCAGCCCTGGCCGCCGATGCTCCAGAATTGCCGCGGGTGCTCGAAAGCGCGACGGTGCTGGTTTATCTCGCTTCGAACTCGCTTCCCGCGTCCAACCCCCTCGACCCTTCACACGAGTTCGGTCAGGCCGCGCAGGCAGCGGCCCTGATGGTGAGGTTGCGCGCCGTCAATCCAGATTGCCATGTCGTCTTCGCCTCCAGCGGCGGGCAGATCTATGGGCGGGGGCATGAGGCCCCGATCCCCGAGACCGCGCCGCCGTCGCCGCCCACAGCTTATGCGCTGGGGAAGTTGCTGATGGAGAACATGCTCACCTTCTTCGCGCAGGCCGACCAACTGGGCGTCACGATACTGAGGGTGGCCAATCCAGTTGGGCGTTGGCAGTTTGACAAAGGGCATGGTCTCGTCGCGGCGGCTATTCGCAATATGAACCTGGGACGCCCTCTCACGATTTTTGGCGATGGCCGGAATATGCGTGACTATTTCGATGTCGAGCAGCTCGCGCAATTGCTTGCTCGCTTCGATGACCCACGGTTTCGACCACGTGGTGTTTTCAATATCGGCTCCGGGCACGGCATGACGGAATGCGATGTCATTGCTTTGCTGGAGACTTTGACGGGCCGGAAACTCGATCTGAATTTTGCGCCGGCACGGCCTTTTGACCTGCGTTATGCGGTTCTCGACATTGAGCGCGCGCGATCGCAGCTGGGTTGGAATCCCGAAATTGATCTGTCCAAGACCGTCTCCAAGCTTCTCTCGCAGGACGGGCGGTAAGTGCGTGGGCGGAGACAGTGTCCTTGTGATCGGCTCTTCGACGGGATATCTGCCGCAGGGTAGTTTTCGCGGAAAGGCGCCCTGATGCCGGACAAGCTCTATAACCTAGCAGGAAAGCGGGTCTGGGTCGCGGGCCATCGCGGCATGGTCGGCTCTGCTTTGGTTCGGGCCCTGGAGGCGCGCGGCATCGCGCCGATCACCGTGGGTCGCGCGGATGTCGATTTACGGCGGCAGGCCGAAGTTGAGGCATGGATGGCCAAGGAGCGCCCCGAGGTTGTTTTCCTCGCTGCGGCCAAGGTCGGCGGCATCCTTGCGAACAAGACATATCCGTCCGATTTTCTTTTCGACAATCTCGCGATCGCCATGAACGTCATTCACGCCGCAGCATCGCTGGGCGTCGAGAAGCTGTTGTTCCTGGGCTCGACCTGCATCTATCCGAAATTCGCCGATCAGCCCATCCGTGAAGAGGCCCTGCTGACCGGCTCGCTCGAACCGACCAATGAATGGTATGCGATTGCAAAGATCGCCGGGCTCAAGCTGGCCGAATCCTATCGTCTGCAGCAGGGCTGCGACTTCATTTCGGCGATGCCGACCAATCTCTATGGCCCGAACGATAATTTCGATCTCAAGTCCAGCCATGTCTTGCCGGCCTTGCTGCGGAAGATCCATGAGGCGAAGACGCGCGGAATCGGCGCCGTCGAGATTTGGGGCAGCGGGACCCCGCGCCGCGAATTCCTCCATGTCGACGATCTCGCCGATGCGAGCCTTCATATCGTCGAGCATTATTCCGACGCCTTGCACCTCAATGTCGGAACCGGCGTCGATGTCACCATTCGGGAGTTGGCGGAGCAGATCGCGGAGGTCGTCGGTTATGAAGGCAGCTTCGTGTTCGACCCGTCCAAGCCTGACGGCACGCCGCGGAAATGCACCGACATATCGCGGTTGAATGCTTTGGGCTGGCGCCCGCGCTTCGATCTTCGATCGGG
Organism: Allobosea sp. LjRoot9; assembly: GCF_964252745.1. Lineage (NCBI taxonomy): Bacteria > Pseudomonadati > Pseudomonadota > Alphaproteobacteria > Hyphomicrobiales > Alloboseaceae > Allobosea > Allobosea sp. LjRoot9. Next base: position 784,489 of record NZ_CAXUPC020000002.1, on the reverse strand, counting down.
CATCGAGATGACGTATCGCTGGTTTCTGACGCAAAACGAGTTGCTCGAGCGCGTTTGATTCCCAGGCTGCGGAGAACCGCATTGCTGCCTGGCAACCTAGCTTTGGCTGGATTTGGAGAGTTTCGCCTTGAACACTGACAACCTGACATCCGTCGATGTCGCCTCGTCAGCGGATCTCTTGATCGAGCACAAGCGGATCTGGGACGAAAAGCCGACGCTGCGGATGATCTATGCGGATTTCCATCGGCGCTTGGAAACGAGCTGCCCGGATGGGCCGCTGCTCGACATTGGCGGCGGCTCCGCCCATTTCAAGCACGGCCGGAGCGATGTCACCTCAATCGATATCGTGCCGTTCCCGGGCATCGATCTGGTGGCGGACGCTCATCGCCTGCCATTGAAGAGCAATCACTTCGCTGGAATCGTGATGCTGGACGTGCTGCACCACCTGCAGTTCCCGGTGGCGTTCCTGGCTGAGGCGGCACGCGTGCTGCGGCCTGGCGGGCGGCTTGCCATGATCGAGCCGGGAATGAGCGTCGTCGCCAAGCAGTTCTACACGCATCTGCACCAGGAGCCGGTGATCATGGATGCCGATCCGTTCAAGCCGGAAGCGCAGTCGGGCAACAACCCCTTCGACTCCAATCAGGCGATCCCGACCTTGATGTTTGCCTCCAAGCAGGGGCGCGACAAGGTCGTCGCCGCCGTTCCTGATCTGGCTGTCGTCGATATCCGCTGGCTCAGTCTGCTGGCCTATCCGCTTTCGGGCGGCTTCAAATCCTGGTGCCTATGGCCGGCGGCCTTGACCGAGAAGACCCTGCGCTTCGAAGACGCGCTGCTGCCCGTGCTCGGGCCGCTTCTTGGCTTCCGTTTGCAGATCACGCTGGAGAAGCGGGCGATGTGAGGGCGCTCACAGCGTCAGTCTTTTCAGGGCGGAAGCCACGCGCTCGATATCGTCCCTCGTCAAGCTCAAGGCGCTTGGCAGGTTGATGCCGTAAGGCGTGACGGTCGCCGCCACCGTGTTTCGGTCTCGGGCAATTGCTGCTTCTGGAGTATCCTGGAACGCTGGCAATTGGCTGAGTGGGTAGAAAAATGGCCTGACATCGATACCCTCTTGCCGCATCAGCGGGATCAGCTTTTCCTTTGTCATGCCAATCTCGCGGTCGAGCACCACGGTCGACATCCAGTACGAATTGTAGAGACCGTCGACATCCGGGTTGAGCCTGCCGCCGTTCCAGTCCGACAGAGCCTCGCGATACCAACTGAAGATGCGTCGCTTACCGTCGACGAGCTCGTCCACGCGCTCCAGCTGCGCCAGGCCGAGGGCGGCCTGCATGGACGACATCTTGTATTTCCAGCCGACCTCATCGTTGAAGAACATCGTATCGCCTGGCGCCCGGCCGTGATCGCGCAAGCGCTGCACACGCTCCAACAGCTTCTCGTCATCAAGCACGAGCATGCCGCCTTCACCTGTGGTGAGAGTCTTTGAGCCGTGAAAGGAAAAGGCGGACATCACGCCGAAGGCGCCGGCAGGCCTGTCGCGCCAGCGCGACCCAATCGCCTCCGCGGCATCTTCAATGAGAGCGACGCCATTGGCCGCTGCGATGGCGTTAAGGCGATCCCAGTCCGGCATCGATCCATAGAGATCGACCACGATCGCCGCTTTTGTCCGCGGCGTGATCGCGGCTTCGAACGCCTCTGGCGAGAGGCACCAACTATCTCTGTCGATATCCGCGAAGACGGAGGTGGCGCCGACATAGCGTACCGGCGCAACCGAGGCGATCCAGGTCGCGTCCGGCACGATGACCTCGTCGCCGGGCCCGATATCCAGCGCCATTAGGGCGAGGTGAAGCGCCGAGGTGCAGGAGGGCAGGGAGATGGCATGGCGCCGCCCGCAATGGCTGGCGAAGGCGGCCTCGAACCGGCCATGGAACATCCCGGCGTCGCCATACCAGGCCGAGGTAACGGCCTGCGTGACATAGTCGATCTCTCTGGCAGTGATCGACGGTCCGGCGACGGGAATGCGTTTCACGGCGCGGCCACGCAGCGCAGGAACCCGTTCGGCGCAACCGTGATCTGCAGTTTGTCATCAATGGACAGATCGGCGGAGAACCGCTTGTTCTTGGCAAGGAATTCCAGGACGGCAACCTTGGGGCCATTGCCCGGGCCCCATGGCCTATCGGCCGAGAAGGAATCGGGCATGTCGTCGATCACCGTGTCGAACACCAGGAGATAGCTGCCCGGCATGACGAAGTGCTGGTAGAGTTCGAGTTCCCGCGCGACGTGGTCCTTGGTGTGATTGCTGTCGAGGATCACCAGGATCCGCGATTTTCCGGCGGCAAGCTTTTCCACCTGTTCCAGGACAGCTGCACTGCAGGAATCGCCTTCGATGAGCGTGATCCGCTTGCTCATCGGATGCTCCTCGATCGCCTTGCGATTATGCGACCTGATGTCGATATCGATCCCGACGACCTCCCCCACACCGCCGAGCATCTCGAGGATCGAAGCGGAGAAGATGAGCGAACCGCCATGGGCCACGCCGGTCTCGATGATCAGTTCGGGTTTGATCGTCCAGATCAGCTCCTGCATCGCGATGAGGTCTTGCGGAAACTGGATGACGGGGCGCCCCAGCCAGGTGAAATGATAGGAGTAGCGCTGTTTCGAAGCGCGCTCGAACCAAGCTTTGGTCAATTGACGCAGCTCGACGTCCTGGCCAAGCGCCTCGATGAATTTGCGCTTCTCGATCTCGAATTCTTCAACCGGATTCAACAGCATCACTCCGCTTCTGGATGCTCACGCGAACATCGTAAATCTGCCCGGACTCGCCGAAATGCGCGCCTGCATGGGGGAGGAATGTCCGCGCGCGCAAAAGGTCTAGAATCTCTCTCCCCGTATAAAGTCGTTCGAGATCGATTTCACTCGCCTTATCAAGCTCCCGCCTCAGGTGAAAGCTCCCTTCTGCATGAGACTGCGGCAGTCGCGGGATATCCAGTGCGAGGATGCGGGGGCAAACATCGGCAAAAAGCTGGGTCATTGCGTCCTTTGCCCGGTGATAAAGCGTTTCGCCGGTATCCTCCCATCCAATCTCGATCATCCGCTGGAACGCGATGTCTCCTGTGTCCACGCCCTCGTCGACATGGTGGATGGTGACGCCGAAAGGCCGCCGCTCAATGATAGCCCAGAAATTCGGGTCCTTTCCGCGGCAATGGGGAAGATAACTGGGGTGCATGTTTAGCGTGTATGCCTGTCCGAGACAGAGCTCCGCCGTTTTGAGAATATAGGGCCACCACGCTAGGACGATAATGTCTGGCTTAAGGGCGGCGATGACATCGCGGCATTTTTGGGCAAGCTTGGGGTCCCATACGATTAGCGATGCCGATTGTGTCTCTAAAAGCTTCGCCAGTATCGGATCAGGGCCGGCGGAGACGACGCCGGCCAGATTCGACGACCAATGCTCCGTCAGGTGCATGACAGCGTGATGGCCGACAGGCCCGCTGGCGAAGACAACCATTCTGGTCGATAGGTTTTTCGACATTAACTGGCCTGGAATGCGGAATTGGCGCGGATGGATGTCTGGCCTAGGCGGGGGAAGAGAATGATCAGAGCAATGCCGTCTGCGGTACGCAGAGGCAAGCTTTCCCATGCTCGGTCCTTTTGAAGGGGCTCATCTGATGACCCTCCGTCGCATGGCGCGCGCAGTCGGCGGGCTGAGTCAGCACGGGAGCCGGAAAGATTCGGCGGCCGAAATCTCTTTCAGCGTGGCCAAATTCCTGTCGCGCTCCGACATGATCGGAGCTTCGATCGGCCATGTGATGCCGATGTCGACGTCATCGAACCGCACTCCACTGGCGAAGCCGGGCACATAGGCAGGCGTGATCTCATAGTCGATCTCGGTGCGATCTTCGAGCGTCTGGAAGCCATGGGCGAAGCCTCGGGGAATGTAGAGGGCGGTGTGATTGTCGGCGGTTAGAACCTCACCGTGCCACCGTCCGAAGGTCGCGGAGCCCGGTTGCAGATCGACGATGACATCGAAGGCCGCCCCGCGGGTGCAGCGTACGATCTTGGTTTCGGCATGAGGGGGTGTCTGGAAATGCAGTCCCCTCAGCGTGCCGCAGCGGTTGTTGTGGGAGACCGAGCGCTGCACGAAATCAGTTTCGAGACCATGATCGGCGAAGGTTGCGGCGCAGAAGCGGCGCGCAAAGAAGCCGCGCTCGTCTGTTGCAGGCTGAAGAACGATACGAAATGCGCCGGGCAGGGGCAGGGCTTCGAGTTTCATGGGTTAGGTGCGTTTCTGCCCCATCTTGGCTAAAACATTGCGTCACTCTCACATCGACCTGCCTTGAGGTCGATGGTCGAACCGACTATGCACCCGAAAGCTGGCTTTGTTCCAGCATGGGCAGATCGGGAATCGAGATGGCATCGCGTTTTTACAACCCGCCTACGACCTGTCAGGTCCCCAACCTCAGCGGCAAATGGGAAGCCCTGTTCGGAAAGCGGCGCGATGGCATTTTCGTCGAGGTCGGAGCGTATGATGGCGAAAGCTATTCGAACACCTCTTGTCTGGCGGATGTAGGTTGGGGTGGTCTCTACATTGAGCCCGTCCCGGAATTCGCGGAAAAATGCCGTCAGCGTCATGCTGCCAATCACAAGGTTACCGTCATCGAAATGGCCGCATCCGATGTTGCGGGCGAGGCGGATCTTCATATTGGCGATACCCTGACCACGCTGTCCGAAGCTCAAGTCGCCGACTACAATCAAATCGGTTGGGCCAAGGGTCTTCACCAGGGACAGTCTCGCAAAGTTGCGACCGAACGGCTCGATGTTATCCTAGGCAAGGCTGCGATCGAGCCGGGCTTCGATCTACTGGTGGTCGATGTCGAGGGATTAGAGGCTCAGGTTTTCGCCGGTTTCACGATCGAGCGCTGGCGCCCGAAGGTTGTTCTCGTAGAGCTGGAGGATGAGCATCCGGACTTCAGAGACAATGAAAGGGTCCGAGCCGGCGCTATCGGGGTCAGGCAGAAGTTGGAGCAGGCGGGTTACAAGATATATTATCGCGATATCATCAACTCTGTTTACGTAGATGGTCTGGTTTATAAGGATCTGCCAGCTGAGCATATGACGATTTCGCCGCGCGTGACGGTAGGCGTCCCGACGCATAACGGACAAAGGACGATTGCGCGCGCGCTGGAAAGCCTCGCGGCCCAGACGTTCCGAGATTTCCGGGTCGTCATCTCCGAAAATGCTTCGACGGATCATACGGCGTCATACATTCAGAACTCAGCTTCCAAGTTCCAGGATATCCAGGTCATTCGCCAGAAGAATATTCTGACTGCGGGTGAGAATTTCAAGGCCGTTATGGCGCAGTGCTCAACGGAATACTTTGTCTGGTTGGCTGACGACGATTGGTGGGAGCCGAGATTTCTCGAGGCATGCGTTGCCTTGCTCGACAGTGATGCTGCCGGGGTGACGGCATTCACGGATTTCAGGGTCTATTACCACTTCATCGATCGTTATTCGGATCGTATGGGATATGTCGCCAGTTCATCTCATGATCCTCGGCTGAACATACTCACGCGCACGGTCAATATGGCGCCATGTGCGATTTATGGCGTACATCGCAGCCATGCGATCAAGGCAGCGATCGCTCGCCTGCCTGATGCCTTTGATTTCCATGATGTCGCGGTGACGATCGAAATGGCTGCGAAGGGGCAGATGCTCCTGAGCAAACAGGATCTGTTTCGCGCTGGCATCGTTGACGAAGCCCGCCTGCAGCGCCGTTCGCTCGACGGAAACCAGATACGTTACGCGCCTTTCGCGCGCTTTCTTGCGAGCGTGACGCGCCGGACATTCGGCTGGAAATCTGCCCTCCTCCTCCTCCCCGAACTCCTGTTCCAACTCTACAAGGTCAAGCGTCACAACGATAAGGCGCATGGCCAGCCGTCAGAATTGAATCAGGCTTCACTGCGCACGCGAGCCGACGTCGAGGCCGGTTTCCAACCGTTTCCTGGTGCGTCGGCCGGGGCAAGCTCCGTCCCTGGCCTGCTCGAGCACATCCGCAGCGCCGCAGACGAAAGCGGCGTCGATGTGAACACGGTCCATCTCTACAATCCCGCTACGCGCGATGCCTGGGTTGCCGACAGGGCTGCAAGCGTCGAGGCAGGTTTGAGAGTGCTGGACGTTGGCGCGGGAACCGCTCCCTACAAGCATCTTTTCGCGCATTGTACCTATGAAACGCACGATTTCGCGCAGTATGACGGATATAAGGGCCCGGAAGGCACTTACACGGAGATCGACTACGTTTCGGACATCACGGCCATCCCCGTGCCGGACAATTCCTATGACGTGATTCTCTGTACGGAGGTGCTCGAGCACGTTCCCCGCCCGGTCGAGGCTCTTGCCGAGATGGCGAGGATTGTGAAGCCCGGCGGGCGGCTTTTCCTGTCCGCTCCACTGGGCTCCGGGCTGCATCAGGAGCCCTATCACTTCTATGGCGGCTACACCGACCATTGGTATCGCAAGTTCCTCGACGAGTTCGGCTGCGATGTCGAAGCGATCGAGCCCAATCATGGCTGGTTTGCCCATCTTGCGCAGGAATGCGCTCGCTTTTCCTGGACCTTTGAGCGGCACAAGCACCTGCACGGAGACCATGGCGCGGCGCTGTCGGAGCTGATGGGCAGTACGCTTGCGCGCTATTTCTACGTGCTCGACAGCAAGGCCTTCATGCGGGAATTCACCGTCGGCTTCCACGTCACGGCCAGAAAGCGTCTGCCGTGAGCGGCGACGGGGCAGCGCAGATTAGCGGCATGAAAGCCGTCATCCTCGCCGGCGGGCTCGGAACCCGCATTTCCGAGGAATCGGTTCTGCGGCCCAAGCCCATGATCGAGATCGGCGGACGGCCGATCCTGTGGCACATCATGAAGGTCTATGCCCAGCACGGCATCCGCGATTTCGTGATCTGCCTTGGCTACAAGGGCTATATGATCAAGGAGTACTTCGCGAATTTCGTGCTGCATCACTCCGATGTCACGATCGACGCGATCGAGAACCGCATCACCTACCATCAGAGCTCCGTCGAACCCTGGCGCATCACCTTGGTCGATACGGGCGAGACGACGCTGACGGGCGGTCGTCTCAAGCGGGTCCGCGATTATCTCGATCCGGGGCAGCCCTTCTGCTTCACCTATGGCGATGGGCTCGCCGACATCGACATCCCGGCGCTCGTCGACTTCCACTCTCGTTCCGGCCGCCTGGCGACATTGACGGCCGTCGTGCCGCCGGGCCGCTATGGCGCGCTCGATCTGGACGGAACCACGGTCAAGCGCTTCATGGAGAAGCCGCCAGGCGATGGCGGCTTCATCAATGGCGGCTTCTTCGTGCTGGACCCGCAGGTCATCGACATGATCGACGGTGACCAGGTGTCGTGGGAGGGAGCCCCTCTCGAGGCACTCGCCAGCAAAGGGCAACTGGGCGCCTATCGCCATCGCGGCTTCTGGCAGGCGATGGACACCTTGCGCGATCGAAACCTGCTGGAAGAGCTCTGGAGCAGCGGCCGCGCACCTTGGAAGGTCTGGCCGTGAGCACGGTGGTCGACGCAGGCTTTTGGAAGGGCCGGCGCGTCCTGCTGACGGGCCACACCGGTTTCAAGGGCAGCTGGGCTGCGCTTTGGCTGTCGGCGATGGGAGCGCATGTCTTCGGTTTCGCGCGCGCGCCCGACACGACACCGTCTCTTTACGAACTGGCCGGCGTCGATGCCGACGTCACCAGCACGATCGGCGATCTCGCCGACATTGCGGCCCTGCGCGATTGCGTCGAGCGGGCGCGGCCCGAGATCGTGCTGCATTTCGCTTCGCAGGCACTGGTCCGCAGGGCCTATCGCGACCCTGTCGATACGTTCGCCAGCAATGTCGGCGGCGCTGTCAACCTGCTGGAGGCTCTCAGGCATCGGGACGGCCTGCGCGCTATTCTCATCGTCACCACCGACAAGGTCTATCGCAACCGCAATGAGGGGGCCGCGTTCCGCGAAACGGACCCGCTATGGGGTGACGAGCCCTACTCAGCGTCGAAAGTGGCTCAGGAACTGATCGCCGGCACCTATGCCCGCAGCTATTTCTCTGCTGCCGGTATCCCTCTGGCGACGGCGAGGGGCGGAAACGTCATCGGCGGCGGTGACTTCGCCGAGGATCGGCTCGTGCCCGACATCGTCAGGGCCATCCAGAATCACACTCATGTCTCGATCCGCCACCCGCAATCGACGCGGCCCTGGCAGCATGTGCTCGATTGTCTGGCCGGATATTTCGTCTATGCGCAGGCGCTTGTCGCAAATGGCCCGTTGCCGCCTGCCTTGAATATCGGCCCTGGCCCGGAGGGTAGCCTGACTGTGGCCGATGTCGTCGGGCAGCTTTGCCGCGCATTGGGACATCCAGGCGCATGGTTGGCACAGGAGAGTGTCGGCCCCACCGAGGCCAGGACGCTGGCTCTCGATGTCACGCTTGCACGCGAGACGCTGGGTTGGAGCGACCGGTTGAAAGCCTCCGCAGCGATTGAAGCGACTGCGGCATGGTATGGCGCCTATCTCGGCGGAGCCGACATGCGTTGGGCCTGCCGAGGCGAGATCGAAGCCTTCATGCAGCCGGAGCATTTTTGAGCGAAGTGGGCACCGGTTCGCGTGAAGAAAATGCGATGAAACAAGTAGTTAGGGCGCTTCGCGGTTCGGAGAACGCGGAAGTGCTCTAGGTGCCGCAGATCGGCCCTGACCACCGGCCGCTCAAAATCAAGCCTGCATGATGGCCCCGGTTTCCGAACCCGTATATGGGGTCATGCCTCTGATCGAAGTCTCGAGATCCTGCGCAATGTCGAACATGGAACTTTCCGGTGCGGTCTGCCGCTCTTGCGGCGCGGCGTTGACGGCGACATTCGCCGATCTCGGGCTGTCTCCGATCTCCAACGCCTTTCCGCGCATTGCTGCGCGCCGGCAGGCCGAGCTGTTTTACCCTCTGAGAGCCTTCGTCTGTTCGGAATGCCGGCTCGTGCAGCTTGAGGATTTCGAAAGCCGCGAAGTCCATTTCAACGAGGATTATGCGTATTTCTCGTCGGTCTCGACCTCCTGGCTGGCTCATGCTGAGCGCTACGCCGCGGCGATGATCGATCGCTTCGAGCTTGGTGCCGCATCGCGCGTGATCGAGATCGCCAGCAATGACGGCTATCTCCTGAAGAACTTCGTTGCTCGCGGAATCGCGTGTCTGGGCGTCGATCCCGCCGCGAATTGCGCTGAAGCTGCCATGCGCAATTTCAATGTCGAAACGCGCGTCGGTTTTTTCGGCGCCGAGCTGGGAGCAGCCTTGGCCCAGGACGGTTGGCAGGCGGATCTGATCGCGGCCAACAACGTTCTCGCCCATGTGCCCGATCCGAATGACTTCGTATCGGGCTTCGCCAATCTGTTGAAGCCTGCAGGAACTGCGACGTTCGAATTTCCGCACCTGCTGGAACTCGTCACGCATTGCGAATTCGACACGATCTATCACGAACACTATTCGTATCTGTCGCTTCTGGCGGTTGAACCGCTCTTCGCGCGTGCCGGCCTGCGGGTCTATGACGCGGAGAGGCTATCGACGCATGGCGGCTCGCTGCGTCTCTTCGTGTGCCACCAGGCTGCGCCATTTCCGGAAACCGGCGCGCTCGAAGCGCTGCGTGCCGAGGAGCTCGCCGCAGGTCTGCACACAGATGAGTTTTACACGGCCTTTGCGGAATCCGTCCGCGAGACGAAGCGGAGCCTGCTCAAGCTTCTGATCGAACTCAAGACCGGTGGCGCACGCATCTGCGGCTATGGCGCTGCGGCGAAGGGAACGACGCTTCTGAACTATTGCGGGATCAAGACGGATATCCTCGACTTCGTCGTCGATCGCAATCCGCATAAGCAGGGCCGCTTCGTGCCCGGCACCGGAATCCCCATTCTGGGCGCCGAGGCGATCGACGAGCATCGTCCCGATTACATTCTGATCCTGCCTTGGAATATTCGCCAGGAGATCGTCGAATCGATGAGCCATGTGCGCCAATGGGGCGCCAAATTCATCGTTCCGATCCCGAGCCCTTGCATCCTTGATTGATGGCAGTGCCGGTCAGGCGCGCGCCAGGACTCCGGACATGACCTCGGCATAGCCGTCCAGCATGGCGTCTCGCGTCATGCCGGAGGTGATGATGCTTTCGCGAGCCTGGTCGCGCATGCCTGCAAGCCGCCCCGCTTGGGCCGCGCCGCGAATGCCGTCTGCGAGAACCTCGACATGGTCGACAGAGGCGAGGAAACCGTTCTCCCCGTCGCGAATGATGCGCTCCACGTCGCCGACGCGAGTGCTTGCGACCGGGGTTCCGCAGGCCAGGGCCTCGAGCATCACCAGCGGCATGCCTTCGATCGACGAGGTCATGACGAGGATGTCGAGCGCCCCATAGAGACGGGGCAGGTTGGAACGGTCCAGTTTGGCAATGATGCGGACCGGCAGGTTCTCAGTAGCGATGCGCTTTTGCAGCTGTGGTAGTTCCTCGCCATCTCCGACCATGATTGCCCTGATCGGCAAAGCTCCCGACAGTCGCGAGACGACGTCGAGGAATTTGTCAGGTCGCTTTTCACCACTGAGCCTGCCGACGAAGCCGAGCAGGATGTCGCCCGCGGCCACGCCGCACTCAGCCTTGAGCGATGCGCGGTCCGCTGCTGGCTGAAACAGGTCGGTGTCGATTCCATTCGGAATCAGCTTTACGCGCTCGGCCGGTATACCGCGTGCGACCAGGGAGTTCCGGACCTTGGCGCTGATCGCGATATGCGTGCTGAAAGCCGCCGAATACCGCGCCGCGTTCCGGATATGACCCTCGGCAAGATCATTATGCACGATGTCGATGAAGGCGAGATGGGGGAAACGGGCCTTCAACTCCGGGGCGCGCTCATAGGTGAGCGACGAGTTGCTCGTCAGGATGGCACGGGAGCCCTCGACCTGGACCAGTGCCGCTAGCGTTGCGACCAACCGGTCCGCGTCCAGCAGATCGCCGGCATGGAGGATATCCTGCGCCACGGTTGCAAACAGGCCGCGCATGGCGTGCTCGCTTGGCAGCATGGTGACGATGGTTATCCGCCAGTCCTTTGCCAAACGGCCCAAGACGTCGAGGAGAACGACCTCGGAGCCTCCCATCGGCAGCCACGGCACGACCACGAGACAATGCGGCCGCTCGTCGTCGCGCCGACGGGTCGGCAGCGACAGCAAGGCTGCTTCGAGACGTTCCGCCCCGCCGATGGCATCCGCTGCCAAAAGCGGATGGTGTGGGCCGAGCGCGGTGGCGACAACATCGTTGGCGCCAGGCTGCAGCGAGGCGCAGGAATAGCCTGAGGACAGCCCGTCGCGCAGCCGGGCGATCCAGGCTTTTGGCGCGAGGCCACGCTTGAGGCGCTTATTGGCCGGTAAACCCTGGAGGATGGCGCTTCGTCGTACGAACAGCAGGCCGGCTTCCGGTGATGCGTCCGTTACCAGCGCATCGATATCCTGTTCGGCGAGCAGCAGGCCGGCCGTCAGCCACTGCTCGATCGTGAGCGCCTCGAGCCCTCTGGCCGGTATTGCGAGAATCTCGGCCGCAGATTGTTCAATCTGCTCGGCGAAATCGGGGCCGTCTGGGCGCAACATCTCAAAGGGGCGGTTGACGACGACCGGCGAGAGCGAGCCGGTCTCCTGCCAGGCGCGGGTCTTGTTGGGCGTCTTGGCCCGCTGCGCCGGGGCCTGTGGCGAGGCGACCGATGCCGGTTGCAATATCGAGAAGCGGCGCAAGAGACTCCCGGCCGCTTGCCTCCCAAGCCGGAGTGCCTCGCGGTGGCGGTATTCCCGCAAGGCATCGATCATCGGGCTGAGATGGGCGGTCACGAAGCCTGATGTCGGGCCCAGCAAGCGCCGGCCCACACGAGTGCCCAGATATAGCGAACGGAACAGGCTCCTATGAACGATCCGGCTTGGCCGCCGGAGGATCTCACCCCGGATGGCAATCTGAAGATGGGCGGATTCATTGCGAGCCTGCTGCAACTGCGCGGTCAAGTCGGCAGCCTTGACGGCCTCTCGACCGATCTGTGACAGCAAGTGGCTGTGCTCATGGTCCAATTGCTGATGGCGCTCGGCGAGATTGTTGTAGTCGGCCGCCAGCTTGGTGAGATCACGATAGGTCTGCAGCCCCAGTGCCGCTTGTCGCCGTAGCTCGAGATTGCGTTGGCGCCTGGGCTCTGCGCCATAGCCCAGGATAGGCGACTGCTTCTCCAGGCCTTTGCCTTCAAAGCGTGACCAGAATGGCTCGAAGCTCCAGGCGTCGAATGGCGTGAGGCGCTGCCCGTCGAAATCGGCGATGACGGCGTTCTGGCTGTCCGGCGCCAGGATTGCCGCCATGCGCGAAAAGCTTGAATTGCAGACGGCGAGCTGGCCGGCCCGCCGCATGATCTCGAAATCAAGCATTGCGGGTGGCAGGCCCGGTACGGTTTCAACGTCGCTCAGGCTTTTCGCGCGAAAGCGCGCGAATGCCGGCAGGACCTCGTCGGGCGCGTCGGTCGCCACGTAGAGGACTGCGTCTGGATGCTTGGCAAAAACGGCATCGAGCCAGTCGGCATACCAGGCTTCGGGAACCGGGCGGTACCAGGGCAGGCCGTTCTTGTGCAGTTCGACATAATCGCCGCGGCGAACATGGATCGCGATCAGCGGGCGCGTGTCGCCTTCCGTAAGCGCGGAAAGCCTTCGTTCGACATCGGCTGCCTGAGCCTCCTCGAGCTCGTAAAGGCGGCGCAGAAGCTGGCGATGAGGCGCCCAACAAGCAGGTAATTCCTGGAAATAACCCCAGAAATCGGCATCGACCGGCGGCGCCTCCAATTTCCAGAGGTCGATGTCGTCATTGTCGAAGGCATAGTAGCGAAGCTCGGTCGGTAGCGGTGCTTCTGGCTTGGGGTCTACGACGGTATAGATGCCGTTCCCGTCCCATTCGGGAAAGGTTACTCTGCAGCCATAGCGTAGACCGTAGAATTTGACATAGACGTGCTGGAAGATCTGGTTGGCAAAACGGCCGTTGGAGCCGAGCGAGGACATCGTGACCTGGCCGCGAGCCTTGCCGCCCAGGCGCGAAATACCCGTGACGTGGCTTGAACGCAGGAAGAGATCGCCGCATGCGTCACACGCGACGGGTACGAAGCCCAGATCGAAGGCAAGCGGCCAGAACGGCCAGAAAGGCTCTTGATCGGCAGAGTCGCGTCTCAGGAAAATCGCGACGATGTCGGGTGTGAGAGCCTTTCGCAGAGTCGGCGCGCTGATTGCCCGCGAGCGGAACTCCAGGATGCGGGCGTCCGCGGATAGGCCGTGCGCCGACAATGCGACGGATAGGCTTTCGTCCATGTCGATCAAACCGTCCATCCAGCAATCTTGGAGTTGAATGCGCCGCAAACTGCTTCAGCTATGGCGAACGCCGCCCTTTCTCTCCAGTTCGACCTCGATGAGGTCGCTGGCTACCATTTCCTGAACCAATTGCTGGAAGCCCGTCTTGTGAGACCAGCCCAGCTTGGTCTTGGCTTTCGTGGGATCCCCCAGCAGTTGCTCGACCTCGGTCGGCCGGAAATATTCCGGGTCGATCTCCACCAGCGTTGCGCCAGATTTCGCGTCGATGCCCTTCTCGTCGACGCCGGCGCCTTCCCATCTGATGGTGCGTCCGACATGCGCAAACGCCAGTTCGACGAACTCACGAACCGAGTGCATCTCACCGGTTGCCAGGACATAGTCGTCGGGCTCGGGCTGCTGAAGCATCAGCCACATGCCCTCGACATAATCGCGTGCATGCCCCCAATCGCGCTTGGCGTCGACATTCCCGAGATACAGCCTGTCCGTCAGGCCCAACTCGATTGCCGCGACGGCGCGGGTGATCTTGCGCGTTACGAAAGTCTCGCCGCGAATAGGGCTCTCATGGTTGAACAGAATCCCGTTCGAGGCATGAATGCCGTAAGCGTCGCGATAATTGGCGACGATCCAGTAGGCATAGAGCTTGGCGACAGCATAGGGCGATTGCGGATTGAAGGGCGTCGTCTCGCTCTGGGGAACCTCGCGAACCGCGCCATAAAGCTCGGATGTCGAAGCCTGATAGAACTTGGATTTCTTCTCGAGCCCCAGGATACGCAGAGCTTCCAGCAGCCTCAGGGGTCCGATGCCATCCGCGTTGGCCGTGTATTCCGGCGTTTCGAACGAAACCTTTACGTGGCTCTGGGCCGCGAGATTGTAGATCTCGTCCGGCTGGGTTTCCTGGACGATACGGATCAGATTGGTCGAGTCCGTCAAGTCGCCATAGTGCATGAAGAAATTCGTGTCTTTCCGATGTGGGTCGACGTAGAGATGGTCGACCCTCTTCGTGTTGAACGACGATGAGCGCCGCTTCACGCCATGAACGGTATAGCCTTTTCCAAGCAGAAGCTCCGCCAGATAGGCGCCGTCTTGCCCGGTAACGCCAGTAATCAAGGCAGTTTTCTTTGTCATGATTTTGTCCCTTCGCCGATTATCTGGCGTTTATCTTAATTGAACGAATGGCTGGAGAGGCGGGCTGCCGGTGTCTTCAGAAGTTCTGCGATGCAAGAACGATGGCTGGCCGGCGAGTGGTGCGTCTCCAGGAAAGTCCGAATTCCAAGCGCCAAGCGCTCGCGCAGTGAGGCGTCACGATAGAATGCGGCGAAACAGTCCCTCGCCTCGGCGAGCCTTGTGCTGTCGGACGCGGAAATCGTCAAGGAGACGGCGCCTCTGCCCACGACCTCCGACAGGGGGGCGATATCGGCCCCAACAATGGGCAATCCGGCACGAAGCAGGGCGAGGAGTTCGTCATACGTCGCCGTCGACCCGTTCATGACCAAAGCCAGATCGAAATTTGCGAGTTCGTGCTCCGCCGGAATTTCGGTGGCCGTGACGAGGCGTACCTTGAGCCCAGCGGCAGGACACAGTTGCTGCAGCTGCGCCGCTTCCGGTGCTGTGAGGCCAATCGCCAGAATGCGGTGGCTCAACGACTGTCGAGCGGGCCGTTGAGCGTCGAACTCCACCGGAGAGTAGGCGATGCGCCAGATGTCCGCGCGTCGATCAAGCCTGTCTCGATCGCGCTGCTGCCCCGTTTCCGAGGAGTGGATGACCAGGGTCGCCTCGTCGAGGAACTCCGAAAGGAAGTCGAACGGGTCGGGTTGGACCATGCTGACGCCTCGAAAGGGCACTGCTCGATCATCCGCCCTGTAAAAGATCTTTTCGCGATCCGCCAACAACCGCCCATAACGGCCCAGGATCCGTGCTGACATCGTGTCGGATGCGAGGTGAAGCCGCGCGCCGATGGCGGCGATCTCGATGAGGCGATAGGCGACGAGATCGCGCTGGTCGGCCGACAACCCTTCGACAAGATGCGCAAGATTGACGATGACGGCATTGCCGAGGGCCATCGAAGGCATGTCCTCGTCAAATGCGGGATCATCGACGAGGACAAGGCTTCGCGTGGCACTATCGATATCCGAAAGTGCCTTGAGCGCGGCGAAAACCGCCTTGCCTTGCGGAGATGTCGGCGTCGAGACGATACCGACTTCGGTAAAGCGAAGCCCGGCAACGCGTCGGCATGCCTCGAAATAACCGACACCGGCTGCGAAGTCGCCATTGCGCGTGGAGACGACGGGGCAGTGCTCCATCGATCCCAGTGAAATGGCCGGATCGATCAGGTTGGCGAGCCTGACTTCCTCGCAATTCGAGAGCGACATCAGGAAACGCAAGCGTTCGGTCTCGCAATCGACCGCGTCCTGGCCGTATCGGAGGAAGCGCCGTGCGCCGGGAGCTGCAAGGGCGAGATAGGTTTGCGGCTCGAACAGCGGGCTCGGCGGGATCAGGCGCGCCGACTGACTGTTCATGTTGGATGACAGGCTGTTCGCGCGATGCCGATAAAACAGGATGACGGCCGGAGCGACCACGAACTCGGCGCCCTTGGCGATGGCCGTGGCGTTGAAGTGCCAGTCTTCATATGCGTAGCCCGGCCCGAGGCGGACATCGATGAACTGGTTCAGATCGACGATGCTGCGATGGACGAAAAGTCGCGATATGTACGGATGCTGCGAGAAGAAGGCGATCGGCGGTATGCTTGCGCTGCCGTTGTAGACCGCCAGGAGATGAAGCGATCCGAAGCCGAAAAGATATTCGGGGACGACGATCGTCCGGGGAGAATGCTTGAGCGCCGTCTGATGCGAGACGAGCGTCGTGTTGCTCGAGATGAGGTCGTCTTCGTCGCAAAACTGAATGTAGTTCGCGCGGGCATGGCGCAGTCCGTCCTGGCGCGACAGCCCTAGAGAGCCGTTGTCCAGCCGAATGACGCGTATGCGCTCAAAAGCGTCGGAGTGATAGGCTTCGACCCACGCCACGGTTTCGGGCGGCGATCGATCGAGCGCCAGCAACAGCTCGATTTCCAAGCCGGAGGAACGGGCTTTTCTGGCGGCGGCCTCCAGCGAGCGCATGGTTCGCCGCAGGTAGCCACCCCCTGCATGAATGTTGACCACCATGCTGACGTCGAGCAGTGGAAGCGTATTTTCAGTCATTCTGGAGAGTTTCAACCACTTTCTGCGCGGCCTGTTCGTGTAGCCGTTGGAAAACTCAGGGGCAAGCAGCCTTGGCCGATGCCGTTCGAAACGCTCGCTCACCGTGAGCCATGCGGTGCGCGCTTCGGAAATTGTGTCCGTTTGTATCTGATGTCTTCCTGTCCTAGGCTGCCGGATCGACGCGTAACGACAGGTGGCGAATGCGTTCGGAAATTATCTCCTTGGCTGCGATCGTTGGGCGGGACTGGACCCATGGCGAGTACTATGACTCTGCCGAGCAGAGCATGGATACGCAGTGGGCGGCAGTGATCTGGCCCATCATTGAATCCGCGAATTTTGAGCATGTGGTCGAGATAGCGGCGGGCCACGGGAGAAATACAGAAAAGCTAGCTCAAATTAGCGGAAAGATATTTGCGACTGACATCAATCAGGAAAATATAGAATTCTTGAAAGAGCGATTCAAGAATTCAAAGTCTGTTGAAGTTTTTCGAAATTCTGGGGCGGATTTGCGCATTATAGAAGGCGCGACTGCGTCATTTGTTTACTCGTTCGACGCAATGGTGCATTTCGATAGCGATATCATCAGAAGTTATATCAAGGAGATAAGGCGAATATTGATGCCGGGAGGGCGCGCATTCTGCCATTATAGCGGGTTCGACCAAAATCCGACGGGGACATACCGTGATCACCCCGGTTGGCGAAATTTCATGAGCCGCGAACTTTTCGAGCACTGGCTGTCGAAGGAGGGATTCAGGATTCTGAAATCCGCCTATATTCAAGGTGTCTCGGTTTTGACGGAAGATCGCACTCAGTCAGACAACGTAACCTATTTCGAGCTTCCGCTCGACGCCGAGCCAGGTGGAGAGTTTCTGTCCAGCGAGGAACGAATGCACGAGCTGGACGAGTCGTCGGCTCGATATCGCGCTGAGATCGCCACGCTCGGCAGTGAGATCGCCCTGCTCAGCAGGCAACTGGAGGGGATGAAGACATCGACGAGTTGGCAGGCGACTGCCCCGATCCGATGGCTCAAAACCAGGCTGAGCGGCCGATAGGCGGAGATTCCTGCGAGCTGGCTCGCGGGCAGAACGGGACATTTTGCTCGATAACAACGGGCGATCTTGCTGGCGCGTTTTCCTTCGATTTGGGTATCGGGATGCGAGGCGGCGTGCATTCATTCCAGCACCGCTGCAACGCTTGATTGGGGCTGTTGTGAGGCTCTTGAGCCACTCGGCCAATAGTCCGGACTGCTACAAGCAGCCAAACATCAGCTGTCTTCATCCGCGCCCTTGACATTGAACTGCTGCTCGTCTGCAAGGAGAGCTTCTGGACGCGGCTTGTATGGTTTTCCTCTCGATATGTCTCATGGCGTGACCACGCAGCGGATCAACCCAGCCGTTGTGATTGTGGTGCTGGGCCTGATCGGCAGCACTTTCCTCTGGGTTCTGCGCGATACGTCGGTCTGGCCATGGGATCAGGCCTGGTATGGCGAGGTCGCTCTCGATCTTGCCCAATCGCGTCGTGGCAATGGCTGGGAGTGGCTCAGGGCCTCTCTCGCCGCCTTCGGCTCGAAGCCGCCTCTGCTCGCCTGGGTCGCTCAGTTCTTCGCGCCGTTGTCGCGTTGGCTGGGAGATGTCGAACCCGCGCTTTTGATGGTCAACGTGTTGGCGCAGCTCGCGACGCTGCTGCTCATCGCCAGGATTTGCGCCCGCATGGGCTGTGGCGTGCTGGCTCAATTGGCTGGCGTACTCGCCTTTGGCGGCAGTTCGCTGTCGCTGGGGTTGTCGCACCAGTTCCTGACCGAGACGCTGCAGATGCTGAGCGTCGCCATCATGTTGGACCTCATATGGAAGGTCGAGCAGCGAGCTGTCACGAGCACCATTCTATGGGGCGTTCTCATCATGGCGTTTGCGATGCTGGTCAAAGCATCGAGTTTTTCATTCGCCATACCCTTTATCGCTTACGGCATCGTCGCCTGCTTGATCCGAAAGGATGCCAGGCAGGCCGCACGACCTGTTCACGTGCTCCTGCTCGGGTTGGCTGCTGTCCTGGTGTGTGCTGCCTGTGTCGGCTGGTACTGGGTCAATTGGACCCCGATGACCCAGCATTTTCGCAATGCGACCTCGAATGACGTCGCCTTGGCCTATGGCAGCGTCGGAACGCTTGGCAGCAAGCTTTCCCTCTGGACGCAGTCACTCGCCTTGGCGCTGTCGCCTTGGCCGTTCATTGCTGTTGTCATTGGCGTGCCGATTGCCTTGGCCTTCGCGGTTTCGCTCGCGAACGTCGTCAAGGCGCCGCGCTATCAATGGCCGCTCCTCGCTCTCGACAATGGCTTCCTCTATGCGGGAGCTCTGATCGGCACGATCGCGCTCACCGTTCTCGGTCTCGCCATGCAGATCAACGAAGAGACGCGCTTTCTGTCACCGACGCTGCCGATGATTGCCGTCCTTCTGGGCTGGGCGCTGACGGTCTTGCGGTGGCGCTGGCTCCAGCTCCTGGCCCTCATCGCCGTCGGCTGCAACGCGGTCTACGCGGTCAGCTTCGCGCATGGCTACAATCCGCTCGGGCTCCAGCCCTCAGTCTGGCTCAAGCCGGTCAACCTTGACGCCGATCGCAAGAATCTTCTTGCGCGCGCCGTGACGGAAAGCTGTTCCGCGTCGAGGCCAAATCGATACGCGATCATTGGCGTGGAGTATCCATCATTCAATGCGAATTCTGCCGCCTTCTTTTCGGCGAAGCAGCAACGCAAGGCGCGATATAGATGCTACTATACGAGCCTTGGCTACGCGGAGGCTGATCTCGACAAGGCCTTGGCGAGGATCGACAGCCTCGACGCAGACTATCTCGTAACCTTCACCCCTGACCGCCAGCGCGATCCCGATCTGTTCAACCGTATATCGGGCGTCGTCGCGGAGAGACTTTCGTCCGATCCGCGCTTCACGGCGACCCAGGATCGTGACAGCGGTTTGATGATCTTTCACAGACGCCGTTGACCTCAACCAGGCTCAACCAGGCACGACAACTTTCAGGCTCGATCGTCCATGTTCAAACAGGAAACTCCTGATCTCGCGGGTCAAGGGCTCGCGGTCTTCGAAGGCTCCGAGCGCTTTGCCGAGCAGCGCGCCCAATGGCGCGAGAAGGCCGCGTTCTTCCATGAGGAGGACAATAAATATCTGCGCTTCATCATTCCCGAGGGCAAGTCGGTCCTCGAGATCGGCTGCGGCATCGGCGATACGCTGGCGGCGCTGAAGCCGTCGCGCGGCGTGGGGGTCGATTTCAGCCCGAAGATGATCGAGGTCGCGCGCAGCCGCCATGCGGGTCTGGATTTCATCGTTGGCGATGTCGAGAATCCGCAGACGCTGGCAGCCATTCAAGGGCCGTTCGACTATATCCTGATCGTCGACACGCTCGGCCACATCAAGGATGTGCAGGCGCTGATCGCGTCGCTTCATCGGCTGTGTGACCGCAAGACGCGCCTCGTCGTCGCCTATTTCTCGCATCTCTGGCAGCCCTTGTTGTCGGGCGCGGAGGCGCTTGGCATCAGGATGCCGTCGGAACCTTCCAATGTGTTGTCGCCTGCTGATTTGCGGGCGTTTGCCGAGCTCGCTGATTTCGAACCTGTGAAATCCGAGGCGCGCCTGATCTCGCCTTTCAGGCTTTTCGGGCTTGGCTCGGCTTTGAACCGCTTCGTCAGCCATCTTCCGCTGGTGCGCTCTCTGGCGCTTCGTCACTATCTGGTGGCGCGTTCGCTGGTCATGAAGGACGATGGACTCAAATCGGTCTCGATCGTCGTCCCGGCACGCAACGAGAAGGGCAACATTGAACCCGCCGTCCAGCGCATTCCGCGCTTTTGTGACGATATCGAGATCATTTTCGTCGAGGGGAACAGCAAGGACGACACCTATGAGGAGTGCCTGCGCGTGCAGGCCGCTTATCCTCAATATGACATCAAGGTGATGAAACAGCCCGGGAAGGGCAAGGCCGACGCGGTTTTCACGGCCTACGACGTCGCCCGCGGCGATGTTCTGATGATCCTGGATGCCGACCTGACCATGCCGCCCGAACAGCTTCCGAAATTCTGGGAGGCGATCGTCTCCGGCAAGGGCGAGTACATCAACGGTTCGCGGCTCGTCTATCCGATGGAGGACGAGGCGATGCGCTTCCTGAATCTCATGGCCAACAGGACCTTCTCGATCCTCTTCTCCTGGCTGCTCAATCAGCGCTACACCGACACGCTTTGCGGCACGAAGGTGATGCGCCGGGTCGACTACGAACGGCTCAAGGAAGGCAGGGCCTATTTTGGTGATTTCGATCCGTTCGGCGATTTCGACCTGATTTTCGGTGCGGCCAAGATGTCGCTCAAATCCGTCGACCTGCCTGTGCGGTACGCTGCGCGGACCTATGGCGAGACGCAGATCTCGCGGTTTTCGCATGGCTGGCTGCTGCTGAAGATGGTCGTGTTCGCCTTCTTCAAGATCAAGGCGCTTTGACCGGGCAAGTGCCTCGACCGGGCAAATGCGGCGTTCCAATGCGGTGTTTGGCCCGGCGGCAGCGCGCCTGGTGGAGCGATATCGACAACGATACGCCAGCGCGCGCTTGCAGGCGCGACGGTTGGCGGGAATGCGACGGAACGCGCGGATGGGCAGGTCCGCAATCGGCTTGCCCTCGCGCGCTCTGATCAGGCTGTGAGGCAAGGTCTGCAATGAGCGCCTTAAGAAAATACCCTTACGCCTTGAAATACCCCTACGCCTTTGCGCGTCACGTCATGGACAAGATCGCGACCGTAACACTGGGAGCCTTGTTCGTGTCCGGGCCAGGCCGCCGCTTGCGGGCGGCGTTGGCCGGCGTAAATCCGGTTTCACGGGTTCCTGAGATCAAGGTCGCCCTGATCGCACACGCCTATTACGCCGAGCTGCTTGACGAGATTCTCGCATGCCGGGCCGTCTTGCCCGGCATCGTTCCGCTTCACGTGACACTGCCGGCGGAGCGCATGGAGATCACGAAGCAATATCTCGCTGGCGTGCCCGATGTCATTCTCCATCCATGCGAGAACCGGGGCCGCGACATCGCTCCCTTCCTGACGGTGCTCGGCTCCGGCGCGCTCGATGGCTATGATGCGGTGCTCAAGCTGCACACCAAGCGCAGCCCGCATCTGCTTGACGGCGAGATTCGTCGCAAGCTGCTGTTCGACATGCTGTGTGGCGAACGCAATGCGGCCTTGCGGGTTCTTGCGGATTTTGAAGATCCGTCGACCGGCATGGTCGGCTGGCGCAATTGCTTCCGCACGAGCCCACCCTATTGGATGAAGAACGAGGCTCGCGTGCGGGAGCTGGCTGGGCGGATGGACGCGCCTGCGGATGCGGTTCGTCTCGGCTTCTTCGAAGGCTCGATGTTCTGGTTCAGGCCGGCGGCTTTTGCTGCGTTGCGCGAGCTCAAGCTGCAGCCTGAGGATTTCGAACCGGAGGAGCGTCAGCTCGACGGCACCCTGCATCACGCGGTCGAGCGCTGTTTCACCATCGCGGCCTGGGCGCGCGGTTTCACCGTCCGTGACCTGCGCGGGCGCATTCTGGGCTGAGGCGCTGCTAGATCCCCTGCGGAGCCGGGCCCAGCCGTGCTTGCAGGCCATCTCGCAAGGCTCCGAAGACGAGACGCCGGATGGGGCGGTCGAAGCGGTGCGCCAGCAGCAGCAGCGCCGCCTGCGCCGTGACCCGGGCTGCTGTTCGAAGGCGCCAGCTCCACGGGATATGCGCCAGCCGCAGGCCGTAGAGGCCGTTGCGGAGATAGTAATAAGAGCGCAGCGGCGATTGCCGCAGGATTTGCGGCTGGCGCTTGCCGTTTTCGGCCGCGCCGCCCCAGCGATGCGGCATCGTCACCTTTTCCGCGAGGTAGCAGCCATGGCCGTAGCTCCAGGCGCGGAAACACCATTCGACATCGATTCCGTCGATGAAGTAGTCCGCCCGGAACGGCCCGACCGCCTGCCATGCCGCAAGCGAGACCAGGGAGCCCGAGGTCGAGAGAAAGTCGACGGCGCCTTCAGCCACGCCGTCCTTCGCCGCGCGTCGTGAATACCAGGGGGCGAGATAGCCCTCTTCGGCCGGCGAGACGAGGAGAGGACCGATAACGGCGGGGGGAAGCGTCGGGGACGCAGCGAGGGCTTGCAGATGCGCGAGCAGGGCACTCGCCATCCCGGGCGCAGGCACACTGTCCTGATCCAGCAGCAGGATGAACGCAAAACCCTCCGCCGCCGCGGCCTCGGTGACGGCGTTGAGACCGTGCCCGAGACCCATATTCTCCGGCGCGCGGATGAGCACCGCATGAGGGGACTGCGCGAGCCTGCGTTCGATCTCTTCGTCCAGCGGTCCATTGGCGAAGATGAAGAGGCGCAAGCCGTCGGCCTCGAGCGGCGTCAGCAGCTCATCCAGTACTCCGGCGTCCGGCCGATAGAGCACGGTTGCCGCTGCGACAGTGCCCGGGGCGCGGTCGTCAGTGTGATCCTGGAGAGGGGCGTAAGCCACGCCGGCCCGGCTCTAGGCGCTGATGTCGCGGGCCACGTGCAGCAGATACTGGCCGTAATCGCCCTTGGCGAGGCGCTCGCCGAGGCTGGTGAGCTGTCGCGCGTCGATCCAGCCCTGCCTTGCCGCGATCTCCTCCGGGCAGGCGATGCGAAGGCCTTGGCGGCTTTCCAGCGTGCGCACGAACTCACCGGCTTCGAGCAGGCTGTCGGGCGTGCCGGTGTCGAGCCAGGCGAAGCCGCGTCCCATGGTTTCGACCGAGAGTTCGCCGCGCTCAAGATAGACCCGGTTGACGTCGGTGATCTCGAGCTCGCCACGCGGCGAGGGCTTGAGATTCCCTGCAATCTCGACGACCTGGGCATCGTAGAAATACAGGCCTGTGACAGCCCAGTTCGACTTCGGGGCCTTCGGCTTCTCTTCGATCGAGCTCGCCTTGCCGTTGGCGTCGAAATCGACCACGCCGTAACGCTCCGGGTCGCGCACATGATAGGCGAAGACGCTGGCGCCCTTGGCGCGCGCGGCGGCCGAGGCCATCA
The DNA here is from genome assembly GCF_964252745.1 of Allobosea sp. LjRoot9. NCBI lineage: Bacteria > Pseudomonadati > Pseudomonadota > Alphaproteobacteria > Hyphomicrobiales > Alloboseaceae > Allobosea > Allobosea sp. LjRoot9. Next base: position 760,862 of record NZ_CAXUPC020000002.1, on the reverse strand, counting down.
TTTCCGGGAGCGTGTGGCCGTAGAACAGGTTGTCGCCCAGGATCAGCACCGAGGGCTCGCCGGCGACGAAATCGGCGCCGATGATATAGGCCTGTGCCAGCCCGCCAGGATTGGGCTGTTCGGCATAGCTCAGCGTCATGCCCCAATCCGAACCGTCGCCGAGCAGGCGCCTGAAGTTCGGCAGGTCGGTCGGGGTCGAGATGATCAGCACGTCGCGGATGCCCGCCAGCATCAGCGTGCTGAGCGGGTAGTAGATCATCGGCTTGTCGTAGACAGGCAGGAGCTGCTTCGACATCGCCAGCGTCATCGGGTGGAGCCGCGTTCCGGAACCGCCGGCCAGGATGATGCCCTTCATCGTCGTTTATCCCGTCTGTTCTGTCATGAGCCGCGTCAGGCAGCTCGAAAGCGATCCGCGCCACTCGGGCAGCGTCACGCCATGGATGGTAGCAAGCTTGGTGCAATCGAGTCGCGAATTTGCCGGGCGCGTTGCCGGCGTCGGATAATCGCTGGTCGCGATGCGCTTGACCGTGACCGGACCTGCCCCCATGGCGGCGCGTTGCGCGAAGATCGCCTCGGCGACATCGGCCCAGACGGCTTCACCCTGGGCGCTCATATGGAAGACGCCGCGCAGGTGCTTATCCTGCGGCCGGGCCAACAGGTTCCTCGCAACAGTGAAGACGGCGTCGGCAATGTCGAGCGCATTGGTCGGACAGCCCCGTTGATCGGCGACGACGCCGATCTCGCTGCGGGTCTCGGCCAGGCGCAGCATCGTACGGACGAAATTCTTGCCGAAGGGGCTGTAGACCCAGGCCGTGCGCAGGATGGCGTGGTCCGGCGTTGCGGCCGCGACCGCCGCTTCGCCGGCGAGCTTGCTGAGGCCGTAAGCCGAGATCGGTCCGACCGTATCATCCTCGCGATACGGCCGGTCCAGCGCACCATCGAAGACATAATCGGTCGAGATCTGGATCACCGGCACGCCAAGCGCGGCAGAAGCGCGTGCGACTTCGCCGGCGGCCTGCCCATTGATCAGCATCGCGGTTTCGGCTTCGCTCTCGGCGAGGTCGACGGCGGTGAAGGCTGCGGCGTTGACGACGATGTCGGGTCGGCAGGCCGCAAGAGCGGGGGCGATCGTCTCGATCCGCTCCAGATCGAAGCCGGGGCGGCCTAGCGGGATGACGACATCACCTGCCGGCGCTCGCTCCAGCATGGCGAGCACAACTTGGCCGGCCTGTCCGGTAACCGCGATCCTCATGGCGCCTCAGCCGAAATAGCGCGGCAGGTCGGCAAGGCGCGGATGCTTGCGATCCTTGTCGGACAGGACGAGCCGGTCATGAGGGATGCGCCAGTCGATGCCCAGCGCCGGATCGTCAAAGGCGATGCCGTGGTCGTTCTGCGGGCCATAGAGCGCGGTCACCTTGTAGAGCACTTCGGTATCGGGCTCGAGCGTGATAAAGCCATGCGCGAAGCCGACCGGAACCAGGAGCTGCTTCCAGTTCTCAGCCGAGAGCTCGACTGCGACATGGCGGCCGAATGTGGGCGAGGAGGCGCGGATATCGACGGCGACGTCGAGGATGCGGCCCTTAGTGACGCGCACCAGCTTGTCCTGCGCGAAGGGCGCCGACTGGAAGTGCAGCCCGCGCAGCGTACCGACGGTCGCCGACAGGGAGTGGTTGTCCTGCACGAATTCGAGGTCGATGCCGGCTTCCTTGAAGCTCGCGCGGTTATAGGTCTCGGAGAAGAAGCCGCGATGATCGCCGAATTTCTTCGGCGAGATCAGCTTCACATCCGGGATGGCGGTGGCTTCGACGCTCAACATGCGGGCGGGTCTCGATCCTGTTCGTGGCTGAAATCAGGCCGCGCCGAGGCGCTCGCCGCGATAAACGCCACTGCGTATGTCTCCCCACCATTCCGAATTGGCCAGATACCATTCGACGGTATGGCGCAAGCCGGTCTCGAAGGTCTGCTTCGGCTTCCAGCCGAGCTCGCGGCCGATCTTCCCGGCGTCGATCGCGTAGCGCGCATCATGGCCCGGTCGGTCGGTGACATAGGTGATCAGGCGCTCGCGCGGGCCGGCCGGATCGGGCCTGAGCTCGTCGAGCAGGGCACAGATGCCCTTGACCACGTCGATATTGGCCATCTCGTTATGGCCGCCGATATTGTAGGTCTCGCCGACGACGCCCTTTTGCGCCACGCTCAGCAGCGCGTCGGCATGGTCGTCGACATAAAGCCAGTCGCGCACATTCAGGCCGTTGCCGTAGACCGGCAGCGTCTTGCCCTCGAGCGCGTTGATGATCATCAGCGGGATCAGCTTCTCCGGGAAGTGATACGGGCCGTAATTGTTCGAGCAATTGGTCATCAGCGTCGGCAGGCCATAGGTGTGGTGCCAGGCCCGCACGAGATGGTCGGAGGCCGCTTTCGAGGCGGAATAGGGCGAGTTGGGCTGATAGGCCGTGTCCTCGCGGAAAAAGCCCTCGGAACCGAGCGAGCCGAAGACCTCGTCAGTCGAGATATGGTGGAAGCGGAAGGCGGCCTTGCGTGCCTGGTCGAGACCGCGCCAATGCCGCAGCGCCTCCTGCAGCAGCGCGAAGGTGCCGACGATATTGGTGTCGATGAAGGCCGAGGGGCCGTCGATCGAACGGTCGACATGGCTCTCGGCGGCCAGATGCATGACGATGTCGGGGGCGAAATCGGCGAAGATCGCGCGCATGCGCTCGCCATCGCCGATATCGGCCTGTTCGAAGCGATAGCGATTGCTCTGTGCGACCGGCGCGAGCGAAGCGAGATTGCCGGCATAGGTCAGCTTGTCGACGACGCAAACCTGGTGCTCGGTCTCGGCGATCAGTTTTCTGACCACGGCCGAACCAATGAAGCCGGCGCCGCCGGTGACTAGGAAACGCAAAGACATCAATCCCTGTCCCTCATCCGGCGCCAGCCGATGGAACAGCCAAAGCCGTCCTCATTCGCCGCACCGACGAATTCTGGTGCCGACAATTCAAGTTGAACGCCTTCGTTCGCCCTGTCCAAATCAGGACAGGGCACGGCTGTCAATCGCGTTGGTCCGCCGATGGCGAGATCGGAAGCCTGCTCACTGCGGAGGAAATTTGCGCTTCAGGGGGCCGAGCTTGTGTCGGATCGGCGCCAGGCTGCGGTAAACCGCATGCATGAGCAGCCGCTTCATCCTGACGCCGCCCAGCAGCAGCAGATTGCCTAAGCCTGCAATGGGCCGGCGCGTCGATGCGTAGGCGTAGTCTCGGCGAATGAATGACTGCATGTCGTTGTGAGTCACGGAGATGCGCTGGATGGCCTCTATGCTCCTGCCTTGTCCGGTCACCGTGCGTTCCAAATGATCCTGGATCATAGGCACCAGCTCCGGTGCGTGGCGCCCGACGATCTCGGGCCATTCAGCCAGGTCGGCGATGCGGCAGGGGTTCACGCGGAGCAGCTCGATCTTGAGGAAAGGGATACCCTCATTCTCGATCAGTTCGCGCCACAGGAAATGGCTGTAGTTGGAGGACATGTGCATGGCGCGGCCGGTTCGTGACAAGCCGCTGAACAGGGCATGCAGCCGGAAGCCGTTGTTCAACAAGGTCTGGGAGAGGCCGATTTCGCCATTGCGGATGATGTCCGTTTTGACCAGCGTGCTGAAATCCTGGGCGAACACGGCCCGGAAATCGGGATGCGCATGGACGCGTTTTTCGAGCAGGAGGAACCAGCTCTGCAGGTGGCGGGCGATCTCGAGGCTTTCGATCATGCCATAGGCATCGGCCTCAACGCTGGTCAGGCGGCGAAGCGCCTCGCCGAAATCGCCGACCGGAGCATAGACGCTGTCATTGGCGATCAGGAGCTGGCCTGTGACCTGGTCGGCGTAACGCTCGAGCCCGAGCCCCCAGGACGCGAAATCATGGCCGCGATTTTCGCGCAGGATCACGTCATGGGCGACGCTTTTCAGCCGCGCCACATCCTCGGCTGACAGCTTCGAGGTCGAGATGACGACGATCGGGAAGCCCGCGCTGCGAATGGCCTGCAGATAGTGGATAACGTAGTCGGCAACGAGGTCGTCTTTGTCGAAATGGGCGAAGAGGCAAAGCTTATCAAACATTTAGTGGTTCTCGACAGGTGGCCGCCCTTGTCCGTTGGCTGTACTGTTCATCTTATGCGCATAGGAAGCTTTTGGCCTGCGCGCTGACTGCATTAGACTTCCTATAGACGCAAATGTGAAGAATCGCATTGTCTTCTTGGCGTTTGTTTCCTGCACCTCTCCAGCGCTCGGGGCTCTTGCCCGGCCACTCCTGCCTGCGCGATAAGGTATTCGGCCTTGGGCTCTCCGCCTTGGCGGATTGGATCGGCGATGAGTTTCTTCAACATCCACACCCATGGCTTCGTGCGCATCGCCTGCGCCGCGCCGCGGCTGAAGGTCGCCGATCCCGCCTTCAATGTCGCCGAGACGGTTCACCTGCTGCGCCGCGCCGATGCGCAGGGCGCTTCGCTTGCGCTGTTTCCGGAGCTTGGCATCAGCGCCTATGCGATCGACGATCTTCTGCAGCAGAATGCTTTGCTTGATGCGGTGCTGGCCGCGCTTGGAGTGTTGGTCGAGGAGAGCCGCTCGCTGCAGCCTGTCGCTGTCGTCGGGGCGCCGCTGCGCGTCGACGGGCGACTGTTCAATTGCGCGATTGCGATCCATCGCGGCCGTATCCTTGCCGCCGTGCCGAAGACCTATCTGCCGAACTACCGCGAATTCTATGAGCGCCGGCAGTTCGCCTCGGGCGAGCGTGCGGCGGTGGCAAGCGTCGTGCTCTGCGGCCAGGATGTGCCCTTCGGCACGGACATCCTGTTGAAGGCCGCCGATATCGCCGATTTCACCATCCATATGGAGATCTGCGAGGACGTCTGGACGCCGGTGCCGCCGAGCTCCTTCGCGGCGCTGGCCGGCGCGACCGTGCTGCTCAATCTCTCCGCCAGCAATGTCACCATCGGCAAGTCCGACTGGCGCCACGCCTTGTGCAAGGCCCATTCCGGCCGATGCATCGCAGCCTATGCCTATTCCGCGGCGGGGCCTGGCGAATCCACTACCGATCTCGCCTGGGACGGCCAGGCGATGATCTATGAGAGCGGGGTGCTGATGGCCGAGGCCGAGCGCTTCGCCGCCGAGCCGCAGCTCATCGTCGCCGATATCGATCTCGAGCGGCTGGTGATGGACCGCATTCGCCAGAACACCTTCGGCGACAATGCCGATGCGCTGCGCGACCGGTTGAATTTCCGCACCGTCAGCTTCGAGCTCGCTCCCGATCGCGCCTCCGATCTCGGCCTGGAGCGCACGATCGAGCGCTTCCCCTTCGTGCCGAGCGATGATGCGCGGCTGAACGAGCTCTGCTTCGAGGCCTACAACATCCAGTCGCATGGCCTGCGCAAGCGGCTGGAGAGCGCGCGCGTCGAGAAGATCGTCATCGGTGTCTCCGGAGGCTTGGATTCAACGCAGGCCCTGATCGTCGCCGCGCAGACTTTCGATGCGCTCGGCCTACCGCGCAGCAACATCCTCGCCTACACATTGCCGGCCTTTGCCACGAGCAAGGGCACCAAGGCCAATGCCTGGCGACTGATGACGGCGCTTGGTGTCACCGCGCAGGAAATCGACATGACGCCGGCCTGCCGGCAGATGCTGGTCGATATCGGCCACCCCTTCGCCAAGGGCGAACCCGTCTACGACATCACCTTCGAGAACGTGCAGGCCGGCGCGCGCACCTCCGTCCTGTTCCGTCTCGCCAACCGGAATAACGGGCTCGTGCTCGGCACGGGCGATCTCTCGGAACTGGCGCTTGGCTGGTGCACCTATGGCGTCGGCGACCACATGTCCCATTACAACGTCAACGGCTCGGTCTCGAAGACCCTGATCCAGCATCTGATCCGCTGGGTGGCGCAATCGCAGCGCTTCGGTGCGGATGCCTCGGCCGCGATGCTGGACATCCTTGCGACCGAGATCTCGCCCGAGCTCGTGCCGGGCGAGGGCGACGGACCGAGCCAGAGGACCGAGGATTTCGTCGGCCCCTATGCGCTGCAGGACTTCAACCTGTTCTACATCACCCGCTTCGGTTTCCGGCCGAGCAAGGTCGCGTTCCTGTCGCAGCACGCCTGGTCGGATGCCGGGCGCGGCGACTGGCCGCCCAATATCGAGGCGGATAAGCGGGTCGCCTATGACCTGCCGACGATCAAGCGCTGGCTCACGGTCTTCGTGCGGCGCTTCTTCGAGACCAGCCAGTTCAAGCGCTCGGCCGTGCCCAATGGTCCGAAAGTGTCCTCGGGCGGTTCGCTGTCGCCGCGGGGGGATTGGCGGGCGCCGAGCGATGCATCGGCCGCCGCCTGGCTCCTGGATCTTGAACGCATTCCGTGACGCCTGCTGACGACCCGCTCGCTGAGCGCCGATCAGGGTAGCTCTCCTGAGTGGAGGGCTTTCGGCCGCGCGCGCTTTGCCCTTGTGCGGCGCAATGCTAGACCGCTGGAAATTCTGACCGGCCGCCGGGACTGACCGGTGCGCGGTGTTTGGGAGATGGTGGATGCGCCTTGTCATGGTGGGGTCGGGCTATGTCGGCCTTGTTTCGGGTGTCTGCTTCGCCGATTTCGGCCATGACGTGGTTTGCGTCGACAAGGATCCCGCCAAGATCGCGCGGCTGAAGAACGGCGAGGTGCCGATCTTCGAGCCAGGTCTCGATACGATGCTCGAGGCGAATATGCGCGCCGGGCGCCTCTCCTTCACCACCGATCTCGCTGAAGCGGCACGCGATGCCGATGCGATCTTCATCGCGGTCGGCACCCCGACGCGTCGCGGCGACGGCCATGCCGATCTGACCTATGTCTATGAGGCGACCCGTGAGATCGCCGTACTCGCCGCTGAGAACGCCGTCATCGTCACCAAATCGACGGTGCCGGTCGGCACCGGCGACGAGGTCGAGCGGATTCTGCGCGAGGTCCGCCCCGGAGCCAATATCAACGTCGTCTCCAACCCCGAATTCCTGCGCGAGGGCGCGGCGATCGAGGATTTCAAGCGCCCTGACCGGATCGTCATTGGCACCGACAGCGATCATGCCCGCTATGTCATGACCGAGATCTACCGGCCGCTCTACATCAACCAGGGCCCGCTGCTCTTCGTCAGCCGCCGGACTTCGGAGCTGATCAAATACGCCGCCAACGCCTTCCTTGCGATGAAGATCACCTTCATCAACGAGATGGCCGATCTCTGCGAGAAGCTCGACGCCGATGTCCAGGACGTGGCGCGCGGCATCGGCCTTGATAATCGCATCGGTGCGAAATTCCTCCATGCCGGCCCCGGCTATGGCGGCTCCTGCTTCCCGAAGGATACGCTCGCGCTGGTCAAGACCGCCCAGGACGCGAACAGCCCGACCCGCCTGATCGAGACGGTGGTCGAGGTCAATGGCAGGCGCAAGAAGCGCATGGCCGAGAAGATCATCGCGGCTTGCGGCGGCTCGGTCGCCGGCAAGCGCATCGCCGTGCTGGGGTTGGCCTTCAAGCCCAACACCGACGACATGCGCGATGCACCCTCCCTCGACATCATTCCGGCTTTGCAGGCGGCAGGCGCGGAGGTCATCGCCTATGACCCCGAGAGCATGGAGCAGGCGCGCCAGGTCCTGAATGTCGGTTTCGCCGAGGGCCCCTATGACTGTATCGAGGGGGCTGACGCTTTGGTGATCATCACCGAGTGGAACGCCTTCCGCGCGCTCGATCTGAAGCGCGTCAAGGCGTCCCTGAAGAGCCCGGTCGTGGTCGACCTGCGCAACATCTACCGGCCGCAGGAGATGAAGGCGCTGGGCTTCACCTATCACGGCATCGGCCGCGGCGCCTGACGGTTCAGCGCAGGACGCTTGGCGTCACTCCGGGCTCTTCGCGGAGTTTATCCTTGGGCCGACCAAAGGTCGGACCCGAGGGCGAAGCCCCGGAATGACAGGTGAGGCGCTCCAGGCCAACAAAAAGCCCGCGGCATCGCTGCCGCGGGCTTCTGTTCTTCACGGGCTCAAAAAGCTCAGGCGGCGATGCCCTGAACGGTGGGCTTCTCCCACTCCTCGCCCCAGATCATCACGGCGTGGCCGGGCGAGACTTCGCGGTACTGCCGGATCGGCGGGATATAGTCGGCCGCGCGCACCGGGCTCTTGATCTCGTCGTTGGAGACCGGGTTCTTCTCGTGACGGCGCGTCGGATCGGCGATCGGCACGGCGGCGAGCAGGCGCTTGGTGTAGGGGTGCTGCGGATTGCCGAAGATCGCCTCGCGCGGGCCGATCTCGACGATCTCGCCGAGATACATCACCGCGACGCGATGGCTCACCCGCTCCACCACCGCCATGTCGTGCGAGATGAAGAGATAGGCGAGCTTCATCCTGGCCTGGAGCTCGAGCATCAGGTTGATCACCTGCGCCTTGACCGAGACGTCGAGAGCCGAGACCGATTCATCCGCCACGATCAGGCGCGGCTCGACCGCGAGTGCGCGGGCGATGCAGATGCGCTGGCGCTGACCGCCCGAGAATTCGTGCGGGAAGCGGCTCGCCATGTCGGGCTGAAGGCCGACGCGGCGCAGCAATTCGGCGACCTTGTCGCGCGCTTCCGAGCGGGTCGCGAGCTTGTTGATCAGCAGGGGTTCCGCGATCGCCGCGCCGACATTCATGCGCGGGTTCAGGCTGGCGAAGGGGTCCTGGAAGATCATCTGCATGCGCTTGCGCTGCTCGCGCAGGTCATGCTGGTTGAGCTTGAGGACATCGACGCCGTCGAGCAGCACGGAGCCCGCCAGCGGCTCGATCAGGCGCATCACCGAGCGCCCGGTCGTCGACTTGCCGCAGCCGGACTCGCCGACCAGCGCCAGGGTCTCGCCGGCCTGTACGCTGAAGGAGACGTTCTCGACCGCATGGACGCGGCCCTGGACCTTGCCGAGCAGGCCGGAGCGGATCTCGAAGCGCGTGGTCAGGTTGCTGACCTCGATCACCGGCCGCTCGCTCGCCTCGACCGTATCGGGCGTCTCGGTCGGCACATCGGATTCGCCGGTCAAGCGATCGACGACGGGGAAGCGCATCGGCCGCCGGCGCCCGGTCATCGAGCCGAGCTTCGGCACTGCCGAGAGCAGGGAGCGGGTATAGGGGTGGTGGGCGCGGGCGAAGATGTCCTCGGTTGCGCCGGTCTCGACAGCCTCGCCATTATACATCACCACCGTGCGGTCGGCGATTTCGGCGACGACGCCCATGTCGTGGGTGATGAAGAGGACGGACATGCCTTCCTCCTCCTGCAGCAGCTTGATCAGCTCCAGGATCTGCGCCTGGATCGTCACGTCGAGCGCGGTCGTCGGCTCGTCGGCGATCAGGAGCTTGGGCTTGCAGGCCAGCGCCATGGCGATCATCACGCGCTGGCGCATGCCGCCCGAGAACCGGTGCGGATATTCGTGGAAGCGCGACTTCGCCGCCGGAATGCGGACCTTCTCCAGCAGGCGGATCGTCTCGGCCTCGGCCGCCGAGCGCGACAGGTTGCGATGCAGGATCAGCGCCTCGGCGATCTGGAAGCCGATGGTCAGCACCGGGTTGAGCGAGGTCATCGGCTCCTGGAAGATCATCGCGATGTCGTTGCCGCGGATCTTGCGCATGTCGGGGTCCGGCAGGGTCAGCAACTCCTGCCCGCTCAGCTTGATCGAACCCTCGATGCGGCTGTTGCCCGATGGCGTCAATCGCATGATCGAGAGGGCGGTCACGCTCTTGCCCGAGCCCGATTCACCAACGACCGCCAGCGTCTCCTTCGGTGCGATGTCGAAGGAGACGTTCCGCACGACCGGCTTCCACAGACCCTCGACGCGGAAGGACGTCGTCAGGTTGCTCACGGACAGGATGGGAGGGGTTGTCATGAGGGGTGCCTTCTATGGTTGTGTCAGATGACGCGGCGCGGATCGAGCGCGTCGCGCAGGCCGTCGCCGATGAAGTTGATCGAGAGCACGGTGAGGAAGATCGCAGCGCCGGGGAACAGAGCCCAGTGCGGGGCGGAATCGAGATGGTCCTTGGCGTCGAAGAGCAGGCGTCCCCAGGTCGGGATGTCGGGCGGGAAGCCCAGCCCGAGGAAGGAGAGCGTCGATTCCGCGATGATCGCCGAGGAAACCTCGATGGTCGCCGCCACGATCACGGGGCCGAGCGCGTTCGGCAGGATGTGGTGGACCATCTGCCGGAACCGGGTCGCGCCCTGGGCGCGCGCCGCCTCGACGAACTCCTTCTCGCGCAGCGACATGAACTGGGCGCGCACGAGCCGCGCCACCGGCATCCATTTCAGCCCGCCGATGACGATGACGATCAGCACGAAGACGCCGCCCTCGACGCCGAAGGCCGCCTTGAGCTGCTCGCGGAAGAGATAGATCACGAGCAGCAGCAGTGGCAGCTGCGGCAGCGACAGGAACAGGTCGGTCACCCACATCAGGAAGGAGTCGACATAGCGGCGCGACATGCCTGCCAGCGCGCCGATGACGACGCCGACGAAGGTCGCGACGAACATGGCCGCGAGACCGACGGCGAGCGAGATGCGGCCGCCATAGATCATCCGCGCCAGAATGTCCTGGCCGAGATCGTCGGTCCCGAAGGGATGAGCCCAGGACGGGGTCTGGAGCTGGGCCGAGAAGTCGATCTCGTTGATCGCAATGGGCCAGAGCCAGGGGCCGATGACGACGCCGAGCACCAATATGGCGAGTACGACCGAGCTCGCCATGGCAAGCCGGTGGCGGCGGAAACGCCGCCAGGTCTCGCGCCCCGGCGAGACCGCAGCGCTCGTTTTCGCTGGCACCGCCATGGGTTCAGCTGAAGGAGATGCGAGGGTCGAGCCAGCCATAAAGAAGATCCGCGATGAGATTGAAGATGACGACGAGGCAGGCGAAGACGAAGGTCACGGCCATGATCACCGGTGTGTCGTTGGCGAGAATCGCGTCGATCAAGAGCGAGCCGATACCTGGAATGCGAAAGATCTGCTCGGTGACGATGGCGCCGCCGAACACGGCTGGCATCTGCAGGGCGACGAGCGTGACGACCGGGATCAGCGCATTGCGCGTGATATGGCGAAGCGTCACTTTCCTCTCGCTCAGGCCCTTGGCGCGGGCGGTGGTGACGTAATCCAGCCGGATGACGTCGAGCACCGCCGAGCGGACATAGCGCGTGTAGGAGGCCGCCTGGAACAGGCCGAGCACCATGATCGGCATGATCGCCTGGCGGAACATCTCCCAGTACCAGCGCCAGCCCGTGGCGGCGATGTCGGAGCGATACACGAAGGGGAACCAGTCCAGCGCGACCGAGAAGACCAGGATGAAGAGCAGGCCGGTGAAGAAGGTCGGCAGCGAGAAGCCGACGAAGGCCAGCGTGTTGGCGATCTGGTCGAACACCGAATAGGGCCGCGTCGCAGCATAGATGCCGACGGGCAGCGCGATCAGCAGCGCCAGGATCTGCGAGGAGCCGACGACAAAGAGGGTGGTCGGCACGCGCTGCAGGATCAGCTTGTCGACATTGATGCGGCTGGCGAAGGAAAAGCCCCAGTCGCCCTGCATCATCGATGTCAGCCAGCGCAGATAGCGCACCATGATCGGGTCGTTGAGGCCGAAGCTGGCGCGCAGCGCCTCGCGCACCTCAGGCGGCACGTTCGGATTGGTCGCCATTTCCGAGAACGGATCGCCCGGCGCCATCGCGAGCACCGTGAACAGGATCACGCTGATGCCGAGCAGGCTGGGAATGGCGATCAACAGGCGCCGGAGCAGATAACTGGCCATGAAATGGTCTCTGTGAGCACGCGGTTGGCCCGCGGACGAAAATGGCTCGCCGCCTGCAGGCACGCTGGTGCCTGCAGGCGGCGAACAGGCCCTTCACGAAGCGCTAGCTCCGCGAAGGACCAGGGTCTCAGCTACGATACCAGGCCGCGACGTTCCAGGTGTCGACGTCCCAGCCGCTGTGATCATGCACGAGATTATGCACGGACGCGGCGACGCGGGTGCGCGACAGCAGCGGCAGGATCACATTCGCCTCGCAGAAGATCTCGTTGACCTTGATCAGCAGCGCGGCGCGCTTGGCCGGATCGAGCTCCTTCTGGGCGGCCTTGAACGCCTCGTCGGCCGCCGGATCGGAGTAGCGCGAGACGTTGCGGCCCAGCCACTTGTTCTCCTTGTTGGCGATTTCCCAAGAGAGGAACTGCTGGAGGAAGCGCTCCGGATCGGGCTGCGGCTGCGTCGTGGTGTACATCTCCATGTCGACATAGAGCTTGGTGTAGGTGTCGGGGTTGGCGACGTCCGACGAGAAGAACACCGAGGCCGTGACCGACTTGAGTTCCAGCTCGATGCCGGCGCGCTGGCAGGCCTGCTTGATGATGGCCTGGGTCTTCTGGCGTGGGGCGTTGATCGAGGTCTGGAAGACGAATTTGAGCTTCTTGCCATCCTTCTCGCGGATGCCGTCGGCGCCGCGCTTATAGCCGGCGTCGTCGAGGATCTTGTTCGCCTTGTCGACGCTGAACTCGTATTTGAGCTTCTGCGACTTGAACTGGGCCGGTGCGTTGACGAAGCTCGCCGTGGCAATGCCGCCGCGGCCATAGATGAACTTCTGGACCGAGTCGCGGTCGATCAGCAGGTTGATCGCCTCGCGCACCTTCGGGTCCGTGAGCGTCGGATGCTTGGTCTTGATGCTCGAACGCTCGCCATCGACCTCGGTCCACGGATCGGTGGTGTTGAGGATGATGAACTCGACGTCGCCCGCCGTCACCGCGCTGACCTTGCCGCGGCCGCCGGTCTCCATGCGCTTGAGGACCTCGTCCTCGACCTGCAGGTTCCAGGCATAGTCGAATTCGCCGGTTTGCAGCACGGCGCGCGCCGCCGAGACCGCGTCACCGCCGCCCTTCACCTCGAGCGTGTCGAAATGCGGCTGGTTCTTGACGTGATAGTCGGTGAAGCGCTCGCCGGTGAGAATGTCGCCCGGCTTGAAGTCGACGAATTTATAGGGACCGGTGCCGACCGGCTTGAGGTTGGCCGGCGCGTCGCGCGACTTGGCGCCGACATAATCGGCGAAATGATGCTTCGGCAGGATCTGGCCGGCCACGCCGACGAAGGGATCGGCCCAGAACGGCGTCGGCTCCTTGAAGATGACCTTGATGGTCAGGTCGTCGATCTTCTGGACCGTGATGTCCTTGTAGGAGCCGGTGGTGTAGGCGGCGGTCGCCGGATCCTTGGCGTATTCCCAGGTGAAGACGACGTCGTCGGCGGTGAACGGCTTGCCGTCATGCCACTTCACGCCCGGCTTCAGCTTCCAGGTGACGCTCGTGCCGTCGGCGGAGAGGCCGCCATTGGCCTTGCTCGGAGTCTCGGCCGCGAGTTGCGGGATCAGGTTGCCTTCCTTGTCCCAGCCGGCCAGCGGCTCGAAGAAGATGCGCGAGGCGATCTGGTCTTTGGTGCCGGAGGCGAAATGCGGGTTCAGCAGCGTCGGGGCCTGCCAGAGCAGGATCTTCAGCGGCCCGCCGCCGCCGGCCTTGGTCGGCTTGTATTCAATGGTGGCGTTCTGCGCCATCGCGACGCCGCTGAATCCCAGCAGCTGGTTCGCGAAGGGAGCTGCCAGTCCGACAGCCGCCGCCTTCTTGATGAAGGATCGCCGCGACAGGGCACCAGTTTTGACCCCTTCGATCAGTCGTCGCAGATCATGATCTTTCATTCGTTACCTCCACTTCAAGCGACAAAAATCGACAGGCGGCGCTTACCGCACCGCTCTTTCCCCGATTGCCCTGAGCAAGGCATGTGCCAATCGATGCGTCAACCGTGCAGCGCAACGGCGGATGTGGACGATACTTCCAACGTGCGGCGCGCGCGAGTCATCGCATGCGCGCAACGCTGCGATATGTTTGAGATTGGCTCATAAAGCGCAATTTTATGCCGTTCAATCGGTAAAGACGACGGTCTTCTTGCCATTGAGGATGACGCGATCCTCCAAATGATGGAGGACGGCGCGGGCCAGCACGCGCCGCTCGATGTCGCGGCCCTTGCGGACGAGATCGTCGGGCGTGTCGCGATGCGAGATGCGCTCGACGTCCTGCTCGATAATTGGGCCTTCATCGAGATCGGGCGTGACGTAATGCGCCGTCGCCCCGATCAGCTTCACGCCGCGCTCATGGGCCTGGTGATAGGGCTTGGCGCCCTTGAAGCCGGGCAGGAAGGAGTGATGAATATTGATGCAGCGGCCGAGAAGCTTGGCCGAGAAACCGTCAGACAGGATCTGCATATAGCGCGCGAGCACCACAAGATCGGTTCTGGTTTCCTGGACCAAGCGCCAGATTTCGGCCTCCTGTTCCATCTTGGTCTGGCGCGTCACCGGCAAGTGATGGAACGGCAAATCTCCGATATCGGTCGAGGCGATGCTGTCGCGGCCGTGATTTGAGACGATGCCGGTGATCTCCATCGGAAATTCGCCGATGCGCCAGCGATAGAGCAGGTCAGCCAGGCAATGGTCGAATTTTGAGACCAGCAGCATGACGCGCTTCTTTGCCCCACGCTCGCGCAGCGTGAAGGCCATGCCGAAGCGCTTGGCCAATTCGTCGACCGAGGCGGCGATCACTGCGGGCTGTTGCCCGTCCTCGAGACGGTTGAAGACGACGCGCATGAAGAAGCGGCCGGTCTCGGTGTCGTCGAATTGCTGGGCGTCCAGGATGTTGCAACCGGCCTCGAACAGCAGGGTTGAGACGGCGGCGACGATGCCGGGGCGGTCCGGGCAGGAGAGGGTGAGGATCGCGGTACGGTCGAGCATGATTGACGCCGCCGGGGAGGCGGCCCTTCAAATCGAAACAGGAATGGCAAGAACAGGAATGGCAAGAGGTGAGGCGGGCTGCGCGCGATGCGCTGCGCTCAACCTCGCCCGACGCGAACCGCGCAGTTGAACTCGGCCGCTGAAGCCGAGAACCAGGACCAGAAACTGCCCGCCATGCTGCGCGCGACCATGAACTCGAAAACCGCTCCGTCAGGACCGTCCTCGGCCCGCCAGAGATGCACACCGATATGAGCGATGCTTGTCAAGGCGGCGCTGCCGACCGGGAACGCGGATGGATGCAGGTCGATCATGCAGCCCTTGGCCAGCGCGGTGCGGATTTTGCCGCCCGACAGGGTCAAGACGGCGCGCCCGTCGCTTTGATCGGCGATCGCAGCCAGCCCCGACAGTGCCTGAAGATCGTTGGCGAAACCCGCCCGGTTCTCCGTCACGAACAGCCATTGGCCCGGGCCGGCCCAGACCAGCGTGCGGCCGGCTGAGACGGCTGTCCGAGGCGTGGTCGGCAGGTCGAGCCCGAAGCGCGTCTTGACCGCCTGGCTCAACGCCGCTTCGCCGTCCTCCGGCGCGATCAGGCTGGCGATGCCAAGTCCTTCCCTAGCGGTTACTCCTTCCCTAGCGGTTACGATGACGCCCGCCGGGCCCTTCGCGCCGAAAGACCCCTCGGACAGGATGCCGGCCCAGGCGCTCCTGGGCGTCCAGCCAGGCTTCATCGCTGCGTCAGACTTCGTCGCTGCGTCAGACATGCAGGCGCGTTCCTTCGGGATCGACGAAGACGGGCGAGCAGATCTCGACCTCGATATCGCCGTTGCGGACGGGGTCGACCGCGCGGATGCGCTCGCCGATGCGGCTCGCGCCGTTCTTGAGCAGGCCTAGCCCCATCCAGTGCTTCAGGTTCGGCGAATAGGCGACCGAGGTCATGTAGCCCTCGTCATTCTCCATCGTCGCGGGCCGGCCGAGCGCGATGAAATGCGCTCCGGCGCGCAGTCGCTGGCCGGGATCGACCGCCTTGAAGCCGACGAAGCTCGGCCGCTCCGCCTCGACCAGCGCCTCGCGCTTGGCCATGACGCGGCCGATATAGTCCTTTTTCGAGGACATCATCTTGCCGAGGCCGAGATCGCGCGCCGTGGTCTGGCCGCTGAGCTCGTTACCGGCGACATGGCCCTTCTCGATGCGCATCACGCCGAGCGCCTCGGTGCCGTAAGCGCAGATGCCATGCGGCTCGCCCGCCGCCATCAGCGCCCGCATCATCGCATCGCCGTAATCGGCGGGCACCGCCAGTTCATAGGCGAGCTCGCCCGAAAACGAGATCCGGAAGAGCCGCGCTGGAATGCCGCCGCCGACCGTGATCTCGCGCGCCGCGAGATAGGGGAAGGCCTCGTTCGAGATGTCGTGCTGCGGGTCGACCACGCGCTGCAGCACCTCGCGTGCCTTCGGCCCGGCGATCGCTGCTTGCGCCCATTGCTCGGAGACCGAGACCATGCGGACATCGAGCGAGGGCCAGAGCACCTGGTGACAGAATTCGAGATGCTGCATCACCTTGCCGGCATTAGCCGTGGTGGTGGTCATCAGGAAATGCGTCTCGGCGAGCCGCGAGGTCGTGCCGTCATCCATGACGAAGCCGTCCTCGCGCAGCATCAGCCCGTAGCGCGCCTTGCCGACAGGCAGGGCCTTCCAGCCATTGATGTAGACGCGCTCCAGGAATTCGGCGGCGTCCGCTCCCTGGATATCGATCTTGCCCAGCGTCGAGACGTCGCAGAGGCCGACGCCGTTTCGCACCGCCAGAACCTCGCGGTTCACGGTGGTCAGCCAGTCGGTCTCGCCGGGTTTGGGATAGTATTGCGCCCGCATCCAGGCGCCGCTCTCGACGAAGATCGCGCCCTCGTCTTGCGACCATTGATGCGTCGGAGCGAGCCGCGTCGGCCTGAAGTCGCGGCCACGATGATGGCCGCCGAGCGCGCCGATCGCCACCGGCGTATAAGGCGGGCGGAAGATCGTCGTGCCGGTCTCGGGGATGGTCTTGGCCGTGAGCTCGGCCATGATCGCGAGGCCAGCGATATTGGAGGTCTTGCCCTGGTCGGTCGCCATGCCCAGCGTGGTGTAGCGCTTGAGATGCTCGACCGGCTTGAAGCCCTCGCGGGCGGCGAGCTCGACATCCTTGTCGGTGACGTCGTTCTGGAAATCGACGAAGGCTTTGCCTTTGCCGCCCTTCACCCACCAGACGGGCGAGATCGCGATGCCTTCCGGATCGGTCTTTGGCGACGGCGTCCCGGTTTTCGCGGCAAAACCGCAATCGGTCGCGGCCTCCGTACCCTGCCGCGCGCCGTCCTCCAGCGCCTGCGCCAGCGAGAGCCGCCCGGCCGCGCTGCCGGCAACGGAAAGGGTCGCGGGCATCTGGCCCGGTATGAAGGCGTGGATGGCCTCGTCCCAGACCGGTCGCGTATTCTGGTGCGAAGTCAGATGCAGCGTCGGGTTCCAGCCATTCGAGACCGCGAGCAAATCGCAGGCGATGCTCTGCTCGCGCCCCGAAGCGTCCCGGATGGTGACGCGGTCGAGCGCCCGGCCGCCCGAGGCGCTGCTGACCACGCTCCCTGCGACTACCTGCGTGCCGGTTCGGCTTGCCAGTGCCATCAGTCCGGCATCGATCTCGGCGCGCGGATCGACGATCGCGGCGACCTTTGCTCCGGCCGCCACGAGGTCTCGCATTGTGGCCCAGCCATCGTCGCCGCTGGTGAAGACGACAGCCTCGCGCCCGGGCAGCACACCATAGCGGTTGACATAGGTGCGTACTGCGCCGGCCAGCATCACGCCAGGCGTGTCGTTGCCGGCGAAGACGATTGGCCGCTCGATCGCACCCGCCGCCAGAATCGCGCGTTTGGCGTTGATGCGCCAGGCGCGCTGGCGCGGCTGATGCGCTGGCGGGACCGGCAGATGGTCGTTCACACGTTCGACCATGCCATAGATGCCATGGTCGTAGACGCCATAGACCGTGCTGCGCGGCATGATCGTCACATCCGGCAGGCTGGCGAGTTCGGCCAGCGTCGCTGCGAGCCATTCAGCCGCCGGCCGGCCGTCGATCTCGCGTTTTTCGGCAAGCAAGGCGCCGCCCAGCCGGAAATCCTCGTCGCAGAGGATGACGCGCGCGCCGCTGCGCCCCGCGGCCAGCGCGGCGGCAAGGCCTGCCGGCCCGCCGCCGACCACCAGCACGTCGCAGAAGGCGAAGGCCTTCTCGTAATGGTCGGGATCCTCATGGGCCGCGGCCCGCCCGAGCCCTGCGGCCCGCCGGATCAGCGGCTCGTAGAGCTTCTCCCAGAAGGCCGCTGGCCACATGAAGGTCTTGTAGTAGAAGCCCGCGATCAGGCCGGCGCCGAAGAGCGAGTTGACCGAAAGCAGGTCGAAGGCGAGCGAGGGCCAACGGTTCTGGCTGCGCGCCTCCAGCCCATGATAAAGCTCGGCGACTGTTGCGCGGGTGTTGGGCTCGCGCCTTGCGCCGGCGCGCAGCTCGACCAGTGCATTGGGCTCCTCCGCTCCGGCCGAGAGGATGCCGCGCGGGCGGTGGTACTTGAACGAGCGGCCGACGAGCCGGACGCCATTCGCCAGGAGAGCCGAGGCCAGCGTGTCGCCGGCATATCCTTCGTAGCGCTTGCCGTCGAAACGGAAGGATTGCGCCTGCGTGCGGTCGATCAGGCCGCCGGTGCCGAGGCGGAAGGGCTGCGTATTCATGCCGCGGCTCCGGCCTTGGTCGGTTTCGCCGGCTCGGCGGCCTCGATCGCGTGGGTCCGGGTGTCGCGCGTCACCACGAGCCAGGCATGGCAGCCGGCGCCGTGATACCAGAGCTCGCGAAACCGGCCGGCCGGGTTGTCGCGCAGATAGACGTAATCGAACATCGCCGCTTCGGTCGCTTCCATCCCGTCGGGACGCTTGGGGTTGGCGTCGCCGAGATAGGTGAATTCCTGGGCGTCGCGGGCGCCGCAATGGGGGCAGGGGATTCGCATGGCTGTGTTTGGGACCCCGTCAGTGCAGGTTCGGCTGGGCGCCGACGCCCTTTTCGTCGATGACGCGGCCCGTGGCGAAACGGTCGAGCCGGAAGGCGGTCGCGACTGGATGGGGCTCGTCGCGCGCGATCAGATGGGCGAAGCACCAGCCTGAAGCCGGCGTCGCCTTGAAGCCGCCATAGCACCAGCCGGCATTGAGATAGAGCCCGTCGACGGGGGTGTGGTCGATGATCGGCGAACCATCCATCGACATGTCCATGATGCCGCCCCAGTGCCGCAGCACGCGCAACCGTCCGACGCCGGGCCACAGCGCCATGGCCGATTCCATCACATCCTCGATCACCGGCAGGTTGCCGCGCTGGGCGTAGGAGTTGTAGCCGTCGATGTCGCCGCCGAAGACGAGCCCGCCCTTGTCGGACTGGCTGACGTAGAAATGGCCGGCGCCATAGGTCACGACATTGTCGATCAATGGCTTGACGCCCTCCGAGACGAAGGCCTGCAGCACATGGCTCTCGATCGGCAGGCGCATCCCCGCCATGGCGGTAAGCCGCGAGGAGTTGCCGGCGACGGCGAGCGCGATCTTCTTCGCCTTGATCGGCCCGCGCGAGGTCTCGACCCCGGTAACGCGACCATTCTCGATCGAGAGGCCCGTGACCTCGCAGTTCTGGACGATGTCGACGCCGCGCTGGTCGGCGGCGCGGGCATAGCCCCAGGCGACGGCGTCGTGCCGGACCGAGCCGCCGCGCCGCTGCAGCAACCCGCCCTGGATCGGGAAGCGCCCGGTCTCGTAGTTGAGGAAGGGAACCATGGCGCGCACCTGCTCGCGGTCGAGCAGTTCGGCATCGACGCCGGCGAGCCGCATCGCGTTGCCGCGCCTGGCATAGGCGTCGCGCTGCGCATCGGAATGGTAGAGGTTCAGCACGCCGCGCTGGCTGACCATGGCGTTGTAGTTGATGTCCTGCTCCAGCCCCTCCCAGAGCTTCATCGCGTGCTCGTAGAAGGGCGTGTTGCCGGGCAGGAGATAGTTCGAGCGGATGATCGTGGTGTTCCGGCCGACATTGCCGGAGCCGATATAGCCCTTCTCGATCACCGCGACATTGCTGATGCCGTGCTGGCTGGCGAGGTAATAGGCCGTCGCCAGCCCGTGCCCGCCGCCGCCGATGACGAGCACATCGTATTCGGGCTTGGGCGCGGCGTCGCGCCAGGCCGGCTTCCAGCCCTTATGGCCGGCCAGCGTCTGGGCGAGCAGCGAGAAGACGGAATAGCGCATGAGCGATCAGGTCCGGAGGGCTTGTCCGGCGGCCAGCGGCGCTCCGGACTTGTCTTCCTGAGATTGACGATCATAGGCTGGTCAACATGACCACCAGCGACGCCAGGTTGACTAATAGCGACGGCCAGGGCCCGGCCCATATCGGCTTCCTGCTGATCCCGGATTTCGCGCTGCTCGCCTATGCTTCGGCGGTCGAGCCCTTGAGGGCGGCCAACCGCCTCTCGGGGCGTGATCTCTACCGCTGGAGCCATGTCTCGATCGACGGCCTGCCGGCGCCGGCCTCGAACGGCGTCAGCATCCAGGCCGATTATGGGCTGGGGGACGAGATCCGCTTCGACTATGTCTTCGTCTGCGCCGGCGGCAATCCGGCCGCCTTCCAGCATCCGGCGACCTTCGCCTGGCTCAGGCAATTGGCGCGGCGCGGCGTCAAGCTCGGCGGCGTTTCGGGCGGGCCCTATATCCTGGCGCGGGCGAACGTGCTCTCCGGCTACCGCTTCACCTTGCATTGGGAGCACGCCCCGGCCTTCCTCGAGGACTATCCCAATCTTGATCTGCGTCGCTCGCTTTACGAGATCGACCGGGATCGTCTGACCTCGAGCGGCGGCACTGCCCCGCTCGACATGATGCACGCCGTCATCGCCCGCGAGCATGGCAGCGAACTCGCACTCGCGGTCAGCGAATGGTTCCTGCAGACCCATGTCCGGGAAGGCGAGGGGCCGCAGCGCATGCCCCTGCGCGAGCGGCTCGGCATCGCTCATGCGCCGCTCCTGCGCGTCGTTGCCCGGATGGAGCAGAACCTCGAGAATCCCGTCCCCCGCGCCGAGCTGGCCCGCACGGCGAATGTCTCCCTGCGCCAGCTGGAGCGGCTGTTTCGGCTGCATCTTGGCCGCTCGCTCGGCGAGCATTATCTGGCATTGCGGCTCGACCGGGCCCGCGACCTGCTGCGCCAGACCAGCCTCTCGGTGCTGGAGACCGGGCTTGCTTGCGGTTTTGCCAGCGCGAGCCATTTCTCGCGGGCTTATCGCTTGCGTTTCTGCCATTCGCCGCGCGCCGAGCGCGTCCCGGAGACGGCGCGCGCGCCGCGCTGAGGCGCGGCTGGCTCGCATTGCGCCAACCGTAATTCCGATGCGCGAAATTTCACCGATCTTGCCGCATTGTCGGCATGTTTTTCCGTCATTAAAGATAAGTTGGCTAATGAAAAACTAGGAATTTTGCGCTATAGTTCCGGCCTGAATCGGAGAAAGACCCCACGGCGATGACAAGCAGCGAGAGCGCCACCACAGTCCTGATCCACCTTGCCGGCGGCGTCGCGCTGCTGATCTGGGCGGTCAGGCTGGTGCGCACGGGCGCGATGCGGGCTTTCGGGGCCTCGCTGCGCCATGCCCTGGCGAGCTTCACACGCAATCGCTTCGCGGCTTTCGGCAGCGGCATCGCGGTCACCATGGTGCTGCAGAGTTCGACGGCGACGACGCTGCTGGTCTCCTCCTTCGCCGGCCGCCGCCTGATCGTGCCGGCAATGGCGCTGGCCGTGCTGCTCGGAGCCAATCTCGGCACTTCGCTCGCCGCCTTCGTGATCTCGATGGATCTGGGCTGGATCTGGGGGCTTTGCCTGGCCATCGGCGTCGCGCTCTATCTGGCGAATGAGGCGATGGACCGCGCCCGCAATATCGGCCGCGTCTTCGTGGGTATCGGGCTCATCCTGCTCTCGCTGATCGAACTGAACGCGGCAGCGGCTCCCCTGGCCCAGTCACCGGTCTTTCGCACGCTGCTGGGCGCGATCGGCCATGAACCGCTGCTGGCGGTCCTCGTCGCGGTCGCCGCGACCTGGCTGACCCATTCCAGCATCGCCATCATCCTGTTGATCGCGACCTTTGCGGCGTCCGGCCTGTTTCCGCCTGCGACCGCGTTGACCCTCGTCATCGGCGCCAATCTCGGCAATGCGCTGATCCCGGTGCTGGACCAGCTCGGCGCGCCCGCGCTGCAGCGTCAGGCCGCTGTCGCCAATCTGTTCACCCGGCTCGTCCTGGCGCTCCTGGTGCTGCCCTTCGTCGCGCCTCTGGCAGGCTGGCTCCAGACGCTGCCGACGCTCGATTCACGTCTCGCCATCGAGTTCCATGTCGCGCTGAACCTCGTCGGCGCGCTTGTGTTCCTGCCCTTCGTCGCGCCGGTGGCGCGGCTGGTCGAACGCTTGATGCCGGGCAAGGAGGCGCCTGACGCGACCGTGCGGCCGCGCCATCTCGATCCCTCCGTGCTCGACAGTCCCTCAGAAGCTCTGGCCTGCGCGATGCGTGAGGCGCTGAATCTCGGAGACCGCGTCGAATTGATGCTGCGCGATACGATGACGCTGCTCGAAAAGGACGAGTTGAAGCTCTCGCGCGCCATCGCCCAGGCCGATGACGGGGTCGATGCGATCCATGAATCGATCAAGCTCTATCTCGTCCAGGTGTCGCGCAACGAATTGACCGAGGAGGAGAGCCGCCGCCTGCTCGAGATCATCACGCTGATCACCAATCTCGAGCATATCGGCGACATCATCGACAAGAACCTGCGCGAACTCGCCGAGAAGAAAATCCGCAAGCGCTATGCCTTCTCGCCCGAAGGCCTGGCCGAGATCCGCGACTTCCACCAGCGCGTCTCATCGGGCCTGGTGCTGGCGCTCAACGTCTTCGCCAGCCGTGATCTCGCTTTGGCGCGTCAGCTTTTCGCGGAGAAGGCGATGATGCGCGATGCCGAGCGGCGCGCGACCGAAAGCCATTTCCAGCGGCTGCGTAGTGGGCGGGCGGAATCGATCGAGACCAGCGCGATCCATCTCGACATCATCCGCGACCTCAAGCGCATCCACGGCCATGTCGCATCGATCGGCTATCCGATCCTGGAAAGCGCCAATGCCCTGCGCGAGAGCCGTTTGCGTGAGGCGCAGGAGGCGCAGGCCCAGCAGGAGGGGCGTCTGATGCCGGCTCCGCAATCGGGCCTCTGATCAGCCCGGCACTGGTGCGGCCAGTTTGCGGATGGCCGTGCTCAATTCGGGCTCGTCGACCAGATCGGCGGCGTCTTCAGGCTTGAACCACTGGCTGCGCCGCTGGCCCTGCTCGGCCCAGCTTTCGAGCTGCCGCTCGACTTCGAGCAGATAGAGCTTCACCATGCACAGCACGAAATGGTCGCGCATGCGCTTCCAGTAGATGTAGCGGCCAGCCGGTTTGGCGCTGATCTTTCCGATCACCCCGGCTTCCTCAAAAGCCTCGCGCGCTGCCGCCTCGTGGTTCTTCAATCCCTTGATCGGCCAGCCCTTGGGCACGATCCAGCGCTTCGTCGTGCGCGAGGTCACGAGCATGATCTCGGTCGTGCCATCGTCCATGCGCCTGATCGGCATGGCAGCGATCTGTAAGCGAGCCTCGCCGGGCGTGCGCTTGGCCTTCTTCATCGTGGGGTGGCGTCTCCATGGCTGCGCGAAATCGAGTGCGCCTGGCGCGAATCAGGCGCGACCGAAGCTGGTAGAGTGTCACGCATCCCAGGCCGATTGGCGACGCCCTTGGCCCCGCGGCGACCATTCGACAACAGCTTTGTTGGGCCGCCAGGGCAAAGCCGGCTCCGGACCGATCCGGCGATCTTTTGCCGGAGCAGGACCGCGCGCGCGTTTGTGGTGCTTCAGCCGCTGACGGCCTCGACGCCGCACCATTCCGCCACGAACAGCGCCATCGATCCGGTGATGCGCTTCAGCGAGGCCAGGCTGACGCGCTCGTCGAAGGCGTGGATGTTCTCGCCCATCGGGCCGTAGCAGAGCGCCGGAATCTTGTCGTAGAGCGCGTGCACGCGGGCATCGAGATAGGCTGCCGTCATGAAGCTCTTCAGCGGCGCTCCGAGCGCCGCCTCATGCGCGCGGCCGAGCACGGCTTCGGCTTCGCTGCCGGGCGCGAGCACATAACCCTCCGCCCAGAAGCCGTTGAAGGTCACCTTCGGCGGGTTGTTGGCGAGGAAGGCATCGGCCCGCGACGCGGTTCGGATGCAATCCTCGATGCGCTTGGCGGTCTCTTCTGCGGTCACGCCGGGATAGAGCCCGACGCGGCAATCGACCCGGCACCAGCACGGCACCGAGGACGCCCAGTCGCCGCCCTCGATCTTGCCGATATTGAGGTTGATCGGGTGGGGCTGGTCCTCGAAATGCTCGCGGCCGGCCTTCTCGGCGTTGAACTCTTCCTCCAGCTTGCGCAGCGCCGCGACGACGCGATAGGCGGCGTCGATGGCGTTGGCGCCAGCGCCCATCTCGCGCACATGCACCGGCACGCCGCGGACCTCGAACTGGAACCAGAGCACGCCGGCATTGGCCCGGGCCAGCATCTCGTATTCGGGCTCGGGGATCAGCGCGGCATCGGCGCGGTAGCCGCGCAAATGCGTCATCAGCGCGCCGTTTCCAGTCGATTCCTCCTCGACGACGGACTCCAGATAGAGCGTCGCAGCCGGCTGCAGGCCGATGCGCTTCAGCGCGTCCAGGCAGTAGAAATTGGCGCCGGCCCCGGCCTTCATGTCGGCGCTGCCGCGGCCATACATCCAGTCGCCCTCGATCACCGGGTCGAAGGGCGCATGCGTCCACTGGTCGACAGGGCCGGTCGGTACGACGTCGACATGCGCCTGCAGGATCAGCGAACGGCCGGTCTCCGCGCGCGGATGATGGATGCCGACGACGATCGGTGCATCGGAATGCGTGTCGGAGAATGGCGCGCCACCGGGATGGGCCGCGATCGCCGCCTTGTCCATCGCAAAGCGGTCCATGGTGAAGCCGCGATCCTTCAATGCCCGGAAGACGAAGTCCTGGCAGGTGTGCTCCTGGCCCCGCAGCGAGGGAAAGCGGATCAGTTCCTGCGTGAAGGCGATCTGCTCGGCAAAACCGGCCTCGACGGAGGCGAGAATCTTGTCGCGAAGGGCGGGATCGAGAGGCATGGGCTGGGCTCCGGCAGGTGGAACAGGCGGCAGGCAGGGCTTTGCGCGTCATGGCCGGGCTCGACCCGGCCATCTCTAAAACCAGTATCGCCTCGCCCCAGGATTCTCGGGGCTGCGTTGCGCTCCACCCAGGATTGACGAGGGAGCGCTCATTAGTGCCCGAACCGCCCGCCGCCGGGAACGGCCGCCAGCAGCTGCCGCGTATACTCGTGCTGCGGGGCGGCGAACAAAGCCGCCGTCGGGCCGGTCTCGACGATGCGGCCGCGCTGCATCACCGCGATGCGGTCGCAGATCTGCGCAGCGACGCGCAGATCGTGGGTGACGAACAGGATGGCGAGACCGAGCCGGCTTTGGATATCCTTGATCAGGGACAGGATCTGCGCCTGCACGGAGACGTCGAGCGCCGAGACCGCCTCATCCGCCACCAGCACGTCGGGTTCGAGCGCGAGCGCACGCGCAATGCCGATGCGCTGGCGCTGGCCGCCGGAGAATTCATGCGGGTAGCGGTCGACCGCATTGGCGGAGAGGCCGACGAGTTCGAGCAATTCGCGCGCCTTCATCAGGGCGGTCACGCGCGCCACGCCATGCGCCACCGGCCCGTCGGAGATGATGCGGCCGACGGTCTGGCGCGGGTTGAGCGAGGCAAAGGGATCCTGGAACACCATCTGGATGCGCTTGCGGTGCTGGCGCAGCGCGGCGGGCCCGAGATCGCTGAGCACGAGATCTCCCGAGCCTTGACCACTCAGTACGATCCGCCCGCTATTGGGTTCGATCAATCTGAGGCAGCAGCGCCCGACCGTCGACTTGCCGGAGCCGGACTCGCCGACGAGCCCGAGCGTCTCGCCCCGGACCAGCGAGAACGAGATGTCCTCGGCTGCCCTGACCTCGCGCGCCGTGCCGAAGAAGGAGCGCTTGCGATAGATCTTGCCAAGCGCCTCGACGCTGAGCACGGGCGGGCTCTCCGGCAAGGCCGGTCGCACGGGCGGCACGAGCGAGGGCACGGCGGCGAGCAGCTTTTGCGTATAGGCATGGCGCGGGGCGCCCAGCACTTGGTCGGCCGTGCCTTCCTCGACCAGCACGCCCTTCTCCAGCACGGCGATGCGGTCGGCGATCTCGGCGACGACGCCCATGTCATGGGTGATGAACAGCACCGCCGTGCCGTGCTTGTGGCGCAAATTGTCGAGGAGCTTGAGGATCTGCGCCTGTGTGGTGACGTCGAGCGCGGTCGTCGGCTCGTCGGCGATCAGGAGCTTGGGTTCCAGCGCCAGCGCCATCGCGATCATCACGCGCTGGCGCTGGCCGCCCGAGAGCTCGTGCGGATAGGCCTTGGCGAGGCGCGGGGGGTCGGGCAGGCCGACCTCGGCCAGGAGTGCGATGGCGCGCGCGCGCCGTTCGGAGGCTCCGTGCAGCCCATGCGCCTCGAAGGTCTCGATGATCTGGTCGGCGACCCGCATCACCGGGTTGAGCGAGGTCATCGGCTCCTGGAAGATCATGCCGATCTCGCGCCCGCGGACATCCTGCATGGCAGGCTCGTCGAGGCTGAGCAGGTCGCGTCCGGCGAGCCTGATCGCACCGCCTGCAGGCTTCACCGCCTTGGGCAGGAGGCCCATCACGGCATGGGCGATCATCGATTTGCCCGAACCGGACTCGCCGACGACGCAGAGCGTTTCGCCGGGCGCGATCGCAAGCGTCACGCCTTCGACCGCATGGGTCCGGTCGGCCAGTGCCGGCAGGGCCAGCGTCAAGGCCTCGATGGAGAGAACGGGAGGGGCCTTTGGAGAGATAGCGCTCATTCGCGGCCTCGTGCGAGGCGCGGGTTCAACGCATCGTTCAGCCCCTCACCGGCGAGGTTGAGCGCCAGCACGGTCAGGAAGATCGCAAAGCCCGGGAAGAAGCTGATCCACCAGGCGTCGAGCAGGCGCGTGCGCCCCGCCCCCACCATATAGCCCCAGCTCATCAGGTTGGGGTCGCCCAGTCCCAGGAAGGAGAGGGCGGATTCGAGCAGGATCGCCGAGCCGATCATCAATGAGCCCATCACGATGATCGGCGCCACCGTGTTGGGCAGCACCTGGCTGAAGATGATGCGCGGCGTCGATTGGCCGATCGTGACGGCGGCCTGGACATATTCGCGCGTCTTCAGCGAGAGCACCTCGCCGCGCACCAGCCGCGCCACTGGCGGCCAGGAGACGACGCCGATGGCGAGCACGATCGAGCTCAATTGCGGCTGCAGGATCGCAACCAGCACGATCGCCAGCGCAAAGGAGGGAATGGTCTGGAAGAACTCGGTGAAGCGCATCAGCGCGTCGTCGACGAAGCCCCCGGCATAGCCGGCGACTGCCCCGAGCGGCACGCCGATCAAGAGCGAGACGATCGTCGAGACGACGCCGATCATCAGCGAGACGCGTGCGCCATGGACCATGCCTGCCGCGATGTCGCGGCCGAGCGTGTCGGTGCCGAGCGGGAAGCGCTCCAGTGCGAAGGGCGCCATGAAGGGCCGCCCGACCATGCGCCAGGGCGAGCTCGGATAGAGCGAGGGCGCCAGCAGCGCGAAGGCGACGACCGCGAGCAGGATCACCAGGCCGAGCACGGCGCCGCGATTGCGGCAGAAGCGTTTGAGGAAGTTCATGCTCCCGCCTCGATACGCGGATCGGCGATGCGGTAGACCAGATCCGTCAGGATGTTGAAGCCGACGACCATGGCCGAGGACATGAAGAAGACGCCGAGCAGCACGGAATAGTCGCGCTGCACCAGCGCGTCGAACATCAACCGGCCGATGCCGGGCCAGGCGAAGACCGTCTCGGTCAGCACCGCCCCGCCGACGAGCTGGCCGGCCTGCAACCCCGCCAGCGTCACCACGGGCAGGATCGCGTTGCGCGCCACATGCCGCCGCGAGACGATGCCTGGCGAGAGGCCCTTGGCCCGTGCCGTCTTGACGAAATCGGCGCCGGCGACCTCGAGCATTGAGGCGCGCATCATCCGGGCATAGAGCGCGGTGAAGAACAGGCCCAGCGTCAGCGCCGGCAGGATCAGGTGGTGGCCGATGTCGAGCGCCCGCGCCAGCCCCGTGTAATTCGCGCCGATCGTCTCGTACCCCACATTGGGCACGAGGCCGAGCTTCAGCGAGAAGACGATCTGGCTCATCAACGCGATCCAGAACAGCGGCGTTGCGTAGAAGACAAGGGACAGCGTCGTGATCAGGCTGTCCGACCAGCGCCCGGCGCGCCTTGCGGCCAGCGCCCCCATGACGATGCCGAGCGCGAGCGAAAGCGCGAAGGCGGCCCCGGTCAGCAGCAGCGTCGCGGGCAGCCGATCGAGCACGAGGCTGAGCACCGGCTGCTGCTGGCGATAGCTGAAGCCGAGATCGAAGGTCATGTAGCCCTTGATGTAGATCCAGAGCTGCGTCGTGATCGGCTCGTTCAGCCCGAAACGCTGGCGCAGCTGTTCGAGCAACTGGGCGTCGGCGGCGCCCGCTTCGCCGGCCAGCACCTGCGCCGGGTCGCCCGGCGCGGCGCGGATTAGGAAGAAGTTCAGCACGGCGATGGCGAAGAGCACGAGAACGCCCTTCACCAATCGGCCGGAGAGAAAGTGGAGGAGGTTCATTCAAGGCTTTCGTGAAGCGTGTCATCCCGTGCGCGCTGCGGCGCGACGTGCCGCTGCGCCGACACGGGACCGTCACCAGGAGAGAGCACGGCTTGGAGCCTCACTCTGCATGCGATCCCGGATCGCCGCTGTGCGACGTCCGGGATGACACGATCCTTGCGGACCGTGTCACTCCTTCCACGCATCCCGGAAGCCGTCATTCACGCCGACCGCGCTGTTGACGAGGTTCTTGACGTTGCAACGATAGATCGTCGGGAAATCCATCTCGAGCTGCCAGAGCACGGGCACGTCGTCGGCGAGGATCTTCTGCACTTTCGTGTAAAGGTCCTGTCGAGCGCTGTCCGAGGGCGCGATCGCCGCGTCGGCGAAAAGCTTGTCGACCTCCGGGTTCACATAGGCGCCCTGGTTGCCGAAGGGATTGCCCTTGACGATGTTGGTCGAGATGTAGTTGCGCGCCACGCCCGTCGCCGGATCGCCGAGCTGGTAGAGATAGTTGAAGGTCATGTCGAAATCGCCGTTGCTGGCCTTCTGGGTCCAGCCCGGCACATCGGTGGTCTCGATCGAGACGTTGACCCCGGCATCGGTGAGGTTCTGCTTGATCGCCTCGGCCCAGCGGCTCCAGACCTCGCCATAGGGCAGGGCGAGCAGCTTGATCGGCTCGCCCTTGTAGCCCGAGGCCTTGATCAGCTCCTTCGCCTTGGCGACGTCGTAGGCATATTTGGGCACGTCGGCCGAGTAGAACTTGGTCTTCGACGAGATCGGTCCGGTCGGCAGCTTGCCGAGCCCGCCCCAGACCACGTCCTTGCCGAATTCGCGGTCGATCGCGAACATCATGCCCTGGCGGAACTGCTTGTTGGCGAGCGGGCCGCCCTTGGCGATGTTGGGCGTCAGCCAGGCATGAGGCGCGAACATCTCCCAGCCCTTGGTGGTGACGCAGCTATTGGGCAGCTTGGAGAGGCGGGCGACGTCGTAGACATCGACAGAGCCGCCGGTCAGCACGTCGATCTTGCCGGTCTCATAGGCGACGGCGCGGGCAGCCGCGTCGGGGATGATCTGCCAATAGATCTCGTCGAGGTTCGGTTTGCCCTTCTGCCAGTAGTTCTCGTTCTTGACGAGGTGGATATAGGAGCCCTTCTTCCACTCCTTGAACTTGAACGGCCCGGTGCCGATCGGCGTGTTGTTGGCAGGGTTGGCGCGGTAATCCGTGCCGTCATAGATGTGCTTGGGGATCATCGGCGCGCCGCCGACCTCCTGCGACAGGATCAGCGGGCCGAAGGGCTGCTTCAGCGTGATCTTGACGGTGAGGTCGTCGATCTTCTCGATCTTCTCGACCTGGCCGTTGGCGATCGGGCGCCAGCGCGGATGCACCTCGCGCAGGAACTTGTCGAGCGAGAACACCACATCGTCGGCGGTGAAGGGCTTGCCGTCATGCCAGGTTACGCCGTCCTGGAGCTTGAACGTATAAACCTTGGAATCGGGCGAGATCTCCCAGCTCTTGGCGAGCGAAGGCTGCGGCTGGAGCTTCTCGTCATAGCGCAGCAGCGATTCGTAGATGTTGCCCGCGACCATGTTGGTCGGGCCGTTCTGGTTCAGCCCCTGCATCAGCATCGGCGGCTCCGGCTGCACCACGACGTGGATGCTGCCGCCCTTCTTGGGCGTCTGCGCCGACGCCATGGACGGCGCCAGCGCGAAGGCTGCAAGCGCGGTCGTCACGGCGAGATGCCGGCGGAATGCTGAACTCGTCATCATTGTCTCCCACTGCCTCGACTGTCTTAATCGTCGGTCGCATCTTTTTTCGCGATCCGCCCCGCCTCGAACTAGATCATAGCTTGGTCGTGCCGCACAGGGCCGGAGCCGCTGCCGGCATCGGACATGAGAACGCCCCCAAACGGCCTCCGCGGCTTTGCCTCCACGGCCCAGCTCGCAAGAGAACGATAACGAGGCAGCGCGGCGATCGTCCAATAGCCTCTGCCTATGCCAGCGATAGCCGCCCGAGCGGCCTTTGTAGGCAGTCGCGACGGATTTCTGCCCGCTGCGATGCAGGTTCTGTCGTCCCTGTCCATTTCTGCCGCAATGCAGGCAGGAAAGCAGGAACGATGCCGCAAGGCGTCCGCCGTCAGCCTTTCCGCGACAATGCGAAGGCACCCGCCGCATCCGCCGGCATTGCCCTGCGCAGAGCGGCGACGAAGCTCGGCTGCGCAATCACCGCCAGCGCCTTCATCGCATCGGAGCCTGTCTCGCGATCCTCGACCAGCATCGGCACGCTCTCGCGGATCGCCTCGTAGAGTGCCCTGGTGGCGGGGGCGAGCCGGGGCCGCTTGCCGATATCGACGGCCTGGGCCGCGACTACGGCCTCGATCGCAAACAGCATGCGCAGGGGCACGAGCTGTTCTTCCAGCTTGCGGATCGTCAATGCCGTCTGCGGCGCATGGTCTTCGACGCTCTCCGAGACCGGCAGCGCATCGCAGCTCGCAGGTGCTGCCTTGAGGCGGATCTCGCCATGCAGATAGGAGGCGGTCTTCTGCAGCGAGTTGTAGCCGTTCGAGGCACCGCCGACCGGCGAGAGATATTTTGGCAGGCCGGAAAGATGGTGGTTCATCATCTTGATGGTGCGGTAGGCGCTGGCCGTCGCCAGATGCGTGTTGACGATCGCCATCATGTCGAAAGCCAGCGCGATCGCCGGCGTATGGAAATTCGCCGTGGACAGGATCAAATCGTCATCGGTCATGACCAGCGGGTTGTCGGCCGCCGCATTGATTTCGGTTTCGACGCTCTCGACCGCCGTCTCGAAGCTCGTCAGCGCTGGCCCGTAGATCTGCGCGAGCACGCGGAAGGAGAGCGCGTCCTGGATCGAGCGGGCCGCGCCTTCGTCATGGAGATAGCTGCCCGCGAGAACCGCGCGGAACATCGCCGCCGCCCGCTCCTGGCCACCGGCCGGCCGGGCGGCTGCGAGCCTGGCGTCGAAGATCTGCGGATTGGCCGCATAACCCTCATCTGTCAGCCCTGCGATCGCGACGGAGGCGAGCAGGATGTCGGAGAGCTCGGCCAGCACCTTGGCGGCGTGGCCGCAGCTCACCGCGCTCGCATTCAGGATCGCGAGCCCGTCCTTGGCGGCGAGCGTCGCCGGCTGCAGCCCGGCCGAGGTGAACGCCTCCATGGCGGCGCGCTTTTCACCCTTCACGAAGATCTCGCCGCGCCCGATCACCGCCGCGCCGAGATGGGCGCAGAGCCCGAGATCGCCGGCGCCGATCGAGCCGCGCCCGGGAATGACCGGCGTCAACCCGGCATTGAACATCGCCACCATCGTGTCGAGCACCGGCGGGGAGATGCCCGAGCCGCCCTGGGCGAGGCCGATCAAGCGGCACAGCCACATGGCGCGCGCCGTCGCCTCGGGAAAAGGCTCGCCCATGCCGATGCAGCGCCCGCGCACCATCTGGACCTGGAACGCCTCGATCTGAGCCTTGTCCAGGCGGAAGGCGACGTTGCCACCCAACCCGGTGTTGAGCCCGTAGATCGGCGCATCGCCTTGCGCATAGCGCTCCACCACCTTGCGCGCCGCGACCACCTTGTCGCGCGCGTCAGGCGCCAGCGCGACCGTCGTGCCGGGGCGGCTGGCGGCCATGACGAAGCCGAGCCCGACCGGCGCGGCGCCCAGAAGGAATTCGCTCACGCTGAAGGATCTCCGTCGATGCCTTGCGATGTGCAGGCGGTGGCATGCGGCGCCGGCGGCGCTTCAGCTGGAACGGTAGCCGCAGCCTCGACAGCCGCGCAACAGCCCTCCCATCCACAAAAGGCGCGAAGATGTGAGCATTGCCGTTGCGATTGCTGACAGAACTGGCAGCGCAGCCCTTTACCTCACCCCTCGATCCGGCGGACGATGGCGGCAAGGGGGATCTTCCCGGCCGCTCGTTCGTTTGCCGACGGACGCCGTCGGAAGATCGATGGACAGAGGAGAGCGATCATGCAGAACGATCTGGAGCTCAGCGTTTCCCGGCGCGCCTTCGTGGCGGGCTCGGTCGCCGCCACTGCGAGCCCTCTGCTCGGCGCGATGCCGGCCCAGGCGCAGGCCAAGACCAGCATCGCGGTGCGCATCGAGCGCGACATCACCGTGCTCGATCCCGCCTTCCGTGGCGGCCCGCATGACGCCAATGTCATCCGTTGCGTCTATCAGCGCCTGATCAAGCAGAAGGACGGCTCGGTCGAGACGGAGCTCGATGCCGCAGCCGAGCTGAAGCAGGTCAGCCCGACCCTGATCGAGTTCACGCTCAAGCCCGGGCAGATGTTCACCGACGGCTTCGGCGAGATGACCGCCGAGGATGTGAAATTCTCCTTCGAGCGCTTCGCCGTTGCGCCCGTCGACGGCAAGATCTCGCCCTATAAGGGCGACTGGACCGGCCTGACCGGCGTCGAGGTCACCGGTACATATACCGGCAAGATCAACCTCTCGCAGCCCAATGCCGGCCTGCTCGCCATCGCGATCGCCGACGCTTCGGGCTGCATCGTCTCGAAGAAGGCGGTGATGGCGCGCGGCGTCGAGCACAACACCAAGCCGGTCGGCTCGGGGCCCTATCAGGTCGTCTCGGTCGAGAAGCAGCGCGGTGCCGTGCTGAAGCGCAATCCGACCTATTCGGGCGCAAAGCCGACCTTCGAGGAGATCAAGGTCAACTTCATCCAGGATCCGAAGACGGCGGAACTGGCGCTGCGCTCGGGCGAGCTCGATTTCGCAGTGCTGCCACCGGCCATTGCCGAGCCGATGCGCTCGGCGCAAGGCATCGTCGTCGATCAGTCGCCGGGGCTGGCCTATGTCTGGCTCGGCATCAATATGGAGAAGGCGCCCTTCACCGATCTGCGCGTGCGCCAGGCGGTCAGGCTCGCGCTCGATGTCGACCAGATGCTGCTCGCCGGCTTCAACGGCAAGGCGCCGCGACTGAACACGCTGGTCATGCAGCCGATCCTCGGCGCCTGGACGGAGGCGCCGGTCTATAAGCGCAATGTCACTGAAGCCAAGAAGCTCCTGGCGGAAGCCGGCCAGACCGCGATCAAGACCCGCATCACCATCCTGAACCAACCAGCCTACCAGACCATGGCGCTGGTGGCGCAGGCGCTGCTGAAGGAGGTCGGCATCACCGCCGAGCTCGATGTCCAGGAAGGCGGCACCTATTGGGACGCCGGCAAGGGCGAGGCCGGCAAGAATCTCGATCTGTTCATGATGCGCTTCAACGGCAAGCTCGACCCCAACTTCCTGATGCAGTGGTTCGTCTCCAGCCAGATCGGCACCTGGAACTGGCAGCGCTTCAACAGCCCGGAATTCGACAGGCTCTATCAGGAGGCGATCGTCGAATCCGATCCGGCCAAGCGCGCCGCGATCGTCATCAAGGCGCAGCAGGAAATGGACAAGTCCGCTGCCTTCGTCTGGCTGACCAACGACGTCGCCTTCGCGGTGCGCCGCGCCTCGGTGAAGCCGGCCTATCTGCCTGGCGCGCTCGACTGGCAGCTCGACCGCTTCACGAGCGTTTGAGCGGTTGGCCGGTTACTCGGCGATGATCGGCGCTTCAAGGCAGCCTCTTCGTCATCCTGGGCGGCTGAAAGCCGTCCCGGGATCCATCCTAGACCGCCGAGCCCTCCGATGGATCCCGGGACGGCTTTCAGCCGCCCAGGATGACGGTGCGCTTTTTGATGAGACGCGGAGTCATCCGCGGCAGGTCCAGGAATGAGCGACACCGCGCGCTACCTCGTGAGCCGTCTCGTCACGACGCTGCTGATCGTGCTTGGCGCGATGCTGCTGCTGTTCACGCTCTCGGCGATCGTGCCGGGCGATCCGGCAACCGCCCTGCTCGGTCCGCAGGCCACACCTGAATATGCGCGGCGCTTCATCGTCGAGATGGGGCTCGACCAGCCCTGGTATCGCCGCCTGCCGACCTTTCTCGGCCATGTCCTGACCGGCAATCTCGGCACCGACGTGCTCTCCGGGCGGCCGGTCACGGGTATCGTCGGCGCGGTGATCCCCTACACCTTCATTCTGACTTTCGCCTCGATCGGGCTCGCGGTCGTGATCGGCGTACCGCTCGGCTGTTATGCCGCGACGCATCGCGGTTCGGCGCTCGATCATGCGCTGGCGTTCATCAGCGTCGCCTTCATCGCGATCCCCTCCTTCGTCATCGCGATCTTCCTGCTGCTGATCTTCTCGATCTGGCTCGACTGGCTGCCCGTGCTCGGCGCCGGTCAGCCCGGCGATTGGCTCGACCAGGCCAAGCGCCTGATCCTGCCGACGACAGCGCTGAGCGTCGGCTGGATCGGCTTCATCGCGCGCCTCATGCGCAGTTCCATGCTGGAGGTGATGGGCGAGAACTATATCCGCACCGCGCGCGCCTACGGCCTGCCGAGCCGGATGGTGACCTATAAATACGCGCTCAAGAACGCCTGCATCCCGACCATCGCCGTGCTCGGCATGGGCATCGGCCGCTTGCTCGGCGGGGCGGTGCTGGTCGAGATCGTCTTCGCGCGACCGGGCCTCGGCCGCCTGATTTTCGATGCGATCGCGACCCGCAATTTCCCTGTCCTGCAGGGTGCCGTGCTGGTCGTGGTGCTGATCTTCGTCGTCACCAACCTCCTCGTCGATCTCAGCTATTCCGCGATCGATCCGCGCATCCGCCGCGATGGCGCTCAGCAGGCGGCCGGGCAATGAATGCGCTGGCAGTGACAGCCGGCACCGTCCGACGCATCGGTTCGCATCTCGGCGGCGCGGTCGGGCTCGTTATCGTCGCGGTCGTGGTGCTGTCGGCCGTGTTTGCGCCGCTGGTGGCGACGCATGATCCCGATGCGCTGGATGTGCTGAACCGCTTCTCCGGCCCCACCGCCCAGCACTGGCTCGGTACCGACCATCTCGGGCGCGATCTCTATAGCCGCCTCGTCCATGGCGCGAGCGTCGCGATGGCGGTGGCGTTGACCGCGATCTCGACGGCGCTCATCGCCGGCACGCTGCTCGGCATCCTCGCGGCCTCGCTGCCGGCGCGGTCCGAGCGGCTCATCCTGATCCTGTTCGACGTGATCTCGTCCTTCCCCAGCCTCGTGCTGGCGCTGGCGGTCGTCGCGGTTTTCGGCCCCTCGACCATGCTCGTGGTGATCATCGTCGCGGTCACGCTGATCCCGCATTTCGGCCGTGTCGCCCGCGCCCAGGTGCTGACCGTGCGCAATGCGCCCTATATCGAGGCCGAGCGGCTGCTCGGCGCATCCTCCTGGCGCATCGTCTTCTCGCATATCCTGCCCAATATCGCCGGGCCGCTCGTCGTGCTCGCCTCGATCGATATTCCCGTGGTCATCACCATCGAGGCCGGGCTGTCCTTCATCGGGCTCGGCGTCAGGCCGCCGCTCGCGAGCTGGGGCACGCTGATCTATGACGGCTATGCCTATCTCTCCGATTCCAAGCTCCCCGTGGTGATCGCCAGCAGCGCGCTCGCTCTTGCCACGCTCGGCTTCACGCTCTTCGGCGAGGCGCTTCGCGACGCGGTCGATCCGCGCCTCGACGGGGAGCGCTAGCGATGGCGGGCACCACCACAGTCATTCTGGGGCGGTCCATCGGACCGAACCCGGAACCCACGACCGGGCGAGCGTTTTTCGGTTGCCGAACCGTGTCACCCGGTCGTGGGTTCCGGGTTCTTCGCGGAGTTTATCCTTGGGCCGACCAAAGGTCGGACCCGAGGGCGAAGCCTCGAAATGACAGAGGGGGGCGACATGATTGACGCATCTCCCCTCGTCAGCATCCGCAAGCTGACGCTCGACGCCATGACCGAGCGCGGCCCGGCTCATATCCTGCGCGGGCTCGACCTCGAGATCGGGCGCGGCCGCATTCTCGGCGTCGTCGGCGAATCCGGCTCCGGCAAATCGACGCTCGCCTCCGCCTTGCTGCGCTTGCTCCCGAGCAATGTCAGCCGGCTCGACGGCGAGATCCGCTTCGACGGTACCGATCTGCTCGCGCTCCCGGCCAATGAGATGCAGGCCTGGCGCGGTGTGCGCATCGCCATGATCTTCCAGGATCCGATGACGGCGCTGAACCCGCTTTTCACTGTCGGCACCCATATGGTCGATGTGCTGCGGCGGCGCTTTCCCGAACTGTCGCGGCGCGAGGCGCTTGCTCGCAGCGAAGTCATGCTGGTCAAGGTCGGCATCGCCGATCCGCATCTGCGCCTGAAGGCCTATCCGCACCAATTATCGGGCGGCATGCGCCAGCGCGTGATGATCGCCATGGCGCTCTCGGTCGAGCCCGACCTGCTGCTTGCGGATGAGCCGACGACGGCGCTCGACGCCACGGTCGAAGCCCAGATCGTCGCGCTGTTCGACCGGCTCAGGCAGGATTTTTCCGGCTCGATCGTCTTCATCTCGCATCATCTCGGGCTCGTCGCCGAGCTCTGCGACGATCTCTGCGTGATGTATGGCGGCGCGATCGTCGAGACCGGCCCGGTCGCCGAGGTGCTGCGGGCTCCGCGCCATCCCTATACCCGCGCGCTGCTCGACTGCGAGATCGAGGATGGCGACGAGGGCCGGCTTGCGACGATTCCCGGCGAGGTGCCCAATCCGCTGAGCGAATTGACGCAATGCATCTTCGCCAGCCGCTGCGCCCACACCGTCGATATCTGCCTGGAGCGGCACCCACCGCTTGCGGCCATGGGACAGGGCCGGCAGGCGGCCTGCATTC
Organism: Allobosea sp. LjRoot9; assembly: GCF_964252745.1. NCBI lineage: Bacteria > Pseudomonadati > Pseudomonadota > Alphaproteobacteria > Hyphomicrobiales > Alloboseaceae > Allobosea > Allobosea sp. LjRoot9. The sequence continues at coordinate 723,578 of NZ_CAXUPC020000002.1, read as the reverse complement.
GCTCGGCCGAGGTGTTGCCATACGAGGTGCTGCCATGAGCGCACCAGTGGCTGAGCGCGCGCCATTGATCGCCTTCGACGATGTCTCGCTCGTCTATGACGGCAAGGTGCGGGCGCTCGACGGCGTCTCCTTCGCGATCGACCGCGGCGAGATCGTCGGCCTCGTCGGGGAATCCGGCTCGGGCAAGACCACGCTCTGCCGCGTGCTGATGGGGCTGCTGCCCGCCTCATCCGGCCGCGTAACGATCGCCGGGGAGCCGCTGGCGGCGCGGCTCGCGCGCGATCCGCTCGGCTTCCGCCGGCAGGCGCAGATGCTCAAGCAGGAGGCGGTCGCCTCGCTCTCGCCGCGCATGCGCATCCGGGCGCTGGCCGAGGAGCCGTTGAAGATCCACGGATTGCCGATGGTCGAGGGCCGCGCCCGCTTGCTGCGCATCCTCAAGCGCCTCGGCTTGCCCGAGGCGACACTCGACAAATTTCCGCATCAGGTCTCGGGCGGACAGGCGCGCCGCGTCGCGATCCTGCGCGCTTTGGTGCTGGAGCCGCAGATCATCGTCGCCGACGAACCGACCGCTGGTCTCGACGTCTCCGTGCAGGGCGATCTGCTCAATCTGATGCGCGACCTGCATGAGGAGTTCGCGCTGACCTATCTCGTCGTCAGCCACAACCTCAATGTCGTGCGCCGGCTGACCGGCCGGACGATCGTGATGTATCTCGGCCAGATCGTAGAGGAAGCGCCGACCAGGGCGCTGTTCGAGGCCCCGGCCCACCCCTATGCGGCAGCGCTGCTCTCGACCAACCCCTCCGTCGATCCGGCCAGGCGCCGCGAGCGCATCATCCTGAAGGGCGAGATCCCGAGCCCGATCAATCCGCCTTCCGGCTGCCGCTTCCATACGCGCTGCCCGCAGGTCGCGGAGCGCTGCAAGATCGAGATGCCGGAGCTGCGCGAGCTGGGCTCCGGCCGCCGCGTGCGTTGCCATTTCCCACTGACCGAAGCTGCCGGAGCCGGATGATTTCAGATGGGCTCACCTAGTGATTCCATCTGAAATCATCCGACTCTACCTCCTTGTTTTATCGCATTTTCTTCACGCGAACCGGTGTCCACTTCGCTCGAAAATGCTCTAGTCGAACGGTCTGATCCCGAGGAGCAAGAGCCATGTCCGCGCCCGCTGCCATGCCGCCGATCTACATCACCTATATGAACCGCCTCGACATCGAGGCGCTCGCCATCACCGATGACGAGATCCTGGCTGCGATCGAAGGCTCACTGGCGACGCAGGGGCGCGGCGAGGCGGTGATCGAGCCGCGCATGCATCTCGAGCCCAGGGCCGCGAACGGCCATTTCAACGTGCTGCGCGGTGCGCTCGGCGGCGAGATCGACGCAGCCGGCGTCAAGGTCGTTGGCGATTTCGTCGAGAACTACAAGATCGGCCTGCCTTCGGAACTCGCGGTGCTGACCCTGTTCGACCGCTTCAACGGCAGCCCCAAGGCGATCCTCGATGCGTCGGGCATCACCGATATGCGCACCGGTGCGGTCACTGCCATCGGCGCGAAATATCTCGCTCGCAAGGGCTCCAAGGTGCTCGGCCATATCGGCGCACGTGGTACCGCCTATTGGAATGTCCGCCTGCTCGACCATCTCTTCGATTTCGACGAGATCCGCGTGCATTCGCGCCGGCCCGAGAGCCGCGACGGTTTTGCGGCGAAACTCTCCGCCGATCTCGGCAAGCGCGTCATCGCGACGCCGGATTGGCGCTCCTGCGTCGAGGGCGCCGACATCGTCGTCGAAGCCTCGCGGCTCGACCAGCCCGACCCGATGCTGAAGACGCAGTGGATCAAGAAGGGCGCCTTCGTCGTGCCCTATGGCACGATGAGCGCGGTCGAGTTCTCGCTGACCGACATCATGAGCAAGCTCGTCGTCGATGATTGGGGCCAGTGCAAGGGCGGCAAGTTCGGTAGCCTGCGCGCCCATGTCGAGGCCGGCAAGCTCTCGGAGGCGACGCTGCATGCCGAGATGGGCCAGATCGTCGCCGGGTTGAAAACTGGCCGCGAGAGCGAGGACGAGACCATCCTGTTCTGGCATCGCGGCCTGTCGCTGTCGGATATCGCGCTCGGCCACGCCATGCTGGAGAAGGGCAAGCGGCTGGGCATCGGCCAGCGCCTGCGCTTCGCCTGAACGGGGTCAGGCCGATGCTCGTCGCCAATGCGCGGATGTATGCGGTCAACGCCGGTGTTCGCGCTGCCTGGACGAAACTGTTCGCACTGGTCTCGGAGAAGGCCGGCGTGCCGCTTGCGGTGATCGAGCATGCCGCGCCCGCGCCGCTCGAAGCGCTCTGGCGGCGCGAGGATCTCGGCCTCGCCTTCATCTGCGGCTTTCCCTTCGCCAGTGGCGGCTTTTCCGTGCAGCCGATCGCGGCGCCCATTCCCGCAAACCCGCTCGCATCCGGAAAACCTCTCTACGCCAGCGATCTGATCGTGTGCGCCGACGGCCCGCTCCGGACGTTGGAGGATTCGTTTGGTGGCCGCATCGGCTGGACGGCGAGGCATTCGCAATCCGGCTTCCAGGCGCTGCGCCGACACCTGCTGCCCTATGTCAAATCTGGTGCATCGCTCTATCGTGAAAGCGTTGGCGAGCTGATGACGCCGCGCCGGGTGATCGAGGCCGTGCTCGACGACCGCATCGATATCGGGCCGCTCGATTCCTATTTCCACGATGTGCTGAAGCGCCACGAGCCGGGGACAGCGGCAAGGCTGCGCGTCGTCGCGACGACGCAGCCGACGCCGATGCCGTTGCTGGCTGCTTCGGCCGGGCTCGATCCCGCGATTGTTGCAGCTTTGCGCGGCGCGTTGCTGGGGCTTGGCGCGGCCTCGGCGGCAAAGCCTGTCCTCGCCGAATTGTGCCTCACCGGCTTTGCCGCCGTCGAGCTTGACGACTACAGGCCTTTGCTGGTGCAGGCCGCAGCCCTCGACGAATCCGGATATGGCGAGCCGGGATAGGGCGCGCTCAGTCGTTCCAGAGGCCGCCGGTGATGCTGATCGTTTCGCCCGTGATGTAGTCTGCTTCGTCTGAGGACAGGAAGGCGACGGCCTTGGCGATGTCGTCGGGAAGGCCCGGCCGCCGCAGGGGGATCGCCTGCGCGCGCTCATAGGCGTCGGGCAGCCCCTCGGCCTTGCGCTTGATCTCGGATTCGTCGCGCATCTTGGTGTCGACAATCAGGCCCGGCCCGACGGCGTTGACGCGCACGCCGTGCTCGCCGAGTTCGGTCGCGAGCGACTGGGTGATGCCGACAATCGCGAATTTCGAGGCGCAATAGGCACTGTACGAAGCTACGCCCGATTTTCCCATCCAGGAGGCGATGTTGACGATTGCGCCCTTGCGGTTCCCGATCATCTCGGGCGCGACGGCGCGCGTCATGTGGAACAGCCCGTCGACATTGACCGAGAAATGCGCCTTCCAGTCCGCTTCGCTGGTCTCGAGCAGCTTGCCGACCTTCAGGATGCCGGCATTGTTGACCAGGATGTCGATGGAGCCGAGCGCCGCGCGCAGCTTCGCGACGGCGGCCTCCACCTGAGCGCTCGACGAGACGTCGCCGGCCGCCACCGCGACCTTGCCGCCATCCTTGCGCAGGCTTTCAGCCGTCGCCTCGGCGGCCGTGAGATCAAAATCCAGAATGCCGACATCGCAGCCCTCGGCAAGCAGCCGCGCAGCGATGGCCCGGCCGATGCCATGAGCGGCGCCGGTGACGATCGCCTTGCGTCCTTCAAGTCCGTACATGCGCGAAAATCCTGTCGGTCGGAGTCTGGAGAGCGGGCCGCTCTTTATAATATATCAGCGCGCTGTCCAACCGCCGTCGGCAACCAGCGTCGTTCCCGTGCAGAACGACGACTCGTCGCTGGCGAGAAAGAGCATCGCCCTGGCGATCTCGACGGGCTGTCCCAGTCGCTCCATCGCCTGGCGCTGCTCTAGGCCGCGTCGGAGTTCGGCGCCGTCGGGTCCGCTCAGGATCTTGGCGAAATAGGGCGATTCGATCGTGCCCGGTGCGACGCAGTTGATCCGGATCTTCGCTGCGACATGGTCGATCGCCATCGCCCGCGTCAGCGCGGCGACCGCGCCCTTGGAGGCGACATAGGCTGCGCGGTCGGTGATGCCGACATTGGCGACGGCAGACGCCGTGTTGACGATGACGCCGCCGCCCTGTTTCTCCATCACGGGAATGGCGTATTTGCAGCCGAAGAACACGCCCTTGACGTTCACCGCCATCAGCGCGTCCCAGTCGGCTTCCGATGTGGTGACGACCGTGCCGGCGAAACCGAAGCCGGCATTGTTGACGAGGATGTCGAGCCGGCCATGATCGGCGACGACCCTGTCGATCATCGCCTTGATCTCGGCTTCCTTGCTGACGTCGATCGTATGTGCGGTCGCCTTGCCGGAATTGCTCTTGATCTCGGTCGCGACGCGTTCCGCAGCAGCCCCGTCACGGTCGGCGACGATCACGACCGCGCCCTCTGCAGCGAAGAGCTTCGCCGCCTCGTGGCCGATGCCGGAACCGCCCCCGGTGATGATCGCGATCTTGCCAGCAAGCTTCATCCTGTCCGTCCTTCGTCTCGTCACGGGATTGCGCCGTATTTATATATCAGGTGCGACTGGCCGTCACAGCATCATCACTGGCGCGAAGAACTGCTCGATCGCCGCCAGCAGCGAGCGGCCGACGATCCAGGAGGATTTCGGATTGCTCGGCGAGGGCCGGTTGGCGATGGCAAGATGCATCGTGCCGAATTCGCTGCGCGCGGTCACGACATGGGTGTTGCCGGTCGCAGTGGGGTCGCAGACCACATCGACGCCGGTCGCCTCGAAGCCCGGCCCTGCCAGCGCCAGCGCTGCCGCGACATTGAGGTTTTGCGGATAGGCGGCCGCTGCCTCGCGCGCATTGCCCGAGAACAGGGTCACGGGGGCGTCGAGCCTGTCGGGATCATGGCCGAGCGCCTTGAGCTCCGCGCTCCAGGCGGCGGGAGGCTTGCGCGATTCATAGCGCAGCGTCAGCTCGCTCGCATGCCGAACCGCGCGGACATAGTCGAGCCCACCGAGCGCGCCCGAGGGCAGCAGCAAGCGCCCGCCATGCTCGCGCGCCGTGGCGACGAGGCTCGCAAGCAAAGCCTCGTCATGCAAGGCGCCGATCGAGGAGATCAGCACGGGAAGGCCAAGCGCAAGACATCCCGGAACGCTGCCGCGCACCGCCTCATGGCCTGCCGCCTCGACGACGAGGTCGGGCGCGAAGGCTGCAAGCTCCGTAAGGTCCGAGAGTGGCGTGCAGTTCTGTGGCAGGCGCTGGCGCGAGGCCGATCCCGGCCTCAGCAGCACACCGAGCGCATTGCCCGGCTGCGGCGCGTCGAGCAGCGCGGCAGCGAGATCGCCGGCGATCGCGCCGAAGCCGATCAGGACGAGGCGGCGCGGCTTCATAAGAGCTCGCCGATCCATTCCGCGACATTCGCGGTGAAGGCGTCGGGTCGCGAGACCGGGAAGAAATGCCCGCCCGTGTCGAGCATCGTCTTGCGCGATCCAGGCAGTGCTGCCGCCAGCTCCTCCTGCAGGAAGGCTGGCACGATCATGTCGTCGCGCGCGCCCAGGACCAGGATCGGCATCATCAGCGAGGCGGTGCTGGCGGAGCCGTCGAAGGACATCAGCGCGTCGATGCGCTCACGTACGACCTGCCGCGCCTGCGCCGTCACCGGGGCGGCGGCGAGGGCGGCCTCGTAAGTGCCCCAATTCGCCTCGATCCAGGCTGGCGGATAGGCCATCAGCGCAGCGGTCGCGGCATAGGCGTGCGGGTTCTCGTCGAGGATCGCGCGACGGGTGCCGAACAGGCTGGTCATATAGCGGCTGGGCTTGAGCCAGGTCGCGCTCAGGATCAGCCCGTCGAGCCGTTCGGGCGCGAGCCGGCCCAGCGCCTGGCCGATGCAGCCGCCGGTCGAATGGCCGAGCAGGACAGCGCGATCGGCGCCGGCGGCATCGAGCACGCCAAGGCAGTCCTGTGCCAATTGGTCGATGGTGCAGGCGGCGGTGCCGCGCGTGCTCGCGCCGATGCCGCGCTGGTCGAAGCGGATGACGCGGAAGGAGCGCGCCAGCGTCGTGGCATTGCTCTTCCAGAAGCCGGCTGTACCGCCCAGCCCGCTGACGAGCAGCAGCGTCGGGCCCTGGCCCTCACTGGTCGCGTGCAGTACGGCGCCGTCGGGAGTTTCGGCGGTGAAATGTCCGGCCGCGCCGGATTGCGATGCGGTGCTCATTGCAGTGGCGAATAGGAAACGGGGTTGAGGATGCGCGTGTTCTGGATGTCGATCAGCCCATCGACGCGCTTGAGGTAGTCCTGCCAGCGCGCATCGGCCAGCATCGTCTTGCGCTTGGCCGTGCGCTCGTCGAGACTCTGATAGCTCCAGAGCGCGACGACATGGTTCAGTTCGCCGATCTCGGTGGTGAAATAGGCGATGAAATTGCCCAGATGCTCCTTCTGCAGCGGCAGGCCGTGCTCGCCATAGATCTTGACGAACTCGCCAAGCTTGCCAGCCTTGATGCGATAGTCGCGCTCTTCATAGATCATCGGGCGATCCTCCCTTCTCACGCATCAGGCATGAGGATCTGCGCCCTCATGCTCATGCGTCTGCTGCATCACGCTGAGCCGTTCGCCGCAACTGCGGCTTCGGTCATGCCCGTTAAGCATGGCCTAGCTGGCTCGCCGCCGCCATGCACGCAAAGACGGGGCCGGGGCGCGGGCCATGCAGATCACCTGTGGGCAAGCAGGGCAGGCGGCGGCCCGACCAAGGCCGCCGCAGAGGCCGCGGTTTGGACTGCGTTCTCGGGGGAACGGTTGTTCCGGAGCGGCCGCTGCGGCTGCCCTCGGCGTGGGGTTGGGGCTTTTACGGCTGCGGGCCGGTCGGCGAAGCCGGAGCCGTGGGGATCTCGCCGGTGGCCGGGGCGGGCGAATTCGGACCTTCGAGCCCGACCAGCGCGATCTTGAGATAGCCTGCCGCGCGCAGCGTGTTCATCAGCTTGACGACCTCGCCATAGGAGACCGACTGGTCGGCGCGGACAAAGATGCGCTGCTCGCGGTCGGACCTGGTCTGGGCGTCGAGCGCCGTGGCGAGCTGCTCGGCGGCGACGGGCTGTTCGCCCAGCACCATCGCGAGATCGGCCTTCAGCGTCAGGAAGACCGGCTTCTCCGGGCGCGGCTGAGGCTTGGCGGTCGAGACCGGAAGCTCGACTGGCGCATCGACAGTGGAGAGCGGGGCTGCGACCATGAAGATGATCAGCAGCACCAGGATCACGTCGATGAACGGCGTGACGTTGATCTCGCTGGCCTCGGGCAGGTCGTCGTCGCCGAAGCCGCCATTCGCATTGATGCCGCCGGCCATGGCGTCACTCCGCAGCGCGCTGCAGCGCGCTGCGGCCGCGGTCGAGATCGCGCGAGACCAGCCGGGCCACGGTCGCGGCGGCGTCGCCGACCTCGGCGCGGTAGCCGGCGATGCCGCGGCTGAACAGGTTGTAGATGATCACGGCGGGAATGGCGGCGACGAGGCCGATCGCGGTGGCGAGCAGCGCCTCGGCGATGCCCGGAGCGACCACGGCGAGGTTGGTAGTCTGCGCCTTGGAGATGCCGATGAACGAATTCATGATGCCCCAGACGGTGCCGAACAGGCCGACGAAGGGCGCAGTCGAGCCGATCGTCGCCAGCCAGCCCGTGCCGCGCGCGATCTCGCGGCTGGCGGCGAGCTCGATCCGGTGCAGCCGCGAGACGACGCGCTCCTTGATGCCGTCCTTGTCATAGGCCTGCTTGGAGGCGTGCATCTCTTCCACCGCGGCCTCGATCAGCTTGCGGCCGAGCCTTTGCGCCTTGGCGAGTGCCAGCGAAGCCTCACTGAGGGTAGTCTGCTTTGCCAGGATCCGGGTCGCCTGCCGCAGTCGGCGCTTGGCGGCGCTCAATTCAAGCGTCTTGGCGAGCCCGATCGTCCAGGTCACGACCGAGGCGAAGGCCAGGCCCGCCATCACCGATTTCACGACGATATCGGCGGCCATAAACATCGACCAGGGCGAGAGGTCGTGCGGCATGGTCGAGGCCTGCGCATGGGCAAGGGCGGGGATGAACAGGAACGTCGCAGCGGCTGCGAGGCGCAGCGCCCGGCGATGTCCGGTGGTTGATTGGCGCGTCATGGTCACATCTCGGCCTAGTGGCGAATGAGGTTGTGGTGGCTTCCCGTCAGGCGGCCGCTGGCCCGCGCCGCGGTGGTTGCTCGGGTTCGGCGATCTGGGTGGCCAGGGGAGCCGTGGCGGCCTGCCGCGAACGGGCTTGTCTTTAAGGCGCGATGTTGGCGAGTCAATGGCTCGAATGCAATGCAGCATACGAAATATATATTCAATATCAGTATCTTAGAGGGATTCTAAGGAAAGGCCGAGCGGCCGGGAGGGGGGCTGCGCCGGCTGCTTCCGTTCATCAGCCGTTCATGTCAAGTTCATTCGGTCGCGGCTAAGTGTCTGTTAAGGCTCGCTTGCGGCGGGACGATCCGGTTGCGTGGTCTGGGGGGATCCGTCGCTGTTGCCGAGCTCGGACGACATGCAGGGCGTGGCCGGGCTGCCGAGTGACCGGCAGGTCGCCTGGCGTTTCGCCGGGCTGACCGGCGGCTTCTGGCGGGGCGCGAGCGCCCGCCGCGCCTGGTTCTGGTCACTCCTGCTCGCAGTTGCGATCATTCTCTCCGTTTTCGCCAATGTCACCGTCAATCGCTGGAACGGCTGGTTCTTCGACGCGCTGGAGAAGAAGGACAGCGAGAGCGCGCTGATTGCGATGGCGGTCTTTCCGGTGCTGGTCCTGATCGCGGCCGGGCTCGGCGTCGTCATCCTCGTCGCCCGCGAGACCTTCCAGGTGCATTGGCGGCAATGGGTCACGGCAAAGCTGGCCGATGGCTGGATCAATGAGCGCCGCTTCTTCCGGCTCGGCCTCTCCGGTTACGAGCCGGCCAATCCCGAATACCGCATCGCCGACGATGTCCGCTGGGCGACCGAGCCGGTGGTCGATTTCGCCATCGGCCTGCTCACGGCGGTCATCACCATCATCACCTTCATCGAGATCCTCTGGGAGATCGGCGGCGCGCTGCAGATCGTGACCGGCGGCGGCCGGGTCACGATCCCCGCCTATATGGTCCTGGCGGCGATCGTCTATGCCGTACTCGTCTCCCTCCTCATCAGCATCGTCGGGCGCCGCCTGCCGCGACTGATCGCGGCGCGCAATGAGGGCGAGGCGCGGCTGCGCTTCTCCTTGATGCGCATCCGCGACCATGGCGAGACGATCGCGCTCGCCCGTACCGAACCCAGCGAGCGCCGCGCCGTGGCGCAGACCTATGACGGCCTCGTCAAGCGCTGGCTCGCGATGATCCGCCAACGCGGCCGTTTGACCTGGATCACCAATGGCAGCGGCGCGCTCGTGCCGGTGGTGCCGCTGCTGCTGGCCGCGCCGAAATACCTCTCCGGCGAGATGTCGCTCGGCGGTGTCGTGCAGGTCGCGGCTGCCTTCGTGGCGGTGCAGAACGCCTTCAACTGGCTGCTCGACAACTTCATGCGCATCGCCGAATGGCTTGCGGCCGCACGGCGCGTCAACGAACTCGCCGATGCGCTTGAGCGCGTCGATGGCGAGCCTCCGGGCGATCATCTCAGCGTGATGCCGAGCCCCGACGGCCTGCTGCGGCTGCATGGGGTCACGCTGATCGACCGTGACGGCCGCACGCTTGCCGCCGATATCGAGCTGTCGCTGCCGCCGGGCGCGACGCTGCATCTCTCGGGCGAGCTCGGCCTCGGCAAGGCCGCCCTGATCCAGGCGATCGCCGGCCTCTGGCCCTGGGGGCGGGGCGAGATCGCGCTGCCGCGGGAGGCGCTGGTGACGGTCGTGCCGCAGAAGCTGCATCTGACCGAGGGCAGCTTGCGGGCCGTGCTCGATACCGGGCTGACCCGTCCCTCCGAGCCTCTGCTGGAGGCTCTGCGACGCTATGGCCTGTCGGCTCTCGCGCCGCGGCTCGACGAGGTTCGTGACTGGGACAAGGAACTCGCGACCGGGGACCGGCAGCGCCTTGCGCTCGCTCGTGCCGAGCTGGAGGCGCCCGACATCATCCTGCTCGATGAGGCGACGAGCGCGCTCGAGACCGACATGGCGCTGGAGCTGATCGAGGAGTTGCGCGCGGCACGGCCGGACGCGATCATCCTCGCCTTCGGCCAGAGCGCCGGTTTCGCCGAGGCCGCGACGCATCGTCTGGTTCTGAAGCGGGCCGGCGGCGTCGTGCGCATGGCCGGAGCCGACAAGGCGCGCGCGGGCGCGCATGCCGAGCTGGCTGAGTAGGGCGCCATGAAGCGCTGTTCAGCAAGGGTTCAGCGGGGGCGCAGGCTCCTGTGCCTGCGACCTCATCCTTCCCTCAAGCCGCCGGTGGGAGCGCCGGCGCTCATGCCAAGGAGCCGACATCGATGACAGCCGCAACGATGAACATCTGGGACGTCTATTGGGGCCTGCGCGTCGACCAATGCCCCTGCGACGTGCATTTCGTCGAATGGCTGGAGGAGGAGGGGCTCACCAGCAAGCGCATCTACCATTTCGGCACGGGCGGGCATCATTATGTCGGCATCCGCTGCGCGGAGCCGGAATTGAACAACACCGTGCTCGGCATCACCGCCTCGCCCAAGGAATATGACGCCTTCGTCAAGCTGGCGACGGCAAGCCCGACCATCACCAAGACCTATTCAGCCTATTTCGGCGACATCTACACCAGCAACGCCCGGCTGCTGCCGCGCTTCGATATCGTGACGCTGTTCCATGCCTGCGAGTTCAGGACCGAGGCCAACGACGCCTATGGCGCGTTGACCGATCGCGAGGTGATCGACCTCTTCACCGCCCAGACCGATATCGGCGGCTATCTCCTGTTCTACACCGGCTCCTTCGCCTACGCCTCGGCCGAGCCGATTATCGCCGACTGGGCCAGGACGGCGCAGGTCGACGAGGTTGCCAGCTTCAAGACGCTGCGGGTGTTCCGGAAGACCGGCTGAGGATGTTGGAGGCGGCTCCCGACGGCGTGGTTCTGAGCGCAAACAACGCGCCCGAACTGGCAAGGATTGCTTGCCGTCGCGCACGGCGTTAGGTTTATCCGGCAACTCGTCGAGAAAGGAGGGCCGCGTGATCACGTTTGTTCGTCACCATCATACGCGTGGCCCGGTCAACGCCCTGCAAAGCTGTTTGCAGGGCTGACCAGAGACGATTGCTTCACGGTTCTCTTCCCGGTCTGCCCTTCGTGGTAGCGCAGCGCTGAGCCTTCAATGGCTCGCGGCTCGCGCCTCTTCACACATACCGAGCTTGGGAGGCTGCGGCCCCCGGTCCCGCATCGCGCGTCTTTAGCGGCGCATGCTGGTCACGGCTCGGGCAGAGCAGAGACCGACAATGGCATTGATCAATCTGAGGAATCTCGGCGTCACCTTGGGCGCGCCGCTCTTTTCGAACCTGGACCTGACGATCGGGGCGAATGACCGTCTCGGCCTCGTCGCCGCCAATGGCCGGGGCAAGTCGACCCTCCTGCACTGTCTCGCAGGTGGGGGCGAGCCCAGCGCGGGCGAGATCACGCGCTCGCGCGGCTTGCGCGTCGGGCATGTCGAGCAGGATATCCCGGCCCGGTTCGCTGACACGGCCTTCCATGACCTCGTCCGCCAGGCCTTGCCGGCGGAGCAGGCCGACAGCGAAGGCTGGCGCGTCGATGTGGTGCTCGACTCGCTCGAGGTTCCCGAGCCGCTGCGCCAGCGCCCGCTCTCGCGCCTGAGCGGTGGCTGGCAGAGGTTGGCGATGCTGGCGCGCATCTGGGTGACGGAGCCCGATCTGTTGCTGCTGGACGAGCCGACCAACCATCTCGATCTCGCCCGGATCAGCCAATTGGAAGACTGGCTCAATGCCCTGCCGCGCGAGGTGCCCGTGGTCATATCGAGCCATGACCGCGCCTTCTTGGACGCGACGACCAACCGGACGCTGTTCCTGCGCCCGGAGCGCTCCCAGGTCTTCGCCTTGCCCTATACACGGGCGCGGCTTGCGCTCGACGAGGTCGATGCCTCGGAGGAGCGCCGGTTCCAGCGCGACCTGAAGACCGCTCAGCAATTGCGCCGGCAGGCCGCGAAGCTCCGGAATATCGGGATCAATTCCGGCAGCGACCTCCTGGTGGTCAAGACCAAGCAGCTCAAGGACAGAGCCGAGCGCCTGGAGGATGCCGCCTTGCCCGCGCATCGCGAGCGCTCGGCGGGGGCGATCAGGCTCGCCAATCGCGGCACCCATGCCAAGGTCCTGGTCACGCTCGACGATGCGACCATCGCGGCACCCGACGGGACGCTGCTGTTCAAAACGGGCAAGCGCTGGATCAACCAGGGCGATCGCATCGTCCTGCTCGGAGCCAACGGGACCGGCAAGTCGCGCCTCGTCAGCCTGATCAGGCGCGCGATCGTGGAACCTCAAGGAGCGCTGGAGGCGATCAGGGCGACGCCGTCTCTGAAACTCGGCTATAGCGATCAAAACCTGTCCGAGCTTGCGCCTGACGACACGCCCGGGGCGGCAATCGGCGGGCGCTTCGATGTCGGCGATCAGCGCGCCCGCTCCCTGCTGGCCGGCGCGGGCCTGACAATCGAGATGCAGGACGGTCGCATCGGCCGCCTTTCCGGCGGGCAGAAGGCGCGGTTGATGATGCTGGTCCTGCGCCTGGCCAATCCCAACTTCTACCTGCTGGACGAACCGACCAACCATCTCGACATCGAGGGGCAGGAGGCGCTGGAGGCCGAGTTGATGGCACATGAGGCGAGCGGCCTGCTGGTCTCGCATGACCGCAGCTTCGCCCGGACGGTGGGCAATCGCTTCTGGCTGATCGAGAACCGGCGCCTGGTCGAGGTCGAGGGGCCCGATCAGCTCTTCGCCTCCGTTGCCAGGCGGGATTCCTGACGCAATGAGGCGGCCGCAAAGGCTGCCTCATTGCAATGGGGCGCGTCCCGGAAAAGCCGCCGGGCGCGACCTGCGCCAGCCTCATGGCGCGCATTCGCCGCGCCGTTCCGGCTTGTGCATCCCGGTCGAGGCGTTATCTGTCGGGCAAGGTCGCGTCCTGCGGCCTGTCGCCCCGCCCGGGGATCTGGCGCAGCAGCGTGCGGTCCCGATCAGCCTTCGAGCGAGTTCGCATATGTCCTTCGGCCCGCATGAGCCAGGTATGCCCTTGCGCAGGCGCAGCCGTTGGTGGTGGCTCGGCCCGCTGGCGAGCGCGACGATCTTTTGCGCCTCGCTGGTCGTGCTCTGGTTCATCATCCGGGAGATCGAGCCCGGCGCGCTCGCCGGGGCCTTCGCCAATGCGAGCCAGCGCCAGCTCGGTCTCGCGCTCGGCTTCACCGCGCTGAGCTATCTCCTGCTCACCGGCTATGACGCGCTGGCGCTGAAGCGATTGGGGCTCTCCATCCCCTATCGCACCACGGCGCTCGCCTCCTTCACCAGCTATTCCGTTTCCTTCACGCTCGGTTTCCCGATCGTGACCGGCGGCACGGTGCGTTACTGGATCTATTCGCCCAAGGGGGTGCGCGCCTCCGAGGTCGCGAGCCTGACGGTGATCGCGGGCCTGACCTTCTGGCTCGGCCTCGGCGCGATCCTGTGCGCCTGCCTGTTTTATGATTCCGAGGGCGTCGCGCGGCTGGCGCGCACCTCGCCGCTGGTGGTGCAGGGCGTCGGCGCGGCGGTGGCGGTCGGCACGCTGGGCTACCTCGCCTGGATCGCGAGCGGCGAGCGCACCATCCGCGTCAGCGGTTGGAACCTGCCGCTGCCGGGCTTAGGGATCACGCTCGGCCAGATGTGCCTCGGCGCCTGCGAGGTCTGTGCGGCCGCGGCCGTGCTCTTCGTCCTGCTGCCGGGCGGGCACAATATCGACTATCCGAGCTTCCTGGCGGTCTATGTCTTCGCCTGCCTGATCGGCATCGCCAGCCACGCGCCGGGAGGGCTCGGCGTCTTCGAGGCAACGATGCTGGTCGCACTGAGCCGCCTGCCTTACGAGGGCGTGCTCGGCGCGCTGCTGCTCTTCCGCATCATCTATTACCTGCTGCCTTTCATCCTGGCGCTGGTTCTGCTGGCGCTGAACGAGATGATCAGGCGGATCAGGCGGCGGGAGCGCTGAACCTCGCCAGAGCCCCTAACAACCTCTATTTCTCCCCGCCCTTGTCGAGATAGCGCGTCGCGCTCAGCGTGATCTTGTGGTCGAGTTCACCGATCGCCGCTTCGTCCTTGTCCTTGTAGGGAATGGCCTGGAGCACGAGGCGGATGGCATTGAGCCGGGTGCGGAACTTGTCGTTGCCGCGCACCACGCTCCACGGCGCCCATGCGGTCGAGCTGCGCTCCAGGATCTCGTCGAAGGCCTCGGAATAGGCGTCGAAGCGCGGGATCGCCTCGAAATCGATCGGCGACAGCTTCCAGCGCTTGAGCGGATCGTGCCAGCGCGCATGCAGCCGCATCATCTGCATCTCGCGGCTGATCGTCAGGAAGATTTTTATCGTGCGGATGCCGTCGCGCGTCAGCATGCCCTCGAAGACAGGGGCCTCGCGCAGGAAGGCGTCGGTCTGGTCGGGCGCGCAGAACTCCATCACACGCTCGACGCCGGCCCGGTTGTACCAGGAGCGGTCGAAGAACACGATTTCGCCCGCCGCCGGCATTTCCGCGGCATAGCGCTGGAAATACCATTGCCCCTTCTCGGTGTCGGAGGGCTTCGGCAAAGCAACCACGCGCGCCTGGCGCGGGTTGAGATGCTGGGTGAAGCGGGTGATCGTGCCGCCTTTGCCGGCGCCGTCGCGGCCTTCGAGCACGATGACGATGCGCTCGCCGCTCTCGCGCACCCAGGCGAGGAGCTTCTGCAACTCGATCTGTAGCGGCTCCATCTCCTTGTTGTAATGCTTGCGCTTCATGCGCTTGTCATAGGGGTAGCCACCGCTGTGGAAGGCAGCGTCGAGGATGTGTTGGGGCAAGGTCTCCGCCTCGATGTCGAAGGTGTCGGATACGCCCTTTTTTCGTTTGGCGGGTGCCGGTGTCGGGGACTGCTTCTTTGTGGCCCCGCGCTTGGGCACCTTCGTGCCGGCCGCCTTGGCTTTCGTCATGGATACGCGCTTGGCCATCTGTTTTCTCCTGGTCCTTGGCTGGCAAGCTAGCCCGTGGGCGGGGTCAAGGGAATTGACGTGCGCCGGCGATCCGATCAGGAAGGCATCCTCTCGCGTCGTCCGGCTCTCGCGCCCGCCTCGGTGGCGAGAGGACAGCGCAAGGTGCCGCGCCCGATGTTCGAGACTGTCGACCCCAATGCCCCCGCCACGCTCGCCCTGATCGAGGCGCTCGGCTCGGCCGTCGTGCTGCTCGATGCGCAAGGCGTCGTCCAGGCGCTGAGCCCGGCGATGAACGCGCTGATCCCGGCGCTCGACAAGGGCCGACAATTGACGCTCGTCATGCGCGATCCCGATCTGATCGGGGCGATGGAGCAGGTCTCGAGCCAGGGCGGGCGCCGCGTCATCGAACTGGTCGAGCGCGTGCCGGTCGAGCGCACTTTTCGGATCCATATCGCGGCGTTGCGGACTGCGGGCGGGCGTCGCTCCTTGCTGCTGACCTTCGAGGATCTCAGCGAGCAGCGCGTCACCGAGCGCATGCGGGTCGATTTCGTCGCCAATGCCAGCCATGAACTGCGCACGCCTTTGGCCTCGCTGCTCGGCTTCGTCGAGACGCTGCAGGGCCCGGCCCGCAACGATGCGGGTGCGCGCGATCGCTTCCTGACGATCATGCGCGAGCAGGGCTTGCGCATGGCGCGCCTCGTCGACGATCTGCTCTCGCTCTCGCGCATCGAACTGCGCGCCCATCTGGCGCCTGAAACCCCGGTCGATCTCGCCGGCATCTCGCGCGAGATCGTCGATTCGCTGACGCTGATGGCGCGCGAGCGCAATGTGAATCTGCGCCTGTCGCTGCCCGAGCAGCCGGTGAAGGTCGCCGGTGACCGCGACGAATTGCTGCGGTTGATGGAGAATCTGGTCGAGAACGCCATCAAATACGGCCGCAAGGACGGCGAGGTCGCGATCGATGTCATCGACGGCGCGACCGAGGCGAGCGTCAGCGTGCGCGATGACGGGCCCGGCATCGCGCCCGAACACCTGCCGCGCCTGACCGAGCGCTTCTACCGGGTCGACACCGCCGCCAGCCGCGAAGCGGGTGGAACCGGCCTTGGCCTGGCCATCGTCAAGCACATCGTGCTGCGCCATCGCGGGCGCCTCACCATCGAGAGCCTGCTGGGACAGGGCGCGACTTTCAAGGCGATCTTTCCGCGCCTCGGACCGGTGTCACGGAGTTCGTCCTGATCGTTTGTGACAGCTTTGATGACAGGATGTCATCCGTCTGTCACACAGAAGGTGTTCTGACGGGATCGCTAAACGTGCGATCCAGAGAGGACATCTCAATGCGCAAAATTCTCATTCTCGCGGCCGCTTCGATCGGGCTGTCCGGCGCGGTCCAGGCTGCCGACATCACCGGCGCCGGCGCGACTTTCCCCTTCCCGATCTACGCCAAATGGGCTGAAGCCTATAAGAAGGAGACCAATATCGGTCTCAACTACCAGTCGATCGGTTCCGGTGGCGGCATTCGCCAGATCAAGGCCAAGACTGTCGCTTTCGGCGCCACCGACGCCCCGCTGAAGGGCGAGGAGCTGACCAAGGAAGGCCTGATCCAGTTCCCGACCGTGATGGGCGGCGTCGTCCCCGCGATCAACGTCGCCGGCATCGAGGCCGGCAAGCTGAAGCTCACGGGCCAGCTCATCGCCGAAATCTATCTCGGCGACATCAAGAAGTGGAACGACCCCAAGATCGCCGCGCTCAATGCCGGCGTGACCCTGCCAGACGCCAGCATCAACCCGGTCTACCGTTCGGACGGCTCGGGCACGACCTTCGTCTGGACCGATTATCTGTCGCGCGTCTCGCCTGACTGGAAGACCAAGATCGGCGCCAACCAGTCGGTCCAGTGGCCGGTCGGCATCGGCGGCAAGGGCAATGAGGGCGTCTCGGCTTCGGTCAAGCAGGTCGCGAACTCGATCGGCTATGTCGAATACGCCTATGCCAAGCAGAACAAGCTCGCCTTCGCGCTGGTCCAGAACGCCGACGGCAACTACCCGGCGCCTGATGACAAGGCCTTCCAGGCCGCTGCCGCCAACGCCAACTGGAACGAGGCTCCCGGTTTCGGCATCTCGCTGAACAATCAGAAGGGTGCGCAGGCCTGGCCGATCACCTCGGCGACCTTCATCCTCGTCCATGCCAAGCCCGAAAAGCCGGAAGAGGCGCAGGCCGCGCTGAAGTTCTTCGACTGGGCCTATAAGAGCGGCGACCAGCTCGCGACCGGCATCGACTACGTGCCGCTGCCGAGCAACGTCAAGGACATGGTCCGCGCTGCCTGGAAGGGCGTCGTCGACAACTCCGGCAAGCCGATCTTCTGATCGCTCGCCATCATGGCTGGGCTTGACCCGGCCATCTCATTCAGGAGGCGCAGCCCCGGGCTTCTCGGGCCTGCGCTTCGCTCCGCCCAGGAATGACGGACAACCCATGCTACCGGAGCCCCGCGGATGACCGCCGTGACCCAGACGATGCCCGCTGCTGCTGCGCCGCTGCGCAAGACCCCCAAGGGCACGTTCGACATCGTCTTCCGCAATGCCAGCTTCCTGGCCGCGTTGTTCGTGCTGGTGCTGCTCGCCGGCATCATGCTGTCGATGGTCGTCGGCGGCTGGCCGGCCTTCCGCGAATTCGGCTTCGGCTTCATCACCTCCAGCGTCTGGGACACCCAGAACGACCAGTACGGCGCCTGGCCGGCGATCGTCGGGACGCTCTCGACCGCGCTGATCGCGCTCGTCATCGGAGTGCCGCTCTCGCTGGGCATCGCGGTCTACCTGACGCAGCTCGCCCCGCCCTGGTTCAAGCAGCCGGTCGCGACCGCCATCGAGTTGCTCGCCGCCGTGCCCTCGATCATCTATGGCATGTGGGGCCTGTTCGTCTTCGTGCCGCTCTTCGCCGCCTATGTTCAGGTGCCGCTCTCCAACATCGTCGAAGGCCTGCCACTCGTCGGCACGGTGCTCTATTCGCGCTCGCCCTCGGGGCTCGGCATCTTCACCGCCGGCATCATCCTCGCCTTCATGATCATCCCCTTCATCGCCTCGATCACGCGCGACATGCTGGAGCAGATCCCCTCCGTGCTGCGCGAAAGCGCTTACGGAATTGGGGCGACCACCTGGGAGGTCGTGCGCCATGTCCTGGTGCCCCAGGCCGGTGTCTCGATCATCGGCGCGGTCATGCTCGGCCTCGGCCGTGCGCTCGGCGAGACCATGGCGGTGACCTTCGTCGTCGGCAACGCCAACCGGCTCTCGGCCTCGATCCTGGATCCGGGCTCGACCATCGCCTCGCGCATCGCCAATGAGTTCAACGAGGCGCTCGGCCTGCAGCTCAACGCGCTGATCGCGCTCGGCTGCATCCTGTTCTTCGTCACCTTCGTCGTCCTCGTCATCGCGCGCATCCTCGTCTCGCGCGTCAAGAGCTACTGATAAGCAAGAGCTACTGAATAAGGCCGCCGACCATGAGCATGACGACCCCCTCCATCGCCTCCCAGACGCCTCGTGCCGAATGGGGCCGCGTGCGCCCGGCACGCCGCACCGCCGACAAGGCGATGAAGCTGATCGCCACCGGCTTCACCTTCCTCGCCATCTTCGTGCTGTTCTGGATCCTCGGCATGCTGATCGTGAAGGGCGTCGGCGGGCTTTCGCTCGCGACCTTCACACAGGTCACACCCGGCCCCGGTTCCGAGGGCGGCGGCCTTGCCAACGCCATCGTCGGCTCGATCGTGCTGACCTTCCTCGGCATCGCGGTGGCGACGCCGATCGGCGTGCTCGCCGGCACCTATCTCGCCGAATACGGCAAGGGCTCGCAGCTCGCCAATCTGATCCGCTTCATCAATGACATCCTGCTCTCGGCGCCCTCGATCCTGATCGGCCTGTTCGTCTACGTCATCCTGGTCGAGCCCTTCCGCGGGTACTCTGGCTGGGCCGGCGGCGTCGCGCTCGGCATCATCGCGATCCCGGTCATCGTGCGCACCACTGAGGACATGCTGCGGCTGGTTCCGGGGCCGTTGCGCGAGGCTGGCGCGGCGCTTGGCGCCCCGCCCTCGGTCGTCATCACCAGCGTCACCTGGCGGGCGGCGAAATCGGGCATGGTCACCGGCATCCTGCTGGCGCTCGCCCGCATCGCCGGCGAGACCGCGCCATTGATCTTCACCGCGCTGAACAACAATTTCTGGTTCTCGCCGACGCTTTCGGGCGGCGTCTCGAACCTGCCGGTGACGATCTACCAGTTCGCCTCGGCCCCTTACGAGAACTGGCAGCAGCTCGCCTGGGCCGGTTCGCTGATCATCACCGTCTCGATCCTGCTGCTCTCGCTGATCGCGCGCCGTATCGTGCGCGGCAGCAAGTGAACGGCCATCCTGAACCCTCGTCGCGTTCGATCTGAAGGAAGAAGTCGATGCTTTCGACGCTGGAACTGAGCCCGCAAACGCTCGATGCCGAAGCCCCGGTCAGGATCGCGGTCAAGAACCTCGATTTCTACTACGGCGAGCACAAGGCGCTGAAGAACGTCAATCTCGATTTCCGTGACCGTCACGTCACGGCGCTGATCGGCCCCTCGGGCTGCGGCAAGTCGACCCTGCTGCGCATCTTCAACCGCATCTATTCGCTCTATCCCGAGCAGCGCGCCACCGGCGAGGTCATCCTCGACGGCCGCAACGTCATCTCCAATGATGTCGATGTGAACGAGCTGCGCTCGCGCATCGGCATGGTCTTCCAGAAGCCGACGCCCTTCCCGATGTCGATCTACGACAATGTCGCCTTCGGCATCCGGCTCTATGAGAAGCCGCCGAAGTCGGAGCTCGACGACCGCGTCGAGGGCGCGCTGCGCCGCTCCGCCCTCTGGGACGAGGTCAAGGACAAGCTCAAGATGTCCGGCATGGGCCTCTCGGGCGGCCAGCAGCAGCGCCTGTGCATCGCGCGCACCATCGCGCAGAAGCCGGAGGTGATCCTGTTCGACGAGCCGACCTCGGCGCTCGATCCGATCTCGACCGGCAAGATCGAGGATCTGCTGGAGCAGCTCAAGACCGATTTCACCATCGTCATCGTCACCCACAACATGCAGCAGGCGGCGCGCATCTCGCAGTACACCGCCTTCATGTATCTCGGCGAGGTGATCGAGTTCGCGCCGACCAACACCATCTTCATGAACCCGCACAAGAAGCAGACCCAGGACTACGTCACCGGCCGCTTCGGCTGACTATCGAACCCTGTTTTCGCTTCCAGAGGATCCGCCGCGATGACCGAACATATCGTCCGCTCCTACGACGCCGAACTCGAGGCGCTGCGCCGCAGCCTCGCCGAGATGGGCGGCATGTCCGAGCGCATGCTCGGCGATTCCACCGTGGCGCTGGTGCGCCGCGACACCACGCTCGCCCAGAAGGTGATCAGCGCCGACCAGCGCCTCGACAACCTCCAGCGCGATGTCGAGGAGCGCGCGGTCCTGACCATCGCCCGGCGCCAGCCGCTGGCGAACGACCTGCGTGAACTGATCTCGGCGATCCGCATCGCCGCCGACATCGAGCGCGTCGGCGATCTCGCCAAGAACATCGCCAAGCGCGCGGTCGCGATCTCCGGCCAGTTCCAGCCGCCGCATCGCGCCGTGGTCGGGCTCGAGCATATGAGCCGGCTCGTCCAGGCCCAGCTCAAGGACGTGCTCGACGCCTATGCCGCGAGCAACGAGCAGAAGGCCATGGAGGTCTGGCGCCGCGACGACGAGATCGACGCGCTCTACACCTCGCTCTTCCGCGAATTGCTGACCTATATGATGGAAGACCCGCGCAACATCACCTTCTGCACGCATCTCCTGTTCTGCGCCAAGAATGTCGAGCGCATCGGCGATCACACCACCAACATCGCCGAGACGATCCACTATCTCGTCACCGGCGAGTCGCTCGATCTCAACCGCCCGAAGCTCGACACCACCGACATCAATGTCGAGGCGGTGACGGGGAGCTGATGGAATGAACGCACCGGCAGCTTTCCCGTCATGGTCGGGCTTGTCCCGACCATCCACGTCTTCGCTGGTCGAGACCTGTGTTCAAGACGTGGATGCTCGCCACCAGGGCGAGCATGACGGTGTGTGTCGGCTGAATGCCAGGAACGGAACTGAGACATGCCCGCACGCATCCTGATCGTCGAGGACGAGGAGCCGCTCACCCTGCTCCTGCGCTACAACCTCGAAGCCGAGGGCTTCGAGGTCGACAGCGTCGCACGCGGCGACGATGCCGAGCTGCATCTGCGCGACCACACGCCCGACCTCGTCCTGCTCGACTGGATGCTGCCGGGCTTGTCGGGCATCGAGCTCTGCCGCCGCCTGCGCACGCGCCGGGACACCGAGCGCGTGCCGATCATCATGCTCACCGCCCGCGGCGAGGAGACCGAGCGCGTGCGCGGCCTCGCCACCGGCGCCGACGACTATGTGGTCAAGCCGTTCTCGCTGCCTGAACTGATCGCGCGCATCCAGGCGCTCTTGCGCAGGGCCAAGCCTGGCCATGTCGCGGGGCTGCTAGCGGCCGGCGATCTCGAACTCGACCGCACGACGCGCCGCGTCCGCCGCTCCGGCGCGGAATTGCATCTCGGCCCGACCGAATTCCGCCTGCTCGAATTCCTGATGCAGGCGCCGGGCCGGGTCTATTCCCGCGCACAGCTCCTCGACGCCGTCTGGGGTCGCGACGTCTATATCGACGAGCGCACGGTCGACGTTCATGTCGGCCGCCTGCGCAAGGCGATCACGCCCGGTGATGCCAAGGACCCGCTGCGTACGGTGCGCGGCGCGGGCTACGCCTTCGACGAGACGTTTGCGCGCGGCTAAGAGCGCGCGTCATTCCGGGGCAGGCCGAAGGCCTGAGCCCGGAACCCAGAACCGTTGTTGCTCATTGCCGAAGCTCTGATGTCCGAGCGCCTCTTGGAACCCTCATCGGTTCTGGGTTCCGGGCTCTTCGCGGAGTTTATCCTTGGGCCGACCAAAGGTCGGACCCGAGGGCGAAGCCCCGGAATGACGGAGCTTAGGGATTGCCACGGCGGCGAATGCGGACCGCTTTGCCATTGCAGCGGGGATCTGCGACTCCGTCGATTGTTGCAGGTAGGGTTCCTCTCTAATCTTGGCCGCTCATACGCCCGCCAGGATTCGAGACCGTGCTCGACAGCCCCGTTTTTCCCGCCATCAAGGCTTTCGAAGCCGACCTCATCGCCATCCGGCGCGACATTCATGCCCATCCCGAGATCGCCTTCGAGGAGGTCAGGACGGCGGCCCTGGTGGCGCGGACGCTGCGCGGCTGGGGCATCGAGACTCATGAGGGGGTGGCCGGGACCGGGGTGGTCGGCACGCTGAAGGGCGAGCGCGGCGGACAGCGCGCCATCGCGCTTCGCTCCGAACTGGACGCGCTGCGCATCGAGGAGAAGAGCGAGATCCCGCATCGCTCGACCATTCCCGGCAAGATGCACGCCTGCGGGCATGACGGACATATCGCCATGTTGCTCGGTGCCGCGCGCTATCTGGCGGAGCACCGGGATTTCGGCGGCACGGTCCATTTCATCTTCCAGCCGGCGGAGGAAGGGTTGGGCGGTGCCCGCGTCATGCTCGAGCAGGGGCTGTTCGAGCGCTTTCCGGTCGATGCCGTCTACGGCATGCACAACCAGCCGGGCCGCCGCGCCGGGGAGTTCGGCATCAGGCAAGGGCCGATGCTCGCCGCCAGCGACACCTGGGTCGTGACCTTCCGCGGCACTGGCGGCCATGGTGGCTCCGGCGCCCATACCGCGACCGACCCGACGATCGCGCTGGCCAATTTCATCCTCGGCGTCCAGGCGATCGTCGCCCGCAATGTTCCCGCCGTCGAACCGGCGGTGCTGAGCGTCGGCCACATCAATGCCGGCGCTTTCTCCTCGCCCAATGTCATTCCCGCTGAGGTCGTCGTCACCGGCACGGCGCGCTGCTTCTCAGCCGCGGTGCGCGACATTCTGGAGCAGCGCCTGGGCGTGCTCGCCGAGGGCGTGGCGGCGATCCAGGGCTGCAGCGCCGACTATGTCTACAAGCGCCGCTATCCGCCCTTGATCAACACCGCTGACGAGACGGTGCTCGCGGCGGCGGTCGCCAGCGACCTCGTCGGCGCGGAGAAGATGGACAGGCAGATCCCGCTCAACACCGGCGCCGATGATTTCGCCTTCATGCTGGAGCAGCGGCCGGGAGCCTTCATCCGCATCGGCAACGGCACCGCGGCGGAGGGCAAAGGCAATCTGCTCCACACCCCGCTCTATGATTTCAACGACGATATTCTCGCTCTGGGCTCGACCTATTGGGTGCACCTCGTGCACAAGGAGCTGACATCGCAGGCCTGATCCCGCTCGCCGCCGCCCGGCAGCCGAAACCGGAGCCGGGCTGCAGGAGTTTGAGTCCATGCCGACACCCGACATCGCGATCATCGGCGCAGGCCCCTCCGGCCTGATCGCCGCCGAGCGGCTGTCCGCCGCCGGCCACGCCGTTACAGTCTATGACCGCATGCCCTCGCCGGCGCGCAAATTCCTGCTTGCCGGCCGCGGCGGGCTGAACCTGACCCATTCCGAACCGCTGGATCAGTTCCTGACGCGCTATCGCGGAGCGCAGGCCTGGCTCGAACCAGCAATCCGCGCCTTCCCGCCCCAGGCCTTGCGCGATTGGGCCGACGATCTCGGCGCCGACAGCTTCATCGGCACGAGCGGGCGCGTCTTCCCCAGGGCGATGAAGGCCTCGCCTCTGCTGCGCGCCTGGCTGCGCCGGCTGGAGGGGCAGGGCGTTAAACTCGCATCGGGGATGCACTGGACCGGCTGGAGCGCTGATGGCGCGCTCAGCTTCCAGACCCGCGACGGCGGGGTCGAAACGATCCGGCCCGGCGCGACCCTGCTGGCGCTCGGCGGCGCGAGCTGGCCGCGCCTTGGCTCGGATGGCGGCTGGGCGCCTCGGCTCGCGGAGCGTGGCGTCGCCGTCGCGCCGCTGCTGCCGGCCAATGGCGGTTTCACGGTGGCCTGGTCGGCGACGATGCGTGAGCGCTTCAGTGGCGCGCCGTTGAAGCGCATCGTCATCCGCTTCGGTGAGCGTCAGGCCACCGGCGAGGCGATGATCGATGCCGAAGGCATCGAGGGCGGTGCGGTCTATGCGCTGTCGGGCCTGCTGCGCGAGGCGATCCTGCGCGAGGGCAGGGCGGTGGTCACGCTCGATCTGCGGCCCGACATGGAGACCGCTCGCCTCGTCGAGCGTCTGGCGAAGCGCCGCAAGGGCGAGACGCTGAGCAACCATCTGCGCAAGGCGGCGGGCCTGTCGCCGGCTGCGATCGCGCTCCTGCGCGAGGCGAGCCCGCGCTTGCCTGAGAATGCAGCGGCCCTGGCGGCACTGATCAAGGCCGCTCCCCTCACGCTCGCCGGCCTCGCCCCGATCACGCGCGCGATTTCGAGCGCTGGCGGCATCGAAGCTGGCGCGGTCACCACCGATTTCATGCTGAAGGCGCTGCCTGGCGTCTTCGTCGCCGGCGAGATGCTGGACTGGGAAGCCCCGACCGGAGGCTACTTGCTGCAGGCCTGCTTCGCCACCGGCGTCGCGGCGGCGGCGGGAATGGAGGCTTGGCTGGCAAGGGCGTAAGTCGGGCGCGGGGCAGGGGTGAGGTGCAGGCCCCTGGACCAGTTGCGCGGAACTTTGCCGTCATTGCGAGCGCAGCGAAGCAACCCAGGAGGGCTCGCTCTACGTCCCCCTGGGTTGCTTCGCTGCGCTCGCAATGACGAGGGAGCAGCGGTTAGGTCACGGCCAAAGCGTCAAACGGCCGACACCTCACCCCTGCCCCTCTCACTGAACTCGGGCTTACCCGAGTTCAGCACTCAAAGTGTCGAAGTCGGTAGACTCGACTTCGATGCCGGAGAGGGGTTCCCCGCTGGCCCCGGAAGCCGGACCTCACGCATCGTGAGGAGAGGCCACACCGCGCTCGCGGTCCCGGGTCCGCTCGTAGATGGCGCCGAGATCGTGGCTCACCAGCATGACGGCGTCCTGGCTCAACGGCTTGGCCTGGACCGCCCCATTGGTCAGCAGGAAGAGCTGCACCAGCGCTGAGCGCCCGGCATCGTCCAGGCCCATGACCTGAGTCAGCAGCCAGAGATCGTCGGGGAGGTCGAAATGGGACGCGACCTCCAGCAGCGGGGCGTAGCGCCGGTGCCGATTCATCAGCGTCACCAGGGTCGCCAGCGCGTTTCCGAGGTCTTGCCGTTCCTCGGAGGACAAGGCCGAATAGGCGTTCTCGTCATACATGGTTGGTTCGCCTTTCCTTGATGATGTGCGGCCCATGCCGCCGGTCGACCAGTGTCGGGGCCGCAATCCGCTTGAATGCCAGCGTGTTGCGCCAGGCCTCTTCGGTCACGCTGATCATCGTGCCGATGCAGGACATGCCGTCGATCATCGTCGGCAGGCCGAGCGGCTTGACCTCCCAGCCGAGCTCCAGGAAGCGCGGCATCCACCAGGTTTCCATCACGACGGTGATCGCGCTGAAATTCTGCTCCAGGCAGTATTCGAGCATGCCGGCGAGGACGGTGTGCAGTACGGCGGATTCGCGGCCGCGATACTCGGGAACCACGAAGATCCGGGTCCATTCGACGATGTCGGGGCCGCGCTGCAGGCCGCGGATATTGGCGAGGAAGGGAAAGACCTCGCTCATCAGATGCGGGCAGAGGGTCGGCACGAGGCGGGAGCCCCCGATCACCTTGCCCTGCTTCAGCGCCAGCAGATAGACCGCGTCGTCGGTGTCGAACTGGTCGACCTCGCGCCCGTCGGGGCGCTCCAGCTCCATCCAGCGGCGCTCCTCGACATAGATGCGGTGCCGGATGCGGAAATGTTCCTCAATCTGGTCGGCATAGTGCCGGCGATTGGAGGCGTCTATGATGTGAATCATGTGCTCTTCCCCAGCGGCGTGAGGAAGAACTTTCTGCCTATCCGCGCCGGGCGGAATCCCGGTTTT
This sequence comes from Allobosea sp. LjRoot9, assembly GCF_964252745.1. Classification (NCBI taxonomy): domain Bacteria; kingdom Pseudomonadati; phylum Pseudomonadota; class Alphaproteobacteria; order Hyphomicrobiales; family Alloboseaceae; genus Allobosea; species Allobosea sp. LjRoot9. Next base: position 697,423 of record NZ_CAXUPC020000002.1, on the reverse strand, counting down.
CCGGGAGTGCCAGCGCTTTCGTTGGGCTGTAGACTAAAGCTGGATCTCGCCGCGCAGATGCGCCTCGACCACCGTGCGCGTGCGGCCCCGGGCGCCGAGCTTGCGGGCGGCGTTCTGGTAATGCGCCTCGACGGTTCCGGCGCGGATATTGAGCACCTCCGCGACGCCCTCGGTCGATTTGCCGACAGCCATCCAGGTCAGGACCTCACGCTCCCGCACGGTGAGGCAATGGCCCTGGGTGCCGTGCATGGCGGCCTCGGCCTTGGCATGGGCATAGAGCGACATCAGGTGGATGGCGGAGCGGGACTGCCGCGACAGGTCGGGCTTGTCGCCGGCCATGGTGACGACGGCCTTGAAGCCGTCCTCATTGTGGATCGGCACGCAGAAGCCGTGGATCATCTTGAAGTCGCTGGCGCGCCGCATGATCTCCTGCTGGCGCGCGCTGGCGACCTCCTGGCGATAGACCTCGTCCCAGACGAAAGGGTTTATCGTGGTCTTGCAATGCGCCGCGATCGGGTCGTCATCGGCATAGTTCTGCCGGACATAGAGCTCGAACCAGCCATCGGGCCAGCCATTCAGCAACACGAGCGGGGCGATCCTGTCGCCGGTCTCCGGCAGGCCGGTGATCAGGAAGGCGTGGAAGCCGAAGCTGGCGAGCTTGTCGCGCAGCGAGGTGATGATCGTCTGGGGATCGTTGAGGCGCGTCAGCACATCGATGAAATCGAGCGCGTCTCGTCCGGCGTCGAAGTGTTGTCCCGACATGAACGGTCCCCAATGGCCGTATTATAGCCGCATTCTTGCAGCGCGTCTCTGGGAGTCAATGCCTCCTAGGCGAGGCTGGGCCAGCAGGCGGGACCGGCTTTGCGCGCAAGGCACGGCAAGGCGCGCCGCACAGCCGTCTCCTCCTGCCATCTCCTGTCAGCTATGCGACCCGCCATGCGCCTTGCCCTCTCGCGCTTGGGCGGCTTCCGTCCCATATTGCCGCCATGTCCAAGACCTCTGCTCCCGACGCCAAGACGAAGCCCGCGAAAAAGCCCGCCAGCGCGCGCACGCCCAATTCCAAGGCCTCGCGCCAGGAATTGAAGCCGCTGGAAGGCTACCTTGCCGATCTGCTCAACCCGGCGATCAACCGCGGCAATGCGGTCCCGGGCGGCGCCGCCGGCTTTTCCGACGCGCCGCAGGCCGGTTATGAAGCGCGCCCCGGCGATGGCGCGCCGAAGAAGAAAATCGGCAAGAAGGCCGATTCCGCCTTTGACGGCGTCGAGGGCGAGACCGCTGCGAGCCTGACGGCGCAGTCGCTGCAGATGCTGCTGGAGACAGGCAGCCCCTTTATCGATCCCGGCAAGGCCTGGACGCCGCATCGCCCGCCGCGCCCCGACAAATCCGAAGGCGGCATCCGCTTCCGCATGAATTCGGAATACGAGCCCGCCGGCGACCAGCCGACCGCGATCGCCGATCTCGTCGACGGCATCTCGCGGCAGGAGCGCGACCAGGTGCTCCTGGGTGTCACCGGCTCCGGCAAGACCTTCACCATGGCGCAGGTCATCGAGAAGACGCAGCGTCCCGCCCTGGTCCTGGCGCCGAACAAGACGCTGGCCGCGCAGCTCTATGGCGAGTTCAAGAGCTTCTTCCCCGACAACGCGGTCGAGTATTTCGTCTCCTATTACGACTACTACCAACCCGAGGCCTATGTGCCGCGCTCGGATACCTTCATCGAGAAGGAAAGCTCGATCAACGAGCAGATCGACCGCATGCGCCACTCCGCCACGCGCTCGCTCTTGGAGCGCGACGACGTCATCATCGTCGCCTCGGTCTCCTGCATCTACGGCATCGGCTCGGTCGAGACCTATACGGCGATGACCTTCGGCATCAAGCTGGGTGAGCGCATCGAGCAGCGCCAGCTCATCGCCGATCTCGTCGCCCTGCAATACAAGCGCACCCTTGGCGATTTCGCCCGCGGCTCCTTCCGCGTGCGCGGCGATGTCATCGAACTCTTTCCGGCCCACTATGAGGACCGCGCCTGGCGCATCGGCCTGTTCGGCGACGAGGTCGAGCAGATCTCGGAGTTCGACCCGCTCACCGGCCAGAAGACCGCCGACCTCGAATTCGTCAAGGTCTACGGCAATTCGCACTACACCACGCCGCGCCCGACGCTGACCCAGGCCGTCAAGTCGATCAAGGAGGAGTTGCGCGGCCGCCTCGACGAGCTCAACAAGATGGGCCGCTATCTCGAGGCGCAGCGGCTCGACCAGCGCTGCACCTTCGACATCGAGATGATCGAGGCCACTGGCTCCTGCAACGGCATCGAGAACTATTCGCGCTATCTCACCGGCCGCAAGCCGGGCGAGCCACCGCCGACCCTGTTCGAATATCTGCCCGACAATGCGCTGGTCTTCACCGATGAGAGCCATGTCACCGTGCCGCAGATCGGCGGCATGTATCGCGGCGACTTTCGGCGCAAGGCGACTTTGGCGGAATACGGCTTCCGCTTGCCGTCCTGCATGGACAACCGGCCGTTGCGCTTCGAGGAATGGGACGCGATGCGCCCGCAATCGGTGCATGTCTCGGCGACGCCGGGCAGCTGGGAGATGGACCGCACCGGCGGCGTCTTCACCGAGCAAGTCATCCGCCCCACCGGGCTGATCGACCCGCCGGTCGAGATCCGCCCGGCAAAACATCAGGTCGCCGACCTCCTGGACGAGATCAAGGAGGTCTCGGCCAAGGGCTACCGTACCCTGGTCACCGTGCTGACCAAGCGCATGGCCGAGGATCTGACCGAGTACCTCCACGAGAACGGCGTGCGCGTCCGCTACATGCACTCCGACATCGACACGATCGAGCGCATCGAGATCCTGCGCGATCTCCGCCTTGGAGCGTTTGATGTTCTCGTCGGTATCAACCTGCTGCGCGAGGGCCTCGACATTCCCGAATGCGGGTTTGTCGCCATTCTCGACGCCGACAAGGAGGGTTTCCTGCGCTCGGAAACCTCCTTGATCCAGACCATCGGCCGCGCCGCCCGCAATGTCGACGGCCGCGTCATCCTCTATGCCGACCACATCACCGGCTCGATGGAGCGGGCGATGGCCGAGACCTCGCGCCGTCGCGAGAAGCAGGAGGCCTACAACGCCGCCCATGGCATCACGCCGCAATCGATCAAGCGCGCCATCGGCGACATCCTGGGTTCGGTCTATGAGCGCGACCATGTCACGGTCGATGCCGGCATGGGCACGCCGGTCGCCGGCCACAACTTCAAGGCGGCCCTGGCCGATCTCGAAAAGCGCATGCGCGAAGCCGCCGCCGACCTCGAATTCGAGACCGCCGCGCGCCTGCGCGACGAGATCAAGCGTCTCCAGGCGACCGAACTCGCCATCTCCGACGACCCGCTCGCCCGCCAGGGCGACGTCGAGGCCTCAGCCGGCAAATACAAGGGCGAGCGCAGCTACGGCGCCAACGCCAACCTGCCGACGCGCGCGAAAAAGCCGACCGATGCCGATATGGGCCCGCATAACTGGGGCGGTGGAGAAGCCAAGCCGGTCGCCCGCCCGAAGAAGCCGACACTCGACGAGATGGGACCAAGGCCGGATTCGCGGCCGCTGGGGGCAGGAGAGGGGCGCGGGACGCGGCGGGGAAGGCGTTAGGGCAAGGTCTTTCCGCGCCTCCCCCAAAACAAAAAAGGGCCCGACCTTTCGGCCGGACCCTCTGTCAAAACTGGAGCTTACCAGCGGTCGCGGTCGCGGCGGCCATGGGCCGGGGCCCAGGGCGGCGGGCCGCCACGGTGGCGGCCATAGCCGCGATCATAGCCACGATCGTGATGGCGGTAGCCGCGCCGCGCCTGCATCTCCTGGGTCCGCTGGATCTCCCACATGCGATGCTCGCGGTTGTGCCTGGCATAGGTGACTTCGACCTTGTCGAGCGCGCTTGCGCCGGTGAAGGCCTCGCTCGCTGCCGCTGGTGTCGCGGCCGCTCCCAGCACAATGGCTGCGGCGATCAGAAATTGACGCATGAATTCCTCCGGGTTCTTCTCGATGCCGCAATAGAGCAGGCGAAGTTGAAACAGATGCTGAACGAAAAGGTTCACTGCCGTTCATCTTCGCAGCGCGGCCGCCTAGAGCCTTTTCGAGCGAAGTAGCCACCGATAATCGCAAAAAATCGCGTTAAAACAAGGATCTAGAGCAATCGAACGATCCGGTTGGATCGGAAAAAATTTTAGCTGGCGAGCCTTGCCGTGACGCCGCTGTCTCCTTCGGGGAATAGGCGCGCCGCCTCCAGCTCGGCCAGCAGCGCCGCGCCGGTCCAGCTCGGGCGCTCGGCGCTCGCTTCTGCCGCATGGATCAGCGCCACCAGGCGCGCATTCACCGGGGCGGTGCGGCCATGGCGCGTGGCGAGGCGGACGATCTCGCCATTGATCCAGTCGATCTCGCTGGTGCGCCCGGCGGCGAGATCGTCCGACATCGAGGAGCGCGCCGTCGGGTCGATGGCGAGCATGCGGGCGGCCAGCCGGGCGAAGAGCCAGTCGGGCGTGTCGAGCAGGCGCGGGATCCAGCGCGCCGGTAGCGGCGTCAATCGGGCCGGGCGCAGGCCGGTTTCGTCGAGGAGCGCTAGCGCCTCCGCCTGGGCCAGCGCCAGGCAGCGCCGATAGGCCCGCAGCGAGAGCTCTTCCCGCAGCGGCCGGTTCGCCAGGGCGTTGACGGCGTTGTTGAGATTGAGGAGCAGCTTGGCCCATTGCACCGGCAGCATGTCGCGGTGCTGCTCCAGCGGCAGCCCCGCACTGGCGAAGGCCGGCAGGAAGGGCGCCAGCGCCGCATCCTCGGCGACGACGAGCCCGCCCGCCGAGGCCTGGTGGAAGACGCCCGGACCGGGCGAGACCACGTTGAACGGCACCATGCCGGCGAGGACGGTCCGGCCGGGCAGGGCGGCGCGCAGCGTCTCGGCATGGCCAAGTCCGTTCTGGAAGCTCACCACCACTGCACCCGGTCGCAACACCTGCGCGAGTTCCGCCGCGACCGTGCCCGTCGCCGCGGATTTCACCGTGACCAGCACCAGATCAGCCGTTGCGGCGCCTTCCGGCCCGGTCGCCACAGCGATGCCTGTCGCTGGAATGCGCCATTGCCCGCCGTCGAGATCAGTCAGCGTCAGCCCATGCTCGGCCAGTTCGTCGGCGCTGCGCGGACGGCCGACGAAGCCGAGATCGGCCCCGGCCGCCAGCAGCCGCCCGCCGAGATAGCAGCCGATCGCGCCGGCGCCGTAGACGCAGATCCTGGCCATGCGCTCTCCCGCCCGCTGCGCGATGATAGGTGTTTCCGGGGGGCGAGCGCTACGCCGCCGGCCCGCCCTCGATCTCGCTTGCCCAGGCCAGCGCCGCGTCGAACTCGGCCGGCTTGAAGCATTTCACCTCGACATGCGGGATAATCGGATTGGCGATCGCCGCGAAGCTCTCGATCCAGCCCTTGTTGGTGACCACTGCCTCGCGCGGAAAGCGTTTCAATCGCCGCACCATGCTGAGCCCATAGCGCACATCCTTGAGCCCGGCCCGGAAGGTCATGTCCTCGAAGCCGGTCAGATCGGCCAGGATGCCGAGCTTTTCGTGGCGGGACAGCCTGCGCTCGATATCGGCGACGACGCTGTCGAGATCGGCCTCCGTCAGCGTGCCCGTCAGGCGATAGGCGGCGACATGGTCCGGCGCGGCGAGAATTTCGAACATGATGACCTCCCCAAGAGAAAGGGAAACGCGCCGGCGCGCGAGAGGTTGCGTGGGACGGACAAGGAAGAGGCAAGGAAAAACCCTTCTCCCCTGGCGGGAGAAGGTGGCGCGCAGCGCCGGATGAGGGGGCGCTGTGAGCTCTCCGTCTAGCCGAAGAACACGGCACCAACCGGAAAGGGCACGGCGCCCCCTCATCCGCCCCTGTCGGGGCACCTTCTCCCACCAGGGGAGAAGGGAAGGCGCGGGATCATATTTCCCGGATGAATACCGGCCCGGCAATTATCATAGCGTCAGTGATTGACCCCCGATCCAGGCGGGCGCTTCCTCGAACCCGGCATCCAAGCTGCGCGCTCATGAGGGGACAAAAAATGGTACGTTACGGGAGAGTTCTGGTCGGGTTCCTGCTGGCGCTCGGGCTGTCATCTGGCGGACAGGCTGAAGCCCAGACCCTGAAGGCGATCAAGGCGCGCGGCGTCCTGAATTGCGGCATCGGCACCGGGCTCGCGGGCTTCGGCCTCGCGGATGCGTCCGGCACCTGGAAGGGCGTCAACATCGATTTCTGTAATGCGCTCGCCGCCGCGATCTTCGACGACGCCAGCAAGGTCAAGTTCGTCTCGCTCTCCTCCAAGGACCGCTTCACCGCGCTGCAATCGGGCGAGAGCGACCTGATCGCGGCAACGACGACCTGGACGATGAGCCGCGACACCATCCTCGGCCTGAATTTCCGGGCGGTGTTCTATTATGACGGCCAGGGCTTCATGGTGAAAAAGGCCCTGAACATCAAATCGGCCCGCGAGCTGAGCGGCGCCTCGATCTGCATCCAGCAGGGCACCACGACCGAGCTCAACACCGCCGACTATTTCCGCAAGAACAACATGAAGTTCGAGCCGGTGACCTTCGCCACCAACAACGAGGCGACCGAGGCCTATGAGAGCGGCCGCTGCGACGTCTTCACCACGGACCAGTCAGGCCTCTATGCCGAGCGGCTGCGCTTCAAGAACCCGTCCGAGCATGTCGTGCTGCCGGAGACGATCTCGAAGGAGCCGCTCGCCTATGCCGTGCGCCATGGCGATGACCAGTGGTTCGATATCGTCAGCTGGGTCCAGTACGCGCTGGTCACGGCCGAGGAGCTCGAGGTGACGCAGGCCAATGTCGACGAGATGCGCAAGTCGACCAATCCCGACATCCGCCGGCTGCTCGGCGTCGAGGGCTCCTTCGGCCAGTCGCTCGGTCTCGGCAATGACTGGGCCTATAAGGTGATCAAGACCGCCGGCAATTACGGCGAGGTCTTCGAGCGCCATCTCGGCCAGCAGTCGTCGATGAAGATCGCGCGCGGGCAGAACGCCCTGTGGAGCAATGGCGGCCTGCAATACGCCCCGCCGATCCGCTGAGGCAAGCCTATCAGCTGAGGGGGCCTATCTGCTGATGATCGTGGCCGGCATTACTTCAACGCGGCGACGATCATCAGGAAGACCAGCACCAGCGCGATCTGCTTCAGGCTCCAGTTCAATCGCGTCAGGGCTTCGGTCACCGTCTCCTCCGGCTCCTCTTCGGCCGGGGCGAGCGCGGGCGCCGGGGCCGCCGCGCTCCAGGCGATACGCTCGACTAGGCCGCGCGCCGGGGCGCTGCCCTCATCGTCGGGCCTCGGCCCGAGCCGCCAGGCGACGCGACGCTCGGTGGGCGCGTCGCGCTCCGCCTCGTCGAGCCAGAGGCTCGTGGTGGCGACGAGGGAGAGCCGCCCGGCGCGGCCGGCCTCGACATCCTGCTTCAGGGCGGAAAAGACCTCGCCGGGCAGCCAGAGCGTGGCGTGATAGCCCGGCTCCTCGTCGCCATGCGCCAGGACGAGCAGCATGCGCACCGCCGTGCCGCCCTCGGGCAAGGGGCGAATTGCGAGCGGCATCTCACCGGCTTCTTCGCTGAGGCCGGCCCGGCCGAGGCTGTCCTCGGGCAGCCTAGCCTGCGCGGCGATCCGGCCGTCATTGGCCAGCGCGCCGTCGCGCAGCGCATAGCCCGAAAGCACGGCAAGCCCGCTCGCCTCCACAGTGAGCCGGCGCGCCGGGGCCTGGACGAAGTGGCCGGATACGCCGGCGATGGTCATCTTGCCATCCGTGACCGTTGCGCGCTGCGCTGTCGACAAATCCATGGGCCCCGCGCCGTGTTCGCGGGCGAGGATAGAGCATCGGCCCGAAAAGTGGGAACCGGTTATTCGGGATAAGCCGATGCGAGATCAAAGCGAGCATCGGTCCGAAAAGTGCGAACCGGTTTTCGGAACAAGCCGATGCAAGATCAAAGCTCTGCCCGAATACGGTTTCCGGGCTGATGCTGCAGTAAATCGCTGCTGACCAGATCGCTGCTGACATGGTCGCGCCATCTCGTCGGGCTAGAGGCTGTTATGAACCATGGGGGCCGATGTGATGAGGTCAAAACGACGGAGATGGGAGGAGCATTGCGCAGGCGATACCATGGGTATCGGCAAGCGATGCGACGCTGCAGCTCCGGCGTTTTCACCTCACCCGCAGGGCGCGGCGCTTTTGCGCGACTGCGGCGTCGTTCTTCGTAGCAAACCGGAAGGTTTGCGTCCTCGAACTCTTTGCGTCCTCGAACTCCTGGCATTCGCGCAAAATCGCCAGCGTCAAATCGACCCCATGGTTCATAACAACCTCTAGGGTCGCGGAAACCACAAGACCAGGGAGAACACCATGTCGGACGAGCTCGTGCTCTACACCAACCCGATGTCGCGCGGCCGGATCGCTCGCTGGATGCTGGAGGAGGTGGGGGCGCCCTATCGCGCCGAGATCCTGGGTTTCGGCCCGCCGATGAAGGGCGCCTATAAGGCGGTCAACCCGATGGGGAAGGTGCCGGCGCTGAAGCATGGCGACATGGTCGTCACCGAATGCGCCGCGATCTGCGCCTATCTCGCCGACGCCTTCCCGCAGGTCGGCCTCGCGCCAGCGCCGGACAGCAAGCTGCGCGGACCCTATTATCGCTGGCTGTTCTTCGGCGCGGGGCCGACGGAGGCGGCGGTGAGCAACAAGGCGCTCGGTTTCGAGGTGCCAGCCGACAGGGCCCGGATGATCGGCTATGGCAGCTTCGCCGATGTCATGGACACGCTGGAGCAGGCCGTGACGGCGGGTGAATATCTGCTGGGCGACCGTTTCAGCGCGGCCGATGTCTATCTCGGCTCGCAGATCCTCTGGGGCCTGCAATTCGGCTCGATCGAGAAGCGCCCGGCCTTCGAGGCCTATGGCAAGCGCATCTCCGGCCGCCCGGCGGCGCTGCGGGCCGATGAGATCGATAATGCACTGATCGCCGAGCAGCAGAAGCAGGCCTGACGCGTTTTCGAGCGAAGCGGGCGCCGGCTCGCGTGAAGAAAATGCGTTGAGACAAAAGCGTTTTCGAGCGAAGTGGGCACCGGTTCGCGTGAAGAAAACGCGTTGAGATAAAAAGCGTTTTCGAGCGAAGTGGGCACCGGTTCGCGTGAAGAAAACGCGTTAAGACAAAGCAGCTGGAGCAATTGCTCCAGCGCGCTTCCCGCTCGGTGCATGACGCGCTGCAGCAAAGCCGGGTTGTCCCGCATTGGCGGAGGGCATAAAACTCGGCGCTCTAGGGGCAATTGAGCTTTCCATGTCCGCCGTGCGCGGATGAGCGCCCGCACAGGCTGACATGACCGCAATCGTAGACCCCGCCTTGCCGCGCCACGGCATGAGCTTCCGTTCCTTCGTGACGCTGACCGCCGCCTTGATGGCGGTGAACGCGCTCGCGATCGACTCGATGCTGCCGGCTTTGCCCGAAATGGCCGAGACGCTCGGCATCATGGAGGCGAATCACCGGCAATGGATCGTCACCGCCTATCTGCTCGGATTCGGCGTCGCGCAGATCGTCTACGGTACGCTGTCGGACCGCTTCGGCCGCAGGCCGGTGCTGCTCTTCGGCCTCGGGCTCTATGTGCTGGCGAGCATCGCGGCGGCCTTCGCCGGCTCCTTCGAGGCGATGATGTGGGCGCGCGTCGTCCAGGGCATCGGCGCGGCGGCGACGCGCGTGCTCGCGGTCTCGATCGTGCGCGACTGCTATTCCGGCCGCGACATGGCGCGGGTGATGTCGCTCGCCATGATCGTCTTCCTGGCGGTGCCGATCCTCGCGCCCTCGATCGGCCAGGCCATCCTCTGGGTCGCGCCCTGGCGCTGGATCTTTGGCGTGCTGACGATCTTCGGCGCCTCGGTGATGCTCTGGGCCGCGTTCAGGCTGCCCGAGACGCTGCATGAGGAAGATCGCAAGCCGATCGAGTTTCACAGCGTCGTCGCCGCCTTCCGCACCACGCTGACGACGCGCGTCGCTGTCGGTTACATGTCGGCCATGGCCTTCGTCATCGGTGGTTTGTTCGGCTTCATCAACTCGGCCCAGCAGGTCTTCGTCGATGTCTTCGCGGCGCCGCAGCTCTTCACCATCATCTTCGCGCTGATCGCGGGCTTCATGGCGGTGGCCTCGCTGGTGAATTCGCGCATCGTCGTCAGGCTGGGCATGCGCCGGGTCTCGCATGCCGCGCTGCTGGGCTATATCGCCTTCACCGGCACGCATGCGCTGATCGCGCTGGCGGGGCATGAATCGCTCTGGAGCTTCACGGCCCTGCAGGGCGGCGCGATGTTCTGCTTCGGCCTGCTGGCGCCGAATTTCGGCGCGCTCGCCATGGACCCGCTCGGCCATGTCGCGGGCACGGCCTCCTCGGTGCAGGGCTTCGTCACCACGGTCGGCGGCGCGCTGATCGGCTTCTATATCGGCCAGCATTTCGACGGCACGGTGGTGCCGCTGACGCTGGGCTTCTCGCTGTGCGGGTTGGTCGCGCTGGGGATCGTGCTGGTGGCTGAGAAGGGCCGGCTGTTTCGGCCGGCGCCAGGTCGCAGCTGACAAGAAGCCGCCGCGGAAATCGGGCCATTGGGGCTGGCCCTTGCCCTTCGACCGCCGCCTCTTGGCGACGGGCATGCCGGGAATCGTCTTCAGTCCTGGTAGATCGATAGAGATTCGCATTGGCTCGGGAAGCGACGCCGCCGATCGGCTTCCCGTCTAGGGGTTGTCTCACGCAGTCTTGAGATTGACCGCCGAGGACTTGCCGGTCTTGCGGTCGGCCTCGAGATCGTAGCTGATCTTCTGACCTTCGTTCAGGCCGCGCATGCCAGAGCGCTCGACCGCGCTGATATGCACGAAAACATCGCTGCCGCCCTGATCAGGCGTGATGAATCCGTAGCCCTTGGTTTCGTTGAACCATTTCACGGTACCCGTGCTCACGTGCTGTTCCTTCAGTCTCAGTTCAGGTCGGCTCATGCCGACCCGGCCTTACTGTAGGGGGCAATCCGCTATGGTTGCAATGATGCGCCGCAAAACGCCCTTGCGCCGGTCTTTGCGATGTCGCAGATGCAGCCCCGTCCCGAGAGTCGAGGCCCTTGCCCCGCACGCTCCGCTCCCGCATGAACGGCAGCGGAAATATCCGAAGGAGCCCCGAGCCATGACGAATTACGTGATCGATCCGCCTGCCGTCACCGCGGTGCCGGTCGCCGGCGGCGGGCTCTTCCCCGTGCGCCGGGTCTTCTGCGTCGGCAGGAACTATGCCGAGCATACCCGCGAGATGGGCGGCGATCCCGATCGCGAGGAGCCGTTCTTCTTCACCAAGCCGGCCGACGCGCTGCTGATCAACGGCGCCGACATGCCTTATCCGACCAAGACCAAGGACCTGCACCACGAGATGGAGCTGGTCGTGGCGATCGGCACCGGCGGGCATGACATCCCCGAGGCCGAGGCGCTGAACCATGTCTATGGCTATGCCGCCGGGCTCGACATGACGCGGCGCGACCTGCAGGCCGCCGCCAAGAAGACCGGCAAGCCCTGGGACATGAGCAAGGGCTTCGACCTTTCGGGGCCGATCGGCGAGATCGCGCCCGCGAGCCATGTCGGCCATCCCAGCGCCGGCAAGATCGAGCTTGTCGTCAATAGCGTGCCTCGCCAGAGCTCGGACCTCGCCAAGATGATCTGGAGCGTGCCTGAGACGATCGCCTATCTGTCGAGCCTCGTCGTGCTCGCGCCCGGCGACCTTATCTTCACCGGTACGCCCGAGGGCGTCGCGGCGGTGGTCAAGGGCGACGTGCTGGAAGGCGAGATCGCCGGCATCGGCAGCGTGCGCACCCGCATCGTCTGAGAGCCGAATCGAAGTCCATCGACACAGTCCATTCGAAAGCCAAAACCATGAGCCTGACCCCCGACGCCAGCGGCGTCTTCCCGATTGCGCCGACGCCGTTCAATCCCGACGGCACGATCGACTGGACCTCGACCGAGCGGCTGTTCGCATTCTATGACGGCATTGGCTCTGACGGCACGACCGTGCTCGGCATCATGGGCGAGGCACCCAAGCTCGAGCCCGAGGAATCGGTCCGCATCGTCAAGATCGCCGTGGCCAAGATGCCGGGCAAGCCGGTCATCGTCGGCGTCTCCGCGCCGGGCTTTGCCGCCATGCGCTCGCTGGCGCGCCAGTCGATGGAGCTCGGCGCCGCCGGCGTGATGATCGCGCCGCCGCCATCCCTGCGCACCGACGACCAGATCGTCGGCTATTACGCCCAGGCCATCGAGGCGATCGGCACCGACATCCCCTTCGTCATCCAGGACTACCCGCTGACGCTCTCGGTGATCATGACGCCGGCGGTGATCCGCAAGATCGTCATGGACCACCCCTCCTGCGTGATGCTGAAGCATGAAGACTGGCCGGGGCTGGAGAAGATCTCGACCTTGCGCAAGTTCCAGGCCGAGGGCTCGTTGCGGCCGATCTCGATCCTGACCGGCAATGGCGGCATGTTCCTCGATTTCGAGATGGAACGCGGTGCCGATGGCGCGATGACCGGCTACGCCTTCCCCGAATTGCTGATCGACGTGGTCAAGCTGCAGAAGGCCGGCCAACGCGACGCCGCCCACGACATCTTCGACGCGCATCTGCCGCTGCTGCGCTATGAGCAGCAGCTCGGCGTCGGCCTCGCCGTGCGCAAATATACCATGATGAAGCGCGGCATCCTCGCGAGCGACGCCCAGCGCAAGCCGGGTTCGTCGATCTCAGCCAAGGCGAAGACCGAGGTCGATTACCTGCTGGCGCGCGTCGCGAAGATCGATCCGCGCGCCAAGGTGTGAGGCATCAAGCGCGGGGAACCCCTCTCCCGGATGGGAGAGGGGCAGGGGTGAGGGCAGGCCAGACAACCAGATCACGCAAGCGGCTCCGCATCGTCTCTGACGCTGTCGGGTAAAAACAGCGTTGCGGCACTGTCTCGCCCCGACAATGAGCGGCACACCCTCATCCCTGCCCTTCTCCCATCCGGGAGAAGGGTTCCCCGCGCTCTTGTTTTTGCGGTCTTGCCGCTCCTCAATGCGTATGCGCGCCGAGGGCAGGGGCCTTGGCGCCCATGGCCTCGACCTTGAACGCGACCTCGACCGTGCCGGCCTTCTCGAAGCTCAGCACGCCCTTGAGCATCTCGTTCTGCTTCAGCGGCTGCTTCAGATCCATGAACATGATGTGGTAGCCGCCGGGCTTGAACTCGACCTTGGCGCCGGGCGCGATCGCGAGCCCGTTTTCGAGCGGCCGCATGGTCATGATGCCGTCGACCACAGCCATCTCGTGCATTTCGACGCTGTCCGCGAAGGGCACGGAGATAGAGACCAGCCGGTCCGGCGTTGATCCCGTATTCTCGATCGAGAGATAGCCGCCACCGACCTTCGCGCCGGCGGGCGTGGCGCGCGACCAGGGATGGCCGATCTTGAGCGGGCCGGCCTTGTATTCATGGGCGAAGGCGGCGGCGCCGCTCACTGTCAGTGCGAGGGCCGCGAGCATATGCAAGATCTTGTTCATCGAAATCTTGTTCATCGAAAAATCCTGAATGGCTGCATCGACCATGCCCGAAGGGCAGGGATGCGAAACGGCAGGGTGGCCTGATGCGCCTGCCCGAATGAAAGCGGATAGGAACCGTCAGAGACGGAAGGGAGCCGCGACCGGCGGCGCGCGCGATTGCGGCAGGCCGAACGCGGCCATGCGCGGCGGCGCTGGGATGATGGTTTGAGCGGCAGGCGCCTGAACGGCCAGCCGGACGATCATGCCCTGGGCTGTCGGCGCCGGGCCGGCGATCACCGGATTGACCGGGCAGCCCTTGCAATGCGTCAGCTCGCCGGCAGGCTCTGGTGCATCAGGTCCGGGAGCGCTCAATCCGGAACAGAGCAGCGCGCCGTCGAGGCCGGGATGGGCGAGCGCGGCGGAAGGCGCCAGCCCCGCAGCCAGCACCGCCAGCGCATAGGCGACGGCGAGCCAGGCTCCGAGCGTGGAGCGGCGCAGTCGTGCGAGCTGGGAGGCGAAAGCCGGCATGCCGGGCAGATGCACCCGCATTCCTGCGCCCGTCAAGCTGCGCCAGTGAAGCCGCGCACTCGCGCAGCGACCGTCACGGTGCTTCGGCGAAGGATTTTTCGCCACGGCGCTGCTTGCGGGAAAATTCTTTTCTCCTGTTTCGTTTCTTTAAAAGAACGATTGGGTTGACAAAGAGGATATCTCCGGCCAGATTATGGCTTGTCATCGGGCTTGGTTCGATGGCCGCGGGGATTTGAGCGAGCAGCTTGCGCCGCGTCACCAAACGCTAAAGCGCCACGACGTGGTCGTGGGCTCCAGTTATGAGGAGAAGACCATGGCCATGCTGATCGTTCGACCTGACGAACCCCGCCTCGCCCGCGATATGGGCTGTTGTCGACGCTGATCCTGCGCTGAAGGCCGGCTCACCGGCTCTCTTCCATCCGTCAGATGTCCATCAAGCGCCGCAAGAGCGGCGGAGGCAGAACCATGTCGCATATTCATTCCAGTTACGGCCAGCAGTCCCAGGTCCAGGCGTCGCAGGCTTATGTCATCGAGGTTGGCGAGACCCAGGCGGGCCTGGTCAATCGCCGTCCCGACGAGCGCTATTTCACCTTCATCGCCGCGTCCGCCGCGTTCCATGCGCTCGAGGGCCATCGCTTCGCCACGCCGAGCGCGGCCGAACTTGCCGCCCGTCAGCTCGCCGCTCCGCGCCGCCACAGCGCGACGCGGCTGGCATCCTGACGAGGCCGCGATGGGCTCGCTCGCCGTTCTCTGGCGCTGGCTGTCGTCCTGGTTCGCCAGGGCGGTGCCTGTGCCTGCGCAGGCAGCGTGCGATCCTGCTGCTGATGAGGCCCTGCGCCAATCCATTCATGATGTGACGCACGAACAGCTCGGCATTGCCCACTGGTCCTGCCACACCCATTTCTGAGGCCATGATGAACGCCCCTTTGAAGCCTGACGCCTTTCGCGTCGGGATCGATATCCCGCCATTGCCTGAACCGATCATCCGCTTCGAGCGGGTCGGCAAGGTTTTCGCCGGCCGTCGCGGCCAAAGCGAGGTCGAGGCGCTTGCGGGCATCGATCTCGATGTGCCCAAGGGCGCGATCGTCGGCGTTATCGGTCGCTCCGGCGCCGGCAAGTCGACCTTGATCCGGCTGGTCAACGGGCTGGAGCGCGCCAGCTCCGGCCGCATCCTGATCGAGGGCGAGGACGTTACCGGCCTGAGCGAGGCCGGCTGGCGGGCGCGGCGCCGCACGACCGGCATGATTTTCCAGCATTTCAACCTGCTCTCCTCGCGCACGGTGTTCGACAATGTCGCGTTGCCGCTGGAGATCGCCGGCACGCCCAAGGCGGAGATCACGGTGCAGGTCGAGCGCCTGCTCGATCTCGTCGGCCTCGCCGACAAGCGCGAGCGCTATCCGGCCGAGCTGTCCGGCGGCCAGAAGCAACGCGTCGGCATCGCCCGTGCGCTCGCGACCGAGCCGAAGGTGCTGCTCTGCGACGAGGCGACCTCGGCGCTCGATCCTGAGACGACGCAATCGATCCTGGCGCTGCTCAAGCAGGTCAACCGCGAACTCGGCGTCACCATCCTGCTGATCACTCACGAGATTCCCGTCATCAAGGAAATCTGCGACCGCGTCGCGGTGATCGAGGGCGGGCGGATCGTCGAGGAGGGCGACACCTTCTCCGTGCTGACGCAGCCCAAGCACCCGACCACGGCGCGTTTCGTCGAGGCGGTGACCGGCGTTGATCTGCCGGCTCATCTCGCCAGCCGTCTTCGCATCGAGCCCCGGTCGGGCGACGCCGCGGTGCTGCGCATCACCTTCACCGGCGAGAACGCGACAGCCCCGGTGATCAGCCGGTTGAGCTCGATCATCGGCGTCGACGTCAACATCCTGGCCGGGCGCATCGACGCCATTGCCGGCAAGCCCTTCGGCAGCCTGCTGGTCTCGGTGCCGGCGCGCGAGCCTGAACTCGGTGCCGTGCTCGGCGCGCTGAAAAGCCTCGAACTCAAGGTGGAGGTCATCGGCCATGTCGCCTGAAATCATCCGGCTCATCCTCCAGGCCACGGCCGACACGCTGACCATGGTCGCGGTCGCAGCCGGGATCGGCACCTTGCTGGGATTGCCGCTCGGCGTCTTCCTGGCGACGAGCAAGCGCGGCGAGTTGTTTGCCGCGCCCTTCGCCAACGCGGTGCTCGGCGCGCTCGTCAACGCCACGCGCTCGACGCCCTTCATCATCCTCGTCGTCGCGATCATCCCGTTCACGCGCTTGCTGGCGGGAACCTCGATCGGCACTGCGGCCGCGATCGTGCCATTGACGGTCGCCTCCACGCCCTTCATCGCGCGGTTGATCGAGGGGGCGATCCGCGAGGTCGATCAGGGCCTCGTCGAGGCCGCCCGCTCGATGGGCGCGACGCCGGTCCAGATCGTGCGCAAGGTCTTGGTGCCCGAGGCGCTGCCCGCGATCGTGCTGGGGCTCACGCTCGCCATTGTCAGCCTGCTCGGCTTCTCCGCCATGGTCGGCGCGGTCGGCGGCGGCGGGCTCGGCGATCTCGGCATCCGCTACGGCTATCAGCGCTTCATGCCCGATGTCATGGCCGCCGTCGTCGCCGTCCTGATCGTCCTGGTCCAGACCGTCCAGAGCATCGGGGATCGGCTCGCCCGCCGCCTCAACAAGCGCCTGCGCCACGCCTGAACCCTAACCCCGGCCCTCATCCTGAGGCGCATCCTTCGGGACGCTGGCTGCGCCGGCTCCTTGGGATGAGGGCTGAGATTTTCGATCCGCAATCCCAAGCACAACCGAAGGAGCCCATCCCATGTCCATCATCACTCGCCGCGCCGCGCTGGCAGCCTCTGCCGCTCTTGCCCTGACGCTTGCCGTGCCGGCGCTCGCCCAGCAGAATCAGGTCGTGCGCATCGGCGCCTCGCCCGGTCCCCATGCCGAGATCCTGGAGAAGCTGAAGCCGCTCGTCGCCAAGCAGGGCATCGATCTCAAGATCATCGAGTTCTCCGACTATGTCGTGCCGAACCAGGCGCTCGACGCCGGCGAGCTGGAGGCCAATTCCTTCCAGAACCAGCCCTATCTCGACAACCAAGTGAAGGATCGCGGCTACAAGATCGTCAGCGTCGGCCTGACCGTGAACTTCCCGCTCGGCATCTATTCGGCCAAGTACAAGAGCTGGGGCGAGGTGCCCGACGGCGCCACCATCGCCATCCAGAACGACCCCACCAATGGCGGCCGCTCGCTCCTGCTGCTGCAGGACAAGGGCATTATCAAGTTGAAGGACGGCGTCGGCTTCAAGCCGGGCCCAGCCGACATCGTCTCGAACCCGAAGAAGCTGAAGGTCATCGAGATCGAGGCGGCGCAGACCCCGCGTTCGCTGGCCGACGTGGCCGCCGCCGCGATCAACACCAACTACGCCGTCGACGCCAAGATCGAGCCGACCTCGGCGATCCTGCGCGAGGATCCGAAGGGTCCCTACGTCAACGTCATCGCGGTCCGCGCCGCCGACAAGGACAAGCCCTGGGTCAAGACCCTGGTCGACGCCTATCACACCCCCGAGATCAAGGCCTTCGTCGCCGAGCGCTTCAAGGGCGCGGTGCTCGCCGGCTGGTAACCCTTCCTCCCCACCTGGCCCCGATCGCGGTCAGGCGCCTGCCCCGGATGCGTGCATCCGGGGCTTTTTTGTTGCTGCTCAGCGCGTGATCTTGCCGAAGGCGAAGAACTGCGTCTCGCCGGAGGACTCGTCGACGCCGTCATTATCGGTGACGACGAAGAGGTCGCCCGCCTTGTCCAGCGCCATGCCCTCGACCTTGTCGAGGCCGTAGCCGCCGAGCTTCATCAGATCGGGCGTGAGGTCGCGCAGCGGCGCCTTCTCCACGGTCGGGATCGTGGTCGAGCCAATCGGTGCCGGCGTCAGGCCCTTGACCGAGAAGGTCGCCAGCGTCTTCACCGCCTTGTCGCCGAAGAGGTTGTCGCGCTCGATCACGGCGAAAGTCTCGTTGCCGAGAGCGGTCAGTTCGGACAGGCCCATCCAGGCGCCGTCGGCCGGCTTGCCGAGCGGGTAGTGCAGCACGCCCCATGTCTTCGTCGCAGGCTTGTAGCTCAGGATCTTGGCCTTGCCCTTGGGATCGTCCTTCCACTCGCGCTGCACGGCGAGCCAGACGGTCTCTTCCGCGCCGGAGCCGGTCACAGCGACGCCCTCGAAACCGAAGCGGGTGGCCTGCTTCGCCAGATCCTCGGGGAGAAGGATTTCCTCCTCGACCGCGCCTGTGGCCGAGGCGCGCAGCAGGATGTTCTGCGTCGGCTTGTCCTTGGCCTCGGGGTTGCCCTCGGAGGCGAGCCAGAAGCCGCCGGCGGGGCGCGTCGCGATGGCTTCGAGATCATAGGCGGCGGGCTTGCCGTCCTTGGTCACGGTCAGGGCCGCGGCGATCCGGGCCGGCTTCTGGCTGGCGTCGATCTCGACAATGCGCGAGGGCGAATAGGCGTTGTCGATGACGGCGAAGAGACGCCCGGGCGTCGTGGGATGCGCCGCCAGCCCCGACAGCGCCCCCCAGCCGAGCGGCGCGCCCTCGACATCGCTGGAGACGATGCTCGGATAGGCGGCGGCCTGATCGCCGCGCTGATAGATCGTCACGGCGGAGCGGGCTCCGCCCTTCTCGCCGAGATCGGCCTCGGAGGCCGAGACGAAGAGGTTGCGCTGCGGGATGGCGAGCAGGCCCTCCGGCGCGATGCCGCCCGGCAGCGCCTGGAGATAGCGCGGCGGCCGGCCGGGGCCCTCATCCTTGTAGACCAGGACCAGCGAAGCGCGCTCCAGCCCGACGAAGATCAGGCGGTCATTGCCGTAGTTCGCGACCTCGATGCCCTCCGGCTCGCTGCCCTTGGCGGCCGAGCGGCGCTCGGGGTAGTGGCCGAGGCGCATCGCGATATGTTCGACTGTCGCCGCTGAATCGAATTCGACCGTGCCGTCCTTGCGAAAGATGGTGAAGCCGCGCGAGCCGCCCTTCCAGTCGCCCTCATTGGCGGTGACGAAGCGGTCATTGTCGAGCCAGCGCACGGCGTCGGGCTCGCGCGCCACGCCCTTCAGCTCCTCGCTGGGCTTGATCTGGCCGTCGCGGGTCTTGTCGATCTCCTTGAGATCGACCGTGCCGGCCGGAAAATGCGTGACCAGCTTGCCTGTCTTCACATCGACGATGGCGATGTGGTTGTTCTCCTGCAACGTCACCACGACGAGGCCGTCCTGGTTGACGTCGACAAATTCGGGCTCCGGGTCGGTCGGCTCGACAGCCGCGATGCCGGTGAGGTCGACGACCTGGCGCGAGGCACAATCGGCCGCGCCGTCCTTGACGCCGATCAGGGTCAGGTTCCCGGCCGGCAATTGCGGCAGCGCGCCCTTGTTCAGCTTCTCGTCGCGCTCGTTCTCGATCGCGATGACGATTCGGCTCTTGTCCTTGCTGAGCGTGATCGAGTCGGGCTGGCCACCGAGCTCGCACGTTGCGACGACCTGCCTGGTCTTCAGGTCGATGGTGGCGAGATGCCCGGTCGGCTCCTTGAAGTTGTCGCCGGAGGTGACGACGGCCGCGAAGGCGAGATCGCCGAGGATGACGATCGAGGTCGCCTCACCCCCGACGGGAACGAAGCCGGCGGGCCTGGGTGCGTTCGGCGTGGCGATGTCGATTAGCCCGACGGCCTTCTGCTCGCCATCGGTATAGGCGAGCAGGGTGCCGGCCTCGTTGGCCGCGATGATCTCGGCGACCGTCTTCTGCATGGCGTCCCGGTCCGCGGGAAGGTTGAGCGGCACGGAGAAGGTCGCGATGCGGTTGAACATCGGCTCGGCCGTGGCGGCGCCGCAGAGCAGCTCGGAGGCGAGGGCGGCGAGGATGAAGGACTGGCGCATGGATCGATCCTGCTTCCGTTGAGGGGATAGCGCGAATCCAATCGGCTAGTCAGGCTGCATGACAGTTGCGTGTCGGAGTGCCGGAAATCCGGCACCCCGACTAGAGCATTTTCGAGCGAAGTGGACACCGGTTCGCGTGAAGAAAATGCGTTAAAACAAGAGGATGGAGAATTTTCGCGATTCGGAGAGACGCGGAAATGCTCCAGACGGGCTGCTGGTCACACACTCGCCGCGGCATTGGCGGAAGAGCTGGCCGCCGAGCGCTTCAGGCCGATCACCTCGAGCTCCGTGATCAGCGCGACGGCTGCAGCCTGCGCCAGCACGAAGGCGATGCCGAGCCCGCTTGGCTGGAACCAGCCCGCGACCAGGATCGCGATGCTGTCGGCGACCCAGAGGATGTTGACGCCGATCACGGCGTGGACGGCCAGGCGCGGCAGGATTTCGCGGGCGCGGAGCCAGGCGAGCAGCGCCGCACAGGGCAGCAGCACCAGGCCAGCGCCGCGCAGGAAGCCCGCGGGGAAGCCGAACAGGCTGGAAAGCGGGCCGGCGGCTGTGGCGAGCAGCAGGCCGGTCGCGGCGCAGGCGGCGGCATCAGCGGCAAGGGCGTTCCGCAGGAAGCGCGAGGATTGGATCATGGACATCGCTCTGGTCTCCTTGGTTGTGGCCGGGGCGGTCTTGAGCCTGGGGCCGTGGTCGATGGAGGCCATGCTGACGGGATCGTGTCGGCGGGTCGATTAAGCGCGAGGTAATTGAAAGCGGGTCGCTCTCGGATAGGTTTGGCGTCATGAACAAGCATCATCAGCCCATGGTCGGTTCGCTCATCCGCGACTGGCGGCAATTGCGACGGCTCAGCCAGCTCGATCTCGCGCTCGAGGCCGAGATCTCGCAGAAGCATCTCAGCTTCCTCGAAAGCGGCCGCTCGCAGCCGAGCCGCGACATGGTTCTGCTGCTTTGCGAGCATCTCGGCGTGCCGCTGCGCGAGCGCAATGCGCTGCTGCTGGCTGCGGGCTATGCGCCGGTCTATCTGGAGCGCTCCCTGGAAGATCCCGGCCTGCAAGCGGCGAAGGCGGCGATCGACCTCGTGCTCAAGGGCCACGAGCCCTATCCGGCGCTGGCGGTGGACCGCCATTGGACGCTGCTCGCCGCCAACGCCGCGGTTGCGCCGCTGCTTGGCCTGATCGCGGATGCTGATCTGCTGCGGCCGCCGGTCAATGTGCTGCGGCTTTCCCTGCATCCGGACGGGCTCGCCCCGCTCATCGTGAATCTGGGCGAGTGGCGGATGCATCTGCTCGCGCGGCTGCGCCAGCAGATCAGGGCCACGGCCGATCCGGTGCTGGCCGATCTCCTGGCCGAATTGCTGACCTATCCCGCGCCGGTCGAGCCTGCGCGCAAGGGCCATGCGCAGGAGGTCGACGCCGAGCCCGCCATCGTGGTGCCGCTGCAATTGCGGCTGGGCGAGACGGTGCTGTCCCTGATCTCGACCACGACGGTCTTCGGCACGCCGGTGGACATCACATTGTCGGAGTTGGCGCTGGAGACCTTCTTTCCGGCCGATGCCGCAACCAGCGAAGCCTTGCGCGCAATGGCGGCGCAAAGCGTCTCCACGGAGTTGCCAGGCGTTCCGTGAACCGCGGGAAATTCCCGGGAACCTTCGTTCGGCCCATTGGTTTCTTCATCTCAGGCCGCAAGGGCGGCGCGAATTCATGAGAAGGATCAAGATGATGGGCAGCACCGCCGACAAGATCAAGGGCATGGCCAATGAGGCCGCCGGCAACGTCAAGCAGGCCGCCGGAAAGGCGCTGAACAAGCCCGGCCTCCAGGCCGAGGGCATGGCGCAGGAGCGCAAGGGCGAGGCTCAGCAGGCGCTCGGCAAGGGCAAGGACGCGGTCAAGAAGGTGATCGACAAGGTCTGATCGCGATCAGGCTTCGGTCGAAGAACGGGCTGCCGGAAGGCGGCCCGTTTTTTTGTGTGCTTTACCGCTGCCCGTCATTGCGAGCACCCGGGTCTTGCCTTCGGCAAGCCCGAGTACAGGCTCCGCGAAGCAATCCAGGGGCCGCCGTGCTCTGCGAGACTGGATTGCTTCGCTGCGCTCGCAATGACGTCAGGGTCATGCCGCGCCGCCGAGTCCGCCCAGAAAGTCCTTCACCCGACCGAAGAAGCCGGCGGCTTCGGGATGGGTCGAATGCGAGCTCTCGCGCTCGAACTCCAGCAGCAATTCGCGCTGGCGGGCGGTGAGCTTCTGCGGCGTCTCGATCAACACCTGGATGTAGAGGTCGCCGACTTCGCGCGAGCGCAGCACGCTCATGCCCTTGCCCTTGAGGCGGAACTGCTTGCCGGTCTGCGTGCCTTCGGGAATCTTCACCCGGGCTTGCTCGCCGGTCAGCGTCGGCACCTCGATCTCGCCGCCGAGCGCCGCCGAAGTCAGGCCGAGCGGCACGCGGCAGAACAGATCGGCGCCGTCGCGCTGGAAGATCGCGTGCGGCCTGATCGAGAGGAAGATGTAGAGATCGCCCGCCGGTCCGCCGCGCAGGCCGGCCTCGCCCTCGCCGGCGAGCCTGATGCGGGTGCCGTCCTCGACGCCGGCCGGGATGTTGACGGCGAGCGTGCGCTCGCGCGTGACCCGGCCCGCGCCCTGGCAGATCTTGCAGGGGTCGTCGATGATCTCGCCGCGGCCATTGCAGGTCGGGCAGGTGCGCTCGACCGAGAAGAAGCCCTGATTGGCGCGCACGCGGCCATGGCCGCCGCAGGTCGGACATTGCCGCGATTTGGAGCCCGGCTTGGCGCCGCTGCCGGTGCAGGCCTCGCAGGCGATCGAGGTCGGCACGCGGATCGAGGCGTTCTTGCCGGTGAAGGCGTCCTCGAGGCCGATCTCGAGATTGTAGCGCAGGTCGGCGCCCCGCTCGCGGCCATTGGCTGCGCGTGGGCCGCCGCGTCCGCCGCCCCTGGCATCGCCGAAGAAGCTGTCGAAGATGTCCGACATGAAGTCGGAGAAATCGGGATTGCCGCCACCCCCGCCGCCATTCTCGAAAGCCTGGTGGCCGAAGCGGTCATAGGCCGCGCGCTTCTGCTCGTCGGACAGAACCTGATAGGCCTCGTTCAGTTCCTTGAACCGGGCTTCCGCCCCCTTGTCGCCGGGATGACGGTCAGGATGGCATTGCATCGCCTGCTTGCGGAACGAGCTCTTCAGCTCAGCATCGCTGGCGGTCTTGGAAACGCCGAGGATCTCGTAATAGTCGCGCTTGGACATCAAACAGCCGCCCCTTCGCACTCCTCGAAATCATGGCCGGGCTTAGGCCCGGCCACCTCCGACAGAAGAGCGATATCTTCCTTCAGGACGCCTTCTGCGAACGCAATGGCCGGGTCAAGCCCGGCCATGTCGCTCAGCGAAAGGAGTCGTGCAATCAGGCGCTCTTCTTCTTGTCGCCCTTGTCGTCGCTGACGTCCTTGAAGTCGGCGTCGATGACGTCGTCCTTCTTGGCTTCAGCCGCATGCTCGTCGCCGCCATCGGCTGCGGCGGCGCCCTCCGTCTGGCTCGCCGCATACATGGCTTCGCCCAGCTTCATCGAAGCCTGCATCAGGTCGGTGGTGCGCGCCGAGATGGTCTCGGCGTTGTCTTCCGCCAGGGCCGCCTTCAGCGCGTCGAGCGCGGTCTCGATCGCCGTCTTGTCGGCGGCCGTGACCTTCTCGCCATAGTCCTTCAGCGACTTCTCGGTCGAGTGCACCAGGCTCTCGCCCTGGTTCTTGGCCTCGACCAACTCGCGGCGCTTCTTGTCCTCGCCGGCATTGGCCTCGGCATCCTTGACCATCTTCTGGATGTCGGCCTCCGACAGGCCGCCAGACGCCTGGATGCGGATCTGCTGCTCCTTGTTGGTGGCCTTGTCCTTCGCCGTCACCGAGACGATGCCGTTGGCGTCGATGTCGAAGGTCACCTCGATCTGCGGCATGCCGCGCGGAGACGGGGGAATGCCCATCAGGTCGAACTGGCCGAGCATCTTGTTGTCGGCCGCCATCTCGCGCTCGCCCTGGAAGACCCGGATCGTCACCGCCTGCTGATTGTCCTCGGCAGTGGAGAAGACCTGGCTCTTCTTGGTCGGGATCGTGGTGTTGCGGTCGATCAGGCGCGTGAACACGCCGCCCAGCGTCTCGATGCCGAGCGAAAGCGGGGTCACATCGAGCAAGAGCACGTCCTTGACGTCGCCCTGCAACACGCCGGCCTGGATCGCGGCGCCGATGGCGACGACCTCGTCGGGGTTGACGCCCTTATGCGGCTCCTTGCCGAAGAACTGCTTCACGACCTCCTGGACCTTCGGCATGCGGGTCATGCCGCCGACGAGAACGACCTCGTCGATCTGGCCCGCCGAAAGACCGGCATCCTTGAGCGCCTTCTTGCAGGGCTCGATGGTGCGCTGGACGAGATCGTCGACCAGGCTCTCGAACTTGGCGCGCGAGAGCTTGATGGCGAGATGCTTCGGACCGGAAGCGTCAGCCGTGATGTAGGGCAGGTTGATTTCGGTCTGGGCCGTGGTCGAGAGCTCGATCTTGGCCTTCTCGGCAGCTTCCTTCAGGCGCTGCAGGGCGAGCTTGTCCTTCTTCAGGTCGATGCCCTGCTCGCGCTTGAACTCCTCGGCGAGATATTCGACGAGGCGCATGTCGAAATCCTCGCCGCCGAGGAAGGTGTCGCCATTGGTCGACTTCACCTCGAAGACACCGTCGCCGATCTCGAGGATCGAGACGTCGAAGGTGCCGCCGCCGAGGTCATAGACCGCGATCGTGCCGGCCGACTTCTTGTCGAGGCCATAGGCCAGGGCAGCCGCGGTCGGCTCGTTGATGATGCGCAGCACTTCGAGGCCGGCGATGCGGCCGGCATCCTTCGTCGCCTGGCGCTGGGCGTCGTTGAAATAGGCCGGGACCGTGATGACGGCCTGGGTGACCGGCTGGCCGAGATAGGCCTCCGCGGTCTCCTTCATCTTGGTCAGGGTGAAGGCCGAGATCTGCGACGGCGAATAGTCGGTGCCGTCGGCCTCGACCCAGGCGTCGCCCGCGGCCGCCTTCTTGATCTTGTAGGGGACGAGATGCATGTCCTTCTGCGTCATCGGATCGTCGAAGGTCCGACCGATCAGGCGCTTGATCGCGAAGAAGGTGCGCTCGGGGTTGGTGACAGCCTGGCGCTTGGCCGGCTGGCCGACGAGGCGTTCGCCGTCATCGGTGATGGCCACGATCGACGGCGTGGTGCGGGCACCTTCCGAATTCTCGATGACCTTGGGTGTAGAGCCTTCCATGACCGCGACGCAGGAGTTTGTCGTGCCGAGGTCGATACCAATAACTTTACCCATGGAGGGGATCCCTTTTAAATTGAGCAGATCGCCGGCCCGCGACGCCTGGGCGCCGCCTTCCGGCCCATGGACCGGGCCGCCCCCGCCTACTGCGGCGAGCGAAACCGGCATTCCACGTCGAACGGTCGTTAAACCGCCTCTTGGCGGCGTATATAGTGAGGGTGTTCCCGCCCTTGCAAGACACGAGAGCCGATTAAGAATCTGGCGCCGTCGCTATGGCCGGGCGGAGTCGCGACGGGATCATTCCCAGCCGGTGTTGCGCTTGTGTCCTTGCGTGCCGGCGCGGCCCCCGTCATTCAAGGCGGAATGCCAAGCTTTCTTCGGGTTTGCCGGGCCTTCTTTGGACTTGCATGCCTTCGCTCGGTCGAGCCTTCGCCAGGGTTGTGACGTGAACCGACATCTGCGCCTTGCTTCGAGCCTTGCCTTGCTCGCCCTTGTCGGCGGGACGACGCTCGCTTGCGCCCAGCCGCTGCAATTGCCCGGCGCCCAGCCGCCGAACCAGGCCGGCACCCAACAGGCTGCGCCGCCTGCCTCCGGCGGCGCAGCGGGGACACCGCGCGCCCATGTGATGCCGGCGATCAAGGTCGCGGGCGAGGAGGCGATCATTGGCCGGACGCTCAGGCGCAATGGCGGCTTCGGCGAGGCGGTCTTCGACAAGACCGCGGCGGGCTACGGGCTGAAGCTCAAGGCCGAGGGGTTCCAGGCCAGCAATCTGGTCGAGCCCTGTGCGATCTCGTTCGGCGATGCGCCGGTGCCGCTGACATCGCTGGGAAGACCCGCCGGCGTGCCGCGCTATAAGCTCGAGGCCTCGATCTGCCCGATCGTCTTCGATGTGCTCGATGGCGCTTTCCTCGTGGTTGAACCGGCGCAGCCCTGCGTCGTCGAGGCCGCCGCCTGTCGGATCGATCCGCGCGGCCTGTGGGGGCCGGATTCGCGCACGCTCGTCTCTCGCGCCAAGGAGATCGAATCCGCCCGCGGCACGGCTGAAAGAGCGGTGCGCGAGGGCTATCGTGTGCTGGGCGCCAAGGGCGATGCGTCCGACCAGCGCGCCATCGCGCGCGAGCAGGCGAGCTTTTCGGCCGAGCGCGAACTGACCTGCCGCGACTTCCAGCGCGAGGGTTCGCTCGGCTTCTGCGGCGCGCGCATGACCGAGGCGCGGGCCGCATCGATCCGGGCGCGTCTCGGCATCACCAGCGAGCCGAAGCCCGCCGCCAAGCCCAAGCCGCGTCCGAAGCCGGTCCCGCTGCCGCTCACGCCGACGCAGTAAGAGCGGGATTCACGACACCCACCGCGCCGTCATTCCGGGGCGGCCCGCAGGGCCGAGCCCGGAACCCATAACCGCAGGTGGCCGAACACACGCAGCCGACGGGCCCGCCTCGTTCTGGGACCACAGCGGTTATGGGTTCCGGGCTCTTCGCTGCGCGAAGCCCCGGAATGACGGGGGTGTTTGTCAGCCGCGCTTTTCGACCGCAGCCCGCAACGCCCGCGTCGCGCCCTCGACATCGTCGGCCCCGAACATCGCGCCGATCACGGCGACCCCGTCCGCACCGGCGGCCATCACCGAGGCGGCATTGGCCGCATTGATGCCGGCGATCGCTCCGACCGGGAGGGAACCCAGCGCCTCGGCTGCCTGCCGCCGCAGCGCAGCGTAGCCGTCGAGGCCGAGCGGGATGTCGGCATCGCCCTTGTGCTGCGTGGCGAAGACCGGGCCGACGCAGGCATAATCGATGCGCGCGGAGGCGAGGTAGGGCAATTCCGCCGCCTCTCCCAGCGTCGCGCCGATGATCGCGTTCTCGCCGAGCAGGCGGCGGGCGTCGGCAAGCTCCATGTCGTCGGCGCCCAGATGCACGCCTTCCGCGCCGGCCGCCAAAGCGACATCGACGCGGTCGTTGATCAATAGCGGCACGCCGGTGCCGGCGAGCGCCGCATGGATCGCTCGGGCCTCCCGCACCATCTCGCGCGTCGAGGCCGCTTTGGCGCGGTACTGGATCAGCGTCGCGCCGCCTTTGGCGGCCGCACGGGCGAGGTCGGCGAGCGAGCGGCCTCTGGCGATCTGCGGATCGACCAGACCGTAGAGCAGGATATCGACGCTCAACCCTCTTCTCCCATCCGCGCCCGCAGCGTGGCCTCGTCGATGCCCGCCAGCGCGTCGATCAGCGCGACAGCGAAGCTGCCTGGCCCATTGCTGCGTTCGGCGGCGATCTCGCCGGCGATGCCGTAGGCGGTCAGCGCCGCGGCTGCTGCCAGGGCCGGGTTGCTCTCGACCGCGCAAGCGGCCGCGATCAGGGCGCCGGCCGCGCAGCCGACGCCGGTGACCTTCGTCATCAGGGGGTGGCCATGCGCGACCGAGAACGCGCCGCACGGGCCTTCGATGCGGTCGATCTTGCCGGTCGTGACCAGCGTCAGATCATGCTCGTGCGCGACTTCATGTCCGCGCGCGGCTTGGAGCGTGTCTTCGAGCGCCGCCATCTCGGTCGCGTTGCCGCGCACGACGATGTTGCGCAAGCGCAGCACCTCGCGGGCCACATGCTGGCGCAGGGGCGAGAGCTCGACGAAGACGGGGTCGAAGACCAGCGGCTTGGCCTGGTCGCGCGCCACCTCCAGCAGCTTGGGAATGGCGAGCTCGCTCTCGGCGTTGATCGTGCCGATATTGATCAGGATCGCGCCCGCGCCGTCGGCCATCGCCGCGACCTCGTCGACATGGATCGCCATCGAGGGAATGGCCCCGAAGGCGAGCAGCATGTTGGCCGTGATGTTCTGCGCCACCGTATTGGTCAGGCATTGCACGCGCGGCCGCTGCGCCGTCACGCGCGCCAGCACGGCGGCGACGCGGGCGGCATCGAGATGGGTGACGTCCGTGGTCATGCTCATTCCGCTGCCGGCAGGTAGAGATTGCCGCCCTTCGAGAGAAATTCCTGGGATTTCGCGGCCATGCCCGCATGCCTTTCCGTTTCGATCTGCGCCGCCGCCTGGTCAAGTGCGATGCGCTCGTTCTCGCCCATGGCGAGGACCTCGGCGCGCAGATCCTGCGTGATCTTCATCGAGCAGAACTTCGGCCCGCACATCGAACAGAAATGCGCGACCTTGTGCACGTCCTTCGGCAAGGTCTCGTCGTGATAGGCGCGGGCGGTGTCGGGGTCGAGCGCCAGGTTGAACTGGTCTTCCCAGCGGAAGTCGAAGCGCGCGCGGCTGACCGCATCGTCGCGGAGCTTGGCCGCCGGATGACCCTTGGCGAGATCGGCGGCATGGGCCGCAATCCGGTAGGTGATGACGCCGGTCTTGACGTCGTCGCGGTTGGGCAGGCCGAGATGCTCCTTGGGCGTGACATAGCAGAGCATGGCGCAGCCGAACCAGCCGATCATCGCAGCCCCGATCCCTGAGGTGATGTGGTCGTAGCCCGGCGCGATGTCGGTCGTCAGCGGCCCAAGCGTGTAGAAGGGCGCCTCGCCGCATTCGCGCAATTGCTTGTCCATATTCTCCTTGATCTTGTGCATCGGCACATGGCCGGGGCCCTCGATCATCACCTGGCAGCCCTTGTCCCAGGCGCGTTTGGTGAGCTCGCCCAGCGTCTCCAGCTCGGCGAACTGGGCACGGTCATTGGCGTCGGCGATCGAGCCCGGACGCAACCCGTCGCCGAGCGAGAACGAGACGTCATAGCGCCGCATGATCTCGCAGATCTCGTCGAAACGCTCGTAGAGGAAGCTTTCCTTGTGATGCGCCAGGCACCAGCGTGCCATGATCGAGCCGCCGCGCGAAACGATGCCGGTCACCCTGGAAGCCGTCAGCGGCACATAGGGCAGCCTGACGCCGGCATGGATGGTGAAGTAGTCGACGCCCTGCTCGGCCTGCTCGATCAGCGTGTCCTTGAACACCTCCCAGTCGAGCTCGACCGGATCGCCGCCGACCTTCTCCAGCGCCTGGTAGATCGGCACGGTGCCGATCGGGACCGGAGAATTGCGCAGGATCCAGGAGCGGATGTTGTGAATGTTGCGCCCGGTCGACAGGTCCATGACCGTGTCAGCACCCCAGCGGATCGCCCAGACCAGCTTTTCGACCTCCTCGGCCGCGCCGGAGGTGACGGCGGAATTGCCGATATTGGCGTTGATCTTGACCAGGAAGTTCCGGCCGATCGCCATCGGCTCGAGTTCTGGGTGGTTGATATTGGCGGGAATGATCGCGCGGCCGCGCGCGATTTCGCTGCGCACGAATTCTGGCGTGACGAATTCCGGCACGCTCGCGCCGAAGCTCTCGCCATCGCCATGGCGCTCTTTCGCGCCTTCCAGCATGGCGGCGCGGCCGAGATTCTCGCGATGGGCGACATAGATCATCTCGGGGGTGATGATGCCGGCCCTGGCGAACTCGTACTGCGTCGCCATCTGGCCGGGCTTGGCCGTCAGCACCGGGCGTTCCGCCGGGCAGGCAGGCACCAGGTTCTCGGGCGAGATGTTGCCATTGTCGGCGGCAGTGACTTCGCGGCCGGGAATGGTGTCGAAACCGCGCGCGTCGAGCCAGGCGCGGCGTGGCTGCGGCAGGCCTTGGTTCAGATCGATCCTGGCGTCGCTCTCGGTGAAGGGTCCCGACGGGTCATAGATGCGCACCGGTGGTTCTGCGTCGGTCGAAAGCTGCACCTCGCGGAAGGGAACCCGCATGGTCGGGTCTTCCGGCGGCGCGACATAGATCTTGCGCGAGCCGATGATCGGGCCGGTGGTGACGCCGGTCGGTGCACCAAACTTGGGCGCGGCCTTGACGCTGTTTTTGGCTGACTTGGTGTGAACGTTCATGGGATCTCCTCCTTGGTCCAAGGTTCAGGAGATCCGGCGTCGAAGCGGTCTAGCGCTGTCTGCGGTCGCGATTCTGCGCAAGCCGCGTTCCAGTCCCTCCGCCGGTATGACCCGGATCAGGTTCGATGGGTTCGGCCTTTACGGCCATCTCAGCTCTTGCGAGCACCCCTCGGAACGGCTGGGAAGTTAGGCGTGATAGCGCCAGTGCGCAACCGGCAAACAGCGCCCGGCTCGCATGACGTCATTGCCGTGTGTTCATCGCCTCGTTGATTGCGGCGTCGCTCGGCGCAACGACGGCTGCGACGGATCGAGCGGCGCGATCTTCGGAAGCGGCGCATTCCGGTGGTGTGCTCTGTTGCGGGTCAGGCGCTCCTGGCGCGCGGCCACGGCAGCACTCGTCCCGACATGACCATGCGATCACGCCCGCCGTCCTTGGCGGAATAAAGCGCCCGATCAGCTGCTCCAACCAACGAGGCGCAGTCTGTCGTTGCATTGGAGTTCGGCCAGACAGTCGCGCCGCCAAGGCTCGCCGTGACGAGCCTGGACGGAGGGTTCGACCCGTGCGGGATCTGGATGTCGTGAAGCGCTTCGCAGAATCTCATGCCGACCAGCTCGCAGCCTTCGGCATCCGTGCCCGGCAAGAGGAGGGCGAACTCTTCCCCGCCATAGCGCGAGGCCAGGTCGCCCGGGCGTCGTGCTTGCGCGGCCAGGACGGCGGCCACAGCACGCAGGCAGCCATCTCCAGCCGGATGTCCGTAGCGATCGTTGAATTTCTTGAAATGGTCGATATCGATCATCAGCACGGAAAGGGCGGTGCCCTCTCGCGAGGCTCGCGCCCATTCTTGCTCCAGCCGCTCGTCGAAACATCGGCGATTGGCGAGCCCCGTCAGTCCGTCCAAGGTCGCCAGCGCCGCGAGTTTGTCTTCGAGATCCTTGTGCTCGGTCATATCGCGCGAGATCGCCACGACGCCATCGATCGTGCCGCTATCGGACCTCGTCACGCGCAAGGTCGTCTCGATCCAGATCTCGATCTTCTCTCGGTGGCGCGTGCGATAGATGACCCTGGCTTCCTCGACCTCGCCGCGCTTCAGCGCAGCGACGACCTGTTCGACCCGGGGCAAATCCTCCGGGTGGACACCGGCCAGAGCCGGCGTTCCGACCAGTTGCGCGGGGTCCCAGCCCAGAACGCTCGCGGAGGAAGGGGAGGCGTAGAGAATGCGCTCGTCGAAATCGATCCGGGTGACCATGTCGCTGGATGCTTCCGCGAGCAGACGGAAATCGGCCTCCTTGGCGATCAGCGCTGCCGCCATGCGCTGACGCTCATAGAGTTGACGCACGAGATACAGGCCGATGACGCCAATCACCAATGTCAAAGCCAGCACGAAGGCTATCCGGGCCATGGCGGCCTGACGCCAGCGCAGCAGAACGTCATCCTGGGCTTCCGTCGCCAGCACCAGGAGCGGATATCGCTCGCTGAACCTGAAGGAACTCAGACGTTGCAGCCCATCCAGCGGTGATTTGAAATAATAGACGCTGGCTGCGGGCCGGGACATCCTGTCCCTGATCAGAGGTGTCGCCGACATGTCTCGTCCGACATAGGTGTCGTTATCGACGCTGCGCGCGAGCAGAATGCCATCGGCGCTGAGCAGCGTGATTGCCCCGTTGGGGCCGATGTCGAACCGGCGATAGAACTGCGAGAAATATCCGGCGTCGATCGTCGCCAGGACCACACCGGCGAAAGCGCCATCGGGATGGTTGAGGCGCCGGGACACCGTGATGATCCACTGACCACCGGTCCGGCTTTGAACGGGTCGGCCCAGATAGATGCGGCGATCGTCCACAGAGCGATGATGCTGGAAATATGCGCGGTCGCTGTTGTTGAGGCCCGCGAAGTCGACTTTCTCCGTGGTGGCCAGCCAGCGGCCCGTTTCGTCGTAGACGAAGAGGCCGCGAATTCGCCCTAGCGTCGGTTTGCGAAGGTCGAGAACATTCTGAATTGTCGCGATTGCGGCGGGACTCGTGCCGTTTGTCTCCAGTCTGCTGGCCAAGCCGAAAAGCACTGCATCGGCGAGTTCGATGGTGTCCTCCGCGTGCTGTGTCAGCGAGCGCGAGAGATTGATCATGTCGACTTCGGCGTTCTTCAGATCGGCTTCCCGGGTGGCCCATTCGCGCCATCCGCTCAGGGCGAGAATGGCGATGCAGACCACCGTGACGAATGCCGCGGCCCAGAATGGCAGACGCGGCAGGCTTTCGGCATGACCATTGATGCGACTAGCCTTCATGGCCGTTTCCTCCGAAGCGGAGTTTCACATCGCGGTCGCAATCCTCACATCGCAGCCTTAATAAAGCTTAGCGCCAGTGAGCCTCTCCCGATGCCGCCCCGACCGGTTGGCGCCTCCCGGGGGAGTGTCGTTCGTCGGGCTGCCATGCCGGCGCCGGTATCGCAGCGTGGGCGCAGAGCGTCGTGCTCTACGCCATGACGCAGGAGCTCAGGACACAGGAGTTCAGGCGGTGATGTCGACGGTCTGGCCCTGTCCGGCCGGAAGGGCGGCCTTCGCCTGGGCCGCACCTTGCTGCAGCAGGTCGGCCACAGCCTGTTCGGCATCGGCTTGCTGCTTGACGATTTCGGTCTGGATGGTCTGGCGCGTGGCCGCAGCCTGGCTCGCGGCGAGGCTCTGCGCGATGGCAATCGATGAATCGCTCATGGTTGGTCTCCTCTCAGTTAGAGCGTTTTCAAGCGAGGTGGACACCGGTTCGCGTGAAGAAAACGCGTCAAAAACAAAGGGCTAGAGTCATTGAACGATCGCGTTGGAGCGAAATTCCTCTAGAGCCAGACCAGAAGAGCTAGACCAGAGACCTTGCCGCTTCATGAAAGCGATGCCGCGAAAGCGAACCGGCGCGGCAGCGAGCCGCCGCGCCGGCATTGTCTTCAGCGCCCGCTCTGCCCGGCCAGCAGCGGCGTGATCCGCCGCAGCGTCACGCGCCGGTTCTCGCGCGAGGGCTCCTGCGTCGCGACCTTGAGATATTGCTCGCCATAGCCCTGGGTCGTCAGGTTCTCGGCCGGCACGCCGAAGTCGCGGGTCAGGATTTCCGCAACCGATTGAGCGCGGCGGTCCGACAAGGACAGGTTGTCGATGTCGGAGCCGACGGCGTCGGTATGCCCCTCGACCAGGAAGACCTCGTTGGGCGAGCTCTGCAGCCCCTGCCGGATCGACTGGGCGATGGTGGCGAGCCGCTGCGCCTGGTCCGGCACGATGGTCCAGGAGCCTGTCTCGAAGGTCACCGTATCGATGTCGACGCTGCGCATCCGCGCCCGCAGATCGGGCGAATAGCGCACCTCGTCGAGCGTGTAGCGGCGCGGGATCGCCGCGATCGGCGGGGCCATGATCGTCTCGTAGATCAGACGCTCATCGGCCCGCTCGGCATCGACGATATAGCGCTCGCGCGGCATCGGCAGCGGTGGCGGCGGCAGCACGACGATCTCGTCCGAAAAGCGGTCATTGGGCCGATCGCGGCGGGTGTTGTCGATGATCACGTACTCCTGACCGTTGCGGTCGAGCCGGGTGCGGCGGATCAGGCGGCCATCCTGGTCGGTGATCGTGACGATGCGCGTGCCGTCGGGCCGCTCGAAGACGTTGCGGTTCTCGTCGCCCAGGCGCTCGGTTCGGCCCTGGAAACCGAGATCGCGGAAGGACTGCGTCTCGTCGCGGCGGATGATGACACGGTCGTCGTCGCGAATGATCGTGCGGCCGGGCTCGCGGATGATCGTGACGTCGCCGTCGCGCCGTTCCTCGCGCCGGCTGCGGACATCGTCGAAGCGCTCCGCGCCTTGCGTCGCCATGATGCCGCCGATCACGCCGGCGCCAAGGCCGATCGCGGCTGCGCCGCCAAGCCCGATGCCGCCACGCCGGCCTTGCCGGTCAGGCGCCGGCGGTTGGCCGGGAGCACCAGCGGGCGGCTGGCCTGCTGGCGGAGGCGCAAGAGTCTGTCCGGGCTGAGTCTGTCCGGGCTGCGGCTGGGCGGAAGGCAGCGGGGGAGCACCCGGGCCGCGCGCTCCTGGAGCGGGAGCCGCCGGGGCTGCAGCTGGCGGAGGCGCCAGAGTCTGTCCGGGCTGGGTCTGCCCTGGCTGCGGCTGGGCGGCAGGTGGCGGCAGGGGCGTTCCCGGACTACGCCCGCTCGGAGCAGGAGCTGTTGGAGCCGTCGCTGGCGCAAGCGTCTGCGGTGCGGCCGCGGGCGGAGGCACGGGCGTCGGACGGGTTGCCGGCGCTTGGCCCGGAGTCGCCGCCGGCGGAGCGGCTTGGGGCTGGCTCGGCGGCAATGGCGCGCGCGGGGCGGCCGGGGCCGTGGGCGTGGGTGTTCCTGGCGTCGAGGGCGCTGCCGCCGGCGGAACTAGAGCAGGACGGGGCGCTGCCGGCGCGGCGTTCGGGGCAGGTGCAGGTGCAGGTGCAGGCTGAGCCGCGGGCGGTGCGCCCGGCGTGCGGCCGGCCGGAGGCGGCGGCGCGACAGGGGCAGGCGCGGGCGTCGGCCGGGCGGCCGGCGGCTGACCGGGCAGGGGCTGCGGCCGTGCCGCCGGCGGGCGGCCGGGTTCGCCTGGGGCGGGAGCCATGATCGGTGGGACGGGGCGCGGCATCGATGGTTCGCGGGGCGGCTCGGCGCGCGGAGCGGGCGCGGGCGGAACGGGGCGTGCCGCCGGCGGCTCGGCCCGGGGCTGGGGCCGAGGTTC
The DNA here is from genome assembly GCF_964252745.1 of Allobosea sp. LjRoot9. Taxonomy (NCBI): domain Bacteria; kingdom Pseudomonadati; phylum Pseudomonadota; class Alphaproteobacteria; order Hyphomicrobiales; family Alloboseaceae; genus Allobosea; species Allobosea sp. LjRoot9. The sequence continues at coordinate 662,626 of NZ_CAXUPC020000002.1, read as the reverse complement.
TGGCGCAGCGGCCGGCGGAGCCGGAGCGGGACGGGGCGCAGCCGGAGCAGCCGGCGCGGCGTTCGGGGCTGCCGGGGCAGCGGGGCGCTGTATCGCCGGCGGCGTGCCGGGCGCGGGACGGGCCGCAGGCGGGCGCTCGCCTCCCGGCTGCTGTCCTGGCGGCCGGGGTCGGCCTGGCCGGCCAGGTTCTTCCTCGCTGGGAGCGGGGGCGGGCGCTTGCGCCAGCAGCAGGACATTCTGAGCGGAGGGAGCGGCGAAGCCGCCCTGCGACAAGGTGATCGCAGGCAGCATGGTTCCGATCAGGAGCCAGTTCTTGGTGCGCGTCATGAGATCCGTTTCCGTTTCAGCGACGGGCATCAACGCGTTTGCGCGCTGAACCCCCGATGAAGCGAAAACGGCCGAAATCGGGCAGAGTTCCGTCCCGCCCGGTATTGCCGGGCAGGATGGTGCGGTTCAGAGCCCGGCCTGCGCCTTCACATAGCGCGCAATCTCGGCATGGCTGGCGAACCAGACATCGCCCTTCGCCTTGGCGTGCTGGATCAGCTTCTCGAGGATCCAGATGCGCGAGCGATAGGTGATGATATGCGGGTGCATGGTCAGCAGGAACAACCCGCCATCCTCATAGGCGCCGTCGAATTCGCGGCGGAAGATGTCGAACACGGTCTCCGGCGCGGTATAGGGCCGCAAGGCCTGGAAGCGGTTCATGTTGAAATAGACCGCGTCGTCGCGAATCCATTCGACCGGCAACTCGACCATGCCGGTGGCCTCGCCCTTGTCGATCAATTCGTAGGGGTCGTCATCGGCGAAGAGCGATGAATCGTAGAGCAGGCCGAGTTCACGCTCGATCGCCAGCGTCACTTCGGAGAAGTCCCAGGACGGCGTCCGCATTCCGACTGGCCTGACGCCGGTGACCTTTTCCAGCGTGTCGGCCGAGCGCAGATGCAATTCGCGCTCATTGGCTGGGGGCACGGCGGTGTTGACCTCGTGGATCCAGCCGTGAAGGCCGATCTCATGGCCCTCCGCAATGACGCGGCGCTGTTCGTCCGGGTAAAGCAGCGCAGTCACCGCCGGCACGAAGAAGCTTGCCTGGATGTCCTCCTTCGCCAGCAGGCTCAGGATGCGCGGCATGCCGACGCGATTGCCGTACTGGCCCCAGGAGAGCCGCCCGACCGACTTGCCGCCATCGCGTAGTTCGTTGGTCTCGTGATCGACGTCGAATGACAGCGCCACCGCGCAGCGTGCGCCGTTGGGCCAGGCCTTCGGCTTCAGATTGCGTCCGGCGCGGACGCGGTTGACCTTGGCGCGCCAGGTCTCTTCAGGCCATTGCCAGGGTTCGAGAGGCAGATCGGTCATGGCAGGCTCCTTCAGGCGGGGGCGAAAGGCGCGAAATGACAGGCGCTGAGGCGGGCCGCGCCGACCTCGCGCAGCAGCGGCCGCTCCTCGCGGCAGCGCTCCGCCGCGAGCGGACAGCGCAGATGGAAATGGCAGCCCGCCGGCGGCGAGAGCGGCGAGGGCAATTCGCCCGCGATCGGCTTGAACGACGTCGTGACCCCGTCATCGAGCACGAGCTTGGGCACGCTGTCGAGCAGCGCCTGGGTATAGGGATGCTGCGGGGCGGCGTAGACCGCCTGCGTCTCGCCCAGTTCGACGATGCGGCCGAGATACATGATCGCGACGCGGTCGCAGAGATGGCGCACCACGCCGAGATCATGGCTGATGAACAGCATGGTGAGGTTGAGTTCGCGGCGCAGCTTCAGGAACAGATTGATGATTTGTGCCTGGATCGAGACATCGAGCGAGGCGACAGGCTCGTCGCAGACCAGCATGTCCGGCTGCATCGCGAGCGCACGCGCGATCGCGATGCGCTGGCGCTGCCCGCCCGAGAACTGGTGCGGGTAGCGCGAAGCGAAGGCCGGATCGAGCCCCACGGTCGTGAGCCATTTGCCGACATAGTCGCGCGCCTGCGCCTTCGTCGTCAGGCCATGCGCGAGCGGGCCTTCCGCAATGGTGTCGCCGACCTGCATCCGTGGATCGAGCGAGGCGTAGGGGTCCTGGAAGATCATCTGGACGCGCGTCGTCGTCTTGTGCCCACCCGACATCACCGGCTCGCCGGCAACCGAGGTCGCACCCGCGCTCGGTGCCAGAATGCCGGCGACGACGCGGCCGAGCGTGGACTTGCCGCAACCGGATTCGCCGACGAGCCCGAGCGCCTCGCCCTTGGCGACGGTCAGGGAGACGCCGTCGACGGCGTGGGTGATGCGGGTGTCGACCTTCTGGCCGAGCTTGGCTGCGATCCTGTCGCCGAAGGAGACGCGCGGCGCGAACCGGCGCGAGACGTTCTCGATGTTGAGGAAGGCGTCGGTCATGTCGCGACCTCCAGCCCGAGCGGGTGGTGGCAGCGATGCTGGCGCAGGCGGTCCGTCACCAGCTCCGGCATCACCAGCTCCGGCATCACTTGGCAGGCGGCGTCGGCGCGCGGACAGCGCGGTGCGAAAGCGCAGCCCGGCGGCAGCGAGAGCAGCGAGGGCGTGGAGCCTGGAATCTGCACTAGATCGCGGCCGGGCTCGGCCCGCGCCGGCAGGGAATCCAGCAGCCCACGCGTATAGGGGTGGCGCGGGTTGCGCAGCACGGCGGCCGTCGGGCCGGCCTCGACGATGCGCCCGGCATACATCACCGCGATCTTGTCGGCGAGCGAGGAGACAGTGGCGAGGTCGTGGCTGATCCAGATCAGCGCCATGCCGAGATCGGCGACGAGCGCCTTCATCTCGGCGAGGATCTGCGCCTGGATCGAGACGTCGAGCGCCGTCGTCGGCTCGTCGGCGATCAGCAAAGCAGGATCGTGCAGCAGCGCGATTGCGATCGCGACGCGCTGGCGCATGCCGCCGGAGAATTCGTGCGGATAGGCGCCCAGGCGGCGCGCGGCATCGGGAATTCCGACGCGGGTCAGCACGGCAACGCTGCGCGCGCGCGTCGCCTGCTCGCCGGTCACGCCATGGGCTTCCAAGGCCATGCGCATCTGCTCGCCGATGGTGATGACCGGGTTCAGCGTCGTCGCCGGGTCCTGGAAGACCATGGCGATGCGCTTGCCCCGCAGCTGCCGCAGTTGCGAGGGCCGCATCGAAACCAGGTCCTGTCCCTCGAAGCGCACGGCGCCCGAGGCGATGCGGCCGGGTGGATCGACAAGGCCCAGCAGCGAGAAGCCGGTGACGCTCTTGCCCGAGCCGGACTCGCCGACGAGGCCCATGACCTCGCCCTTGCTCAGACGAAAGGAAACGCCATCGACCGCCTTCACCACCCCGGCGCGGGTGAAGAAATGCGTCGCGAGGTCCGTGACCTCCAACAGCGGCGCCGTGGCCGCGCCACCGCTCATCGCTTCAGCCTCGGATTGACCTGGTCGCGGATCTGGTCGCCGACGAGGTTGATGGCGACGATGAGCACGATCAACGCGATGCCGGGATAGATCGAGATCCAGTAGCGGCCAGACAGCATGTACTGGAAACCGTTCGAGATCAGCATGCCGAGCGAGGGTTCGGTGACCGGAAGTCCGACGCCGAGAAAGGACAATGTGGCCTCGAGCGCGATGGCGTTGGCGACCTGCACGGTCGCGATCACGATCAGCGGTGGCAGGCAGTTGGGCAGGATGTGGCGGAAGACGACCTGCCAGCCCGGCAGCGGCGTCGAGAGCGCCGCCTCGATATAGTCCTTGCCGCGTTCGGCCGCCGCTGCGCCATGGGCGGTGCGGGCGAAATAGGCGTATTGGGCGGCGGTGAGCGCGGTGATGAGTTGCGCCTTGCCCTGGCCGAGCAGGGCAGAGAGCACGAGCGCGAGCAGGATCGCGGGAAAGGCGAGCTGCAGGTCGATCACCCGCATGATGAAGGCCTCCCAGCGCCCGCCGACATAGGCCGCGCCCAACCCAAGGCTGACGCCGATTACGAAGGCACAGGAGCCGGCGATCAAACCCATCTGCAAGGAGATGCGCAGGCCGTAGAGGATGGCTGAGAACAGGTCGCGTCCCTGCGCGTCCGTGCCCAGGATATGGGTGTAGCCGCTCGAACCGACGAAACCCGGCGGCCGGCGCGCATCCATCAGCACGAGATTGGCGAGGTCATAGGGGTCCTGCGGCGCGACGAGCGGGGCGAGCAGCGCGACGCCGATCATCAACACCACGACGGTGAGTGCGGCGAGCGCGACCCGGCTCTCGCGGAACTCGGCCCAGAAGCGGGCGATCGGGGAGGCGGGCTTCATCAGGCGCGCGCCTTCCGCAGGCGTGGATCGAGCCCGACATAGGCGAGATCGACCAGGAAATTGATGGTGATGAAGACGCAGGCGACGAGCATGAGATAGGCGACCATCACCGGCCGGTCGAGCGAGGTGATCGAATCGATGATCAGCTTGCCGATGCCGGGCCAGGAGAAGATCGTCTCGGTGACGACGGCGAAAGCCAGCGTCGAGGCGAATTCCAGTCCGAAGACCGTGACGATCGGGATCGCGATCAATCGCAGCACATGCCGGCGCAGCACGGTCCATTCCGAGAGACCGGCGGCGCGGGCGAATTTCACCGTGTCGGTCAGCATCACCTCGCGCGTACCGGCCCTTGCGAGGCGCGTCATCAAGGCGAGCTTGAAGAAGGCGAGGTTCAGCGCCGGCAGCAGCAGATGGCTGAGCCCGTTCAGCGTCAGGAAGCTCCATTCGATGCCGAAGAGCGAGGCCGTGTCGCCGCGACCGCCCGCCGGCAGCCATTGCAATTCGACCGCGAAGGCGATGATCAGCACGAGGCCGATCCAGAAGGTCGGCACCGAGAAGCCCAGGATCGAGACCGCCATGATGATCTTGGCGGGCAGGCCGTCGGGCCGGTAGCCGGCATAGATGCCGGCGGGAATTCCGATCAGCGCGGCGCCGCAGACGGCCAGCAGCGTCAATTCCAGGGTCGCCGGCAGGCGTGACAGGATCAGGTCGAGCACCGGCATGCCGAAGACGAAGGAGCGGCCGAAATCACCATGCAGGATGCGCCCGAGGAAGGTGAAGTACTGCTCCCAGAGTGGCCGGTCGAGCCCATAGCGGGCGATGGTCTCGAGTCTGATGTCCTGGCTGACATCGGGGCCGATCAGCACATCGATCGGGTTGCCGATGGCGTAGACGCCGACGAAGACCAGCGCCGACATGACCAGCATGACGGCGAGCGCCTGCACCACGCGCTCGATGATGTGGCCTAGCATGGGCGGGCGCCGTGGCGTCGCCTCACGGCCAGTCCTCGACCATCGCCGCGCGGGTCTCCTCGACGCCGATCTGCCACAGGCTCAGCATCTCCTCGTCGGAGCGCTGGTAGAGGCCGTGGAAATTGCCGTCGCCAAGGATCTCGCGCTTCCGGGCCGGATTGGCCGCCTGATAAAGCGCCGCATTGAAAGGCGGTTTCGCAGCGTCGGGCAGCGCCACGCCTTCCAGCCGCGTCCAGGGGAAGTTCTCCATCCAGGAGGCGTGCGAGGCTGCCGTATCGATCGCCTTCACCGCTGCCTGAAAACGCGGCCCCGCCCACCAATTGTGCATCCTGACGCTGGCATCGGTCCTCACGCCCATCCACTCCGTGCAGAAGGTCATGGCCGGCGAATTGCCGCCATGGCCGTTGACCAGCACGATGCGGCGGAAGCCGGAGCGGTAGAATCCTTCGAGCATGTCCTCCACCACTGCAATATATGTGCTCAGCCGCAGCGAGACGGTGCCGGGATAGGCGGCAAAGCCCGGCGTCATGCCATAGGCGAGCACGGGAAAGACCGGGATGTCGAGCGGTTCCGCCGCATCCTGGGCCACTTTTTCGGAGAGGATCGCGTCGGTCGCCAGGCTCAGATAGGCGTGCTGCTCGACGCTGCCGAGCGGCAGGACGCAGCGGTCGTCCCGCTTGGCTTGCGCCTCGACCTGTATCCAGTTCATCTGTGCGATACGCACGGCCCGTTCCTTGCAGAAAAGTGTGGCAAAATCCGATGGATGGGCCATCCTTGACTCCCGCTTCCAGGAGCGTCAAGTTCCATTTGGAACTAAATTAGGGAGCTGATCATGCGCCGCGCTCCGACCGCCTTGTCGCGTCTCGACCATGAGCGCGAGGCCGCGCTGCGCGACCTTGATCCGCTCACCATTACCAAGCTCTGGGACAACCCCTGCTGGCTGTCCTTCCGGCTGAACTTCATTGCCTTCCGCTTCAACGATCCTGTCTATCGCTGGATCGAGACGCGCTATGGCCTGGTGCGGCCGGAATTCGTCGTGCTCTACGCCGTCGGCCTGAGGGACGGCGTGGCCGCCAAGAACATCGTGGCCTCCTCCGGCCTGCCCAAGAACACGCTCTCGCGCGCCATCCAGAAGCTTTTGACCCGCCGCCTGCTCAAGCGCGAGACCGACCGCGACGATCTGCGCAGCTTCGTGCTGCGCCTGACCACGGCCGGGCGCGCCATCTTCGAGGAGACGATGCCGGTGATGGTGCAGCAGCAGACCACCATGCTGGAAGGGCTCAGCGAAGCCGAGCAGCGCCAACTCTGCGAATTGATGGACAAGCTCGTCATCGCCTCGCCGACCTGGCCCAATGATCTCGAGAACCAGACATAGCCCGGAGGCATCCGAACCGTCTTTCCAAAGAACCGACGCAGTGCGGCACGTCGAGACTGCCTGCCGGGCTCACTAGAAGCGTTTTCGAGCGAAGTGGATACCGGTTCGCGTGAAGAAAACGTGTCAAAACAAAAGGATAGAGAGATTGAACGATCCGATAGGATCGGAAATTGCTCTAGAGAAAAACCATCGCGTGGAATCAACCGATCATGCCGCCGCTCGACAAGGCATGACAGATCTCAGAGGACCTCCTTCATGACGCTCTCCCTTCCCCTTCGCTCGCTCGCCCTCGCGGCCATGCTTGGTATGTCGGTGTCGACCGCAGCCCTCGCCCAGAACCTCACGATCGGCGTGCGCGCCGGCCCGGAATCGATCGACCCGGCCTACACCGCGACCGGCACCCATGCGGAAGCGCTCAAGCATGTCTTCGACACGCTGACCTGGTCCGGCGACAAGCTGCAGATCGAGCCGCGCCTCGCCTTGAGCTGGAAGGCGATCGCCTCCGACGTCTGGGAGTTCAAGCTTCGTCCGGGCGTGAAATTCCATGACGGCTCGGACTTCACCGCCGAGGACGTCAAATTCTCGATCGAGCGCGTCGCGGTCGTCTCCGGCCCCAACCCGACGACGCCCTATGTCCGCCGCGTCCAGCAGATCAAGATCATCGATCCGCTGACGATCCAGCTCACCACGGACGGGCCGGCGCCGACCCTGCCGAACGATTTCGTCCGCCTCTTCATCGTCTCGCACAAGGCGGCGGCCGGTCTCACCAAGGACACCGCCAACGAAGCCTTCAACAGCGGCAAGGCGGCGATCGGCACCGGGCCTTACAAATTCGTCTCCTGGACGCCCAAGGACCAGCTCGTGCTCGAGCGCTTCGACGGCTTCTGGGGCGAGAAGCAGCCCTGGGCCAGGGTCGTCCGCAAGGAATTGCCCAACGACGCGGCTCGCGTCGCCCAGCTCAAGGCGGGTCAGGTGGACCTCATCGTCCGCGTGCCGGCCTCCGACGTGCCGACCCTCAAGCGCGACGCCAAGCTGACGGTGACCTCGATCGACTCCATCTATGTCTTCAATATGGAGATGTCGATGAAGGACAATCCGCCCGGCGTCACCGCCAAGGATGGTTCGGCCCTGCCGAAAAACCCCTTCGCCGACCCGAAGGTGCGCGAGGCGGTCGACCTCGCCATCGATCGGCCGGCGCTCGTCGAGATCGCGATGGAAGGCCTCGGCGCCCCGGCGAACCAGCTCATGACGCCGGAGATCTTCGGCTTCAACAAGAGCCTGCCGCCGCGCAAGCCCGATCTCGCCAAGGCCAAGGCGCTGCTCGCCGAGGCCGGCTATCCCAACGGCTTCAAATTCGCGTTCGCCTTCACCAGCGACCGCCTGCCGGGTGACCGCCAGGTCGGCACCTCGATCGCGCAGATGCTGGCGCGCGCCGGCCTCGATGTCGCCGCCAACGCCCAGCCCAGCGCGGTCTTCTTCCCGGCGCGGACACGTGGCGACTATGCGGTCAGCATGTCCGGCTGGGGCACGCTGACTGGCGAGGCGAACTACACGCTCTCCTCTGTCGCCCACACCAATGATCCGGCCAAGAGGCTCGGCGCCTTCAACGTCACCGGCTACTCCAACCCGGTCATGGACAAGCTGATCGAGGACGCCGCCATCGAGATGGACGAAGCCAAGCGCTCGGCCTTCCTCCAGCAGGCCAATGCCCTGGTCGCCACGGACCGGCCGCGCCTGCCGATCGTCACAGTCGGCTCGGCCTGGGCGATGCAGAAGGACAAGGTGACGCTCGCAACGCGCGTCGACGAGGACACGCTGGCGATGGACATCAAGCCCGCCAAGAAGTGAAGGGGCGAATGGCGAGTGGCGAATAGCCCCACTCGCCATTCGCTATTCGCCACTCGCCCGCCGCAAAATGAGCCTCCTCACATGACCAATATCGCTCTCGCCATCCATGGCGGCTGCGGCACGCTGCCCAAGGCCGAGATGACCGATGCCGAATGGGCGCAGGCCCGGGCCGATCTCGCAGCCTCTTTGCGCGCCGGCTGGGCGATCCTCGCCAAGGGCGGTGCGGCGGTGGACGCTGTCGAGGCGGCGGTGCGCGTGATGGAGGATTCGCCCCATTTCAATGCCGGCCATGGTTCGGCCTTCAATGCCGATGGCGAGCATGAGCTCGACGTCTCGATCATGGACGGAGCGACGCTGGCGGCCGGCGCGCTCTGCGGCGTCAAGCGCATCAAGAATCCGGTCAGCGCCGCGAAGGCCTTGATGCGGCGCGGCGATCCGCTGCTGCTGGCGGGGGCGGCCGGAGACGCCTTCGCCGAGCATGAAGGCCTCGATATGGTCGAGAACGAGCATTTCTCGACCGAACGCCGCCGCAAGAACCTCTCCTCGATGAAGATCCGGGAACTGGTCGGCACGGCCTCGGAAGCGAGCGAGGCGGAAAAGCACGGCACGGTCGGCGCGGTCGCGCGCGATGCGCAAGGCCATCTCGCCGCCGCGACCTCGACCGGCGGCTACACCAACAAGCCGGTCGGGCGCGTCGGCGATTCCCCCATCATCGGAGCTGGCACCTATGCCCGCGACGGCCGCTGCGCCGTCTCCGGCACCGGCAAGGGCGAGTATTTCATCCGCTATTGCGTCGGCCACGAGATCGCGTCGCTGATCGCCTATAAGGGGCTGAGCCTGAAACAGGCGACCGACACGGTCCTGGCCGAATTGACGGCGCACAAGATCGGCGCCGGCCTCGTCGCCATCGATGCCGATGGCGCCATCGTCGCGCCCTATAATTCCGAAGGCATGTATCGCGGCTGGGTCACGCCCGACGGGCTCGTCCATGTCGCGACCCATGGTGATGTCGAGATGGCGGGGCAGGCATGAGCATACCCGAACCCATCCTGATCTGGGGTGCAGGCGCGATCGGCGGCACGCTGGGCGCCTATTGGGCTCGCGCCGGTATTCCTGGCCTCCTCGTCGATATCGTGCCTGAGCATGTCGAGGCCTGCCGCACGACAGGCCTTGCGATCACGGGCCCGATCGAGGAGTTCCGCCAGATCGTTCCGGCCGTGACGCCGGCCGAATTGAGCGGCACCTATAAGCGCATCGTGCTGGCGGTGAAGGCTGGCGCGACCGAAGCTGCGGTCGCGGCGCTGAAGCCGCATCTCGCTGCGGACGGATTCGTGCTCTCGGCCCAGAACGGCCTCAACGAGTTGACGATCGCAAGCCAGCTCGGCGAGGCGCGGACCATGGGCTGCTTCGTCAATTTCGGCGCGGACTGGCATGGCCCGGGCGAGATTTTGTACGGCAATCGCGGCGCGGTCGTCGTCGGCGAGCTCGACGGGGCGATGACGCCGCGCCTGCGCGAGATGCATGCGTTGCTGAAGCTCTTCGACCAGGATTCGGTCGTGACCGACAACATCTGGGGTTCGCTCTGGGGTAAGCTCGCCTATGGCGCGATGCTGTTCGGTACGGCGCTGACGGATGAGTCGATGTCGGTGAATTTCGCCGATCCCGAGCGCCTGCCGGTCTGGCTCGCGCTCGGTCGCGAGGTTGGCGCGGTCGCCGCTGCGCGCGGCGTACGCTCGCTCGGCTTCGGTGCGTTCGATCCGATGGTCTTTGCGCCCGGCCAACCTGAAGGCCCGCAAATCGAAACGATTGCCTGGCTCGCCGACTACACCTCCAGGACGGCGAAAACTCATTCCGGCATCTGGCGCGATCTGGCCGTGCGCAAGCGCAAGACCGAGGTCGATCCGCAGATCGGCATCATCGCGACGCTGGGCCGCGAGGCGGGTGTCGCCACCCCGGCGCTGATCACGCTGGTTTCGCTCATCCATGAGATCGAGGACGGCAAGCGCCCGCTCTCCTTCGCCACGCTGAAAGTCCTGCTCGACCAATGCAAATCCGCTTCGACAATCGCGTAGCCCTCGTCACTGGCGCAGCCCAGGGCATTGGCCGGGCCATCGCCACGGCGCTGGCCGAGTCCGGCGCGACCGTGCACCTTGCCGATATCGACGCCGCGGGCGTGATCGAGACGGCCAAGGCGATCGGCGCGACGCCGCATGCGGTCGATCTCGGTACGCCCGAGGCTGCGAGCGCGCTGATGGCCGAGATCGTCGCGAAAAATGGCAAGCTCGATCTCATGGTCCATGCTGCCGGCGGGGTGCGCGGGCAGGTCGGCCGGCCGATCGAGGCGATCTCCGAGGCCGATTGGCGCATCATCTTCGCCGCCAATGTCGACGCTGCCTTCTTTCTCGCCCAGGCCGCCGCTCCGGTGATGCGGCAGTCCGGCTATGGCCGCATCGTCACGATCTCGTCCGGCGCTGGCCTGCGGCCGAGCCTCACCGGCATCCAGGCCTATGCCAGCGCCAAACACGCGCTGGTCGGCTTGACCAAGCAGCTCGCCTGGGAGTTCGGCCCCCATGGCGTCACCGTGAACTCCGTCGCGCCGGGCTTCGTGCGCTCCAACCCCGCGACCGAGCGGCAATGGGAGAGCTATGGCCCAGAGGGCCAGAAACGCCTGGTCGAGGGCATCCACACCCGCCGCCTCGGCACGCCCGCCGACATCGCGGCGGCGACGCTGTTCTTCCTGAGCGAACAGGCCGGCTGGATCACCGGCCAGGTGCTGTCCGTGGATGGCGGACGGTCGTAAAGGGCTTCTCGCGCGAACCTCGTCGTCATGCTCGCCCTTGTGGCGAGCATCCACGTCTTGAACTCAGATCTCGAACTCAGATCTCGGTCAGCAAAGACGTGGATGGCCGGCACAAGGCCGACCATGACGGGTGAGCAGAAGCGCGTCAGCCTCACGCCTTCGGCAGGTCCGGCACGCGATAGGCCGTCGTCGACTTGATCCGCTCCATCGCGAAACGCGAGGTCACATTCTTCAAGGGGATCGTCTCGATCAGCTTCTTGTAGAAGCCGTCATAGGCCGCCATGTCGGCGACGACGACGCGCAGCATGTAGTCGACATCGCCGGCCATGCGGTAGAACTCCATCACCTCCGGCATCGACGCGACCATCTGCGCGAACTTCTCCAGCCATGGCCCGGAATGATCGGCGGTCTCGATCTGGACGAAGACGGTGAGCCCGAGCCCGATCTTCTCAGGCGCGACCAGCGCGACGCGTTTCACGATGACGCCGGACTGCTCCAGACGCTGGATGCGCTTCCAGCACGGCGTCTGCGACAGCCCGACACGGTCGGCGAGTTCCGCGATCGAGATGTTGGCGTCGCCCTGCAGGACGGTGAGGATTTTTCGGTCTATCGCATCCATTCTCGTATTCCGTCCGTGAGAAGAAGATTATATCTGTCGATCGCTACAAAAAAAGAATAATTATCTTTTTAAGGCTCGCAACTTGTTTTCAGATAGAAAATCCTTTTCTCAATCTGTCAATGGGTGCATTTCCGGCACCGTTCTCACGAAGGATTTGATCGATGGATCGCCGCCAGTTCCTGCTCGCCGGTTCCGCGCTTCTCGCCGCCGCGCCTTTCGCCGGTGCACGCGCCCAGGACGCTGTCACCGCCCGCATCGGCTACATCCCGGTCATCGGCACGGCTCCGGTCTTCGTCGCCAATGGCGAGGGCTGGTTCAAGGAGGCTGGCCTCAATGCGAGCTTCACGGTGTTCGAATCCGGCCCGAACATGATCCAGGCCTTCGCCTCCGGCACGATCGATTTCTACGTCGCCGGCATCGCGCCGCTGGCGGTGGCGCGCTCGCGCGGCGTCGATGTCCGCGTCGTGGCTGCCACGGCGGTGGCCGAGAACGTCTTCGTCGCCGCGCCGTCCCTGACGAAATTCTTCACGCCGGGCACCACGGCGGCGGCCGCCTTCAAGGCGTACAAGGCCGCGACCGGCAAGGCCGCGCGCCTCGCCACCCAACCTGCGGGCTCCGTGCCCAACACCACGCTGCAATACTGGCTCTGGGAGGTCGCCAAGGCCGACAAAGCCGATGTCGAGATCGTGCCGATGGGCATAGACGCGACCCAGCAGGCGGTTCTGGCAGCGGCTGTCGAAGGCGCGATCGTGCGCGAGCCGGCGCTGACCATCATCCAGACCCGCAACCCCGGCATCAAGCTGATCGCGGGCGGGCAGGAGCTCTTCCCCGGCCAGCCCGGCACGGTGGTGGCGGGCTCGGGCGCCTTCGTCACCAAGAACCCGGAGGTCGTGCAGAAGCTGGTCAACAGCCTCGTGCGCGCCGCCGATCTGATCGCCAAGAACCCCGACAAGACCGCGCCTCATGTCGGGGGCGCGCTCGGCAAGGGCATCGTCGACCCCGAATTGATCCGCAAGGCGCTGACCTCGCCGGCGAGCACCTTCGAGATCGATCCGCGCAAGATCATCGAGCCGTCCCGCGTCATGCAGGCCTATCAGGTCAAGCTCGGTTCGCTCGATAAGGAATTGCCGTTCGACGGCCTGTTCGAGACGCAGTATTACGAGCGCGCGATCAAGACGGGCGGCTGACATCCTTGCAATCCCTTCGGGCTCCGGCCCTAGCCCTCGCGGGCCTCGTTGCCTTCCTGCTGTTCTGGGAGGCGATCCCCTTCTTCGGCCTCGTGAACCCGGCCTTCCTGCCGGGCCCGAGCGCCTTGCCGAAGGCGTTTTGGCGTGAGGTCACCTCGGGCGCCTGGCTTGCCGCGATCCTCGGTTCGCTCGGCCACTACTTCACCGGCCTGATCACCGGCTCGGTGCTCGGCGCGGCGCTTGGCGTGCTCGTCGGCATGTCGCGCATCGCGGAAGAGGCCACTGCCTGGGTGGTTCGCCTGCTGCGGCCGATCCCGGGCCTTGCCTGGGTGCCCTTTGCCATCATCTGGTTTGGTGTGAACCCGTCGGCCGCGGTGTTCATCATCGCGATCGGCGTGTTCTGGATCGTCTTCTTCGCCGCCCAGGGCGCGATCCGCGGCGTCGATCGCGATCTGATCGAGGTCGCCGACGCCTTCGGCTTCCGCACGAGCTGGCAGCGCCTGACCAAGATCCTGCTGCCGGCTGCCATGCCCGGCATTCTGATCGGCGTGCGCACGGCGCTGGGCCAGGCCTGGATGGCGGTCGTCGCGGCCGAGATCTTTGGCGTCGCCGGCGTCGGCCAGCGCATGATGCAGGCCTCCAGCCTGCTCGCGACCGATATCGTGGTGATCTACATGCTGACCATGGCGGGGCTCTACGGTTTCCTCGACACCCTCTTCGTCGCCTTCCAGAAATGGGTGCTGCGATGGAAAGCGTGATCGACATCAAGGCCCTCTCGCTGACCTTCACCCGCGATGGTGAGGCGACGGAGGTGCTGCACAAGCTCGATCTCTCGGTCGCGCGCGGCGAGTTCCTGGCGATCGTCGGCCCGTCGGGTGTCGGCAAGTCGACGCTGCTGCGCGTCATCGCGGGCCTCGCCAGGCCCAGCGGCGGCGAGGTCGTGATCAATGCTGCGGACAGCGCCCGCCGGCCGGTCGCGCTCGTCTTCCAGGATTCGCGCCTGCTGCCCTGGCGCAAGGTCGCCTCGAATGTCGGCTTCGGGCTGGAGGGACAGCTTTCGCGCCACGAGCGACAGGCCAAGGCGCAGGAGATGCTCGATCTCGTGGGCTTGAGTTCGCTGGCGAATCGCTGGCCGCACCAGCTCTCCGGCGGCCAGCGCCAGCGTGTCTCGCTGGCCCGCGCGCTCGCGGTCGAGCCCGAGATCCTGCTGATGGACGAGCCGTTCTCGGCGCTCGACGCATTGACCCGCGAAAGCCTGCAGGACGAACTGATCCGCGTCTGGCAGCGCACCGGCAAAACCGTGCTCTTCGTCACCCATGACATCGACGAAGCGGCTTATCTCGCCGACCGCGTCGTCATCCTCTCCGGTGCGCCGGGCCAGATCATCGCCGAGCACAGGATCAGCGCGCCCCGTCCCCGCAAGCGCGGCGAGGCGGCCGAAGCCGAGATCGTGCGCGCGGTGCGACTGGGTCTGGGCGCAGATACTGTGACGGACGGCGCGGCGATCTGAGGGCTCACTCCCCCTCGACATGCGCCTTGAACGCCTCGGCAAAGCCGGGGTGCCAGCGCGAGAGTGGGGGACGGTTTTCGATGATGTCGCCGATCGCCCAGGCCATGCGCTTCTCGTCGAGCGCGCGCGGCGTCTCGTTGTCGGGGCAGAGGATGTAGAAGTCGCCCGCGCCCAGTCGCTCCAGCATGAAGTCGACCGTCTGCTCCGGCGTCCAGGCCCCGGCCGGTTGCTCGAGGCGCCCCTTGGCCGTGAGCGGTGTGTAGACAAAGCCGGGGATCAGGAGATGGGCGCTGACCTTGCAGCCTGCCGTCCCGCGCAATTCATGCTGCAAGGCTTCGGTAAAGGCCTTCACGCCGGCTTTCGAGACGTTGTAGGCGGGGTCGCCGGGTGGAGTGGTGATGCCCTGCTTCGAGCCGGTGTTGATGATCAGGCTCGGCGCGCCGCCGGCAATCATGTCGGGCGCGAAGATCTGCGTGCCGTTGACGATGCCGCCGAGATTGACGGCGAGAATCCGCTCCCAGGTTTCGGTCGGTCCGAACATCGCGCTGCCCGGCTGGATGCCGGCATTGTTCATCAGCACATGGACGGCGCCAAAGCGGGCCGTCACCTGTTCGTGCAGGGCCTGAACCGCTTCGCGCCGCGCCACGTCGGTGGGTGCGGCTAGCACGTTCTCCTCGCCGACGAGCGTCGCCAGCACCTGCCCGGCGGCCTTGAGCCCTTCCGCGTCGCGGTCGGCGATGGCGACCTTCATGCCTAGCCCCGCGAAGGCGCGGGCGGCGGCGTATCCGATGCCCGAGGCGGCACCCGTGACCACGGCGACATGAGAGGGGGCGATGGCGGCAGGCAGTGTGGCCATGATCAGCTTTCAACATTCCGGAGTGTCTGGCGCGCAGCTAAAGCAGCGCAGGCGGCGACATCATGGCGCGGTGCGCTGTTTCCGTGCTTGCCTGAGAATGACGGCCTCTTCCCGGACGACCTCTTGCCGGCATCACCGGCTTGTCATTGGCTCTATCAGGCAAAGTCGGGCATCTGGAGGGGAAATTGAACGGGATGACGACCTAGCCCATGGCTCAGACCTTTCGACAAGGCCTCCTGCGCAACGCCGTACTGGCGTTCGCGCTGATCGCGCCGGCGCTCGCCATCGCGGCGGAATCGGCTGCAGTCAGCTCGCCGCGCGTCACGGCGACTTTGCTGTCGAGCCGCGATGCCGTCCAGCCGGGTGAGCGCTTCCAGGTCGCGCTTGTCCAGAAGATCGCCAGGGGCTGGCACACCTATTGGCAAAACCCCGGTGATTCCGGTGAGGCGACGCGCATCGACTGGGCTCTGCCGGCCGGCATGACGGCGAGCGAGATCCGCTGGCCCGCGCCCAAGGCGCTCCCGGTCGAGCCGCTGGTCAATTTCGGCTTCGAGGGCACGCTGCTGCTGCCGGTCGAGATCGCTGTGCCCGAAAGCGCCAAGCCCGGCGAGCGGGTGACGCTGAAGGCCAATGCGACCTGGCTTGTCTGCGAGAAGATCTGTATTCCCGAGGAGGGCGCCTTCACGCTCGACCTGCCGGTCGAGGCCACGGCGATCGTCGATGAGAACGCCCAGTCGCGCATCGATGCGACGCTTGCAGCCTTGCCGCAGCCCGCCGGTTTCAAGGCGAAGCTGACGAGCGATGGCGACAGGCTCGCACTCTCGCTGCCGGGCCTGGGCGCGCAGGCGAGTGACATCCGCTTCTTTCCACTCTCCGACACGCTGATCGAGCACGCTGCGCCGCAACCCGCCACGCCGGCCGCCAATGGCGTGAACCTGCAGCTTGCCCGCTCCAGCGCGTTCAAGCTGGAGAACGCGGAGCTCTCCGGCGTCGTCACCTTTAGGGACGGGGGCCTGCCGCGCGCGCTTGCGGTGACAGTCGAAGCCGAGCCCGCTTTGCTGACCGCAGCGACAGGGGCAAGCGCTGCACCGCGCCCGGCCGTGGTGCGACTGCCGGTTCCGGTCGAGGGCGCCGACCTGACGCTCTGGGCGGCGCTCGCCTTCGCCTTCGCCGGTGGGCTAATCCTCAATCTGATGCCTTGCGTGCTGCCGGTGCTGTTCATCAAGGCGCTGGGCTTTGCGCAATTGGCGCGGGCGCATCGCGACGAGGTTCGCGAGCAGGGCGTGCTCTTCCTCAGCGGCGTGGTCGTGACCTTCATGATCCTGGCCGGCATCGTTGTCGGCTTCGCGGCGCTCGGCTCCAGCATCGGCTGGGGGTTCCAATTGCAATCGCCGCCCCTGGTCATCGCGCTTGCCGTCATCATGACGCTAATCGGCTTCAACCTGCTGGGAGCCTTCGAGGTCGGAACCTCCGCCGGAGGCGTGGGCCAGGACCTTGCCAGCCGGGGAGGGCGCCTGGGCGCTTTCATGACCGGCGCGCTCGCCGTCGTGGTCGCGACGCCTTGCACGGCCCCCTTCATGGGCGCGGCGGTGGGCTATGCGGTGACGCAGCCGCCTGTCATGGGCCTCGCCGTCTTCCTGGCGCTGGCGCTCGGCTTCGCTTTGCCGGTCCTGGCGCTCTCCTTCGCGCCCGGCCTGTTGCGCCTGCTGCCCAAGCCCGGCCGCTGGATGATGATCCTGAAACAAGCCTTCGCCTTTCCGATGTTTGCGACCGCGATCTGGCTGGTCTGGGTCGCCTCGGTGCAGGCCGGCCCCGGTGGCGTCCTGGCGGCGCTGGTCGCGGTGCTGGCCGCGGGCTTCATCGTCTGGCTCGTCGGCGTCACGCGCGGCGCCGGCCAGGTGCGCCTGGCCGCTGCGGGCCTTGCCGCGCTGATCGCGCTTGGCGCCGGCTGGTTCGTGCTGCAGAGCGCCGTACCCAGCGCCACCAGCGAAGCGCGCGCCGGCGATATCCAGGCCTGGACACCAGAGCGCGTCGCAAGCCTGCAGGCCGAGGGCAAGCCAGTCTTCGTCAATTTCACCGCCGCCTGGTGCATCACCTGCCTGGCGAATGAGCGCGTCGCGCTCTCGCGGCAGGAGGTCAAGGACGCCTTCGCCGAATTGAAGGTCGCCTCCCTCAAGGCCGACTGGACCAACCGCAATTCCGCGATCGCCCAGGCGCTGGCCGAGCAGGGCCGCGCCGGCGTGCCGCTCTATCTGTTCTATCCCGGCAAGAAGGATGCGCAGCCCGAGATCCTGCCGCAATTGCTGACGCTTGACATGCTGGTCACGGCCGCCCGCCGTGCCGCCGGCAAGGAGATGAAGACCGCTTCCCGCTGAGAGTTCCCAACCCCCAAAGACGGAGACACTCCATGAAAGCCAGCCTGACCCGACAGAGTTTCATCGCCGGCCTCGCTCTCGCCGGCCTTTCGCTGAGCGCAGGCTCCGTCCTGGCGCAGGGCGCGGCGAAGGTCGGCCAGCCCGCACCTGCCTTCCAGGCCGTCGACGCCGACGGCAAGACGCGCAATCTCTCGGAGTTCACCGGCAAGACCGTGATCCTGGAATGGACCAATGCCGACTGCCCCTATGTCCGGAAGCACTACAACAGCGCCACCATGCAGACGCTGCAGAAGGACATGGCCAAGGAGGGCATCGTCTGGCTCTCGGTCGTGTCCTCGCCGGTCGGCGAGCAGGGCCATGTCGACGGCACCGCGGCCAAGGAGTTGACGACGAAGCGCGATGCGGCGCCGGCCGCCGTGCTGCTCGACCCCAACAGCAAGGTGGCGCGCGCTTATGGAGCGACGACGACGCCGCATATGTACATCGTCGATCCCAAGGGCACGCTCGCCTATATGGGCGCGATCGACGACAAGCCCTCATCAAACCCGGCGAGCCTCAACGGCGCCAAGAGCTATGTCCGGCAGGCCGTGGCCGAGCTGAAGGCCGGCAAGCCGGTCAGCGAGGCGGCCACCAAATCCTATGGCTGCGCGGTGAAATACGCGCCGCTGAGCTGAGAGGGCTTCAGCGTAGAGCCTTCTGCCGGAAAGCACCGGATCCGCGCGACGCGTCTTCCCTTCTCCCCCATCAAAGTCGGCTGTTGCCGACTTTGACACTTTGAGTTGCCCATCTCGGGCAAGCCCGAGATGGGTGGGAGAAGGTGCCCCCGGCAGGGGCGGATGAGGGGGCGCCGTGCCCTATCCGGTTAGCGTCGTGTTCGGCCAGGCGGAAAGCTCACAGCGCCCCCTCATCCGTCAGCGCTGCGCGCTGCCACCTTCCCCCGCCAGGGGGGAAGGGAAGAACCCACACCAAATCGCCGCCGGCGTTTCCGCTACGCTTCGCCTGAGAATGACGGCGGGTGCGTTACACCCGCCCCAGCCGGCCACCCGTTTGCACGTCGAAGACATGCACCCGGTCCGGATTGACCGTGATCCAGAGCCGGCCAGCCTGCGCCGAAACCACATCGGTTGCCGCCTGCATCACGAAGGGCAAGCCGGCGAGCTTGCCGTGGAAGAGCTGCGTCGCTCCCAACTCCTCGATGAACTCGACATCGAAGGGCAATGAGCCGGCTTCGCCCTCCGAGGCGATCTCGACATCCTCGGGCCGCAGGCCGACCTCGACGGGAGAACCCGCCGCCAGATCCTCGCGCAGGTCGCGCGCCTCGAGGATCGCTTCGCCGAGCGCGACGATGCCGGGCCCATCGATCGTTCCAGGCAGGATGTTCATCGGCGGCGAGCCGATGAAGGTCGCGACGAATTTGCTCGCGGGCTTCTTATAGACCTCTGCCGGCAGGCCGATCTGCTCGACCTGGCCGCCATTCATCACCACGAGCTTGTCCGAGAGCGTCATCGCCTCGACCTGGTCATGGGTGACGTAGATCGCGGTGACGCCGAGCGCGCGCTGCAGCTTCTTGATCTCGACGCGCATCTGCACGCGCAATTTGGCGTCGAGATTGGAGAGCGGCTCGTCGAACAGGAAGACCTGCGGCTTGCGCACGATGGCGCGGCCCATGGCGACGCGCTGGCGCTGGCCGCCCGAGAGCTGCTTGGGGCGCCGCTCGAGCAAGGCCTCGATCGCCAGGATGCGCGCGGCTTCCTTCACGCGGGCGTCGATCTCGTCCTTGGGCGTGCCGAGATTGCGCAGGCCGTAGGCCATGTTGTCGTAGACGCTCATATGCGGATAGAGCGCGTAGTTCTGGAACACCATGGCGATGTCGCGCTCGGCCGGGCCGATCTGGTTGACGACGCGATTGCCGATCGTGACCTCGCCCGACGAGATCGTTTCCAGCCCCGCGACCATGCGCAGCAATGTGGACTTGCCGCAGCCGGACGGGCCGACGAGCACGCAGAAGCCGCCATCGGGGATGTCGAAGGACACGCCCTTTACGGCTTCGACGCCGCCGAAATAGACTTTTTTGACGTTGGTGAGGGTGACCTGGGCCATTCTTGGGCTACTTCTCGGTTTCGACCAGGCCCTTCACGAAGAGCCTCTGCATCAGGATGACGACGAGCACCGGCGGCAGCATCGCCAGCATGGCGGTGGCCATGGCGAGCTGCCATTCGGTGAGCGCGTCGGAGGTGACGATCATTTTCTTGATGCCGATGACGATGGTTTGCATCGAGTCCTTCGTCGTCACCAGGAGCGGCCAGAGATACTGGTTCCAGCCATAGATGAACTGGATCACGAACAAGGCCGCGATCGTCGTCATCGAGAGCGGGATCACCGTGTCCTTGAAGAAGCGGAATGGCCCGGCATTGTCGATCCGGGAGGCTTCGAGCAATTCGTCGGGGATCGTCATGAAGAACTGGCGGAACAGCAGCGTGCCGGTGGCCGAGGCGATCAGCGGCACGGCGAGGCCCTGATAGCTGTCGAGCATGTTGAGATCGGAGACGACCTTGAAGGTCGGGAAGATGCGCACCTCGACCGGCAGCATCAGCGTGATGAAGATGATCCAGAACGCCGCCATCCGGAACGGGAAGCGGTAATAGACGATGGCATAGGCCGAGAGCACCGAGATGAAGATCTTCCCCAGCGCGATCGCCATCGCCATGATGAAGGAGTTCAGCATCATCCCGGCGACCGGCTCGCGCGTCGTGCCCGAGGTGCCGACGAACAGGATGCGGTGGTAGTTCTCCAGGAAATACGGCCCCGGCCAGAGCGGCAGCTTGCCGTTGATGATGGTCGAGGCATCCCAGGTCGAGGCGACGAAGGTCAGCCAGACCGGGAAGGCGACGATCAGAACCCCGATCGTCAGGATGATATAGGCGATAGCATCGCCCAGGCGGCGGTCTTCGACCATCAATATTCGCCTCTTTCGGTGAAGCCGATCACGCGCTCAGCTCCGTGGTTTCGTCATGGTGGCAAAGAACAGCTCGAGCAGCGCGGGCGCAGCCTCCTCCGTCGCGCGGATCTCCTTGCCTTCATCCAGCACCGAGAAATGGTCGTAGACATAATGCCATTTCGGCGCCTGCCCGGTATTTGCCGGCGCGGGCGGCGTGAGTTCATAGGCCTTCGTCGACAGCCGCCATCGTTTCGAACCGTCTCCGACGGGGTGAAACTGCAGGAAGAGCCGCAGCGCCTGTGGCCAGACGAAGGAGGGTGCTGCGCTGTTTGGCCCCTCGGAAAGACCGGCCTCCGCCGCGCCGACAGCGATGAGCTTGATCGAGGCTGCCGCGGCTTGCCGCTCGGCTTCGCGGGAGGCGACGCCGCATGCTGTCGCGCCCCATTCCTGGCGCGAGGGCATGCAGAAGAGGACGATGCCGGGCCAGGCGTCGATCATGCGAGCAGGCAACGCAGGCGTGGTCTGAAGAGCCTGGGCATGAGCAGCCGCGATCAGCGCTGCCGATGCGGAGAGCAGTCCGACGGACACAAGCCATGCGAGGCGCCGGCGCATCAATAGCTCACCTTGCGCTCGATGAAGCGGAACTGGATCGCCGTCATGCCGATCACCATGATCAGCAGGACGACCGATTGCGCCGCTGAGCCGCCCAGATTCGAGCCACCCTTGCCGTCGGAATAGACCTTGTAGACCAGCGTCTCCGTCGCCCCCGAAGGTCCGCCGCCGGAGATCGTGTCGATGATGCCGAAGGTGTCGAAGAAGACATAGACGATGTTGACGGTGAGCAGAAAGAAGGTCGTCGGCGAGAGCAGCGGGAAGATGATCGTCCAGAAGCGGCGCATCGGCTTGGCTCCGTCGATCACGGCCGCCTCGATCACGCTTTTGGGGATCGATTGCAGGCCGGCGAGGAAGAACAGGAAATTGTAGCTGATCTGCTTCCAGGTCGCGGCCAGGATCACCAGTGTCATCGCGTCATTGCCGTTGAGGCGCGGGTTCCAGGCTATGCCGAGACTGTTGAGGCCCCGCGCCAGCATGCCCAGCGAGGGATCGAACATGAAAATCCAGAGCACGCCGGCAACAGCCGGCGCGACCGCATAAGGCCAGATCAACAGCGTCTTGTAGATCTCGGCGCCCCTGATCTGCCGGTCGGCCATCACGGCGAAGAGCAGTGCGATCGACAGCGAGAGCACGCAGACGAAGGAGGAGAAGATCGCGGTGTTGATCAGCGCCTTGTAGTAGCCGGGATCGGCGAACAGGTCGTGATAGTTCTCGAACCAGACGAATTCGGTCGAGGTGCCGAAGGCGTCCTGCAGCAGGAAGCTCTGCCAGACCGCCTGGCTCGCCGGCCAGTAGAAGAACAGCACAGTGATCACCAGCTGCGGCGCGAGCAGCAGGACCGGAATCGTCAGGCCGCTGAAATAGGCGTTCTTCTGCATTGCGTCGCTGTCTCGGGAATGTCGTCAGAAACGAGATCAAACTGATCGTATATCCGCACTGTCATCCTGGCCGTAGCGAAGCGGAGCGCCGGGATCCATCGTAGCGCGCTGAGCTTTACGATGGATCCCGGGGCAACCTGCGGTCGCCCAGGATGACGGCGAGGTTGTTAGAACACGCTCAACGCGACGCCGTGCGCTCGAACTGGCGCAGCATCTGGTTGCCGCGCTCGACGGCTGCGTCCAGCGCCGCCTTCGGCGCCTTCTGGCCGTTCAGCGCCGCTTCGATCTCCTCCGACCAGATGTCGCGGATCTGGACCAGGCTGCCGAAGCGCAGGCCGCGCGAATTCTCGGTCGGCTCCTTGTTGGTCAGCTCCAGGATCGGCGTCTCGAGATAGGGCTTGTCCTTGTAGAAGCCGGACGCCTTGACCTTCTCATAGGCCGCCTTGGTGATCGGCAGATAGCCGGACTCGGTGTGCAGCTTCACCTGGCGGTCGACGTCCGACAGGAAGGTGAAGAACTTGGCGACGCCTTTGTATTCGTCGGCCTTCTTGCCGCCCATTACCCATAGCGAAGCGCCGCCGATGATCGAGTTCTGCGGCGCGCCCGTGGCCTCGGGGTAATACGGCATCGGCGCATTGGCCCAGTCGAACTTGGCGTTCGCCTTGACGTTGCCGAAGAAGCCCGAGGAGGTCAGCATGATCGGGCATTCGCCCGAGGTGAAGCGGCCTTCGCCATTATTGGTGCGGCCGGAATAATCGTAGGTCTTGTCCTTCTGCAGCTCGACCAGATTGGTCAGGTGCTTGACGAAGAGCGGGCTGTTGAAGTTCAGCACGGAGTCGAAGCCGTCGAGCCCATTGGCCTTGGTGGCGATCGGGATGTTGTGCCAGGCGCCGAACTGCTCGATGTTGGCCCAGGTCGCCCAGGCATTGGTGAAGCCGCATTTATCGAAGCCGGCAGCCTTCAATTTCTTGCCGGCCTCGAACACCTCGGGCCAGGTCTTGGGCGGGGCGTCGGGGTTCAGGCCCGCCTTCTTGAAGGCGTCCTTGTTGTACCACATCACCATCGAGGACGAGTTGAACGGCATCGAGAGCATGTCGCCCTTGGCCGTCGAATAATAGCCGGTAATCGCAGGCAGATAGGCCTTCGGATCGAATGTTTCGCCGGCTTCCTTCATCAATTCGAAGACGGGCTTGATCGCGCCCTTGGCCGACATCATCGTGCCGGTGCCGACTTCGAAGACCTGCAGGATATGCGGCGCGGTGCCGGCGCGGAAGGCGGCGATGCCGGCATTCAGCGTGTCGGGATAGGAGCCCTTATAGGCGGGGACGATCTTGTAGTCCTTCTGCGAGGCGTTGAAATCCTCGGCGAGCTTCACCACCACGTCGTTATTGGCGCCGGTCAGCGCATGCCACCACTGGATCTCGGTCTGCGCCAGGGCAGGAGCTGCGCCCGCGAGCACGAAAGCGGCGGCCGAGATCAGGATCGTCGATTTCACTGTCATTGATGTCGTCTCCCTTATCCACCCTTGCGCGCGGCATGGCGGCTCTTGTCGTTGGTGCGCAAGCTAGCATGAAGCGCAGGTGACGTTTCAACGACAAAAGGATGACGCTCGCCAAGGGGGCGCTCGGCGGTTTCCCCAGTCTTGACCGCTCGAAACCTTGCCGGCGCGGCATCCTGGAGATGAGGGCCGTGGCTGCAGCATGGGCCCAGAGTCCATAACAGCCTCTAGGCCCATGCGCCGGGCGGGGCTTGCGCAAATGGCTGGAAGCGGCTGTTCTCCGCACCCCCACCTTGCCGGCCGATGGAACATCACGATGACGCTCGCTCTGACCCCCGAGAATACGCTGCCGGCCGATGCCGCAACCGCCGCGCTCGTCGGCCGCGCCTGGTTGCCGGATGTCGCCGGGCCGGCCGTCGTGGTCCTGCGGGAGGGGCAGCTCGTCGATGTCACACGCACCTTTCCAACCATGCGCGATCTCTGCGAGGCGCCCGACCCCGCCGCTGCATTGAAGGCCGCGAAGGGAGAGGCGATCGGCTCGCTTGCCGAGATCCTGGCGAACACGCCGATCGATGGGCGCAACCCGTCAAAGCCCTGGCTGCTCTCGCCGCTCGACCTTCAGGCCGTGAAGGCGGCCGGCGTCACCTTCGCGGTCTCGATGCTGGAGCGCGTGATCGAGGAGAAGGCGCGCGGCAACCCGGCCGCTGCGGTGGCTATCCGCGAGGAGATCGGCAAGCTCATCGGCGACGATCTCTCCAAGCTCAAGCCCGGCTCGCCCGAAGCGATGCATCTCAAGGAGGTGCTGATCAAGCAGGGCGCCTGGAGCCAGTATCTCGAGGTCGGCATCGGGCCGGACGCCGAGATCTTCACCAAGGCGCCGCCGATGTCCTCGGTCGGCACTGGCTTCGACGCGGGCCTCCACCCCGCCTCGACCTGGAACAACCCCGAGCCGGAGATCGTGCTGATCGTCGCCTCGACCGGCGCGATCGTCGGCGCGACGCTCGGCAACGACGTCAATCTGCGCGATGTCGAGGGCCGCTCGGCGCTGCTGCTCGGCAAGGCCAAGGACAACAATGCGGCAGCGGCGGTGGGCCCTTTCATCCGCCTCTTCGACGCGGGTTTCTCGCTCGATCATGTCCGCAAGACCACCGTCTCGCTGACGGTCAAGGGCGAGGACGGCTTCACGCTGGAAGGCTCGTCCTCGATCGCCAAGATCAGCCGCGATCCGGCCGATCTCGCCAAGCAGATGCTCGGGCCGCACCACCAGTATCCGGATGGCGCAGCGCTCTATCTCGGCACCATGTTCGCGCCGATCAAGGATCGCGACACGGTCGGCGGCGGCTTCACCCATAAATACGGCGACATCGTCACCATCGCCGCGCCCGAGCTTGGCGCGCTGGTCAACCGTATGCGCCGTACCGATGAGTGCGAACCCTGGACCTTCGGCGCCTCGCATCTGATGCGCAGCCTGGCCAAGCGCGGGCTGCTGTGACGCAAGGGGTGATCCTCGTCACCGGCGAGGCGATCGGCGATTTCATCCCGCGTGACGGCGAGGGCAGGCATTACGAGGCGGTGCTCGGCGGCTCCGGCTTCAACGCTGCGCTGGCGCTCGCCCGCTTCGGCGCGAGCGTCGCTTATGCCGGAGCGCTCTCGACCGATGCGCTCGGCCGGCGCTTTCGCACGGCCCTTGCCGCCGAGGGTATCGATGCCGGCCTGGTTCATGACAGCGCTCGTCCCAGCGCCATCGCGGTCGTCGCTCCGCTCGGGCCCGGAGGCGTTCCCGAATTCGGGCTTTACCTCGACGGCACGGCTCATGCCGAGCCGGAAGGGACGCCACGCTCCAGTCCTCCTGGCGTCATCCACCTCCACGCCACCTCCTTCGGCGCGACCGTCGGCCCGTCCGGCGAGGCGACACTGGCGCTGATCGAGAGCGCGAAGGCGCAGGGCGCGAGCATCAGCTACGACGTCAACATTCGCGCCTCGGTGCTGCCCGAGCGGGCGCTCGCGACAGCGTTGATCGAACAGCGCATCGCGCTCGCAGACATCGTCAAGGTCAGTCTGGACGACCTCGCCTGGCTGCATCCGGACTGGCCGGCCGAGAAGGTCGTGGCGCATTGGCAGGGTCTTGGCGCGGCATGCGTGCTGGTGACGCGCGGCGGGCAGGGCGCGTCCTGCCACGGCGCCGATGGCCCGATCGAGAGCGCCGCGCCGTCCGTGGTCGTGGTCGATACGGTCGGAGCCGGCGACACCTTCATCGGCGGCGTCCTGGCGGTCTTGGCAAGGCGCGGTCTGCTCGGGCAAAAGCTTACATCGGCGACACAAGGCGATCTGCAAGCCGCGCTGGCCTTCGCCTGCGAGGTGGCCGCCGATAGCTGTACGCGCCCTGGATGCGATCCGCCTCGCCGCAGGGCGACATAGATAGGCATGCCAAATCGGCACGATTCAGAGCGCCGAGAGATCGATCGAAGGAAATTTGCCCCGATGCGCCTGAGCTATCTCGACTACCACACCTGCGGCGAACCCGTTCGCATCGTCACCGCTGGCTATCCTGAGCTCACGGGCGCCACTATCCTCGACAAGCGCAGGCAAGCCCGCGAGCAACATGATCATCTGCGGCGCGCGATGATGCTGGAGCCGCGCGGCCATGCCGGCATGTATGGCGTCATCCCGGTCAAGGCGTCGCATCGCGATGCCGCCTTCGGCGTGCTGTTCACGCATAATGAAGGCTATTCGACCATGTGCGGCCACGCGACCATTGCGCTCGGCCGCTATGCGATCGAGCACGGGCTGGTGCCGGCGGTCGAGCCGGTCACGCGCTTCGCCATCGAGGCGCCTTGCGGGCTGGTCAGGCTTGCCTGCGAGGTCAAGAGCGGGAAGGTCGGCACCGTGACCTTCGAGAGCGTGCCGGCCTTCGTCCAGGTTCGGGATCGGGTTGTCGATGTCCCGGGCCTGGGGCCGATCACCACCGACATTGCCTATGGCGGCGCCTTCTACTGCATCCTGCCGGCCTCCCGCCTCGGGCTCGACCTGTTCGAGACGCCGGTCGCGCGGATCGTCGAGGCGGCCGGCGCGCTCACCGACGCTGTCCGCGCCGGGCCGGCGATCACTCACCCGACCGAGCCCGATCTCGGCTTTCTCTACGGCACGATCGTCACCGACGAGGCGGGGCGTGACGAGACGAGCTTCAATCTCTGCGTCTTCGCCGAGCGCCAGATCGACCGCTCGCCGACGGGCTCGGGCGTTACCGCGAGGATGGCGCTGGATCATGCCAAGGGCCTGATTGGCCCCAGTCGGACCCGGCTTTTCCGCAGCATCACCGGCGGCACGTTCTCAGGCCGCGTCCTCGGCCATGCCGATTATCCGGCTCCCGGCGCCGTGACGATCGCGGTCGGCGGCATCGGTCATTTCGCGGGCGAGGGGGTCTTCACCATCGAGGCCGACGATCCGCTCGGCTGGGGTTTCGAGCTCCCGGCGCGCTTCGCGGAGATTTAGAGCATTGCGCGAAAAAAGTGGGTACCGGTCTTTCGCTTGAGCAATGCTCTAAGCTTTTAGAATCGATCACGTCGCATTCGGACGATTCCGTCCGAATGCGACGTGATCTTGAGCGTTTCGAGCGAAGTGGGTGCCGGTTCGCGTGAAGAAAACGCGTTAAGACAAAAAATGGGAGCAATCGAACGATCCGGATGGATCGGAGGTTGCTCAGGCGCGGGGCGATTGAAGGGCGCGGTATTTCGCCTCGCCCTGGCGGAACGAAGCCTTCGAGTAAGGTTTCTCTGGCAGTGTTCCGCAGATTTGCGGCGGGAGAGGGCGATGACATCGGGCGTTGTGATGGCGGAAGACAGACAGAAAGCCCTGCCATCTCTGCTTGGCGCGCCGATTTTCTGGCTTGCAGTCTTTCTCCTGCTTGTTCTGTGCGGTCTTGCCTTGCCGCTGCGCCTGCCGCTCGGCCCGAATTACTGGGACACTGACGTCTATCTCGACGCGATCCATCGCATCCGCCTGGGGCAGGTGCCGAGCAATGACTTCTTCGCGCCGGTCGGTCCGCTCGGTTTTTATCTCGCGGCCGGGCTTGCCTCCCTGTTTCCTCAGGCGCAGCCGATGCTGCTGGTCAACTGGGCGCTGTTGCCGGTCGCGCTGCCTGTGCTCGCCGCCCTCGTCGTCGATGTCCAGCGGCTCTCGCGGCGCCAGGCGCTGGCGCTGGTCCTGCCCTTCCTGCTCTTCGCGCTGCTGCCGATCAATCTGCACAGCCTCTATCCCGCGCCGGGCTTCGACGGCTTCGGCCATTACAACCGCCATATCGCCTTGCTGCTCTATCTGCTGGTGGCGACGCTGCTCTTCGTCAGAAATCGCAGGCTCCTGACCGGCCTCGTCGCGGTGCTGATGCTGACGCTGTTCCTGGTCAAGATCACCGGCGCGGTCGCTGGCGCGCTCCTTGTCGGCTACGCGCTTGTCGCCGGCCGCCTGCGCCTGCGTGAGGCTCTGCTCGCCGCTGCGGCGGTTCTCGTCGCGCTTGGCCTGCTCGATCTCGCGACCGGGATCGTGCGTGCCTATCTGCGCGACATCCTGATCCTGATTTCGCTCAATACCGGCACCTTGCTGCCGCGTTTCCTCACCGTCGCCTCGGTGAAGTTCAATGTCGTCGGGCCCTGCCTGGCGCTGATCTGTGCGCTTTTCGTCGCGGCCTGGCGCGACGGGGCGCGACCGACCCTCGCCGGGGCATGCGCGGTCGTCGCCTCGCCGCTCGGCTGGTTCATCGCCGTCTTCGCGGCGCTGGCCTTCTTCGAAACGCAGAATAGCGGCTCGCTCGAATTCATCGGGCTCTGGCCGGTGCTGCTATTGGTGCTGATGCAATGGCAGGGGCGCCAGGGCGACGTGCTCAGGCCGGTCGTGCTGGTCCTGGCGCTCGCGGTCACGCTGCCCAGCCTGGTGATCGTCGTCGAGCGCGCCGCCCGTGCGCTGCTGGGGGCGCCCGGCTATGTCGAGCTTGTCATGCCCGATCTCGGGCCGCTCGGCCGCGTCAGCCTGAAGCCCGAATATCTCGAGCGCGGCACGGACATGCTGGAGCACTATGCGGCGCATCAGCAGACCTATCGTGACCTGACGCGTCGGGGTGTCCTACCCACCTCGATTCTCTTTTCGGAGATCGACTACCAGGCGACCTGGCTGATGGAGGTCCAGCAGGCCGTCTCGGCCATTCACGCCTGGGAGGCGAATAACAGTCGCCGGCTCCAAGGCATCTTCACGCTCGATTTTGCCGACCCGGTCAGTCACTTGCTCGGCCGCGCCGCCCCGCGGCATGTTCCGATCGGCATCGATCCGGGCCGCACCAACCCGGCCGTGACGCCGGCGACACTGGAGGCGTTGCGGGCGACGGACGCGATCCTCGCACCGAAATGCCCGCCGACGCCGGAGCGCGTGGAGATCGCGACGCATTTCGCCGCGGCGCTGGAAGGGCGCAAGCTTGTGGCGCTCGCGCCCTGCTGGGACATGTATCTGAAGCCGTAGCGGTTCAGCCCGCAACGCCCGCCGTCTGCCCGGCTTCCCAACCCAGGATGGCGCGCTTGCGCGTCAGGCCCCAGTGATAGCCTGTCAGCGCGCCGGATTTCCCGATCACGCGATGACAGGGCACGACGAAGGAGATCGGGTTCTTGCCGACCGCCATGCCGACGGCGCGCGCGGCGCTCGGCTTGCCGATGTGACTTGCGACATCGCCATAGGTGGTGGCGCAGCCGACCGGGATCCTGAGCAGCGTCTCCCAGACCCGAACCTCGAAATCCGTGCCGATCAGCACGACGCGCAGCGGCGTCTCGGCCGACCAGGCGGCGGGGTCGAAGATGCGCCCCGCATAGGGTTTCGTCGCCATGGGGTCGTAGTGGTAGTCGGCATGGGGCCAGCGCCGCATCATGTCCGCCAGCGCCTCGGCGCGGCCGCCGACGACCTTGCCGCCATCGACTGAAGTCGAGACCCAGCCGAGCCCCGCCAAGCCGCGATCGGTGGTGACGATCAGGGCTTCGCCGAAGGGCGAGGCATGGAAGCCATAGGACAATCGCAAGCCGCCGCCGCCCGCCTTCCATTCGCCCGGCGACATCGCCTCATGGGTGACGAAGAGATCGTGCAGTCGCCCCGGCCCCGACAGCCCGACCTCGTAAGCCGTGTCGAGGATGCTGGCGGAGGCGCCGAGCAGGCCCTTGGCATGGTCGAGCGTGATCGCCTGCAGGAAGGCCTTGGGTGTGAGCCCGCACCAGCGCCGGAAGAGATGGTGGACATCGGTCGGCGTCGCGCCGGCGGCCTCGGCGATCGCCTCGATCGTAGGCTGCTCGCGCCATTTTTCGGTGATGAAGGCCAGGATCCGGCGCACCGTGTCGTAATCTGAACCCGGCGCGGTCGAGGGAAAATCGGCCTCGGCCGGCATGGCCTCGGTGGCGCGCGCCAGAACGGCGTTGGTGAAGCGTGTCGGGGTCATCGCACCGAGCTTCTGGATATGAGCGGTCATGGGATCAACCTCGCATCGAATGTCATGATGCGAAACTAGGGATGCAAGGGGAGGGACTCCACCCGAAAGCTGGCAAGATGGGGCGGGCCGGCCGCATCAGGCTGCCGATACCGGCGGCTCCTCCTGAAGTCGCCGGCCGCGATGAGGCGTTGGCGCACGGCCTCGGACGCGGTCAGGGCGTGGTTTCATCATTGTGCGTTCATTCCGAAAAACCAGCTTCGCTTATTCTGTGTCTATACCTGACGATGCGGCACAGGCATTGTTCTAGCGAGCCGATTTGAGCGTCTGCTCGCGCAGTCATTGGAAGGAACCGACATGTTTCGCATTCTGGCCGCCATGTTCGGCATCGTTTTGCTGGCAATGCCCGCATCGGCGCAGGTCGCTCCCTTCCCCGCGGCTTTCCGCACCCAGGAGATCGCGAGCAACGGCACCACCATTCATGTCCGCATCGGCGGCAAGGGCCCGGCGGTGGTTCTGTTGCACGGCTATGGCGAGACCGGCGATATGTGGGCGCCGCTGGCGGCCGATCTCGTCCGCGACCACACCGTCATCGTTCCCGACCTGCGTGGCATGGGCCTCTCATCCAAGCCCAAGGGCGGTTTCGACAAGAAGACACAGGGCGGCGACGTTGCCGGCGTTCTCGATGCACTCAAGATCGAGAAGACGGATCTGGTCACCCACGACATCGGCAATATGGTCGGCTATGCCTTTGCCGCCCTGCACCGCGACCGCGTGACGAAGTTCGTCTTGATCGACGCGCCCTTGCCGGGTGTCGGCCCCTGGGAAGAGATCCTCAAGAACCCGCTGCTCTGGCATTTCCGCTTCGGTGGGCCCGATATGGAGCGGCTCGTCGCCGGCCGCGAGCGCATCTATCTCGACCGGTTCTGGAACGAGTTCTCTGCCACGCCGAGCCGCTTCACCGAAGCCTCGCGCCGACACTATGCCGCGCTTTACGCCAAGCCGGGCGCGATGCATGCCGGCTTCGCGCAGTTCGCAGCCTTCGATCAGGATGCGATCGACAACAAGGCTTTCGTGGCAGCGGGCAAGCTGACCATGCCTGTATTGGCGCTGGGCGGCGAGAAGTCCTTCGGGCTGACCATGGCCGCGGTGATGAAGTTCGCGGCCAGCAATGTTCAAGGCGCAATCGTCGCCGATTCCGGCCATTGGATCATGGAGGAGAACCCGGCTGCGACCACCAAATTGGTGCGGGCGTTCCTCGACGCCAAGCCGTGACGGAGCAGTTCAGAGCTCTACTCCAGGAGTCGAGAGCATTGCTTTCGCGAAAGATTGGCGCGAGCCGTTCAGCGCGGCTTTAGCGCGGCAACGAAAACCCGCAACCCCTCCCGCGTCAGGCGCTGGTTGTTGCGATACCATTCATCCCGTGTCGCGAAGACGGCCGAGGTCTCGTCCCAGCCGCTGCAGCTATGGTCCGACTGAGCGGCGAAGAAGCCGACGAACGCCTCCTCGCTTGGCCAGGACGTGATCGCATCGCCGGTATTCTGGCCGCCGTCGAAGATATCGCAGAGCTTGACGCCGTCTTGAGTGCGGATCAGGCCCTGCCCGCAGAAATCGCGGTGGAACTCGCGCACCAGCCCCTCTCCGGGCGGGCATGTCATGAGCTTGCGCCAGACCATGCGCGGCAGTTCCGGCCCGAACGGCGTCCGGTCGAGCCGGTCGCGCAGCACGAGCCCGTAGGCGCGCACCCGCTCCTCGCCGCTCTGCCCTGGCGCATCCTCGTCGGCGTTCGGCATCCGCGCTCCCGGCTTCCTGACGAGCAAAGTTGCGATCAATCCGAGGATGACCGCAGCCGAAATCAGCGGAATGATGATGGCGGCCAAGATTCACACCCGAAAAGCTGACATTTGACAGGCCTGATTCGGGCCTGTCAGGCCGCTCCATAATCCGGGCCGCGCCTCGCGCTCGCCAGCGCCGCGCCCAGCGCGTCCGCAAAGCCCTCGCGCTCATGCGGCGACAGCGCTCCCGCCACCGCGACGCTTTGCCCGCGCGAGACCAGGCTCAGCCGCAGCAGACCATAATCCTCGTCCTCCTGGCGCTCGAGCTTGGTCCAGGCCGGGTTGAAGCGCCAGACCGCCTCGCGGCCATGATGCGAGACCTTGCGCAGCAGCACTTCGAGCGGCGTCACGATCACCCGTTCGAAGGCGCGCGCATGGCGGAAATTGACGTGGAAGGCGATGAACAAGGCCGCGACATCGAGGCCGAAGAAGCCCGCCACCGGCCAGGCGCCGAGCACGACGAAGGGGATCGAGGAGACCACGCTGGAGAGGCAGACCAGCGTCATCACGATGCGGAAGCCGTTCTGCCCCAGCGAGCGATGCGGCGTGATCGTCGCGTCGAAGACGGGACGCTCGGCCGCCATGGCCGAGGCGTCGCCGGTCGCGGCTGAATCGGACTTGCCGGGGTTCATGGTCCAATTATAACGCCTCGATGATGCAAGAGAACAGGCCCAAACGCCGCGCACCCGCCGCTCCCGGGATCACGAAGCCGCGCGCACGCAGCGCCGCCGAAATCCGTGAGATTTTCGAGCGTTTCCGCGCCGCCGAGCCCGAGCCCAAGGGTGAGCTCGAACACATCAACGCCTTCACGCTTCTGGTCGCCGTCGTGCTCTCGGCGCAGGCGACCGATGCAGGCGTCAACAAGGCGACGCGCAAGCTCTTCGAGCTCGCCGATACGCCGGAAAAGATGCTGGCACTGGGTGAGGAGCGGGTGCGCGAGCTGGTCAAGACCATCGGCCTCTTCCGCACCAAGGCGAAGAACGTGATCGCGCTGAGCGAAAAGCTGATCGCCGAGTTCGGCAGCGAGGTGCCGGCCAACCGCGAGGCGCTGGAGACGCTGCCCGGCGTCGGTCGCAAGACGGCCAATGTCGTGCTCAACATGGCCTTCGGCGAGATCACCCACGCAGTCGATACCCATGTCTTCCGCGTCGCCAATCGTTTGCGCATCGCACCGGGCAAGAACGTGCTGCAGGTCGAACTGGGGCTGGAGAAGGCCGTGCCACGGGAGTTCGGCCGGCATGCGCATCACTGGCTGATCCTGCATGGCCGTTACACCTGCAAGGCGCTCAGGCCCGAATGCGGCCGCTGCCTGCTCGTCGATCTCTGCGATTCCGCGGATAAGCGCGTGGTCTGACCGTCGCGGACATGAAAAAAGCCCGTCGCCTCGCGGCGGCGGGCCATCGCGTCATGTCACGGCCCGGTCAGGCCGTGGCATGTGGCTCGTGCCGATAATCCCAGACCGCCCAGGCCGAGACCGCCGCCGTCAAGGCGCCGAGGATCATATGGGTCCAGAACGCGTTGAAGTTGCCGGTAAAGCCGAGCATCCAGGGGGCCGCCATCAGCCAGACGCCGAGCGCCAGGTTCACCCATTCCTCCCATTCGGCGAAGATCGAAAGCGCCGCGAAGGCCACCAGGGCGAGCGCCACGGCGACGATCCAGGCGTTTCGGGTGGGCACGGGAAAGCCCACGAAGCCGAAGATCCAGGGAGAGATGAACAGGCACGCGGCGAGGATGAGGTTGCACAAGTCCTGCGGCCGTCTGCCGTCCGTATTCGCGGTCAACATGATCACCTCCATGAGTGTCGATCATCCAAACCACTGCCCTCGCACATGGAGTGCTTGGTGCCTGTCAATATAATCCTGTCAAAATAGCCATTCAAGGGCAGCTTTCCCCAACGCACATGGCCGGCCAAAGGCCGGCCATGACTTTAACGGAGACCCTCAAGGCGCGGACTTACCTGTCTGCAACTTGGAGGAGCAGGCACGCGGTCCCGCTCACTTCGCGTCGAGCAGTTCCTTCACCGAGAGCAGCACGAGTTCGTTGTCGTCGGCCTTCTTCGGATCGCGCGAGGAGGAGAAGGGCAGGTTGTTGTCGTTGCCGACGACGATGATGCCGTTGGCGCGGTCGACGACATCGACGTTCTCGATGGTGAAGAAGGGGAAGGGCAGCACGCCGTCGATGGCGCCTTGCCTGGCCTTCTTGTCCGGGTCGGCGATCTTCAAGAGGTCGATGAAGCCGACCTTGCGCACCGGCTTGCCGACATTGGCGTCGGTCATTTCGATCTTCACGATGCGCTTGAACTTGGCGAGGTCGTGGAAGCAGTCGGGGCCCTTCTGGCCAGCGGCGCAAGCCCTGTCGGCGGTGCCTTCGCCGTTATCTCTTTCGATAATGAGAGCTGTAGTCCCGTCGATCATGTTGAAGTCGCCGATGGCGTTGCCTTTGGCTTCCAGCGGGAAGAGCCAGGAACGGCCGGTCCACTTCTCGGCAGCCACGTCGAATTCGAGGATGCGCAGCACCTCCTTGCCGTCGACCTCCTCATTGCCCTTGGTCTCGGCGTTCCAGAGTGGGCCTTCCAGCAGCGGATAGAGGAAGCGGCCGTCGGGCGACGACGCCATGCCCTCAAAACCCTTGGAGCGGCGGACATTGAACTCGACCGGGAGGTTGGGCGCGTTGGGCGTGGTCACGGCGTAGTGGTCGGGCGAGCGGGCTGGCTTGCCGTCGACGAGCGTCTCGAACACGGCCTCGACCTTGCCGTCGGCGTCGACGCGGATGAGATAGGGGCCGAACTCCTCGCCGATCCAGAATTTGCCGCCGATCGGCTGGATCGATTCCGGATCGAAATCCGCGCCGGTCAGATAGCGCTTCTCCGTGCCCTCATGGACGATGCGGAAGGGGATCTTCTTGTCGGGGTCGTGCAGGAAGGTGGTCGCGGTCCGCTCGATCTTGCCGCTGGCGAAATCGGCCTTGAGGCGGTGGAAGAACAGCATCGCGTCCGGTGAGTTCGCCTTGGCGCCGAAGCCGTTATCGGTCAGTACCAGGAACTCGCCATTGCCCAGCGAGCGGATGCCGGAGAAGCCCTGCACCGGCTGGCCGGCAAACGGCGTCGACAGGCCGGTCGGACGCCCGCCCGAAGTGCCCATCACCGTGCCGACAGCCTCGACGCGCTTGCCCGCCGTGACGAACTTGCCGGAGACCTTGAGGTCGGCCGGCGCATCGGCCGGGGCGGCGATGACCGTGTTGGCCGGCAGCAGGGCATGGCCGGCGAGCTTGGCGGGGAATTCCTTCTGCGCATCCTGCGCGCCGGCGATGATGGTCGATGACAGCAGCAAGGCTGCGACGAGGGACAGGCGCATGGAACGCTCCGGGCTGGGGGAATGACCCAGAGGACTTGGCGGGACCGCGTTTCAGCGCCACGACGGTGGGATGACGGAGCGATGACGGTCTGCCTTTGTCATTCCGGGGCGCTGCGGAGCAGCGAACCCGGAATGACAAGGAATCAATATCCCCGCTGGGGATCGACGACATGCTCCAGCGGCTGGCCGGCTTCCAGGCGCCGGATCTGCGCCGCGATCAGATTTGCCACCGCCTCGGGCTCGGACATTGCGGCGTTGTGCGGCGTCACTGTCACCGCCGGATGGCTCCAGAGCGGGGAGTCCGCCGGCAGCGGCTCGGTCTCGAACACATCGAGCGTCGCGCCCTTGAGCGTGCCGGCCTCTAAAGCCGCCATGATATCGGCCTCGACCTGCAAGCCGCCGCGCCCGGCATTGATCAGGAACGGTCCGCCGAGCCGGCCATCCCTTGCGAGGCCGGCGAGCAGGGCGGCGTTGATCGTGCCCTTCGTCTCCGGTGTCAGCGGCAGCAGGCTGACGAGGATGTCGGTACGCGCCAGGAACGCGGCCATGCCGTCCTCGCCGGCGAAGGTGGTGAGGCCCTCGACGTTCTTGGGGCTGCGGCTCCAGCCTGCCACGTCGAAACCCATGACCTGGAGCTTGCGCGCCGCATCGAGCCCGAGCTCGCCGAGCCCCATGATGCCGATGCGCACCGAGCGCGCCGCCGGCTGGTGGCGGTCGTCGTCCCAGCTCTTGGCGGGCTGCTGGCGGTCATAGCGGCGCTGCTGACGCAGGATCATCAGGCAGTGCATCACGATGTATTCGCTCATCCGCGTCGTCAGGTCGGGGTCGACGACACGCGCGATCGGCGCCTCGGGCAGGCGCTGGTCGGCGAAGAGGAAATCGACGCCGGCGCCGAGCGAGAAGATCGCGGCGAGGTTCGGCAGTCCGGCAAGGCTCCCCTCAGGGTGCTTCCAGCTCGCAACGTAATGCACTGCGCGCCGATCGAAGGGCTCGCCGAGGATCACCACGGGGATGTCGGGCAGCAGCGCCTGGAAGCGGGCGCGCCAATCCTCGACATGCCAACCGGTCATCGCCAAAAGCAGACTCATGCGTGCGAACTCTCCGTGATGCGTTCCGTAACGAGCGGGCCGTGGCCGGCCGCACCTTCGCCGATGCGATAGGCCTGCCGCAAGCGGGCCTCGGCGGCAGCGAAGCCGGCTTCGCTGCCTGCATGAACGATGCCGAGAGGACGTTCTGGCCCCGCGGCGTCACCGATGCCGGCGAGATCGACGATGCCCACGCTGTGGTCGATCCGGTCTTCGGCGCGGCTGCGCCCACCTCCGAGCGCGACGATGGCGAAGCCGATGCCGCGCGTGTCGACGGCCTGGACCGTGCCCAGTGCAATGGAAAAGACGGGCTTCACGACCGGCGCCGGCGCGAGATGCTTTTCCGGCCGTTCCAGCAGGTCCGTTGGCCCGCCCAGCGCCGCGATCATCTGCGCGAAGCGCTCTGCCGCCGCGCCCGAGGCGAAAGCGGCCTCGATCTTCGCGCGGGCCTCGGCGAGATCACCTGCGAGCCGGCCCAACAGCAGCATTTCGGCCGCCAGCGCCACCGTCGCCTCATGGAAGCGCGGCTCGCGTCGCCTGCCCGTCAGATGATCGAGGGCATAGGCGACTTCGAGCGCATTGCCGGCCGCGCTCGCCAGGGGCTCGTTCATGTCGGTCATCAAGGCCGTCGTCGGCAGGCCCGCGCCATTGGCGACGCCGACCAGCGCGTTGGCGAGTGCACGCGCCTGGCCGTAATCGGTCAGGAAGGCGCCCGAGCCGAACTTCACATCCATGGCGAGGCCATGCAGCCCGGCCGCGAGCTTCTTCGACAGGATCGAGGAGGTCAGAAGCGGGATGGTCTCGACTGTCGCCGTCACGTCGCGGATCGCGTAGAGCCGCTTGTCGGCGGGGGCGAGATCGGTGGTCTGGCCGATGATGGCGCAGCCCTGCTCGCGCACCACCTTGCGGAACAGCGCGATGTCGGGCTGCGTGACATAGCCCGGCACGGCGTCGAGCTTGTCGAGCGTGCCGCCGGTATGGCCGAGTCCGCGCCCCGAGATCATCGGCACGAAGCCGCCGCAGGCCGCGACCGCCGCCGCCAATGGCAGGCTCACAGTGTCGCCGACGCCGCCGGTCGAATGCTTGTCGAGGGCTGGGCCGGGCAGGTCGTCCCAGTTCAGCACCGTGCCGGAATCGCGCATGGCGAGGGTCAGCGCGACACGCTCCTTCGCCGTCATGTCGCGGAAGAAGATCGCCATCGCAAAGGCGGCGGCCTGGCCCTCGCTGACCGAGCCGTCGGTGATGCCCGAGACGAATTGCCGGATGTCGGCATCCGGCAATTCAGCGCCGTCGCGTTTGGCGGCGATGATCTCCTGGGTCAGCTTCATCTCAATAAGGTCCGTTCGCCTGTCCCGCTGCGCCGCCCGCGATCACGTCGACGAGCACCTGATGCAACCCGCTCGCGCCGAAACGAAAGCTCTCCGGCGTCGCCCAATCCGGCCCCATGATCGCATCGGCAAGCGCGAGATAGCTCGCCGCATCGGACAAACTCCTGATGCCGCCGGAGGGTTTCAACCCCACGGGGCGCTTGGTCGCCCCGATGACCTGCAGCATCGTCCGTGCGGCGGGAATGCTGGCCGAATGGGCCGTCTTGCCGGTCGAGGTCTTGATGAAGTCGGCCCCTTCGGCGATGGCGAGCTCGGCGGCGGCC
Source organism: Allobosea sp. LjRoot9 (assembly GCF_964252745.1). NCBI lineage: Bacteria > Pseudomonadati > Pseudomonadota > Alphaproteobacteria > Hyphomicrobiales > Alloboseaceae > Allobosea > Allobosea sp. LjRoot9. Next base: position 624,536 of record NZ_CAXUPC020000002.1, on the reverse strand, counting down.
TGAACCTGGGCGAGATCGGGATATTCCCCCGTCTCCAGGATGACCTTGAGCCGCTTGTCGCCGCAGCGCGATTTCACCAGCCTGACCATGGCGCGCGGGCTGTCGAGAAAGCCGGCGAGGAAGGCCTGCCAGGGCAGGACGAGATCGATCTCGTCGGCGCCGTCGGCAAGCGCTTGTTCGGTCTCGCGCAGGACCGGGGCGATGGCCGTCCCGCCTTCGGGGAAATTCACCACGGTTGCGATGCGCACCGGCCCGTCGCCCAGCAAGGCGCGCGCCTGGCAGACGAAGCGCGGCCAGATGCAGATGGCCGCGACCGGGCCGGGCGCGGCGACGGCGCGTGCGCACAGGCTGCTCAGGCCGGCCTCGTCGGGATTCTCGGCAAGGTCCGTCAGATCGAGCAGGGCAAGCGCGCGCGCCGCGACAGATGCGTCGGACATCGGGTCAGAGCTCCGACAGGAAGCCGCGGAAGAGGCGCCGCAACCCGGTCGAGGCGGCGGTCGCGACATCGCGTGTCTCGGCATGATGCGGGGTGCCGCCGAGCAGGCCCGCTCCCATATTGGTGATGACCGAGATGGCGGCGACGCGGATGCCGAAGCGCCGGGCGAGGATCACCTCGGGCACGGTCGACATGCCGACGAGGTCGGCGCCGAGTGTCTTCGCCATCCTGATCTCGGCCGGTGTCTCGAAGCTGGGACCGGTGAACCACATATAGACGCCTTCGCCGAGATTGGCGCCGGAGCTCGCTGCGGCCTTCTTCAAGCGGAGGCGCAGATGCGGATCATAGGCATCGACCATCGGCACGAAGCGGCCGTCGCCGACATCACCGACCAGCGGATTGGGGCCGTTGAGGTTGATGTGGTCGGTGATCAGCGCGAGGCCGCCGGGCCGGAGATCGGGCTTCAGCGAGCCTGCCGCATTGGTGAGGATCAGGGGCGGTGAGCCGAAGGCGGTCAGCATGCCGAGCGGCACGCGCATCGCTGCCGGGTCTCCGGTTTCGTAATAATGCGCCCGGCCCTGGAAGATCAGCACCTTCTTGCCGAACAGCGTGCCGTAGCAGAGCTGCCGGGCATGGCCCGAGACCTCGCCCAGGGGAAAGCCGGGGATCGCCGAGAACGGAATCGCGACCATATCGGCCATGTCGTCGACGATGCGGCCGAGCCCGGTTCCGAGCACGAGGGCGCAGTCGATGGGGCCATCGACCCCGCGGTCGATCAGCGTTCCTGCCGCCTCGTCGAAGATTGTGTCAACAGCCATTCGCCCGCCCCCTGGCCTTCGGATTCACCCATGCGGACGAACACTCGTCGATTGCGCAAATCACTGGCGCAAATTGTCTGGTCCGAAGGAGGCTGGCAACAGCTCGGCCAGCGAAAAGCGGGCGCGAATGCCGTTTGGGCCGGCGATCGCGATCGGGGTCGCGGGCGCGGCGAATTCGCGGATGCGCTGGCGGCAGCCGCCGCAAGGCGTGACCAGCGCATCCCCGTCGCCGAGCACGAGCAAAGCGCGGATGGCGCGCCCGCCGCCGGCGATCATGGCCGAGATCGCGCCGGCCTCGGCGCAGACGCCGACCGGATAGGATGCATTCTCGACATTGCAGCCCGAATAGACCGCGCCGTCATCGGCGAGCAGCGCCGCGCCGACCTTGAAGCGCGAGTAGGGCGCGTAAGCCCGAGCCTGGACAGGTTGGGCCACCGCGAAAAGGGCGTCGAAATCGGGCTCGTCGGTCATCTCGGCTCAGCGTTCCTTGACATAGGGCAGGCCCGAGGCCTTCGGCGGCGTCGATTTGCCGATGAAGCCGGCGAGCAGGATCACCGTCATCAGATAGGGCAGGGCCTGGATCGCCTGCACCGGCACCTGGCCGATGCCGGGCACTATGACGCCTTGCAGCCTGATCGCAACCGCGTCGAGCAGGCCGAAGAGCAGGCAGGCGCCTAGCGCCGGCCAGGGACGCCAATTGGCGAAGATCACGGCGGCGAGCGCGATGAAACCCTTGCCGGCGGTCATATGCGGCAGGAAGCCCGCCGATTGCGAGACGGCGAGATAGGTTCCGCCCAGCCCGCACAGCACTCCGCAGATGATCACCGCGCCGTAGCGCAGCCCCGCGACCGAAATGCCGGCCGTGTCGACTGCCGCCGGATTTTCGCCGACGGCCCGCAGCCGCAAGCCGAACCGCGTCCGCTTCAGCACCAGGGCGGTCAGAACGAGGCAGCCAAAAGCGAGGTAGACCGGCGCGGCATGGCCGGAGACGACCTCGTCATAGAACGTCCCCACGACCGGCACAAGTTCGCGCGCCCAGGCACCCAGGGGCAGAGTCAGATCGGGGAAGCGCGCCGACCCTTCGAGCGAGGGGGTGCGTCCGCCCTGGCCGTACCAAGCATTGCCGAGGATCACGGTCAGCCCCGCCGCCAGCATGTTGATGGCAACGCCGGAGACGATCTGGTTGCCGCGCCAGGTGATCGCGGCGAAACCATGCACCAGTGCGAGCATGACGGAGGCGAGGATACCGGCGCCAAGTCCTGCCCAGGCCGAGCCTGTCGCGAAGGCGGCGACAGCCGAGGCGAAGGCGGCGATCAGCATCTTGCCCTCGAGCCCGATATCGACGATGCCGGCCCGCTCCGACCACAGCCCCGCCAACGCGGCGCAGAGCAGCGGGACCGACAGCCTGACGGCCGAGTCGAGCACGACGGCGATGGTCTGGACCCATTCCATGGTCAGCGCGCACTTCCGAATCTGAGCCCGCTCGCGACGATGCGCCGGAACAGCCCGTCCAGCGCTCCTGCGAACAGGATGATGACGCCACCGATGACCACGACCATGTCGCGGGTGATGCTCGGCTTGTCGAAGGAAAGCTCGGCTCCGCCTTGATAGAGCACGCCGAACAGCAGCGCCGCGAGCCCGACGCCGACCGGATGGCCGCGCCCCATCAGCGCGACCGCGATGCCGACGAAGCCATAGCCGGCGGTGAAATCGAGCAGCAGCCGGTGCTGCACGCCCATGACCTCGTTGACGGCAAGGCCGCCGGCGAGCGCGCCCGAGATCGCCATCGCGACCATGATGATCCGCGTAGGCGAGATGCCTGCATAGGCGGCCGCACGCGGATTGGCCCCGACCGTGCGGATCGCGTAGCCCAGCCGCGAGCGATAGATCAGCACCCAGATCGCGACGAGCGCGGCCAGCGCCAGCAGGAAGGCGCTGTTCAGCGGCGTCGCCGGCAGCTTGAGGCCGAGCGGCGCGAGCAATTCATGCATCGGCGTCAGGATCGCGTGGCGGGCGAACTCCGATGTCTCGGCCTGCATCGAGCCAGGCTTTCCGATGACCTCGACCAGCAGGTAGACGCTGAGCGTCGCGGCGATGAAATTGAACATGATCGTGGTGATGACGACATGGCTGCCGCGCGTCGCCTGGAGCCAGCCGGGAATGAAGCCATAGAGCGCGCCGCCCGCCGCCGCCGCGAGGATCGCCAGCGGCACGAGCAGAATGCCGGGTAGGGGCGCAAGCCAGAGGCAGGCGAGCGCGACGAAAATGCCGGCAATCGTCGCCTGTCCCTCGCCGCCGATATTGAACAGCCCGGCATGGAAGGCGACTGCGACGGCAAGCCCGGTGAAGATGAAGTTCGTCGTGTAGTAGAGCGTGAAGCTGATGCCCTCGGCGCTGCCCAGCGCGCCGCGCAGCAGCAATGTCGTCGCCTCCAGCGGGCTCTCGCCGATGCCGATGACGACGAGGCCTGCAACGACGAGGGCTGCCGCGACGGACACGAGGGGAACCAGGCCGGCGTCGGCCCAGCGCGGGAGGTCGATGGGGGTGGCGCTCATGCTGCCTCGCTCACGCCGGCCATCAGCAGCCCGAGATCGCGCTCGTCGGCTGTCTCCGCCGCCCGTTCGCCCGTGATCCGTCCACCGCACATGGCGAGGATCCGGTCGGACAGCGCCATCACCTCCTCCAGCTCCACCGAGACCAGCAGGATTGCGACGCCGGCATCGCGCAGCGCGATCAGCCGGCGATGGATGAACTCGATCGCGCCGATATCGACGCCGCGCGTCGGCTGGCCGACGAGCAGCACTTTGGGCGCGCGCTCGATCTCGCGGGCGAGCACGATCTTCTGCTGGTTGCCGCCGGAGAACTTCGCCGTCTTCAATGCGGGGTCGGGCGGGCGCACGTCATAGGCCGTAAACGCCGCACGCGCATGGGCTTCGATCGCCGCGGGCGACAGGAAGGGGCCGGGTCCGAAGGCGGGCTCGTCATGATAGCCGAGGATCGCGTTCTCGGCGGCCGAGAAGGCGGTGACGAGCCCGGCCTTCTGCCGGTCCTCGGGGATATGCATCACTCCGAGCTTGCGCAGGCGGGCAGGGTTGCGCTCGGTCGCGTTGAGGATCTGCCCGTTCAACCGGATCACGCCGCGCGAGGGCTGGATCAGCCCGGCCAGAACCTCAAGCAATTCGCTCTGGCCGTTGCCGGCGACACCGGCGATGCCGACGATCTCGCCGGCATGCAGCGTCAGGCTTGCGTCCTTGAGCGTCTCGCAGCCGCGCCCGTCGACATAGGACAGCCCAGCGATCTCCAGCACGGCCGGGCCAGGCTGGCGCGGCGCTTTCTCGACCCGCAGCAGCACGCGCCGGCCGACCATCGCCTCGGCCAGGGCGGCCGGCGAAGTCTCGGCCGTTTTGACATGCGCGACCATCTCGCCACGCCGCATCACCGAGACTCTGTCGGTCACGTCCATGATCTCGCGCAGCTTGTGCGTGATCAGGATCACGGTCTTGCCCTGGCGCTTCAGCGCCCTGAGCAGGCTAAAGAGCTGGTCGGCTTCCGGCGGCGTCAGCACGGCGGTGGGTTCGTCGAGGATCAGGATATCGGCGCCGCGATAGAGCGCCTTCAGGATCTCGACGCGTTGCTGCAGGCCGACGGAGAGATCGCCGATGATGGCGTCCGGATCGATGACGAGGCCGTATTCCTGCGAGAGCCGCGCGAGCTCGGCCCGCGCCTTGGCGAGCCCGCCTTTCAACCAGGCGCCGCCCTCGGCTCCAAGCACGACGTTCTCGACGACCGACAGCGTCTCCACCAGCATGAAATGCTGGTGGACCATGCCGATGCCGGCCGCGATGGCCTCGCCCGGGGAGCGGATCTTGCGCGGTGCGCCCGAAACCCTGATCTCGCCGGAATCGGCCTCGTAGAAACCGTAGAGGATCGACATCAAGGTCGATTTGCCGGCGCCATTCTCGCCGACAATGCCGTGGATCGAGCCGGCGGCGACCTTGAGCGATACGTCCTTATTGGCCTGGACCGATCCGAAGCGCTTCGAGATGCCGATCAACTCGATGGCTGGGGCCGGTTTCACGGCAGAAGGTGGGGGCTCCGTCACAGCGCGATCACCATGCCGTCATGCGCCCGCTCCTCGGGCAAGGGCTCGCGATGCGCGAGCATCGAGACGCCCATATGCGTCAGCACGATTCGTGCCGTCTTGAGCTCTGCCCGGTGCGAGGTGAGTGTTTCGTAGTCGAGATGGTTGGCGAGCTTGACGTCCCATGTGTAGCACTCGACCAGCAGCACATCGGCCCCGGCCGCGAGCGGGATCAGCGCCTCGGTCCAGGCGGTGTCGCCGGAAAAGGCGAAGACCTTGCCTCCATGAGCCAGCCGGTAGCCCTGGCAGGGGCCGGCGCGCTCGTCATGCAGCATCGGGAAGGCGGTGACGTCGATTCCGGCGAGCGGCGCTGGGCTCTCGGGCGTGATTTCGACGTAACGGATCGGGAAGCGCCAGGCATTTGTCGCAGCACCCGGGAAATCGGCGTCGAGCGCATGCAATGCCCGGTGCTCGACGCCGAGCGGCCCCGCGATCACCAGCGGTTCCTTGCGACGCGAGACGAATTGCGCGTCGAGCAGGAAGGCCGGCAGGCCGCCGAAATGGTCGCCATGGAAATGCGTGAACAGCAGCGTCGAAATGCCGTTGCGTTCGATGCCGGCCTTGTTCAGCGCGACCAGGCTCGAGGCGCCGCAATCGAGCAGCATGCGCTCCCCGCCCGCCTCGACATGCAGGCAGCTGTTGAAGCGCCCGCCGGAGCCGAAGGCGTCGCCCGAGCCGAGGATGGTGATGTTCATGGGATATGTACTTCCGCACGCGATCCCGGATCGCGCCGCGGTTCCCGCGCCGCGTCCGGGATGATCCTCGCTGTCGCGAAGATCACATCGTGCACTTCGAATCCGACATGTAGTCGTGCACCTTCACCGCCCCGCTGATGATGTCGGCGCGAGCCTTGTCGGCTGCGGCCTTCATCTCGGGCGTGATCAGCGCCTTGTTGGCGTCGTCGAGCGCCCAGCCGACGCCGTCCTCCTTCAGCCCCAGCACCGAGAGGCCGGGCTTCCAGGTGCCGTCTCGCGCCGCTTTGAAGGAGGCATAGGCCGCCACATCGACGCGCTTCAGCATCGAGGTCAGCACCTTGCCGGGCTGCAGGCCGTTCTGGTTGGAATCGACGCCGATGCCGAGCTTGCCGGCATCTGCTGCGGCGCGCAGCACGCCGATGCCGGTGCCGCCCGCCGCGTGGTAGATCACGTCGGCGCCGCGGTCGATCTGCGACTTGGCGAGCTCGCCACCCTTGACCGGATCGTTCCAGGCCGAGGGCGTCGAGCCGGTCATGTTCTGGAAGATCTCGGCATCCTTCTTGGCCGCCTTGACGCCCTGGACATAGCCGCAGGCGAATTTGCGGATCAGCGGAATATCCATGCCGCCGACGAAGCCGACCTTGTTGGTCTTCGAGGCCATGCCGGCCAGGAGCCCGACAAGATAGGAGCCTTCATGCTCCTTGAACACGACCGACTGCACGTTCGGCAGCTCCACGACCATGTCGATGATGGTGAATTTCAGGTCCGGGAACTCGGCCGCGACCTTCTGCAGGGCCGTCGCCTGCGAGAAGCCGACGGCGATGATCGGCGAATTGCCGTCGCGGGCGAAGCGGCGCAGCGCCTGCTCGATCTGAGCCTCGTTGGTTGGCTCGAAATCGCGGAACTCCACGCCGGTCTCGGCCTTGAACTTCTCCGCACCGATATAGGCGGCCTCGTTGAAGGATTTGTCGAACTTGCCGCCCTTGTCATAGACGACCGCCGGCTTGATCGCTTGCTGAGCCATTGCGGCCACGGCCGAAAGGGCGACGCCGGCAAGCGCGAGCGCGAGAGATTTCAACCGCATGGATCATTCCCCTGTTCGATCATTGGGGCGGTTTTTCCGCCCTGTCTGGGCTCACGATGGCATGGCTTGGCGACGCGGCCAAGCCGGGACCGCGCCATGATCCTGCGGCCGTCCCTCGCGACGATTGCAGGAGCGGCGGGATCGGCTTAACCCTAGGGGATGAGCCTGAACGACGCTGAGATCGAACGCTATGCCCGCCATCTGGTGCTGCCGGAGATCGGCGGGCCGGGCCAGAATCGGCTGAAGAATGCCCGGGTTCTGGTCATTGGTGCGGGCGGGCTGGGCGCGCCGTTGCTGCAATATCTGGCGGCGGCGGGCATCGGCAAGATCGGCATCGTCGACGACGACATCGTCTCGCTCTCCAATCTGCAGCGCCAGACCATTTTCAGCACCGCCGACATCGGCGAGCGCAAGGCCGTCGTCGCGGCCGAATTCATTCGCGGGCTCAATCCCAACGTCGTGGTCGAGGAGCACGTCGTCCGCATCGATCCGCATAATGCCCGTGCGCTGATCGCCTTCTACGACATCGTCGCTGAAGGCTCGGACAATTTCGGCACGCGCTATGCCGTCTCGGATGCCTGCTTCCATGAGCGGCGACCGCTGGTCACCGCCGCGCTTGGCCGTTTCGACGGTTCACTGACGACGATTCGGGCGCATGAGGCCGGCCCCGACGGCAAGCCCAACCCGACCTATCGCTGCCTCTTCCCGCAGGAGCCGCCGCCCGGCACGGTCGCGCCCTGCGCCGAGGCCGGCGTGCTGGGGGCGCTCGCTGGTGTGATGGGTTCGCTGATGGCGCTGGAGGTGGTGCGCGCCGTCACCGGTTTTGGCGAATCGCTGGTCGGCAAGCTCCTGCTCGTCGACGCCCTGACGATGCGCTTCGAGACGATGCGCTATGGCTGGGATGCGGGGAATCCGCTGAATGGCGCAACGCGGTAGCGTCGGGGCCAGCGGGAGGAAAGGAGCAAGCGGATGGCGGGTGGCTTGAACGGAGGATGCCGCTGTGGCGCGGTTCGCTATCGCCTCGCCGTCGAGCGTCTGCCGTCCAGCTATGCCTGCCATTGCCGTGACTGCCAGACATGGACCGGCAGTGCGTTCAGCCAGCAGGTCGTCGTGGCGGCAGATCTGCTGAGCCTGGCTGGACCCGTCGACCTCTACGAGCTGACCTCGCCGAGCGGCCGCGTCTCACGCCAGCGCGTCTGCGGAACCTGCCATACGCGAATCTACAACACCAACAGTGCCCGGCCGGGTCTCGCGATTATACGGGCGGGCACGCTCGACGAGAGCGATGCGCTGGATGTCGTGGCTCATATCTGGGTGAAGCGGAAACAGCGCTGGATATCAATTCCCGACAATGTGCTGAGCTGGCCGGAAGCCGCTCCGCTCGCCGAACTCACCGAGGCTTTGACGCAAGCCTGAGGGATGGCGGTTGAATGCCATCCGTGCCGGGGCGCTAGAGAATTTCCGCGTTTCTCCGAATCGCGGAAACGCTCCAGCTTCTTATTTTATCGCGTTTTCTTCACGCGAACCGGTGCCCACTTCGCTCGAAAATGCTCTCGTTTTACCGCTTCGCCTCGATCACATCCCACAGCTGCGCCGCCAGATCCGGCCCGCCGAGCTTCTTGATCGCGCGCACGCCGGTCGGCGCCGTCACATTGATCTCGGTCAGGTTGCCGCCGATCACGTCGATGCCGACGAGCAGCAGGCCACGCTCGCGCAGCGTCGGGCCGATGGCCTCGCAGATTTCGAGTTCGCGCTTCGACAGATCGGTCGGCCTGGCTGCACCGCCGCGCACCATGTTGGCGCGCAGATCACCCACCGCGGGCACCCGGTTGACCGCGCCCGCCGCCTTGCCGTCGATCAGGATGATGCGCTTGTCGCCTTCCGAGACCTCCTTCATGAAGCGCTGCACGACCCAGGGCTCCCGGAAGATCCCGGAGAAGAGATCAAAAAGCGAGCCGAAGTTCGGGTCTTCCTTGCTGGTCTTGAACACGGTCGCGCCGCCATGGCCGTAGAGCGGCTTCATCACGATCTCGCCGAATTCGTCGCGGAACGCCTCGATCTCGGCCTTGTCGCGGGTGATCAGCGTCTGCGGCATCAGCTCCGGGAAATGCGTGACCAGGATCTTTTCGGGCGCGTTGCGCACCTCGGTCGGGTTGTTGACCACCAGCGTCTTGGGGTGGATGCGCTCGAGCAGATGCGTCGTCGTGACATAGGCCATGTCGAAGGGCGGATCCTGCCGCAGCAGCACGACGTCGAGCGTCGAGAGATCGATGCGCTCCTCAGTGCCCGCCGTGAAATGATCGCCCTCGACATCGCGCACCGTGACCGGCCTGATCCGGGCGGTGACCTTGCCGTCGCGCAGCGAGAGCTTGTCCGGCGTGTAGGTGTAGAGCGTATGTCCGCGCGCCTGCGCCTCCAGCATCAGCGCGAAGCCGGTATCGCCGGCGATTCGGACGCGCTCGATCGGGTCCATCTGGATGGCGACGTTCAGGGTCATGGAAGAGCGCTCCGATTGTGTAGCGCGCCCTTATCGACCGGCGCGCACCGCATCGGCAAGTGGGATGCCTTGCGTCACAAGACAAGCTCGAACACGGCCGGCACATGGCGCGGCCAATGCCGGGACGCGAGAAAGACCGCGTCGGCCCGCAAATGATGCTCCATCGCCCAGGGATTGCGCGCAAGCCATTGCCGGATTCGCGCCTCGACGAGCCGGCGCTTCTGCGGCGTGATGGCACCGAGCGCATCCTCCAGCGCGCCGCGCGCCTTGACCTCGACGAAGGCGATGGTGCGGCCGCGCTTGACGATGAGGTCGATCTCACCGCCCTTGCCGCCGAAGCGCCGCGCCAGCAGCCGGTAGCCCTTCACGGAGAGCCAGAGGATCGCCAGCCATTCCGAGCGTCTGCCGGTCGCGCCCGAGCGCTTGGCGCGAGCGCTGCGGCGAGTGCTGCGGGCTGCGTCTCTCAAGGCTCCTCGCGGGTCAATTCGAGCGCGCGGGCGTAGATCTTGCGGCGCGGCTGACCGGTCTGCGCCGCGACCTGCGCCACCGCCTCCTTCAGCGAGACATCGGCCAGCGCGGCGCGCAGTCTTTCGTCGATGACGTCGCCGGCCGGCGCCAATTCCTCAGCCCCGGGCGGGCCGATGATGACGACGATCTCGCCGCGCGCCTCCTCCTCGCTGTCATAGTGGCTGGCGAGTTCGGCGAGCGAGCCGCGCCGGACATTCTCGTAATATTTGGTCAGTTCGCGCGCCACGGCGGCGGGCCTCGCGCCGAGCACGGCGGCGGCGTCGCCCAGCATCTCGGCGAGACGGCGCGGCGATTCGAAGAAGACCAGCGTGCCGGGAATCGCGGCGAGCTCGGTCAGGCGCCCGCGCCGCGCCGCGGCCTTGGGCGGCAGGAATCCCTCGAAGAAGAAGCGGTCGGTCGGCAGCCCCGCCAGCACCAGCGCCGCCAATACGGCGGAGGGGCCGGGGATGCCGGTCACCGGCAGGCCTTCCGCTACGACATCGGCGACGAGCTTGTAGCCGGGGTCGGAGACCAGCGGCGTGCCCGCATCCGAGATCAAGGCGAGTCGGCCGCCCTCGCGCAGCTTCGCCAGCACTTTTGGGCGCATCAGCGCGGCGTTGTGCTCGTGATAGGGCAGAAGCGGCGTCGAGATGCCGTAATGCGCCAGCAGCGTCTTCGAGGTCCGGGTGTCCTCGGCGAGCACCGCATCGGCCGCCGCAAGCGTCGCCAGGGCGCGGAAGGAGATATCGCGCAGATTGCCGATCGGCGTCGCGACGATGTGCAGCCCGGGCGCGAGCGGCTCGGCCTCGGCCTTGAGCCCGAAGGCGGTGTAGCTGGGAGAGCGGGGTGTGGAGGGTTGGGTCGACATGGGTCGCACGCTGCCACAAGCGCTCGGCTTTCGCCACGGCTGCAGCCCGCGGAATGGCCGATCGCGGTGGCGCAACTCAGAGTTAACAACTTGAAAATATCATGGCGGACTGGCAGGAAAGCCCCACGGTCGGGGGGCTGCACTATCGGGCGGCTTCTCGCCGCACTGGTTCATAAGTTTTAGGTCCAGAGTTCGGCTCATGACTGGAGATCGCCTCGTGTTGCGCCCCTGGCACCTCGCTCCGATCTTGTCTCTGCGCATCCCGGCGCTGGCGGTCTTCGCCTCGCTCGCGCTCGCCGCCTGCAGCGGTGGCCCGTCGGGCATGCCGGGCTTCGACACGGGCTCTGCGGGAACAGCCCAGGGCCAGCCGACGAGCTCCGGCCAGACGATCGGCAATGGCAAGGTCAAGGTAGGCCTCATCTTGCCGCTGACGGCGGAAGGGCAGGGCGCCGTGGTCGGCAATTCGCTGCGCAACGCGGCCGAGATGGCACTCGCCGAATTCCCCGGAGCCGACCTAACCTTGCTGGTCAAGGATGATCGCGGCACGCCCGAAGGCGCGCAGGCTGGAACCCAGGAGGCTCTGCGCGAGGGCGCCGAACTGATCATCGGCCCGCTCTTTGCGCCCTCCGTCCAGGCTGCGGCGCAGGTCGCGCGCTCTGCCAACCGCCCGGTCATGGCCTTCTCCAGCGACAGCAATGTCGCGACGCGTGGCGTCTACCTGCTGTCCTTCCCGCCCGAGAACGACGTCAACCGCGTCATCGCTTACGCCTCTGCGCAGGGGAAGAAATCCTTCGCCGCGCTGGTGCCGGACACCGCTTACGGCAAGGTCGTCGAGGCTGCCTTCCAGCAGGCCGTCGCCGACCGCGGCGCGCGCACTGTGGCGATCGAGCGCTTCGGCGGCGACGCCAACAGCATGCGCGCGGCGGTCGGCAGGCTCGCTCCGTCGCTGCCGCAGGCCGACGCGCTGTTCGTGCCGGCTGCCGCCGACACCATGCCGGCCCTGGGCCTGGCCTTGCAGCAGGGCGGGTTCGACCCGACCAAGGTCAAGCCGCTGGGCACCGGCGTCTGGAACGACGGCGCGGTTGCGCGCGTTCCGGCGATCCAGGGCGGCTGGTTCGCCTCGCCCGACACGGCCGGCTTCAACGCCTTCGCCGGGCGCTACCAGCAGCGCTTCAACAGCGCCCCGACCCGCACCGCGACCCTGGCCTATGACGCGGTCTCATTGGCCGCCGCGCTTGCCCGTACGCAAGGTTCGCAGCGCTTCTCGGAAGCCGTACTGACCAACGCCTCGGGCTTTGCGGGCGCCGACGGCGTCTTCCGCTTCCGGCCCGATGGCCAGAACGAGCGCGGGCTGGCGGTGCTGGAGCTGCGTAACGGCCAGATCGTCACGGTCAACGCCGCCCCGCGCGATCTCGGGCCGAAGACGCAGTAAGCCTTCCGTCATGCTCGGGCTTGACCCGAGCATCTCATGAAAAAGATTCTCGGGTCTGCTTAGCTTCGCCCGGGAATGACGGCGCTTCACGCCGCCAGATCAGCCACCAGCGCGTTGAGCAGCAGCGCGCCGTCGGGGGTCGCCGCGAGCTTGCCGCCGGGCTTTCGGGTCAGCAGCCCATCCAGGATCAGGCTCGTGACGCGGGGTTCGCGCAAACTCCGCCCGGACAGGGCCTTGAATACGGCCGGGTCGATGCCCTCGACCAGCCTCAGCCCCATCAGCAGGTACTCGTCGCCCTGGGCTTCGGCGTTCAGCAGCTCGTCCTCGACCAGCGCATGCCCTTCCGCTTCGACGCGGGTCAGCCAGGCTTCCGGGCTCTTTTCGGTCGAATGCGCCATGCGGCCCTGCGCCGTCACCAATCGGCCATGCGCGCCGGGCCCGATGCCGGCATATTCGCCATAGCGCCAATAGACCAGATTGTGCCGGCATTCGGCGCCGGGTTTGGCGTGGTTCGAGATCTCGTAGACCGGCATGCCGTGCTTGGCCGTGATCTCCTGCGTGACTTCGTAGAGCGCTGCCCCCGCCTCGTGATCGGGGATCGCGAGCTTGCCGGCCTTGAACAGCCGCTCGAAGGCCGTGTCGGGCTCGATGGTGAGCTGGTAGAGCGAGAGATGCTCGGCCGCATGGCTGATCGCGAGTTCGAGCTCGGCGCGCCACAAGGCCGGCGTCTGCTCGACCGAGCGGGCATAGATCAGGTCGAAGGAGTAGCGCTCGAAATATTTGCGCGCGATCGCGACAGCATCCAGTGCCTCCTGCGTCGAATGCATCCGGCCCAGCGCCTTGAGGTCGGCGTCGTTCAGCGCCTGTACGCCGAGCGACACGCGGTTGACGCCGGCCGCGCGGAAATCCTGGAAGCGCCCGGCCTCGACGCTGGTCGGGTTGGCCTCCAGCGAGACCTCGCAATGGGGATCGACGGCCCAATGCTCGCCGATCGCATCGAGGATCGCACCAACCGTACGGCCTTCCATCAGGGACGGCGTGCCGCCGCCAAAGAAGATCGAGGAGACCGTGCGGCCGGGCGTGAGCTCTGCACGATGGGCGATCTCGCGCCGGAAGGCCGCGACATAGCGCGCCTGGTCGGGCGGCGCATGCCGGACATGGGAGTTGAAGTCGCAATAAGGGCATTTGGCCAGGCAGAATGGCCAATGCACATAGACCGCGAAACCGGCATCCGCGGTCGGATGCAGGATCGCGCCTGGCCGCTCGGTGAAGGCGGCCGCGTTGGTCATGAGGGCTTCCTCAGGCAGGCGGCGGCGAGTTCGTGGAAGGCACGCGCCCGATGTGAGAGCCCGGCCGAACCATCCTCGGGAATGCCGTGCTTTTCGTGCGTGGCCATTTCACCGAAGGTTTTGGCGTGACCGTCCGGCCGGAAGATCGGGTCATAGCCGAAGCCGCCGAGCCCGCGCGGTGCATCGACGATCTCGCCGAAAACGCGGCCCTCGAACAGTTCCTGATGCCCGTCGGGCCAGGCGATCACCAGCGCCGAGACGAAATGCGCCCGGCGCTTGTCGGGCGCGGTCGCGCCGCGCTTGGACAGCTCGACTTGTACGCGGGCGAGCGCCGGTGCGAAGTCCTTGCCCGGACCGGCCCAATTGGCAGAGAACAGGCCCGGCGCGCCGTCGAGCGCATCGATGCAGATGCCGGAATCGTCGGAGAGCGCCGGCAGGCCGGAGGCCTTGGTCGCGGCGACTGCCTTGATCGCGGCGTTCTCGGCGAACATGTAGCCGTCCTCGTCCGGCTCGGGCAGGCCGAGCTCGCCGGCCGAGACCAGCTCGATGCCGTAAGGCTCGAGCAAATCGCGCATCTCGCGCAATTTACCCTGGTTATGGGTCGCGATCACGACCTTGCCAGTGAGGAGGCGGTGGCTGGTCACGGTCTTTGCCTCTTCATCTCTAGGGATTGCCGCTATCCGGTGGTGTTCCGGCACTCGCGGCGTGATCTGAATTGCCGGACGGAGGAGCGAATCGAGACGGCTTTCGGCGTGGTTTGCGCTCGGCCCTGAATGCCAGAACGATGATCGCTCCGACGATGACAAGGCCGACCACAACTCCTGAAAGCGTCGTCAGCCAATCCATCGCCGCTTCCCTCTTACGCCACCGCTGCCTTCTGCAACGCGACAAGCCTGCTCACGCCGCCCTTGGCGAGCTTGAGCAGCGCCAGAAGCTCCTCCTCCGAGAAGGGTGCGCCTTCGGCCGTTCCCTGCACTTCCACAAGGCCACCGCCGCCGGTGATGACGAAGTTCGCATCGGTCTGCGCGCCGGAATCCTCGATATAGTCGAGATCGAGCACCGGATTGCCGGCGACGATGCCGCAGGAAATCGCTGCGACATGGTCCTTGAGCGGGTTGGAGCCCTTCAGCATGGAGCGGCCCTCCATCCATTTCAGCGCGTCATGCAGCGCGACCCACGCCCCGGTGATCGAGGCCGTGCGGGTGCCGCCATCGGCCTGGAGCACGTCGCAATCGACTACGATCTGGCGCTCGCCGATCGCGGTCAGGTCGACCACGGCGCGAAGCGAGCGCCCGACCAGCCGCTGGATCTCCTGTGTGCGGCCCGACGGCTTGCCGGAGGTGACCTCACGGCGATTGCGCTCATGCGTCGCGCGCGGCAGCATCGCATATTCGGCGGTGACCCAGCCCTTGCCGGTGCCGCGCAGCCAGGGCGGACCCTTTTCTTCCACCGTCGCGGCGCAGAGCACCCGGGTCTCGCCGAATGAGACCATGCAGGAACCCTCGGCATAGCGCACCACGCCGCGTTCGAGCGTGACCTTGCGCATTTCGTCGGCCGCGCGTTTGGAGGGTCGCATGGGAGCATCCTGATTGTTCGAAGTTGGCGGCTTGTAAGCGGTTGAGCCGGGGGCGGCAAGGTTGGGGCTGGATACGTGACGCTTCTCCCTTCTCCCCTGGCAGGAGAAGGTGGCGCGCAGCGCCGGATGAGGGGGCGCCGTGCCCTGTCCGGTTGGCGTCGTGTTCAGCTAGTTGGAAAGCTCACAGCGCCCCCTCATCCGTCTCGGCTTCGCCGATCCACCTTCTCCCGCGAGGGGAGAAGGGAAGCGCGCCCTGGCTCCGCCCGAGACTGACACGCCGCTCCTCTCCTCGCGGGAGAAGAGTTCCCCGCAGCCTTCATTTGCCGTTTCCGCTTGATCCCTCGCAGGTCAGAGCCGACAATAACCGCATGTCACAGCCATTTTATCGCTGAAATGAGCGCCCATACGCCGCGCCCTGAATCCCCCGGCGGCCTGATCGAGACCGATCAGCGCTCGCGCGAGATTTTCCGTCAGATCATCGACGGCTACCTCACCACCGGGGAGCCGGTCGGCTCGCGCAACATCGCTCGCTTGCTGCCGATGACGCTGTCGCCTGCGACCGTGCGCAACGTCATGACCGACCTCGAACTGGCCGGGTTGATCTATGCGCCGCATACCTCTGCCGGGCGCCTGCCCACGGAACGAGGCCTGCGCTTCTTCGTCGATGCCATGATGGAGGTCGGCAACCTCACCTCCGACGAGCGCACCCGCATCGAGGCGCAGATGAAGGCCGCCGCCACCAACCGCACGCTCGATGCGACGCTGACAGAGGCCTCGGCCCTGCTCTCGGGCCTCTCGCGCGGCGCCGGCGTCGTCGTCACCACCAAGGCCAATGCCCGCCTCAAGCATATCGAATTCGTCCGGCTCGATCCCGCTCGTGCGCTCGTCGTGCTGGTGG
The DNA here is from genome assembly GCF_964252745.1 of Allobosea sp. LjRoot9. Classification (NCBI taxonomy): domain Bacteria; kingdom Pseudomonadati; phylum Pseudomonadota; class Alphaproteobacteria; order Hyphomicrobiales; family Alloboseaceae; genus Allobosea; species Allobosea sp. LjRoot9. The sequence goes on along the minus strand of NZ_CAXUPC020000002.1, from coordinate 608,295 downwards.
CCGATGACGGCACGGTCGAGAACCGGCTGCTCGCCTTGCCGCCCGGCCTGCCGGCCTCGGCGCTGACGGAGGCCGCGAATTTCCTCAACGCCCGCATCATGGGCAAGACGCTGGGCGATCTGCGCCGCGAGATCGCCGAGCACCGCGCTGAGATGGAAAGCGAGCTCGATGCGCTGACCGCAAAGCTCGTCGAGAGCGGCATCGCGACCTCGTCGGGTCCCTCGACCGACCGCCATCTGATCGTGCGCGGCCAGGCCAATCTGCTGGAGGACCTGAAGGCGCAGGAGGATCTCGAGCGCATCCGCCTGCTCTTCGGCGATCTCGAGACGCAGACCGATGTCATCGATCTGCTCTCCCGGGCCGAGGCCGGCGATGGCGTGCGCATCTTCATCGGTTCCGAGAACAAGCTGTTCTCGATGTCGGGCTCCTCGATGGTGGCCGCGCCCTTCCGCGACGCGGAGCAGCGCATCGTCGGTGTCGTCGGCATCATCGGCCCGACACGGCTGAACTACGCCCGCATCGTGCCGATGGTCGACTATACCGCCAAGGTGGTCGGGCGGCTGCTCGACGGCGGGCGGTAATGCGTGTCGGCTGCCTGCGTGCAGCGCTTTTGGGTTTGATGCTGATGACGACCGCCGCCGCTGCTGCAGGGCCTGCATTGATCGATGCCGCAGCCGCAGGACGCGCCGACGAGGTGGCCAGGCTCGTCGTGGCCGGCGCTCCGCTCGAAGCACAGGACTCGCAGGGTCGCTCCGCTCTTCTGCTGGCCGTTGCCGGAAACCATGTCGCGACCGCCAAGGCCTTGCTCGATGCCGGTGCGAGCCCGAATACGCAGGCCGCCAATCGCGACACGCCCTGGCTTCTGGCCGGGGCGTTGGGACGTGCCGAGATCATAGCAGTGATGCTGCCGCGCAAGCCCGATCTGACGATCCGCAACCGCTATGGTGGCAACGCCCTGATTCCCGCCTGCGAGCGCGCTCATGTCGAGGCCGTGAAGCTGCTGCTGACCAGCGGCATCGACCTCGATCACGTCAATGATCTCGGCTGGACCTGCCTGCTGGAAATCGTGATCCTCGGTGATGGCGGCCCGCGCCATCAGCAGGTGGCAAAGCTCGTGCTCGATGCCGGAGCCAATCCCCGTCTCGCCGACAAGGATGGCGTGTCGCCGCTCGCCCATGCTCGCCAGAGGGGCCAGCGCGCGGTGGCGGCGCTTATCGAGCAGGCCGGTGGCGGCTGACACGCTCGATTTGGCATCGCCGCCGGTTCGCGCTACCTCTGCCGCCAACGCGGCCTTCCTGCCGCCCGAAATCTGCACGTCAAGGCTTTATCAGATGACCGACACGCTCCCCGACCGTCTCTCCTCGAACCCCAACAGCCCGCATTACAATGAGGAGCTGCTCGCCCGCGATATCGGCGTGCGCTTCAAGGGCGTCGATAAGACCAATGTCGAGGAGTATTGCGTCAGCGAGGGCTGGGTGCGCCTCACCGCCGGCAATGCCAAGGACCGCTTCGGCAATCCGATGACGGTGAAGCTCAAGGGCGAGGTCGAGCCCTATTTCCGCCAGGCCGCGCCCGAGGCCTGAGAGGCTCAGCCTACGTCTTGTATCAGCCGATCGTCTTGTAGAAGAAGGTCGAGCCGCAATCGCGGCCGTCCGGCATCAGGGCGAAGCGGGGAATCGTGCCGACCTCGGTCCAGCCGAGGCGGCCATAGAGCCGCCGGGCCGCGCCGGCCTCGTCAGTGTCGAGCACCAGAAGCGTGCGCCCGGCATTGTGCGCTGCATCTTCGGCCGCGCGCATCAGCTTTTCGCCGAGGCCCTGACGCCGTGCCGAGGAGTGCACCAGCACCTTGGCGATCTCGGCGCGGTGCGGCTGGTTGGGCTTGCCGATCAGCTGAAGCTGCGCCGTGCCGACGATCTCCCCGGCCAACCTTGCGATCAGCAGCACCGTGCGGCCAGCGCCGACCTCGTCGATGACCCCGGTCCAGAAGCCGCGGTAATCCTCCGGCGTATTCCACGCCATGAAGCCGACAGAGGCCCCGTTCGCGACGCTGTCGCGCAGGATCTCGACCAGCGCCGGGATGGCGTTGCTGGCGGCCTCCGGGGCGAGCGTTTCGATCACGATGGCATCAACCGGCATCAGCTTCATCCTTTGGGCGGCGTTCAGCCGGAGGTGGTCAGCACGACGGCATAGCGGGCGGGCACACTGCCGGGGTTGTGGTAGGCGATCGGCCCGTCGAGCAGCATCTGCAGGCAATCTCCCGCCGCCAGCCGGTGCTCGATGCCACCAAGCGTGACCACCATCTCGCCGGCCAGAACCCAGACCTGCTGGTCGAGCCGATGGGCGCTGCGCGGTGCGTCGAGCAGCACGCGCCCGCCCGCCGGCATCTCGACATCGACGATCTCGATCCCCGAGCCGGTTCCTGCGGGAGAGACGTTGCGCCGGACATAGCCGCTGGCCGGATCGGTCCAGACCGACTGATCGGCGCGCCGCGCGAGCGGGCCGGCATGGCCCTCGTCGCGAAACAGTACCGAGAGAACAATTCCGAGGCCGGCGCAGATCCGGTCCAGCAGCGCGGCCGTCGGGCTCGATTCGCCCCGCTCCACCCGCGAGATCATCGCGCGGCTGACGCCCGAGCGTTCGGCCAGCATGTCGAGCGTCAGGCTGCGGCTCTGGCGCAGCGCCTTGATGCGCGCGCCGAGCCGCTGATCGAGTTCGAGGTCATCCATCATTTCCATGATACTGAGAATTATTCTACTATATGAGAATGTCAAGCCCAAACATGGGCCTTCGTCGTCGCTTGCTTCTGACGCAGCGTGAACTCGGCTTTCACCACATTTCCAAGTCTGGGCGCCGCGACAGGTCGCGTTTCCGGAAAGATTCAGGAATCCGCGCTTTGATGAGCCTCAAACGACGCTCTTGAAGGGCGCGGGTCGCGAAAGAAGCGACACGGGGGAAGCGGCCATGAATCGCGGTCTTGAACTTCTCGGGCGTTCCGTCGTCGGGTTCATCACCCGCGGCAAGCCGGAAGCCCGCCCGGTCGACGCCAAGGCGCTGGCCCGGTTGCAATCGGCGTTGCGGCCGGGCGATGTCCTGCTGGTCGAAGGCAGCATGAAGGTCTCGGCCGCGATCAAGTATCTGACGCAATCGACCTGGTCGCATGCGGCTCTTTACGTCGGGGAGACCGGGCAGTTCAGCGAGCAGGGCGAGCCGCTGGTGCTGGCCGAGGTCGAGATGGACGTCGGCTGCGTGCTCTCGCCGCTGTCGAAATACGGCGCTTTCGGCACCCGCATCTGCCGTCCCCAGGCGCTTGACCGCGAGGGCCGTGCCATTGTCGTCGATTATGTGCTGGAGCGGCTCGGCACCCAGTACGACCTCAAGAACATCCTCGATCTGATGCGCTGGCTGATCCCGATCCCCTGGGCCCCGCCATCATGGCGCCGGCGCATGATCGCGCTGGGCTCGGGCGATCCGACGCGGGCGATCTGTTCCACCCTGATCGCGCAGGCTTTTGAGGCGGCGCGTTATCCCGTGCTGCCGACCGTCGAATATGCGCAGGCGATGGACAAGGAGGATTTCGAGGAGATCCTGCATATCCGGCACCATTCGCTCTACATGCCGCGCGATTTCGACATCTCGCCCTATTTCGCAGTCGTGAAGCCGACACTGGAGAGCGGCTTCGACTATCGCGCCCTGACCTGGGCGCTGGAGCCCTGCCCGGCCCAGCAGCAACTTGCCGCGGCGGAATAGCCGCAAACGCCGCAAACCGTTGGCGGCAAACCCTTGGCGGGATGCGGCATCGCTGCTATTGCGCGCCCATGAGCACCCGCAGTTTCGACAACATCCGCAATTTCTCGATCGTGGCGCATATCGACCACGGCAAATCGACGCTGGCCGACCGGCTGATCCAGACCACCGGCACGGTGGCGGCGCGCGATATGAGCGAGCAGATGCTCGACTCGATGGATATCGAGAAAGAGCGCGGCATCACCATCAAGGCCCAGACGGTGCGGCTCGACTACCGCGCCCAGGATGGCAAGGATTACATCCTGAACCTGATGGACACGCCCGGCCATGTCGACTTCGCCTATGAGGTCTCACGCTCGCTGGCGGCCTGCGAAGGGTCTCTCTTGGTCGTCGACGCCTCGCAGGGCGTCGAGGCGCAGACGCTTGCCAACGTCTATCAGGCGCTCGATGCGGGCCATGAGATCGTTACGGTCCTGAACAAGATCGACCTGCCTGCCGCCGAGCCCGAGCGCATCAAGCAGCAGATCGAGGACGTGATCGGGCTCGACGCCTCCGAGGCCGTGCCGATCTCGGCCAAGACCGGCATCAACATCGAGGGCGTGCTGGAGGCTATCGTCACCAGGCTGCCGGCGCCCAAGGGCGACATCGATGCGCCGCTGAAATGCCTGCTGGTCGACTCATGGTACGACGCCTATCTCGGCGTCGTCGTTCTGGTGCGCGTCATCGACGGCGTGCTGAAGAAGAACATGACCATCCGCATGATCCGGGCCAATGCCGCCTATGGCGTCGACCGCGTCGGCGTGTTCAAGCCCAAGATGCTCGAGGTCAAGGAGCTCGGCCCCGGTGAAGTCGGCTTCTTCACCGCCTCGATCAAGGAGGTCGCCGACACCGCGGTCGGCGACACCATCACCGACGACAAGCGCCAGACGCCGAACCCATTGCCCGGCTTCAAGCCGGTGCAGCCGGTGGTGTTCTGCGGCATCTTCCCGGTCGATGCGGCCGATTTCGAGGTGCTGCGGGCTGCGATGAGCCGGCTGCGCCTGAACGACGCCAGCTTCTCCTATGAGATGGAGACCTCGGCGGCGCTCGGCTTCGGCTTCCGTTGCGGGTTTCTCGGGCTGCTGCATCTGGAGATCATCCAGGAGCGGCTGGAGCGCGAGTTCAACCTCAACCTGATCTCGACCGCGCCGTCAGTGGTCTACCATCTCAATCTGCGCGACGGCTCGGTGCTGGAACTGCACAACCCGGCCGACATGCCCGATGTGATGAAGATCGAGACGATCGAGGAACCCTGGATCAAGGCGACGATCTTCACGCCCGACGAATATCTCGGCTCGGTTTTGAAGCTCTGTCAGGACCGTCGCGGCGTCCAGACCGACCTGTCCTATGTCGGCTCCCGCGCCAAGGTCGTCTACGACCTGCCGCTGAACGAGGTGGTGTTCGATTTCTACGACCGGCTGAAGTCGATCTCGAAGGGCTATGCTTCCTTCGACTACGCCATCACCGACTATCGCGAGGGCGACCTCGTGCGCATGTCGATCCTGGTCAATGCCGAGCCGGTCGATGCGCTCTCGATGCTGGTGCACCGCTCGCGCGCCGACGCACGCGGCCGCGCCATGTGCGAGAAGCTCAAGGAACTGATCCCGCCGCACATGTTCCAGATCCCGGTGCAGGCGGCGATCGGCGGCAAGATCATCGCCCGCGAGACCATCCGCGCCCTGCGTAAGGACGTCACCGCCAAATGCTATGGCGGCGACGCCACCCGCAAGCGCAAGCTTCTGGAGAAGCAGAAGGAAGGCAAGAAGAAGATGCGGCAGTTCGGCAAGGTCGAAATCCCGCAGGAAGCCTTCATCGCCGCGCTGAAGATGGATAGCTGAGGCTACAGGAGAGGCGTGGAGGGGAAGCTGACGCAACGTCTCCACCTCTGGTTAGCAAGCTGTGGCTAAGGCTCGGGGCATGCCCCGGTCGAATCGCGCGCCCGCCTTGCCGTTGCACCCGAGCGTGCATCGCGAGCTCGTGGATCTTCTCTACACTGCGCTGCCCCAGGTCGGCGCGATCGCGCTGACGGCATTGATGGGTGCCGTGGCGCTCGCAACGGTCAGTGGCGACCAGGGCTATGCCGTGATCGCGGTTCTGGTTCTGCTCACGGCGGCGCTGCGCATCTCCGGTTTGCTGCGTTATCCGCGCGGCTGCCCATTGACCCCGGCCGAGGTGCTGCATTGGGAGCGCACCTATGGGCTGCGCTCCAGCGCCTTCGGCCTCGCGCTCGGCCTACTCTCCTATCGTGCTCTCGAACTCGGAGATGCCCCGGGCGCCTGGATCAGCTTCGGTCTGGCGATGTCGTTTTGTGTCGGCATGGTCTCGCGCGCAGCGGTGCGTCCCTGGATCGTACTGCTCACCGCTGCAATGCTGCTGGCTCCGGTCGCGCTCGGTGGCTTCATGCGCCCCGAATTGCCTTACAAGCTTGGCGCCGCGATGCTGCTCTTGTTCTGGGTCACGCTGCGCGAGGCCTCGCGTCATCTCAGCACGGCCTTCATCGACCGGCTGGAGGCCAAGCTCGCTTTGGCTCATCAGGCGAGCCATGACGTGCTCACCGGGCTGCCGAATCGGGCGGCGTTCCTTGCCGCTTTGGAGTCGGTCGATACACCCCACGTCGTCATTGCGCTCGATCTCGATGGCTTCAAGCCGATCAACGACCGGCTCGGCCACCATGCCGGCGACGCGCTGTTGCGCCAGGTGGCGCAGCGCTTGCGCGGCTGCATGGGCGGGCAGGGCATCGTGGCGCGCATGGGTGGCGACGAATTCATGCTGCTGTTCCCCTTCCAGGCCGGCGTGCCCGATGTCAGCGCGGCGCAAAACCTCGCCCGGCATGCCGTGATGGTGCTGGGCAAGCCGTTCGATCTGGGCGAGGCGGTGACGATCGGCGCCAGTGCCGGCATCGCCCTGGCTGGCCCCGGCGAGGCCGAGAGTAGCTCTCTGCTGGAGCGCGTGGACATGGCCCTCTACGCCGCCAAACGCGATGGCGGCGGGCGCTGGTGCTGGTCGGAGGCTGCCCCGGTTCTCGATGGTTGCCACGCCGTTTGAGGGCAGGCGTCCCGAGAAAACGACGCTTCAGAGCAGGACGCCCAACCCCCGCAGCTCCGCCCGCAGATCGAGCGGCTCGACGAAGTGCACGGCCTTCATGCCGACGGCGCGCGCCGCTTCGATATTCTTGTGGCTGTCGTCGATGAAGATGCAGTCGGGCGCGCTCAGGGCGTAGCGCTCCAGCAGCGTGCGGTAGATCGCGACATCCGGCTTGATCAGGCCTTCATGCGCCGAGACGATCGCGCCGTCGAAGCTTTGCAGGAAGGGGAAGCGGATCAGGCATTCCGCCCATTTCTCGCGCGAGAAATTGGTGATGGCGTAGACCTTTTCGCCCTTAGCCTTGAGCTCGGCGAGCAGCGCGACATTGTCCTCGATCACGCCGGGCACCGTCTCGTGCCAGCGCTCGTCGAAGGCCTTGATCTCGTGCGTCCATTCGGGATGGGCCGCGACCAGCAGCGCCACGGCCTCCTCCCAGGAGCGGCCGCGATCCTGCTCGATGTTCCAGGCGGCGGTGCAGACATTCTGCATGAACCAGTCGAGCTTCGCGGGATCGGGAATCAATTCGCGATAGAGCAGGCGCGGATCCCAGCGGAGCAGGACATTGCCGACATCGAAGACGACGGTGGGCGAGGTTTGGGTCGGCATCATGAAGTCCGCTTGAGTTGGGAACGGGCATAGGTTTCGAGAACAGCGTTCATGCGGGTCTGATAGCCACGGCCCTGGGCCTTATAGGCTTCCAGGACCGATTTCTTGACGCGCAAAGTCACCAGTTGCGTGCGGTCGGGCTCGACCAGCTTCGCATTCTTCCAGAAGGTCTCGTCCAGTTCGGGGATGTCGCTGAAATCGATTTCGTCGTCCTTGAGCGCGGCGAGAGCCTCGGGCGACAGCGGTTTGTCATAGGGAGGTTTCATAGCGCTGCCTTTCCTTTTGAGAGGCCGGTCGGGCCGAGATGATGCGGATGCGGCCGTCGCGCTCGGTATGCACGACGACGAGCATGACAAAGCTATCGATGACGCCAATGCTGATCTCGCGAACCTCGCCATAATCGACGCGGTCATCGATCCAACTCAGCACCGGTCCCTCGAAAATGCGTTTTGCAAATTCGAAGGCGACACCATGCTTGGCGACATTGGCAGTGTCCTTCTCGGGATCCCATTCGAATTCAGGCATGCTACTACGATTTGTAGTTACATTCCAGTTTCATCCTCACGTCCTTGTGTGCAGACGTGCAAGACAGAGGCAAGGGCTGTCGCGTATCTGCAAAGGGCGAACAGTAAGCGGGAGAATGGCGTGGACGGATGGCTGCCATGGCTGGATCGGCAGGGGCGGTTCTCGGCCTTGCGTGCGCTTGCTTTCGCGCTGGTGCTCGTGCCGGCCTTGATCCTGGCCTATGAGGCCTGGACCGGCCAGCTCGGCTCGAAGCCCTGGACGCGGGCGGTGCACGATACCGGCACCTGGGCGATCCGATTGCTCCTGGTCACGCTTGCGGTCTCGCCGCTCCGGCGCATTCTCGATTGGGGCAAGCTGCTGGGCATCCGCCGCATGCTCGGCCTCTCGGTGCTGGCCTATGCAGCGGGGCATCTGACGCTCTATTGCATCGACCTCGCCTTCGACTGGGGCCTGATCGTCTCCGAGATCGTCAAGCGCTTCTATCTGACGATCGGTTTCACCGCGCTGCTCGGCCTGACCGCGCTCGGCGTCACCTCGACGGACGGGATGATTCGCCGGATGGGCGCGAAGAACTGGCAGCGCCTGCATAATCTCGTCTACCTGATCACCGGGCTGGGCCTGCTGCATTTCGCCTTGCAGTCGAAGATCGACGTCACCCAGCCGGCGCTGCTGAACGGGCTCTTCGCGCTGCTCTTGCTCTATCGCGGGCTGAACCGATTGAAGATCGCGACGACCACACCGGTGCTGATCGCGGCAGCGCTTTTGACCGGGCTCGCCACGGCGCTCTGCGAGACGGCCTGGTATGCCTTGACGAGCGGTGTCTCGGCTTGGGACGTCTTCCAGGCCAATGCCGATGTGGTGGTCTATCAGGATCTCGGCTTCCTGCGGCCGGGGCATTGGGTGGCGCTGGTTGGGCTTGCTGTCGCGGCCGTTCATGCCTGGCGGGCGCCAGTGGCCAAGCCGCGCCGAGCGCGTCGCAGCGATGGCGTTCCGGCACAGACGGGTGCTTGAAGGCGGAGCCGATCTTTCATGGTTGGCAGCCCGCGCCGCAGGCTCTAACCCTGTGGCATGCCTGTCGATCCTCACGCCCAGCCTGTCGAAGATGTCGCCGCCGCTGATCTCGCCTCGGAGGGCATCGAATTGTCCTCGGAGCGCACCTCGCCCTTCGTGCCGCTGCAGCAGCCGATCTTCCGCAAAGTCTGGTTCGCCAGCCTCGCCTCGAATTTCGGCGGGCTGATCCAGGCTGTCGGCGCCTCCTGGATGATGACCTCGATCGCGGCCTCGCCCGACATGGTCGCGTTGGTGCAGGCCTCGACGACGCTGCCGGTGATGCTGTTCTCGCTGGCTGCGGGCGCAGTCTCTGACAATTACGACCGCCGCAAGATCATGTTGACCGCGCAGGGCTTCATGTTCGTCGTCTCGATCGCGCTCGCGGTGTTCTCCTGGTCCGGGCTGATCACGCCCTGGTGGCTGCTGACCTTCACCTTCCTGATCGGCTGCGGCACGGCCTTGAACAACCCGGCATGGCAGTCTTCCGTCGGCGATATGGTGCCGCGCCGGGATGTGCCCGCCGCGGTGACGCTGAATAGCGTCGCCTTCAACATCGCCCGCAGCGTCGGGCCCGCGATCGGCGGCGCCATCGTCGCGGCGGCCGGAGCCTTCGCTGCCTTCGCCATCAATGCGCTGAGCTATATTGCATTGATCACGGTGCTGGCGCGCTGGCGGCCGCCCAAGGTCGAGCGCCTGTTGCCGCGCGAGACGCTCTGGATTGCGATGGGGGCGGGGCTGCGCTATGTCGCGATGTCGCCCAATATCCGCAGCGTCATCCTGCGCGCCTTCGCCTTCGGCTTCGGCGGCATCGTCGCTCTCGCCTTGCTGCCGCTGATCGCGCGCGACCTCATCCAGGGCGGTCCGCTGATCTTCGGCGTGCTGCTCGGAGCCTTCGGGGTCGGTGCGGTCGGCGGCGCCTTCATGAGTGCAAGGCTGCGCCGGTTGCTCACCACCGAGGCGCTGGTGCGGATGACTTTCCTCGCCTTTGCCGTCTCCGTTGCGCTGATCGCCGTCAGCACGAGCCTGTGGCTGACCATGCCGGCGCTCTGCGTCGGCGGCGCCTGCTGGGTTTTGACGCTCTCGACCTTCAACGCCACGGTGCAGCTCTCGGCGCCGCGCTGGGTCGTCGGTCGGGCCTTGGCGCTTTATCAGATGGGCGCCTTCGGCGGCATGGCGATCGGCAGCTGGGCCTGGGGCAGGGCGGTCCTGCATTACGGCACCGAGCAGGCGCTGCTGATGGCGGCCGTCATCCTTCTGGTCGGCGCGGCGCTCGGCCTGCGCTACGCCCTGCCGCCGCTGGAGGCGCTCAACCTCGATCCGCTGAGCCGCTGGCGCGAGCCCAAGGTCGCAGTCGATATCGAGCCGCGCAGCGGACCGGTCATCGTCACCATCGAATACCTGATCCGCGAGGAGGACGTCGTCGTTTTCCTCAACGCGATGGCCGAGCGCCGCCGCATTCGTCGCCGCGATGGTGCGCGCCACTGGACGCTGTTGCGCGATCTGACCAATGCGGAGCTCTGGGTCGAGCGCTACGACAGCCCGACCTGGGTCGAGTACATCCGCCAGAACCAGCGCGTCACCCAGGCTGATGCCGAGATCGGCGATCGCGTCCGCGCCTTGCACAAGGGCGAGAACCCGCCTGTCGTTCACCGCATGATCGAGCGCCAGACCGGCTCGCTGCCGCGCGTGGCGGCGGTGCAGGCTCAGATGATCACGGAGTCGCTGAGCGATCCGCGCTCGGTGTGAGCGATCGGGCTAGAGCCGGATGATTTCAGCTGGAATCACGCAGGGATCCCATCTGAAGTCTGAATCCGTCTCTCATCCAAGCGTTGACAGCAGGATCAATGCGAAAAACCGGTGCCCACTTTTTCGCATCCTGCTCTCAGCCGACGATCCACAAGCCCGCCAGGCCGAACAGACCCACGATGATCCGCCACCAGGCGAAGATCGCGAAACCGCGCTTGGAGACGTAGTCGAGGAAACTGCGCACCACGATCAGAGCCGAGAAGAAGGCCGCCACGAAGCCGACGACGATCAGCAGGGAATCGTCGAAGGTCAGGGTTTTGTAGCTCTTGAGCAGATCGTAGGCGAAGGCGCCCGCCATGGTCGGCATGGCCAGGAAGAAGGAGAATTCGGCCGCCGCGCGCTTGCTGGCGCCCAGCAGCATCGCGCCGACGATGGTCGAGCCCGAGCGCGAGACGCCGGGGATCATCGCCAGGCACTGGAAGAAGCCGATCTTGAGATACATCGACAGGGGGAAGGTGGTGGCGTCGGTGTGCTTCACCTCGAGTTCGAGCTCGTCGACGACCAGCAGCACGAGCCCGCCTGCGATCAGCGCGCAGCAGACCAGGAACGGGTTGAACAGCACGCTCTTGATGAAGCCGTGCAGCACGGCCCCGATCAGCGCCGCCGGCAGGAAGGCGACGAGCACGCCGATGACGAAGCGCCGCGCGGCGGGGTCGCTGCCCAGGCGCAGCGCGATATCGAGCAGGCGCCGGAAATAGACCAGCATGATCGCCAGGATCGCGCCGAGCTGGACCAGCACCTCGAAGGTCTTGCCGTTGGATTCGAAGCCGAGGAAATGCCCGAGCAGCAGGAGATGGCCGGTCGACGAGACCGGCAGGAACTCGGTCAGTCCCTCGACGATGCCGAGCACGACCGCTTCGATCAGGTTTTGCATGAGAGGCTGTCCTTTGAAGCGAATCGCGCGCCGCGGCGCTTGGTAAACCGCACCCTTCCATGGACCAAGCTCTTTGCAATTCGGTTACCAATTCGCCAATGCGGCGGCTGCAAATCGAGGCACCACACACCCCCCGGGTTGTGACCTTCGTGGCCTGGGACTATAGCAAGCGCCTGGCGCATGGCTGCGTCCCGCCTTTCCGCTGGCCCTGCTTCGGCCGCATCTCGCTGTTTCATGAGTGCCATGGCGACCCTTTTTCATTATCCGCTATGCCCGCATTCGCGCTTCATCCGGCTGGTTCTCGGCGAGTTCGGCATGCAGGCCGAGCTGGTCGAAGAGCGCGTCTGGGAGCGGCGGCGCGAATTCCTTGAACTCAACACGGCCGGCACCACGCCGGTCTTCCGCGAGGAGAACGGGCTTGCCGTTCCCGGCGCCGGCGTCATTGCCGAATATTTGGACGAGACGCGCGGTCTGGCGCTGGCCGAACGCCGCCTCTTGCCGGGAGGGCCGGGCGAGCGTGTCGAGGTGCGCCGGCTGCTCGACTGGTTCAATCTGAAGTTCGATGCCGAGATCACCGCCCCGCTCGTGCTGGAAAAGGTGATGAAGCGCTTCATGAGCCGCGACGAGGGCGGCGGGCCGCCCGAGATGAGCGCGATCCGCGCGGCGCGCGCCAATGTGCGCTATCATCTGCGCTACATCGCTTGGCTTACTGCCAAGCGGAACTGGCTCGCCGGGGCCGAACTGAGCTATGCCGATCTCGCCGCGGCGGCGCATCTCTCCTGCGTCGACTATCTCGGCGACGTGCCCTGGGAAGAGGATGAGGCCGCGCGCGCATGGTATGCGAGGATCAAGTCCCGCCCGAGCTTCCGGCCGCTGCTGGCCGACCGGATTCCGGGCATGGCTCCGAGCGCGCATTACGACAATCTGGATTTTTGAAAGGCGAGCGCCTGAAGCGGGCGGTCGTCGAGCGCGCCCGGGCCGAGGGCTTCGCCGTCATCCGCATCGCTTCGACTGAGGCCATCCCGCAGGTTCCCGAGCGTCTCCAGGCCTGGCTCGAGGCCGGCCACCATGGCGAGATGAGCTGGATGGCGGAACGCGTCACTGAGCGCGCCGCGCCGCGAAAGCTCTGGAGCGAGGCGCGTCGCGTCGTGATGCTGGGCATGAGCTACGCGCCCGATAGCGACCCGCTTGCCATCCTCGGTCAGCCCGACAAGGCCGCGATCTCGCTCTATGCGCGGCGGCGCGACTATCACGACGTCATCAAGGGCAAGCTGAAAAGCGTCGCGGGCCTGCTCGCTGCGAAGGGCGGGGCGGACGTCAAGGTCTTCGTCGACACCGCCCCGGTGATGGAAAAGCCGCTTGCCGAGGCCGCCGGCCTCGGCTGGCAGGGCAAGCACACCGTGCTGGTCTCGCGCGAGCACGGCTCCTGGCTCTTCCTCGGGGCGATCTACACCACGGCCGAATTGCCGGTGGACGCGCCCGAGAGCGACCATTGCGGCTCCTGCCGGCGCTGCCTCGACATTTGCCCGACCGACGCCTTCCCCGCGCCCTATCAGCTCGATGCGCGCCGCTGCATCGCCTATCTCACCATCGAGCATCAGGGCCATATCGATGCGGCGCTGCGCCCCGGCATCGGCAACCGCGTCTTCGGCTGCGATGATTGCCTGGCCGTCTGCCCCTGGAACAAGTTCGCCGCCGCCGCGCAGGAAACCCGGCTCGCGCTCAAGGGTGGCCTCGACGCGCTGCCATTGGTCGATCTCGCGGCGCTGGACGACGCTGCCTTCCGCACGCTCTTCGCCGGCACGCCGGTGAAGCGCACGGGGCGCGACCGCTTCATCCGCAACGTTCTGATCGCGATCGGCAACAGCAACCGGCCCGAGCTTGCCGCCAGCGCCGAGGCCCTGGTCGCGGATGCCTCGCCTTTGGTGCGCGCCATGGCTGCCTGGGCGCTGATCAGGCTCGCGCCAGTGCGGGCCGGGCACCTCGCCGCTCATGCCCTCGCAGGCGAGGCCGATGCGGATGTCCGCCACGAATGGCTCGCCCTCCCATCCCAGCCGGAATGCATCGCATGAAGCTCGTCATTATCGGCCTCGGCTATACCGCCGGTTTTTTCGCGCGTGCTGCTTTGGCTGAGGGCTTTGAGGTCACCGGCACGGTGCGCTCGGCCGACAAGGCAGGAGCGCTCAGCCGCGCCGGCATTCCGACCCTGGTCTTCGACGGTTTCGCGGTGTCGTCGCGGCTTGCCAAAGCCGTCGTGGAGGCCGATGCCGTGCTGGTCTCGGCGCAGCCTGGCGAGGACGGCGATCCGGCGCTCGCCTGCCTCTCCGGGCAGCTTGCGGCTGCGCCCGACCTGCGCTGGATCGGCTATCTCTCGACCATCGGTGTCTATGGCAATCATGACGGCGCCTGGATCGACGAAACAGCCGAATGCCGGCCGACCAATGCGCGCTCGACGCTGCGGCTCACGACCGACAAGGCCTGGCTCGCCTTCGGGGAGAAGACCGGAAAGCCTGTGCAGATTTTCCGCCTCGCCGGCATTTACGGCCCCGGCCGCAACGGCATCGTCAATCTGCGCGCGGGCACGGCGCGGCGCCTGGTCAAGCCCGGCCAGGTCTTCAACCGCATCCATGCGCAGGATATCGCCGGCGTGCTGCTGGCCTCGCTCGAAAAGCCGTGCAACGGGGCAGTCTACAACGTGACCGATGACGAGCCCGCCCCGCCGCAGGATGTGGTGAGCTTCGCCGCCGGGCTGATCGGCATCGAGCCGCCGCCCGAGACCCCGTTCGATCCGGCGCAGCTGACGCCCATGGCGGCGAGCTTCTATGGCGAGAACAAGCGTGTCTCGAACGCGCTGATGAAGCGGGAACTCGGCTACGCGCTCCGCTATCCCACCTATCGCGAGGCCCTGCGGGCGCTGGCGGAGGCAGGGGAATAGCTAGAGCGGTTTCCGATCCAATTGGATCGTTCAACAGCTCTAGTTCCTTTGTTTTAACGCGTTTTCTCCGCGCAAACTTCGCGTTTGTCGCGAGCGAACCGGTGTCCACTTCGCTCGAAAACGCTCTGAAGCCCTCAAGCCGCGTAGCGCTGGCCCTCGTCGCCGTAATAATCGAGATAGCGCTGGTCGATCGCGGCCACGGGCAGGATCACCAGCACGTCGGTGGTGCCGAACTGCCGGTCGACCACCGCGCCCGTGCCGAAACGGGCGCCCAGCCGGAGATAGGCCTTGATCAGTGGCGGCATCTGTTTCAGCGCCTGCTTGGCGTCGAGCACCTCCGCCGAGAGCCGGTTCATCGCCACGCTGCGGTCGGGCCGGGCGGCGGCGCCCCATTCGCCTTCGGAACGGGCATGGTGGTGCAGGAAGCTCAGCGGCAGCGCCAATGCGTCGGGATCGGTGCTGTCGAAGCTGGCGCAGCCGAACATCGCGTCGATCCGATGGTGGCGGACATAGGCCCAGATGCCGTGCCAGAGCAGTTCGACCGTCTTCTTGGTGCGATAGGGCTTGAGCACGCAGGAGCGGCCGAGCTCGAGGAAGCGCGCGGATGGGTGGCGCGCGAGCAGCGGCTGCAGGTCGAACTCTCCTTGCGTGTAGAAGCCGCCGAAGCGCGTCGCCGTGCCTTGCCGCATCAAGCGATAGGTGCCGACGACTTTGGGCTTGGTGCCGCCGAAGCGCCCGCGCGCGGCATGGTCGATGACCAGGAGATGATCGCAAGCCCCGTCGAAACGGTCGGCGTCGCGGCGGAACATCCGTGATACGACATCGGGCTTGGCCGACATTTCCTGGTAGAACACCCGGTAGCGCAACCGTTGTGCCCGCCAGATCTCGCGTGGGCCTCGCGCCAGCCTGACCTCGAGCGCGCCGGAACGGCCGAGCGTGCCTGAAAGTGGGTCGAACTCGCCCGGGCGGCCGCCAAGCTTGCGCAGCCGCGCCAGGAACGGATGTCCGGCCGGCAATTGGTTTGCCGGCTGATCGTGGCCGCGAAAGACCTCAAATGCCATGGCTCGTCTTGCCCCTGCGCCGCCGATGCTGGCGATGGGAACGCTAGCGCCGGCGATTTAACAGGATCGCGACAGAACTGCGTCAGCGTTATGACGCCGTCTCAAGCACTCAAAGTCAACATCAGGCCGCCTTCGACATGGTCGAGCCAGCGTTTGAGCGCGGCGCGGTCGAGAGGTTTAGCCAGGCAATCATCCATGCCGGCGGCCTGCGCCGCGCTGCGATCTGCGGCGGAGACATTGGCGGAGACGGCGATCAGCGGCAGTTTTGCGCCGGCTTTCGCCTCGGCCTCCATGGTACGGATGATGCGCGCGGCCGAGAGCCCGTCGAGCTCCGGCATACGGATGTCCAGCAGGACAAGGTCAAGCGCTGCCGCCTCGCCCTTCAGGCTGGCCTCGACATGGCTGATGGCGTCGCGCCCGTTGCGGGCCCAGATCGCGGCGCAGCCGAGCCGCTCCAGCGTCCGTGTCGCCAGCAAGGCGTTGATCTCGTTGTCCTCGGCGACGAGCACGGTGAGCCGCGGCGCGACCGGGAGTATGGGAGCGGGCGCGTCCTGACGCGAATCCGGCGGGAGCAGGGTGGCTTCCGGCCGTGGCGAGAGGCGCTCATAGAGCGAGCGCGCCCGCACCGGCTTCATCAGGAAGCCGGTGAAGCCCTGCTCGCGCGGCACGCCGAATTGCCGCCGCTCGGTCGGGGAGAGCATGATCAACCGTTCGCCCGGCCCGGCCTGGCGCGCTGCTTCCGCCAGTGCGCGCGCCGCGTCCGGACCGATCGACTGATCGATGAGAATGGCGTCGTAAGCTGCGTCTTGCCGCAGCAGGGCGAGCGCCCCGTCGGGCCCGGTTGCCAGCATGGCCGTGGCGCCCGTGGTCGCGATCGTGTCCGCCAGGAAGCGCCCGGCGAAGGGGGCGGCGCAGACGACAAGCACGCGCCGCCCTTGCCAGTCCGGCGGGGCCAGGATCGCGTCGGCCTCCGCGACCCCGAGCGGCAGGCGGACGCGAAAGAGCGCGCCTTCGCCAGGCCGGCTCTCGACGCCGACCTCGCCGCCCATCAGCGCGGCGAGTCGCCGCACGATGGCAAGACCCAGCCCCGTGCCTTCATGGCTGCGCGTGGCGGTGTTGTCCGCCTGCTCGAACTCGTCGAAAATCGCCTTCTGCCGGTCTTCCGGGATGCCCGGCCCGGTGTCGGAGACGGTGATCTCGATCATCTCCCCGGCGCGATCGAGGCGGATGCCGACGCCACCATGCTCGGTGAACTTGATCGCGTTGCCGACGAGGTTGAGCAGGATCTGGCGCAGCCGATCGCGGTCGCCGACCAGGCGGCTGGGCAGATCGGGGGCGAGATAGGTCGCGATGTCGAGGCCTTTCGCCTGGGCACGCGGCGCCATCAATTCGCCGACGGTCTCGACCAGCGGGCCGAGATCGAAGGGCGCCACGGACAATTCGAGCTTGCCGGCCTCGACCTTGGCGACGTCGAGGATGTCGTCGACGAGCGAGAGCAGCGCCTCGCCCGAGGTCCGCAGCGCGCCGACATAGGTGGTCTGCTCGGGGTCGAGGCGGGTGTCGCCGAGCAGGTCGGCCATGCCGAGAATGCCGTTGAGCGGCGTGCGAAATTCATGGCTGACGGTGGCAAGAAAGCGCGATTTCGCCTCGCTGGCGCTCTCGGCCCGGGCACGGGCCTCGACCAGTTCCTGCTCGCCGGCGATGCGGGCGGTGATGTCGCGGCCGACGCGCTGCAGCACGGTCTTGCCGAGCGCGACCGGCACGACGGTCTCGACCCAGGAGATCCAGCGCTCGCCTTCGAGCGTCGCCAGGCTCTCGTCGAAGACACGGGCGCCGTCGCCCAGCGCCAAAGCGGGTCGGCAGGCGATGCGCCTCGGCTGCGCCTGGCTGCCGATGACCTCGGCCTCGCTCAAGCCGAGCAGGGAGGCATAGCCGGCATTGGCGTAGACGATCCGCTCGCCGTCGCGGCGCACGATCAGGTCGCCCTGAGCCTCGATCAGGCTGCGATAGCGCTCCTCGCTATCGGCCAGTGCCCAGAGCCGGTCGTTCAGTGTCTCGATGTCATGGGCGAGTTCGGTGGCCTGGCGCACGACGCGGTCGCGCTGCCGCGCCAGCTTGAGCGCGAACAGGATTGCGAGGATCGCCGTTGCGACCGCCATCCAGAATGCCAGCGATGACGAAGGGAAAGCCATGTCCCCTGCTTATCATCGCCCTATTGAGAAAGAGTTGGTTGGACCGTCGAAGTTTAGCGATCGAACGGCATGAAACGTTAACCCTGCGGGCGTTCCGCAGACCGTGCAGCCCGCATCGTCGCAAGCGGGCGCTGTCCGTAGAAGGCCAAGGCTCACGAGAAGGCCAAGACTTACGCCGCCTGCGCAACCTGGTCGATGCGCGAGCGGTAGGACAGGGCCTCGGCCAGATGGATGCGCCCGACCTTGGATTCGCCGTCGAGATCGGCCAGCGTCCGGGCCACCTTCAGGACACGGTGATAGGCCCGCGCCGTCAGGCGCATCGCATCGGCGGCATCCCTGAGCAGCTTGAGGCCGGCATTGTCGGGCCGCGCGATCTCGTCCAGCACCGTCGCCGGGCAGGCGGCGTTGGTCGAGATGCCGCCGAGGCCGAGCGCCTCGAACCGCGCCGTCTGGAGCCGCCTTGCCGCCGCGACGCGGGCCGCGACCTCGGCGGAGCCCTCGCTCGGGCTCGGCAGGATCAGGTCGGACGCTGTGACCGCCGGCACGTCGATGGTGATGTCGATACGGTCGAGCATCGGCCCGGAGATGCGGCTCTGATACTGCGCCATGCAGCGCTCGTTCTGCTGGCGGCGACAGGCGAAGCCCGGCTCCGTCGCCCTGCCGCAGCGGCATGGGTTCATCGCCGCGACGAGCTGGAAGCGGGCCGGGTAGACGGCGCGATGATTGGCCCGCGAGATCAGCACGTCGCCGGTCTCCATCGGCTGGCGCAGCGCATCGAGCGCCTGCGCCTGGAACTCCGGCAATTCGTCGAGAAAGAGCACGCCGTGATGGGCGAGCGAGACCTCGCCGGGCTTGGCCTGTAATCCGCCTCCGACGAGCGCCGCCATCGAGGCCGAGTGATGCGGCGCGCGGAAGGGCCGCCGGTCGGTCAGGGCGCCGTCGGCGAGATGGCCTGCGACCGAGAGCACCATCGAGACTTCCAGCAATTCGCGCGGGTTCAGCGGTGGCAGGATCGAGGGCAACCGGCTCGCCAGCATCGATTTGCCGGCGCCGGGCGGCCCGTTCATCAGGAGATTATGACCTCCGGCCGCAGCGATTTCGAGGACGCGCTTGGCGCTCTCTTGGCCCTTGATGTCGGCGAGATCGGGCAGGGAGCCCGATTGCCGCGCCACGGCCGGCTCCGGCCGGGCCATCACTTGCGTGCCCTTGAAATGATTGGCGAGTTGGATCAGCGAACGCGGGCTGAGGATGTCGATATCGGCGGCGGCCCAGGCCGCTTCGGGGCCGGACGCCGCCGGGCAGATCAGCCCCTGGCCCCTGCCATAGGCGGCGATGGCGGCTGGCAGCACGCCGGCCACCGCCGTGATCGAGCCGTCGAGCGCAAGCTCGCCCAGGACCGTGTAGCCCGCCAGTGCATCTGCCGGGATCGCCCCGATCGCCGCCATCACGCCGAGCGCGATCGGTAGGTCGTAATGGCTGCCCTCCTTTGGAAGGTCGGCTGGCGCGAGATTGACAGTGATGCGCTTGGCCGGCAGCGCCAGTCCCGAGGCGATCAGCGCGGCGCGCACTCGCTCGCGGCTTTCAGCCACGGCCTTGTCGGGCAGGCCGACCAGGATGAAGGCGACGCCGCCCGGCGTCACCTGCACCTGCACATCGACGGCGCGCGCCTCGATGCCTTCGAACGCCACCGTCGCGACCCGCGTCACCATCAGCGCCACCCCTTGCCCTTGCGTGAGGCTAGTCGAGCTTCAGGTCTCACGCAAGAACATATCGAGAACTTATGGTGGCTGCTTCACATTTATGCGGTGTGGGATCTTCGCCGGCGATGTGTCCGGCGCGCAACCGGGAGCGCGCATCTCCGCCATAGGCGACGAGCGCTGGAAATGGTTCAAAGCTGTTATGATCGAGACCGAACGCCTGCTGCTCCGCCCGCCCGTCCTGGATGATTTCGAGGCGAGCTACGCGCTGCTCTCCGACCCCGCGGTCATGAGCTTCATCGGCGGGCCGCTGTCGCGGGAGGAGAGTTGGCACCGTCTGCTGCGCTATGCCGGGCACTGGTCGCTGCTGGGGTATGGGCTTTTCGTCATCATCGAGAAGGAGAGCGGCCGCCTCCTCGGCCAGACCGGGCTCGCCGATTTCCATCGCGGCCTCGGCGAGGTGTTCGATCCCTATCCGGAAGCCGCCTGGATCACGGCGACAGCGGCGCATGGGCGTGGCATCGCGGCAGAGGCCGTGGGCGCGGCTCATGCCTGGTTCGACGCCAATCGGCCACAGACCCGTACCGTCTGCATCATCAATCCCAACAATACGGCCTCGGTCCGGCTGGCCGGAAAGCTGGGCTATGCGCCTTTCGGGCAGGCGTCCTACAAAAGCGCTGAGGTCACCATGTTCGAGCGCATCCGGCCTTGAGTGCGTAGGCGACGGGGCGCCTATCGCGTCAATGCCCGCCCTTGCCGCCATGCCCTTCGCCGGAGATCCTGTCGGTCCAGGCCATCACCAGCCCCGACACCACGAAGACGACATGAATCGCGACGAGCCAGGTCAGGTCGCGGTCGGAGGAGGCCTTCACATTCATGAAGGCCTTCAGCACCTGGATCGCCGAGATCGCGACGATCGAGGAGATCAGCTTCAGCTTGAGGCCGGAGAAGTCGATCTGCGACATCCATTCCGGCCAGTCGCGATGCGCCTTCGGATCGATCTTCGAGACGAAGTTCTCATAGCCGGAGAAGATCACGATGACGATCAGCGAGCCCGTGAAGGTCAGGTCGACCAGCGAGAGCACGCCGAGGATCACGTCGGATTCGGTCGCGGAGAAGACATGGCTGATGAAGTGCCAGGCCTCCTGCAGCGCCTTCACCAGCAGCCCGCCAAGCGCGACGACGAGCAGCACATAAAACGGCGCCAGCAGCCAGCGGCTGGCCGAGAGGAAGGTCTCCAGGACGCGCTCAGGGACTGCTGGCGTGAAATCGGGCGCGGTCTCCGCTTCGGTCTCCTGCTGTGCCATCCTGTGCCTCCTGATGTCCTCTCTCCTCCTGCCATGACGTGAAGAGACCCCGCAGGCAAGCCTACGGGGTCCCGTTTCGGGTTGGTCGGAGCGTCAGGCTTCGACGCCGACGCCGATCTGGCAGGCGACGCCGGTGCCGCCCAATCCGCAATAGCCGGCCGAGTTCTTGGCGAGATATTGCTGGTGGTAGTCCTCGGCGAAGTAGAATTCCGGCGCGTCGAGGATCTCGGTGGTGATCGGGCCATAGCCACGCTGGCTGAGCGCCTGCTGATAGTCGGCCTTCGAGCGTTCGGCGGCCTCGCGCTGCGCGGCCGTGGTGACATAGATGCCGGAGCGATATTGCGTGCCGATATCGTTGCCCTGGCGCATGCCCTGGGTCGGGTCGTGATTCTCCCAGAAAGTCTTGAGCAGCATCTCGTAGGGCAGCTTGGCGGGGTCGTAGACCACGCGCACGACCTCGTTATGCCCGGTCATGCCCGAGCAAACCTCCTCATAGTTCGGGTTCGGGGTCAGGCCGCCGGTATAGCCGACCGCTGTGACCCAGATGCCGTCCTCGATCTGCCAGAACTTGCGCTCCGCTCCCCAGAAGCAACCGATGCCGAAAACAGCGGTCTCGAGCCCCTCGGGATAGGGGCCTTGCAGCGCGCGTTTGCTGAGAAAATGCCGCTCGGCGGTCGCGATCGCCTGCGGCCGGCCGGGCAGCGCTTCATCGGCCTGGGGCAGGACGGCTTTTTTGCGCTGGAAGAACATCTTGGGCTCCCTAATCGTGCTGTCGGCCACCAAGATAGGCATGTGGGCGCGATTTCGACAGGCATGAATCCGCGCCCGCGACTTCACCGTCGTGTGACGATGCCGATCGTCGGTTCCGGCCGCGCGCCGAGCCTGAGCAGCAGGAAGCCCAGCAGGAGCGCCGCCAGCGCGGTCGGCGAGCGCATCAGGTTGAGCAGGACCGGGTCCCAGAGCAGCGGGTGGAGATTGCGCTCGATCGCCGGCTGCAGCGATTGGTAGCGCTCGCCGAGCAGGGCCGAGAGCGTGGTGCCGAGGGAGGTGAACTGCAGCGCGGAATTGGCGATCGAGCGCGCGCCGTCGATGACGAGAGAGACAAAGCCGGCCGCGATCAGGACATAGCCCAGCAGCCGCAGCAGAAACCGCACCATCGCTCCCTCGCGCGCAACCGAGCCCGCAGACCGGGATCGGGGCCGGCCCCAGCCTCGATGTGCCCATTCCGACAGGCCTTTGCAACGGGCGCGAGCGCCTCATTCGCACGAACTGTGAAAAGCCTTGCGATCGGCCCTTGAAAGAAGCCGGCTCGGCGGTCATAAGCAGCGCGCCGGACAGGTGGCCGAGTGGTTGAAGGCGCACGCCTGGAAAGTGTGTATACGGGAAACCGTATCGCGGGTTCGAATCCCGCCCTGTCCGCCAGCTAATTCTCAACCTCCCAGTATTTGCAGCAGGCTGCGCCGAAATCGGCGGAGTCTCCGGGCGTCAGCCGGAATTGATCTCTCTCGGCGACCCGAAATTCAAAAGAAGTGATGCCTTCTCGGCATTGTGGCCCCCCACTTCGATTGCCGGCAAGAACCGAAGCAGCCCGCGGCCGCCGCCATTCATGTCGCTACTTGGCCCTTTTCGGACTGGCGTCAGTTTCCGAAGCCTGGCGTTCTCGTCCTCACGCTGCCTCAGCCGGTTTGGAGGGAAGCCGGCAATGATGTAAGCGTATTGCGAAAGGTTGTGCGGTTCGGCCGCGGTCAAGCGGATTGGGTCGCCTCCGAATTCGAAGGAGAACCTTCGATGCTGCGTTGGACCTTGATGGCCTCGTTGATGTTTGCGGCCTTGCCCCATCCTGCCAAAGCGGCGGGCGATGCCGCTGCGGGTGAGAAGATTTTCCAGAAGTGCCGCGCCTGCCACCAGATCGGGGAGACGGCCAAGAATGCCGTCGGGCCGAAACTGAACGGCCTTCTCGGTCGGCCGGCGGGATCGATCGAGGGCTACAGCTACTCGCCCGCCAACAAGAACTCCGGCATCCTGTGGGATGAGCCCACGTTCCGGGATTACATCAAGGGGCCGCAGGCCAAGATCCCGAGCACCAAGATGGTGTTTCCAGGCCTCAAATCGGAGCAGGAAATCGATGACATTCTCGCCTTCCTCAAGCAATTCGACGCGGACGGAAAGAAAAAATAATCGGATCGGCGTACGATTGCAGTTGTGGCGGCGCAGGCTTTCGGAGCGGGATCGATTGACAACTCCCGCGAGCAGGACGACAACATGAGATAACGGGCTGAAGGCTTGAAGATCCTGCAGCCCGGCTGAGAGTCTTTTGCGTCAACCGCGACGTGCGGTCGTCCAGGCGAGCCCAAGGTTCGGCGATGGCGGACAGGAAGCAAAACTTGCAGCCCGAAGGTGCGCTCGCCCGAGCCCGCGCCCCGCAACGGTCATGTGCCGCAAGCGATGTCATTGGCCAAGCCCGTTTTAAAGTCCAACTCCGTTTTAAACCGCAGGCCCGATTCATCTCGGGCCGCAACACTGTTCTCATATCGAAAGTGAGCTCGTTTACGTAGCGCATGGCGCATGACACGCGCCGTGGCATAGCCTGGTTCCTGTTCGCGCCGTCCTCGGCAAGGATGAAAGAGGGATGGGTATCGCAGTCGTCTTGGCTCTGATCGTGATCGGCTCGGTGGTTTTCCACTTCTTGAGCCCGTGGTGGTGGACGCCGATCGCTTCCAACTGGGGCTATATCGACGACACCATCATCATCACGTTCTGGATCACCGGCGTCGTCTTCGCTGCCGTCGTCCTGTTCATGGCCTATTGCGTCCTCCGGTTCCGCCATCGCGAGGGCCACCGCGCGGCCTACGAGCCGGAGAACAAGCGCCTCGAATGGTGGCTCGCAATCGGCACGGGCGTCGGCGTCGCCGCCATGCTCGCGCCCGGCCTCGTCGTCTGGCACCAGTTCATCACGGTTCCGAAGGACGCTACCATGGTCGAGGTCGTCGGCCAGCAATGGCAGTGGGCCTACCGGCTGCCGGGCGCCGATGGCAGGCTCGGCGCCTCCGATATCGCTCATGTCACCCCGGAGAATCCGCTCGGCATCGATCCCAAGGATCCGCACGGGCAGGACGATGTCGTGATTCAGGGCGACAACCTCCATCTCCAGCTCGGCAAGCCGGTGAAGATGCTGCTGCGCGCAGTCGATGTCCTGCACAATTTCTATGTGCCGGAGTTCCGCGCCAAGATGGACATGATCCCCGGCAGCGTCACCTATTACTGGTTCACGCCGACCCTGGCCGGCACTTTCGATGTGCTGTGCGCCGAGCTCTGTGGCACCGGCCATACTTTCATGCGCGGCAATGTCGTGGTCGAGCCGGATGGCAGTTACCAGGCCTGGCTGCAGCAACAAAAGACCTTCGCCCAACTCCAGGCGCCGGTGAGGACGCAGGCGAAAAACTAGGGATTGATACGGGGCCAGGCCCTGTAAGGGGCTGCGTCCGAAAAGGAGTGGGAGATGCTCCGATGGCCGACGTGACGCATGACGCAGCCGGACCGCTGTCGGGGGCCGAGGTCGACGATGTCGAACTGTATCACCCGAAGAGCTGGGTCACGAAATACGTCTTCTCGCAGGATGCCAAGGTCATCGCCATCCAGTATTCCATGGTGGCGCTGGCGATCGGCCTGGTCGCCCTGGTCCTGTCCTGGCTGATGCGGCTGCAGCTCGGCTTCCCCGGCGCATTCTCCTTCATCGACCCTGACCGCTACTACCAGTTCATCACCATGCACGGGATGATCATGGTGATCTATCTGCTGACCGCCTTGTTCCTCGGCGGTTTCGGCAACTACCTCATCCCGCTGATGCTCGGCGCGCGGGACATGGTGTTCCCCTATGTGAACATGCTGAGCTTCTGGATCTATTTCCTGGCCGTGCTGGTCCTGGTCGCCGGTTTCTTCGTGCCGGGCGGGCCGACGGGCGCGGGCTGGACCCTCTATCCGCCGCAGGCGATCCTCGCCAATACGCCCGGCCAGCAATGGGGCATCCTCGTGATGCTCGTCTCGCTGATCCTCTTCATCATCGGCTTCACCATGGGCGGGCTGAACTATGTGGTGACCGTGCTGCAAGGGCGCGCCAGAGGCATGACGCTGATGCGCATGCCGTTGACGATCTGGGGGATCTTCACGGCTACCGTGATGGCGCTACTCGCCTTCCCCGCGCTCTTCGTCGGCGCCGTGATGATGCTGCTCGACCGGCTGATTGGCACGAGCTTCTTCATGCCGGCCATCATCGCGATGGGTGAGCGGCTGGCCCATAAGGGCGGCAGCCCGATCCTGTTCCAGCACCTGTTCTGGTTCTTCGGCCACCCCGAGGTCTACATCGTCGCGCTGCCGGCCTTCGGCATTGTCTCCGACCTGATCAGCACCCATGCCCGTAAGAACATCTTCGGCTACCGGATGATGGTCTGGGCGCTGGTGGCGATCGGTGCGCTGAGCTTCGTCGTCTGGGCGCACCACATGTATGTCAGCGGCATGCACCCCGCCTTCGGGTTCTTCTTCGCGACGACCACGCTGATCATCGCGATCCCCACCGCCATCAAAGTCTATAACTGGGTGCTGACGCTCTGGCGCGGCGACATCCATTTCACCATGCCGATGCTGTTTGCGCTCGGCTTCATCGTCACCTTCGTGAATGGCGGTCTCACCGGCCTGTTCCTCGGCAATGTCGTCGTCGACGTGCCGCTCTCCGACACGATGTTCGTCGTCGCCCATTTCCACATGGTGATGGGTGTCGCGCCGATCCTCGTGATCTTCGGAGCGATCTACCATTGGTACCCGAAGGTCACCGGGCGGATGCTCGACGACATGCTCGGGAAGCTGCATTTCTGGGTCACCTTCCTCGGGGCCTATCTGATCTTCTTCCCGATGCATTATATCGGGCTGATGGGCGTGCCCCGCCGCTATCACGAGATCAGCGGGATGGCCTTCGTCCCGCCCTCGACAGCGACGCTGAACCAGTTCATCACGGTCGTCGCCCTGATCGTCGGCGCCGCCCAGCTCGTCTTCCTGTTCAACCTCATCTGGAGCGTCAGGCACGGCCGACCGGCCGGCGGCAACCCCTGGCGCGCGACCACGCTGGAATGGCAGACGCCGCAGACGCCGCCCGCGCATGGCAACTGGGGCAAAACCCTGCCGGTGGTCTACCGCTGGGCCTATGACTACAGCGTGCCCGGCGCCGCGGAGGATTTCCTGCCGCAGAACCAGCCTCCCGATCCACGGACCGCGTGAGGAGAGGCGACATGATCGTGATCGTCACCTTCATGGTCATCATGGCAGCGCTCGCCGGCTGGTGGCTGTCGCGCCAGGGGCTGGCCGACAAGCCTTGGCTGGAGGTCGGGGTGGGCAACCAAGCCGGCGGTGCGGGGCTGCCCCCTCATCCGACCGCGAAGGTCGGACTCGGCGCCTTCCTCGTCGTAGCCGGCTCGCTGTTCTCGCTTCTGGTCAGCGCCTATTCCATGCGGATGGACATGGCGGACTGGCGCGCGCTGCCGATGCCGACCGCTTTGTGGTTCAGTACTGGCCTGCTGATCCTGAGCAGTGTCGTACTGCAAACGGCGGTGGTCGCCGCACATCGGGGCGAGCTGGATGGGGTCAAATCCGGCCTGCTCGCCGCCGGTATCTCCGCGCTCGCTTTCCTCGCGGGACAATTGCTGGCGTGGCGCGAGCTCGCCGCCGCGGGCTATTTCAGCGCCGCGAATCCAGCGAGCGCTTTCTTCTACCTGATCACCGCAGTGCATGGCCTGCACATGCTGGGCGGGCTCGTGGCGCTCTGCCGAACCAGCGTCAGAGCGTTCGCCCTATCGGCGACGAGCTCTGCGCGGGCGGTTGGCGAGCTCACGCTCAGCGTCGAGCTCTGCGCCCTCTACTGGCATTTCCTGCTGTTGGTCTGGCTCATCCTTTTCAGCCTCCTCATGCGCTGGGCGGATGATCTCATCGCGATCTGCCGCGGACTGCTGACTTAGAGGCTCTAAGTGAGGTCGAAACGATGAATGAGGTCGCACCGAACACCCTGAACCCCAAGATCGGTCACGCGCCCGGCTGGCAAGGGATCGTGGCGGATTGGTCGTCGGATCAGCGGGCCTTCAAAAATGTGTCCTGGGGGAAGGCCATGATGTGGATCTTCCTGCTCAGCGACACCTTCATCTTCGGCACTTTCCTGATTTCCTACATGACGGGCAGGATGTCGACGACCGTGCCCTGGCCCAATCCGAGCGAGGTCTTCGCTCTCGAGATCGGCGGCCACCACCTGCCGCTCATCCTGATCGCGATCATGACCTTCGTCCTGATCAGCAGCAGCGGCACGATGGCGATGGCGGTCAATTTCGCCTATCGACGCGATCGCAGGAAGACCGCGATCCTGATGCTGCTGACCGCAGTGCTCGGCGCGGCTTTCGTCGGCATGCAGGCCTTCGAATGGTCGAAGCTGATTGCGGAGGGCGTCCGCCCCTGGGGCAATCCCTGGGGTGCGGAGCAATTCGGCTCCAGCTTCTTCACGATCACCGGCTTCCACGGCACCCATGTCACGATCGGCGTGATCTTCCTGATCATCGTCGCCCGCAAGGTCTGGCGTGGCGATTTCGATGATGGGCGACGCGGCTTCTTCACGAGCCGGAGGGGGCATTACGAGATCGTCGAGATCACCGGGCTCTACTGGCACTTCGTCGATCTCGTTTGGGTCTTCATCTTCGCGCTGTTCTATCTCTGGTGAGGGACCGCCATGGCACAGCTAGAAACTCATACCGATACGCAACAGCATCCGATCAGGCTCTATCTCGTCGTCTGGGGCTGGCTCTTCATCCTCAGCCTGTGTTCCTACCTGGTCGATTTTTTCGGCCTCGTCGGCTATCTCAGATGGTCGCTGATCCTGATCTTCATGGCGCTCAAGGCCGGGCTGATCATCGCCGTCTTCATGCACATGGCCTGGGAGCGGCTGGCGCTGTCCTATGCGATCCTCGTCCCGCCGCTGGTGTTGCTGGTCTTCGTCGGGATCATGGTCTTCGAATCGAACTACACGCTCTTCACCCGGCTGGCGTTCTTCGTGGCGGGTTCATGACGGGCGATCTGGAGGCTCTCGATCGCGATGCGTGCCGGCCTTTGCGGGAGGTCTTCGAGGAGGCAACGGCTTGCTCGATAGGCTCGACCCCCATCAACCCCATGCCGTGCCGTCGATGCGCGGAAGCCGGCGACGCCGTACCTGCTACGACACGGGACGTGTGACCAGGGCCTCGGGACGCAGATGTGGGATGGAGCCACAGCCCATCAGACTGTGATCGGGCAAAGGGAGGCGCTCATGAGAACCTACTGCTTGTTCCAAGCCGTGAACTCCCCAGACCTACGCGCCTTCGCCGAGGAGCCTGCCGGTAGCAGTTTGCCTCCGGATCTTGGGCCGTGGACCCTCGTGCGTGAGATCCGACCCAATGAGCAATGGGCGATCCCCGTCAGCAGAGCAGTCGTCGCGGCCGGCATTATCGAGAACGGTTTTTATCTTTGGGGGCCCGTCGAGCGACCGGCGGCATCGCACCTGATCATCGAAAGTGATCGTGTCGAAGGGACCGCCGTATTCGATCGTAAATATGATCAGATCGGCACCATCAAGCGGCTGTTGATCGAGAAGGTCAGTGGCCGTGTTGTCTTCGTCGACGTGACGTTTGGAGGATTTCTCGGCATCGGCAGCCGCCACGTTACAATCCCGTGGGAAAAGCTCACCTACGACAAGGAGCTTGAGGGCTATTGCACCGACCTCACCGAGGCACAGGTCCGAGGTGCCGCGAACCTGTATGGAGACAAAGGCGCTTTGCCGGACCAGACACGTCAGCAGGAAATGAGTGACTACTGGAGCAACGTTCCCAAATGACCAATCCGAACCTGCTCCGCGGCTGCCCTCGGAGGACGTTCGGATTTCGGCGCACGTCCTCCGGGTCGATCACGCCGGTTTCAAAGTCGATGCTGCCGTCGCGCGGCAGTTCGCTATCCCAGCCCGGCTTTGGCTCTAGAGCAATTTTCGATCCGGTTGGATCGTTCAATGGCTCTAGATCCTTGTTTTAACGCGTTTTCTCCGCGCAAACGCTTCGCGTTTGTCGCGAGGGAACCGGTATCCACTTCGCTCGAAAACGCTCTAAACGCAGCCGCACACCGGGCGGCTGCGTTCGCAGGCGGATTATGAGTTAGGGTCCAAAGGCTTCGACGAAACGGTCGCGCGCTTGGATTGAGCAGGACTGGATTGAGCAGGACTGGATTGAGCAAGACTGGATTGAGAAGGACCGGACCTCATTTTGTCGAACGGGCGGCCTCGACCCAGCCCTCGAACAGACCCTTGTGCAGGCCGACCCACTCATCTGCCATCTTGGTCACGAGGGTGGTGCTTCCGCCGTTCTTGTTGATGCTGGCTTCCCAGTTCGACCAGTCTTCGAGCGGGAATTTCATCTGCTCCACGAAGGTTTTCACCGCCGGGTTGTTGGCGACGAACCCCTTATTGGCGACGGCCGACCAGTTCCATGACGACATCGCCATGCGGCACGGATCGGCCCCGCCGGCGCAGCCCTTGACGCCGCTGACCATCGCCGAGCCCTTGTTCGGCACGGAGGGCGGCAGTGCGTCCGCCGGCGTCGGCAGCCAGACCACATCCTCGCCCGGGACGAGGGCATTGTTCATCCAGGATGGGCTCCAGGCGTAGAAGAACGCCGGCTCGCCACGCTTCACGCGGGCGACGGCCTCCACCATCAGGGCCTCGTATTTGCCGCGGATCGATTTCACGGTGTCCTTGAGACCGAACTTGTCGAGCTGAAAATCGACGACGTCGCCGCAGCTCCAGCCAGGATCGCAATTGATCAGATCCGCCTTGCCGTCCCGGCCGAACAGCGCCGCGATCTTGGGGTCCTTCATCTGCACGAGCGTGGTGATGTTGTGGGCGGTCGCCGTCTTCTTGTCGATCAGATAACCATTGATGCCGCCACCGACGATCATGCCGGCGCCGACGATTTCGGCTTGCTTCTCGACAGCGCGGAAGCCGGGCTCGCGCTGCGGGAAATTGACGTCGGTTGCAATGTCGAGATCGCCCTGCGCCGCCGCCTGGAAGAACAGCGTCGTGTTGACGGTGCTGAGCTTAACCTCGTAGCCGAGCTGCTTCATCGCCTTCATCACGATCTGCGCGACGACGTAGTTGGCGCCCAGGCTGTCGCTCTGGGCGTAGCGGATGGTCTTGCCCTTGCCTGGAAGCTCCTGCGCAGCTGCAGGCGCTGCAGCGAAAGCGATCGCTGCCACGGCGACGGCCGCAGCCGTTAATGTCTTCAATCCGGTCATGCCTGTCATTGCGGTCTCCTTCTCGATGCCGATCTGTTCGATCGTTTTGTGATTTCCCCTGACCGCCTCGCGGCGGGTCTTCGAGCCGGCGCGCCCTAGAGTATTTCCGCGTTTCTCTGAATCGCGGAAATACTCTAGATCCTTGTTTTGACGCGTTTTCTTCACGCGAACCGGTATCCACTTCGCTCGAAAACGCTCTAGCGCTCCGGCTATTCTCCAGTCATGCCGCTTGGCGGCGAGCGTCAGAGCGCTTGCTTTGCCGCTATCGCGTTTGCTGTCGGTTCTTCCGGGCGACCGCCCTTGAACAGGCGCATCACCGTGGCGAGCAGCGAGGTCCGCGTCGCACCGCCTCGCCTGGGTTCAGCCAGCTTCTGCGTGACACGGTCGAGCACCATCGCCAGCAGCACGATGGCGATGCCGCCGACCGCGGCGCGGCCGACATCGAGACGTCCCAGGCCCTGGAGGACGACGAGTCCCAAACCCTCGGCGCCGATCATCGCGACGACGACGGAGAGCACCATCGCGGTGAGCACCGTCTGGTTGAGGCCGCCGAGGATGGTCGGAATGGCAAGGGGGAGCTGGATCTCGAACAGGAGCTGGCGCTTGTCGGCGCCGAAGGCGAGGCCGGCCTCGACGATCTCGTGCTCGACCATGCGGATGCCGAGATTGGTGAAGCGGATCAAGGGCGGCGCTGCTGCCGTGACGACGGCAACCTCGCCCGGCACGGTGCCGACGCCGAACAGCATGACGACCGGCACCAGATAAACGAAGCTCGGCGTGGTCTGCATGATGTCGAGGATCGGCCGCACCACATTCCAGACACGGTCGCTGCTCGCGCACCAGATCCCCATCGGAATGCCGATGACGGCGCAGAACACGATCGCGGTCGAGATCAGCGAGAGCGTCGTCATCGCCTCGTTCCAGACGCCGAGCACCGCGACCACCACGAGCGATATCGCGCTGAAGGCCGCGATGCCGGGTGTCGCCAGGCGCCATGCCAGCAGCGTGAAGCCGACGACGAAGACCGGGAACGGAATGGCGTGCAGCACCGTGTCGTTCAGGCTGAGCAGGCCCTCGACCGGCCATTTGATGGCGAGGAAGAGGGGGCGCAGATTGAGCGCGACCCAGCTGACGCCCTGTTGGATCCAGCTGTCGATCGGGAAGATGGCAAGATCGTCGGCCTTAAACATGGCGATCTCCGGCTGAGGCGGTTTTGGGTGAGGTCGAGGACATGCGGGACAGGAGCTCGCCGACGCCCAGGGTCCCGACGAGCCTGCCATCCTCGTCGATGACCGCCATCGGCGCGCCGTTGCGATAGCTGCGCGCGACCTCGATGAGCTTGGCATTCTCCGGGACGCTGACGTAGTCGCTGCTTGGCGTGCCGATTTCGCCGCTCTGGCGAGCATGGCCCAGCGCCGCGCCGTCGAGCGCACCGAGGATCCTGCCCTCGCCATCGAGAACGAAGCCGGGATCGCCGGCCTCCGCGCCGCCCACCAGGGTGCCGTTCTCGGAGCGCAGGATCGGGGCCGCCTCGCGCATGACGGAGCGGGCGTCGAAGAGCCGAGCCCGGTCGATCTCGCGGGTGAAGGCCGCGACATAATCGCTGCCTGGCTCCAGCACGATCGATTGCGGGGTGCCCTCGCGAACCAGTTCGCCTTCGGACATGATCGCGATGCGCGTGCCGAGCTTGAGCGCCTCCTGGAAATCATGGGTGATGAACAGGATGGTCTTGTTCAGCGTGCGCTGCAGGCGCAGCAATTCGTCCTGCATCTCGGTGCGGATCAGCGGATCGAGCGCACTGAACGCCTCGTCCATGATCAGGATATCGGCATCGGTCGCGAGCGCGCGGGCAAGGCCGACGCGCTGGCGCATGCCGCCGCTCAGCTCATGGGGGAAATGGTAGCCCCAGCGCGCAAGCCCGACGACGCTCAGCACCTCCTCGGCACGGCGGCGGCGATCCGCCGGCGAGGCGCCACGCAGCTTCAGCCCGAATTCGACATTCTCGATGACGCGCTTATTCGGCAGGAGCGCAAAATGCTGGAAGACCATCGAGATGCGCGTGCGGCGAACCTCGCGCAGTTCCTCTTCCTTCAGCGGAACGATATCGCGGCCGTCGAGCAGGATCTTGCCGGCGCTGGGCTCGTTCAGCCGGTTGATGCAGCGCGCGAGCGTCGACTTGCCGGAGCCAGACAGCCCCATGACCATGTACATGGCGCCTTCAGGCACGCTGAGCGAGACATTGTTGAGCCCAACGACGGCGCCGAGCTTGTCGAACACGGTGTTCTTGTCCCCGCCATTGGCGAGGATCTGCAGCGCCGCCTCCGGTGCCGCCGAGAAGATCTTGTACAGATTCTGAATCTGCAGTCGCTCGGTCATGTCCGAAAACCCCTCCTTTCGGCGCCCGATGTCTTCGGGCTTGTCCGACCCCTGCCGCGATCGATTAAGAGCCGGTTGGTACGGCCCGTCTTCCTGCGATCCAGAGGACGGATGCTGTTATCCCTTGTCGGAAAAGCGCTAAAAACGGCGGTGGCGCGTCGCGCGATCCGTGCCTTCACCGAAGTGGCGAAAAATCGGTCGGCAACAGGATGCGGTTTTCCGCCTGCTCGATGTTCTCCGACAGTCGCGGGAGGAAGGCTTGCCAGCGTGGATCGTCAGCCAGTTGCTGGCGCCGCCGCACCCGATCCTCGAAATCGGCATAGGCCCAGAGATGGGTGACATGGCTGAGCAGGCCGATCTCGGTGGTGAAATAGCCGATCAGATGACCGAGGATGGGCTGCTGGATCGCCAGGCCTTCATCCCTCACAAGCGCGAGATATCGCCCCATCCGCCCATTGCGGATACGATAGACCCGTTCCTCGACAATCATTGTGCATCTCCGGCGCTGCTGCCGAGAAATCCGCGCATCAGCGCGGCCACCTGCTCGGGGGCCTCGGTCAGGATCGAGTGACGCAGGCCGGGCAGGATGTGCAGCTCGGAGCCGCTGATGCGCTCGTGCATGTAGCGCGCCATGCGCGGGTTGGAGCCGGCATCCTCCTCCCCCGTCGCGATGAGAACCGGTATGCGGATCTGGTCGAGCAGCCCGCCGAAATCGGTCTGCGCCAGCACGCGATAGGCGGCGGCGTAGCAGTCGGGGTCGTTCTCGGCATTGCGCTGCCGCAGCGTCGCGATGAGGTCCGGGTTGCGCGCCTGGAAGGCTTCGGTCAGCCAGCGCGATAGCGAGGCGTCGTAATGCGAACCGCGATCGCCGGCCTGCAGGGCTGCGAGGCGGGCAGCAACGCGCTCGCGCTCCTCCTCGGTCCGGCCCGCCACGGTCGCCAGCAGCACGAGCCGCCTGAGCCGCGCCGGATGCGTCAGCGCCATGCGCTGTGCGACCAGCCCGCCGAGAGAGAAGCCGGCGAGATGGAAGGTCTCAAAACCGGCATGGTCGGCCAGCGCCAACACGTCCCCGACGAAATCATCGATCTCGTAGCGCCCTCTGCCCTTGCTGGAGCGGCCATGGCCGCGCAGGTCGAAGGTGAGAATGCGGAACTGGTCGGCCAGGCGCTCGGCCACGCCCTCCCAGGCTTCCAGATAGGAGCCGACGCCATGAATGCAGACCAGCGGCTCGCCGCTGCCCTGCAGGCGATAGTTCAAGCTGACGTCGCCGATCGTCAGGCTCGTCGAGCCATGCTCCTGTGGTGCGCGCGCCACTTGCTCCGCGGTGCCCATGGCTCAATACCCGGCTGCGGCGAAGCGCGGTACCGTGGCGCGCTCCTGCTCGCGGGCTGCGAAATGCGGCATCACCTCGTCGATGAACAATCGCAGCGTCTTCACCTGCAGCTCGAAGGGCAGATTGAAAGACAGGCCGAGGCAGTACTGGTCGACGCCCGCATCCTCATAGATCTGCAGCTTCTCGATGACCTCGTCCGGCGTGCCGAACATCAGGTTGTCGCGGACCGCCTGCGGATTGTAGTTGGCGCGGTTGGCGACGGCCTCGAACGGCACCGCCTCGGGGAAGCCGTTGGTCACGGTGCCGATATTCTGCATCAGGTTCTCGAAATAGCGCCCGTAATCGACGGAGTGCCGCACCGCGACCTCCCAATCCTCCTGCCGGTCATAGACGCAGGTCCGGCGCTGCATCATCAGGCGCGGGCGCGGCCGCTCGGGATGGTCGGCCACGGCCTTGCGGAACTTCTCGCCGAGCACGCCGACCTCGGCCGGAGGCGAGGAGAGCGGCGTCGACAGGATGTTGGCGCCGATGCCGACCGCCCAGTCGAAGGTGCCGGGATCGCGCGCCGCCACCCAGATGCTGGGATGCGGCTGCTGCAGCGGCTTGGGCACCGAGGTCGCAAGCGGGAACTTCCAGTAATGCCCGTCATGGGCATAGTCGCCGGCCCAGAGCTTCTGCACCGCCGGCACCAGTTCCTTCATGAAGGCGACGCCCTCCTGCTGGGGAATGCCGCCGGCCATGCGGTCGAACTCGTATTGATAGGCGCCGCGCGCGATGCCGAATTCGAGCCTGCCTCCGGTCAGGTGGTCGCAGAGCGCGGCCTCGCCTGCGAGCCGGATCGGCGACCAGTAGGGGGCGACCAGCGTCGCGGTGCCGAGCCTGATCCGGTCGGTGTGCTGGCCGAGCCAGGTCAGCACCGTGAAAGGGTTGGGCGAGACCGTGCACTCGATCGTATGGTGCTCGGCGGTCCAGAGCGTCTCGAAGCCGCCCTCGTCGGCAATGCGCGCCAGAGCACGGAAATTGCTGACGGCATCCTGCATCGAATCCTGGGGCGAGAAACGCTCCATGCTGATCGAAACGGCAAATTTCATGATGGCCTCCCGGCTCGGCGTTCTTGGCTTTTTGGGGTTCAGCGCAGGCGGATCACGAACGGGTCCTGCATGGCGCCCGAATAGTCGATCACCACATTCTTCAGGCGCGAGAACTCGCGCATGACCTCGAAGCCGCCGCGGCGGCCATAGCCGCTGTTCTTCATGCCGCCATTGGCGGACATGTAGGCGGCGGAGCGGTAGGTGTTGATCCAGACCGTGCCCGCCTCGATGTTGCGGGCGAAGCGCATCGCGCGGTCGATATTTTGGGTCCAGATGCCGGATGCCAGGCCGTATTCGGTGTCGTTGGCGAGAGCGATCATCTCCTCCTCGCTCCGGAACGGCACGACGCCGACGACCGGCCCGAAGATCTCCTCGCGCATGAAGCGCATGTCGTTGCTGGCCTCGGTCATCACCGTCGGTTCGAAATACCAACCGCACGCCAGTTCGCCGTCCTGCGGCTTGCGTCCGCCGGCCGCGATCTTCGCGCCCTCCCGCACGCCGGAGGCGACATAGTCCTCGACCTTGGCGAGCTGCGCCGAGAGCGCCAGCGGTCCGATATCGGTGTCCTCGAGCTGCGGGTGGCCGACCTTGATCCGGCGCGTCCGCGCGACCAGCGCCTCGACGAAGCGGTCATAGATCGGCTGCTCGACGAAGCAGCGCGAGCCGGCGACACAGGTCTGCCCGGCCGCGGCGAAGACGCCGGAGACGACGCCGTTCACCGCCTTGTCGATGTCGACATCGGAGAAGATGACATGGGGCGACTTGCCGCCCAGCTCCATCTGGCAGGGCACGAGGTTTTCGGCGGCATTGCCGGCGATCTTGCGTCCGGTGAAGGTCGAGCCGGTGAAGACGTATTTCGCGATGCCGGGATGGCGCGTCAGCGCGTCGCCTGTGGTCGCGCCGTCGCCGGTGACGACATTGACGACTCCAGGCGGAATGCCCGCCTCGATCACGAGCTCGGCCAGCGCCAGTGTCGAGGCGGTCGCGTGCTCGGAGGGCTTTACCACGATGGTGTTGCCGATGGCGAGACAGGGCGCCAGCGTGCCCGTCAGCATCATCAATGGCGAATTCCACGGGATGATCATCCCGACCACGCCGATCGGCTCGCGCAGATTGAAGTTCAGCGTGTCGAGCTTGTTGACCGGGATCGTGTCGCCCTGGAGCTTGTCGGCCATCCCCGCGAAATAGAGATAGGAGTCCGGAATCGCGCGCATCTGGGCGCGCATCTCCTTGAGCAGCTTGCCGTTGTCGCGGCACTCGATCATCGCCAGCTCGTCGGCGTTCTCGAGCACGAGCTCGGCGAGCCGGCGCACCAGCTTGCCGCGGTCGGTCTGCGTCAGGCGCCGCCAGGCGGGGTTGACCAGCGCAGCACGGGCCGAGCGTATGGCGGCATCGACATCGGCGGCGTCGCCTTGCGCGAAGGCGTACCAGGGCTCGCCGGTCGTCGGATCGTAGGAGGGCAGATAGACGCCGCTCTT
The DNA here is from genome assembly GCF_964252745.1 of Allobosea sp. LjRoot9. Lineage (NCBI taxonomy): Bacteria > Pseudomonadati > Pseudomonadota > Alphaproteobacteria > Hyphomicrobiales > Alloboseaceae > Allobosea > Allobosea sp. LjRoot9. The sequence continues at coordinate 571,758 of NZ_CAXUPC020000002.1, read as the reverse complement.
GGGTGCGACGAAGCGGCCGTCGATGAAGAGATCCTGGCGCGAGCCTTCGAGGGTTTTGACCGTGGTCTGCATATCTGTTCTGCCGGCTCAGGATTGCGGGTTTGGCGCCCAGGGCTGGGCCTCGCCGACCATGGCGAGACGCCCGCCATCGTTGGAATCCATGTAGATCCCGAAGCGCTTGCTGGCGCTCTCGCGCACATAGCGGCGCAGCATCGCGCTGATCTCGCGCGTCGGAATATGGTCGTAGGGAAGCTGGTCTACGGGGAAGAATTTCAGCCCAGCCGACAGGGGCGCCGAGCTGATGTCCTGCGCGAGGCGGGCGCGGTAGATCAGATAGCCCGGGTCGCCGTCGGCTACGTCGAAGACCGAGTAGAGAAAGGTGTCGTCAGGAACCAGCGTCAGCGCGTCGCCGCCCTCGAGCTTCAGCTCGTTATCGGCGATGCGGCGCTGCGCGCTCGGCAGCACCCAGCCGCCCTTGCCGTCCGAGCGCAACAGCAGATGCCCGTCGGCCTCGATGAGATAGCCCACGATCATGCCATGTGAGGCGAGCCATCCCGGCGGCAGCGGATCCTTGACGTTGGCGTAGCGGCCCCGGCAGAAGCCGAGCGGCGCCGACGGGCTCGTGCCGAAGGCCTGGATCTCGCCGATCAGCACGACATGGTCGCCGGCATCGACGCGGCGGTGGACCGTGCAGTCGAACCAGGTCAGGCAGTCCGTCAGGACCGGCGAGCCGGTATGGATGCGGTCATGGCTGACGGTGTCGAACTTATTGGCCGCCTTCGAGGCAAACAGGTTCGAGACGTCGACCTGCCCCTCATGCAGCAGGTTGACCGCGAAGGCGGGCGAGCTGTTGAAGGCCGCGAAGCTGTGCGCGCCCTTGCCGACGCAGACCAGCAGCAGCGGCGGATCGAGCGAGACCGAGGTGAATGAGTTCGCCGTCATGCCACGCGGCGTGCCGTCGGCATCGCGGGTCGTGATGATGGTCACGCCCGTCACGAACGTCCCCAGCGCACGACGCAGCGCGACGGGATCGATCGTGTTGGGGGCGTTAGTGGCTGCAGCGAGCATGCGCTTCACCTCGATCAAGTCAGGACCGGTGAAGGCTAGGCGGCGGGCGCCGCCTATTCTTCCTATGAAGCAAAGGATGAAATGGCGATCTTCCTCACGGGACAGTGGGAAGCGCCTCGCCTGGCCTCAACCGGCCGTGGCGCTTCCATTCTCGATAACGCCATGGAGCCGGATGGCGAGCTCGATCGCGAAACGGCGGTCGGGCGTCTCGGGGTCGATGCCAAACAGGTCCTGAATGCGCGCCAGCCGGTAGCGCAGCGTCGTCACATGCAGCCCCATCGCATCGGCGCAGGCCTGGGCACGGCAACCCTCGCGCAGATAGGCGGCGAGCGTTTCCAGATAGGGCGTGTCGTGCTTGCGGTCGTGCGCGACCACGATGCCGATGCTGCTGTCAACGAAGCTGCGCACATCAGCCGATTCCGCTGCGCCGATCAGCATCGGCATCGGGCCGAAATCCGAGGCCGAAAGGGTCCCTGTGCGGCCGAAAGCGCGCGCGATGCGGATCATCCGCCAGCAGCGCTCCCATTCCTTGGGATAGCTGTCGAGACCATCGCAGACGCCGCCGAGCACGACGATCGGCTCCCGGTTGAAGCTGTGCCGCAGCGTCTCGACCATGCGGCGCGCCAGGCGTCCGATCCGCTCCTGGTCGTCGTCCCCGTCATGCGGCAGGAGGCAGACCAGCCCGCCGCCGATGGCGACGACGCTTGCGGGGACGTTCAACTGGCGTGCCAGCCGCGTCACCGCATGGTGGCAATCGACGCTGATGTCGGCCGGCAGGGACGGCATGTCCGGGAAATCGACGACCACCATGCGCGCCGGCGCGCCGAGCGCGAGGCCGAGCCGCCGGCCGCGCAGAAGGACGTCGTCGGCATCGCGCCAGCGGCGCTCGATGATCTCGAAGAACAATTCGGTCAATGTCCGCGTCTCGAAGCGGAAACGGATGACGCTGCGCATCATCTGGACGCTGAGGGCGAATTTCACGCTGTCGAGCAGGAGCCGTTCGAGATCGCCGGCAGCCTGCGCAGTCGGAAAGATCACGAGCGCTCCGACGGCCTGGCCATCGACATTCAGGGGCTCGATCCTGGCCATGAGCTGCAGCTGCCGCTCGCCGTCATCGAGCCGTAAGCCCCGCGGTTCGCTGCGCTGCGCCGCGACGGCGTCCCGCGCCGCTGTGATGATCTGGCTGCCAAGGCTGGTGTCGATCGCCCGCTGCCAGGCCGTGTCGTCGAAATGAAGCGGCGTCGGTGACCGGCTGGCGACCAGCGCATTGCCGGAGAAATCGACGACCAGCACGGGGGCGGGCAACAGATCCGCCAGCATCGCCGCCAGCGCCGAGGTCGAGCCGCCCGACAGCACTTCCTGGAGAAGTGTTGTCTGCGTCTGCAGCGCCTTCTGCAACTGCTCGGCGGCCTGGCGTTCGGCCCTCATCCGATGCTCGCGCTCGACCGCGATCCCGCCGAGATGGACGATCATGCTCATGAAGGCGAGGTCATCCGGCGAGACCTCGGTGATGCCGCGCGAGACGACGTTCAGCACCATCGGCCGGTTTTCGGCATCGGCGCAGCTCATCGGCAGCACGAGCACCGTGCGGTAGTCGCGCTCGAAGGCCTCGCGTCGATAGCCCGGAAACTCGTCGGAGGCGCGGGCGTCGCGGATATAGACCGGCTCGTTGCGTTGCAGCGCGATCAGTGCCGGGCTCGTCGCCAGCTCCCAGCGGTTTTCGAGCGGTCGGCGCAGCAGCGTCGGGTCGTGCCGCACCATGACATGCGCCTCGCCATGGGCGGCGTCGATCGCCATGATCGATCCCAGCGTCCAGCCGCCATGCTCGCAGGCGGCATGGATGAGGTCGCGCAGGATGGTCTCGAGATCGCCATCGGAATTGATCCGGCTTGCGACATCCCGCAACGAACGCATCTGCGATGCCTGACCCGCCATTCAGCCCTCCCGCGCCAGCATCGCGACCTTACCCCGCATCGCAGGGGCAGTCCGCAGAATCTTCCAGCGATCCGGCGGAAGACGTTCGCGCAACCGGGCCGTTACGCTGCGGCCGCATCGGACAATCACAACAGGTGGCACCCCATGGATTTCGGCTTGCGCAAGATCTCGACCTTCGTCGAGGAAACCTTCATCGAGGGCGGCAAAGCCGCTGACAAGCCGGTTCGCATGGTCATCGTCGCCGCCGTGCTGCGCAACCCTTGGGCGGGCCAGGGTTTCGTCGAGAACCTGCGCCCCGAGATCCTGCGCATCGCGCCCCATCTCGGCATCGAGCTGACCAAGCGCCTCGTCGCACTGATGCCGGCCGAACAGGTCGAGGCATATGGCAAGGCCGCGGCGGTCGGCACCAACGGCGAGATCGAGCACGCCTCGGCGCTGATCCACACGCTGCGCTTCGGCAACATGTTTCGCGACGCCGTCAAAGGCACGGCCTATCTGAGCTTTACCAACACGCGCAATGCGCCCGGCGCGCTGCTCTCGCTGCCGATGATCCACAAGAGCGAAACCGGCAAGCGCTCGCATTTCCTGACGGCGAATTTCCAGGTTCCGGATGCGCCGGCCGCCGACGAGGTCCTGGTCGCGATCGGGGCCTGCGACAACAGCCGGGCCCATCCGCGGCTCGCCGATCGCTTCCAGGACATGGACGAGATGAAGCAGGAGCTGGAGAACGCCTGAGCGCATTGCGCCGACGACTCTTGGCATCCGCCGATCGAAACAGGGCCCGCCATCTCGGTGGGCCCTTTTGCATGGGATGAGCACCTGACGCATTGCGACGCCTCAGGCGACCTTGACCTTCTCGCGGGCCAACTCATCCATGACCTGACGCACCGCTTGCTCGGCGATGCCGACGATCTCGTCGATTTCGTCCTTCGTCGTCACAAGTGGCGGGGCGAAGCCGAGAATATCGCCATGGGGCATCGCGCGCGCGATCAGGCCGCGATCGCGAGCCGCCTTGGAGATGCGCGCGCCGACCTTGAGCGCCGCATCGAAGCGGGTCTTGGCTGCGCGGTCGGCGACAAATTCGAGCGCGCCCAGCATGCCGACGCCGCGCACCTCGCCAACGATCGGCAATTGCGCGAAGGCGGCTTTCAGCCGGTCCTGGAAATAGCCGCCGACATCGCGCGCCTTGCCCGCCAGATCCTCGCGCGCGACGATGTCGAGCACGGCATTGGCTGCTGCGGCGCCGATCGGATGGCCGGAATAGGTATAGCCGTGCGAGAAGGCTCCGACACGGTCTGCGCCGTCCTCCATGACCTTGTAGACCTTCTCTCCGACGATCACGGCCGAGAGCGGGAAGTAGCCTGAGGTCAGGCCCTTCGCGACCGTGATCAGGTCCGGCTCGATGCCATAGAGATGCGAGCCGAAGGGCGTGCCGACACGGCCGAAGCCGGTGATGACCTCGTCGGCGATCAAGAGCACGTCGTATTTGCGCAGCACCAGCTGGATCTCGTGCCAGTAGCCCTCAGGCGGCGGGGTGATGCCGCCCGTGCCGAGCACCGGCTCGCCGATGAAGGCCCCGACAGTCTCGGGACCCTCGCGCAGGATCAGGCCTTCGAGTTCGTCCGCAAGGCGCTTCGAGAACTCGATTTCGGTCTCGCCGGCTTGGGCGCCCCAATAATGATGCGGTGCGCCGGTGTGCAGGATGCCGGGGAGGGGCAGATCCATATGATCATGGTAGAAGCTCATCCCGGTCATCGAGCCGGAAACGACGCTGCAGCCGTGATAGCCGCGCAGCCGCGAGATGATCTTCTTCTTCCGCGACTGGCCGCGCAGGTTGTTGTAATACCAGACCAGCTTGGCCTGGGTCTCGTTCGCGTCCGAGCCGGATAGGCCGTAGAAGACCTTGCTCATCTGTCCCGGCGCCATCCTGACGAGGCGGTCGGAGAGGATGGCGAGCTCATCGGTCGTGTGGGCGGCGTAGCTATGATAATAGGCAAGCCGGTGGGCCTGCCGCGCAATCGCCTCGGCCACCTCGGTCCGGCCATAGCCGATATTGACGCAGTAGAGCCCGGCGAAGCCGTCGATATAGCTGCGGCCGGTCGCATCCTGAATGCGGATGCCTTTCCCGGTTTCGACGATGGTCGGCTCGCCGAGCTTGCCGCTGGCAAAATCCTTGAGCTGGGTGAAGGGGTGCAGGACGCTGGCGCGATCCAGCGCACCGATGGCTGCGGCATCGATCGTCATGGGTGATCTCCTTGATCAGGCTGCGAGATTTCCGAAGCAGACATATTTCGCTTCGAGATATTCGGTGATGCCGTGGCGCGAGCCCTCGCGGCCGAGGCCCGATTGCTTCCAGCCGCCAAAGGGGATCGGCGCTCCGGTGAATTTTGGCGTGTTGACCGCGACCATGCCGTATTCGAGCTGGTCGGTGAGCCGCATCGCACGGCGCAGATCGTCGGTGTAGACATAGGCCGCGAGCCCCATCTCGGTGGCATTGGCCCGGGCGACGACCTCGTCCTCGTCATCGAAAGGCAGAATGGCGGCGACGGGTCCAAACGTCTCCTCGCGCGCGATCGTCATCGCATCGGTGACATCGGCGAGCACGGTCGGCTGGACGAAATTGCCACTGAGCGGACTGTCCTGTCCGCCCGTGACGATCCGGGCGCCGGCCGCGACCGCCTGCGCGATCTGCTGGCGGCATTTCTCGGCGACGGAGGCTTTGGTCATCGGTCCTATATCGGTGCCTTCGGAGAGCCCGTGACCGACCCGCAAGCGCGCAGTCGCCTCGGCGAAGGCGGCGACGAAGCGCTGATAGGAGCTGCGCTGGACATAGATGCGGTTGGCGGCAAGGCAGTCCTGGCCGGAGGTTGCAAATTTCGCGGCGATGCAGCCGGCAACGGCGGCAGCGAGCGGGGCATCGTCGAAGACGATGAAGGGCGCGTGACCGCCGAGTTCGAGCGAGGCCCGCTTCACCGTCTGCGCCGCCTGCCCAAGCAGCAGCCGCCCAACCTCGGTGGAGCCGGTGAAGGAGAAGGCGCGGATATCGGTGTGAGACATCAGGCGCTGCGACAACGGCGCGGCCTCGCCGGTGACGATCTGGAGAACGCCGGCGGGGAAACCGACCTCGTCCGCCAGCCGGGCAAGCGCCAGCGCGGACAACGGTGTCTCCGGCGCGGGCTTCACGATCATGACGCAGCCGGCGGCCAAGGCCGCGCCGGCTTTGCGCGTGATCATCGCGCTTGGAAAATTCCAGGGCGTGATGGCTGCCGCAACGCCGATCGGCTGCATCTGGACCGAAAGCCGGCTTCCCGGCAGATGGCTGGGGATCGTCTCGCCGTAAGCCCGCTCGCCCTCGGCCGCGAACCAATCGAGGAAGGCGGCCGCATAGGCGATCTCACCATGGGATTCCGCCAGCGGCTTGCCCTGTTCGGCCGTCATGATGACAGCGAGATCGCCGGCATTGCGGCGCATCGCCGACGCCCAGTCGCGCAGCAGGAGCCCGCGTTCGAGAGGTGGGTGCTCGCGCCAGGCTCGTTGCGCCTGGACCGCGGCGGCAACGGCCTCATCGACCATGCCGACCTCGCAGGCGGCGACCTCCGCGATGGTTTCGCCGGTCGCGGGATCCGTGACCGGCTGCCGCTGCGGAGCGCGGCGCCACGCGCCATTCACAAAAGCCCGGCTCTGCAGCAGGTCGGCTCGCGCGAGCCCCTTCAGCGCTTTCGCGGATATGCCCTGCATCAAGATCCTCCGGAACCAGTGATTGAACCGCACCGGAAATTATCGCGGGCGGCGCAGCTCTTTGCTGTATAATCACTGGTATCGCGCCGAATTTCGGCGCCGTTCTCTCCTTTCACGCAGGATTTCTGCATGACCTCGCTCGACAGTCTCGACCGGCGCCTTCTCGCCGCCGTCCAGCAGGACAACCGCCTGACCACCGCCGAGCTCGGCCAGCAGGTCGGCCTCTCCGCCACCGCCTGCCAGCGGCGATTGAAGCGGCTGCGCGACGAAGGTGTCATCGAGGCCGATATCGCCGTGGTCTCGCCCAAGGCCGTCGGGCGCCCGGTCTCCATGCTGGTGCTGGTGACGCTGGAGCGCGAGCGCGCCGACATCGTCGACCGCTTCAAGGCGTCGATCCGCGCGACGAAGGAGGTGATGATCGGCCTTTACGTGACCGGCGACGCCGATTTCGTGCTCTATGTCACGGCCAGCGACATGGAAGACTATGAGCGCTTCACGCGCCGGTTCTTCTATGAGAACCCTGACATCAAGGGTTTCAAGACGATGGTGGTGATGGACCGCGTGAAGGCGGGCTTCGCCCTGCCGATCGAGCCCTGAGCCCAGGCCGGGCAAGGCCTTCGCAGCGCCGTCATCGGCCAAGCAGCCGTCCGGATTATCCCGATATCCGCCGGCATGCGCGATTTCGCAGGAAGAGCGCGCCTCTCCATCCGCCTTGCCACAGGAAGTTCTATCGGTACCGGCTCGCTACGAATCCTGACGGGGATCATAACCGCAGGGGATCGAAGACGATGGCTGCATCCTGGACTGGCAAGACGGGCTCGCTGTTCGCGCTGGCATGCGCAGGGCTTCTGGCGCTGTCCCCGGCTGACGCCCAATCCTTACCCGGCGAGGGCAGGACCGTCCGCATCGCCATCGGCGATACGCTGGGCGCGACGCGGATGCATGACCACATCCTCGAAACCGCATTCCGGAAGCTGGGCTACAAGACCGCGGAAACGCAGATCAATCCGACGCTGTTCTTCCAGGCCGCCGCGCTGGGCGATCTCGACATGCTCAGCGGGCTCAATTTTCCGCAGCGCGAACCGCAGTTCAAGACGGTCGAAAAGCAGCTCGCCACGATCGGCGACGGCACCATCATCGAGGGCGGCATCAACGGCTATCTCATCGACAAGAAGACGGCCGATGCCAACAACATCACCCAGCTCGATCAGCTGAAGGACCCCAAGATCGCAGCAGTGCTCGCGGCGGACGGCAAGGTCAACCTGATCAATTGCGACCCGGGCTGGTCTTGCGGGGATGTCGTCGAATATCAGCTCGACAAGTTCGGCCTGAAGGAAACGATCAAATCGGTGCGCGGCAAATACGAGGCGCTGATGGCCGAAGCGATCGGCCGCGCGCTGCGCGGCGAGCCGACGCTCTACTATGCCTGGAGCCCGTCCTGGGTGATGGACAAGCTCGTTCCGGGCAAGGACGTGGTCTGGCTGCCGACGCCGTTCGATGCGGTTCCGCCCAACCTCAAGGTCTCGACCAGCGCGCTGGTTTCCGGCGTCAAGGGCTGTGCCGGCGGGCAAGATCCGTGCCGCATGGCGCTCGGCCAGTGGAACTATATGCCTGTCGCCAACCGCGACTTCCTGGCGAAGAACCCCGCCATCCGGCGCTTCCTCGAACTCGCCCGCTATCCCCGCGACACCTGGGCGAAATGGGAAGGCGTCATCGCGGCGGACAGCTCGCCACGCGCCATCCGAGCCGCCGGCGACAGCTGGATCAAGGAGAACCAGACGCTGTTCGATGGTTGGATCGCCGAGGCCTCAGTAGCCCGCTAGAGCGCTTTTTGATCCGAGGGCTGGATGTTCCAAACGGGTTCCGACCGGCAGGTTTTACGTCAAGGCGGCCGACTTAACGACAAGGAATGAGGGACTTCGTGGACAACGCTCGTGAGATGAACGACGTCGGCAAGGCGATCGATGCGATCGTGCAGGACATCGCGCCCAAGCTGATCGGCATCAGGCGCGATCTGCACGCCCATCCCGAGATCGGCTTCGAGCTGCAGCGCACCGCCGGCGTCGTCGCCGCTGAGCTCGCGCGGCTCGGCATCGCCTGCCGCACCGGCGTGGGGCGTACCGGTGTCGTGGCGGACATCGTCGGCGGAGCGCCCGGCCCCTGCCTGGTGATCCGGGCCGACATGGACGCCCTGCCGATCCAGGAGATGACGGGCCTCGCCTATGCCAGCACCATCCCCGGCCGCATGCATGCCTGCGGACACGACCTCCACACCGCAACGCTGCTCGGCGTGGGGGCCGTCCTCAATCAGCTCTCGGGCAAGCTGCGTGGCACGGTGAGGCTGGTCTTCCAGCCTGCTGAAGAGACGATCGACAGCGGTGCCGCCGCGATGATCGCCGACGGCGTGCTCGATGGTGTCGACATGGCGCTGGGCTTCCATAACGAACCGGGCGTGCCGGCGGGAACGAGCGGCTATATCCGCGGCGCAAGCTTCGCCTCGGCCGACAGCTTCCAGATCACCATAGAGGGCCGCTCCGGCCATGCGGCGCAGCCGCATGAGGCTGTCGACCCGATCATGGCGGCCGGCTACCTCCTGACGCAGTTGCAGACGATCGTCTCGCGCGAGATCAACCCGATCCGCAGCGCGGTGCTCACCGTGGGTCGGATCGAGGGGGGCGACGCCTACAACATCATCCCCGACAGCTGCATGATGGCGGGCACGATCCGCACGCGCGCCCTCGAGACTCGCGACGCCATGGAAGCCGCCGTTCGCCGGATCTGCGCCGGCACCGAAATCATGCATCGCGTGACATGCAACCTCGCCTATAGCCGCAACCTGCCCCCGGTCATGAACGATGACGGCTTGCTGGATCGCACCATCGCGGCGGTTCGCATGCAGGGCGGGGCCATTCACGAGATCGATGGCGGCTTTGGCGCCGAGGATTTCGCCTTCTTCTCCGAGCGCGTGCCGTCGTCACATATCCGGATCGGGTCCGCGCAGCCCGGCCGGCAGGATCGCGTCCACAACTCGAACTACCAGCCAGACGAAGGCTGCATTGCCCACGGCGTGCTCGCCTTGTCACGTACCGCCATGGAGTTGCTGAACTAGGGTAATTTCCGATCCGGTTGGATCGTTCAATTGCTCTAGATCATTGTTTTAACGCATTTTCTTCACGCCAATCGGCATCCACTTTCTCGCGCAATGCTCTAGGCCTGCCCCTCAGCTGTGGGCTTTCAGCGGGAGTGCAAGCTCACCTGCTCGCGCTCAGATGCTGCAGGCAGCTTTGAGCGAACAGGGCAAACTCCTGTTGCATTCCGCTGATGAAGTCGCGCGCCGAGCCGGGCAGGCGGGCGTCAGTTGCTGTTATGAGACTGAATTGCACCTCGATCTGCGGTTCCAGCGGCTTGAAGCAGACCTTCGGTTCCGCGACCGAGTCCGCAGTGAACGGATCGACGATCGCCAGGCCGGCACCTGCGGCCACCAGCGAACAGGCGACCATCGATAAAGGCGTCTCCGGGCCAAGCTCCCGATGGATGCCCTGGGTCATGAAGAAGGCGTCGATACGCGTCCGCAATTGCGTCGCCCTCGCGATCGAGATGAAGGGCTCGGCGCTGAAATCCGCTGGAGCAAGCACAGCTTTGGCCGCCAGACCGTGCGAAACCGGAATGGCGGCGACAGCCGACACAGCCGCAAGTTCGTAGCGGCGAATCCGTGCATGCTCGAAGGGCAGATCGACGAAGCCGATATCGCAGCGACCGCTCGATACGAGATCGATCACCGCTTCGGATGAATTGCCGACGAGTTCGATGTCGAGATCGGGGCGTGAGGCCAGGAAGCGGCCGATGAAACGTGGCAGCAATCTCACATACAAGGCCGGCAGCGAGGCGATCCGCAGGCTGCCGAGGCTGCGCCGACGCAGGCTGGCTGCAGACTGGCTGATCTGTTCGAGGCTGATGAAATAGCGCTCGACATCGTGGAACAGCGTCGCGGCGTCGGTGGTCGGCCGCAGCCGCCCGCCAGTTCGCCGCTCGAACAGAGCGACGCCGATCCTGTCCTCCAGGTCACGGATCAGGCGGCTCACGGCGGGCTGCGAAATGCGCAGCGCGGTGGCCGCGGTCGTCACGCCGCCGGAAATCATCACGGCCCGAAAAGCCTCGATCTGGCGCTGATTGATCATCGCCGACCCATAACATTGCCTTCTCGGCTCAAGCCAGAATTATATTTGACTGGTTCCAAGCCGGCTGGAACCATGCGGGGTAATAAGTCAAAAAACCAGAAAATAAGGGGACATCATGACGATAAGAGGTGTGTTTCTCGCAAGCATCGCCATCGCTGCGACCCATGTCGTTCCTGCATTGGCACAGGACAAAACCCTTTACGTCGCCGGCTCCGGCGGCTCGATGGAAAAGGCTATCCGCAGCGATGTCTTTCCGGCCTTCGCCGCCAAGCATGGGGTCAAACTCGAATACGTCGCTGGCAATTCGACGGATGTTCTGGCCAAGTTGCAGGCCCAGAAGGGCAGCCAGCAGATCGATGTCGCCATTATCGATGATGGGCCGATGGCGCAGGCCGTCGCGCTCGGCTTCTGCCGGCCGCTCGATCTGGGGCCTGTCGTCAACGACCTCTATGACATCGCCCGTTTTCCGGACGGAAAGTCATTGGCTTTCGCGCTTCTGGGGGCAGGCTTCGTCTACAGCAAGGACGCCTTCGCCAGGAATAACTGGCCGGTGCCGACCTCCTGGAATGATCTCGCCGACCCGAAATTCAAGGGCAAGATCGTCATTCCGCCGCTGAACAACACCTATGGCGTGATCAGCCTCGTCCAGGTCGCCAAGGCCAATGGCGGCGGCGAGACAAACATCGAGCCCGGCTTCGCTGCGTTCAAGAACAAGATCGGCCCCAACGTCCTCGCCTACGAGCCGTCTCCCGGCAAGATGACGGAGCTGCTGCAAAGCGGCCAGGCCGCGCTCGCTGTCTGGGGTTCGAGCCGGGCCAAGGCTCTGGCCGATAGCGGTTTCGCCTCGGACTTCGTCTATCCGAAGGAGGGCGGCGTGGTGATCGGTGTCGGCATCTGCCCTGTCGCCGGCGGCAAGGAGAGCCCCGAAGCACAAGCCTTCATCGCCCATCTGCTTTCCCCCGAAATACAGGTCGCAATGTCGAAAACATCGGGCCTCGCACCGGTTAACAAGAAAGCGGACCTGCCTGCAGAGTACCGAGCCGGCATGCCTTACGGCCCGGAGCAGGTCGCCCAGCTCAAGACGATCGACTGGGTCGAGATCAACCGCCAGCGCGACGAGTGGAACAAGCGCTGGGTCCGCGAGATCGAGCGCTAGAGCAGTTTCCGATCCAGTTGGATCGTTCAACAGCTCTAGACCCTTGTTTTTACGCGTTTTCTTCACGCGAACCGGCACCCACTTCGCTCGAAAACGCTCTCGCCCTTCTCCCCCTTACGCCGGCTCCCCCGGGAGCCGGCGTTCATACCGCCGGCAGCAGCGCGACGCATACGCGCCGAGGAACAGCATTCGTGACGCCTGAATACGATATCGCCGTCATTGGTGGGGGCCTGGTCGGAACCGCCATCGCCTATGGGCTGGCCAAGACGGGACAGCGCGTGGCGCTGCTCGACGAGGATGACCGGGCGAGGCGCGCCTCGGTCGCGAATTTCTCGCTGATCTGGGTCCAGACCAAAGGCCTCGGCATGCCGGAATATTCCGATTGGTCCCGCGGCGCCGCTGATCTCTGGCCTGCCTTCCGGGATGAAATCGCGGCGCTGACCGAGATCGACCTCGCCTTCACCAGGCCCGGCGGCTTCCATCTGTGCCTGTCCGAGGCCGAGTTGGAGGCGCGCGCTTCGCATCTGGCGCGGATCAATGCGCAGCCGACCATGACGCCGCTGCCCTATGAAATCCTCGGCCATAACGCGGTGCGCGAGATGATGCCGGATATCGGCCCGGAGGTTGTCGGCGCCAGCTATTGTCCGCTCGACGGTCAGTGCAACTCGATGCGCCTGTTCTGGGGCCTGCATACCGCCTTCGGCAGGGCGGGCGGGCATTATCTGAGCAATCACCGAGTCGAGACGCTTGTGGCCAGCGCTGGCGGCTTCCTTGCCCGCACCGATGCGGGGCCGATCGCTGCCGGAAAGGTCGTGATAGCAGCCGGCAACGACAGCCAGCGCCTCGCCCCGATGGTGGGCCTCAACGCCCAGGTCAGGCCGCAGAGAGGGCAGGTGCTGGTCACCGAGCGCATGAAGCCCTTCCTGCACTACCCGACGATCACCGTGCGGCAGGCCGATGAAGGCTCGGTGATGCTCGGCGATTCCATCGAGGAGGGGAACCCGAGCCTGACGGTCGGGACCGATGTTCTCGCCAAGATGGCGGACCGCGCGATGCGGATGTTCCCGGGGCTGGGCAACGTCAACATCGTGCGGACGTGGTCGGCACAGCGCGTCATGACCAGGGATGGCTGCCCCGTCTATGACGAATCGCGCGAGCATCCCGGCGCCTTCATCGCCAATTGCCATAGCGGCGTGACGCTGGCGCCGCGCCATGCCCAGACGCTGGCGCCTCTCATCGCCGCCTCGCGCGTCTCGACGGAATTGCCGGTGTTCGGCACGGGGAGGTTCGATGTTTCGACGGTTCACTGATCGACCGGTGCCGGACGTGACCATCACTGTCGATGGCGCACAGCTCACCACCAAGGCGACCGACAGCGTCGCGGCTGCAATGTTCGCCGCCGGGATCTCGAGCTGCCGTTCCACCGTGGTCGAGGGCCGTGCGCGCGGGCCCTACTGCATGATGGGCGTCTGCTTTGATTGCCTCGTCGTGGTGGATGGCGTCGGCAGCCGCCAGGGCTGCATGACCCGCGTCCGCGACGGCATGGTCGTCGAAACCCAGAGCGGCAGGCGGGAGCTCGGCCGATGACGACGCAACCCTTGCTCGAGCGCCACGATCTCGCCGTGATCGGCGCCGGCCCGGCGGGAATGGCGGCGGCGGCGACAGCGGCGGGGTTAGGCATATCGACGGTTTTGCTCGATGAGCAGCCATCGCCTGGAGGGCAGATCTATCGTGGCGTCACGGAGGCGGCGGCAGCTACGCGTGCCGCGCTCGGCGCCGATTATCGGCGCGGCCAGGATTTGGTCGATGCGCTGGCGAGCAGCCCCGTGCACTACGTTGCCGGCGGCACGGTGTTCGACATATCGCCCGCAGGCGAGATCGCCTTCCTGACCGACGGCCGGACCCGGATAGTGTCGGCGCGACGCATCATCGTCGCGACCGGTGGACAGGAGCGGCCGTTCCCGATTGAGGGTTGGACGCTGCCTGGCGTGATGACCGCTGGTGCGGCGCAGATCCTGCTGAAACAGGCTGATCTCGTTCCGTCGGGCCGCGTGGTCCTGGCTGGAACCGGGCCTTTGCTCTGGCTGCTTGCGGTGCAGATCCTGCGTGCGGGCGGCCGGATCGACCTCATCCTGGAGACGACCCCGAAGCGCAACTGGCGCGCGGCGCTGCGACATCTGCCGCGCTTCTTGGCTTCCGCCTACGCCGCAAAGGGCCTCGCATTGCTGGCGCAGGTGCGCCGGAAGGTGCGGGTCGTCTCAGGCGTAAGCCATCTCAGCGGATTGGGCGGCGAGCGCCTCGAAAGGGTCGTCTATCGAACCGGCGGCGACAGGGAGACGGTGATCGACGCCGACACCCTGCTGCTCCATCAGGGCGTCGTGCCGAGCCTTCACCTGCCCGATGCACTGGGCTGCAAGATCGTCTGGAACGCGGAGCAGCGCAGCTTCCAGCCAGTGGTTGACCGCTGGGGCGCCACCTCACTTGACCACGTCGCGGTCGCAGGCGATGGCGGCGGCATCGGCGGGGCGCAATCCGCGGCTCGGCGCGGCCGCATCGCGGCCCTGGATGCCGCCTTCCGTCTCGGGCGCATCGACAGGGCAAGGCGCGATCGGTCGGCCTTGCCGGATATCAAGGCGCTCGACCGCGATCTGAAGGCGCGGCGCTTCCTCGATGTTCTCTACGACCCACCCGCGCAGTTTCGGGTTCCGACCGGCGACACGATCGTCTGTCGTTGCGAGGAAGTCCCTGCGCGCCGGATCGAGGCGGTGATGGCCCAGGGCGTCCTGGGGCCCAACCAGCTGAAATTCTTCATGCGTTGCGGCATGGGCCCATGCCAGGGGCGCCTCTGCGGCCTGACGGTCACGGAGATGTTCGCCGCCGGGCGGGGCGTCTCGCCCGAGGAGGTCGGCCATTATCGCCTGCGCACGCCGATCAAGCCTGTGACGGTGGCGGAAATGGCGTCATTGCCCTTCGGCGAGCATGCCGACAAGGCCGTTGTGAGATTGTGATCATGGAATCCGCTTCTCCGTCGCCGGCTGCCGGCCTCGACCTGGTTCGTCCGACGGCGGTCGACGACATCGCATGGCTGCATGCGGGTTATTTCTCCGACGATGCCGCGCAGGCCGATCCGACGGTCGCACGACTGATCGCAGCCGAGCAACGACGGCAGCGTGAAGCCGTCGAGCTCGTGGCATCGGAGAATTTCGTCAGCCGCGCCGTCCTTGCCGCGCAAGGCTCGGTCTTCACCAACAAGACGGTCGTCGGCTATCCCGGGCGGCGGTTCCACGCCGGCGCTGAATGGGCCGATGAGCTGGAGAGGCTGGCGATCGAGCGCGCCTGCGCCGCGTTCGGCTGCAACTTCGCCAACGTCCAGCCCCATTCCGGCATCCAGGCCAATCTTGCCGTTTTCCGTGCGCTTCTGGCGCCTGATGACATCGTTCTGTCGATGTCGGGCGAGGCCGGCGGCCATTTCAGCCATGGCGGCAAGTCGAACCTCAGCGGCACGATGGCGAGGGCCGTGTTCTATGGCGTGGACCGGGAGACGGGGCTGATCGATTACGATCAACTGCGTGCGCTGGCGCGGACCAATCGGCCGAGGCTGATCGTTGCCGGCGGCGCGGCCTATCCCCGCGCCATCGATTTTGTCGCCTTGCGCGCGATTGCCGACGAAGTCGACGCCAGATTGCTGGTCGACATCGCCCATTTTGCCGGCTTGGTCGTGGCCGGCGCTCATCCTCATCCCTTTCCCTTCGCCGACATTGTGACGACGACCACCTACAAATCCCTTCGCGGCGCGCGCGGCGGGCTGATCCTCTGCAATGATGCGGAGCTGGCTGAACGGCTCGCCAAAGCGGCGTCGCCGGGAGTCCAGGGCAGCCCGCTGCTGCACGCCATCGCCGCCAAGGCGGTCTGCCTGGGCGAAGTGTTGCGGCCCGAATTCGCGGCTTATGGCCACGCGGTGCTCGCCAATGCCCGCGCATTCGCCGACGAGTTGATGGTGCAGGGCGTGGACGTCCTGACCTCGGGCACGGATACGCCACTTGTCATCGCCAATCTCAAATCGCTTGGCCTGCGCGGCCAGGCTCTTGTCGAAAGTCTCGACCGCGCCGGCATCACCTGCAATCGCTGCGAAATCCCGTTCGACGATGTCGACGCCACACAAACCTCGGGGCTGCGTTTTGGTGTCTCGGCCTGCACGACACGGGGGCTGAGCGAGCAGCAACTGCGCATTGTCGCCGGCTGGGTCGCCGAACTTATTCACGCTCATGCGCAGCACAGGCCGGCGCAGGGCATGCCGACGATCGCCGCCTGCGAGGATGAGATCAGGTCGCGTGCCGCCGCGCTGATGACGCCATTGCCACTCTACGCACCGAGTGCATCACCCCGATGAGCTATCTGATCCTTGATGGCCTCACCAAGGATTTCGGCGGGCATCGCGCGGTCGACGGTATGACGCTGACGATCGAGAAGGGCGAGTTCATTTCGCTGCTCGGTCCATCCGGCTGCGGCAAGACCACAACGCTGCGGATGATCGCCGGCCAGAGAAAGCAACCCCCCGGAGGAGCGGCCTCATTCGCAAGGCCGGGCCATCAGGCCAGGAGCGATCGATAGAGCTCCCAGTATCGATCCGCCATGCGATCCACCGTGAAGCGCGCCGCGACCGATGCCCGGCAGGCGGCGCGATCGATCTCGCCAATGCGGCCGATCGCGTCCACGGCTTCATCGACGCTGTCGACCAGGAAGCCGGTCACGCCATGCTCGATCAGCTCCGGCATCGAGCCACGCCTGGAAGCGATGACCGGCGTGCCGCAGGCAAGCGCCTCCACGACCGACAGCCCGAACGGCTCCTCGAAATTGATCAGGTGGAGCAGCGCCCGCGCCGAGCCCAGGGTTTTCGTGCGGACCTCTCCACCGACAGGGCCGAGATAATCGACGCGGCGGCCGTCGAGCGCAGGCGCGACATGTTCGGCGTGGTAGCCCTGATCCTGGACGATGCCCGCCATGATCAGCCGCCTGCCTGACCGGCGCGCAGTGGCGACCGCCTCGGCTGCTCCCTTGTCGGGGTGGATGCGGCCAAAGAAGAGCAGGTCTTCGCCGCCCTCCGGATCGAACGGAAAGTCCTCCAGCCTGATGCCGTGATGGATCGTCGCCGCATAGCGCAGATCCGGGTGCCGGTCGGCAGCGCTGATCGCGACATAGTGGACACGGTCCTGATAGGCCTTGAACGCCGGCAGGATGCGCTCCGAGGAGAAGCCGTGAATCGTCGTCACCATTGGCGTCTCGACCAGTCGCGAGAAGGCCAGGGGCACGAAATCGGCCTGGTTGTGGATCAGATCGAACTCGCCGGCACGCTCGAAGACATGGGCGACATGGAGCATCTCCCAAACCTTGGCGTCGATGCTGGGGTCTTCGGAATAGGGAGCCGGGCAGACACCAGCCAGCGTGCCCGCCGTCCAGCTATCCCTGGTGGCAAACAGCGTGATGTCGACGCCGCGCGCCACCAGCGCCTCGGTCAACAGACTCGTCACCAACTCCCATGGACCGTAATGGCGCGGCGGGGTGCGCCAGGAGATCGGCGCCAGCATGGCGATACGCAAATCGTCGTCCTTCTCGTAAATGCTCTAAAAACCGCGATCAGGTCGCGAGGATCACGCCCTCATCCGCCCGCAGCAGCAGCACGTTGCTTTCGACGAGCGGCGCCTCGCCGCGCGTCGACAGGATCAGCCGGTGCTCGCTTGCCCAAATCGGCAAGTCCAAGCGCTGTGCGCATGTCCCGAGATTGAGCGCCACGATCAATCGTTGCGCCCCGTAGCGGCGCTCATAGGCGAGCACATCGCCTTCTGAGTCCAGCAAACTGAAATCACCGATCGCCAATGCCGGATGCGCACGCCTGACGGTCAGCAACTGGCGATAGAGCGTCAGGATCGAGGCCGGCTCGCCTGCCATCGCCGCGACATTGCGCATCGGCCAGTCGGCATTGAGCGGCAGCCAGGGCGAGACCGTGCTGAAGCCGGCATGCGCGCCGGCGTCCCACGGCATCGGCGTCCGGACCGGATCGCGGCCCAGGCCGAGCCCGGGCTCGCGCAATTCGCGAGGGTCTCGGAGCTGCGCGGGCGGGATTGGA
Source organism: Allobosea sp. LjRoot9 (assembly GCF_964252745.1). Taxonomy (NCBI): domain Bacteria; kingdom Pseudomonadati; phylum Pseudomonadota; class Alphaproteobacteria; order Hyphomicrobiales; family Alloboseaceae; genus Allobosea; species Allobosea sp. LjRoot9. The sequence goes on along the minus strand of NZ_CAXUPC020000002.1, from coordinate 553,559 downwards.
ACATCGCTCAGGCCCAGCTCGTCACCGTAATAGAGGGTGGGCGTGCCGCGCAGCGTCAGCAGCAGCATCGCAGCGATGCGGGCCTGGGCCTCACCGCGCTTGCTGGCGATGCGCGGCCGATCATGGTTGCCGAGTACCCAGTTCGGCCAGCCGCCCGGCGGTAGAGCGGCCTCGTAATTGGCGATCAGGGCGGCAAGCGAGCGCGCCTGCCAGGGAGCGTCGATGAGCTGGAAGTTGAAAGGCAATTGCACGCCGGCCTGCGCTCCGCCGTAATAGTCCATCAGACGATCGACGGGCAGATAGATCTCGCCTATCAGCAGGCGCTCGCCTTGCCCCCTTGCGCCATATCCGTCGGCGATGGCGCGCATGCCGGCGGCGATCGCATGGACCTCCGGCTGGTCAGCCGAGTGGAGCTGGAGCACGCGGTGCATATCGCCCATGGTGGGCAGATAGGCCGGGTTTGGCGGATTGTCGGGGAAATCCGCCGCCTTGATCATGTGCCAGAGCACGTCGATGCGGAAACCATCGACGCCGCGGTCGAACCAGAAGCGCATCACCTCATGCATCGCCGCCTGCACGGCTGGATTGCGCCAGTTGAGGTCCGGCTGCTGCTTCAGGAAGGCGTGATAGTAATATTGCCCGGTGGCCTCGTTCCACTCCCAGGCCGAGCCGCCGAAATCGCTGATCCAGTTATTGGGCGGCCCGCCATCTGGCGCAGGCTCACGCCAGAGATACCAGTCCCGTTTCGGATTGAGGCGCGAGGAGCGGCTCTCGACGAACCATGGGTGCTGGTCGGAGCTGTGGTTCGGCACGAAGTCGAGCACGAGCTTGAGCCCGCGCGCGTGGATCTGGTCCAGCAGTTCGTCGAAATCGGCGAGCGTGCCGAAACGCGGATCGACCCCGCAATAATCGGCGACGTCATAGCCGAAATCGGCCATCGGCGAGGGATAGATCGGCGAGAGCCAGATCGCGTCGATGCCGAGGCCGGCGAGATAGTCGAGCCGCCGCGCGATGCCCTTGAGATCGCCGATGCCGTCGCCATCCGTATCCTGGAAGGAGCGCGGATAGATCTGGTAGATCACGCCCGCCTGCCACCATGGGGCGGTCATGCGAACAGGGCTCTGGGCGTGCCGATAAGCATAGTTGATGCCTTCTGAAATCCGGAACCCGCTAGGCGGAGGCCCTGATCGGGGCGCCGGCAGGGCGCTGGTCGGGCTCGCCCGCGAACGACCATCGCCTGCCCGTAATCTTAACAGTTCTTGTCTCTGATCTCGCATCAATTCGGCGAGGTAAGAGATCCCCGCGAAAGCCGGAACAAAATGGCGCGCTGATCATTGACTCCTAATGACCAATTCTACCGCCATCAAGATAACCCACCCCGCTCTCGCTCATCAGGCAACGGAGCCGGACAACCCGGCCATCGCCCACGACATGGATTTGTCGCAACCAGCGGATGCGCCCGGCAATGTCACCCGCAAGCGCCAGCAGTTGAAGGCGCGGGCCGTCGCAGGCCGTCATATCGACAAGACGCTGGCCACAATGCCGGTATCGGAGGAGGCAAAGGCCTCGCGAAAGGCCCGGCTCATCAATCTGCCTGCAGGCACCCCGGCCAAGCGACGTCCCGCTTAGAGCGTTCCAACTGGATCGGAAATTGCTCTAGGAGGCCGCGTCTGCCTCTGCCGGCGGATCGCCGCCCAACACCCGCCTGCAGGTGCCCCGGGTAAAGAGTTCGATCTCGGCCAAGGCATCATCGAGTGTTCTGAAGGGGCCGCATTTCATCGCCTTCATCGTCAGCAGCGCCTGACCAGCGGGATGGATCTTGAATTCGCCGGCAGGTTCCTCTGCGACATGCCCCATGGGCCGGCCGAGCAGGTCGGTCAGCAGCCAGGCTGCTTCGTCGGGTTTTGGCGTAACGTCGATGTCCAAGGCGTAATCCCATCAGTAGAAGCGACGCAACAGGGCGTGATCGTTGCCGTCCGGCGCGCACCGAAGAACGCGCTCGACCAGGTCACGCCGAAGTCGGGTTCCTGCGCATTTTCAGCTTTGGCGGAACAACAGTCGCGGCGGCACGGTCGAGAGCCTCCCGGTTCAGTCGCAGTTCCTTCAGCCTCGCGGTGTTGGCGTCGCGGGCCAGATCGACGATATCGGCCTCGGATATGATCCGAGTGCCCGGCAAGGCGTGGGTTTGGATCTTGAGGAATGCGGCCTCCGCCTGGATGCGGGATTTCGAGTTCTCGGCCAGATGCTTTCTCCTGGTTGGAGCATTTCCGAGCGAAGCAGAGCCCGGTTTGCGTGAAGAACATGCATGGAAACAAAGCGCTTTAGCGCCGGCGGCAAAAGCCGACGCTATGAAAAAGGCCAGGCGTGAGCCTGGCCTTTTCGTGTTCTTCATCCTCGTCGCGATGCCAGTACATCCGTGGTCACCGGCGAGGTTGAATGGCGGTCAGGCTGCCTGCAGCTGCTCGGCGGACATCTTGCCGGATTTGTTGTCCTTGACCATCTCGTAGCCGAGCTTCTGGCCTTCGACGATCTCGCGCATTCCGGCGCGTTCGACGGCAGAGATATGGACGAACACGTCCTGGCTGCCGTCATCAGGCTGAATGAAGCCGAAGCCCTTGGTGGAATTGAACCATTTCACTGTGCCAGTGGCCATAGCGAACTCTCCTTTTGATAATATTCGTCGACCGTCACGCGAATGCGCGGCGGGATCAGCACGATTTCGAAAGGGAGTTCGTCAGAGACGCGCCGAAGCGCGAGAAAAAACAGTCAACCAGACAAATATCGGCAAGGCCAACTTAGGCGAGTAAGTTCAGTAAGTCAAATTTCAACGCTACCAGAATTTGAATTCACGTCGAAATTGGCTACCGAAATCAAGCTAAACCATATCGAAATCAATGTGATCCAATGCCCTTCTCGACAGGAGAGGCCAATTGTCCGGGCCGACTTGCTGGAAGCGGTTCGTCTCCGTCATATGCCCATTCCCGCATCATGGCGTTCCATGGCTTGCAGGAGCGTGGCGATCCTGACTGTCGCGAAATTGCAGAAGGTGTCGGAGACGGCATAAGGCAGGATGATCTGGTCGTTATGGCGCATCGCGCCGCAGGTATAGACGACGTTGGGAACATAGCCTTCGCGCTCGGAGGGTTCGGGCCGGACGAAGGGCTCGCGCGTGCGCGCCAGCACCTTCGACGGGTCCGCCTTGTCGAGCAGGACCGCGCCGATGGAGTATTTCCGGACCGGTCCAACGCCATGGGTCAGGAGCAGCCAGCCCTCGTCAAGCTCGATCGGTGAGCCGCAGGTGCCGATCTGGATGAATTCCCAGGGGAATTGCGGCTTCAGCAGCGCGACGCCGCCGGCCTCCCAGGTGAGGAGATCGTCGGAGTAGATGAGGTAGAGGTTCTCACTGTCCTGCCGCGCGATCATGGCGTAGCGGCCATTGATCTTGCGCGGAAACAGAGCCATGCCCTTGTTGACGGCCGCCGAGCCACGCAGCGGCGACATCCGGAACGACAGGAAGTCGCTGGTCTCGATCAATTCGGAGCGGATGCCCCTGCCGTTATAGGCCGTGTAGGTCGCGCGGAACACGGTCTTGCCGTCCTCCTCGAAGGCAACGAAGCGCGCATCCTCTATGCCGTTCGACTGGGCTGCGGTCACGGGGAAGATCACCCGCTCGCTGATATCGCCGTCGGTGGAGAAGGTGACCTCGACATCCTCGCCATCGAGGCGCGCCATCCGGTTCCGCAAGGTCGCGATCGAGGCCAGGCGCGAGGTCGGGTCGATGCTGACGCTGCCATCGGCTGCGATCGAGCCGGAGCGGAAGGTCAGGGATGAGATATGCCCCTCGCCGACGGCGCGCAGGCTCAGGATGAAGCGGCGCCCGCCCGGGGGCGCGCCGGACTGGTCGGGATGCGAGACAATGCTCGGGTTGAAGAGCGCCGCCGCCTCAAAGGAATATTCATGCAGGAAATAGGACCCGACCAGCCGGCGCTGGACCTGAGTGAAGTCGCCATGCGTCGCGAAGGCCTCCTCCATCTCGTCGGCACGAGCCTCGAACCGTTCCAGCAGGTTGCGGTGCCGGCCCTTGAAATTCTCCAGCACCTCGGCGAGCAGGCTCTCCGCTGTCGCGGCATCGAGCGACAGGACCCGCCCGACGATATGGTTCGCCCGGATCCTGTCGGTGTGGTTGAGATCCCTGGGCTCCGCCTGGGGGCCGAACCGGCGCACCACGACCCTGGCAGGGTCGGGGCGCAGATACAGGGCCTGCCGGTTCAGGAAGCTGGATTGGGACAAGGCGACCCCAGTCTGTTTGTGCGTGCTCGCCGGAGGCTCAGGCGTGCAAGGCCCGAAGCGGCGCCAGTTTCGGGCGGTCCCCGCTGATGCGGGCTAGCTGGCGAATCTCGGCGAGGCTGATGAGGTAGGATACCACGGATTCGCCGCCGCGGTTCTCATTCGCTCGGTCGCGGTGCAAGCCGTCGCGACAGGCGCCCGTGTCCAGATCGACCAAGGGGGATGAGAGGTCGTTGTGGCCCAGGAACCAGGCGAAGGCGCGCGCCGCTTCGGCCCGCCATTGCGGATCGCCATCCGCGCGCCAGGCGGCAAGGGAGGCAGAGATCGTCGCGGTCGCCTCCAGCGGCTGCTGATCGAAGGCCTTGGGCGCACAGCGCTTGTCGCCGAAACTGTCCGAGCCGACCGGCCTGAACAAGCCAGCTGGCGTTGTCTGCAAGGCCGTGAGCCAGCGCAGCGAGCGCAAGCCGGCCTCGACATAAGCCGGGACTTTCATCGAAACCCCGGTCGCGATCAGGGCCTGGGGCAGGCGCGCATTGTCATAGGACAACCCGTCCTCGAACCAGACCCAGTCCGGCGTCTCGACCGCCGACATCAGGCCGAGCAGCCGGTCGGCCAGCAGTGGGCGCAGCCAGATCGCCGTCGCCGGGGCACCGGCAATGGCGCAATAGGCGTCCAGACCGAGCAAGGCGAAGCCCCAGGCGCGGGGCGAGGTGAATTCCTCGACCACGGGCAAGGCTTCCGCGAACAGGGCGGCAGCCCATTGCCGACGCGATGGGCTGATATCGCTGCGCGCGCATTCGCCAAGCGCCCAGAGTGTCCGTCCGTGGCTGTCTTCCGAACCGGTATCCTCGAGCCAGCGCCGGTCGAAGCTCATGAAATTGCGGAATCGCCGCGTATCGGGGTTCCAGGCATGCTGGACGAACGAGGCGAAACGCGCCGTCAGCGCGTCCGACAGGCGCGGCTCACTGGTGCTGTTCAGCACGCAGGCGAGGAGCAGCGCCCGGGCATTGTCGTCGACGCAGTAGCCATGCGTGCGATCGGGCACGGAATGGACGGCGTGCTGGAACAGGCCGGTATCGTCGCACATGCTCAGGAAATGGCACATCCGCATCTCGGGAGGCGCGGCGATCTGCGGCAAAGGCTTCGCCTGGGCTGTACCTGCGACCACGCTCAGCATGCGGCCCCGGCGCGCCGCCTCGAATGCCGCGAGATAGCGCTTGGCGGTTCGCTCCCACGTCATCGAGCGGCTGCTCGCATAGGCGCGCAGCCGCATTGCCTGCCGCCGGCTGTCATCGGTCAGCAAGCCGGCGATCTCGTCGCCGATCGCAACCGCATCGCCGAACGGCACCAGGATGCCGCGCCCATCGGCGAGCAGTTCCTGCGCGTGCCAGTACGGTGTCGAGACCACCGCCTTGCCCAGGCCGAAGCTGTAGGCCAGCGTCCCGGACGTCATCTGCGCCTCGTTGAGATAGGGCGTGACATAGACGTCGCACATCGAGATGAAGCCGAGCAGCGTCGCCTGGTCGACGAACTGGTCGAGGAAGACCACGTGATCCTCGACGCCGAGCTCGCGCACACGGCCCATCAGGCTGGCGCGATAGGCCTCGCCCTGCTCGCGGACCAGATTGGGATGCGTCGCGCCCAGAACCACATAAACCGCGTCGGCGCGGCGGCGCAGGATCGAGGGCATCGCGTCGATCATCACCTCGATGCCCTTATTGGGCGACAATAGCCCGAAGGTCAGGATGACGGAGCGGCCGCTGAAGCCGAGCCTGGCCTTGGCTTCGTCAGGCTCGAGAAAGGCGAATGCGGGAATGCCGTGTGGGATGACCTCGATCTTGTCGGCGGGGAGCCGGTAGACTGTCCGCAGCAAGTCGCGCGCCTTCTCGGCCATGACCACGACCCGCGCCGAGGCGTCGATGATCCGCTCCATGACGTCGCGCTGCACGGCAGTCGGCGCGGACAGGACGGTATGCAGGCTGGTGACGACCGGCACCGTCAGACGCGACAGCAGCGCCATGATGTGGCCCCCGGCTTCACCGCCGAAGATCCCGAATTCGTGCTGGAGCGAGACGACGTCGAACCGGCCGTCATTCAGGAAATCGGCGGCGCGTGCGTAATCCTCCAGCCGCTCGTCGCGAACCTGGCAATGGACGGAAGGCGGGTAGTCATAGCCATGACCATGGTCGTTCATGGCTATGATGGACGTGTCCACGCCCGCACCCGACGATGCGACCGCCTGCTGCAGATCGGTGGTGAAGGTCGCGATCCCGCAGCGGCGCGGGAGCGAATTGCCGATGAAGGCGATGCGGTGGAGCGGGCTCATGGTCTTGTCTCCGTCAAGGGGATCGGCAAACCCGCCAGTGCGGGGAGGAGCAGCGGTGGCTGAAAAGCGGCGTTGCCCGGCGCAAGCGCAGAGCTTCCGTCCAGGGCGCGCAAAAGGTCATGGCTCGGCTTGGCGGCCTCATAGGCCACAAGGCAGGTCAGGCCATCGCGGCCTGCCTTGATGCGCATCGTCTGGGCCTCGACGAAGCAGCCCTCGCCGATGCCTGCCTGGGATGGTCCGAATTGAGCATCACCGGCGATGACGACCAGCCAGGTCTCGTGCCTGGCGTCCAGCTCCCAGGTCGAGCCTGCCGCCAGATCGAGTCGTTCGAGGACGAAATAGGGGCTTGCGACGAGCAGGGTCCTGGTGTCGCTCAGGCGCTCAGGCGGCGCCTGGCTCTCGGCAGGCCCGGCATGGGCGGCGGCGACGCCCGGCTCGATATGAAGCTCGCGCGCACGGCCATGGTCGAACAGGCGGAACGTCGTATCGCTGCGCTGCTGGATCTCCGCGAGCACGAGGCCTGCGCCGATCGCATGGATCGTTCCCGCCGGCACGAAAATGACGTCGTCCTTGACGGCTTTGCGCCATTGCAGGCGCTCAGCGATCGACCCGTCCGCGATGGCGGAGCGCAATTGCGCGCTGGTGAGGACGGATGTCAGCCCAACGCCGACCGTGGCCTCCGGCGTAGCCGAGAGGATGTACCAGGCCTCGGTCTTGCCATGTGCCTGCCCCATCGCCTGCGCGAGCGCATCATCCGGATGCACCTGGATCGACAAGGCCTCCTGCGTGAACAGCAATTTAAGCAGCAAGGCAGGCTCGGGCGCCTTGGGATCGCGCCGCTGAAACCAGAGCTCGCCGATCGCGACGCCGTCATGTCCGGCCTCGCTCCACGGCGAAAGATCGGTCGATCCCCAAGGCTTGGGCACGATCTGCACACGGGTCTGCTCGAGCGCCATATCGGTCTCCTCTTGCACATCGCCGGCGATCGCTCGACAGGGCTGTCGAGCGATGCGGCAATGGTCGGCGACGGCTTTCAATGGCGCAGATGTCGAGGGGCAAAGCCCGTCGAGAGCGGCATCGTTGCGCGAACTAACGCGCATCGAACGGGCCAAGGCCCACCCCATCGCTGGAGCAGGCCTGTGACCCGGTATAGAGGAGCGGCTGCGCGCGAGGGCGCGGCCACTTCTGGGTCAGGCGATCCGGCTTACTGGATGACCTGCACGACGCGGTGGGTCCTGGGATCGACCAGTACGGTGCGGTTGTTGATCACCGTGTAGCGATAATTGGTCTCACCATATTCACGCGGCACCTCATAGTAGGTGACGCCTTCATTCGGCAGTGTCGCGCCGACGACGAGCGGCTCGGCATAGGTGTAGGACGGACGGCGCTGCTCCACGACATAGGTCTGGAACCGCGGCGTCTGGTCGCCGATGATCGCCCCGACCACCGCTCCGCCAACACCGCCGACGACGGCGCCAACCGGGCCGCCGACGATCGCGCCGCCAATCGCTCCGGTCGCCGCGCCGCCAACCGCGCCACCGGCTGCCGGGGCATTCTGGGCAAAAGCCGTCGCAGGAATGATGGCGATGGCGGAAATCAGGGCAAATGTCTTCAGCATGGAAGTAATCCTTCGCATGAACCAGCCGGAAAGGATATCCCGTGAATTGGTCAGGTGGCTTTAAAACACGCAGATTATAGAAATGTTCCGCTCGTTTATTTTGCAAAAGCGTCGATCGACCAGATAAATTCTGAAAAATTTTAGGACAAAAACTAGATTAATCGTATCGGATCAGAAATTTTGCCTTCCGCATCATGTGTCGATTAAGCCCTTCACATCGAATGCATAAATGCCTTCCCAAGCCGCAACGCGCCTCACAGGGCGCTTTGGGGGAGAACCGGGATGACAGGCGCTTTTGCGAGCGAGATCCGAACGGCGACCCGGCATGCGATTGCATCTGCCTCTGCGGTTCGCGTCAGCCTTTTGAAGCGGCTGGATCAGGCTCGCGGGATCAGGCCTGCGGGATCAGCCCGATCAGCATGTCCACGAGCCGCTCGGACATGACGGGCTTGGCGTAGACGAGAAGGTCGGGATAGCGCGCCTTCAGTGAAGGCGGCAGTCCGACGCCGGTCTGAAAGATCAGCGGAATGCCGCGCGCGACCAGGATATCGACGACCGGCGTCACATCGCCGTCGCTCAAGTTCACGTCGAGGATGGCGGCCGTCACACGGCTCGATGCGAGCAGGCTAAGAGCCTCGCGCACGCTTCCTGCCGGCCCGACGACAAGACAGCCCGCATCCTCGACCGCCAAAGCAAGGTCGAGCGCGATGAACGGCTCGTCGTCGACAATCAAGATCGCCGGCAGCAGGGGCAGGGGCAAGGTATGGAGCAAGGCAGGACTCCTGCTCCAATCGTGAGCACTGGTAGATTAAAACGATTTTACTGAAGCAATCGTTCCATTGGCATCGACAGGCGGACGATCAGCCCTTCCGCCTTCCAGTCATAGGCGAGCACGCCGCCGAGCTGGCCCTCGATGCTGCGGCGTACGAGCAGGCTTCCGAACCCTTGTCCAAGCGGCGGACCAGCGACCGCCGGCCCACCGCGCTCCTCCCAGATCAGCGCCAGAGCGCCCTCGACGACGGACCAGGAGATGGCGATATCGCCCTTGGAGGATGACAGGGCCCCATATTTGGTGGCGTTCGTCGCCAGTTCATGCAGAACCAGCGCCAGGCTGGTGACCGCCTGCCCGCCAAGCGGCACGTTCGGGCCATTGATCGCCACGCGGGCACGATCGCCCTCCTGTTCGCGATAGGGCGATGCGATCGCCGTCACCAGCGCATCGAGTGTCGTGCCCCGCTTGATCGCTTCGCCGCCCCCGCCCAGTGCCGGGATGATCAATTCATGCGCGCGCGCCAGGGCCTCGAGCCTGCCCCGGATCGCCCTGGCCATGTCCTGCGGCGTGCCGGCCGAGCGCGCGCTGAGCGAAACCACGCCGTTGGTGACCGCGAACAGGTTCTTGATCCGGTGATTGAGTTCGCGGACCAGGAGGTCCTGCGTCTCTTCCGCCTTCTTGCGCTCATTGATGTCCATGAAGGTGATCACGACGCCATCCACGACATTGTCCATGGTGCGGTAGGGCCGCATCCGCATCAGGAAACTCATGCCGTGATGCTTGATCTGCACTTCGCGTTCGACGACCGAGAGTTCGCGCAGGACCTGGCGCGCATCGTCCTCGATCTCGTCATAGCCGAGCATGGAGGTGATGTCGGTGATCGGGCGCCCGCGATCGCTGTCGCGCAGATGAAAGATATCGGTCATCTTCGGGGTAAAGCTTTTGATGCGCAGATTGCTGTCCAGGAAGCTGGTGGCGATCTCGGTGCTATCGAGCAGGTTCTTCAGATCGCTGTTCAGATGCGTCAGCGCCTCGTTCTTGCTGACCACCTCGGCATTGACGGTCTGAAGCTCCTCATTGATCGACTGCATCTCCTCCTTCGAGGTTTCCAGCTCCTCGTTCGACGATTGCAGCTCCTCATTGGCCGATTGATATTCTTCCGCCGCGGCCCGCCTTTCCTCGTTGATCGTTTCCAGCTCGTCGACCGTCGCCTGCAGCTGCATCCTCACCGTCAGCAGTTCGTGCTCCATGGCGGCCGTGGCGGCGGCTTCGCTCGCGATCGTCGCCTTCCTGCTGCGGCTGACGACACGGATGCCGTCATCGCGAAAGGCGACGACGCATAGTCCGCCCTCAGCGAGCGGCTCGACGATGACGGTGACAGCCCGGATCTGCCCATCGATCCTGACCGGCACGGCCTCGTGCACCGCCGCGGCTTTCTTGGAGAGTGCCTGCTGCAGCGTGCTTCGCACGATCGGCCGCAAGGCCTTTCGCAGGATGCCGAAGAGGTTGAGGCTCGCCGCTCCCGAAGACGGTTCGAGATAGTGCCCGGCCTCACCGCCGGAAAAGCGCAGGATATCGTGGTGCTTGTCGATGACGACATAGACGGGAGAGTATTTCTCGAGCATCCGGCGCGCGGTCTTGTCGATCCGGTCTTCTCCCGGACTGGCGGCAAGCCCGGCCGGCGGCAGATCCGGAGTTGCGAAGGAGGCCGCGCGGAGCGCGACGTCCGGCAAGGTGGCAACCGTGTCCTCGCGCCGGAAGATGCGGTGCTTCTTGTCGCTGTCGGCAAAGAGCCTGCTCTGGCGCGTCATGCTTTCCGACGGCCCGAGAAACAGCATGCCATCCGGCTTGAGCGCGTAATGAAAGGTTTTCAGCACGCGGTCCTGCAGGGCCGCATTCATATAGATCAGGAGATTGCGGCAGGAGATCAAATCGAGCTTGGAGAAGGGCGGATCCTTGGTGACGCTGTGGGTCGAGAACACGCACATCTCGCGGATCAGCTTCACCGGGCAATACGCGTCGCCGTCGGCGGAAAACCATTTCGCCAGCCGCTCGGGCGTCACGCCGGTCATCTTGCGGTAGCGTGCATGGCGGGCGAAGGCGATCGCGGCGTTGTCGATATCGGTGCCGAAGATCTGGACTCTCACCGCGCTTGGTCGCTGCGCAATGATCTCCCTTACGAGAATGGCGAGCGAATAGACCTCCTCCCCCGTGGCGCAGCCCGGCACCCAGATCCGGACAGTGTCATCGTCGCGCTGGTCGCCCGCAAACTTCGGCGCCAACGCAGCCTGCAGCGCCGTGAAAGCCTCTGGGTCACGGAAAAACTGGGTCACCCCGATCAGGAGTTCGCGGAAGAGCAGATCGATCTGGTCCGGGTCGTCACGCAGGCGGGCGATATAGGCCGGAACTTCATCGATCTGCAGCACCTGCATGCGGCGCTGGACGCGACGAACCAGGGTCTTTTCCTTGTAGTGGACGAAGTCATGGCCGATCTGGCTGCGCAGCAGGGCGCTGATCGTGACCAGATGTCTGCCTGCGTCGCGCCGTGTTCCATCATCGTCCTTGCGCGGCGCGACCAGGGAGAGATGGCGTTGATGGTCGAGCAACCGCGCCGGCATCTGCTCGACCGGCATCACCTCGTCGACGAAGCCGGTCGCCGTGGCGCTTTGCGGCATGCCGCTCATTGCAATGTGGTCGAACTCCGCCTGAGCCAGGGTGAGGCCGCCATTCTCCTTGACCGCCGACAGGCCAAGCGCGCCGTCATTGCCGGTGCCCGCGAGCACGATGCAGACGGCATTTTCGCCCTGATCTTCGGCAAGCGAGGTGAAGAACGTATCGATCGGCCGGCGCAAGGCGCGCGGCGGTGCGGGTTTGGAGACCTGCAAGCGACGATCCCGGAGGATCAGGGTCGCGTCCGGTGGAATGACATAGACCGTGTTCGCCGCCGCCATCACGCCGTCTTCGGCTTCCAGCACGCGCATGCCGGTCGCTTGTCCCAAAAGGTCGGTCAGCATGCTCTTATGGTCGGGCGCCAGATGCTGGACCAGCACGAAGGTCATGCCGCTCTCCGTCGGCATGGTCTTCAGGAAAGCCTTGAACGCATTGAGCCCGCCGGCCGATGCGCCGATGCCGACGACCAGGCCGAGGCCGTCCGGCGACGGCTTCGAGGCGCCCGGTTCCGAAGGGCGCTCGCCCGCAACCTTGCGGGCGGCTTCGAGCGTGTCGCTGCGGCTCTGCTGGGTCATGAGATCCGCCTGGGGCTACGCATATACGGCGATGGTATCGCGCGAAGAAGGAGGCCGCTTGCCGGAAGGCGCTCCCTTGCAAAATCCTCACGATGTTGGAAAGGCCAGGCCGCTTCGTCCCCCGACTGGAGGCACCCTAGACGCAAGTTTCACCGGGGTCCATCGCCGGGCTTTACTGAGGCGGCGCGTGAAAGAACGCGGCGCTTTTTCCGCGAGAGATCTGAGGCCTCGCACGGATTTGGATGTACCGGTCCCCAACCCGGGACGCTAGAGCAGTTGCCGATCCGATTGGATCGTTCAACTGCCCTAGCTTTCTGTCTCAACGCGTTGTCTTCACGCGAGCCGGTGTCCGTTTCGCTCGAAAACGCTCTAGGCTCGCTTGAGCAGCCACGCGGTGAAGCGCTCACGGAGGCTGTTCAGCATGCGGATCATGGGGTCGTTTTCGATGATCGGCCCGCCGCTCAAAGCGAGGCCCAGGGCGCCACCCGTCCCTTTCGTGACGCTTTGGGGATAGGTCAGCAGCGTCTTGCCGGTTCGGGCGTCGACGACCTCGATACTTGCGGTGAGCGTGTTTTCATCGCCGGACTGTCCCGCCCACAATATCGCCCCGAAGCGCGCATTGGCGTCGAGGATCAGGGCGTGGTGCATCGACACGACGATGCGCACGGGCCGGGCCCCGTGAAGCTGGCCTTGAAGCGGCCCGGTAAACGAGGTCTTCACTCGCTGGGAGAACTGGCTGGCGATGTAGGCGCGATACTCTTCGAGCGGCAGAGTGGGTTCGATGATCTGCTGGGGGAGGCCGCGCTCTTCGCTCGGCTTGACGATGATCTCCAGCCGTTTGAGCTTCATGAAGTCGTGCTTGACCGACATCCAGCCGGAACGCGCCACGGGTGCGACGACGCCTTCGACCGAAACCACCTTCCACGTCTTGATTTCGTCGACCGAGAGCGGAGGCACACTCGTCACACAGCCGGCGAGGGCTGCCGTCAGCGCCAGGGCAAAGAGGCGACGTGTCAGCATAAGCGGTATCTCCCCATACCCGCCTCCGGCGAGCCTCAGGAGGCGGGCTTATCGACCAGCCGAACACGCGCATAGAGGGTGAAGCACCCACGACACCGCTTGTTGCGCAATGTGTCCGCTTCACAACACAGGCGGGGGGCGCCTCGGACTTGTCAGCGATCGCCGGCATTCCGGCCGGCTGTCCTTCAAGCTTTCTGAAACCGAGCACTGCGCGTATTTTCGACGATCGCTCGAACCACCCTGTCGTAGAGCGGCGCCGGCAGGTCGTGGCCCATGCCGTCGATGATCATGAGCCGGGCGCCGGCGATCGAGGCAGCGATATCCTCGCCGGCTGCCTTTGGGACCAGGGGATCATCCGCGCCATGCACCGCCAGGGTCGGCGCGGTGATGTGGCTCAGGCGCGGACGCAAATCGCCGGTTGCGGCGATGGCGGCGATCTGGCGGCTCGTGCCGGCTGGATCATATGACCGTTCCAGCTCGCTCATGATGAGTGCGCGCTGGGCCGTCTCGTCGAAGGGATAGCCCGGACCGGCGATGCGACGCGCGAAGGCGAGGCTGTGGGCGAGATATCCCTCCAGGTCCACTGAAGGAGCCGGTGCCGGTCGCATCAGCATCGCCATGACCTCCGGCGCTGCCTTGGGAAGCTCCGGATTGCCGGTGGTGGACATGATCGCGGCGAGTGACAGGGTGGGGTGCGGATACGTGCTCGCAACGATCTGCGCGATCATCCCGCCCATCGAGCGGCCAACCAGATGGGCCTGTTCTATTCCCAGCGTGTCGAGCAGGCTGGCCGTGTCGTCGGCCATGTCCACGAGCGTATAGGGAACCGCGAACGGCTGTCCGTTGGCGGCGGCGGCCGAGAGGGTGGCGAAATCCGGGGCGGGATGGTCGCACAGATGCGTCGACAGGCCGGCATCGCGATTGTCGAACCGTATCACGCGAAAGCCCTGAACTGTCAGCCTGTCGCAAAACTCCGGGCTCCATCGCAGCATCTGCGTGCCCAGGCCCGCTATCAGCAGGATCACCTCGCCATCGACCGGGCCGAAGCTCTCATAGGCGATCGTGACGCGGTTCGTTTCCACATAGGGCATGGCCCGGCGAGCCTTTCCTCAGATTTCGGTCGGCTGGACGTGATCGCCCCGGGCCAGGCGCAGCGTGTGGTCGCGGATGTCCTCGGGCCAGGTCGCCATATGCGATTCCATGCGGGGCCGGTCGTCGGCAAACAAAGCGCGCGCCGCCTCCTCGAAGCCGGCGAGGTTGCCGGCCATCGCCGACATGAAGCGATAGGCGGTTTCCCGCGCCACCCGTCGCTGCTGGCTCGCGCCGCCAGCACGCCGAGCCTGCTCGACCAAGCGTCGCAAGGCGGCGGAGGCGCCGCCTTGCTGCGCGGCGAGCCAGTCCCAATGCCGGGGCAGCAAGGTCACCTCGCGGGCGATCACGCCCAGCTTCGGGCGACCCTTGCCGCGCGGTCCGGCCGCCGTCTCCTCCTCGGTCTGCAGTGGCTGGGTCTGTGGTGGCGCCAGTCGCGCGGCGAGCGCGGGCAAGCGCGCGATCACATCGGCTTTGGTGCCGCGGAGATCGAAATCGATCGCCTGTCCCGAGGCGTCGTCGAAGACGAGCAGGGGCTGGAGCGAGCCGCCATCGACCGCCTCTTTCACCGCAAGGGCGACCTCGCTCAGGGAGCCGGAGGCCAGCCGTCGGGGCCCTTCGAAGGCGGTGCAGGATGGGGCGAATGGGTCGGACATGGCGGGTCTCTGCGTTTTCTCGCTTTATATCCGGGTAAAAATATTCTATGTCAATATCACCCGGGTGATATTGGGCGCGGGTCTTTGACGGATGAAGGAGAGCGGCATGCGCGCCGAGGACAGGAAGGCGGCCGTTTCCGCTTACAAGGAACGCAAGATCATCAGCGGCGTCTATCTGATCCGCTGCGCCGCGTCGGGAGAGGCCTGGATCGGCGCATGCGCCGAGCTGAGCACCATCCAGAACCGGATATGGTTCACGCTGCGCTTCGGGAACCACCCGAACAAAGCCTTGCAGCAATGCTGGGCCGAGCACGGAGCCGAGGCGTTCTCCTTCGAGGCGCTCGAGCGGCTGGAGGAGGACGATCCCTATATCCGGACTGCACGGCTCAAGGAGCGGGCCGCGCATTGGTGCGAATGGCACAAGGCGGGGCGACTCTAAGCCACCGGGACAGCAAGGCCCGCCTTGACGCGGTCCATGGCGACGAAGGTCCGAAATTTGCGGATATTGGCGTTGCCGAAGAAGAGCCGGCGCGTCAGCGCCTCATAGGCCGCCATGCTCGGCACCAGCACGACGAGCATGAAGTCGACATCGCCCGTCACATAATAGCATTGCTGCACCTCGGGCGTGGCCAGGAAGCTGCGCTTGGCCTCGTCGATATCCCCGGCCGTTTCGCTGACGAGCTCGACCTCGACGAAGATCGTGATGGGATGGCCGAGCGCGGCGGGATCGACGATCGCGACATTGGCCTGGATGACGCCGGACTGCTCCATCCGCCGGATCCGGCGCTGCACGGCCGGCGCCGACAGGTTCACGCGCTCGCCGATGACCCGCTGCGGGGCGGTGTTGTCCTGTTGCAGGATCGCGAGAATGGCCCGGTCGAAGGCATCGAGCGGATGGGGCGGATTCTCGGGCACGGCGATCTCACGAAACAAATCTGCGACGAAACAAACTTGCATTGAGGCCCTTCGATTGCAGCGCCTTTTTCGCGTTGCTTGCAATATTCCTTCGAGACCGCATTCAAGCGAGGTCGCGATGTTCCTGCTCAACCAGCATGCCGATTACCGTAGCGCCCTCGTTCCCGTCGATGCCGAGACACTCGGCGCCGCGGGAGCCGACGCGATCGGGCGCCATCTCGCTGAGCGCAGCAACCATGCGGTGACGCCGCTCCATGCTTTGCCGGGGCTGGCAGCCGAGTTGGGCATCGGGGCCCTGCATGTGAAGGATGAAGGCCACCGTCTCGGGCTCGGCAGCTTCAAGGCGCTGGGCGGGGGCTATGCCGTGATCAGGCTGGTGCTGGAGGCCGCCGAAATGCGGCTTGGCCGGAAACTGGGCGAGGATGCGTTCCGGGAGCCCGAGGTTCGCGCGATTGCCGCGGAGATGACCTTTGCCTGTGCCACCGACGGCAATCACGGCCGCTCGGTCGCGCAGGGCGCGCAGCTCGCCGGGGCAAAGGCGGTGATCGTCGTCCACGCCGGCGTCAGCGAGGAGCGGATCGCGGCGATCGCCCGCTTCGGCGCGCAGATCATGCGCGTCGCCGGAACCTATGACGATTCCGTCGTCGAGGCCGCCCGCATAGCAGGGGAGAAAGGCTGGATTGTCGTCTCCGACACCTCCTGGGATGGTTATGAGCGCATCCCCGGCCTTGTGATGCAGGGTTATACCGCGCTCGTGCGCGAGGCCTTGCAGCAGCTTCCCTCCAGGCCGACCCATGTCTTCGTCCAGGCCGGCGTTGGCGGAATCGCGGCGGCGGTGGCCGCGCATCTGGCGCTCGTGCTGGGCGAGGCGCGGCCGGTCTTCACCGTGGTCGACCCCGCTCGTGCCGCCTGCATCTTCGAGGCCGCTCGCGCCGGCCGACCGGTCAAGGTGGCTCATGGCGAGCCCACTGTGATGGCGATGCTGGAGTGTTACGAGCTGTCGCCCATCGCCTGGCGTGTGCTGTCGCGGGTCGCGGACGGCTTCATGACGGTCGAGGATGCGGATGCAGTCGCAGCGATGAACCGTCTGGCCCGCCCCGGGGTGGGGGATCCCGCGATCGTTGCCGGCGAAAGCGGCTGCGCCGGTCTGGCCGGGCTGATGCGTGCAGCAGCGGACCCGGCCATCCGGTCGGCGCTGGGTCTCGACACCTCGTCGCGCGTGCTGGTGATCAACACCGAGGGCGCGACCGATCCCGAGCGCTACGCCGAACTCGTCGGGCTGACACCGGCCGAGGTCGCGGGCAGGGCGGCGTGATGTCCGACGGCCTGACGCTGCTCTACCAGAGCCACTCCCCCTATGCCCGCAAGGTGCTGGTCAGCGCCCATGAGCTCGGGCTCGCCGACAGCATCGATGTCGTCCATCACGAGACCAGCCCGACCAACCGCAACGATGCGGTCTTTGCGGCCAATCCCTTGGGGAAAGTGCCGGTGCTGCTGACGCCGGATGCCGGCGCGCTCTTCGATTCGGTCGTCATCTGCGACTATCTCGACCGGCTCGGCGGCCTGGGCAGGCTGATCCCGCGCGAGGGACCGGCGCGCTATCAGGCGCTGCGTTTGCAGGCATTGGCCCAGGGCCTTTGCGATGCAGGCATCGCGCTGCGCTGGGAGACGCTGCGGCGCCCGGAAGCCCTGCGCTATCCGCCTTTGGCGCAGGGACAGGCGATGAAGCTGCTCGAAGCCTATGAGCATCTGGAAACGCAAGTCGAGTTCGGAGCGCAGGTCGCCACTGGCCAAGTCACCGGCGGCCAAGTCTCCATCGGTGAGATCGCGCTGGCGACGGCGCTGGCCTGGCTCGAATTCCGCGATCTGCCAGGGTTCCGCAAATGCGCGCCGCGGCTCACCGCGTGGTATGACGATTTCAGCCAGCGGCCCTCGATGCGCGCCACACCCTATGACGGCGAAACGCAGGATGGAGGACCGCAATGACGACGCTCGATCATGACGCGCTGGTGGCCGAGATGACCGCCTGGCGGCGCGATCTCCATGCCCATCCCGAGCACGGCTTTGAGGAGAACCGCACAGCCGCCTTCGTCGCGGCCAAGCTGCGCGAGTTCGGCCTGAGCGAGGTCGCGGAAGGCATTGGCGGGACCGGCGTCGTCGGCACGCTGACATGCGGAACGGGCAACCGGGCGATCGCGCTGCGGGCCGATATGGACGCGCTGCGCATCACCGAGCAGGGCGATCATGCCCATTGCTCCCGGGCGCCGGGCGTCATGCATGCCTGCGGGCATGACGGGCATACCGCGATGCTGCTCGGCGCCGCGAAAATGCTGGCGGAGCAAGGCGGCTTCGACGGCACGGTGCGCTTCGTCTTCCAGCCGGCGGAGGAATGGGGCAGGGGCGCGCTCGCCATGCTCGCCGACGGGCTGCTGGAACGGTTCCCCTTCGAGGAGATCTTCGGATTGCACAACATGCCCGGCCTCGCCATCGGGCAATTCCAGACCAAGGCAGGGCCGATCATGTCGGCCGAAGATAATTTCGAGATCGTGCTCAAGGGCGTCGGCGGCCATGCGGCGCGTCCGCAGATGGGCAATGAGGTGCTCGTCGCCGCCTGCGCGCTCGTCACCAATCTCCAGACCATCGTCTCGCGCCGCCTGAGCCCGACCGATATCGGCGTCGTCTCCGTCACCGAATTGCTGACCGACGGCACCCGCAACGCCCTGCCGGGTCTCGCCCGCATCCTCGGCGATGCGCGGAGTTTCAGGCCTGAGATCAGCGCCAGGATCGAAGAGCAGATGGGCATCATCGCCCAGGGCACCGCACTGACCTACAACGTCACAGCCAAGATGACCTATACCCGCGAGTTCGTACCGCTGCTGAACGACGAGGCCCTGGTCGAGGAAGCCTTCACTGCCGCGCGTGACGTCTTCGGCAATGCGGCGGTGACGACGGCGCGCGAGCCGATGACCGGCTCGGAGGATTTCGCCCGCTTCCTGGAGCATGTGCCGGGCTGCTTCGCCTTCGTCGGCAATGGCGAAGCGTCGTCCCCACTGCACAACCCGACCTACGACTTCAACGATGAGGGCCTGATCTTCGGCGCGCGCTTCCATGCCGCGATCGCACGTCAGCGCCTGCCTGCCGCATAGGCTTTTCGCCCGAGCAGGGCGAACTCTCTTGGGCGCATTCGCCAGAGGCTGTAGCTTTCACTCGGAACCGCGCCCTGGCTGCGCGACCGGAGCGGAATGCGGCCAGGGTGATAGCTCTGGGGAGGACAAGAACCATGCTCGGGACAAGAACCGCCTTTGCGGCGCTGCTGGCTGTTACTTGCGCGGCTCCGGCCAACGCGCAATCGGCGCCCAAGCGCGACGAATTCTACTGGTTGGGCGAGATCAACAAGGCGAGTGCCGTCATCAACACGGATGAGGGCCTGCTCGACCCCGCACTCGCGCCACGGATCGCAGCAGGCCTCGACAGCATGCTCAAGGCAGCGGAGAAGCCCGGCGCCAAGCGGCCGACGCTCGTCATCACCTTCGAGCCGCTGCTGATCGAAGCCGCCGGCGTCGAGGCAACCCTGCTGCATGCCGGCCGCTCGAGCCAGGACATGCTTGCCACCGTGCGTGCGGCGATGATGCGCGACGAATTGCTGCGACTGGACGAGCGGCTGCGCAAGGTCACGGCCACCATGGTCGCGCTCGCCGAGAAGCATGTCGGCACCATCGTGCCGAACTACACCAATGGCGTCGCCGCCCAGCCCAACAGCTATGGGCACTATCTGCTCGGCCATGTCGCGGGGCTCGATCGTGACGCGCAGCGCCTGCGCGAGGCTTTCGCCCGGCTCGATCGCTCGCCGATGGGCACGACCGTGCTGAACGGCACCAGCTGGCCGCTGAACCGGAACCGCATGGCGAGCTATCTCGGTTTCGTGGATACGGTCGACAATGCCTATGACGCGGCCCAGATCGCAGCGGCCGAATTGCCGGTCGAAGTCGGCGCGCTCGCCACCAGCATCGCCTTGCATGCCGGCGCCTTCATCGAGGACGTCATGACCCAGTATGCGCAGCCGCGCCCCTGGATCCTTTTGGCGGAAGGCGACGGCAACACCTATGTCTCCAGCGCCATGCCGCAGAAGCGCAATCCCGGCCTGCTCAACAGCACGCGCAGCCAGGCCTCGAGTGTGATCACTGCGGGCATCGGGCGCGTCATCCAGGCTCATAATATTCCGCCCGGCATGAGCGACGTGAAGAGCGTGCGCGACAATGCCGCGGTGATCACCGGCACGATTGCGATGCTCGATGGCTGGGACCGGATCCTGAACGGGCTGGTCATCGATCCCGCCCGGGCGCTCGAAGAGCTCAACAGCGACTGGACGGCCTCCCAGGAGGTCGCCGATGTGCTGATGCGCACATACAAGCTGCCCTTCCGCGTCGGCCACCACTTCGCTTCCGAGGTGGTCGACTACGCCAAGGCGAACAATATCCGACCCACGGATTTCCCCTATGCGGAAGCCCAGCGGATCTACAAGGCCACGCTGAAGGAGATGAGCGTGACGGGTTCGGAGCTGCCGCTAAGCGAGGCGGAGTTTCGCGCCACGCTGGATCCGGTCGCCATTATCCGCAACCGCGCCACGGCAGGCGGGCCGCAGCCTGCCGAGATGGCGCGCATGCTGGGCTTAGCCAAGCAGAAGCTGGCGCAGCAGGAGCAATGGACCAAGCAGCGGCGCGACAGGATCGATACCGCGCTTGCCGGGCTCGACCGCGATTTCGGAAAGGTTCTGGAACGCGCCAAATAACGGCGCGGTTCTGAGCCGAAACAGCAAGCTCCGGGTAATCGCCGACGCCCCCCGGGCGGCCTCCGGGGTTCCACACCACTCCAAACCTCGAATCGTAACCTCGGCTTCGGCAGCCTTCGACGACGTTCCTGTCGTCGAAGGCTGTCGGGGACCGCCGCGACGCGGCTTGACCTGATCGGGGGTGCGAACTACGATCCATATATAATAACAATCGATCCAACATATGGATCAATGGGAGGTTAGGTCGTGTTGCAGGGCATCCTTCCGGTGCTGCCGACACCGTTCACGGCGGAAGGCGGCATCGATGCCGCCGCCATGGCGCGGGTTACCGATTTCGCGCTTGGCGCTGGTGTGGACGGCGTCGTCTTCCCCGGCTTCGCCAGCGAGGTCGACGATCTCACCGCGGCGGAACGGGTGGCCTTGCTGAAGGTCGTGGTCGAGCGCGTCGCCGGCAGGGTTCCGATCGTCGCAGGCGCCAGTGCCGCCAGCGTCGCGGAAGCGGTCGGTCATGCCCGCGAGGCAATGGGTTTCGGCGTCTCGACTGTGATGATCCAGGCGCCCAAGAGCGTCGGCGCCGGCTTCGAGGCCGTGGCTGCCTTCTACAGGGATATTGCCGATGCGGCGCTCGGGCTTGAGATCGTCCTGCAGAATGCGCCGGCGCCGCGCGGTTCGGATCTGAAGCCCGAGACGATCCTCGATATCGTCCGGGGCAACCGCGCCATCACCTATGTCAAGGAGGAGACGCTGCCCTCGGGTTTGGCGATCTCGGCGCTCATCGCTGGCAAGCCTGCCCATCTCAAGGGCGTGATCGGCGGTGGCGGGGCACGCTATTTCATCGACGAATATAATCGCGGCGTCTGCGGCGCGATGCCGGCGGTCGAGCTTTCGGATGTCCATGTCGCGATGGACCGCGCCTTCCGCGCCGGCGAGATCGGTCGTGCCCGCGAGCTTTATATGCGCACGCTGCCGCTGCTGGTGATCCAGGCGAATTTCCGCATGGCCTTCACCAAGCATGTGTTGTCGCGGCGCGGCGTTCTCGACAATCGGGTCGTGCGCGCCAAGGTTCCACCGATGGACGTCCATGACCTCGCCGAGATCGACGCCTGGCTCGATGCGGCAGGCGATCTGATGCAGGCGGCGGCTCCACCCAGCATGCGTGTCGCCGGAGCGCGGGGATGAGCGAGCGGGTCGCCAAGGTCGATGTCTTCTCGATCACCATTCCGCGCGACGTGCCCTATCTCGGCGCGCTGCGCGAGGGCGAGACCGTCAACGAGCGCGGCTATGTCGTGCGCAAGGGCAATCGCACCGTTTATCCCGTCGTTGACCGCACCGTGGTCGTACGTGTGGAGACGACGGGCGGCGCGGTCGGCTGGGGCGAGACCTATGGCATCGTCGCGCCCGGCGCCGCGATGGCGATCATCGACGATCTGCTCGGCCCTTTCGTTGTCGGCCGCGACCCGCGCGATGTCTGCGTGATTCATGACGATCTCTACGATCTGATGCGGGTGCGCGGCTATACCGGCGGCTTCTATTGCGATGCGCTGGCGGCGATCGACATCGCGCTCTGGGACATCTGCGGCAAGCTTGCGAACCTGCCGCTGGTCAAGCTGCTGGGCGGGCAGCGGCATGAGCGCCTGCCGGCCTATATCTCCGGCCTGCCCAAGCCGACGCGCGGCGAGCGCGCCGATTTCGCGGCGCAGTGGCAAGCGCAGGGCTTCGACAGCTTCAAATTCGCCGCGCCCGTCGCCGATGACGGTGTCGTCGCGGAGATGGAGACCCTGCGCGCGCGGCTTGGGCCATCAGCGCGCATCGCTTGCGACATGCATTGGGTCCATGGCGGCGAGGAGGCCGTCGCGCTGATCAAGGCGATGGAGCCGCATGGCCTCTGGTTCGCCGAGGCGCCGGTCAAGCCCGAGGATCTCGACGGGCTCAGCCTCGTCGCCTCCCGCGTCGCGACGCCGATTGCGGCTGGCGAGGAGTGGCGCACGGTCTATGATCTGGTGCCGCGCGTGGCGCGCCGCGCCTGCGCGATCATCCAGCCCGAGATGGGGCACAAGGGTGTCACCGAGTTCATGCGCATCGGCCTCTATGCCCAGGCGCATCATCTCAAGCTCATTCCGCACGCCACGATCGGCATCGGGCTGTTCCTGGCCGCGAGCCTGCACGCGAGCTCCGCTTTGGCCGCGGTCGAGTGCCACGAATACCAGCACTCGATCTTCGAGCCCAATCGCCGCCTGCTCGTCGGCGACATGGATTGCCGTCAAGGCCTCTACAGCCTGCCGACGGGCGCGGGGCTGGGCGTCGAGCCATCCAAAGCGGCGCTGGAGCTTCTGCGCAAGCACTAAAAACAAAACACGACCGGGGAGGTCACGTCATGCCGAGGACCAGAGCGTTTTCAAGCGAAGTGGAATCCGGTTCGCGTGAAGAAAACGCGTTAAAACGAAGGGCTAGAGCTATTGAACGATCCAATTGGATCGGAAATTGCTCTAGGTTGTTTCTATCCGCTGCCGCTGTCGCCCTGGCGCTGACGGCGGGGTTTGCATCGAGCGCGGCGCTTGCCCAGGGCAAGGTTCTCAAATTCGTCTCCTGGCAGAAGGATGAGCGCGGCGTCGGCGACTGGTGGGGCTCGGTCATCAAGGAATTCGAGGCGACCCATCCGGGCGTCAAGATCGAATGGACCAAGGTCGAGCGCGGCGCCTATGCCGATACGATGACGACGCTCTTCGCCGGCGGCAAGCCGCCCGACATCGTCCATCTCGCCTCCTTCGAGTTCCAGAAATTCGCCGATAACGGCTGGCTGGAGCCGCTCGACGGCTACATCAAGGACGCCAAGCTCGACATGAAGGGTTGGGCCGGCCAGGACACCTGCGTCTTCAACAAGCAGACCGTCTGCACGATGATGCTCTATTTCGGCTATTTCCTCGCCTATAACGAGGAGATGCTCAGGAAGGAGGGGCTGCAGGTCCCGAAGAATTACGCCGAGTTCGTGGCGGCCGCGCGCAAGCTGACCAAGGATCTGAACGGCGACGGCATCATCGACCAGTTCGGCACCGGCCACGAGACCAAGGGCGGCGGCGGCCAGTATATGAGCGAGATGATGAACTACACGCTCGACGCCGGCGGGCGCTGGACCAATGACGCGGGCAAGGTGACGATTGACACGCCGCAGATGGTCGAGGGCCTCTCCCGCTGGAAGACCGTCGTCAAGGACAGCCTGACGCCGCGTGATCTCGCCGCGGGCGAGGTCCGCCAGATGTTCGCCGACGGCAAGATCGCCTTGAAGACGGACGGCCCCTGGCTCTGGCCGATCATCCAGAAGGGCAAGGCCAAGGATCAGATCAAGCTCGTCATGTCGCCGTTCAGCCCGCCTGTCGGCGGCTCCTCGAACGTGCTCGGCATCGCCAGCGACATCCCGAAGGACAACAAGAAGCTGGTCTGGGATTTCATCCAGATCGCAACTTCGGACAAGTTCCAGAGCAGCTATGCGACGCTGGGCGCCTCGCCGCCGCCGAGCCCGCGCGCCGACGTCTCGGCCGCGTCCAAGGAGACGCCGCATTTCGACCTGCTGGTCCAGGCGACCAAGGCGGCCGCCGACGCCAAGATCGACCGCATCCCCAAGGGCCTGGAGCTCGTCTTCAACGAGTTCGCCAAGATGGTCATGGAGGAATCGCAGCGCATGATCATCCAGGATCTCGATCCGAAAATCGTCGCCGCGACCATGCAGCGGAAGGCCGAGGCGCTGCAGAAGCAGTGAACGTCCCTTCTCCCCTTGCGGGAGAAGGTGCCCCGAAGGGGCGGATGAGGGGTGGTCGTGCGCTGCCTGGTTGGCTCTGCGATCCGCTAACCCGCAAGGGCGGCGCGACCCCTCACCCCAACCCTCTGCCGCAAGGGGAGAGGGGGTATGTCGCGCCACACGCTTCGACAGGGAGAAGCCCCGACCATGCCCAGAGCCGCGTTCCTGGATCTCGCGCGCCCGAGCCGCCGGCACTGGCTCGGCTATCTCCTGCTCGCGCCGGCGGTACTGCTGATCGGGTTGATCATCGTCTACCCGCTCTTCGTCTCGGTCGATCTGTCGTTCCAGAACGTCAACATCGCCAGGCTCGACCAGCCGCGCCGGCCCTTCACCATGGCCAATTACGAACGCCTCTTCGCCTCCGAGGATTTCTGGAACGCCTGCTGGGTCACCTTCAAACTCGTCGTCATCGTCAGCACGGGCTGTTTCCTGCTCGGCATGGCGACCGCACTCCTCGTCAACAACCGCTTCAAGGGCCAGGCCCTGGCTCGCCTCCTCGTCGCTTTGCCCTGGGCCGTGCCCGAGGTCATCGCCGTCGTGATCTTCGCCTGGCTGTTCGATTCCTCCTTCGGCCTGATGAACTGGATCTTCATCAAGCTCGGGCTGGTCGACACCACGATCAACTGGTTCTCCTCGCCCAGTGCCTCCTTCGCCGTCGTCTGCGTCGTCATGATCTGGAAGGGCTATCCCTTCGTCTCGATCATGCTGCTGGCCGGGCTGCAGTCGATTCCGGAGGATTTCTACAACGCCGCCCGCGTCGACGGTGCCAGCGCCTGGCAGCGTCTGCTCAACATCACCATCCCCTCGCTGATGCCGGTGCTCGGCGTCACGCTCGTCCTGGTGATGCTCTGGGTCTTCCGCGACTTCTCGATCATCTACGTGCTGACCGGCGGCGGTCCGCTGAAAGCGACGCAGAGCCTCTCGATCATGACCTATGAGCAGGCCTTCGGCTTCTTCAAGATGGGCTACGCCTCGGCCATCGGCGTCATCACCCTGATCGTCTGCGTCATCGCCAGCCGGCTGATGATCGCGCGCGCACCGGACACGATGTGAGGACGAGGCCATGAAACGAAACCGCCTCGACAGCGTCCTCCTCTACGCCACGGCGATCCTGACCTGCGCGCTGTTGGTCTTCCCGATCTACTGGCTCGTCGTCACCGCGCTCTCCGAGCCCGACCAATTGCGCCAATTGCCGCCGAAATTCTGGCCCGACCAGCCGCGCTGGGGCGTCTTCGCCCAGATCCTGGCGGAGCGGCCGATCCTGCAATGGCTCGGCAATTCGGCGCTGGCGGCGATCGGCGCCGTCACCTTGTCGATGACGGTATCCGTGCTGGCAGGCTATAGCCTGTCGCGCTTCAAGGTCCGCGGCGGCCAATCGCTGGGCCTGTTCATCCTGACCGCGAAGATGCTGCCGGCGACGCTGCTGGTCATCCCGCTTTTCGGCATCTTCAGGCAGTTGGAACTGATCGGCAGCCTGTGGTCGATCATCCTGGCGCATGCGACGCTGATCATCCCCTTCACCACCTGGATGCTGAAGGGCTATTTCGACACGATCCCGCGCGAGCTCGAACAGGCCGCCATGGTCGATGGCTGCTCGCCGCTGGGCGCCATGGTCCGGGTGATCCTGCCGGTCTCGGCGCCGGGCCTGGCTGCGACCGCGCTCTACGGCTTCGTGCTGTCCTGGTCGGACTACGCCTATGCGCGCACCTTTCTGACCAACGCCCAGACCAACTGGACCGCCAATCTCGGCATCACCACGATGAAGGGCGAATATGTCAGCAACTGGAGCGACATATCCGCCGCCTCGATCCTCGTCGCCCTGCCGATCCTGCTGATCTACCTCTTCCTCGAACGCTATCTCGTCGGCGGCCTCACGGCTGGCTCGGACAAGTAAGGACCAGGACCGACCATGGCCGGCATACGCATCGAGCACGTCACGAAATCCTATGGCGGGCTCACCGTTCTCAAGGACTTTTCCCTCGATATCGCCGATGGCGAATTCGTCGTCCTGGTCGGCCCCTCCGGCTGCGGCAAGTCGACCATGCTGAAGATCCTCGCCGGGCTCGAGGAGGCTTCGTCCGGCAAGGTCTCGATCGGCGAGCGCGACGTCACCGATCTCGCGCCGGGCGATCGCGACATCGCCATGGTCTTCCAGAACTACGCGCTCTATCCGCATCTGACCGTGCGCAAAAACATGGGCTTCGGCCTGAAGATGCGCGGTACGGAATCCGGCGAGATCGACCGGCGCGTCACCGAGGCTGCGAAAATCCTCGGCATCGACCATCTGCTCGATCGGCGTCCGCGTGCATTGTCGGGCGGCCAGCGCCAGCGCGTCGCGCTCGGGCGCGCCATCGTGCGCGAGCCGCTCGCCTTCCTGATGGACGAGCCGCTCTCCAATCTCGACGCCAAATTGCGCGTCCATACCCGCGCCGAGATCAGCGCCCTGCACAAGCGCCTGCGCGTCACCACCATCTATGTCACCCATGACCAGACCGAAGCCATGACGATGGCCGACCGCATCGTCATCATGAAGGATGGTGAGATCCAGCAGATCGCCCATCCCGACACGATGTTCCGCGAGCCGGCCAATCTCTTCGTCGCCGGCTTCATCGGCTCGCCGGGGATGAATTTCCTGCAGTCTCCGGTGACCTCGGCCAGGAATGGCGCCCAGGCCCGTCTCTTCGGCCAGGAGGTGCCATTGCCGGTGGCTGACGCGTCGGCTCTCGCGGGCCGGGATGTCGTCCTCGGCCTGCGGCCCGAGCATATTGCGCTGGGGGCCGGGGCGGTGACCTTCGAGGTTCAGCCGCGCCTCGTCGAGAGCCTCGGCAGCGAGCAATATGTCTATGTCGACCTGCCGCCGGAAAACCGGGTCGGTCAGGCGCCGCATGCGGCTGCGGAGGAGGATGGCCGCGGCAATGCGCTGATCGCGCGATTGATCAATCCCGATGGCCGGCCGCTCGCCGAGCGCTTGACGCTCTCCTTCGATCCGGCCCGGCTGCACGTCTTCGACGCGGTGACGCAGGAGGCGATCCGGTGACCGCCACCGCGCGCATTCTCGTCACCGGCAGCGCCGGCCGCGTCGGCTCGAAAGTGGTCCGGCGCCTGCTCGATGCCGGCCGCGAGGTCACGGGCTTTGATCTGCGTCCGGCCGGAATCGAGCACCCCGCCTATCGCGAAGTGCTCGGCGGCTTCGACGACCGGGCCGCAGCTATGGACGCAGTGAGCGGCACCGACGCCATCCTCCATCTCGGCGCCTTCATGTCCTGGCTGCCGGCCGATGGCGACAGGCTGTTCCGCGCCAATGTCGAGGGCACGCGCGTGCTGCTGGAGGAGGCCGCGCGCGTGAAGCCGTGTCGCCTCGTCTTCGCCAGCTCCGGCGAGGTCTATCCCGAGAACGTCCCCGACTATCTGCCGCTCGACGAAGATCACCCGCTGAAGCCGCGCTCGCCCTATGGTTTGACCAAGCTCCTGGGCGAGGAGCTCGTGCGTTTCTTCGAGCGCGCCAGTGGCACGCCCGCGACGATCCTGCGCTTTTCGCATACGCAGGACGCGGCCGAATTGCTGGATCCGGAGAGCGTCTTCTCCGGCCCGCGCTTCTTCCTGCATCCAAAGATCCGGCAGCAGGAGGGCTTCGGTAACATGGCCGCAGTCGCCTTGTTGAAGCAGGCCGATGATGGCCGCGAGGCGCTCGTGCTGTCGCGCAACGAGGCGGGCCGCCCCTTCCAGATGCACATCACCGATACCCGCGACATGGTGGACGGCATCCTGCTCGCGCTTGACCATGAGGCGGCGGCCGGCCGGACCTATAATCTCGGCGCGACTGAGCCCGTCGACTTCGCTGCGGCCTTGCCGGGGATGGCGGAGTTGACGGGGCTTCCCCTGAAGACCATCGACCTGCCGGGCAACGGCGTCTTCTATCGGACGTCGAACGCCAGGATTCGGGCTGAACTGGGATATGAACCGCGATGGACGTTCGACCGCATGATCGAAGAGGCGGCACAGGCGCGGGCGAAACGCAGGTCCTGAAACCGGACGAGCGCGACGTTCCCACCGGCGCAGCCGCCCTCGCCAAGGGCCTCTATCTGCTCGACGTGATCGGGGAGGCGCCTTCGCCGCCGCGTTTCAAGGATCTTCAGGCTGCGACCGGCCTGCCCAAGGGCACGCTCGCGCGCCTGCTCAACACGCTGGTGCTGTTCCGCCTCATCCGCCAGGAGGACAGCGACAACACCTATCGGCTCGGGCACCGGCTGTTCGAACTGGCGCACCGCGTCTGGGAATCCTTCGATCTGCGCGGCGCCGCCGCTCCCGTGCTCGAACGCCTCGCCGACGAGACTCGCGAGACGGCGGCGCTCTGCGCCATCGACAATGACGAGGCGCTCTATATCGACCAGCGCAGTCGCGGCGGCGCCTATGGCTTCCGCATCGAGATCGGCCGTCGCGCGCCACTGCATTGCACCGCCGGCGGCAAGGCCCTGCTCGCCTTCGCCCAGCCGCATGAGCAGCGCGCCATCTTCGACCGCATCAGGCTCGAGCGCTTCACCGACGCCAGCTTCACGCAGGAGGATGCGCTGCTCGCCGATCTCGCTTTGGCCCGGGCGCGCGGCTATGCCGTTTCGCTCGAGGAGCATGTCGCGGGCGTCTCCTCGGTAGCCGCGCCGATCTTCGACCATACCGGCCGTGCGGTCGCGGCAATCGGCGTGTTCGGACCGAGTTCGCGTCTGACCAGCGAGCGCCTCCACGTCACCGGGCGCGACCTGATGGCCGCCGGCCGGCAGATTTCCGGCAATGTCGGCGCCACGCCGATGAACATTACGCCGAGCACGCGCTCGGGCCGCGCCACCGATCCGCAGGTCGAATGCGTGCTGCCCTGGGGTGCGCATCTGGCGGAAGGCCCGGTCTGGTCGGCGCGGGAGAAGCGGCTCTACTGGGTCGATATCCTCGCCCCCTCGGTCAACCGTTTCGACCCCGCGACGCGGGCCAATGAGGAGGTCATGCTGCCGCGCCTGGTCAGCGCGGTGGTTGAGCGCCGCGGCGGCGGCTTGGCCGCCCTGACGCAGGACGGGCTCGAGGCTTTCGACTTCGCCAGCGGCGCGCTGAGCCCCTTGGTCGATCCGGAGGCCGAGATTCCCGACAACCGTTTCAATGACGGCAAATGTGACCGGCGGGGCCGTCTCTGGGCCGGAACGATGCGGCTTGATGCCAGCCGCACCAGCGGCTCGCTTTATGCGATCGCGCCCGATCTCACCTGGGAGCGCCGGGAAAGCGGCCTGACCGTCGCCAACGGCCTCGACTGGAGTCCGGACGGGCGGACCTTCTATTTCGCCGATTCCGCGCCGGGCCGCATCTACGCCTATGATTTCGAGATGGAGACGGGCCGGCTCGCGCGACGCCGCGTCTTCGCCGAGATCGATGCCACCATCGGCCGCCCCGATGGGCTTGCCGTCGACAGCGAAGGCTTCGTCTGGTGCGCGGTCTGGGACGGCTGGTGCCTGCATCGCTACGCGCCGAATGGCGCGCTGGTGCGCGAAGTCCGCCTGCCCATACCGCGCCCGACCAGCATCGCCTTTGGCGGCGACGATCTGAAGACGCTGTTCATCACCAGCGCCCGCGTCCGCTTGCCGTCGCGCATCCTGGCGGAGGCGCCCTTCTCCGGCGGCCTGTTCACGCTGCCGGTCGATGTTGCCGGCCTGCCGGCCTCGGAATTCGCAGCATGAGCGCGCAGGCGATCTATCCCGACCTTGCCGGCCGCGCCGCGCTCGTTACCGGTGGCGCCGATGGAATCGGCCGGGCGATCGTCGAGGCGCTTATTCGCCAGAAAGCCCGGGTCGCCTTTCTCGACCTGGATCGCGAGCGCGGCGAAGCTCTGGCGGCGGAATTGGCTGAGGCCGGCGGAACGGTCTCGTTCCAGACCGTCGACCTGCGCGACATCGCCGCGACGCAAGCCGCGATCACGGCGGCGCGCGAGGCCTGCGGCCCGTTCTCGATCGGCGTCAACAATGCCGGCCATGATGAGCGTCACGCCTTCGAGACGATGACGCCTGATTATTGGGATGATCGTTTCGCAGTGAATCTGCGCCCGATGATGTTCGTTGCGCAGGCGCTTGCTCCCGATATGCGCGGGCTGGGCGGCGGCTCGCTGATCAATCTGAGCTCGACCTCATGGATGAAGGGATCTCCCCACATGATCGCCTACACGACCGCAAAATCGGCCGTGCTCGGCTTCACCCGCTCGCTGGCGCGGGCGCTGGGGCCTGATGGCATCCGGGTCAACTGCGTCACGCCCGGCTGGGTGATGACCGAGCGCCAGCGCACGCAGTGGCTCACGCCGGACAAGTGGGAAGCTGCCCAGCAGGCGCAGGCGATCAAGGGTGAGATCCTGCCGGAGGATATCGCGGCGATGGTTCTCTTCCTCGCGTCGGACGCCGCGCGTATGTGCACCGGCCAGAACTTCATCGTCGATGCCGGTACGGTCTGACGCGATGTCCCCGCTCGCCGAGCTCGCCGGGAGGCTCGACACGTCCTGCGTGCTGGCCGCGCCCGAGGAGATGGCGCCGTTCCTCACAGACTGGCGCGGCCGCAGGCATGGTCGCGCCCTGGCGGTCCTGCGCCCGCGCTCCGTCGCGGATGTCTCGATGATCCTGCGCTGGGCGACAGTGACGCAGACGCCGATCGTGCCGCAAGGCGGCAATACTGGCCTGTCCGGCGGCGCCACGCCCGATGAGAGCGGCCGTTGCGCCGTGCTCTCGCTGGGCCGCCTCAACCGCATCCGCTCGGTCGATACGGAGGGCAACAGCGTGACCGCGGAGGCGGGTTGCGTGCTGGCGCAGCTTCAGCAGGAGGCGGCCAAGGCCGACCGCATGTTTCCCCTGAGCCTGGGCAGCGAGGGTTCCTGCCAGGTCGGCGGCATCGTCGCGACCAATGCCGGCGGCATCAATGTGATCCGCTACGGCACGGTGCGCGATCTCGTGCTCGGTCTCGAATATGTGCGCGCCGACGGCGCCGTGATCCATGGCCTGAAGCCGCTGCGCAAGGACAATGCCGGCTATGCGCTGCGCGATCTGCTGATCGGCTCGGAAGGCACCTTGGCCGTCATCACCGCGGCGTCGTTCAGGCTCTTCGCCCGATTGAGGGCGAGCGCGACCGCGCTCTGCGGAATCCCGGACCCGATGGCCGCGATCAGGCTGCTGACCACTCTGCGCGAGGTTGCCGGCGAGCGAATCTCGAGTTTCGAATTGATGTGCGACGCCGAAATGGGCCTGACGCTCGATCTCCTCGGCGCGGCGGCGCTCCCGTTCCACGACCGCCACCCCTGGTATGTCTTCATCGAGATCGCCGACAGCGCGCCCGATGCCGCCATGGAGCAGGTCCTGACGCGCGTGCTGGCGCTCGCTTTCGATGCCGGTGTGCTGAGCGATGCGGTCGTCGCGCAGAGCAGCGCCCAGGCCAAGGCGCTTTGGCATCTGCGTTTCGCCGTCTCGGAAGCCAACAAGCGCGCCGGCCCGGGCGTCTCGCACGACACCAGCGTCGCGACTGCGGATGTTCCCCGCTTCATCGCAGCGGTGCAGGGCGCCGCCGCGGAGCGCTTCCCGACCGCGCAGCCCCTCTTCGTCGGCCATGTCGGCGACGGCAACATCCACGTCATTCTGCTGTTCCGGGAGGCTCAGTTCCGGGATGAGGCGATCTTCGCAGGTGTCGCCGCGAGCGTGAACGCCTGCATCTTCGAGATCGTCAGCCAGTTCGGCGGCAGCATCACGGCCGAGCATGGCGTCGGCCGCTCGCTTGTCGGCGCCTTGCGCCGGGCCGCCCAGCCCGAGGCGCTCGAACTCATGGCCGGGATCAAGCACGCCTTCGATCCGCTTGGTATCCTGAACCCTGGCACGGTCCTGGCGGCGCCTCCATCCTGATGCCGTCATGCGAAAACCCGCTGCGGATCTCGCAGCGGGTTTCGCGTCACATCAATCTGGCCGCACGTCCGTTCAGAGAGGCGACCTCGCCTCTCAGGATCATCTTGCTGGCAAGCAGCTCCCCCTTCGCCAAGCCTAGCAGGGCGGTTGCGACCGCGCTCACCTTGACGGCTTCCTCGATGAGATATTCGGTCATCCCGATCATCGCATCGATCTCGGCCTCGGAGATTGCTGTCGGCTGCGTGATGTCAGTCGGCGCCATCATTCACTCCTTGTAGTCGTCCGTAGATCAGAGGTGGCCAGGAGTCCTTCCCGCAGGTCGGGGACTCCCCGTAGAAAGGGTTGACGCAGCCAGGGATATCCCGGTCGGGATAGAGCGTGGTCGGGCTCACACCCGGGATCCATTCGCCGGAGCCAAGGGACTTGTCAGGGAGATCCGGGGTCTCCGCATTGGCTTCCAGCGGGCCGGGGCGGTCCCATTGGCCTTCCGGCCGGACGAGCACCGCGGCGCCCGAATCGGGCGTAAGCCGCCAGTCTGACGGCTCGGTGACGAGGTCCATCTCGTAATAGACCTCGTCGGTCAGATAGGAGAGGCCGGCGCCAGGGCGCCGCTTGAAGCCGAAGCGCTCCCAGATCTTCGAGACCGGGAAGGCGGCCTGCCCGTAGAAGCGCCGATAGCCCTTGTCCTGCCCGAAGGCGAGCGCCGCCCGCACGAGATCGAGCGCCAGGCCGCCCCGGCAGCGCGGCAGGACCGCGAGCCGTTCGATCTTGATGAAGTCGGCCCAGTAGCGCAGCCGGATGCAGCCGGCGGGCTCGTCGCCGACATAGCCGAGCAGATGTGTCGCGGTGTAGTCGTTGCCGTCGACATCCTCGGCATAGGGAATGCTCCGGTCCTCGACATAGGCGGCCCCGCGAATCGCAATGCATTTGAGCAGGTCGTCGGCGGAGTGCACGACGGTGACGGAGGTCTTCTTCGTGCCGGCGTTCAGGCCGGGCATGAAGTTGTCATAGGGCTTGCGGCCGGCGACCGGGTCGGGCAGGGCGCAGCTCATCAACTGGTAGGATTTCAGCCCGTCATAGGCCGCGCCCATGACGAAGCCCATCTTCTCGAAGAAAGTCTGCGCCTTCTTGTTCGCCGGCTTGCAGAAGATCGGCAGGCCCCGGTTCTTGTCGCTGGTCATACGCTCCATCACGAGCGAGATGCCGCCGCCCTGGCCCTCCGGGAGGTAGATAAACCAGAAGTAGAGCACGGCGGCGCGTTCGCTGGGCCGGCAGATGAACTTCAGATCGGGGTTGGCTGTGTCCAGTGCGCCGGTGAAGAGCGCACGCGCCCCGGCCTGGTTCAGCGGCAGATGCGCCAGGATACCGATCGGCGTGGCCTTGGGGTCGTCAGACCAGCCGCGCGAGAAAGCTGAAATTGTATCGGGATTATGCTGAAACACGTTCATAACCCGATCGAGCGTTGACAGGCCGGGTATATCGGCGCTTGCCATTCTCATCGAATAGTCGATGATTCTTTTTGTCGGGCTGAATGTCGTGTATCCGCGCCCGTATTTCGTGTAGTCGAGCGTGCGGAAATTGCGCTGAGTTTGCGCAATATTGAAGTGCTCCTTCAGCGAATAGTGGAACCCCATGACGCAAATCCTTCTGGGTACGAGAAACTAGGTACGCAACAAGGTTAGGTTAACCTTAATCTCTGGAGTCGGGGATAAGTCGAAAATGAGGCACGTGGCTTCCAAAAGTTCTCACCCCGCGGGTGGGAACGAGGTGAATTTCAATTGGGACGACATTCGAATCTTTCTAAAGCTCGCGCGGCTTGGCAGCATTCGCGCTGTTGCTGCCGCGACCGGGCACTCCGCCAAGGCGCTCCGGAGCCGAATCATGGACCTCGAAGCGCAGACCGGCGCGGTCCTGTTTCACCGCTCGGCCGCCGGTGTGTCGCTGACCAAGACCGGTGAGCGCTTGATTGCCGCGGCTGAGGAAATCCAGAAGCAGGCCAAGGTCTTCGGCGCGCTTTCGATGCGGGGCAGGCAGGACCTGAAGCCGACTGCGCGCGTCGGCATCACCGAAGGCCTCGGCGCTTTCTGGCTGACGCCGATGTTCGGCAATCTGCGTCGGGCCCATCCCGACATCCAGTTCGATATGAAATGTTCGATGACGGCGCCGAACATCTCGGATCTGGAGGTCGACCTGGCGATCCAGTTGGACAAGCCGACGGATCCCAATCTGATCGTCCGGCGTATCGGCTATCTCCACGTCGTTCTCTATGCCGCGCAGAGCTATGTCGATGAATACGGAGCGCCGGCCAGCAAGGCTGACGTCGCCGACTACCACTTCGTCGAGATCGAGGCTCCACAGATCAGGAGCGAGAGGGTCGAGGAGGAAATGACCCGCGAGGACAAGCGCCGCTTCGTCAATATGCGCGTCAATATCAGCTCCGCCCAGTTCGTGGCGGCGCTGAGCGGCTGGGGCGTGACGGCCCTGCCGACCTATGCGCCCATCGTCTCGAGCGGGCTCGTCCATGTCGCCAAGGACTTTGTCCTCCGGCGGGACATCTGGCTCGCCTACCACCCGCAGGCGGCCGAGCTGCGCCATATCCGGCAGACGATCGACTGGGTCGTGCAGTCCTTCGACGCCTCGTTATATCCCTGGTTCCGCGAGGAATTCGTCAGTCCCACCGAGATAGAACACTACATGGAGCGAAAAAAAATAATGAGTTTCTTCACTCCGGGAGCGGTGACGAGGCTGGCATCATAGATTTATCCAGGTTGCCTCGCTAAGTTCCCGCCGCTGTTTGCGTTCGAGGCGGGCTTATGACGAAGGCTAAGGACAAGGCCAAGGCTGAAGCGCTGACGATCCTGGCGAAGGATATTCCGAAACTGGCGGCGGCAGCGAATATCCTCGGAAGCCCCTTGCTCTGCAGCATTCTGGAGCACGCCCAAAAAGAGGTCGAGATCGAGCTCGCGAAACTGGAGGGCGCGCAAGCGTCGCTGGCCGTCGGCGGGGTTCATGGCCAGAGTTCGCCTGACCGGTGACGGCCGGCACTGCTATAGCGTTTTCGAGCGAAGTGGACCTCGGTTCGCTCGGAAACGCGCTAAAACAGTGATCTATCGTGCGAGCGCTCAGGCGTCCCTGTCGTCGTCCTCGGCCATCGCCTCGACCAGCTCGACGACGCGCCGCCTGACGCGGTCGCTCTTGATCCGCATCAGGGCCTTGGTCAGTTGCACGCCTTCGCTGGTCGTCAGGAAGTCGGAGACATAGGCGGTCGAGGCGGCGGCCGAGAAGCGGCCATCGGGCATGTCGCCGGAGGGGGCGCCTTCGAAGAAGAAGGACACCTGTACGTCGAGCACCTTGGCGATCTGCTGCAGGCGGCTGGCGCTGATGCGGTTGGTGCCTTTTTCGTATTTCTGGATCTGCTGGAAGGTCAGGCCGAGCGCATCGCCGAGCCGCTCCTGGCTGACCTTCAAAAGCATCCTGCGCATGCGGACACGGCTTCCGACATGCTTGTCGATCGGATTGGGGGTCTTTCTTTCGACCGGCGTGCCGAGTGCGGAGTTCTGGACGTTCACGCGGCACCTCCCCCGAAAGTTAGCCCTACGCGACAGCTAGCACTCTGATGGCCAATGCGACAGCCTATAAGGTCGATAAAACTTGGTATTGTATAAAGTAGCTGCGTTCTCGCGTCGGGTTCAAGCGGAGATAAAGGTGTATGTGTCGTCGAGGCTGATCCAGATCGTCTTCGTCTGGAGATACTGGGCCATCGCCTCCGTGCCCTTGTCGCGGGCGAGCGAACCGGAGCGCTTATAGCCGCCGAACGGCGTCTTCAGGTCGCCTTCGGTGAAGCCGTTGACAGCAATGGTGCCGCAGGCCAAGCGCCGCGCCGTGAACAGGGCCCGGTCGATATCCTTGGTGTAGACCGTCGCATGCAGCCCGTATTCGCTGCCATTGGCGATCGCGAGCGCCTGTTCGATGCCGTCGACGGGCATCACGCCGAGCACGGACCCAACCGGGTCGGCGAGGTGCTGCAGCGGGTCAGCTAGGATCTGCTGCTTATGCGGGGAACCGCGCCGCCCGGATATCAGGCATAGCCAATATCTATTTGCCAGAGGCCGGGCCGTCGCCAACTATCCTTGTCCGGACGGCGACCCAACCTGTCCGGCGAGCGGTGCCCCCGCCGAAACGCATATCCGAGAGCAGATTGCCATGCCTGTGCCGAGCGACGCCCGCATCGACATCGAACGTTTCTGGACGACGATCGAGCGCTCCGCCGAGATCGGGCCGGGCCGTCCGGGTGGCCTGTCGCGCCTGGCGGCGTCGGATTCCGACAAGGAGGTGCGCGATCAGTTCGTCGCCTGGTGCAAGCAGGCCGGCTTGAGTGTCCGCGTCGACGGCATCGGCAACATCTTCGCCCGCCGGAGCGGAACCGAGGACAGCCTGCCGCCGGTGGTGATGGGCAGCCATCTCGACACCCAGTTCAATGGCGGCCGCTTCGATGGCATCGCCGGCGTGCTGGCGGGGCTGGAGGTCTGCCGCACGCTCGACGCGCTGGGCAAGCGCACGCGCCGGCCGATCGAAGTGGTCAACTGGACCAATGAGGAGGGCGCGCGCTTCTCGCCGCCCATGGTCGGCTCCGGCGCCTTCACCGGCGCCTATGCGCTGGACTGGGCGCGCGGGCGCACGGATGAGGACGGCAAGACGATCGGCGCGGAGCTTAAGCGCATCGGCTATCTCGGCGAGATGGAGGACAAGCCTCACGCCTTCGACGCCTATTTCGAATTCCATATCGAGCAGGGCCCGATCCTCGATCGCGAGGGCATGCAGCTCGGCGTCGTCACCGGCGGCTTCCCCTCGACCGGCATGCTGGTTGAGTTCAAGGGCGAGACCGCCCATACCGGTCCCTGGCCGATGGAGCGGCGCAAGAACGCGCTGCTTGCCGGCGCACGCTTCCTCGTCGCGGTCGACGACCTCGGCTGGGATCATGCCGGCAGCGGCGGCAAGGCCACCGCTGCGCGGCTCGTCGCCTGGCCCAACAAGCCGGGCATCCTCTCCGACTGGGCCCAGGCCGTCGGCGATGTCCGCCATCCCGACCCGGTGACCTCGGAGGTGATGGCCGAGCGCATGCGCCGCGCCGCTTTCGAGGCGGCCGCGAAAGCCGATTGCGGCGTCGAGATCCTCGATATCTGGAAATGGGGTGGGCGCATCTTCGCGCAGGAGCTGATCGACCAGGTCCGCGCCTCGGCGGCCTCCCTCGGCTACCGCCATATGGATATTCTGAGCCAAGCTGGGCACGACGCCTATTACATCGCCCGCCATGCGCCGACGACGATGATCTTCGCACCCTGCCAGGGCGGCATCACCCACAACAATGGCGAGCGCTGCACCCGCGAGGATCTGGAGCCGGGGCTGAACGTGCTCCTGCAATGCGTGCTGGAGCGGGCGGACCGGTAGGCCTTGCCCCTCGTTTACGGAGAAACGCGGCGTCAGTCCGGGGCGCGCCGAAGGCGCGAATCCGGAACCCATGAACACGACGCTGCTCCAGTTCGTCATGCTCGCCTTGTGGCGAGCATCCACGTCCTGAACACGATTCTCGACCAGCGGAGACGTGGATGGCCGGCATAAGCCCGACCATGACGGATGTGGTTCCGAGGGAAAACGCGACGCTTCAAGCCAGCGGCAGCGTCAGCCCCGCGATCAGCGGATTGTCGATGATCTCGGGCGGCGCATTTTCGGCCTCCAGCATGTCCTCGAACAGGCGCTGGAAGGCGAGTTCGGCCGCGCTGAGCCCCATGGCGGGGCTGCTGACGAAATAGAGATCGGCG
Organism: Allobosea sp. LjRoot9; assembly: GCF_964252745.1. Lineage (NCBI taxonomy): Bacteria > Pseudomonadati > Pseudomonadota > Alphaproteobacteria > Hyphomicrobiales > Alloboseaceae > Allobosea > Allobosea sp. LjRoot9. The sequence goes on along the minus strand of NZ_CAXUPC020000002.1, from coordinate 515,326 downwards.
CCGAGTTCTCCGCCCGCGCCCGACAGGTTCCAGAGCGTACCGGTGTCGATCGCGTCCTGCACCGAGGCGAGCGGCAGGATGCCGATGCCCATGCCAGCCGCGATCATGCGCGCGACCTCCTCCAGGTTCGGGCTCGCGCCGACCGTGCGGCTGCCCAGCCCCGCGCCTTCGCGCAGCGAGACCATGGGCTCGAGCGCGCCGTCCTGGCCGCAGGCGAGTGCGATGAAAGGCTCGTCGGCAAGCTCGTGCAGCGGCACGCCGGCCCGGCCATGCAGCGCGTGGTCGCGCCCGCACAGGATGCCGAACTCCTCGCGCAGCAAATGGCGGCAATTCAGCCCGGCGAGCGGGTTGGGCAAAAGGCAGAAGCCGAAGGGGCTCAGCCTTTGCGAGACGGAGCGGACGATGTCCTGGCTGCTCGCGACCTCGACGCGCACGGTGACGCCGGGGTGGCGGCGGCTCATCAATGACAGCGCCCGGTCGAAGGCCGGCAGGACCATATGGGTGATGAGCTGGACACGCACGAGCCCGGTCAGCTCGTCATGTTCTTCCGAGAGCTTTTCGCCGATGCGGGCGACGCTGCGATAGATGTCGACGCATTCCTTGTGCAAAAGCTCGCCGCGCTTGGTCAGGACGAAACGGCGGCTGTCGCGCTGCACGAGCTGGCCGCCAAGCGTCTCCTCCAGCCGCTGCAGGGCTGCGCTGACCGAGGGTTGGCGCACCAGCAGCCGGTCGGCGGCACGCGTGATGCTGCGCTCCTCGACGATCACCAGGAAGGTGTGGAGGAGATTCCAGTTCAGGTGATGCAGTTTCGGGCGCTTTGCCGTCACGAACTCTCCCTTCGGCCTGGCCTGCACGCCGAGACGCGCAGCCGTGCCGCCACCGCGAAACGGGATGGCAACGCAGCTTGAGCCGCGCGTCAAGCTCGGGCTCGGCATGCAGGGCGCGTGCCGTTCGCTCTCGGGAGCGGCCGGGGCGGGTTCAGGAGCTCGTGGCATCGAGCGCGTCGCGCACGCCGTCGCCGAGCAGATTGACGGCGAGGATGAGCAGGCAGAGCGCCGAGCCGGGCAAGGCGATCAGCCAGGGGTCGAACAGGATGTGCTCGCGTCCCTCGGCGATCATCAGCCCCCAGGACGGCGTTGGCGGCCGCGCGCCCAGGCCCAGGAACGACAGCGCCGCCTCCAGCAGGATGACATTGGCGACCTCCAGCGTCGCCACCACGATCAGCGTGTTGCGCAGGTTGGGCAGGATGCCGCGCAGCATCACATGCAGGCTTGAAGCCCCGAACGAGATCGTGGCCTGGACGAATTCGCGGTTGCGCAGCCCTTGCGTCGCCGAGCGTACCACCACGGCGAAACGGTCCCAGAGCAGGAGGCTGAGCACGATCGCCAATGTCTGCAGCGAGGCGCCGCCGAGCGCGACGGCGGCGAGCGCGACCAAGACGATCGGCAGCGACAGCCGCGTCGTGATGATGAAGCTGATCAGCATATCGGTCTTGCCGCCGAAATAGCCGGCGAGCAGCCCGAGCATCGTGCCGATCAACCCGGCGCAGAGCGTGACGCCGAGCCCGATTCCGAGTGAGACCCGCGCGCCGAAGATCAGTCGCGAGAGATAGTCGCGGCCGAGATGGTCGGTGCCGAGCCAATGCGCCGGGTCGGAGCCGACCTGCCAGAAGGGCGGCAGCAGCCGGCGCGTCAGGTCCTGCGCGATCGGGTCATGCGGCGCGAGCAGGGGGGCGAGCAGTGCGATGCAGGCGATCAGCACCAGCAACCCGCCGCCGAGATGGATGCCGGTGCTGCGGCTGACGCGCCGCCAGAGCTTGCGCCGTTGCAGGATGCGATTGTCGAGATCGAGCACCGTCATCAGGCGCTCCTCAGGCGAGGATCGAGCCAGGCATTGACCAGATCGGCCGCGGTCGTCAGCGTCACATAGATCAGCGACAGGATCAGGATGATCGCCTGCACCACCGGCAGGTCGCTGCGCAGCAGCGATTCCCAGGCGAGGCGGCCGAGCCCGTTGATGGCGAAGACGCTCTCGATCACGATCGAGCCCGAGAGCATCATGCCGAACTGCACCGCCGCCAGCGAAACCAAGGGCAGCACGGCGTTGCGCAGCGCATGCACCATGAGGATGCGCAGCTGCGCCAGCCCCTTGGCGCGGGCGGTGCGGATATAATCGGCCCCGAGCACCTCGATCATGCCGGCCCGGGTCAGGCGCATCAGCGCCGGCATGGCGTAATAGCTCAGCACGATCACGGGCAGGATGTAGCCCTGCCAGCTCTCGGTTCCCGAGATCGGGACCAGGCCCCACCAGACGCCGAAGACGACGATCAGGATCAACCCGAGCCAGAAGCTCGGGATCGCCTGCCCGAGAACCGCGAGCAGCAGCGCGGCGCGGTCGAACAGGCCGCCGGGCTTGAGCGAGGCGGCGATGCCGAGCGGTACCGAGATCAGCATGGCGAGCAGGAAGGCGGCGCTGCCGAGCATCAGCGTGACCGGCAGGCGCTCGCCGATAATCGTGGCGACCGGCAGGTTGAAATACAGGCTCGTGCCGAAATTGCCCGTTAGCGCCCGGCCGATCCAGCCGAGGAACTGCACCGGCAGCGGCCGGTCGAGCCCATAGGCCTGCCGGATCATCTCGACATCCTGGGCCCGCCCGGCCTGGCCGGCGAGCACCACGGCGGGATCGCCGGCGACGAACATCAGCCCGAACGCGACCATCGACACCGCGAGCGCGACGAGGGCGGCGACGATCAGGCGGCGCGCGAGAAAGGGCGGCATGGCGGTTCCATCCAGAGGCTGTGTGAGCGCGTGCGCTTGCTATTCCAACCGCACCGTCATTCCGGACAAGCCGCGAAAGCGGCGCCGATCCGGAATCCATCCTGGAGCGCCGGAGCCCTCCGATGGATTCCGGGTCTCTCTTCGGTCGCCCGGAATGACGGCGTTGCTCCGAGGAAGCCTACTTCCAGCTCGACAGCCACCAGCGGGCGAACTCGTCGGGGTGCGGCTTGAAGTTGAGCGCCGTCGACAGGCCGTAATTGATGTTGAAATCGTACATCGGCAGCCAATAGGCCTGGTCGGCGATCTTTTTCAGCGCCTTGGCGTAATTCTCCTGGCGTAGAGCCCGGTCCTGCGCCGTGTCGGCGGCGGTGACGAGATCGATCACCTCCTTGTCCTGGACGAGGTCGTCGGCGCCGCCGCCGAAGAAGTTCGAGATGACGAAGGCGACGTCGCCGGTGCCGTAGCTACCCCAATTGGTGAAGAAGGCCGGCAATTCGCCCGCGCGCCATTTCTGCACGCCGGCCGCATATTGCTGCTCGTTCAGCGTCACCCGGATGCCGACCTTGGCGAGGTCGGAAGCAACCGCCTCGGCGACTGGGCGCGGCATCGCGGCAAAGACCATCTCGATATCGACGCCGTTGGGCAAGCCGGCCTCGCCCAGCAGCGCCTTGGCCTTGGCCGGATCATAGGCGTAAGTCGCGACATCCTGCGCGCAGCCGAACTGCTTGGGGTTGCAAGCCGCGTTCAACGCCTGCGAGGCGCCGCCGGCGAAGGCTTTCACGATCGCCTCGCGGTTGACGGCATGGTTGATGGCACGGCGCACCAGCAGGTTCTTGGTCGGGTAGTCCTTGCCCTTGGCGGTCACGTTGAGGCCGACATAGGCGATGCGCATGATCGGGCCGTTGACGATCTGGATGCGGCTTGCGAGCCGCGCCGCCTGATCGGGCGGGATGCGCCAGCTCCAGTCGAGCTTGCCGGCCAGCAACTCGGCGAACTGGGTGTTGAGCTCGGGGATGGTGCGCACGACGATCTTGCCGATCGCCGGCTTTCCCTTGGGGCTGCCGGCATAGTGAGCCTCAAAACGCTCGAAGGCGTAGCGGATGCCCGGCGTCATCTCCACGAGCCTGTAGGGGCCGGTGCCGACGGGCTTGGCCGCCATGCCGGCCGAGCCGACCTCCTTGAAATAGGCGGCGGGATAGATCGGCAGCGCATCGGCCAGCATCTCGACCGCGCCGGCGAAGGGTTTCGCCATCTTGATGCGGATTTGGAATTCCGAGATCTTTTCGACTGTCTGGATCCAGTCGATGGCGATGCGGAAGCGCGTGCCGTAATTCGGGTCGAGCACGGTGGTGAGCGTGTAGACCACGTCGTCGGCTGTGAGCTTCGCGCCGTTGTGGAAGGTCACGCCCTCGCGGAGATCGAACTCCATCGTCATCGGGTCGATAAAGCGCCAGGCCTTGGCGAGCGCCGGCTTGATCTCGCCGGTGTCGAGATCCTTGTAGAGCAGGCCGTCATAGATGTGCCGGGCCAGGATCAGCCCCTCGCGGCCGGCGATCTTGTAGGTGTCGAGCGCCTCGGGCTCGAGCGCGAAGGCGACGTTGAGCGTGTCGTCGGCCTTGCCGGCGAGTGCTGGCGGGGCGGAGAGCCCCAGCAGCGTCAGGGCGATGCCGCCCATGAATGATGCCAATCCCAACCGTGCCATCGATCTTGTCCCCTGTTTTTATGGTGCCGGCCCGTTCGGCGCGCCGCTTCATCTCTGGCGGGTTTGGCCGTGGATTTTCAGTGCTGCCATAGCCCTGGCGAGCGAGGCGGATGCTGCGGGGCCAACCATAGGTCAGGAGATGTTCGCCGGGCTAATAGACTGTTCCTATGCCTGGAATAGCCGGCGGGGCGTCGCGACGGTTGTGGCGGCGCTCATGAAGGCGCCACAATCGCAGTGCCGGTTGTGAGGATGAAGCAGCCGATCGTCGTCCATACCGAAGAAGACTATCAGCGGGCTCAGGAGCGCGCCCAGGAGCTGAGCGCCTCGCCCGAGAGCCCGGAGCGCGACGCTGAACTCGCAGCGCTCGCCGATGCGATGCTGGCCTTCGAGATGCGCCTGGACGAGGCAGAGGATTAGCACCGCCCTGCAGCACGTCTCCGTTCAAGCAGTCTTCGCTCGCAGGCGGTGACGCGCGACGAAGGCGGCTGCTTCCGGCTGAAAATACCGCCAGGCGGGCAGGAGAGACGCATCCGCGTCGGTTTGCGCAAATCGCATCTCTTCGCGGATAGCCTGGATTGAAAGAGGCTTGTCCGGGTCCATGCGCGCGGCGCGGCACATGGCCCTGGCGATCCGGACAATGCGATCCTGATCCACGGCGAGAACTCCGGGAGAGAGAGCGGCGGCATTGCAACGCCGTTAGGCGCTTCCGGTTCCCGTGATCTTGCAAAAAATTCCGCGTGGGTGCGGCGCTAGGCTGCGGCGAGCCGCACCCGTCCCACGGCCATCGCAGTCGCGGCCTGGGTCGGCTCGACCACCGGCACGCCGAGCGCCTCTTCCAGCGGCCGGCGGAAGCGTGCCATGCCGGCGCAGCCCATCACGATGACGTCCGCATGATGCGTGTCGCGCAGTGTCTTGCCGGTCGCTGTCATGCGCTCCAGCGTCTTCTCCGCATTGCTGAGCTCGGTCACGCCCATCCCGATCGAGAGATCGCCGGCAAAGCGCCCCATGACGCCCATGGCGCCGAAATAGCGCAGATGCCGCTGGATCGAACTCGGCAGGATCGCGATCACGCCGAAGCGCTGGCCAAGCGTCAGGGCCTGGAACACACCCGATTCCGCGATGCCGAGCACCGGGTGGCGGCTCTGCTCGCGCAGCGCATGCATGCCGGGGTCGCTGAAGCAGGCGACGACGAAAGCTGCCGCCTCGTTCTCCAGCCCGGCGGCCCGCTTCAGCAACGGGCCGACGACACCGTCGGCGTCGCGCTGCGACTGGATGCCCGCAGGCCCCTCGGTCAGCGTCAGGCAGGCGATCTTGGGGCCGTCCGCCGAGCGTAGCGGCTCGACCGCCTTGTCGATGCCGGCGGTGACGGCCTCGGTCGAGTTCGGGTTGATGACGAAGATGGTGCCGGCCATGGGGGCTCCTTCAGAATACGAATATTTGCCTGAACCGCACCCTCATTCCGGACAAGCCGCGAAGCGGCGCCGATCTGGAATGACGGGGGTGGTTCGTTCGCATCAATACAGCTTGGCGCCAAAATTCCGCGCCGGGTCGAATTCGGGCGAGAGCGTCCCGGTCGGTCGGGTCGCCTCGCCGGCCTCGCGCAGCATCAATCGACCCGAGCCGGGCTGCGCCTTCAGCGTGCCCTGCGTGACGACGACCTCGCCGCGCCGTAGCACCGTCTCCGGCCAGCCGGTGATGGTGCGGCCGGCGAAGGGGTTGTAGCCGGTGTTGTCGTGCAGGTTGTCGGCGAGCGCGACCTTGCGGTCGGCGTCCCAGATCGTGATGTCGGCATCCATGCCGATGGCGAGCGAGCCCTTGCCCGGCAGGTCGTAGATCCGGGCCGGGGCGGTTGAGGTCAGTTCGACGAATTTCTTCAGCCCGAGCCGGCCTTGCGAGACCATGGCGTCGAACAGCACAGGCAGCCGCATTTCCAGCCCCGGCATGCCGTTGGCGATCTGCTTGAAGCCGGGATTGGGGCCGTATTTCAGTTTGCCGGTCTCGTCGAAGCGATAGGGCGCGTGGTCGGAGGAGAGGATCTGCAGGTCGCCCAGTGCCAGCGCCTGCCACAACGCCTCCTGGTCGTTCGAACCCCGCTGCGGCGGCGAGCAGACCCATTTCGCGCCCTCGATGCCGGGCTTGTCGAGTTCGGCGGCGGTCATCAAGAGATAGTGCGGGCAGGTCTCGGCATAGATCTTGACGCCGCGCCCGCGCGCCTCGCGGATCACCCTGGCGCCCTCGGCGGTCGAGACGTGGAAGATGCAGATCGGCTGGTCGAGCAGTTCCGAGAAGGCGATCAGGCGGTGGAAGGCCTCGACTTCGGCCGCCTGGGGATGGCTGATGGAATGGTATTTCGGCGCGGTGTAGCCACGCTTCATCAAGCGCTCGCCCATCCATTTCAGCAGGCCGTGATTCTCGGCATGGACGCAGACCAGCGCTCCGGCCGAGCGTGCCGCCATCAGGACGTCGAGCAATTGCCCGTCATCGACCTGCACGGCGTCATAGGTCATGAAGACCTTGACCGAGCGGTGCCCGGCGCGGATCAGCGCTGGCAGATCCTGCGCGACGGTCTGCTCGTCGGGGTTCGCCACCATCAGATGGAAGGCGTAGTCGATGATCGCGCCCTTCCTAGCCAGGGCCGCATAATCCTCGACCACGCTGGCGAGATTGGCGCCGCGATGCTGGGCGGCGAAAGAAATCACCGAGGTGGTGCCGCCGAAAGCGGCCGAGCGCGTCGCGGTCTCGAAATTGTCGGCGCTCATCAGCCCGCTGCCCGAGAGCTGTTCGATATGACAATGGGTGTCGACGCCGCCGGGCAAGACGAGCTTGCCCTTCGCGTCGATCTCCTGCGCTCCGGTGGGCAGGTCGAGCCCGATCGCGGTGATGCGCCCGGCCTGGATGCCGAGGTCGGCCTTGAACACATCCGTCGCCGTCGCAAGCGTGCCGCCACGGATGACGATGTCGTAGGCAGGGGTCGGCATGGGCTGGTTCCTTGAACAGGCAGATGATTTGGTCGCGAGGCGCAGTATGCCCGGCATCGGCGCCGGCGCCACGGGCTTCCCCGTATGGCGGGCCTGCGCGCATGCAAGGCGTTGGCCAAGTAAGGCATCGGCCAGGATAGGCTCTACAACAAGGCGGGCCCTACGAGATGCGCCGGCTCATGGCGCTTGCCGCATCCCGCAGCGGCGTGTGAGATACCGGGCCTGACTTCTCTGGATGCGCCATGCCCTCGACGAAGCGCCACAAGGCCGCTGCCGGCCCGGAGCGGGATGTTCTCGATCTCGGCGGTTACGTTCCCTATTTCCTGACCGCAATTTCCAATACCTGGTCGCGCAGTTCGTCGCGGCTCTATCTTGAGCGTTTCGGCGTCGGCGTCACCGAATGGCGCGTCATCTCGCAGCTCGCTATCGAGCCGGCGATCGCGGCGCAGCGCATCTGCGAGGTGATCGGGCTCGACAAGGGCGCGGTCAGCCGCAGCGTCGCGGCCTTGGTCACCGCCCGCCACGTCACCGAGCGTCCCGACGATCGCGACGCCCGCCGGCAGGTGCTGGAGCTGACGCCGAGCGGCTATGCCCTGCATGACGAATTGATCGCGCTCGCCACTGCCCGCGAGCATCTGCTGCTCGAGGGTTTCACAGCGGAGGAAAAGGCGCAGCTGACCGGCTTCCTGCACCGGTTGCATGCCAGGCTGCCGCAACTGCGCGATTTCAGGCTGGAGCGCGACGGCCCGCCCGCGAGCTAAAGCGTTTTCGAGCGAAGTGGGCACCGGTTCGCGTGAAGAAAACGCGTCAAAACAAAGATCTAGAGCAATTGAACGATCCAATCGGATCGGACATTGCTCTAGGGGAGCGAACTGTCACCAGCGCCGGAAACCGTAGCCGAAGCCGTAGCCGTAATAGGGGCCATAGTAATCGCGCTCGACCCAGACCCTGCGGCTGGCAGAGCGATCGAGCTCGATATGGAGCAGGCAATTCGCATAGCCGTCAGTGCCGGGGCGGAAGCCGTATGAGCGACAGCGCTCCTCATCGAGCGCTCGTCGCTCGGCGATCGTGACGCAGCCGCTGCCGAAAAGAGCCAACCCCAACGCTGCGATCAAACCGATCTTCATGGCGCCTGACTCCCTTGGCCGTGATCGGCCACGAATCAAGCCGAGAAATGCGTCAAGATTCTGGGCGACAAGAGCGTTTTCGAGCGAAGTGGACACCGGTTCGCGTGAAGAAAACGCGTTTAAACAAAGAGGGGAGCCGTTTCCGATCCAATTGGATCGGAAACGGCTTCCGCTCAGGCGTAACGCTTTGCCGCCGCTCCATGCGAGCGCCGCAGCGCCGCCAGATCGAGCCCCGGCACGGCCCCGTCGATCACCCGCCAGGCGCCGGCGACCATCACTCGGTCGGCCCGGTTCGCGCCGCATAGCACCAGAGCCGCGACCGGATCATGCGCGCCGGAGAAGCGCAATTCGTCGAGGCTGAACAACGCCAGATCCGCCTGCAGGCCAGGCGCGATCCGCCCGATATCGGAGCGTCCGAGGCAGCGCGCCGAGCCCTCCGTCGCCCAGCGGATCACGTCGCGCGCGGTCACGGCCGTGGCGCTCTCATAGCGCAGGCGGTTGATCAGAAGTGCGTGGCGCAACTCCTCCATCAGGTTTGAGCCGTCATTGGAGGCCGAGCCGTCGACGCCTAAGCCCAGCGGTGCCCCGGCCGCCTCCAATTCGCGCGTGCGGCAGAAGCCGGAGGCCAGCACCCCGTTCGAGGTCGGGCAATGGCAGACGCCGACGCCCGCAGTCCCCAGCCGTTCGCATTCCTCGCAGCTGAAATGCACGCCATGCGCCAGCCAGGTCTTTGGCCGCATCCAGCCGGTCTCCTCCAGCAGGTCGAGCGGGCGCTTGCCATAGACTTCGAGGCAATAGGCGTCCTCGTCCCTGGTCTCGGCGAGATGGGTATGCAGCGGCGCATCGAAGCGGGCTGCCAGCTCGGCGCTCTTTTTCATCAGCGCCGGCGTCACCGAGAAGGGCGAGCAAGGTGCGAGCGCGATCTGGACCATGCTGCCCGGCGCGGGATCGTGAAACAGGGAAAGCACCCGCTCGCTATCGGTCAGGATCGTTTCCTCGTCCTGGACGACGCTGTCGGGCGGCAGGCCGCCATCCTTCTGCGACAGGTTCATCGAGCCGCGCGAGATCGTGGCGCGGATACCCAGAGAGCGCGCCTCCTCGACCGCGATGTCGACGGCGTTCTCCAGCCCCTTTGGGTAGAGGTAATGATGGTCCGCCGCCGTGGTGCAACCGGAGAGCAGGAGTTCGGTCAGCGCAACGCGAACCGCCAACCGCAGGTCATCGGGCGTCAGTCTCGCCCAGAGCGGGTAGAGTGCGGTCAGCCAGGGAAATAGCTCGCGATCGATCGCGGCCGGGTGGGCCCGCGTCAGCGTCTGGTAGAAATGATGATGCGTGTTGATCAGGCCGGGCAGCACGACATGGTGCGAGGCGTCGAAGACCGTGTCGACGGGCAGCGCAGGGGACCCGCCTGCCGGTACGAGCTCGACGATGATCGCGCCATCGACGACGATCCCGCCTCCGGCATTGTCCGCGACGATGCCGAGCGGGTTCTTGATCCAGAGGCGCATGCAAGAATCCTGTCTGGCGCTTTCGTCGCCGTTGTTCCCGTGGTCGCGGCGAACAGAAGCCAGGCTGGCGGCGAAAGCAACAGCGGCGCGTCAATCGAACCAGATCGGATCGCGGCTCTTGCAGCGATAGCCGATGAAGCAGCTCGGCGTGTCGCGGCTCGGCACCCAGGCGGGCTCTACCCCCTCGTCGAATTCGCAAAAGCTGCGGTTGGCGACGAAGCGGTCATAGGTGAAGCCGCCGGTGCCGAGCACGATCGCGCCATTCGCCGCGACGCTCTCGCGGTTGACGCTGCAGGGCCGGTTCGTGGTTGAAGGCCGCGATTGCGCAAGCGCGGCGTCGAGCGGCATGGTCAGCAGCAAGCACAAGGCCAAGCACGAAGCTATGAGTTTCATGGTCCCCTCCGGCGCGCTGGGCATGGTGACGACAGCATAACCGGTATTCGGGCCTGGCGTTCCCGCATAGATCCTTGCGCCTTGACGTTGCCGCCCTCATCCGCCATCGCTCCCCGCGACTTTTTCGCCCGCCGGAGCGCTGCCATGTCCCTCACCGATCTCGCTGCCACCATCGACGCCGCCTGGGAGGCTCGCTCCGAGATCGGCATCAACACCAAAGGCGCGGTTCGCGAGGCCGTGGAACAGGCTATCGAATTGCTCGATGCCGGCGAAGCCCGCGTCGCCGAGAAGATCGGCACTGACTGGGTCGTGCATCAGTGGCTGAAGAAGGCGGTGCTGCTCTCCTTCCGCCTGACCGACAACATGATCATCGCCAATGGCCCCGGCGAAGGCGTGTTCTGGGACAAGGTGCCGTCGAAGTTCGAGGGCTGGGGCGAGAACCGCTTCCGCGCCGCGGGCTTCCGCGTCGTGCCGCCGGCGGCTGCGCGCAAGGGCTCCTTCCTCGCCCCGAACGTCGTCCTGATGCCGTCCTTCGTCAATATCGGCGCCTATGTCGACAGTGGCACCATGGTCGACACCTGGGCGACGGTCGGCTCCTGCGCCCAGATCGGCAAGAACGTCCATCTCTCGGGCGGCGTTGGCATCGGCGGCGTGCTCGAGCCGCTGCAGGCCAACCCGACCATCATCGAGGATAACTGCTTCATCGGCGCCCGCTCCGAGGTGGTCGAGGGCGTGATCGTCGGCGAGGGCTCGGTGCTCTCGATGGGCGTGTTCATCTCGGCCTCGACCAAGATCGTTGACCGCGCCACCGGCCAGATCCATATCGGCAAGGTGCCGCCCTATTCGGTCGTGGTCCCGGGCTCGCTGCCCGGCAAGCCCTTCCCGGACGGCACGCCCGGCCCCTCGCTCTCCTGCGCCGTCATCGTCAAGACGGTCGACGCCCAGACGCGCTCGAAGACCGGCATCAACGAATTGCTGCGCGACTGAACTCAAGCTCCGCGTCATTCCCAGGTGACCTCGGGTCGCCCGAGAATGACGCGACAGGCTGGTGCCTCATCCCACCGGCGAAGGCGCGCCCGCGCCTTCCGGAGCCGGGGCTGGAGCGACCGCCGGCGTCCTCGGCGCTCCCGCCAGCGCGTCGCGCAATTGCTGCTCGCGGCTGTGGTCGAGCGAGGTCTTCAGCACCACGCCGCCCGTGCCCTTGACGGCGTCGAGCACCTTGTCGGCGGTCATCTTGTTGATCAGCAGGAAGAGCGCGGCATTGCCCGGCTGGAGGTTGGCGGCGAGTTCCTTCATGAAGCCGTCATTGACGCCGTAATCGGTCAGCGCCCCGCCGAGCGCGCCTGACGCTGCGCCCAGCGCCGCGCCGAACACCGGCATCAGGAAGATCGCGCCGATCAGCAGACCCCAGAACGAGCCGGAGACGGCGCCGAGCGCGGTGGTGTTGAGCAGCTGGTTCAACTTGATCTTGCCGCCCTCATGCATCACCGCGATGGCGGCGTCGCCGAGCTCGATCAGGTATTCCTTCTGCAGCGAGACGACCTTCTGGCGCATTTCCTCGGCGCGGGCCTCGGTCGGATAGACGATGACGACGAGATCGGACATGGGATGCTCCTGCGTGAAGGCGTGACGAAACCCCGCCGCGGCGATGCGGCAGGCTCGTGGCGAACGCGCGGGGGCGGCGACTGTTCCGGCTATTCGCCGCCGGCCGCCTTTGCCGCTTCCACCGCGCTGCCGCGCAGGGGCAGTTCCTTCATCCGCACCATCAGCAGCAGCGCCATCGCGAAGCCGAAGCAGGTCGCCGCGAAGACATAGCGGAACAGCTCGATCATCGCTGCGCGATCGACCGTTCCCAGTTTCAGCGCCTCGGGCGAGAGCCCGACGCCGGCCCCACCGACGCCGCCGAGCACGATCGCGCCGAACACCGCCACGATCAGCGCCCCGCCGATCTGGCGGAAGAAATTCGCGATCGCGGTAGCCGTGCCGAGCTGATGCGGCAGCACCGCGTTCTGGATCGAGACCGTCGCCACGGGCAGCATGGTGCCGAGCCCTAGGCTGATCACCGCAAGCGTCAGCGAGAAGGGCAGGAGCGGCATCTGCCCGGCATAGATCGTCAGCAGCGCCGCCCCCAATGTCGCGACGCACAGCCCCGCCACCGGCACGCGCTTGTAATGCGTCAGTCGCGTCAGCGAGCGGCCCGACAAGGTCGCGCCCATCACGGTGCCGCAGGTCAGCGGCAAGAGGCCGAGGCCCGAGGCCGAGGCGCTCATCCCGACCACTGTTTCGAAATAGAGCGGCAGATAGATCGTCAGGCCGATGAAAGTGCCCATGCCGAAGCCCGCCGCCATCGTGCCCATCCGCACCACCGGATTGGCGAGGAGGTCGAGCGGGATCAGCGGCTCGGCCGCTGTCCGCAGCCGCCAGGCGAAGACGGCCCACAACACGATGGAGAAGGCCACGAGTCCGATGATCCGGGCCGAGGCCCACGGGTAATAGGTGCCACCCCAGGAGAGCGCGAGCAGCAGCGTCATCGTCGCGCTGGTCATCAGCAGAGCGCCGGCGACGTCGAGCTTGTGCGGTCGCTCATGGCGCGGCAGCCGCTTCAATGCCGAGCTCGTCATCCAATAGGCGGCAAGCCCCAATGGCAGGTTGATCCAGAAGATCACAGACCAGTGCAGCGCCTCGGCGATGACCCCGCCGAGAACCGGTCCAAGCACGGAGGAGACCATGAAGACGGCGGCGAAATAGACCTGATATTTGCCGCGCTCCTTGGGCGAGACCATGTCGGCGATGATGGTCTGCGCCAGCGCGATCAGCCCGCCGCCGCCCAGACCCTGGACGAAGCGCGCGATCACCAGGAGCCAGAGATTGGGCGCGAGCGCGCAGGCGACGGAGCCGACGACGAAGACGACGATGCCCGAGAGCAGCGTCACCCGCCGGCCATGGATATCGGCGAGCTTGCCGTAGAGCGGCGTCACCGCGGTCGAGGCGAGCAGATAGGCCGTCACCACCCAGGGCAGATGCGTGACGTCGTTGAGCTCCCGCCCGATCGTCGGCATCGCGGTGGCGACGATGGTCTGGTCCAGCGCCGCCAGCAACATGGCGAGCATGATGCCGAACAGAATGCTGCGAATATCCTCATGGGTAAGGGGCGCTGGATGCGCCGCCGTCTCGACCCGTTTATCCATGGTCACTCGGCCTGCCCGTGCGTTGGGAGAATGGCAGACTTGTAAGGCCGGGGCATGCCATGCACCAGAGGCAGGACGTGCCGCTGCTGCATAGCGGCCCGGCCAGTCCCGCGAGGTCTTGATCTCAGCGTTGAGGCTTTGGCCTCAGCGTTCCCGCCGCAGCACCATCCCCGCATGATACAGCACGCCGTCGACGAAATCGCCGTCGGCGGTGAAGCCGGTGTCGTCGACATAGTCGATATGGTCGCCGGTGATGCGGTAGCGCCCGCGATAGGCGCTCTTGCGATTGCCCCTGGCCTCGTCATAGCGGCCGTTCGGCAGCAATTCGTGCCGGATATGGCCGTCGGCCGTCACCCACATCCCGACATAAGGATGCGGCGCCGTCTCGCGCGCCGCGGCGTTGGCTTGCACAGTGGTGGTCATCTCTCGCTCCTGAAGAAGGGTCTGGGTCGCCGAGGCCTGCGTCGCCAATGCGAGCAGGGTGGCGGCGAGCAGCGACGTCGCGGGATGGCTTCGGTGATGGCCCATCGCAGCCTCGCTTGGTTCGGTCTCGGGCGAAGACGACCCTGCGGCCGGGCGGGCTCGAGTCGGTAGACCGATCCTTGCCGATGATTGCCGGATCCTTCGGCAGGCCGGGCACGACACCGAAGACCTGTTGCATCTCGCTCGGCATGCCCCGCGAGGTCCAAATCTTGTTTGCGAGGTCTCTTGTTTGCGAGGTCCAAGTCTTGTTGCGAGGCCCAAGCCTTATTATTGCGCGGCCCTTACAATGCGCGGCTGCCTTCCCCATGTCCGAGGAACGGTCGTCGAGAACAAGCCGCCTTGCGGTTGATCTGTTTTGGCCTGGCCGCCCTTGAGAAAACGATCAGCTTGCTTGAGCCCCTCGGGAGCCGACGGTGCACATACTCAGTGGAGCGGGCGCTCGCTGCGTTCGGCGCGCGCTTGCGCCGGTCATTGGCAGCCCGCGCGCTCTGGCTCGGCCGCGCTTCCGGGCCGTGGACCAGCAGGCTGCGGCGTTGGCATGCCGAAGCTGGTCGTGACAGGCAACCGCAAGAAAGCAGGCCGACCATGGCGCTGAATTTCCCCAACCCGGTCCGTAGTTTCGACGCAGGGCGTTCCTGTGTCAGCTTCTGGGGCTCGGATGCTTCGCTGGAGATCACCTTCCAGATCGAGATGGACGCCCTGCGCAAGCTGGGTTCCGGCATCGATGACAGTCAGGCGCAGGTGCTCGATGTCTTCGATCGGAACCGGGACACGATCCTGAAAGCGGCCGCGAACGCCTATGCGCGGCACCGGGCCAGCTATCACCGCCTGACGCCTGCCGATTTCTAGAGCATTTCCGCGTTTTCTCCGAGTCGCGGAAATGCTCTACCTCCTTGTTTTAACGCATTTTCTTCACGCGAACCGGCGTCCACTTCGCTCGAAAATGCTCTAGCCGCCGCGCAATCTGTTCCAACGCCTCAATCCGTCTCACGGGGGATGATGACATGGCCAGTCAGCCATACAAGCCGGGTGATCTGGTCAATCTCGAACCGGGTTTCGCCAATCAGGCCAGGCTAGGCCTCTACGAGATCCTGCGGGTGATGCCGCCGCGCGACAACAAGGAAGAGCAGTATCGCGTGCGCGGGCCCGACGGCCTCGAACGCGCCATCGGTCACCACGAGATCGCCGAGACATCTGTCAAGCGCGGCTGAGGGCGGCTCAACCCCTCTGCGCCACCTCCCTTGCCTCGTCCCCTGTTCGGCGCGATCCTTCGATCAAGGGAGGATCGCCCGGCGGCAAGTCGTGATTGCAAGTCGTGGCGGCGACAACGAAGGTGCCACCATCATGACCATCGCAAGCTGGCCGCGCCGCACGGCCGTGGCCTTCATCCTGTCCATCGTCGCGGTGGCGGCCGGGGCGGCCGACTATCCCGCGGCCAAGCGCGGCGTCTGGGTGGCCAAGGATTTCCGCTTCCAGAGCGGCGAGACATTGGCGGAATTGAAGCTCGGCTACGCCACCATCGGCGATCCCGCGGGCGAGCCGGTGGTGATCCTGCACGGCACGGCTGGCTCGGCAGCGAGCCTGCTGACGCCGGCCTTTGCGGGCGAATTGTTCGGCCCGGGTCAGCCGCTCGATGCGGCAAAATACTTCATCATTCTGCCGGATGCGGTCGGTGCCGGTACCTCCTCCAAGCCCTCCGACGGGCTGAAGGCGAAGTTCCCCCGCTATAATTACGAGGATATGGTCGCAGCCCAGCACAAGCTGGTCAGCGAGGGGCTGGGGCTGCGCCATGTCCGGCTCGTGCTCGGCAATTCGATGGGCGGCATGCATGTCTGGCTCTGGGGCGTCAGGCATCCCGATTTCATGGACGCGCTGGTGCCGATGGCCTCGCAGCCGACGCCGATGTCGAGCCGCAACTGGATGATGCGGCGCATGATCATCGACGCCGTCCGCAACGATCCGGAGTGGAAGGGCGGTGACTACACGACGCAGCCGCCGGCGTTCCGCACGGCCAATGTCTTCTTCGGTATCGCCACCAGCGGCGGCACGCTCGCCTATCAGAAGCTGGCGCCGACGCGCGAGGCCGCCGACGCGCTGCTTGATGAGCGCCTGAAGGCCGCCTTCAGTGCCGATGCCAACGATTTCCTCTACCAGTGGGATTCCTCGCGCGACTACGACGCCTCCCAGGGCCTGGGCGCGATCAAGGCGCCGCTGCTGGCGATCAACTCCGCTGATGACGAGCGCAACCCGCCCGAGACCGGCATCATGGAGCGCGAGTTGAAGCGCCTCGCCAATGGCAAGTTGCTGCTGATCCCGGCCAGCGAGGACAGCCGCGGCCACGGCACGACGGGGCTCGCGAAGTTCTGGGCCAAGGAGATGGGCGTCTGGCTAGCCGGCGTGCCGAAGCGCGCGGCGGGCGGGAACTGATGCACTGTCCTTCCCCCTCGTGGGGGAAGGTGGCAGCGCGTAGCGCTGACGGATGAGGGGGGCGCCGTGCCCTCTCCGAGTGGCGTATAGGCGCATAACGGGGTAGGAGCGGAAAGCTCACGGTCCCCCTCATCCGACCCTTCGGGCCACCTTCTCCCGCATCAAAGTCGGCTGTTGCCGACTTTGACACTTAGGATTGCCCATCTCGGGCAAGCCCGAGATGGGTGGGAGAAGGGAGAGCTCACCCCTGCACGGCGGCGGGGTCCATCCACATCAGCTCCCAGACATGGCCGTCGAGGTCCTGGAAGCCGTGGCCATACATGAAGCCGTAATCCTGCGGCTCCTTATAGGTCCTGCCGCCGGCCGCCAGGGCTGCCTTGACCATGGCATCGACATCGGCCTGGCTGTCGCGGGAGAGGCAGGTCAGCACCTCGATCGCCTGGCTCGTATCGGCGATTGGCCTGGGCGAGAAGCTGAGGAATTTCTCATGGGTCAGCAGCATCGCGAAGATGGTGTCGCTGATCACCATGCAGGTCGCGGTCTCGTCGGTGAATTGCGGATTGAACGAGAAACCGAGCGCCGTGAAGAAGGCGACCGAGGCATCGAGATCCTTCACGGGCAGGTTGACGAAGATCATCTGGGGCATGGCGTTTCCTTCCCTTTCTGGTTTCCAGGCGGGCGTAAGGTTAGCATGGCGGCGCTGGGCGGGTCTTCGGTGCGCTCTTAATAGGAAACCGCAGTAGAAAGACGCAGTCATGACCCTGCTTTCCGCCACCGACGCCATCCTCGTCATCATCGATTTCCAGGCGCGCCTGATGCCGGCGATCCATGACGGCGCGCGCCTGGTCGCGAACGCCAGGCGCCTGGTCGATGCTGCCGGGCTCCTTGCGGTGCCGGTACTGATGACCGAGCAGAACCCGGCCGGGCTCGGCGGCACGGTACCGGAGCTGGCGGGCGCCGGTCCCGTGATCGCCAAGATGAGCTTCGATTCCTGCGCGGAGCCCGCTTTTCTCGAGGCGCTTGCCGGCGATATGCAGCTCGTCATCTGCGGCTGCGAGGCTCATGTCTGCGTCGGCCAGACCGTGCTGAGCCTGCTCGAGCACCGCCGCCGCGTCGCCGTTGTGCAGGACGCTATCGGTTCGCGCGCGCCTGAATCAAAAGAGGTCGCGGTCGCGCGCATGGCGCGCCATGGCGCCGAGATCGTCACGACCGAGATGGTGGTGTTCGAATGGCTCCGGACCGCGGCCCATCCGCAGTTCCGCGCGGCGGCGAAACTGATCCGCTGAAGCGGCGACGCTCTGGGCACTGTCCCGGTTTCACCATCTTGTCGGTTTACTCAAGAAGCCAAGCGCGATCCCAGAGCGTTTTCGAGCGAAGTGGATACGGTTCGTGTGAAGAAAACGCGCTAAAATAATAGATTGGAGCAATTGAACGATCCAATGGGGTCGGACGTTGTTCCAGAGGCTGTTCTGAACCATGGGGCCGATGTGATGAGGTCAAAACGATGGAGATGGGAGGAGCATTGCGCAGGCGATACGTCCGTATCGGCAAGCGATGCGACGCTGCTGCTCCGTCGTTTTGACCTCACCCGCAGCGCGCGGCGCTTTTGTGCGACTGCGGTGTCGTTCTTCGTAGCAAACCGGAAGGTTTGCGTCCTCGAACTCCTGGCATTCGCGCAAAATCGCCAGCGTCAAATCGACCCCATGGTTCATAACAGCCTCTAACCTCTGCCTGACGAAGGAGACGCTCCATGCTGCGCCGTTCCTTTCTCCAGCTCGGCCTCGCCGGGCTTGCAGCCCCCGCCTTGATCGGCCGGACCGCCGCGATCGCAGCCGAGACGACCGAGACGAAATTCACCGTCACCTATTTCGACATTCCCGCGATCAAGGGCTCCCGCGACGTCACCGATGCCGGCGACGGCACGCTCTGGGTCTGCGGCCAGCGCAACGGCACGCTCGGGCGTTTCGATCCGCGTTCCGGCCAGCTCAAGGTGGTCGAGCTTGGCCGGGGCGCCGCGCCCCATGGCGTCATCCGCGGCCCCGACGACGCGGCCTGGGTGACGGAGGGCGGCCAGAACGCCATCGCCCGTGTCGACGACAAGACCCACAAGGTCGAATTATTCAAGCTGCCCGAGGGCAGGGCGCGGGCCAACCTCAACACCGGCGTCTTCGACAAGAGCGGCATCCTCTGGTTCACCGGCCAGAACGGCGTCATCGGCCGCTTCGATCCGAAGACGCGCAAGATGGATGTCTGGGATGCGCCGCGCGGGCCCGGCGCCTACGGCATCACCCTGACGCCCTCGGGCGAGGTCTGGTACGCCTCGCTCGCCGGCAACCACATCGCCAGGATCGACACCGGCACGGCCCAGGTCACGGTGGTCGAACCGCCGACGCCGGATCAGGGCGCGCGCCGCGTCTGGTCGGATTCGAAGAATCGGGTCTGGGTCAGCGAATGGAACTCCGGCAATGTCTCGGCCTATGACACGCTGAGCAAGAGCTGGAAGACCTGGAAACTGCCGGGCGACAAGCCGCGTGCCTATTCGGTCTATGTCGACGACGCCGACAAGGTCTGGCTGACCGATTTCAGCGCCAACGCCATCGTGCATTTCGATCCGGTCACCGAGGCCTTCAACAGCTTCCCGAGCGACAAGGCCGGCGCCAATGTCCGCCAGATGGACGGCCGCTCCGGCGAGGCCTGGGGCGGCGAGAGCGGCAATGACCGCCTCGTTCGCATCCAGACGGTGAAGCAGGCGTGAGATACGCTCCTGCCATCGTGGCGGTCGCGGCGCTGGCGCTGCCGGGCGGGCTCGCCATGGCGCAGGATCTGGGGCGCGGCGAGGCTCTGTTCGAGGCCTGCAAATCCTGCCACAGCCTCGATCCCGGCAAGCAGGGCAAGGCCGGCCCGCATCTGGCCGGGCTGAAAGGGCGCGTCGTCGGCGCGGCTGAGGGCTTCGACTATTCGCCCGCCTTCAAGGCAGCGCGCGCCAAGCGCGTCATCTGGGACGAAGCTCGCCTGAACGCCTATCTCGCCGACCCTGACGCGATGTTCAAAGGCGGCTGGATGAGCCCGCAGGGCCTCGACGACGAGGCCGACCGGGCGGCCGTCACCGCCTTCCTGATGCGCGGGCGGTGACGCTCTCGATCACGTCGCATTCGGACGGTTCCGTCCGAATGCGACGTGATCGATTCTAAAAGTTTAGAGCATTGCTCTTGCGAAAAACCGGTACCCGCTTTTTCGCGCAATGCTCTACAGCGGCCGCCCGATCTTCTTCGCGATCACGCCAACAATGCCCTCGCGGAAGAGCAGCACGCAGACCACGAAGATCACGCCCTGCACCACCGTGACCCAGGCGCCCAGGCTCGCGAGATAGTTCTGCATGGAGACGATGACGAGCGCCCCGACGATCGGCCCGAAGACGGTGCCAAGCCCGCCGACCAGCGTCATCAGCACGACCTCGCCCGACATCGACCAGTGCACGTCGGTGAGCGAAGCGAGCTGGAAGACGATCGCCTTGGTCGCGCCGGCGAGCCCCGCCAGCGTCGCCGAGAGCACGAAGACGGCGAGCTTGTACTGGTTGGCGCGGTAGCCGAGCGAGATCGCGCGCGGCTCATTGTCCCTGATCGCCTTGCAGACCTGGCCGAAGGGCGAGTGGATGATGCGGTAGATCAGCAAAAGCCCGGCCATGAAGATGATCGCGACGAGGTAATACAGCGTCAGGTCGTTGGAGAGGTCGACCAGCCCGAAGAGCTTGCCGCGCGGCACGGCCTGGATGCCGTCCTCGCCGCCGGTGAATTTCGGCGTCTGCAGCGAGAAGAAGAACGTCATCTGGGCAAGCGCCAGCGTGATCATGGCGAAATAGATGCCTTGTCGCCGGATCGCGAGCGCCCCGAAGGCCAGGCCCAGCACGGCCGCGACCAGCACGCCCGAGAGGATGGCGAGTTCCGGCGTCAGGCCCCAATTCTTGGCGGCATAGGCACAGACATAGCTCGACATGCCGAAATAGGCGGCATGGCCGAAGGACAAAAGCCCGCCATAGCCAAGCAGTAGATTGAAGGCGAGCGCGAACAGCGCGAAGCACAACACCTTCATGACGAAGACCGGGTAGAGGAGGAAGGGCGCGGCCGCGAGCAGGACGGCAAGCCCGATAAGGATCGCCCTGTGCAGCCGCTCGGTGCCCTGGCTCGTCTCGGAGAGCGCGATGGAGCCGGCGGAAACGGTGTCGATTGCCACATGCGCCATGTCAGTTTCCTCGCGCCATATCAATTCCTTGCGCCATGTCATTTCTCGCAAAGATCGGGAGCGCCATCACGCGGCCCGCCCGAACAGCCCGGCGGGCTTCACCAGCAGCACCAGGACCATGATGATGAAGATCACCGTGGCCGAGGCCTCCGGGTAGAACACCTTGGTCAGACCCTCGATCAGCCCGAGCCCGAAGCCGGTCACGATCGAGCCCAGGATCGAACCCATGCCGCCGATCACGACCACGGCGAAGACGACGATGATCAAATCGGCGCCCATATTCGGATTGACCGAATAGATCGGCGCGGCGAGCACGCCGGCGAAGGCCGCCAGCGCCACGCCGAAGCCATAGGTCAGGGTGACCAGCAGCGGCACGTTGATGCCGAAGGCCTGGGTCAGCGTCGGGTTCTCGGTGGCGGCGCGCAGATAGGCGCCGAGCCTGGTCTTCTCGATCATGAACCAGGTCACGAGGCAGACCACGAGCGAGGCGCCGACGACCCAGCCGCGATAATTCGGCAGGAACATGAAGCCGAGATTCTGCCCGCCCCTGAGTGCGTCGGGGATCTGGTAGGGCAGGCCCGACGAGCCGTAGGAATTGCGGAACAGACCCTGGATGATCAGCGCCAGCCCGAAGGTCAGCAGCAGGCCGTAGAGATGGTCGAGATTGGCGAGCCTTGCGATCAGGAAGCGCTCGATCAGCACGCCGAAGACGCCCACGATCAAGGGCGCCAGCAGGAGCGCCGCCCAGTAGTTGATGCCGAGATAGTTCAGGCACATCCAGGCGACGAAGGCGCCCATCATGTACTGCGCGCCATGGGCGAAGTTGATGATGTTGAGGAGCCCGAAGATCACCGCCAGCCCGAGGCTGAGGATGGCGTAGAACGAGCCGTTGATCAGGCCGAGCAGGACCTGGCCGAACAGCGCTTGTGGCGGGATTCCGAGAAGCTCGAACATGCGGGGCTCAGATCATTGCGGTATGTAGGGGCACTGGAACCTCTCCGTCATCCCGGGCGGAGCGAAGCGCAGACCCGGGATCCATGCAGCCGTGGGGCCCTTCGATGGATCCCGGATCTGCGTCGCTTACGCGACTTGTCCGGGATGACGTTGAGGTTGTCGCAACGCTGCGGCTAAGCCGCCCTCACTTCTTGACGAGCGGGCACTCGCTTTCGGAGAGCGGGCGGAAGGCCTGCTCGGCCGGCAGTACGGCGATCTGCTTGTAGTAGTCCCACTTGCCCTTCGACTCCGAGGGCTTCTTGACCTCGTAGAGATACATGTCGTGCATCTTGCGGCCGTCGGCGCGCACCGTGCCCTTGCCGAAGAGCGGGTCGTCGGTCGGCAGCTCCTTCATCTTGGCCAGCACCGTCGCCGTATCCTTCGACTTCGTCGCCTCCACCGCCTTGAGGTAATGCAGCACCGAGCTGTAGACGCCGGCCTGGACCATCGACGGCATGTTGCCGTTATGCGCCTTGGCGAAACGCTGGGACCAGGCGCGCGTGCCCTCGTCCCGGTCCCAGTAGAAGGATTCGGTCAGCACCAGCCCCTGCGCCGTCTGCAGGCCGAGCGCGTTCACGTCGGTGACGAAGACGAGCAGCCCGGCGAGCTTCTGCCCGCCCGCGACGATGCCGAATTCGCCGGCTTGCTTGATCGAGTTGATGGTGTCGCCGCCGGCATTCGCCAGCCCGATGACCTTGGCCTTCGAGGCCTGTGCCTGCAGCAGGAAGGAGGAGAAATCCGTGCCCGGGAACGGCGTGCGCACCGCGCCCAGCACCTTGCCGCCGTTCTTGGTGACGATCGCCGCCGTGTCGCGCTCCAGCGCATGGCCGAAGGCATAGTCGGCGGTGAGGAAGAACCAGCTGTCGCCGCCGGCCTTCACCATGGCGCCGCCCGTGCCCTGGGCCAGGGCATAGGTATCATAGGTCCAGTGGATCGTGTTGGGCGTGCAGGCCTTGCCGGTGAGGTCGGACGCCGCCGCGCCCGAATTCAGCATGATCTTGTTCTTGTCCTTGGTGATCTGGTTGATCGCGAGCGCGACCGAGGAGGTCGGCACGTCGAGGATCACATCGACGCCGTCCTGATCGTACCATTGCCGGGCGATGTTGGAGCCGACATCGGGCTTGTTCTGGTGGTCGGCCGAGACGATCTCGACCTTGATGCCCTTCTCGGCCGCCTTGAAGTCCTCGACCGCGAGCTTGGCGGCGACGACGGAGCCTTCGCCGGTCAGGTCGGCATAGAGGCCGGAGCGGTCGTTCAGCACGCCGAGCTTGACCGCGATCTGCTGCGCGAAGGCCGGGCTCGCCATCAGCGCGGCCAGAGCCGTCGTTGCCAGAATGGTTTTGAGTTTCATCATGTCTCTCTCCCTGGAATGAATGTCGTTTTCGACGTTGTTTTTGTTGTTGAAGTGCTTGGTCTAGGCGTTCTGGGTCCTGGCGTTCTTTGGTCCTGGAATGCGGCTTCAGACTCCGAGATAGCCGTGGAGCTTGTCGATATTGGCATCGAGCTCGTCATTGGGGATCATGTCGATGACCTTGCCCTGCTCGACGACATAGTGCCGGTCGGCGACGGTGGCGGCGAAGCGGAAGTTCTGCTCGACCAGGATGATGGTGAACCCGTCCTGCTTCAGTTTTGCGATGGTGCGCCCGATCTGCTCGATGATGACCGGCGCAAGTCCCTCGGTCGGCTCGTCGAGCAGGAGGAGATGGGCGCCGGTGCGCAGGATGCGGCCGATCGCCAGCATCTGCTGCTCGCCGCCCGAGAGCTTCGTGCCCTGGCTCTTCAAGCGTTCCTTGATGTTGGGGAAGAGCGTGAAGATTTGGTCGAGCGAGAGCCCGCCCGGCCTGACCTGCGGCGGCAGCAGCAGGTTCTCCTCGACCGAGAGGCTGGCATAGATGCCGCGCTCCTCCGGAACGTAGCCGATGCCGAGCCTGGCGATGGCGCGCGAGGGCAGGGCGATCGTCTCCGTGCCCTCCAGCACGACCGAGCCGCGGCGCTTGCCCATCACGCCCATGATCGACTTCAGCGTCGTCGTCTTGCCGGCGCCGTTGCGGCCGAGCAGCGTCACCACCTCGCCGGGGGCGACGTCGAAATCGATGCCGTGCAGCACATGGCTCTCGCCATACCAGGCTTCGAGCCCGCGCACCTTCAGCAGCGGCGCGGTCTCGGTCGCGGGCTGGCCTGCCGCCCTCGTCTCAGTGAGCATGGTCGCCCCCCGAGCCGATATAGGCCTCGATCACGCGCGGATCCTTCGAGACCGCGGCATAGTCGCCTTCGGCCAGCACCTGCCCGCGCGCCAGCACCGTGATGCGGTCCGAGAGC
This sequence comes from Allobosea sp. LjRoot9, assembly GCF_964252745.1. Classification (NCBI taxonomy): domain Bacteria; kingdom Pseudomonadati; phylum Pseudomonadota; class Alphaproteobacteria; order Hyphomicrobiales; family Alloboseaceae; genus Allobosea; species Allobosea sp. LjRoot9. The sequence goes on along the minus strand of NZ_CAXUPC020000002.1, from coordinate 491,192 downwards.
GAGGCGACGACCGAGAGATTGTGCTCGACCATCAGGATGGTGCGGTTGACCGAGACCTTGCGGATCAGGGCCTCGATGCGCTCGACATCCTCGCGACCCATGCCGGCCATCGGCTCGTCGAGCAGCATCATCTCGGGATCGAGCGCCAGCGTCGTGGCGATCTCGAGCGCGCGCTTGCGGCCGTAGCTGAGCTCGGCCGCGGTCAGGCTGGCGAAGGAGCCGAGCCCAACTGCTTCGACGAGGCGCATCGCCTCCTCGTCGAGTCCCGCCAGCACCTTCTCCGAGCGCCAGAAATCGAACGAGTCGCCGCGCTTGCGCTGCAGCGCGATGCGCACATTGGTCAGCACACTGAGCTGCGGGAACACCGCCGAGATCTGGAACGAGCGCACCAGACCAAGCCGGGCGATCTCGGCCGGCTTTTCGCGCGTGATGTCGCGGCCGTTATAGACGATCGCACCCTTGGTCGGGCTGAGGAATTTGGTCAGCAGATTGAAGCATGTCGTCTTGCCGGCGCCGTTGGGGCCGATCAGCGCATGGATGTGTCCGCGCCGGACCTTGAGGTCGACGCCGCTGACGGCCTTGAAGCCGCCGAAGTCCTTGGTCAGTCCCGCCGTCGACAGAATGATGTCGTCAGCCATGGCTATAGCCAGAGCGTAGCATCGTGTTCTTTCTTATTGATACGTTTCCCCTTGCAGTCATGCTGCACTGCGCCGCGAGCGAGTGTCAACGGCGGCTTCTGCCCGTAATTGCGGCTGTTTCGGCAGGAATTACGACGTTTGGCTAAGGCGGGAGATGAAAACCCTCAATCCCGGCCCGTTGGCGCCAGGGCCGCGCCGAAGACCGATGCGAGATCGCGCAGGCGGGCCCCGTAAGTTTCGCACGAGAGTCTGGCGCCGGCCTTCGCGCCGGCCGCGGCCTGCATCAATGTCGCCACGAAGGTGGCCGTCGAGAGCCCGCTGCGCGACAGGCTGATCTCGCCCGCCGCTTCCGCCTTTTCGAGGAGCTCGGTGGCGTGGCGCGTGAAGATGTTCTCGAAAACCTGGACCTCGGCGCTAGCGACGCTCGTCATCACGGCCTTGAGCTCGAGGAGATGCTCGCCCGCGCCGAAACAGGCGTAGCCGGTGCCGAAATGCGCGTCGAGCAGCGCCGCGAGCCGCTCCGGGAACGGAGCCGCCATGGCCATCACGCGCTGGCAGCGGGCGTCGACCCGCTGGCCGGTCCGCAGCATCATCGCGCGGAAGACGTCGTCCTTGCCCTTGAAATGCAGGTAGAGCGTCGCCTTGGCGAGGCCGGCCTCCTTGGCGATGTCGTCCATTGAGGTGCGCTTGAAACCGTAGCGCGCGAAACGGCGCAGGGCCGCATCCGCGATCTGTTCGATGCGGGTGGTCGCATCCTCGGCACATGAATTTGCTCCGGTGCCGGAACTTTCGCTGCTGTCGGCCATTTGCAGTCTTGACAAGATCCAAACTGAGCGCGACTATCCTAACTAGACTGAAAACGTCTAATTAGTCCAGTCGCGCGACCCAGGACTACGGATTGATAGCCCGCTTCTGATATGTCAGATCGGGCCGGCGAGGGCGAGCCTCGATCCGCACCATGGTGCCGCGCTGCGTCATATCAGCATCGGAGGCAGCCATGGCCCATACCTTCAAGGTCAACGGAACGACGCATAGCGTCGATATCGACGACGACACGCCCCTGCTCTGGGCGCTGCGCGACAATCTCGGCCTCACCGGCACCAAATTCGGCTGCGGCGTCGCGCAATGCGGCGCCTGCACCGTTTATCTCGACGGCAAGCCACTGCGTTCCTGCGTGACGCCGGTCTCCGCCGTGGTCGGCGCCGAAATCACCACGATCGAGGCGATCTCCGGCCGCGAGGCCGAGGCCGTCCAGGCGGCCTGGACCGCCGGCGACGTGCCGCAATGCGGCTATTGCCAGTCGGGCCAGGTGATGAGCGCGGTCGCCCTGCTCAAGGAAAACAAGAAGCCGACCGACCAGGACATCGATCTCGCCATGAACGGCAACATCTGCCGCTGCGCGACTTATGCCCGCATCCGCGCCGCGATCCATAGCGCCGCCCGCTCGCTGGAGGCCTGATCATGACCGCTCACGACATCAATCTCTCGCGCCGCGCGCTCCTGGCCGGGGCCGGCGCTCTCGTCATCGGGCTGCATCTGCCTGAGGTCGCCAGGGCGCAGTCCGCTCGCCCCGCGGGCGGCGCAGCCGTCTTCGCGCCCAACGCTTTTGTCCGCGTCGCCGCCGACGACACGGTCACCGTCCTGATCAAGCATATCGAGTTTGGCCAGGGGCCGTTCACCGGCCTCACCACGCTCGTCGCCGAGGAGATGGACGCCGATTGGGGCCAGATGCGTGCCGAGCATGCGCCGGCCGACGTCAAGCTCTACGCCAACCTCCTCTTCGGCGTGCAGGGCACCGGCGGCTCCTCGGCCATCGCCAATTCCTTCGAGCAGATGCGCAAGGCCGGCGCGACGGCGCGCGCCATGCTGGTGCAGGCGGCGGCCGAGGCCTGGAAGGTCCCGGCTGGTGAGATCACGGTCGAGGCGGGCGTGCTCAAGCATCCCACCGGCAAGCAGGGCCGCTTCGGTGAATTCGCCGGCGCCGCTTCCAAGCTGCCCGTGCCCGAGACCGTGCCGCTGAAGCAGCCGGCAAATTTCCGCCTGATCGGCAGGGAAGGCGCGGTCAAGCGCCTCGACAGCGCCGACAAGGCGCGCGGCAAGGCCCAGTTCACCATCGACATCCATACGCCGGGCATGCTGACGGTCGTCGTCGCCCGCCCGCCGCGCTTCGGCGGCAAGATGGCGAGCTTCGACGCCGCCGAGACGCTGAAAGTCAAAGGCGTGGTCGACGTCAAGCCGATCGGCTCCGGCGTCGCGGTCTATGCCACAGGCATGTGGCCCGCGATCAAGGGGCGCGAGGCGCTGAAGGTCACCTGGGACGAGAGCGCCGCCGAAAAGCGCGGCAGCCGCGAGCTCATCGCCGAATACCGGGCGCTCGCGCGCACGCCGGGCACCGTCGTCGGCAAGCATGGCGATGCCGAGGCCGTGCTCGCCAAGGCGGACAAGGTCATCGAGGCCGAGTTCGTCTTCCCCTATCTGGCGCATGCGCCGATGGAGCCGCTCGACGGCTATCTCGAATGGGACGGAAGCCAGGCGCTCGCCCGCTTCGGCAGCCAGTTCCAGACGACCGAGCACGCCACTATCGCGGCCGTGCTGGGCTTGCCCCAGGACAAGGTCAGGCTCGAGACCATGCTGGCGGGCGGCTCCTTCGGCCGCCGCGCCCAGGTCAGCCAGCATCTGGCGGCTGAGCTCGCCATGGTCGCCAAGGCGATCGGCCCCAACCGCCCGGTCAAGCTGGTCTGGACGCGCGAGGACGATCTCACCGGCGGCTATTACCGCCCGCTCTTCGTGCACAAGCTGCGCGGCGCGGTGAAGGACGGCAAGATCACGGCCTGGACCGACAGCATCGTCGGCCAGTCCTTCTTCCTCGGCACGCCCTTCGAGGCGATGGTGGTGAAGAACGGCATCGATTCGACCATGATCGAGGGCGCCAACGAGCTGCCTTACGAGGTCGCCGATTTCGCTTGCGAGGTTCACACCGCCAAGGTCGGCGTGCCGACCTTGTGGTGGCGCTCGGTCGGCCACACCCACACTGCCTATGCGGTCGAATGCTTCGTCGACGAATTGCTGCAGGCGGCGGGGCTGGACCCGGTCGCGGGCCGGCTTGCCATGATGGGCAAGGAGCCGCGCGCGATGGGCGTGCTCAAGGCCGTGGCCGAGCTCGCCAAATGGAACGGGCCCAACTCTGTCGAGGGCAGGGCGCGCGGCGTCGCGGTGGTCGAGAGCTTCGGCTCCTTCGTCGCCCAGATCGCCGAGGTCTCGCTCGGCAGCGATGGCGAGCCCAAGGTTCACAAGGTCTGGTGCGCGGTCGATTGCGGCGTTGCGGTCAATCCCGACGTCATCCGCGCCCAGATGGAGGGCGGCATCGGCTTCGGCATCGGCCATGCGCTCTATGGCGAGATCACGCTCGATGCCGGCAAGCCGGTGCAGACGAATTTCGACAGCTACCGCTCGCTGCGCATCCACGAGATGCCGGCGGTCGAGGTCATGATCATCGCCTCGACGGAGAAGCCGACCGGCGTCGGCGAGCCCAGCGTACCGCCGATCGGGCCGGCGGTGGCCAATGCCTTGGCGCGGCTGGGGCAGGTCCGGCCCCGGCAATTGCCGATGGTTGGAGGAACGGTCTGATGCGGCCTCTTCTCCTAGCGAGTGCCGCGGCGCTGGCGCTCGGCCTCGGCGGCACGGCGCTGACTTTCGCCCAATCCGCGCCGCAGCGCGGCGGCCCGCCGCTGCGGGATGCCGCGAGCTTCTCGAGCATCCCCAACCAGCAGGCGCGCTCGGCGGCGCTGTTTGGCGAGATCGGCAAGGTGCTGATGCATCCGCGCTGCATGAACTGCCATCCGGCGACCGAGCGCCCGCGCCAGACCGATGCGCGCCGCCTGCACCAGCCCGTGGTGGTGCGCGGCAAGGACGGCCATGGCGCGCCGGGCCTGGAATGCGCCACCTGCCACGGCAAGCAGAACTACGATCCCGCCCGCATGCCTGGCGACGGGCATTGGGCGCTCGCCCCGGCCTCGATGGCCTGGGAGGGCAAGACGCTGGGGCAGATCTGCCTGCAGCTCAAGGACCAGAGCCGCAATGGCGGTCGCGACCTCGCGGCGATCGTCAAGCACGTCACCACTGACACGCTGGTGCTCTGGGGCTGGAATCCAGGCCCCGGCCGCGAGTCGGCGCCAGGCAGCAACGCCCAGTTCGGCGCGCTGATGCAGGCCTGGGCGGATAGCGGCGCGGCCTGCCCGGCGTCGTGAGGCTGGCAACGCGACGCAGACCCCCTTCCTTTCGGGAGGGGGTCTGCGCGCATTTAGTCTACCTCATGTTGCAACCGCCCCTCGCGCTCGGCTAGAGCAGGATGCGAAAAAGTGGGAACCGGTTTTTCGCATTGATCCTGCTCTAACTCTTTGGTGAGAGACGGATTCAGATTTCAGATGGGATCATTTTGTGATCCCATCTGAAATCATCCGGCTCTAGTGCTTTAGCAAGCTCTCCGGCCAGTCATTCCAGCGGCAAAGGCAACGCGATGTCGAAGAAGGTTTTTCCTGACGCCAAGGCCGCTCTGGCCGGCGCCATCAAGGACGGCATGACCATCATGGCCGGCGGCTTCGGCCTTTGCGGCATTCCCGATCTCCTGATCGAGGCGGTGCGCGAGAGCGGCGCGAAGAACCTGACCTTCGTTTCCAACAATGCCGGCATCGACGGCGCGGGCCTCGGCATTCTGCTGGAAACCCGGCAGATCAAGAAGATGATCTCGTCCTACGTCGGCGAGAACAAGCTCTTCGCCCAGCAATTCCTCGCCGGTGAACTCGAGCTCGAATTCACCCCGCAGGGCACGCTGGCCGAGCGCATCCGCGCCGGTGGGGCGGGCATCCCGGCTTTCTTCACCAAGACCGGCGTCGGCACGCTGGTCGCGGAAGGCAAGGAGGAGCGGGTTTTCGACGGCGAGCGCTACATCATGGAGCGCGGCCTCTTCGCCGATGTCTCGCTGGTCCATGCCTGGAAGGGCGATACCGAAGGCAACCTCGTCTATCGGAAGACGGCGCGCAATTTCAATCCGATGATGGCCTCGGCCTCGCGGCTGACCATTGCGCAGGTCGAGCACCTCGTGCCGGCCGGCGAGATCGACCCCGACCACATGCATACGCCGGGCATCTTCGTGAAGCGGATCGTCCACGTCACCAACGCGGCCAAGCGCATCGAGCAGCGCACCACCCGCCCGCGCGCGGCCTGAGGAGTTCAGATCAATGGCATGGACCCGTGAACAGATCGCCGCTCGCGCCGCGAAGGAACTCAAGGACGGCTATTACGTCAATCTCGGCATCGGCATTCCGACGCTGGTCTCGAACTACATCCCCGAGGGGGTTTCGGTTCAGCTCCAGTCCGAGAACGGCATGCTCGGCATGGGCCCCTTCCCCTATGAGGGCGACGAGGATCCCGACCTGATCAACGCCGGCAAGCAGACCATCACCGAACTCCCGACGACGAGCTATTTCTCATCCGCCGACTCCTTCGGCATGATCCGCGGCGGCCATATCGACCTCTCGATCCTGGGGGCCATGCAGGTCGCCCAGAATGGCGACCTCGCCAACTGGATGATTCCCGGCAAGGTGGTGAAGGGCATGGGCGGCGCCATGGACCTCGTCGCCGGCGTCAAGAAGGTCGTCGTGGTGATGGAGCATGTCGCCAAGAACAAGGACGGCTCGGAATCGGCCAAGCTGCTCAAGGCCTGCGACCTGCCGCTGACCGGGGCTGGTGTGGTCGACATGGTGATCACCGATCTCGGCGTCTTCTCGATCGACGAGAACGGCGGCGGCATGAGCCTGATCGAACTGGCCGAGGGCGTCACGCTGGAGGAGATCACCAGCAAGACCGAAGCGGCGTTCAAGGTCGCGCTTTAAGGGTGGGTGTCATCCCGTGCGCGCTGCGGCACGAAGTGCTGCGGCGCAGACACGGGATCGCTCTCAAAAAGAGGCTCCTTCTCGTCTCGCGGTCCCGCATCTGCGCAGCAGCACTTCGTGCCGCAGCGCGTGCGGGATGACAGCGCGCTCTACCGCCCTTTCTCCCAGCCCGCGCGCACGAGCTCGGGCACGTCGCTCTCCTCCTCCGGCCAACCGATGCAGAGCCAGGCGATCAGCTTCCACTCCGGCGGCGCACTGAGCGCCTCTCGCACGGCGTCGGGCTCCAGGATCGAGACCCAGCCGACGCCCACGCCCGCGACCCGTGCGGCGAGCCAGAACTGCGTGATCGCGGCGACGACGGAATAATCCAGCATCTCGGGCATGGTCCGTCGCCCAAGCCCGTGGCCCTGCTGGGTGCCATGGTCGCAGAACACCGCGATCTGCTCGGGCGCCTCGCGCATGCCTTCGAGCTTGAGGCTGGCATAGAGCCGCGCCCGCTCGCCCTCATAGTCACTGAGCGCATCGGCATTGCAGCGCTGGAAACTGTTCCGCGCCGTCTCGCGCTGCGCCTCCTCGCGCACCCGGACCCAGCGCCAGGGCTGGGAATGGCCGACCGACGGCGAAAGCTCGGCCTGCGCCAGGAGCCTGTCGACCAGCCCCTTGGGCAGCGGCTCGCGCCGGAAGCGCCGGACATCGCGTCGCCATGCCAGGAGTGCGGCGAATTGCTGCGCGAAGGCTGCGTCGAAGACCGGTGGCGCGCTCATGGCGCCAACGCGATCGCGTGGAAGAACGAGCCGGTGACATGGCCGCGCCGGCTGCCGGCGGGGGCGGGCGCTGAGCCATGCGGGTCGGTGACCACAGCGAAGGGCGCATCGTCACCGGCGGCGACGATCGTGGCGTAGTGGAATTCGTGGCCCGTGAGCGCCTGGCCGGCTTGCCCCAGAGGGCCGTCGGCCTGCAGGACGGCGCGGCGGTAGCCCAGATTCATCTTGCGCTTGGCGAAGCTGGTCTCGACGCCGAGCAGTCCGGCCATGGCGTGAGTGACGCCCTCGGCATCGATCAATGAGCGCCCCAGAACCATATAGCCACCGCATTCGCCATGGACCGGTCGCGTCCGCGCGAAGCTGCGCAGGCCGTCGAGGAAGCGCGATGCGCCCGCGATTCGCTCCGCATGCAATTCAGGATAGCCGCCCGGCAGCCAGCAAGAGTCGCAATCCTCGGGCGGCGATTCATTGGCGAGTGGTGAGAACGGCACGAGTTCGGCCCCAGCCGCGCGCCAGCCGGCTTCGACATGCGGGTAGACGAAGCTGAAGGCGGCGTCGCGAGCAAGGGCGATACGCCGGCCCGGCGCGGGCAGGGCAGGGGCGGGCGCGAGCGGCGCGGCGATCGTCGTCGTCCCTGCGGCTGCGAGCACAGCATCGAGATCGACTGCAGCTGCGATAGCGTCCGCCAGCGCATCGAGCCGGGCGAACAGGTCTTCTGTCTCGCCGGCCTGCACCAGTCCGAGATGGCGTTCGGGCAGGATCAGGCTGGCCTCGCGCGGCAAGGCACCGAGCACGGGCAGGCCGATGCGCGCCATGCCCTGGCCAACGAGCCGTTGATGGCGCTCGCTCGCGACCTTGTTGAGGATGACGCCGGCAATGGTGATGCGCGGATCGTAATGCATGCAGCCGAGCGCGATCGCGGCGGCCGATTGCGCCTGGCCGGAGACGTCGATGACGAGCACGACCGGCCAGCCCATCGATGCTGCGATGTCGGCGCTGGCGCCAGTGTGTCCCGCTTCGCCCGGCACACCGTCGAACAGGCCCATCGAGCCTTCCGCGATGACGATGTCGGCGTGGCCTGCCGCATCCTGCGCGATCTGGCGCAGCAATGCGTCGGGCATGGCGTAGGAATCGAGATTGGCGCTGGGCGCTCCGGTAGCGGCGGCATGGAAGGCCGGATCGATATAGTCCGGCCCGCATTTCAGCCCGCGTACGATCAGCCCGCGCCGCACCAGCGCGCGCTGCAAGCCGAGCGTGATCGTGGTCTTGCCCGAGCCGGAGCGCGGTGCGGCGATGATCAGGCCACGCGCGGTCATGGGCAGGCTCCTTGCAAAGATGTCTCCCGCCGCTGACGCGCGCCCATGCCTGCGCTATGCAGGCGGTCATGGACGAGATGCCAAAAGGCCCTTTGCGGCGCGGCTGGACGACGGGAGCCTGCGCTGCTGCGGCCGCCAAATCCGCCTATCTCGGCTGGGTCACGCATGATTTCCTCGATCCCGTCGAGATCACTTTGCCTGGCGGCCAGCGCCCGGCCTTCGCTTTGGCGCGGCATGGGTTGCTCACTGAGGGTGCCGAGGCCGGCATCGTCAAGGATGCGGGCGACGACCCCGACGTGACCCATGGTGCGACCGTGATCGCGCAGGTCGGTCCAGCCACCGCCGGCGCCGGTATCGTCTTCCATGCCGGCGAAGGCGTCGGCACCGTCACCTTGCCCGGCCTGCCCCTGGCCGTGGGGGAGCCCGCGATCAACCCGATGCCGCGCGAGATGATCCGGCAGGCGCTGGCCGAGGTCCAGGCCTCGACCGGCGGCCCGCGCGACGTCACGGTCACGCTCTCTATCCCCGGCGGCGAGGCGATCGCGCGGAAAACCATGAACCCGCGCCTGGGCATCGTCGGCGGGCTCTCGATCCTGGGCACGACCGGCATCGTGATCCCGTTTTCCTGCGCCGCCTGGATTCATTCGATCCATCGCGGCATCGATGTCGCCCGCGCGGCAGGGCTGACCCATGTTGCGGGCGCGACTGGCGCGACCTCCGAGGCCGCGATCCAGCGCCTGCATGGGCTGGGCGAGCAGGCCCTGATCGACATGGGCGATTTCGCCGGGGGCATGCTGAAATATTTGCGCAAACATCCCGTCCAGCGCGTCACGGTGGCGGGCGGTTTTGCCAAGATGGTCAAGCTCGGGCAAGGCATGCTCGATCTGCATTCGCGCGCTGGTCCGGTCGATTTCGCCTGGCTCTCCGAGCGGGTGCGGGAGGCTGGCGGCGAGGAGGCCCTGGCCGCCTGGGTGCCGCAGGCCAATACGGCGCTGGAGGTGCTGCAACGGGCGCAAGGCGTGGGCCTGAAGCTCGCCGATGTCGTCGCGGCCCATGCCTGGACGAACGCGGCCCATTCGCTCGGCGTGGCCGACGCCGAGCTGGAGATCGCGGTGTTCGATCGCGAGGGCGGGCTGGTGGCCCGCACGCCGTTCCGCAAGCTGGGGTGAGAGCGCGGCCTTCATAGGCCGCCGCCGGGCCGAAACCGCCGGTCGTAACCCGTCGAGTAAAGCGCGCTCTCGCCGAAATCCTCCGCGCCCAAAGCCGGTCCGACCAGGATCAGCGCGGTGCGCTCCAGTCCCGAGGATCGGACCTGCTCGGCAATCGCAGCCAGCGTCCCGCGCAGCACGCGTTCATCGGGCCAGGACGCCCGGAACACGATCGCGACAGGACACGCCGCGCCGTAGAAGGGCGTGAGCTCCGCTACCACCTGATCGATGACATGGATCGAAAGATGGATCGCCAGCGTCGCGCCTGATGCCGCGAACGTCGCGAGTTTTTCCCGCTCGGGCATCGCCGAGGCGCGGCCCGACGTGCGGGTGAGAACCAGCGATTGCGCGATGCCCGGCAGTGTCAGTTCGCGCTTCAGGCTCGCGGCGGCAGCCGCGAAAGCCGGCACGCCTGGCGTCACGCTATAGGGGATGGCGAGCGCATCGAGCCGCCGCATCTGCTCTCCGCAGGCGCTCCAGATCGAGAGGTCGCCCGAATGCAGCCGGGCCACATCCTGCCCGGCTATGTGTGCCGCCTGCATCTCCGCGATGATGGCGTCGAGGTCGAGCGGGGCGGTGTCGATGATGCGGGCACCCTTTGGACACCAGTCGAGCATCGCCTTTGGGATCAATGAGCCGGCATAGAGGCAGACCGGGCAGGCCGCGATCAGGTCGCGTCCGCGCAATGTGATGAGATCGGGCGCGCCGGGGCCGGCGCCGATGAAATGCACGCTCATGTGGCGCTCCTCGCCAGGGCGCAGGTGACGCGGGCGGTCGTGATGCGCGATTGCACGAGAACGCTGCCGGGACCTGCGGCGGCAAGCGCCGCGGCCTCCGCCACCGAGCCGACGCCGTAGAGCGAGGCGATCCGCGTGGAGCGCGTCGCACAGGCCGCCTCGAAACCCTTTAGCGCCTCGTCGGGAATGGCGACGAGCTCGGCGTTGCGTTCCTTCGCCAGTGCCAGCAGCCCCGGCTCGGCGCTGCGCGCCGCGAGCGTCGCGAAACGTGGGACAAGCTCTCCGGCGAGGCCTGCAGTCGCCAGCGTCTGGTCGAGACAGGTGCGGATATCGCCCTCGCTCGTGCCGGCACGCAGGCCCAACCCTGCGACGAGACGGCCGCTCAAGGCTTTTCGACCCGCCATTGCGTCACCGGCATGGCCGGGCGCCAGCCATGCTTGCTGCCAACGGGCGCCAGCCGGTCGATCGAAATGCGCCGCAGCGAGCCGCCATGTTGCGCGTGCAGCGCAGCGAGTTTCGCCTCGCCCTCGATCGTCACGACATTGGCGACGAGGCGCCCACCCGGTTTCAGCGCGGCCCAGGCGGCCTCGAACAGGCCATCGACCGTCAGGCCGCCGCCGATGAACACGGCATCGGGCGCTTCGAGCCCGGCGAAGCCCGCGGGCGCCTCGCCGACGACCTCGACCGAGAGGCCGCCGAGTTCGACCTTGTTTCGTGCGATCCGGTGCGCGCGCTCGGGCCTGGCCTCGAAGGCGACGGCCTGGTTGCGGAGATGGCGCTGGCACCATTCGACCGCGATGGAGCCCGAGCCCGCGCCGACATCCCAGAGCAGCTCGCCGCCGCGGGGGGCGAGTGCCGACAGGGTGATCGCGCGGATCTCCGATTTGGTGATCTGCCCGTCATGGGCGAACCAGTCCTCGTCCAACCCCGGTGCGAGCGGCAGGATGCGCGAGTCGCGGCCGGCCGCGACATCGACCGCGATGATGTTCAGCGGCACGATATCGTCGAAGGCGAAGCTATCGGCGCGCGTCTCGCGCATGCGCTCCTGCGGCCCTCCGAGCGATTCCATCACGACAATGCGACTGCCGCCAAGGCCGCGCGCCGTCATCAGTTCGGCGACGGCGCGCGGGGTGGTCTCGTCCCAGGACAGGGCTAGGATACGCGCGCCCGGCTGGAGATGCGGCACGATGCGGTAGAGCGTGCGGCCATGCAGCGAGACCAGCGCGCATTCCTCCTGCGGCCAGCGCATCCGGGTGCAGGCCATCGCGAAGGAGGAGATCTGCGGGATGATCCGCATTTCCTGCGCGGGAATCGCACGGCTCAAGCTATTGCCGATGCCGTAATGGAACGGGTCGCTGGTCGCGAGAACGCAGACCTTGCGGCCGCGCTCGGCCAGGATCTGCGGCAGAGCGTTGCGGAAGGGCTGTGGCCAGGGACGCAGCTCGCCCGGCACCGACCCGACCAGCGCGATATGGCGCTCGCCGCCGAAGACGATCTCGGCCTCGTCGAGAGCGGACTTCGCCTCCGGGCCGAGACCGGCCGTGCCGTCCTCGCCAAGCCCGATCAGCGCCAGCCAAGGGGAGGGCGCAACCTCGCTGCCGCTCGACAGCACATCGTTTTCAAGCGTAACTAGTGCCATGACCGTGCTCATTCTTGGTGGAACCAGTGAAGCGGCGGCGCTTGATCAGCATCTGGCTGAACAGGCCCCCGATATTCGCGCCATCATCTCCTTGGCCGGCCATACAGTCGACCCCCGCCCGTCGAATCTGCCGGTTCGGGTCGGAGGCTTCGGCGGCATCGAGGGCCTGCGGGACTATCTGCGCGAGGAGGGCATCATCGCCGTCATCGATGCGACACATCCCTTTGCTGCGATCATGCCCTTCAACGCCGAGCACGCCTGCAAGGCCGAGGGCGTGCCTCTGCTCGCCATCCGCCGCAAGCCCTGGATACGGCGCCCCGGTGATCGCTGGCGCTCCGTGCTCGATATGCAGGCCGCGGTCGAGGCCTTGGGGGACGAGCCGAAGCGCGTCTTCCTGACCGTCGGCCGCCTCGAACTCCCGGTTTTCGCCGACGCGCCGCGCCATCGCTATCTGGTCCGGGTCATCGAGCCGATCGGTGACCGCCTGCCGCTGCACGACGTCACCGTGATCCAGCAGCGCGGACCCTTCCATGCCGATGACGAAGAGGATCTGATGCGCCGCGAGGGCGTCGAGATCCTCGTCACCAAGAATTCCGGCGGTGACGCCACGGCCGGTAAGCTCATCGCCGCGCGCCAGCTCGGCTTGCCGGTGATCATGGTCGAGCGGCCGCCGAAGCCTGATGTCGAGGCTGTCGAGCATATCGATCAGGTCCTGCCCTGGCTGGTGGCGCAGGGGCTCTTCGTCACCGAACGCGGCGTATAGACGATCGCGGCCTGGCCCGGCCGCTCGATCAACCGCGTCGAGGACGCGCCGATCATCACCAGGGTGGCCATGTCGGCCGAAGCCGCAGCTGCGACAGCCTGCGATAGCGGCAGCACGCGCAGATTCTCGTCCGGACGTCCGACGGCGCGGGCGAAGATCACCGGCGTCTCCGCTGGGCGGTGCCGCACCGCCAGTTCGAGCGCGGCGCCGAGCTGCCAGGGCCGCGCCTTCGAGATCGGGTTGTAGAGCGCGATCACGAAATCGGCCGCCAGCACGGCTTCGAGCCGCATCGTGACGACCTCCCAGGGTTTGAGATTGTCCGAGAGCGAGATCGCGCAGAAATCGCCGCCGAGCGGCGCACCGACCTTGGCTGCAGCGGCCAGCATCGCCGTGATGCCAGGTTCGACCGTGATCGTCAGCGCCCGCCAGGCGGGGTCGCCCGCCTCCAGAGCCTCGAACACGGCCGCCGCCATCGCAAAGACGCCGGGATCGCCGCCCGAGACAACCGCGACGGTCCGTCCTTCAGCCGCCAGCCGCAACGCATGCTCGGCCCGCGCGATCTCGACGCGGTTGTCGGAGCCGTGCTTGGTCCGGCCGGCGCGCGCCGGAATCCGGTCGAGATAGGGCTCGTAGCCGACGAGGTCGCTGGCCGCATCGAGCGCGGCCTGTGCCGCCGGCGTCAGCCAATGCGCCTCACCGGGGCCCAAGCCCACGATGGTGAGCGAGCCTACGATGGTGAGCGAGCCGCTCACAGCCGCCGCCCTTCGCCAGGCACCAGCACCATCGAAAAATAGGGCGCCTCGTCATCGGGCTTGTCGCCGAGCTTCAGCACGACCTGTTCGGCCATGGTGGCGCGCTCGACATAGATCGCGCGGTGGATCAGTCCTGCCGTCCTCAGCGCGCGGCGCACCTTCGGCAGGTTGCGGCCGAGCTTCATGATCACGGCGGCGTCGGTGTCGACCAGCCGGCGCGTCAGTTCCGCTTCCGGGAGCGTGCCCGGCAGCACGGTCATGATGTCGTCGCCCCAGGTGATCGGCGCTCCGGCCCGGGTCCAGGCTCCGGCCATGCCGGTGACGCCCGGCACCACCTCGGTCGGGAAGCGATGGGCGAGGCGCCGCCACAGATGCATGAAGGAGCCGTAGAAGAACGGGTCGCCGTCGCACAGCACGGCGACGCTCCGCCCCGCTTCCATCTCCGCCGCGAGCTGGGCGGCCGCTTCCTCGTAGAAAGTCGCGATCGGCTCATCATAGCCGGCCTCGCCGACATGGGCTTCGATCGTCACAGGGAAGGCGAGCTCGATCTCGCGCGCCGCATCGGGCGGGACGATGGCGTCGGCCGTGACGCGGGCATTGCCGCGCCGGCCGCGCTTGCAAAAATGCACCAGCCGGTCCGCACTGAGAATGATGTCGCGGGCGCGCAGGGTCATATAGTCCGGGTCGCCGGGGCCGAGGCCGACGCCGAACAGCAGAGTTTTGGCCGGTTCTGAGGTCACCGGCTCATTCCTTTTCTTGCGCCAGCGCGTTCACGGCGGCTGCCGCCATCGCCGAGCCGCCGCGCCGTCCATGCACGACGAGGAAGGGCACGCGGCCATCCCCGGCCAAGGCCTGCTTCGATTCCGCCGCGCCGACGAAGCCGACCGGAATGCCGATCACGGCGGCAGGCTGGGGCGCACCGGCATCAAGCATCTCCAGCAGCCGGAACAGCGAGGTCGGCGCATTGCCGATCACTACCAGCGCCCCGGCAAGTTGTGGCCGCCACAGCTCCATGGCAGCGGCCGAGCGCGTCGTGCCAAGTTCCGCGGCGAGGCCGGGCGTGCTGGGATCGTCGAGCGTGCAGACCACCTCGTTGCGCGCCGGCAGGCGAGCCCGCGTCACGCCATTGGCGACCATTTTGGCGTCGCAGAGAATCGGCGCGCCGGCCCGCAGGGCAGCCTCGGCTGCGCTCGTGAAACCCTCGGACATCTCGACGTCATCAGGCAGGTCGGTCATGCCGCAGGCATGGATCATCCGCACCACGACGCGCGCGGCGGAGCCGGAAAAGCGCGAGAGATCGGCCTCGGCCCGGATGATCGCGAAGGAGCGCTCATAGATAGCGGCTCCGTCCTGGATATAGTCGTAACGCGTGCTCAAACTCTAATGTCCTGAAGCCGCCGCACTCAGGCGGGCGAAAAGATCCTGTCCCGGCTGCAGACGCCGCAGGATGTCGCAAAGGTCAAGCGTCGCGACGGGCTGATCGCGCGTCGCGCCGTGGAGAACTACGTCGTAATGCCCCTCCCGGCCGACCAAAGTGAGGTCGGAGGCACCCGGATGGGCGCAGGATTTGGCGCAGCCCGAGACATGCAGGCTCAGGCCCCGGGCCAAGAGTGGTGCGGCCGCCTCGGCGAGCCGCGCGGCGTCGCCCATCGCATCGGTTTCGGCCCGCAAGCAGGCCGGTTTGCCGGCGCAGGCCTGGACCGCGAGGCGCGGATCCTCGTCTTGCGTGATCAGGCCCAAGCCGCCGGCCTCGCCGAGCCAGGCCTGCGCTGAGGCTTCGCTCAGGCCGAGGCAGGCGAGTCCGCGCCAGGGTGAGAGGCGCAGTTTGGGCGCGCCTTGCGTCTCGGCGGCGTGGCCGAGGGCTGCCAGCGTGGCGGCGTTGCAGCGGCCGAAAGGCAGGGCGGCGATAGCGGCGAAGCGGCCGGTGCCGAGCGCGAACAGGCCGGCACGGCGGGGGGCAAAGCGAGGTGGTGGCGCATCGGTTTCGGGCAGGTTGCAGAGAGCAGCGAGCGCCTCGGGCGACAGATCGCGCAGGCGGCGGATCGCCTCCGGCGCCCGGGCATGATGCCCGGCGAAGCGATGCAGGATCGTCTCGACGGCCTCGACCGTATCCGCAACGGCGATCGGCCCGCGCCTTGAACCGTCCGGCAGGCCGATCATGACGCGTTCGCCTGCGATCGCTAGGAGGCGCAGATCGCAGGCGAACGCGTCGAGCGAGAGCGCCCCGCCGTCATCGACGATGATCAGGAATTTCGCCGGCAAGCCGGAAACGAGTCGTCCGCGCGCTTCGATCGCCTCGGCTAGTGCAGGCGCATTGATCAGTTCGCCGTCTCCCGCCAGCGGCGAGACCAGCGTCAGGCGCTGCGGACCGTCGCCGTCATGCTCGTCGACGAGGCGTTCGCCCAGCAGCACTGCGACCAGCGCCGGATGGCTCTGGGCCGTCACCCCGCGCAGTTGCATGTTGCCGCGCGCGGAAATCTCGATCAGCCCGTTGCCGTGTTCGCGCGCCAGGGCGGCGATGCGAATGAGCTGCGCGGGCGTCAGCACGGCTCCGGGTGGATGCAGCCGCACCAGCCAGCCATCACCGGTCTCCATCGGCTTCAGCGTGCTCGGGCACCAGCCGCGCCGCAGCGTCGCCGGGGGCACGCATTCGTGCGGGAGCGCGCTCATTCCGCGGCCCGTGCGAGAAAGGCTGCGACCGAATTGCGCCGGCTGGTCCACAGACCGCGCCGCTCGGCATCGCTCAGCCGGGCGCGGATGGCGTTGGCGGCGGGAGCATTCGCCGCCTCCAGCGCGCTCCAGATCGCCGGATCGGCGCAATAGGCCTGGAAGACGGCGTCGAACAGCCCATCCGCGACGGCATCCGTGCTCGCCGCGAAAACGAAAAGCGTGTCGACGGCCTCGGCCAGTTCCGCCGCGCCGCGCCAGCCATGGGCGAGCTGCGCCGCGATCCAGCGCGGATGCGTCAAGCGGCCATGGACGATGCGGGCGATGTCCTCAGCCAGCGTGCGCGCCTTCGGTGCCTCGGGGTTTGAGGAGTCGAGGCTGTAGAGCGCGGGATTGGCGCCGAGTGTTTTGGCCGCCGCCGCAAGCCCGCCGATAACATCGGCCGCGCTCGAGGCTTCCAGGATGTCGCGCCCGGCGGTGTCGCTGACATGGATGAAGGCCTGCGCCTCCCTGATGCGTTCCGCAAAACCCGCATCGGCCGTCGCCGCGCCCTCGGCCCCGCCATAGGCATGGCTGGAGGCGGCGAGATAGGCCTCGGCCAGTTCGCCGCGCGTCGTCCAGTCGCCATCGAGGGCGCGATCGGCCATCGCCGCGCCATAGCGGCCGGGCGCCGCTCCGAAAATGCGCGCGCCTGCCTCGCCGCGGCGCTGCGCGGCGGCTGGCTCGTTCCACTCATCGGGCTCGTCGAGGGCCGCGACCGCGCGGGCGGCCGCGTCGAGGAGGGCGATCTGGCCCGGAAATGTGTCGCGGAAGGCGCCGGAGATGCGGATCGTCACGTCGAGGCGCGGATGCGTCAGCTTCGGTTGCGGGATGATCGAGAAGCCCGTCACCCGCGTCGAGGCGTGGTCCCAGAGCGGCTCGACGCCCATCAGGGCGAGCGCATGGGCGATATCCTCGCCGCCCGAGCGCAGGGTCGGCGAGGCCCAGAGATCCATCACGATCCGGCGCGGATGGTCGCCATGCTCCTGCAGATGGCGCGCGATCACGGCCTGCGCGGCGAGACCGCCGAGCCTCGCTGCAGCGCGTGTCGGGATCGCGCGCGGGTCCAGCGTCGAGAGGTTGCGCCCGGTCGGCAGCACATCGGGCCGGCCGCGATGCGGCGAGCCGGCGGGACCGGGCGGCACGAAGCGGCCATCGAGCGCACGCAGCAGGTTTGTCCCCTCGGCCTCGGAGGAGGCGGGGTCGTGCGCCGCTTGCCCGAAGATGTGCAGGCCGTCGCGGAACGGCAATTCGGCGATATCGCAGAGCTGTGCGTCGAGCCGGGTCAACGCTTCGCTCATATCGAGATCGGGTGTGACGCCGCAGGCCTGGCTGAGCCCGCTGGCTTCAGCTCGCTCGCGGATCTCGCGGGCGACGATCTCGGCCCGGCGCGGATCCATCACCTGCGCCTGCGAGAACTCCTCGACGAGATCGCGCAGCAGCGCCACCTCGCCGCCGGCCCCGGTCTCGGCCAATTCCGGCGGCAGATGGCCCAGCGTGATCGCCGACAGCCGGCGCTTGGCGGGCGCGGCTTCACCGGGATCATCGACCACATAGGGGTAGATCACCGGCAGGCCCTGGGTGATCAGGCGCGGCCAGCAGGAGGGCGAGAGCGCGACCGCCTTGCCTGGCAGCCATTCCATGGTGCCATGCGTGCCGAGATGGATCAGCGCGTCGATGCGCAGCGTCTCGCGCAAGCCGAGATAGAAGGCGAGATAGGCATGGCCCGGCGGGGCGTCCGGATCGTGATAGCGTGCCTTGCGGTCGGGCGTGGCATCGCGCGGCGGCTGCAATGCGATGGTGAGATGACCGACCTGGACGGTGCGGAAGCGGAAGGCGTCGCCGTCGGGCTCTGGCTCGCCATGAGCGGCGAGAAGCGCGTCGCGGGCGGCTGCGGGAATGCCGTCGAGCCAGGCGCGATAGGCCGGGAGCGGGACGGTGAAACCGGCGGGGCCGGTGGTGAGGGCTGCCATGAGCGCAGACCCATCCTCGCCGTCATTGCGCTCGCAATGACGGGAGGCAACATCGTACCCCGCCCCCGCCAGCAGCTCCGAGATCGCAGCTACGCTCGCCGGCGTATCCAGCCCGACCGCGAAGCCGGCCCGGCCGCCACGTGCGGGATAGTCCGACATCACCAGCGCGAGCTTGCGCTCGGCCGCCGGTCTGGCGGCGAGCGCGATCCAGCCGGCGGCGAGATCGGCCAGCGCCGCGATGCCTTCTGGATCGGGCAGGAGGCGGCGGATGACGAGGCCGGTTGCGGCATCCGTCACATCCGCCTTGAACGCGACGGGAATGGTTCCGAGCCTGCCGTCGAATTCGGGCAGCGCCACCTGCATGGCGAGATCGACGGCCGACAAACCACGCGGGGAGGCATTCCAGGCCTCGCGCGCGCTGCCGACGGGTACGGCCTGCAGCACCGGGCAATCGGCGGCGTCGAGCACGAAAGCGCCACCCTCGCGAGCCGAGAAGGCGGTGGTGGTGACGATCAGCGCGGGCTTGCGCAAGGCGATCAGCGCCGCGAGTTCCGCCGTGACGGCGGGGTCCTTCAGGCTGGTGAGCGCCAGGATCAGCGGGGCGTGGCCGCGGGCGGCGAGAGCAGCGGAGATCGCCTCGGCCATGGCGGTGTCGCCGGCGCTGACGCCCGAGCGATAGACCAGGATGGGGACGAGCGGAGCCTCAGTGGGGAGGGTGGCGAGCGCCTCGCGCCAGGGGACGGGAGTTGCGCCCGCGCCGAGCGCGAAGAGCGAGGGGAGCGGAAGAGGTGCGAGCTCGGAAGCCTCTCGCCTTCCCTCATCCGCCTGCCGGCACCTTCTCCCCCGAGGGGAGAAGGGCGAAGCTGCCGCCGCCTCATCCTTCTCCCCTCGGGGGAGAAGGTGGCCCGGCGCAGCCGGGTCGGATGAGGGAAGGGAGGCGCCGAGATAATCCCCAATCCGCGCGAGCAACCGCCGCATGTTCTCAGCGCCGCCGCCGGCATGGAAATAGCCCAGCAATTCGGCCGCGAAGTCCGCCGGCACGGTGCCGTGTTCCGCCAGGCGCGCATCCGGCCGGTCGTCACCCGGCAGCACGGCAAGCGCGATGCCTTCGCGCCGGCAGATCTCGGTCAGCTGCTCGACGCCGTAGCGCCAATAGTCCAGTCCGCCGAGGCAGCGCACCAGCACGAAACGGCTTTTTGCCGCTGTCTTCTCGACCAGCAGGTCGACTGAAAGCGGGTGCTTGAGCTGCCTGAGCGAGGCGAGCCGGACATCGAACCTGCTCACTCCGGCAGCCATGCCGGCAGTCACGGCAATCGCCGAGAGATCGCTGTCGGCATAGGACAGAACCAGCACGTCCCCCGGCGGCAAGGCGAGGTCGACGGCGTCTTCGCCGTCGTCGAGTCTGATCTCGCTGGTCGGGAGGAGGTGCATGGCGCGTTCAGCCCGCGAGCGCGGCCTCCACGGCGGTGCGGTCGAAGCCCTTGAGGCCGATCACGACGAGCCGGCCGTCGCGCGCCTCGTCGGCGCCCCAGGCCCGGTCGAAATGATGGCTGACGCGGCGGCCGACACCCTGCACGACGAGGCGCATCGGCTTGCCCGGCACGGCGGTGAAGCCCTTCAGCCGCAGCACGCCCTCGGCCTCGGCGGCCTTGGTCATGCGGATTGAGAGTGTCTCGGGCGAGAGGCCGGCCGGCAGCGGCAGTGAGACCGAGTCGAAATCGTCATGATCATGGTCCTCGCCCTCGCCGTGATGCGAGGGGCGCGCCGCGAGATCGCTCTCGGCGGCGGCGTTCAGCCCCACGATCAAGGCCGGCTCGACCTTGCCATGCGAGGTCTCGACGATCTTGATCGCCTTTGGCAGATGCTCCCTGATTTCGGCGATGACGCGGGCTCTGGCCTCTGCGTCGACGAGGTCGCTCTTGTTGAGCAGGATCAGGTCGGCGCAAAGGATCTGGTCGTCGAAGACCTCCTCCAGCGGGTTGTCGTGCTCGACCGATGAATCCTGCGCCGCTTGAGCGGCCATCGCCTCGGGATCGTCGGCGAACTGGCCCTCGGCCACAGCGGGGCCGTCGACCACCGCGATGACGCCATCGACCGTGACGCGCGAGCGGATCGCCGGCCAGTTGAAGGCCGTCACCAGCGGCTTCGGCAGGGCCAGGCCCGAGGTTTCGATCAGGATGTGCTCGGGCGGGTTCGGGCGGTTCAGCAGCTTTTCCAGCGCCGGCACGAAATCGTCGGCGACCGTGCAGCAGATGCAGCCATTGGGCAGCTCCACCACATCCTCTTCCGTGCAGCCTTCGATGCCGCAGCCGGCGAGGAAGGAGCCGTCGAAGCCGAGATCGCCGAATTCGTTGACGAGCACGGCGAGGCGCTTGCCCCCGGCGTTCTCGAGCAGATGGCGCACCAGCGTGGTTTTTCCGGCGCCCAGGAAGCCGGTGATGATGGTGCAAGGCACTTTGGCCAGGGAGGCATTCATGATGTCGATCCTTGTTCGCGCAGATCTGGTTCGCGCAGGCCTTGTTCGCGCAAGCTCAGCGGCGGCACGCGCGCGACCACGCCCTTGCGAAAGGGGATGGGTCGCTCTTTCCAGGGAATGATGCCGTTGGCGCTGGCGGCATAGCTCTCCGCCGCGCCGACGATATCGTCGAGATGGGTCTCGGCGTCGAGATCGCCGACGAGATAGGTCCATTTGCCGTTCGCCGCGAAGGCGACCGTGCAAGGGCGCTTGCAGACGGCGAGGCATTCGACCGCCTCGACGCTGATCCCGGCCTTGCCGGCAAGCCGCTCGCCGAGCGCGGTGGCAAGGCCGAGGCCCGGCTGGTCGTAGCCTTCGGCGAGGTCCTCGCGCACGCGCCGGCAGACGGTGCAGACATGTATGGTGCAGACTTGGATGGTGAGGTCACCCTCGGGCATGCAAACGCCTCCGTGTTCGAGATGCGCGCTCCCTGGGGAGGAGCGCGCGAGGCGTCAGGCCTTGGCCGCGCGTCGCGTCGCCCAGGGCCAGATCACGCCAACGGCCAGGCCGGTGGCGAGCCAGAGCGCGGCCTGGACCGAGAGCGACAGCGCGGTGAAATGCGCTGCGATCTCGGCTGGGACCTTGCTCTCCGGCGCGGCCGGATGTGGCGCGCCGATCAGATGCGGCACGAGCATGGCAAGTACGGCCAGAGCCCTGAGCCAGCCGGCTTCCATGCGCAGGAAGACGAAGAGCCCGCCAGCCGTGACCAGCGCCGTCGCGACCCACCAGATCTGACGATGCAAGAGTTCGGCCGCCGCGCTGCCTGGCAATTCTGGCGCGAGACCCGCCGCCGGGACGAGGCCGAAAGCGAGGAAACCGCAGACCGCCCAGGCGAGCGCGCGCCTGTCGTTGATCGTCTCATTCGCCGCGATCATGCCGCCGAGCAGCAGCGCCGCGAAGCCGATCGCGGTCGCGACCGTGACCAGCGTGGTGAAGGCTGTACGCTGCAAGCCGTCCTGCGGCTTCCATTCGGCATGCTCATGGCCGGCGGCGTCGCCGGCGGGACCATGGGCGAGGATGATGTGGGCCTCGCCGTCAAAGGATGCGAAAGACGGGGCGGCGGCGCGCATCGCCGCTTCATAGGTTTCCGCCTTGAGGATCAGCGGCGTGGTGGTGACGTGCTGGAGCGCGGCGATGACGAGCCCAGCCAGAAGCCCGGCCAGGAGACTGACCGTGAGAACGCGATTGACCATGTTCGATCCCCTCAGTGGCAGGGGAAGGCGAGCGTGTGGCGCGTGTCGTGGGCGGCATTATGGACGCTGCTCGAATGCGCGAAGCCGACCGTGAAGATCAGCACGCTGCCGAGCAGCAGGGCGGCCAGTGCAGCCTTGGCGCGTTCGGAAACGCCGGCCGAGGTCGAAAGCGAAGCGGAGGTGTTCATCGTGATTCTCCTGGCCGCCCCGCCGGCGGCCTGTTGGATTGCGGAACGACGACGGCAGGTCTCCTGGCTCACGGATCTCGACGTCCTGAGCCGCCTTCCCGGGATTGCTCCCAGTGGCCGATGGCGCAGAACTCACCGCTTACAGTTGCGGGGGCAGCCGCGGTATCGCACCGCGTTCCCTTTTCACCCCGTTGCCGGGGCACCGTCGGGGATGATCATTAGCCATGTGGGCGGTGCTGTGCAATGCACCGATCGTCATTCCGAGCGCAGCGAAGCAATCCGGGAAGCAGTAGAGTGGGACGCTGGATTGCTTCGCTGCGCTCGCAATGACGGTTCTGTCGGTAGAGGTTTCGGCTGTGGCGACGATCCTTCCCCATCTCACCCTGGTTCTCGGCGGCGCGCGCTCGGGCAAGAGCCGCCATGCCGAGGCGCTGATCGAGGCGCTGCCGGCGCCCTGGACCTATATCGCGACCGCCCAGGCCTATGACGACGAGATGCGCGCGCGCATCGCCGAGCATCGGGCGCGACGCTCCGGCAACTGGCTCACGGTCGATGCGCCGCTCGCCTTGCCCGAGGCGATCCGCGCCGTACCGGCGGGGCGACCGATCCTGGTCGATTGTCTGACATTGTGGCTGACCAATCTGATCCTGGCGGAGCGGGATACGGCGTCCGCGGGCGCCGAGCTCATCGCCGCCTGTGCTGAAGCCTCCGGCCGTGTCGTGCTCGTCTCGAACGAGGTCGGGCTCGGCATCGTGCCCGACAATGCCCTGGCGCGGCGCTTCCGCGACGAGGCCGGCCGCCTGCACCAGAGCCTTGCGGCGCGGGCCCGGCACGTGGTCTTCATGGTCGCTGGACTGGCGATGCAGGTGAAGTGACATGACGATCGACGCTGAAGAGGCCGCCCGCCACAAGGCCAAGATGGAGAAGCGCAAGGCGGTGCAGGACGCCGAGGTCGCGGGCAAGACGATCGAGAAGGGCCTGCTGATCGTCAACACCGGGCCGGGCAAGGGCAAATCGACGGCCGCTTTCGGGCTGATGCTGCGCGCGCTCGGCCATGGCTGGCGCGTCGGCGTGGTCCAATTCATCAAGGGCGCCTGGGCGACGGGCGAGCGCAAGGCGCTCGATGCCTTCGGCGATCAGATCGCCTGGCACAGCATGGGCGAAGGCTTCACCTGGGAGACGCAGGACAAGGCCCGCGACATCGCCGCCGCCGGGCGCGCCTTCGAGAAGGCGAAGGAATTAATGGCCGACGAGACGATCCGCCTGATCGTGCTGGACGAGCTCAACATCGCGCTGCGCTATGATTATCTGCCATTGGACGAGGTGGTCGCGACGCTTGCTGCGCGCCGGGACGACCTCCACATCGTCGTCACCGGCCGCAACGCCAAGCCCGAGCTGATCGCGGCTGCCGATCTGGTGACGGAAATGACGCTGGTGAAGCACCATTTCGCGGCCGGCGTGAAGGCGCAGGCGGGAATCGAGTTCTGAGAGCTTTCAGGCGGCTATCGTGATCACCACGCCCGCTGCCGCCAGCGCCCACAGCATCAGGCAGGCCCCGCGATAGAGCCTGAGCGCCCGCCTGATATCGGCGGCCGTCGCCTCCGCACGGCCATCCCCCATCCAGCCATCCTCGACGCGTGTCTCGCCATAGATGCGTGGTCCGGCGAGGCGCAGGCCGAGCGCCCCGGCCATCGCCGCTTCCGGCCAGCCGGCATTGGGCGAGCGGTGGCGATGGGCGTCGCGC
The DNA here is from genome assembly GCF_964252745.1 of Allobosea sp. LjRoot9. Classification (NCBI taxonomy): domain Bacteria; kingdom Pseudomonadati; phylum Pseudomonadota; class Alphaproteobacteria; order Hyphomicrobiales; family Alloboseaceae; genus Allobosea; species Allobosea sp. LjRoot9. The sequence continues at coordinate 467,165 of NZ_CAXUPC020000002.1, read as the reverse complement.
CGCACGGCCTTCCAGGCTCCGGCCGCATTGGCCTCTCGGTCGAGGGCTGCGGCTGCGACCAGCAGCAGCGCGGTGAGCCGCGAGGCCGGGAGGTTGACGAGGTCGTCGAGCCTGGCCGCCGCCCAGCCGAAAGCGAGATGGCGCGGCGTCTTATGGCCGATCATCGAATCGGCGGTGTTGATGGCCTTGTAGAGTGCACAGCCCGGCAGGCCGGCGAGGCCGAGCCAGAAGGCCGGGGCGACGACGCCGTCGGAGAAATTCTCGGCGAGGCTCTCGATCGCGGCGCGCGAGACGCCGGCCTCATCGAGGCTTTCAGGGTTGCGCCCGACGATCACCGCAACCGCCTTTCGTCCCTCGCAGAGCCCGCCTTGCTCCAGTCCCTCGGCGACATCAGCGACATGTTCGTAGAGGCTGCGCTGCGCCAGCAGGGTCGAGGCCAGAAGCGCCAGGGGCAGCAGGCCGAGCGGCCCGAGCGCGAGGCAAAGCCGGGTCGCGGTCGAAGCGAAGGCGATGGTCGCGCAGAGCAGGATGACGAGCGCGGCGAGCCCGGCCGCCTTCCGCGCGGCATAAGAGGCGGTCTCGCGGTTCAGGCTGTCGTCGAGCGCCGCGATCAATGCGCCAAGCCAGGTGACGGGATGGCCGATCCGCGCATACAAGCCCTTGGGATAGCCGAGCGCGGCCTCGATCACGAGTGCGGCGAGCAGCAGAAGCAAGGTGTCGGGCGGGCTCATGCGAGGCGGGAACGATCGTGGTTGAGGGCGAAATCTGGCATGGCGGCGATCTGGCGATGGCGCAAGCGCTGTTTCCCGATGCCCCGGCTCCTTGGGTCGATCTCTCGACCGGGATCAATCCCATCCCCTATCCGCTTCCGTTGCTGCCGGCCGCGCTCTGGCAGCGCCTGCCGGGTACGACTGAGGAGGCGGCGCTGCTGGCTGCGGCGCGCGCGGCCTATCGCGTGCCCGAAAGCGCCGGCATCGTCGCGGCGCCCGGCACGCAGATCCTGATCGATCTGCTGCCGCGTCTCGTGGCGGCCGGTCCGGTTGCGGTGCTGGGCCCGACCTATGCCGAGCATGCCCAGGCCTGGGCCAAGGCCGGAGCGGATGTGCGCCCCGTCGCAGATCTGGGTGGGGCGAGCGAGGCGCGCACGGTCGTTCTGGTCAATCCGAATAATCCCGACGGCCGGGTTGTGTCGAGGCAACGGCTCATGACTGTCGCGGCGCAATGCGCCGCGCGCGGCGGCCTGCTCGTCGTCGACGAGGCCTTCGCCGATTTCACGCGGGAGGTCAGCATCCTGCCCGAATTGCCGCCGGCGACATTGGTGCTGCGCTCCTTCGGCAAGACATATGGGCTGGCGGGCCTGCGCCTGGGCTTCGCCATCGGCGATCCAGTGCTGACCGAGGCCCTGCGCGCGGCGATGGGGCCCTGGGCTGTGGCCGGGCCGGCGCTGCATGTCGGGGCAAGGGCCCTGGCCGCTTCCTCCTGGCTCGCGCAAGCGGGAGCTGCTCGCGCGGCCGATGCCGCCCGGCTCGATGCGCTGCTCGCGCCGCATGGCAGGATCGTCGGCGGCACCGCGCTGTTCAGGCTGCTCGAAACCGGCAACGCGCCGGCGCTCTTCGCTCATCTCGGCCGCCATGGCCTGTATGTGCGCCGTTTCCAGAACGATGCGCGCCGGCTGCGCTTCGGCCTGCCGGGGCAGGCTTCGGAATGGACCCGGCTCGAGGCGGCGCTGGTGGGCTTTGCGCCTCCCGGCCCCGGTCCAGCGTGAAGCTTGCATGCGTTGACCGCCGGGACAGCGCGCCGCTCTCCCGATAACCTGATCGCGCCCAATAACCTGACCACGCCTTATGACTGTCGAGGAACGAGACGAATGCCCCTGCTGCCGCCTGACAACGAGCTGACGATCGGCTTTTCCCATGCCGCCTATCAACTGCAGGCCGAGTTCGCGACGCGCGGCCACGCCGCCCGGAGTTTTTCGGCGAACTCGCTCGACGAGCTCAAGGTGCGCTCGGCCGAGGCCGATGTCCTCGTCGTCTCCGGCCTCTGGCGCAACGAATTGATCGCCGCGTCGCCGAAGCTGCGCTTCATCCAGTCGGTCAGCGCCGGCACCGACCAGTTCGACAAGCCGGCCCTGGCCGCCGCCGGCATCCGCCTCGCCAGCGCGCAAGGCGTGAATGAGCGCGCCGTCGCCGAGCACGCCATGGCGCTGGTCCTGGCCTTGACCCGCCAGATCCATCTCGCCCGCGACAACCAGACGGCCAAGCATTGGCGCCCGATGATCGGCGATCGCGCCAGGCGCGAGGACGAGCTCGGCGGCAAGACCATGGTCATCGTCGGGCTCGGCCGCATCGGCCTGCGCCTGGCCGCGCTCGCCTCGGCTTTCGGCATCCGCGTCATCGGCGTGCGCCGCCAGCCGGAGCCGCAACCACATATCGAGGCGATCGTCCGGCCCGATCAATTGCACGAGGTCATGGCGCAGGCCGACATCGTCGCGCTGACCTGCCCGCTGACGGCGGAGACCGAAGGCCTGATCGGCGTTCAGGCGCTGGCTGTGATGAAGCCCACGGCCGTCCTCATCAATGTCGCACGCGGCAAGGTGGTGGATGAGGCTGCGCTGCTGGCCGCCATGACTGAGGGCCGCCTGGCCGGCGCCGGTCTCGACTGCTTCCATGACGAGCCGCTGCCGCCATCTTCGCCTTTCTGGGGCCTGCCGCAGGTCGTCATCACGCCCCATAGCGCCGGCGAGACGCGGGCCTATGAGGGCAATGTCGTCGACACCCTGCTCGACAATCTCAGCCGCCTGGCACGGGGCGAAACCGCGCTGCGCAACCAGATCGTCTGAACGCGCCGCCCCGGCGGGCCCGCTCCGGCATGTCGAAGCGACGGCATGCCGGGCGTTCGACACGCGGGCTGTCGCGCGGCACGGCGACGAATGTCGATCCCCAGCCTGTGAATGGCTATCTATTGCCGTAGAGTAAGATTGCCTTAAGTTGCCGCCCTGGGGTTTGGGGGCGACGCTTTCGTGGATTCGATAGGCCAAGGGCGCGGCGCGTATCGCCGCCGCTTCGTCATGCTGGCTTTGCTGGCGGGCACGTCGCTGGGTTCGGCGCTGTTCTGTCCGGGCTCGGCCCACGCGCAGGACGCGACCTGGCAGCTCAATCCCGGCTCGGGCAATTTCAACGCCGGCGCGAACTGGACGCCGGCGACGGTTCCGACCGGCACGGCGTTCTTCGATGCCACGAGCCAATCCGCGATCACGGTCGGCGCAACCACGATACTCGGGGGCTTTACCTTCAACGCAAGCGCGCCGGCCTACACGATCACGATCGACCCTGCCGGCACCCTCGTCGTCGGTGGAGCGGGCATCGTCAACAATTCTGGCCAAGCGCAGACCCTGGTCAATCAGAGTATCCTGGCTTTCGTCAATAGCAGCACGGCCGGCAGCGCCGCGATCACCAACACCAGCTTCCTTCAGTTCTACGACAGCAGCACGGCCGGCAACGCCACGATCACCAACAACGTCGGCCTTCAGTTCGTCGGCACCAGCACGGCCGGCAGCGCCGCGATCACCAACAACAGCAGCCTTCAGTTCTTCGACAGCAGCACGGCCGGCAGCGCCACGATCACCAACAACAACACCCTTTGGTTCACCGGCACGAGCACGGCCGGCAACGCCACGATCACCAACAATTACGGCCTTCAGTTCTTCGACAGCAGCACGGCCGGAAATGCGACGATCGTGACGAATAGCGGCGCAGTGACCAATTTCTCGACCAGCGCCGGGCTGCTTGGCGATAATCGCCTGAGCGCCGGCTCGATTGCCGGAGCGGGGTTCTATGTTCTCGGCGCCAACGAACTCACGGTCGGCGGCGACGGCACGTCCACGACGGTCGACGGCATCATCAGCGGCGTCGGCGGCTCGCTGGTCAAGACCGGGGCGGGCACGCTGACGCTGACCAATCTCGACAATTCCTATGATGGCGGCACGACGATCAATCAGGGCCGGATCTCGATCAGCCACAATGCCCAGCTTGGCGATGTCGCCGGCGGGTTGACCTTCGATGGCGGCGGCCTCGTCATCACCGCCGATGTGAGCTCGGCGCGCACCGTCACATTCAATGCCGGCGGCGGTACGATCGATACCAACGGTTTTGTGCTGGAGCTAGACAGCCTCAGTACCATCTCGGGCATAGGCGGGTTGACCAAGACCGGTCCCGGCGATCTCATCCTCTCCGGCAACAACAACTATTCCGGTGCGACCAGCGTCACGCAGGGCCGGCTCATCGCCAATTCCGGCACGGCGTTCTCGGCGAGCTCCGATTACAGTGTCGCCACCGGCGCGACGATCCAGGTCGCGGACACGCTCATGACCACGATCGGCTCGCTGTCGGGCGCGGGCAAGGTCGTCATCGGCGATGGCGCCACCTTGTCGATCGGCTACAATAACGTCGCCACCGTCTTCTCCGGCAATATCACCGGCAAGGGCTCGCTCTTCATGGAAGGGTCGGGGGCGCTCACCCTGACTGGGACGAGCAGCATCGAAGGGGTTCTCTTTCTAAGCTTTCTGTGCGGTTGCTCGAATCCGACGCTCGATATCAGCGGCGGCTCGCTCAGCGTCGGTAATCCGGCCGGCGGAGGTGGCGGCATCGGGGTGGTGGGCGGGAGGCTGCGCGTCAGCAATGGCGGCACCTTGAATATGGTGGATCCGACCGGTTACCTGGTCGTCCAATCGGCGATGGAGGTCTCGGGCGCGGGCTCGACCGTGACTGTCGAAGGTCTCACGGTCGTCGCCAGCCTCACGCCCGCAACGCTGACAATCAGCGGCGGCGCGGTGATGAACAGCAAGGGCGGCGCGGACATCGAAGGAGACATTATCGCGCCGGTGGTGACGGTGACGGGCCCTGGATCGACTTGGAACGTCGATAACGGCTTGGCCGTCGGCGGCGTTATCGGCGGCTCCGGCGATCTCGTCATTGCCGCGGGCGGTGTCGTGAACGCGACCGGCTTTGTCCAAATCGGTTCCGATCCCGATCCCGCTCTGGGCATTCCCACCGCAAGCGTCCTGGTGACAGGGGCGGGCTCGGTCTTGAACGCGACCAACGGCCTGCTCATCGGCTATTCCGGTTGCGGCTGCGGTGGTGACTATGCCGGCGTGCTTACGGTTGCCGATGGCGGGCTCGTCAAGGCCGGGGCCGGCATGCAGATCGGCGCCTTGGGTGTGCTCAATCTCGGCAATGGTGGCCTGGCGGGCGCCATCGACACGCCCTTCATCAGGAATGACGGCGCCATCGTCGCGAATTTCACCGATAGCGCGACCCTTGCCGCCAACATCTCCGGGGTGGGGACGCTGACCAAGCAGGGCTCCGGCAAGTTGATCCTGACCGGGACCAACAGCTATACCGGCCCGACCTCGGTGCTCGCCGGACTTCTTGTCGTCAATGGTTCTCTGACCGGCTCCACCATCACCGTGGCGGGCGGCGCGCTCGGCGGCTCGGGCACGGTCGGCAGCATCGTCATCGCCGCCGGCGGCATGGTCGCGCCGGGCAACTCCATCGGCACGCTCAAGATTGCCGGGAATGTCGCCTTTGCGGCCGGCTCGACCTATCAGGTCGAGCTCAATGCGGCCGGCGCGTCCGACCTGATCGCGGCGACGGGAACCGCGACCTTGTCGGGTGGCCAGGTCCAGCTTCTGGCAGCGCAGGGCAGTTACGGTCTCTCGACCCGCTATGTCATCCTGACCGCACAGGGCGGCGTCAGCGGGCAGTTTTCCGGCGTGACCTCGAATTTTGCCTTCCTGACGCCGACGCTGAGTTACGAGGCAACGGCGGTGGCGCTGACGTTGGCGCGCAATACCGTCGCCTTCGCCGATGCGGCAGCCACACGCAACCAGGCGAGCGCCGGTCGCGCCGCCGAGGGGCTGGGGACGGGCAATCGCGTCTATGACGCGCTGCTGTCCTCGACGCTGACGGAGGCCCGCGCCGGTTTCGACGCGCTTTCGGGCGAGGCGCATGCGCAGGCCGTCTCGGTCGCGATCGAGACCAGCCATCTCGTGCGCGACACCATCATGAACCGCCTGCGCGCGCCGTTCCTGTCGTCTTCGTCCGGCACGGTGACTGGCGCCTTCTCAGCCGATGCGCCGGGCCGGCCGCGCATGGCGGCACTGCCCGCGCCCAGCTTCGAGACGCGACGCTTCCAGCTCTGGGGCGAGGCGATCGGCGCGCAGGGGCGCAGCGATGGTGACGGCAATGCGGCCTCGCTCGACCGGCGCGGCGGCGGCATGCTGTTCGGCGCGGAGCTCGATTCCGGCGGTGGCGAGACGCCCTGGCGCGTCGGCGTCGCCGGCGGCTTCACCCGCACCCGTTTCGACATCGACCAGCGCCGCTCGGACGGCACGCAGGACGCCGTCCATGCCGCGCTCTATGGCGGAGCGCGTTTCGGCGCGGTCAATCTTCGCGCGGGCGCTGCCTATGCCTGGAACCAGACCAACCTGACGCGCCTCGTCGGGCTGAACGGCTTCTCCGATGTGCTGCGTTTCGACGGCCAGGGGGCGACGGCGCAGGCTTTCGCCGAGGTCGGCTATGCCATGCCGCTCGGCTCCGTCGCCTTCGAGCCCTTCGTTCAGCTCGCCGCCGTGAGCGTGCATTCGGATTCGGGCGTGGAGCAGGGCGGGGCAGCCGCATTGCGCTTGAATGGCCGCGACCAGAACCTCGGCTTCTCCATAGTGGGCTTGCGCGCGGAAACGCAGCTTGGCGCGACGCCGCTCTTCGCCCGCGCCATGCTGGGCTGGCGTCACGCCTTCGGGGAGACGACGCCCACCGCCGTGCTGGCCTTCGCTGGAGCCGCGAGCCCTTTCCGGGTCTACGCCGCACCGGTGGCACGTGACGCGATGGTTGCGGAGGTCGGGCTGTCCTGGCGTGTCGCCGGCAATGTCGCGCTGGGTCTCGGCTACAATGCCGCCTTGGGCAATGGCGCGCGCGACCAGGCGCTGCGAGGCCGGATCGACGTGACGTTCTGAGCCGGGCGCGGCCGCGCTCAGGCGCGCAAGCCCCGCAACCAGCGCCTGGCCTCGTCGCGGATCCGGATGGCGGATTGATAGGCCGCGCTCGCCTTGACCCAGGTGAGCGCCTTGACGCGGACGGTCTCGATCGCCGCCATCAGCCAGGCGAGCCAGCGATAGCTCAGAAGCTTGTCCCGCCCGGCCTGGTAGATGCGCTCGACGATCAGGAAGCTGGCGAGATAGGCCACGGCGAGGATCACGATGCCCGCCACGACCTGCCCGCGCCCGATCATGATCAGGCCGACGATCTTCAAGGGCTCGGCGACCGCGAAGGGGATCGCGAGCAAGGCGAGGATGGCCAATCGTGGTAATCGGGCGATCGCGGCTTCCGCCCGCGCGACGATACCCAGCGAGGCGAGCCAGTCCGCCAGCGGCCGATAGAGCGGCCGCGCGATCTCGTCGAGCAGCACGAGGACCGTCAGCACGCCCCTGGCGATGGCGAGGAGGATCTTGGTGGGCAAGGTCTTGGCGGGCGGGCTGCGTTCGGGCGGCGATGACATGATGGCTCCAGCGTGCCGGTTGGAACGTTCATATCATGACGTCAGGCCGCTTTCGCATCCTCCAGCAGCATCTGCGCGCCTTTCTCGGCGATCATCATCGTCGGCGCCGCCGTATTGCCCGAGGTGATCGCCGGCATCGCCGAAGCGTCGATCACGCGCAGGCCACGCACGCCCCGCACCCGCAGGCGCTCGTCGAGCACGGCCGTCGGATCGTCGTCGACGCCCATCTTCGCTGTCCCGACAGGGTGGAAGATCGTGGTGCTGAGCTCTTTCGCCGCTTCCAGCAGGGCCTCGTCCGAGGTCGCCGCTGTGCCTGGGCTGTGCTCCTGCGGCTGGAAACGCGCCAGCGGCGCTTGCGCCACGATCCGGCGCGCGAGCTTCAGCGCAGCGACGGCGACGCGCTTGTCCTCGTCAGTATCGAGATAATTGGGCGAGATCGCCGGGGCGTCCTCCGGCGTCGGGCTTTTGAGATGGACGCTGCCTCGGCTCGAGGGGCGCAAGTTGCAGACGCTGGCGGTGAAGGCGCCGAACGGATGCAAGCCGTCGCCCCATTTGTCGAGCGAGAGCGGCTGGAAATGGAATTCGAGATTGGCGGTGGCGTAGTCGGGCGAGGATTTCGCGAAGGCGCCGACCTGCGAGGGCGCCATGGTCAGCGGGCCGGTGCGGAAGGCTGCGTATTCCAGCGCCATCAGCGGCCGGCGCCAGAGCTTGGCATAGTCGGTGTTGAGCGTGCGCACGCCGTCGACCTTGTAGACCGGGCGGATCTGGAGGTGGTCCTGCAGATTCTCGCCGACGCCCGGCAGGTTCGCGGCCGTGTCGATGCCCAGTGCCTGCAGGCGCGCGCCGTCGCCGATGCCGGAGCGCTCCAGCAGCGCCGGCGAGCCGAAGGAGCCGGCGCTGAGCACGACTTCGCCGCGGACCTCGACCCTGAGCTTCTCCTCGCCATGGGTGAACTCGATCGCGCTGGCCCGGCCATCCTCGATCACGATGCGCTCGACCAGGACGCGCGTCTCCATGCGGAGGTTGTCGCGGATATCGAGCACCGGCTTGAGGAAGGCGGTAAAGGCGCTCCAGCGCCGGCCGCGCCGCTGGTTGACCTGGAAATAGGCCGAGCCTTCATTGTCGCCGGTGTTGAAGTCGGCGATCTTGGCGATGCCCGCCGCCTCGGCCGCATCGCGCACGGCGTCGAGGATGTCCCAGCGCACGCGCGGATTCTCGACCCGCCATTCTCCGCCGGCCTTGTGGTGCTCGCCCGTCCCCGGCGCGACATGGTCTTCATGCCTGAGGAAATAGGGCAGGACATCGTCCCAGCCCCAGCCGGTCAGCCCGCGCTGGCGCCAGCCATCGTAGTCGGCCGCCTGGCCGCGCATATAGATCATCGCATTGATCGCCGAGCAGCCGCCGACGACCTTGCCGCGCGGGAAGGGCAAGGCGCGCCCGCCCAAGCCCGCCTGAGGCTCGGTCTTGAACAGCCAGTCGGCGCGCGGATTGCCGATGGCGTAGAGATAGCCGACCGGGATGTGGAACCAGATCCAGTCGTCCTTGCCGCCGGCCTCCAGCACCAGGACCTTCTTGCTCGGATCGGCTGAGAGCCGGTTGGCGACGACGCAGCCGGCCGAGCCCGCGCCGATCACGACATAGTCGAAGGTGCCGATGGTCCTGCGAGCCGACATGACGTTTCCCAAATCCTGCGGCGGGTAACGTCCCGCTCTCCGGACAAGGAGCGTTAATCGCGGCAGCGGGTGGCAGCAATGCTGCATCTGCGTTTGCTCATGCCAATATCCGCAAGAGCAGGATGCGAAAAAGTGGGAACCGGTTTTTCGCATTGATCCTGCTCTCGCTTTTTGATGAGAGACGGATTCAGATTTCAGATGGGATCACTCTGTGATTCCATCTGAAATCATCCGGCTCCTGCAGGATGCGAAAAAGTGGGAACCGGTTTTTCGCATTGATCCTGCTCTCGCTTTTTGATGAGAGACGGATTCAGATTTCAGATGGGATCACTCTGTGATTCCATCTGAAATCATCCGGCTCTAGCATGTTGCAAGGGATGAGGATTGATTTCATGGCGTATCGCGCGGTGGTCGGGCGGCAGAGTTACGTTTTCGCCGATTTGAAGACGTTGCTGGCGAAGGCGACGCCCCTGCGCTCGGGCGACCAGCTCGCAGGCCTCGCCGCCGGCAGCATGGAAGAGATGATGGCGGCGCGCATGGCGCTGGCCGATCTGCCGTTGCGAACCTTCCTCGATGAGGCGCTGATTCCCTATGAGGAGGACGAGGTCACGCGCTTGATCGTCGACAGCCATGATGCGGTGGCGTTCAAGCTGATCGCCTCGCTGACGGTCGGCGGCTTCCGCGACTGGCTCTGCTCGGACGCTGCCACGACGCAGGTCCTGGCCCGGCTCGCGCCCGGCATCACGCCGGAGATGGCGGCTGCCGTTTCCAAGCTGATGCGCAATCAGGATTTGATCCTGGTTGCCAGGAAGTGCCGGGTCGTCACCCGCTTCCGCAACACGCTGGGCCTGCCCGGCGCCATGGCGGTCCGGCTCCAGCCCAACCACCCGACCGACGATGTCGCCGGCATCCTCGCCTCGACCATGGATGGGCTGAGCTATGGCTGCGGCGATGCCGTCATCGGCATCAACCCGGCCTCGGACAGCATGAGTGCGATCGGCGATCTGCTGCGCCTGCTCGACGCGCTGATCGCCCGTTTCGAGATTCCGACGCAGGCCTGCGTGCTGACCCATGTCACGAGCTCGGTGGCGCTGATCGAGCAGGGCGTGCCGGTCGATCTCGTCTTCCAGTCGGTGGCTGGAACGCAGGCAGCCAACACCTCCTTCGGCGTGACGCTGGCCTTGCTGCAGGAGGGGCTGGAGGCCGGCCGCTCGCTGAAGCGCGGCACGGTTGGTGACAACGTCATGTATTTTGAGACGGGCCAGGGCGCGGCGCTCTCGGCCAATGCCCATCACGGCGTCGACCAGCAGACGGTCGAGGCCCGCGCCTATGCCGTCTGCCGCGCCTATGAGCCGCTCCTGGTCAACACGGTCGTCGGCTTCATCGGCCCGGAATATCTCTATGACGGCAAGCAGATCATCCGGGCCGGCCTCGAGGACCATTTCTGCGGCAAGCTGATGGGCGTGCCGATGGGCTGCGACATCTGCTACACCAACCACGCCGAGGCCGATCAGGACGACATGGATACGCTGCTGACGCTGCTCGGGGCGGCCGGCGTCAATTTCATCATGGGCATCCCCGGCGCCGACGACGTGATGCTGAACTACCAGTCGACCTCCTTCCACGACCAGCTCTATATCCGCGAGGTGCTCGGCCTGAAGCGCGCGCCGGAATTCGAAGCCTGGCTCAGGCGGATGGACATCACCGACCCCGCGGGAAAGCTGAGCGCGGGACAGGGCGGGCAGGCCTTGCTCGCCGCCATGCAGGACCGTGCGGCATGAAAACGCCGGACAAGCCTGCCTCCACGGCGCAGCGCTGGGCCGAACTCGCGCAATTGACGCCGGCGCGCATCGCGCTTGGCCGCTCGGGCGCCTCATTGCCGACGCGCGAGGTGCTGCGCTTCGGCCTCGCACATGCGCAAGCGCGCGACGCGGTGCACGAGCCTTTCCGTCCGGAGGGCCTGGCCGCGGACCTTGCGGCCTTGTCGTTGGATATGGTGATGGTCGAGAGCGCGGCCCGCTCGCGCGGCGACTATCTGCGCCGGCCCGATCTCGGTCGTGGCCTCTCGGATGAGAGCCGGGGCGTGCTGGCGGCGCGGCGCGGCGCCTGCGATCTCGCCATCATCGTCGCCGATGGCCTGTCCTCGACCGCGATCCACCAGAACGCCGCCCCCTTCATCACGGCGCTGCTGCCGCATCTGAAGCGGCAGGGATTGACGCTCGCGCCGGTCGTCATCGCCTCGCAGGCCCGTGTCGCGCTTGGCGACGAGGCGGCCCATGCGCTCGGTGCGCGCATGGCGCTGGTGCTGATCGGAGAGCGGCCGGGCCTGTCCTCGCCGGATTCGCTGGGCGCCTATCTCACCTTCGCGCCCAGGCCCGGCCTGACCGACGCCGCGCGCAACTGCATCTCCAACATCCGCCCCGGCGGGCTCGATTTCGAAGCCGCCGCCTTCAAGCTCGCCTGGCTGATCGACCAGGCCTTCAAGCGCTCGCTGACCGGCGTCGACCTCAAGGACGAGAGCGGCAGCGCGCTGGAGGGCGGGACGAAGGACGCTATTCTTCCAGCGCCTTGAGTTCGGGGGCCGCAACCACACGGTCGCCCGGGATGACGAAGCCCTTATTCGCAGGGCTGTTTGGCCTTCAAAGCCCGGCCACCAGCGCCGGCAACTCGCCCAGCGACCCGATCACCCAATCGGGCCTCTCGCCGAGGTGCTCCTCCTGCATGCGCAGCGCCTTGAACAAGGTCTTCGGCGGGATCGGGGCGGTGCTCGCGATCTCGGCATGCAGCGCCGCGGGCGAGACCCGCGCGATCCGCGCGACCTTGAAGCCGAAATGCTTCGCGCCGGCGACGTCAAAGCCGTTCGACGAGACGAAGACGACCTCATCGGGCTTCACGCCCATCCGCGCCTCGACCAGCCGGTAGCTGCGCGGATCGGGCTTGTAGACCTGCGCGGCGTCGATGCTGAGCACGGCCTCGAAACGGTTCGCCAGACCGCTGTTGGCAACCAGCGCCTCCAGCATGGCCGGGCTGCCGTTCGAGAGGATGGCGAGGCGCTTGCCCGCCAGCGCATCGAGCGCGGCGAGGCTGTCGGGATAGGGCGCGAGATGGTTGTAGGCCTCGGCCAGGGCGGTGATCGCCGCCTCGCTCGCGCTCAGGCCCAGGACATCGAGCGTGTAAGCGAGCGAATCCCGCGTCACCGTCCAGAAATCGGCATAGGCGCCCATGGCGGAGCGCAGCCAGGTATATTCGAGCTGCTTCATCCGCCAGATCTGGGTGATGGTCTCGCCATGGCCGGGAAAGGCGGCCTCGGTCGCGCCGGCGACGGACTGAACGTCGTAGAGCGTGCCATAGGCGTCGAAGACGAAGGCCTTGATGGTCATCGGGCGGTTTCCGCTTTTCAATCGTCGCTGTAGCGCTGCTCCAGCCAGGGATCGCCGCGATCGTGATAGCCGCGCACCTCCCAAAAACCAGGCTGGTTACGATCGACGAATTCGACCCGCTTCAGCCATTTCGCGCTCTTCCAGAAATAGAGCTTCGGCAGCACGAGCCTGACCGGGCCGCCATGCTCGCCTGTCAGGGGCTTGCCCTCCCAGCTATGGGCCAGCAGCGCATCCTCGCTGGCGAAATCCGCGAGCGTCAGATTGGTGGTGTAGCCGTCATGGGAGTGCAGCACGACGAAGCCGGCTTCGGATGTCGGTTGGGCGAGGTCGAGCAAGCTCCGCGTCGCCACGCCCTGCCAGCGATTATCGTAGCGCGACCAGGTCGTGACGCAGTGGATGTCGGAAGTCTCGCTCGCCTGCTCCTGCGCCATGAAATCCGCCCAGCGCCAGTGCAATCGGTTCTCGACCGCGCCGTCGATGTCGAGCGTCCAGTTCGCGGTCGAAATCTCGGGCTGGAGGCCTAGATCGAGCACCGGCCAATCCTTGACCAGATGCTGGCCGGGCGGCAGCCGCTCGCTGTCGGGCCGGCTGATGCGTCCGGTCAGGAATTTTCCGGCCCGCGCCCAGGCCTGCTTGGTGCGCGTCAGCTTGCTGTCGTCGGGTGTGTCGGGATCGCTGGTCATGGCAGTTTCCTGGCGGTCTCCTGTCAGGCGCAGCCCTCACTATAAGGTTTTCCATCCTGGCCGTCGCCGCGCGAAACGGACAAGGACCCTTGCCCTGCCGTCCGCTTTGCACTACATCGCGCCTGTCCGAAGGGCCGTGATCGATCACAGCCGGGGGCGGCCTTTTAGGCCTGCTCCCGTTTCGTGTTTGGGGCGGATCGTTCGGATGCGGATCGATGCCGGCGGCCAAGCGCCGCCCGTTCTCGTCCCGGCGCCTCAGAGCGCGGGAAGAGCGGGCAGGCCTCTCAGGAGGCGCCGACGGACAGGTCCGGCCTGTGGCACAAACCCAATCGGCGCTTGCCGGCTTTGCGGAAACCGCAAGCTGGCGTCAGGAGAATACATGTCAGCCGTAGAAAGCTATTCGGGCCGCGAGGATTTCGCCGCCCTGCTCGAGGAATCCTTCGGTCAGAACGAAGCCCTCGAAGGTTCCGTCATCAAGGGCATCGTCGTCGCCATCGAAAAAGACATGGCGATCATCGATGTCGGCCTGAAGACGGAAGGGCGCGTCGCGCTCAAGGAATTCAACGGCCCCGGCCGTGACCAGGACATCAAGGTCGGCGACGAGGTCGAGGTCTATCTGGACCGGATCGAAAACGCGCTCGGCGAAGCCGTCATCTCGCGCGACAAGGCTCGCCGCGAGGAGAGCTGGGTCAAGCTTGAGAAGGCTTTCGAGGCTCGCGAGAAGGTCTCGGGCGTCATCTTCAACACCGTCAAGGGCGGCTACACCGTCGATCTCGACGGCGCTGTCGCCTTCCTGCCGCGTTCGCAGGTCGACATCCGTCCGATCCGCGACGTCGGCCCGCTGATGGGCCAGCCGCAGCCCTTCGAGATCCTCAAGATGGATCGCCGCCGCGGCAACATCGTCGTGTCGCGCCGCACCGTCCTCGAAGAGACCCGCGCCGAGGCTCGTTCCGAGCTCGTGGCTTCGCTCGAAGAGGGCCAGGTCATCGATGGCGTCGTCAAGAACATCACCGAATACGGTGCGTTCGTTGACCTGGGCGGCATCGACGGCCTGCTCCATGTCACCGACATGGCCTGGCGTCGCGTCAACCATCCGTCCGAGGTCGTGACCATCGGCCAGACGGTCAAGGTCAAGATCATCAAGATCAACCAGGACACGCACCGCATCTCGCTCGGCATCAAGCAGCTGCTTGCTGATCCGTGGGATGGCATTGCGGCTCGTTACCCCGTCGGTGCGCGCCTCAAGGGTCGCGTCACCAACATCACGGACTACGGCGCGTTCGTCGAAGTGGAGCCGGGCATCGAAGGCCTCATCCACGTCTCCGAAATGTCCTGGACCAAGAAGAACGTCCACCCCGGCAAGATCGTCTCGACCTCGCAGGAAGTCGACGTCGCGATCCTCGAGGTCGATCAGGTCAAGCGCCGCATCTCGCTGGGTCTCAAGCAGACCCTGCGCAACCCCTGGGAGGTCTTCGCGGAGACCCATCCGAGCGGTGCGGTGGTCGAGGGCGAGGTCAAGAACAAGACCGAGTTCGGCCTGTTCCTGGGTCTCGAAGGCGATATCGACGGCATGATCCATCTCTCGGATCTCGACTGGAACCGTCCGGGCGAGCAGGTCATCGAGGAATACAAGAAGGGCGACATGCTGCAGGCTGTCGTTCTCGATGTGGACGTCGAGAAGGAGCGTATCTCGCTCGGCCTGAAGCAGCTCGGCGGCGATCCCTTCGTGGATGCCGGCGAGTTCAAGAAGGGCCAGGTCGTCACCACTGAGGTGATCGAGGTCAAGGAAGCCGGTCTCGACGTCAAGATCGTCGGCACCGACATGACCACCTTCATCAAGCGCGCCGAAATCGCGCGCGATCGTGCCGAGCAGCGCCCCGAGCGCTTCGCGGCCGGCGAAAAGGTCGACGCTCGCGTCATCCTGTTCGACAAGAAGGCCCGCAAGATCCAGGTCTCGATCAAGGCCCTGGAAATGGCCGAGGAGAAGGAGGCGATGGCGCAGTACGGCTCCGCCGACTCCGGCGCCTCGCTCGGCGACATCCTGGGCGCCGCCTTGAAGAAGGCGACGACCGAGAAGAAGTGAGGTTTCGGCCGCGAAAGCGGCCGGCCCATCAGACCAGCCCGCGCGGAGCAATCCGCGCGGGCTTTTGTTTCGGTTCGACCCGTCATTCCAGGGCGAAGCGCAGCGAACACCCGGGAATCTCTCTGGCCAGGACGCCCTGGTTTCCGAGATGGCCGGGTCAAGCCCGACCATGACGACCAACATCAGGAAACCGGGACATGACCACCGCGGCGATCGGCATCGATTTCGGCACCACCAACAGCGTGGTTGCCCTGGCGCGCGCCGACGGCTCGGTGACGACGCGGTCCTTCGCGACCAGGCAGGGCGCGGTCGACGCCTATCGTTCGGCCCTGATGTTCTGGCGCGAGGGCCGGCCGCCCAATACCCATGTCGCCCATGTCAGCGGGCCCGATGCGCTCGACATGGCGCTCGGCATGACGACGGAGCACCGCTTCCTGCAATCGCTGAAGACGCATCTCTCCAGCCGGGCCTTCCAGGAGACGCGGCTGTTCGGCAAGCTGTTCAGGCTCGAAGACCTGATCGGCGTGTTCCTGACCGATCTCGTGGCCGGCCTCGACGACGTCGCGGAAACGCCGCTGGTCTCAGGCAGGCCCGTCGTCTTCGCCGGCGAGCGGCCCGATGAGGAGCTCGCGCTCGGGCGGCTGCGCGCCTCCTACGGCAAGGCCGGGATGCCCGCCGTCGATTTCGCCTATGAGCCGCTCGGCGCGGCCTATTGGTATGCCCGCGACCTGAAGACACCGCAGACCATGCTGGTCGCGGATTTCGGCGGCGGCACCAGCGACTTCTCGGTGATGCGCTTCGAGCCCGGCGGAGCGGGCCGGCTCGACGCGATCCCGCTCTCCCATGCCGGCGTCGGTGTCGCCGGCGACACCTTCGACTACCGCATCATCGAGCACGCGATCTCGCCGCGTCTCGGCAAAGGCACGCAATATCGCTCCTTCGAGAAGCTCCTGCCGATCCCGGCGCATTACCACGCCGCCTTCGCGCAATGGCACCGGCTCTCGCTGATGAAAAGCCGCGAGACCATGGCCGAGCTCAAGGCCTTGATCCGCGACGCGGTCGAACCCGGCAAGCTCGAGGATCTGCTGACCGTGATCGAATATGATCTCGGCTACGAGCTCTATCGCGCGGTCTCGGCCGCCAAGATCGCGCTCTCGAGCGCTGAGCAGACCACGCTGAGCTTCCGCCAGATGGATGTGACGATCGAGACCTCGATCCGCCGCAGCGATTTCGACAGCTGGATCGCGGACGATGTCGGCGCGATCGAGACGGCGCTCGACAAGGCCTTGAGCGAGGCGAATGTCTCCACTGGGGCGATCGAGGCCGTGTTCATGACCGGAGGCACCTCTCACGTCCCGGCGGTGCGGGCGCTGTTCGACCGCCGCTTCGGGGCGAGCCGCGTCCATATCGGCGATGCGTTCCGCTCGGTGGCGAGCGGGCTCGCCTTGCTGGCGCTGGACCGGGCGCGCGCCACGGTCGCGGCTTAAGCGGCCCCAGAGTCCCTAACAGCCTCTAAGTCCACCTCTTCGTCTTGCCCGCCCGGCATGGCGAGGCTACATCACGGGGCCGCAAACCCGGAGCGCTGACCTCATGTCGTCCGATGCCGATCTGCTCGCCGACCGCCGCAGCCTCAGGCGAAAGCTGACGCTCTGGCGGCTGTTCGCCGTCCTCGGCGTGCTTGCCGCCGCTGTGGTTGCAGGCCTCGCCTGGACCGGACGCACGCCCGGCCCGCTCAGCCAGGCCCATATCGCGCGCGTCACCATCTCCGGCTTCATCTCGGGCGACAGGCGCACGCTCGAACTGATCAAGTCGCTGGAGAACAGCAGGGCCTCGGCGGTGCTGATCAAGATCGACAGCCCGGGCGGAACGACCTCGGGCTCGGAGGCCTTGTTCGACGCGCTGCGCCGGCTGGCGGCGAAGAAGCCGATGGTCTCGGTGGTCGATGGCTTGGCGGCTTCGGGCGGCTATATCGCCGCTCTCGGCTCCGATCGCATCGTGGCGCGACAGACCTCGCTCGTCGGCTCGATCGGCGTACTCTTCCAGTTCCCCAATGTTGGCCGCCTGCTCGATACGGTCGGCGTCAAGCTCGAGGAGATCAAGTCGAGCCCGCTGAAGGCCGCGCCCAACGGTTTCGAACCGACCTCGCCGGAGGCGCGCGCCGCGCTCCAGAGCGTCGTCGACGACAATTACGACTGGTTCAAGCGCCTGGTGCGCGAGCGCCGTCATCTCAGCGATCCCGAGGTCGCGGCCGTGTCCGACGGCCGGGTGCATTCCGGCCGGCAGGGCGCGGCTCTGAAACTGATCGACGAGATCGGCGGCGAGCCGGAAGCCATCGCCTGGCTCGAGCGCGAGAAGGGTGTGGCGAAGAATCTCGCGGTTCGCGATTGGCGCCGCCGCAGCGAATCATCCGCCTATGGGCTATGGAGCGCCAGCGAGGCGTTGGCGCGTGCCGCCGGGTTCGAAACCGTGGCGAGCCTTATCGCACGTGCGGCCGAACAACCGATCGGTTTGCGTCTTGACGCGCCCTTGGCGCTCTGGCAGCCTGCAGTCGAAAAATGATGTTGATACAAGCGGTTATATTGGACACATGATTAAATCCGAACTCGTCCAGCGCATCGCTGAGCGCAACACGCACCTCTACCAGCGCGATATTGAAAACATCGTCACGGCGATCCTCGACGAGGTCGTCAAGGCGCTGGCGCGCGGCGACCGGGTCGAGCTGCGCGGCTTCGGAGCCTTCTCTCGCAAGGCCCGCTCCGCGCGGGTCGGCCGCAATCCCCGCACGGGTGACGCTGTCGAGGTCGAGGAAAAGTTCGTCCCGGTCTTCAAGACCGGCAAGGAGCTTCGGCTGCGGCTGAACGGCAAGGCGTAAAGCCTCTTTCAGCCCTCGTCCCGAGGAGCCGCGAAGCGGCGTCTCGATGGATGATCCAGAGTGGGCTGAAACATCCTTGGAGACGCTATTTCCGCCGAAATAGCTCGCCAGGATGAAGGCTCGCGATAGCCGCTGAAAGGAACTCCGATGAAATCCTTCTTCAAGGCCCTGATTCTGGTTCCGGTCGCGCTGGCGATCGTGCTGTTTTCCGTCGCCAATCGGAAGTCGGTTCCGCTGTCCTTCGACCCGTTCAGTCGCGACGCGCCGGTGTTCGTCTTCGACGTGCCACTCTTTGCGGTGGTTCTGGCGGCGATTGCGGTCGGTATCCTGATCGGCGGCCTGGCCTCCTGGATTGCCCAGGGCAAGCACCGCAAGGCGGCCCGCCGCAACCGCCGCGAGGCCGAGACGCTGCGCGGCGAGGCGCAGATGCTGCGCGCTGCCGTGCCCGATTCCGCCTTGCCGGCGCTGACCAGCGGCAGGGGCTGATGCGGCTTTTCGACAATGGCGAGATCGACGCCGCCCTGACCTTTCCCGGCCTGATCGACACGCTCGACGACGCCTTCCGCAGCGATGCGGTCCTGCCGCCGCGCAGCCATCACGACGTCAAGCGCCCCGATGGCGACCCGGCCGTGCTGCTGATCATGCCGGCCTGGAGCGCGCCCAGCGCCGAGAAGGCCTATATCGGCACCAAGATCGTCTCGGTCTTCTTCGGCAACGGCAAGCGCAACCTGCCCGGCGTCATGGGCGCCTATCTGCTGATGGACGGCAATACCGGCCAGCCCCTGGCGGTGATGGACGGCAACCGCCTGACGCTGTGGCGCACGGCAGCCGCCTCCGCGTTGGCAGCGCGCTACATGGCCAGCCCCTCCGCCAGCCGCATGCTGATGGTCGGCGCCGGCAGCCTTGCCCCCTTCCTGGTCAAGGCGCATCGCGCGGTCAGGCCGCTGACCGATATCGCCATCTGGGCGCGCCGGCCCGAAGCCGCCGTCGCAGTGGTGGAAGAGCTTGCACGTGACGGCATAGAGGCCCGCGCGGTCACCGATCTCGAGGCCGAGGCGCGCACGGCCGACATCATCTCCTGCGCCACCAATGCAAGCGAGCCGCTGATCCAGGGCAAATGGCTGAAGCGCGACGCACATCTCGACCTGATCGGCGCCTTCACCATGCAGATGCGCGAGGCTGACGTCGAGGCGCTGAACCGCGCCCGCGTCATCGTCGACTCCAAGAAGGCGATCGATGAGGGCGGCGATGTCGCCGTCGCGATCGCCGAGGGTAGCTATAGCGCCGACAGGATCGCCGGCACGCTGGCCGATCTCTGCCATGGCCGCATCGCGGGTGCGGCGGAGGGCGGCGAGATCACGCTGTTCAAATCGGTTGGCGTCTCGCTGGAGGATCTGGCTGCCGCCGTGGCCGTCTGGGAAGCCTCTGCGCCAGCCTGATCTACCAGTGGAGTGAGGTCGTCAGACTCGTACGGGCACGCCACCGATCGCGCCGAGCAGCCACAAGATCACGGCGATGACCAGCACGAGGCCGAGCACGCCGCCGAGGCCGGTGGTGCCATAGCTGCGATGGCCGTAATAGCCTCCGCCGCCGAGCAGCAGCACGAGCACCAGAATGATGACGAGGGTGGACATGAGACGTTCCCTTCCCTGATCGCGCCGTCGCATGGCGCGACGACCGAAAGTAGAAGGAGAACGTCAGCGGCGACCCGCAAGTTCCACAGCCGAATGGCGGGAGACACGCGCTATTCGGCCCTGATGCCGACCTCCTTGATCAGGTCGCCCCATTTCTTCTGCTCGGACTGCACGAAGGCTGCGAGCTCCGCCGGGGTGTTTCCGACGGGCTCGGCCGCCAGCAGATCCATCTTGGCGCGAACACCGGCATCCGCGATCGCGGTCTTGGTGTCGGCCTGGACCCTGTCGATGATCGCCTTGGGCGTCTTCGCCGGTGCAAACAGCGCAAACCAGGACGAGACGTCGAAGCCGGGCACGACATCGGCGATCGGCGCGAATTCCTGGGCGGTCGGAGAGCGTTTCGCGGTGGTGACGCCGAAACCGCGGATCGAACCGGCCCGCGCTTGCGGCAGGGCCGAGGTGATGTTGTCGAACATCAGGTCGACGCGCCCACCGATCAGGTCCTGGATCGCCTGGGACGAGCCGCGATAGGGCACATGCACCATCTTGGTGCCGGTCAGCTTCTGGAACAATTCACCGGCAAGATGGATCGAGGTGCCGACGCCCGAGGAGGCATAGCTCAGCTTGCCGGGGTTGGCTCTGGCGTAGGCGACGAGCTCGGCCGTGTCCTTGACCGGCAGCTCCTTGCTGACCACGAGGAGGTTCGGCACCATCGCGACCATGGTGATGGGGCTGAGGTCCTTGATCGGATCGTAATTGACCTTGGCGTAGAGATAGGGGTTCGCGACGAGCCCGACCGAGCCGATCAGCAGCGTGTCGCCATTCGGCTCGGACCGCGTCGCCGCGTCGACGCCGATATTGCCGCCTGCGCCAGGCCGGTTCTCGACGACGAGATTCGTACTCCAGGCGTGGCCGAGCTTGTCGGCCACGAGCCTGCCCAGAATATCGGTCGCCCCGCCGGGCGGGAACGGCACGATGAGCTTGACCGTGCGGCCCTGCGGCCAGGGGGCCTGAGCGAACGCGGCCTGCGGCAGGGCAAGGCAGGCACTGAGCGCAGCAAGCATGCTGCGGCGGTCGATCGTGAAATCGGTCATGGTACTGGTCTTCTCCCTGGGCTGTGCCGCGGGACTTGGTGCCCGCTTGCTGCTTACCGGCAAGGCTGCCGCCTCGGCCGGAACTTGTCCACCAGCATTTGCGTCTGCGCCCGGCCTTGACCTTTGGGGGACAACGCGCCGATTCTCAGCCCATGCGCGCCCTGAATCGCCGAATCGCCGCCGCCTTCGTCCTGCTCTCGGGCGTCGTCGTCCCTGCGCTCGCCCATGCGCAGGATACGGCCGATGAGGAGGCGCGGCGCCGCGCTGCCAATATCGCAGCCTTTCCCGATGCGGCGCGCGCACTCTTCGGCCAGAAGACCGCGCCGGCGGATATGCGCGCCCGCGCCATCGGCTCCTATGCGCGCGGCTGCCTGGCGGGTGCGACCGCTCTGCCGGTCGATGGACCGAGCTGGCAGGTGATGCGGCTCAACCGCAACCGCTACTGGGGCCATCCGATCCTGATCGACTATCTCGAAAAGCTCGCCCACGACGTGCCCCGGATCAATGGCTGGCCCGGAATCCTGGTCGGCGACATCTCGCAGCCGCGCGGCGGACCGATGCTGACCGGCCATGCCTCGCACCAGATCGGTCTCGACGCCGATCTCTGGCTGACGCCGATGCCCAGGGAGCGGCTCGATCGTAACGATCGCGAGAACATGCCGGCCGTCAACATGGCCCGCGCCGACTGGCGCGACATCGATCCGAAGAACTGGACGCCGGCGCAGACCAAGCTGATCAAGACCGTCGCCAATGAGCCGCGCGTCGAACGCATCTTCGTCAACCCGGCGCTGAAAGTCGCGCTCTGCCGCGAGGCCGGGAGCGATCGCGCCTGGCTCAACAAGGTCAGGCCGATGTGGGGCCACAACTACCATTTTCATGTCCGGATGGTCTGCCCGGCGGGAATGGAGGGGTGCCAGGGGCAGGAGCCGCCCAATTTCGGCGATGGCTGCGGCGAGGAGCTTTCGGGCTGGATCGAGCGCCAGCGCACCGCCCTCTTCACGCCGAAGAAGCCGCGCACCGGCCCGGCGCCGAAGCCCAAGCCGCCGATGTCGCTCGATGCGCTGCCAGCCGAGTGCCGCCAGGTTCTGGTGTCGCGCTGACCAGCCTCTACCGTCATAAACTCACTCCAAGTGAGTTTATGACGTGGCGCGGTTTATCCGGAGCTTTGCGTTTCAGTTAGCGACGCAGACCACCGGTCCGCCCCGAGCTATAGGCGAACGGATCGTTCTGCGGCGTGATCACGGGCTTGGCCTGCTCCATGCCTTCCTGGTCGAGCACGCCGGTGCCCTCATCGTCGCCGACGATCACCTCTTCCGTTGGCGGCACCGAACCCGGCAAGGTCAGCGGGCCGCGCTGTTCGCTCGGCAGCGGCTGCGGCCGGTAGCGCGACTGGTTGAGCGGTTCGCTCGCGGGCTCCTCGATGAAGCGCCGTTGCGTGTCGAGGCTCTGGCCGCCGCGATTGGTCGCGACAGGATAGCCGCTCTGCACCGAGCCCGGCGGCCGCAATCCGTCGCCCGGCTGGCGCAGCATCGGACCGCCGGCGATGAGCGCGCCGATCTCGTCGCGCCGCTCGCGCGGCTGCTCGGCCGAGCGGAATGGGCGCGCCGGATCCGGCGGCGGCAGATTGTAGTTCGGGGTGTATTTGATGACCGGGTTGCAGATGTGCCGACCCTTGGCATGCCGGGCCAGGTCGATATGAATATGGTCGTAGTGGAACACGTTCGAGCCCGGTCCGAGAACGGTCGAGAAGTTCTCGCAGGCGCCGACGAACACTTCGCGCAGGAAGTTCTGCTCCTCCGGCGAGCCGCGCCAGCCATCCTTGACCGTGATGTTGCGCCCGTCATTGAGCCGGAAGGAGAACACGTCCAGCGCATTGCCATAGGCGTGTTCGGAGGTGCGGCTGGTGCCGGTGCCGTTGTTCATGGCACGGCAGGAATAGGAGCCGGCGCGGATCTCGATGACCTGCGCGCCGAGAACGTTCTGGGCGGCTGGCTGGACGACTTCGGCGAGCCATTTGTCGGTGGTCGCGACGACGGGGCAGGCGAGCGTGGCCGAGCTCGTCAGCCCGATGCCGCCATTGGCGAAGGCGGAGACCTTCAGCGGCTTTTCCATGCCGCAGGTGCCGGGACCGTCGATCGGCTTGCTGCGCAGGCTGACATAGGAGGAGAGCTGCACCTGGCGCGAGGCCAGGCACTCCGCTTCGGCCTGGTCACGCCAGGCCGCACGCTGCGGCTTCTGGAATTTTCCGCAGCCGGCAAGGCCGGCGCCGATCACGCCAAGAGCGATGAGGGTGAGGTGAACGCGTCGCATGACCGATCAAATGCGACCCGTTTGGTGAACGGTTTCTCAACCGCCTGAGCCCGCGGCGCAACAGCCGGATTAACTTTGGCGCTGCGGTTAACGGGATCTTAAGGCGCCACTGAGGGCTGTCCCAAGGTCATTCCGCGCCTTGAACGCCTGGGGACGATGGGGAAAGGCGTCGGCCATGGCGAAGCTTATGAACGGGCGATCACTGCAGTCAGCCATGTCAGAAAGCAGGCTGGTGCGGCTGGCACGCCGCATGCGAGACAGCATGGAGTGTCCGGAGATCGTCAGCCATGACAGGCAAGGCCCGTTTCATCTTTCCCGTGCTCATGGCCGGCGTCATGGCCTTCCTGATGACGGCGCTGGTGACCTATCTCAATCTCGGCTTCCCGCCGGATTTCGTGGTGCATTGGCTGCACGCCTTCGTCATCGCCTGGCCCTGCGCGGCCGGCGCCGCCTTCCTCGCGATCCCGCTCGCACGGCGAGGGACTGCCCTCATCGTCAAGGTCATTGGAGAATAGCATGCAGAGCTTGCGCGACATCCTGCGCCGGATTGCGGCGGGCGAGATCACGACAGCCGATGCGCTGGCGCTGAGCGCTGCGCGGATCGCCGAATCCGAGCCGTCCATCCAGGCCTTCGCCAGCCGCCCGGCCGAGCTTGTCGCGGGGGCGGGGCGGCTTGCCGGCATCGCCTGCGGGGTCAAGGACATCATCGACACAGCTGATCTGCCGACGCAAATGGGCTCGGTGATCTATGAGGGCTGGCGGCCGCGCTCCGATGCGCCGATCGTGATGATGCTGAAGGCCGCCGGCGCGACTGTAGCCGGCAAGACCCACACCACGGCCTTCGCCGCCAGCGATCCGGCACCGACCCGCAATCCCCATGATCTCAGCGCGAGCCCTGGCGGCTCCTCGGCGGGTTCGGCTGCAGGGGTGGCGGCCGGCATGATCCCGCTCGCCATCGGCACGCAGACCGGCGGCTCGGTGATCCGGCCGAGCGCCTATTGCGGCGTGGCCGGCATCAAGCCGTCCTATGCGCTGCTGCCGACAGTCGGCGTGAAGCCGTTCTCCTGGTCGCTCGATACGCTGGGCCTGATGGCGGCAAGCGCCGATGATCTCGGCCTGGCGCTCGCCACGATAACGGGCCGACCCGAGCTTGACGCCGCCGCGGCGGAGCTGAAGGGCCTGCGCATCGGCGTGACCCGGCAGGATTTCGCCGGCGCGCCCGAACCGGCCTCCGAGGCGGCGTTGCAACGCTTCTGCGAGATCGCGACCGGGGCCGGGGCACAGCTCGTCGAGCTCGAAAGCCCGCGAGCCTTGTCGGAGGCCTTTCATGCTCATGTGCCGCTACAGGGCTTTGAGGCGACGCAGGCTTTGGCCTGGGAATATGCCGAGCATCGCGAGCAGATCGCGCCGAAGCTGCGCGCCTATCTCGACGGCGCCCGCAGCGTCACGCCGGCGCAATACGACGAGGCGCGCCGGATCTCGCGGCGTGGCCGCGACGCGGCCCGCGGCTTCTTCGGCCAGGTCGATGTCGTGGTGAGCTATGCCGCCCCCGGCGAGGCGCCCGACACGCTGGCCTCGACGGGCGATGCCCGCTTCAACCGGCTCTGGACTCTGCTGGGCGTGCCATGCCTGACGATCCCGGTGATGCGCGGCCCGCGCGGTCTGCCGGTCGGGATTCAGGTTATAGGTGGATTTGGCGCTGATGATCGTGTCATCGCAGCGGCGAAGGCGCTGGAAACGCGTGTTGAACCAATCCGCTAACCGAAACTGTCCCCAAAACAATTCAATGCTTTAATCAAATTTTAGCCATACTCTTGGCTGTGCCCCCTTCTCGTCACCTTGCTGCCCCCTTGCAGCCTTCGCCAGTTCTGCTAGCCTCGCGACAGGTCAATGACACAGGAGGATGTGATGAGCCTCACGCTACGTCTCGACCGTTTGGTCATGGGTGCGGCCTTCATTTTCATGATGGCAATCGTACTGGGAGCGTTCTGACAGACGTCAGTCTCGAGTCGAATGGACCACAAGAGCCTTTGACGAGCGCCGCCGGGGAAACTCCTGGCGGCGCTTTCGTTTTGGGGCTTTGACTATGCATCGGCTTGTCCCGAAAATCGGTTCCCACTTTTCGGGCCGATACTCTAGCTTTCCGGGCAGGGGTTCTCGGTGACCTCCCAGGACATCATGTTGATGACCCGGCCGCAGGCGGCCAATCGCCGTCCTTGCGTTGTCCTGATGCAGGCGATGGCGCCTTCGGCGATCTTGCGGCCCTCGCTCCAGCAGTAGCAGAGCGGTTCGGGCGACTGCGCCAGACGCGGCGGATCGAAGGGTATGGCGCGGTCTTCAGCCCGGGCTGACACGCCGAGCGGGAGCAACAGGACCAAAGCCGCAAGCCAAGGCAGCAGCAGCGCCGGAACCAGTCCCGATGAGATCCTGCGCATGGCTCGATCCCTCCGCTGCCGGCCAAGCCGGTCAAGCAGAGTCAAAACTAGCACGACTCCAGATGGCTCTCAAATCCTTTGCCGGAGCGAACTACGACTTTAGTCGTAGATACTTGGTGAGATCGGTCTTGTAACCGCTGTGATGGCCGACCATATTGGCGGCAAGAGAGCCCGAGGCGGGCTCCGGGAGGAACCATGTCGCTGATTTTGCTCGCCCGGCGCGGCCGGGCCATCGCTTTTCTCGCTGGTGCGCTGCTGATCGTCCCCGTGGTCGCTGAGGCGCGGCCCGGCGGTGGCAAGAGCGTCGGCAGCCGCGGCACGCGCACCGAATCCGCGCCAACGCGCACGGATACGGCCCCCAACGGGGCGCAGCCCTTCCAGCGCAGCGCGACGCCGTCACCTGCCGCTCCGATGGCAGGCGCTGCCGCCGGCGCTGCCGCCCAGGCGGCTCGGCCTTCGATGGCGCGCAACCTGATGATGGGTCTCGGCGCCGGCCTGCTCGGCGCGGGCCTGTTCGGCATGCTGTCGGGCTCCGGCTTCTTCAGCGGCCTGGCCTCGCTCGCCGGCATCTTCGGCTTCCTGATGCAGATCGCGCTGATCGGCGGCCTGATCTGGCTGGCGCTGCGTTTCTTCCGCCGCCGGTCCGAGCCGCAGCTCGCCGGCGCCGGTGCGCCGCTGCCGCGCGAGGCCTACCAGCCGCAGGCCCAGAACCAGGCCGCCCGCATGGGCATGATGGGCGGCGGCTCCGCCGCGCCGCAGACCCAGCCGATCCAGCTGTCGGGCGAGGATTTCAACGCCTTCGAGCGTCTGCTGACGGAGGTCAACGCGGCCTATTCCAATGAGGACGAGGCTGGCCTGCGCCAGCGCGTCACGCCGGAGATGTTCGGCTATTTCGACGAGGATCTCTCGGGCAACGCCAAAAAGGGCCTTGTCGACCGCGTCTCCGAGGTCAAGCTGCTGAAGGGCGACCTCGCGGAAGCCTGGCGCGAGGGCGATGCCGAATACGCCACGGTCGCGATGCGCTTCAGCCTGATCAACGCGCTGTATGAGCGCGCCAGCGGCAAGGTCGTCGACGGCAACGCCACTGTTCCCCAGGAGGTCACCGAACACTGGACCTTCCTGCGCGAGCGCGGCGGCGCCTGGAAGCTCTCGGGGATCCAGGCCGCGGCCTGAGCCGCAGTCCGATCCAGCGATACCGAATGACATGACGGCCGGGGCAACCCGGCCGTTTTTTGTTGGCCCCGGGTTTTGGGTGTCGCACCTGTCCGATTCGTCCTATAGGCGGGCGGATAGGCCAACCTGCTTTCCGGAGTTCTTCTCATGAGCGACATGCGTCTTGTCGTCGTCGGCGCCGCCGGGCGCATGGGCCGGATGCTGATCAAAGCGATCCATGAGACGCCGGGCTGTGTCCTGTCGGCTGCGGTCGAGCGGCCGGGTTCTGGTGTGGTCGGGCAGGATGCCGGCGTGCTCGCCGGCCTGCCGGCCTGTGGCATCGATGTGACCGACGAGGCTCTGCCGGCCTTCGTCGAGGCCGAGGGCGTGCTCGATTTCACGACGCCTGACTCCACGGTCTCCTTCGCTGCCCTCGCCGCGCAGGCGCGCATCGCCCATATCGTCGGCACCACCGGGCTGGAGCCGCAGCATCTGGCCAAGCTGGAGGCAGCCGCCCGCCATGCCGCCATCATCCGCTCCGGCAATATGAGCCTCGGCGTCAATCTGCTGGCCGGCCTCGTACGCAAGGTCGCGGCCACGCTCGGCACGGATTGGGACATCGAGATCGTCGAGATGCACCACCGCATGAAGGTCGATGCGCCCTCGGGCACGGCCGTGATGCTGGGCGAGGCGGTGGCAGAGGGCCGGGCGGTCGATCTGGCTGATGCCCGCGTCGCCGTGCGTGACGGCCACACCGGCGCGCGGCAGCCCGGCACGATCGGTTTTGCGGCGCTGCGCGGCGGCACTGTGGTTGGCGACCACAAGGTGATCTTCGCGGGGACCGGCGAGCGGCTGGAACTCTCCCACATCGCGGAAGATCGCAGTCTCTTCGCACAAGGGGCGGTCAAGGCCGCGCTCTGGGGCAGGGGCCGCAAGCCCGGGCTCTATTCCATGGCCGATGTGCTCGGGCTCAACAGCCTCTGAGCGCCGGGGAATGACGCAACTGGGCATGACGCGCCTCGCGATCGCGCCCGGCGTGGTCCATTGGCCGGGCTATCTCCCGGCCGAGGCGCAGGCCGCGCTCGTCGCCGATCTGCGCGAGGTGGCGCGGCAGGCGCCCTTCTTCTCCCCGCGCATGCCCAGGACCGGAAAACCTTTCTCGGTGCGGATGACCAATTGCGGCGCGCTCGGCTGGGTTTCCGACGAGCGCGGCTATCGCTACCAGCCGCTCCATCCCGAGACGGGCCTGGCCTGGCCGCCGATGCCGGCGCTGCTGACGCAGGCCTGGCGGGAGCTTGCGGATTATCCGCATCCGCCCGAGGCCTGCCTGGTCAATTTCTATGAGGCGAGCGCCAAGATGGGCCTGCATCAGGACCGCGACGAGCAGGAATTCGAGGCGCCGGTGCTGTCATTGTCGCTGGGCGACACCGCCATGTTCCGCATCGGCGGCACGGAGCGGGGCGGCAAGACGGTGTCGCTGAAGCTTGCCTCGGGCGATGCCTTGCTGTTCGGGGGGGAGGCCAGGCTCGCCTATCACGGCATCGACCGCATCCTGGCGGGCTCGTCGAGCCTGTTGCCGCAAGGCGGGCGGATCAATCTGACATTGCGGCGCGTGACGAGAGCGTTTTCGAGCGAAGTGGATACCGGTTCGCGTGAAGAAAACGCGTTAAAACAATGACCCAGAGCAATTGAACGATCCGGCTGGATCGTTCAATTGCTCCGGGCCGCAGTGACGTCGTCAGGACGATCCCGAGCCCGGCAGGTTCGGGAACGACCAGCCGAACAGGATCGACCCAGCCCGCAGGCCGAAGGTGGTTGCGAGGCCGACGAGCATGACGATGACCGGTTCGATCACCAGGCTCGACAGAAGCGCGGTCATTGCTGCCCCCGCGGCTGCGGCCGTGACGTAGAAATCGCGGCTCCACAGCACCATCGGCCGGTCGCCGGCCAGGATGTCGCGCAGGATGCCGCCGAAGGAGGCGGTCATCGCGCCGAGCGCGATCGCTGACAGGGGGGAGACGCCGACATCGAGCGCCTTCAGCGTGCCGGCAACGGCGAAGAGCGCAAGCCCGGCCGAGTCGGCCCAGATCAGCAGGCGCTTGCCGGCCCAGCCGTCGAGCATGCCGGGTTTCAGATAAGCGATGGCCCAGGCGCCAAGCGCGACGCCCGAGCAGACCAGGACATCGCTGGGATCGCGCACCCAGAAGACGAGGCGCCCGAGCAGGAGATCGCGCAGCGTGCCGCCGCCGACGCCGGTTACCGTCGCGAGCAGGATGAAGCCGAACGGATCCATGCCCTTGCGGGTCGCGACCAGCGCGCCAGTCAATGCAAAGACGGCGACGCCGGCGGCTTCGAGCACGTCTCAGTGGCCGGACGGAGTGCTGCCGGAGGTGTCCGGGGTCGAGGGTTCCTGCGGCTTGGGCGCGCCGGCCGAGACGCCGACCAGGGCTGGCCGCAGTACGCGCTCGCCGATCTTGTAGCCCGACTGCACGACCTTGGAGACCATGCCCTTGGGCGTTTCGGCATCGGGCGCCTCGAACATCGCCTGATGCAGGTTGGGGTCGAACTTCTCGCCCTGCGGATCGATCTTGCGCACGCCGTGGCGCTCCAGCGTCTTCAGCAGGTCGCGCTCGGTCAGCTCGACGCCTTCGATCAGCGCTGCCAGCGCCGCTTCGGCCCCGCTGCGTGCGGCTTCGGGCACGCTCTCCAGCGCGCGGCGCAGATTATCGGCCGAGGCCAGCATATCGCGGGCGAAGCTCGTCACCGCATAGGCCTTGGCGTCGGAAATCTCGCGCTCGGTGCGCCGGCGCAGATTCTCCATATCGGCCAGCGTGCGCAGCAGCTTGTCCTTGAAGTCGTCGCGCTCGGATTCCAGCCGGGCGAGATCGGCCTCGGCATTGGAGGCGACTTCATTGGCTAGTTCCTCGCTGGTCGCGGTGTCGATCTCGGGCTCGTCTTTCGCAGGCTTCTGCGTCATGGCGTCATCCAATTCCAAATAGATCGTAATTCCAGGCGGATCGGGAGCCGGCGCACGCGAAGGGCGCAGCGGCGTTCCGGGCCGATATCGGGCTTGTCGCCTGCGAAATCAAGCGCGCACGGGTGCCTTGGCCTTGGCTGGGGCCGGCTTGTCGTGCTCGAAGGCGAAGACATCGAGCAGCGCCCTGCGGATGGCGAGCTGGCGCGCGGTCGAGACGATCTTCGCCGCCGTCAGGTCGGTGACGTAGAACACGTCGACCGCCTTCTCGCCGAACGTGGCGATATGAGCCGAGGCGATGTTGAGGTTGAGCTTCCCGATCGCGGTGGTCAGATCGTAGAGCAGGCCGGGCCGGTCGAGCCCTGAGACCTCGAGCACGGTGTGGCGGGCCGAGAGCACATTGTCGATGATGACCTCGGGCGCGAGCTGGAAGGTCTGGCCGCGCGGCGGCGGGGCGCGGCGCTGCGCCACCAGATCCGCGATCTTGATCTCCCCCTTCAACGCGCGCTCGATCGCTGCCGCGATCCGCTCGGCCCGGCGCAGTTCGTCGTCGTCCCGGTCGAAGGCGCGCGAGACCGAAATCGTGTCGAGCACGAGCCCGTCGGTGGTGGTGAAGATCTGCGCATCGACGATGTTACCGCCGGCCGCTGCGCAGGCTCCGGTGACGATCGCCAGCAGGCGCGGATGGTCAGGCGCCAGGATGGTGAGCTCGGTGATGCCGCGGAACTGGTCGGTCTCGACGGCGGTCGCTGTGGTGCGGCCCTCGCTCTCGGCCTGCCTGAGGAAGCGGGCGTGCTTCTCCTGGCGGGCGAGGTCGGTCTTGATCCAGTAGGGCGGATAATGGCGGGCGAGATAGGCGTTGCGCTCGGTCTCGGGCCAATCGGCGAGCTGTTCCTTCAGCGCATCCTGCTTCTTCTCGACGCGGGCCTTGCGCTCGATCACGGAATAGCCGCCGGCGAGCACGATCTCGGTCTCATAATAGAGCGTGCGCAGGAGCTGGCCCTTCCAGCCGTTCCAGACGCCGGGGCCGACCGCCTTGATGTCGGCAACGGTGAGGATGAGCAAGAGCTTCAACCGCTCCAGCGTCTGCACGGTCGCGGCAAAGGTCTCGATCGTCTTGGGGTCGCCGAGGTCGCGGCTCTGGGCAACGGTCGACATGTCGAGATGGTGCTCGACCAGCCAGGCGACCGTCTCGGTCTGCGCCTCGCTCAGGCCCAGCCGGGGACAGAGCTTGCGGGCGATCTTGGCGCCGGCGATCGAGTGGTCCTCCAGCCGGCCCTTGGCGATGTCGTGCAGGAACAGCGCGACATAGAGCGCCCGGCGGTTGGCGACCGTCGGCATGATCTCGTTGGCGAGCGGGTGCTCGATTTCGAGGACGCCGGCATCGATCTCCGCCAAGACGCCGATCGAGCGGATCAGGTGCTCGTCGACCGTATAGTGGTGATACATGTTGAACTGCATCATCGCGACGACGCGGCCGAAATCCGGGATGAAGCGCCCCAGCAGCCCCGACTCGTTCATCCGCCGCAGCACCGGCTCCGGCGAGCGCCGCCCGGTCAGGATCTCCAGGAAGATGCGGTTGGCTTCGGGATCGTGGCGCAATTGCGCCGTGACCAGGCGCAGCGACTGCGTCACCAGCCGGCTGGTGTCGGGGTGGATGGCGATGTCGTCGCGGCTGGCGATCTCGTAGAGCCGCAGCAGGTTGACCGGATCGCGCCGGAAGGCGTTGTCGTCGATCACGTTGAGACGCTGGCTCTTCAGCGTGAAATCGGGGTGGCCGAGTGCGCGCACGCGCTTGCGCTTGGCAAACGAGCCGAGCAGGCGCGAGAGTGAGGCGCGCGGCTTCTGCTGGCGCGCCTCCAGCGCCGCACAGACGATGGCGGTCAGATCGCCGACATCCTTGGCGACGAGGAAATAGGCTTTCATGAAGCGTTCGACCGGCGCCTGGCCGCTGCGCCCGGCATAGCCGATCGCGGCGGCGACCTGGCGCTGGAGGTCGAAGGACAAGCGCTCCTCGGCCCGGCCGGTGATGAAATGCATCCAGCAGCGCACGCGCCAGAGGAACTCCTCCGAACGCTGGAACATTACCAGTTCCTTGCGGTCGAACAGGCCGGCTGCGACCAGCTCGCTGACATCATCGACGCGATAGGCGTATTTCGCGATCCAGAACAGGGTGTTGAGGTCGCGCAGGCCGCCCTTGCCGTCCTTGACGTTGGGCTCGACCAGATAGCGTGAGGTGCCGGCGCGGCGCACACGGGTCTCGCGCTCGGCGAGCTTGGCCTCGGTGAAGGCAGGCGCCGTGCCCTCCACCACCTCGGCCCCGAAGCGGCGCACCATCTCGTCGAAGAGCGACCTGTCCCCGATGAGGAAACGCGCTTCGAGCAGCGCGGTCCGGATCGTCATGTCGGCGCGCGCCTCGCGCATGCAGTCGTCGATCGAGCGCACGGAGTGGCCGACCTTCAGCTTCAGGTCCCAGAGCGGGTAGAGCATCGCCTCGACCACGCTCTCGCCCCAGGCAGTCTGCTTGTGCGGGAACAGGAACAGCAGATCGACGTCGGAGCCCGGCGCGAGAGTGCCGCGGCCATAGCCGCCGACCGCGACGACGGCGATGCGCTCGGATTGCGACGGGTTGACCGCCTGGTAGAAATGCTCGCTCGCCGCGATATGCAGGCAGGCGATGATCCCGTCCATCGTCGCGGAGATGCGCGCGGCGCAGGCGAGGCCGTTGCGCGGGCCGGCGAGCAGATCCTTGGCCGAGGCATGGCCTTCCTCGAGCACGCGGCGCAGATGCGCTACCAGCGCCTGGCGCATCTCGGCGGTGGTGGGTTTGCCCAATCGGGCGATGAGGTTCGCGACGGCCCGGGCGGGGTTCTCCAGCACCTCGGCGAGCGCGAGGCGCGGCTGATCGGCGACGGACGACACGGCGGCTCACCCTCGATTCCGGGCCATGCGGCCTCGGCCCATTCCGCTCGTTAACATGCCGGCGGGATTCGCAAAGCAGATAAATTACACATCGGCAGAATGTGCAATTTACAATTCAACATCATCGGATGTCGTGTTTGACAAACAGAACGTACGGACCTAAAAGACGGATACGCGCCGATTTGAGCCAGCAGCTTGCGGGCGCGAAATAAGTGCAGCTAAAGCGTCGGGGCCAAGGGCAGGCTTGCGAGTCTGTCCCGATCCCTGCGCGTCATCGCAACAAGGGATCGATCATGAGCACGCTCACACGCCGCCTCGCCATCGCCGGTTTCGCCGCCGCCTCGCTTGCCCTGGGCGCAGCCTCCGCCTTTGCGCAGGCCCCCAAGGAAATCCGCATCGACTACGCGACCTACAACCCCGTCAGCCTCGTGCTGAAGGAGCGCGGCATCCTCGAAAAGGCGCTCGCCCCCGAGGGCATCGCCGTGCGCTGGGTTCAGTCGGCCGGCTCCAACAAGGCGCTCGAATTCCTCAATGCCGGCTCGCTCGATTTCGGCTCGACCGCCGGCGCGGCAGCCCTGATCGGCAAGATCAACGGCAACCCGATCAAGTCGATCTATGTCTATTCGCGACCGGAATGGACGGCTCTGGTCACCGGCGCCAAGAGCGAGATCACCAAGGTCGCTGACCTCAAGGGCAAGCGCGTCGCCGTGACGCGCGGCACCGACCCGCATATCTTCCTGGTCAGGGCGCTGGCCGAGGCCAAGCTGACCGAGAAGGACGTCAAGCTCGTCCTGCTGCAGCATGCCGATGGCCGCCTCGCTCTGGAGCGCGGCGATGTCGACGCCTGGGCCGGGCTCGACCCGCTGATGGCGGCAGCCGAGGTCGAGAGCGGCGCAAAACTCTTCCACCGCAAGGCTGAGGACAACACCTGGGGCATCCTCAATGTCCGCGAGGCCTTCGCCAGGGAAAACCCGGCCCTCGTGCACAAGGTCATCGCCGCCTATGAGGAGGCGCGCGTCTATGCGCTCGCCAATCCGGCGGAGCTGAAGAAGACGCTGATCGACTACACCAAGCTCTCGGATGCCGTGATCGAGCGCCAGCTCACCCGCACCGAGCTGACGCATTCCAGCATTGGCCAGGCGCAGGCCGATACGATCATCGCCGCCGGCCTCGCCTTGAAGGAAGCCGGCGTGCTGCCCGCGACGACCGACATCAAGGCGGTCGTCGACGATCTGCTCGACCGGCGCTTCGCCGCGACCAACTGAGGCGGTCGAGGCGCGATGAGCACGCTGGAGATCGCAGCCGCGACGCAGGCGAAAACTCCGGGCTCGCCCGGCGCCAGCTCTCGTCGCCCCGGCTCTCGTCGCCTCGGTCTCGCCGGCTGGCTGCTGCCGATAGCGCTCGCCGCGCTCTGGGAGCTCCTGGTCCGGGCCGGCATCGCCAATGGCCGTCTGATGCCGCCGCCCAGCGTAGTCGGGCGGACGCTCTGGGGCCTGGCGGTCTCGGGCGAGCTCCTGACCCATGTCACGGCGACACTCTGGCGTGTCGCCGCCGGTTTCGGCCTGGGCGCGGGCGTCGGCACGGTTCTGGGTGCACTGACGGGGGCTCTACCCGTCGCGCGCGGCTTGCTCGACCCGACGCTTCAGGCGCTGCGCGCGATCCCCTCGATCGCCTGGGTGCCGCTCTTCATCCTGTGGTTCGGCATCTTCGAGGCCTCGAAGGTCGCGCTGATCGCGGTCGGCGTGTTCTTCCCGGTCTATCTCGGGGTGGCGGCCGCGATCCAGGGCATCGACCGCAAGATCGTCGAGGTTGGTCGCGTCTTCCGGCTCGGCCGGCTCGCCATGGTCCGGCGTGTCCTGCTGCCGGCGATCCTGCCGGCCTGGTTCACGGCGCTGCGCTCGGGCCTCGGCCTCGGCTTCATGTTCGTGGTCGCTGCCGAGATCATGGGCGCGAGCGAGGGCCTTGGTTACCTGCTCGTGGACGGCCAGCAGCTCGGCCGCCCCGACACCATCATCGCGGCCATCATCAGCTTCGCCGTGCTCGGCAAGCTGGCCGACGGGCTGCTGCTCGCCATTACGCGGCCCTTCCTCGCCTGGCAGGATCTCGGCCGCGACACGCTCTGAAAGGCATCCGCGATGCTGAGCTTCGAGACCCTCTCGAAAACCTATGCCGACGGCACGCGTGCCTTGTCGGCGATCACCGCCAGCGTGGCGGCGGGCGAGATCCTCGCCCTCGTCGGCGGCTCGGGCTGCGGCAAGACGACATTGCTGCGCTTGATCGCGGGCCTCGACCGGCCGAGCGCCGGACGCATCCTGCTCGACGGCGAGGCGATCCATGAGCCGCGCGCCGATGTCGGCGTGATCTTCCAGGAGCCGCGATTGTTTCCCTGGCTCAGCGTTACCGACAATGTCGCTTTCGGGCTCTCGCATCTCTCCGCCTTCGAGCGCGAGGGGCTCGTGACCAATGCGCTCGTCCGCGTCGGCCTCGCCGGCTATGAGAAGCGCTGGCCACGCGAGCTTTCCGGCGGCCAGCAGCAGCGCATCGCCATCGCTCGGGCGCTGATCACGCGGCCGAAACTCCTGCTGATGGACGAGCCGTTCTCGGCGCTCGACGCCACGACGCGGGCGAGCCTGCACGGCCATCTGCTGGCGCTCTGGGAGGAGAGCAGGCCAACGGTCGTGATGGTGACGCATGATGTCGAGGAGGCGGTGACCCTGGCCGACCGCATCATCGTGATGCAGCCCAAGCCCGGCCGCATCTTCGACGAGCTCGACAATCCGCTTGCCCGCCCGCGCGACCGGCTCTCGCCCGCCTTCGAGGCGAGCAAGCGCGAGGTTTTGCGCACGCTCGATCGTTCGCTGCGTGACGAGGAGCCGCAGCAGCACAAGACCGCCGAGACGGCGGGGATGTGGTGGTAGGGCGCTGCCCGGCCCTGCGCCGGCAGCCTCAGATCACGTCGCATTCGGACGGAATTGTCCGAATGCGAGAAACGTGATCGATTCTAAGAGTTTAGAGCATTGCTCAAGCGAAAAGCCGGTACCCGTTTTTTCGCGCAATGCTCTGGCCTGATCCGGTTAGCAGCACTATTTGCGACGGGCATCGTCGCTTGTCCCAAGAAGGTTGAAACCATGGACGTCACAGCCCTGCGCGCCCTCCAGGCTCCGCTCAAGGACCAGTATCGCGAGACGCCCGATGCGGCGGTCATCACGCTGAAGGCGCGGGGCGAGCTCGACGACCAGCACATCGCCTGCAAGGTCGAGACCGGCCGCGCCATCGCGCTTGCCGGCCTGCACCCGGCGACCGGCGGTTCCGGTGCCGAGCTCTGCTCCGGCGACATGCTGCTCGAGGCGCTCGTTGCCTGCGCCGGCGTGACGCTGAAGGCGGTCGCGACCGCGCTTGAGATCGAATTGAAGAAGGGCACCGTCCGTGCCGAGGGCGATCTCGATTTCCGCGGCACGCTCGGCGTCGCCAAGGATGCACCCGTCGGTTTCAAGGCGATCCGCCTCTCCTTCGATGTCGAGACCGACGCCCCGCAGGAGAAGCTCGACACGCTGCTGAAACTGACCGAGCGCTATTGCGTCGTGTTCCAGACGTTGAACGTGAAGCCGGAACTCTCGGCAGCGTTGAGCCGCGCCTGAGATGCGCCGCAACCCGTAGCCTCGCCGGAGGCTTCCGCAGCGTTCGCTCAGCGGATCGTGATCCGGGCCGGGCGAGATGGCGGGAGCCGGTCACGTCTTCGCAGACTATCAAGGCGTCCGCATCCCTGACGGAAGGACGCTCCATGCGTATCGCCACCGCAGCCGCCATTCTGTTCGCTCTGGCGGCGCCGGCCAGCGCCCAGCAAACCGGCGTTGCCGCCTATGGCTCCCGGCTGGAAGGCTTCGACTACGCCTATCCGGTCAAGATCCACGACTTCATCTCGCAGCGTCAGCCGCTCGAAATGGCCTATCTCGACATTCCGGCGAGCGGTCAGGCGAATGGCCAGACCGTCATGCTCCTGCATGGCAAGAATTTCTGCGCCGGAACCTGGGATGCGACCATCAAGGTCCTGACGCAGGCCGGCTACCGCGTCGTGGCGCCCGACCAGATCGGCTTCTGCAAATCGACTAAGCCGGCGGGCTACCAGTTCAGCTTTCAGCAATTAGCGGCCAATACGGCGGGGCTGCTGAAGGAGCTCGGCATTCAGCGCGTCATCATCATGGGGCATTCAATGGGCGGCATGCTCGCGGCCCGCTACGCGCTGATGTATCCGGGGACCGTCGAGCGCCTCGTATTGGTCGATCCTCTCGGGCTTGAGGACTGGCAGGCGAAGGGCGTTCCCTATGCCACGCTCGACGCAGGCTTTCAGGCCGAGCTGAAGACGAGCTTCGAGAGCATCAAGGCCTATCAACAGCGCTTCTACTACAACGGCAACTGGAAGCCCGAATACGACCAATGGGTTGCGATGCTCGCGGGGATGTATGCCGGCGACGGCAAGCAGGCGGTCGCCTGGAACCAGGCGCAGACCTCTGACATGGTCTTCACCCAGCCGGTCATCCATGAATTCCCGAATATCCAGGTGCCGACGACCCTGATGATCGGCGGCAAGGACCGCACCGCTCCGGGAGCCAACCGCGCCACGCCCGAGCTGCAGAAGACGCTCGGCCTCTATCAACAGCTTGGACGGGAGGCCGCCAAGGCCATTCCCAATGCGCAGCTCGTCGAATTCCCCGAACTTGGCCACTCCCCGCAGGTCGAGGCGCCCGAGGAGTTTCACAAGGCGCTGCTCCAGGTGCTCAGCAAGGGTTAGAGCGCCGGCGAGGCCAGGCTCACTCCGCTGCGGCCTTCAGCGCCAGCCCCTTGGCGAAGGGCAGCGTCGGCTCGGCTGCTTTGGCGTCGTCGAATTCAAGCGCGCCGATCCTCTCGCCGCGGCTGGCGATCTTGCCGACCGAGGTGCGGATACCGGAGACATCCTCCTGGGCCTGGCGGAAATGCTGGTCGAGCTTCTCGGCCCGGTCGCCGAGGCGGCGCACATCGGCGAGCAGCTTGCCGACCTCGGACTGGATCACCTGCGCCTCCTCGCGCATGCGGGCGTCGCGCACCAGCGACTGCATCAACTGGATTGCGAGCGCCAGCAGCGAGGGCGAGACGATCATGATCCGGGCGCGATGCGCCTTCTGGATCACATCGTCGAAATGCTCGTGCAGATCGGCATAGATCGATTCAGATGGCACGAAGAGCAGGGCCAGGTCCTGCGTCTCGCCCGGCAGGAAGTAACGCTCGGCGATGTCCTTCACATGCACGCCGACATCATTGCGGACACGCACGCCTGCGGCCTTCTTCGCCTCGTCGCCGCGCGCCTCGCGCAGCATGGTGAAGCTTTCCAGCGGGAATTTCGCGTCGATCACCAGGCCGCGCCCGTCGCCGGGCAGCGTCACCATGCAGTCGGGCCGCTTGCCGTTGGAGAGCTGGGGCTGGAAGGCGAAGAAGGCGGCGGGCAGCCCGTCGCGGATGATCGCCTCCATGCGACCCTGGCCATAAGCGCCGCGTGCCTGCTTGTTCGAGAGCACGTCCTTCAGCGTCACCACCTCGGAGGTGAGGTCGGTCAGGTTCTTCTGGGCGGAGTCGATGACGGCGAGCCGCTCCTGCAATTTGCCGAGGCTCTCCGAGGTCTGGCGGACATTCTGCTCCAGCCCGGCGCCGACCTGCTGGCGCAAACCGTCCATCCGCTCGGCGACGAGGCGGGCGAGATCGCCCTGC
Source organism: Allobosea sp. LjRoot9 (assembly GCF_964252745.1). Classification (NCBI taxonomy): domain Bacteria; kingdom Pseudomonadati; phylum Pseudomonadota; class Alphaproteobacteria; order Hyphomicrobiales; family Alloboseaceae; genus Allobosea; species Allobosea sp. LjRoot9. The sequence continues at coordinate 428,660 of NZ_CAXUPC020000002.1, read as the reverse complement.
CGCGTCGAGAGGATCTCGGCCATCGACTGCAGGCGGCCTGACAGCTCCGCCTGGGTGCGGTTCATTTCGGCGACCTTGTCGTCCATCTCGCGGGCGCGCTCAACCGCCATGGCGGCCTCGAGCGTGCGCCGCGAGGCGCCGCGCCAGGACGAGATGACGACCAGTACGAGCAAGAGGAGACTCAAGCCGGCGAAGCCGAGTGCGGCCTCGGCCCAGCTCACGGGACGGTCGAGCAGGATGAAGGCGATCTCTTTCATCGGAAGAGCCTAGCAGATTCGGGTAGAAATTTCGAACGAAAGCGGAACAGTTTGACCGCTTGCGCACAAGTGCTTATGTCGCGGCAACCTCGAAAAATTCCGCGCAGAGCCCCCATGGCCATTCGTCCACTCGTTATCCTGCCCGATTCCGTCCTGCGTCAGGTTTCTGCGCCGGTCGATACGATCACTCCCGAGATCAAGACGCTCGCCGCCGACATGCTGGCGACGATGTATGACGCACCCGGCATCGGGCTGGCCGCGATCCAGATCGGGGTGCCCAAGCGCATCGTGACGATCGATCTCTCGAAGAGCGATGACGAGGAAAAGGCCCCGATGGTCTTCGTCAATCCGGAGGTGATCTGGACCTCCGAGGAGATGAGCACCCATGAGGAGGGCTGTCTCTCGATCCCAGAATATTACGAGGAGGTCGAAAGGCCCGCTTCGATCAAGCTCCGCTATATGGATCTCGACGGAAAGGCCCAGGAGATTGCGGCCGAGGGCCTGCTCGCCACCTGCCTGCAGCATGAGGTCGACCATCTCAACGGCGTGCTGTTCATCGATTATCTGTCGCGCCTCAAGCGCGAGCGCGTGACCAAGCGCTTCGCCAAGATGGCGAAGCGCGAAAGCGCGGCGTGAGTACAAAGGCTAGGGTTGGGGTCATGTTCAGCGTATGAGTTTGCGCGTCATCTTCATGGGCACGCCCGATTTCGCCGTGCCGACCCTGACCGAGATCATCGGGCAAGGCCACGAGGTCGTGGCTTGCTACACCCGTGCCCCGGCGCAGGCGGGCCGGGGGCTCGATCTCAAACCCTCGCCGGTGCAGCGCGCCGCCGAGCGCTTCGGCATTCCCGTCTTCACGCCCAAGACCCTGAAATCGGAGGAGGCGGTCGAGACCACCGCCTCGCATCAGGCGGATGTCGCGGTCGTCGTCGCCTATGGCATGATCCTGCCCCAGGCGATCCTCGATCTGCCGGAACTCGGCTGCCTGAACCTGCACGCCTCGCTGCTGCCACGCTGGCGCGGCGCGGCCCCGATTCAGCGCGCCGTCATGGCCGGCGACGCCGAGAGCGGCGTCTGCGTCATGAAGATGGAGGCGGGCCTCGATACCGGCCCTGTCGGCATGGTCGAGACCTTGGCGATTGGTCCGGACATGACGGCGGGCGAACTGCACGACCGGCTGGCGCCGCTCGGAGCGGATCTGATGGTGCGCGCGCTTGCAGCGCTCGGCCGCGGCGGCTTGCGCTTCACACCGCAGCCGGAGGAGGGCGTGACCTACGCCGCCAAGATCGGCAATGCCGAGGCGAAGTTGAATTGGGCGCGCCCGGCCAAGCAGGTCCACGATCTCGTGCGCGGTCTCTCGCCCTTTCCCGGCGCTTTCGCCGAGGTCGATCTGGGCAAGGGCCCGGAGCGGCTGAAGATCTTGCGCACGGCGCTGGCAGGCGGGGCGGCCGAGCCCGGCACCTTGCTCGACGGCGAGGGCACCGTCGCTTGCGCGGAGGGCGCGGTGAGGCTGCTGCAGGTCCAGCGCGCCGGCGGGCGGCCTGTCACGGGGGCGGAATTCCTGCGCGGGACGAAGCTTGCGGCCGGCGCGAAGCTTTAGAGCATGCGCATGATGTCGCCCGAAAACCGCCTTGCACTTTTCGGCATCAGGCTCTGATGCCGCGCTACAAGCTCGTCATCGAATATGACGGCACGCCGTTCTCGGGCTGGCAGCGCCAGCTCAACGGGCCGTCGGTGCAGCAGAGCGTCGAGGAATCGATCGAAGGCTTCTGCGGTCATGCCGTGCGCCTGCATTGCGCCGGCCGCACCGATGCCGGGGTGCACGCGACGCATCAGGTCGCCCATGTCGATCTCGACAAGGACTGGCGCAGCGACGTCGTGCGCGACGCGACCAATGCGCGGCTGAAGCACCTGCCTGTCGCCGTCGTCAGCGCAGAGATCGTGCCCGATGATTTCGACGCACGCATCTCGGCAAAGCGGCGCTATTACATCTACCGCATCCTCGACCGCCGCGCCCAGCCGACGCTCGATCGCGACAGGCTCTGGCATGTTCCGATCAGGCTCGATCACGAGGCCATGGACCGCTCGGCCAAGGCCCTGCTGGGCCATCACGACTTCACGACCTTCCGCGCTGCCGAATGCCAGGCCAACAGCCCGATGCGCACGCTCGACCGCTTCGACGTCCGGCGCGAGGGAGCCGAGATCGTGGCCTATGTCCATGCCCGCTCCTTCCTGCACCATCAGGTCCGCTCCATGGTCGGCTGCCTGAAGATGGTCGGGGCCGGGCGTTGGCCGGAAAACAAGCTCGGCAAGGTCCTGGCCGCGCGCGACCGCTCGCAATGCGCGGCGCTGGCGCCGCCCTCGGGGCTCTATCTGGCGGGCGTGGATTACTAGAGCATTGTGTGGAAACGTGATCTTGGGCCGTGTGCCGCTTAGGCGTGTTTCCGAGTCAGGTTAGCCGACGCTAAAACCCCCAAAGCCCCAGCAGTCGCGCGAGGCCGAACTGGCCGAGGAAGCTGGCGCAGACGATGGTCAAGGCGAGGCCATGCTCTGCGCCGAGCGTCACCTTGGCGGCGGCGTAGCGCAGCCGCGCCACGATCACCGCGAAGGCGAGCCATTGCATCGCGGCGATCTCGGGTGTCGACCAGCCGATCGCATGCACGGCCGCCGGGATCGCCAGCAGGCCGGCCGCGAGGATCTCCGTCCAGTTCCAGGCGATGATGAAGCCCGACAGGGCAGGGGAGCGCGTGAGATGCGGGGCAAGCGCGACGAGCAGCGCGGGCACGCAAAGGAAGGCGGCGGCCTGCGAGGCGATGACGGCGATCACCAGCGGCGCCGAATGAAACAGGCCATCGCTGTTGGGGAGGCCGGCGATGCTCCGTTCGGCCGCGAGCACCGCGACCATCGCCGGCAGCGTCAGCACGGCTGCGCCATAGGAGCGCAGGAAGCCCTCGCTCGATAAATCGAGTTCCGGCAGCGCCTTGGCGCCTTGGGACATCAGACGCCACGAGCCGCGCAGAGAGCGCGCCACATCATCGGCAGCAAGCGCCATGGCCGACACTCCAATGATCAATCTTAGACTTTCGTCTAAGACTCATATTGGCACGCCGGCCGCGATGGTCAAGGCTTATGTTGCGGTGCAAAATAGCTGTCGAGCAGCCTGTGCGTGATCCGCTCCAGCGCCGTCAGGTCCGCCACGGCGACGCGCTCATCGATCTGATGCATGGTCTGGCCGACGACGCCAAACTCCACCACCGGGCAATAGTTCTTGATGAAGCGGGCGTCGGAGGTGCCGCCGGTGGTCGACAGCACCGGGCGCTTGCCGGTCTCGGCCTCGACTGCATCTGCGACCATGGCGACGAAGGGGCCGGGCTCGGTCAGGAAGGCGACGGCGTTGGTCGGCTGGAAGGCCAGCTCGTACCGCACCAGGTTGCCGGCCGCCTCACGCACACGCCGCTCGATCTCGGCGGCGAGCGTCTCCGGGGTCCAGCTGTCGTTGAAGCGGATGTTGAACACGGCCTTGGCCTGCGCCGGCACGACATTGCTCGACGGATTGCCGACGTCGAGCGTCGTGACCTCGAGATTGCTCGGGTCGAAATGCGTCGTGCCACCATCGAGCGGTGTTGCGTCGAGTGCTGCCAGCAGCCGCACCATGCCGCGAATCGGATTGTCGGCGAGGTGGGGGTAGCCGACATGGCCCTGCTTGCCGTCGACCGTGAGCTTGCCGGTCAGCGAGCCGCGCCGGCCGATCTTGATCATGTCGCTCATGCTCGCGGGATTGGTCGGCTCGCCGAGCAGGCAATGGTCGAAGCGCTCGCCTTGGCTCTGCGCCCAGGCCAGCAGCTTGACCGTGCCGTTGATCGCCGGGCCTTCCTCGTCGCCGGTGATCAGGAAGGCGATCGAGCCGGGTGCCTGCGGGTTGTCGCGGCGGAAGCGCAAGGCGGCGGAAATCATGGCGGCGAGGCCGCCCTTCATGTCGCAGGCGCCGCGCCCATAGAGCACCCCGTCGACGATCTCCCCGCCGAAGGGATCGCGCGTCCAGGCCTCGGCGTCGCCGACCGGCACGACATCGCTATGGCCGGCAATGGCGAGGACGGGCCCCTCCGTGCCGATGCGGGCATAAAGGTTCTCGATATCGGGCATGCCGTCCGCGCTGAAGACGGGACGGTGCACGCTGTAGCCCGCCGAGGTCAGCACGGCCGCGAGCAGCGACAAGGCGCCGCCCTCCGCCGGCGTCACCGACGGGCAGCGCACCAGCGCCTGCGTCAGGGCGACGGGATCGGTTGGGTCGAAGGCGAGGAGGGGGGCGTCGAGCTGCTGGTCCATGCACTCGCTTTAGCATCGGTCGCAGCCTCCGCAACCCGCTCGTCGTCATGGGCGGAAGGCAGCATCCCCAGATCGACGAGAGCGACCACCCAGGCAAGCAGCGCTATCGTGTCGAGCGAAGGCCCCCAGACATAGGACGATAGGAACGGCTTGAGCTGGCCGGGCAGCACTATCGCGCAGACCAGCAGGATGCCGAACAGCGCCGTGCCGCCACGGTCGGTCGAGCGCTTGGCCGCCAGCGCGGCCCAGGGGAACAGGGCAAAGGCATTGGCGAAGGCGATGATCGGGCCGGCATGCCGCCCGGCGAGGTGCGGCGCGCCAAGCTGGATCGCGAGAAGCATCAGCGCCACCAGGGCGCTGCCGAACCAGAAGCGGCTAAGCCCGATGCGTCCGTCGAGATCGGTCAGCAGGCGGAAAAGGGACATGACGAGGCTCCGATCCTGCTGTTCTGGCATGCATCGGCGGGCGCAGGAAGTTTATGGTGAATAGAAGGTTAACGCGGAAAAGGCTTGAATGGCGGCAGCCGCGCCGCTAGCTGCGGAGCAGCTGCCGCAAGGAATGCGTCAGTCAGGTTTCACGGGGCGCTTGCGCCGCAGAGCGAGGTTTGCGCCATGACCATTCGTTTCCATCGCGGTGACCTGCCCGACGACTTCGTCGCCGGCCCGAGCGTCGCGATCGATACCGAGACGCTCGGCCTGAACCCGCATCGCGACCGGCTCTGCGTGGTGCAGCTCTCGCGCGGCGACGGCACCGCCGATGTCGTGCAGATCCTGAAGGACGGCGAGAAGCCGGCGAACCTGATCCGCCTGCTCACCGATCCGTCGGTGCTGAAGCTGTTCCATTTCGCCCGCTTCGACGTCGCCGTGCTGCGCCAGGCCTTCGGCGTCGTCACCGGCCCGATCTATTGCACCAAGATCGCCTCCAAGCTGACGCGCACCTATACCGACCGCCACGGCCTGAAGGATCTGGTCCGGGAGCTGTTGGGAATCGAATTGTCGAAGCAGCAGCAATCCTCGGATTGGGGCGCCGACACGCTGAGCGAGGCACAGCTCACCTACGCGGCGTCCGACGTGCTGCACCTGCATGCGCTGCAGGTGCGGCTGGATGCGATGCTGGCGCGGGAGGGCCGCACCGAGCTGGCGCAGGCCTGTTTCGGCTTCCTGCCCCATCGCGCCGAGCTCGATCTCGCCGGCTGGGCGGAAAACGATATCTTCGCGCATACTTGACAAATTCTAAGTCATCCAGCGTCTGTCTGGAGCAAAGCAGGCGGCGCGAGGGGCGCGATGCCGCCAGGCTGGTGACACGAAAAAGCCGTTAGCGACTGCCATTGCGCGGGGCATGACTGTGGCTATGACATCGAATGACTGGACTGGGCCGTCCTCAGGGAACGCCGCCCACCGGCTGGCTGCCTTCAAGGCGGCGCGCCGGCATACGCTATTGGTGCGCCTGCTGCGTCGCGCCATCCCGATCACTGCGGTCGTCGCGGTGCTCGGCCTCGTCGTGGCACCGTTCTTGAATCCGCTGCGCGGCCTGGCGAATGTCTCGCTCGGTGCGGTCGGCATCTCGAACGGCAAGGTCAAGATGGAGACGCCCAAGCTCTCGGGCTACCGCAAGGATAACCGGCCTTATGAAGTCAATGCCGAGGCCGCCTTGCAGGATATCCGCAACCCGACGCAGGTCGAGCTGATGTCGCTGAAGGCCCGGATCCAGATGGAACGCGAGGGCTGGGTCACGGTGAGCTCGCGGACGGGCTTGTTCGATACGCAGAAGGAAAAGCTCCAGCTCGTCGACGATGTCCATGTCCGCACCGAAACGGGCTATGACATCCATATGCGCACCGCCGATATCGACTTCAAAGGCGGCACGGTGGTCTCGAAGGAGCCGGTCAAGGTCAATCTCGGCACGACCACCATCGATGCCGATACGCTCGATGTGAAGGATAATGGTGCGCTGATCGCTTTCCAGGGACACGTCCGTGCGGTTATCGTGAATGCTCCGGCCGGCACGCTTGCCGGCCCCGAACGTCAAGGCAGCACGCCGGCGCCGGAACTGCTGGCGCCGCGCCAGGTTGTTCCGGCAGACGGCGCGGCGGCATCGCCCGCTGGCCTTCCCGACACCGAAACGAGACAGTGACATGCGCCAAGCGTCAAAGCTTCACGGAACGATCGGCAAGACTGCCCTAGCCGGCAAGACTGCCCTCGCCGGCAAGACCGCCCTGTTCGTCCTGACTGCTGCGCTTGCTTTCGCGGCGCTGGTTCCCGGGGCCGCCCAGGCGCAGGGGAAGAAGGCCCGTGGCGGCGGCGATTCGGCGCTCGGCGGGCTCGGCGGCGACAGCAAGGAGCCGATCAAGATCGACGCCGACAAGCTCGACGTGCTCGACAAGGAGAATCGGGCCGTCTTCACCGGCAATGTCGTGGCGGTGCAGGGCGAAACGACGGTGCGTTGCACGGTGATGACCGTGTTCTACGAGGGGCGCAACGGTCAGCAGGGTGGAGCTGGAGCCGCGAAGGCGACGGCTTCGACCGCAGCGCCTGCCGCCGCACCCGCCGTTGCCCCGTCGGCCGGCGGCAACGCGAATGACAGCAGCATCAAGCGCATCGAATGCAAGGGGCCGGTCACGGTCGTCTCCAAGACACAGGCCGCGACCTCGGACAATGCGGTCTTCGACCGCGCCAATAATGTCGTGATCATGACCGGCAATGTCGCGCTGAACGACGGTCCCAACATCACGCGCGGCGAGAAGCTGACCTACAACACCGTCACCGGCATCGCCAATGTCGAGAACAAGACCGGCCGCGTGCAGGGCTTCTTCGTGCCGAACTCGACCGAGGCCGGCAAGAACGAGGCCGGCAAGACCACGCCTGCCAAGCCGGCTGCCGGTGGCGCGCGCCCCGCCACGCCGACGAACTAAGATCCGCTTCGTAAAGACCCGCTCACGGGGCGCCGGCCCCTCTCCGTTCCCAGACCAGGCCAGCGCTCGCAGTGACGATTTCCGACATGCCGCAAACCGATATTCCTCAGGCCGTCACGGCGCGCGGCGAGGCGGGCCTGTTTGGCCGCATTCGCGGCTTGTTCGGCGGGCGCGAGCGGACTGACACCACGCCTGTCGCAGCGGCGATCGGCGGACCGGGCGTGCTCGCCGTCAGCGGGCTGCGCAAGAGCTATGGCGGGCGCACGGTCGTCTCGGAGGCGAGCCTGTTCGTGCGCCAGGGCGAGGCCGTTGGCCTGCTCGGCCCCAACGGCGCCGGCAAGACCACGATCTTCTACATGATCACCGGGCTGGTCCCCGCCGATCTCGGCGTCATCTCGCTCAAAGGCAACGACATCACCGATTTGCCGATGTACCAGCGCGCCCGGCTCGGTATCGGCTATCTCCCGCAGGAGGCCTCGATCTTCCGGGGCCTGAGCGTCGAGGACAATATCCGCGCCGTGCTCGAAGTGGTCGAGCCCAACCGCAAGGCGCGCGAGCGCCAGCTCGACCAGCTGCTCGAGGAGTTCAACATCGCCCGGCTGCGCAAGGCGCCGTCGATCGCGCTCTCGGGCGGCGAGCGGCGGCGCTGCGAGATCGCGCGCGCGCTTGCCGGCAAGCCCTCCTTCATCCTGCTCGACGAGCCTTTCGCCGGCATCGACCCGATCGCGGTCGGCGACATCCAGGCGCTGGTGCGGCAATTGACCGATCGCGGCATCGGCGTGCTGATCACCGACCACAATGTCCGCGAGACGCTCGGCCTCGTCGACCGCGCCTATATCATCCACTCCGGCCGCGTGCTGACGGAAGGCTCGCCGGCCGAGATCATCGCCAATCCCGATGTCCGCCGGGTTTATCTGGGCGAGGATTTCCGGCTCTGAGCCGCTAAAATCGGATGATTCGGCCGCAATCGCGGCTTCATGCTGCAGCGCATTAACTTCGCTGCTCAATGCCGAGGCAAGGGCTTTGACGCGCCGCTCTCGCGCCGCTAGGCTCTAGCCACAGGCAAGAAGCGTGCCGAAATGGCGCGCTGGCATGAAAGGGTTACGAGCGCAATGGCGATGATGCCGCGCATGGAGCTGCGCCAGGGCCAGTCCCTGGTGATGACGCCGCAGCTCCTGCAGGCGATCAAGCTTCTGCAATTGTCGCATCTGGAGCTGCAGAGCTTCGTCGAGGGCGAGCTTGAGCGGAATCCGTTGCTGGAGCGCGACGATGTGACGGAGGGGCCTCTGCGCGCCAATGGCGGCGACGGGCCGCTGGCTGTCGATGCCGAGACCTTTGCCCGCTCGGAGAGCCTGAACAGCCAGGAAGGTATGGAAAACCGGCTCGGCACCGGGCTCGACAACGTCTTCCAGGGTGAGCAGCCCAGCGTGGCGCGGCTCGACACGCGCGGCGCCGATTCGCTGCCGATCATCGGCGGCGCCTATGGCGGCTCCGGTGGGTCCTTCGAGGAGGGGCCGGACGGTTTCGAGAGCGGGCTGACGGTGGAGGCCTCCCTCCACGACCATCTCAGCGCCCAGCTCGATCTGGCGGTCACTGACCCGGCGGACCGGATCATCGGCCGGCATCTGATCGATGCGGTGGATGATTCGGGCTATCTCGGCGAACCGGTCGCGGAGATGGCCGAGCGGCTCGGCATCACGGTGGCGCGGATCGAAGGCGTCCTGAGCATCGTCCAGGGCTTCGATCCCTCGGGCGTCGCGGCGCGTGACGTCTGCGAATGCCTCTCGATCCAGCTGCGTGACCGCAACCGCTTCGACCCGGCGATGCAGGCGCTGGTCGCCAATCTCCATCTCGTCGCCAAGCGTGATTTCGCGGCGCTGAAGCGCATCTGTGGCGTCGATGACGAGGACATCGCCGATATGGTCGCCGAGATCCGGCGGCTCGATCCCAAGCCCGGGCGCGGTTTCGGCGGCGCGACGGCCGAGACGGTGGTGCCCGACGTCTTCATCCGCTCGGCGCCTGACGGCTCCTGGCTGGTCGATCTCAACCCCGACACGCTGCCGCGCGTGCTGATCAACCAGACCTATCACGCCCGCGTCTCCAGGGCGGCGCGCAGCGATGAGGACAAGGCCTTCATCGCCGAATGCTTGCAGACCGCGAACTGGCTGACGCGCTCGCTGGAGCAGCGCGCTCGCACCATCCTGAAGGTCGCCAGCGAGATCGTGCGCCAGCAGGACGGCTTCTTCGCCCATGGCGTCGAGCATCTGCGGCCGCTGAACCTCAAGACGGTTGCGGACGCCATCGGCATGCATGAATCGACCGTCTCGCGTGTGACCTCGAACAAATATCTGATCTGCTCGCGCGGCGTTTTCGAGATGAAGTACTTCTTCTCGGCCGCCATCGCCGCGACCGGCTATGGCGAGGCGCATTCGGCTGAGGCAGTGCGCTTCCGCATCAAGCAGATGATCGACGACGAAACGCCGGCGGACGTGCTCTCGGACGACGCCATCGTCGCCAGGCTCAAGGCGGGTGGCATCGACATCGCGCGGCGCACCGTCGCAAAATACCGCGAATCGCTGCGCATTCCCTCATCGATGGAGCGCCGCCGCGAGAAGGTCGCGATGGCGATGGGCAGCCGCTGAGCCGCCGTCCGAGGTTTTTCGCCTCCGTAGGTTCGCGAACTCCCGATGCGGCATCACGCAAGTCGAGCCGCGTCCCAAGGCGAGACTGTCATGATGAGACTGCCGTGCCAGGCTGGATCATTGTTCCATTCGGGTGCGGCGATTCCGTGTACATTTTCTGTCTCGCTCGTCCTTATGGACATGCCGGTCATGAAAGCCGATCAACGCATTGACATCCCCGTGACCCCGTTCTTACCTCCTAAGGATGGCCGGCTACTGGCCATGGTTACATAAGGGGAAGCACTCCATGAGCTTGCGAATCTCCGGCAAGAATCTCGATGTCGGCGAGGCCCTTCGCGGCCAGGCCGAGACCCGCGTCGCGGCCGCGCTCAGCAAATATTACGAGGGCGGCTATCAAGGTCACGTCACCGTCGCCAAGGACGGCACGGCGTTCAAGACCGACGGCGTGCTGCATCTGTCCTCCGGAATCACGCTCGAGGCCTCGGGTACGGCGCATGACGCCTATGCCAGCCTCGACAAGATGGCCGAGCGCATCGAGAAACGGCTGCGTCGTTACAAGCGTCGCTTGAAGGACCGCTCAGCTTCGACCAATGGCCGCGAGGCCGGTATCGAAATCCCCAGCTATGTGATTGCGGCGCCGGACGACGATCTCGAGGAGATCGAGCTCGATATGGCCGGAGATCACCCGGTTATCGTGGCCGAAGCCACCAAATCCTTCCATGTCATGACGGTTGGCGACGCTGTCGCCGAACTCGATTTGACCGGCGCTCCCGTCGTCATCTTCCGCCATGCTGGCAATGGCCGGATGAACGTCGTATACCGCCGGCGCGACGGCAATATCGGGTGGATCGATCCCCCGGCGTCGCTGTCGTAAGGCCAGCGGGAGGCTCCCCGGCTTTCAAATCTGACCCGCGCTGCATGGCTCTCCGGCCCGGCACGGGACATGCATGGACTGGCGCATGACGCTGATCGATCTCCTGACACCGGCTGCGGTGATTTCGCCGCTGCGGGCCAATGGCAAGAAGCAGGCGCTGCAGGAACTCGCCCAACACGCGGCGATGATTACCGGCTTGCCTGAGCGCGAGCTCTTCGAGGCGCTGCTCCAACGCGAGCGCCTCGGTTCCACCGGCATCGGCGATGGCATCGCGATTCCCCATGGACGCATGCCCGGCATTGACAGGCTGGTCGGGCTGTTCGCCCGCGCCGAAAAGCCGGTCGATTTCGATGCGCTCGACGGCCAGCCCGTCGACATCATCTTCGTGTTGATCGCGCCCGAGGGCGCCGGCGCCGACCATCTCAAGGCGCTCGCCCGCGTTGCTCGCGTGCTGCGCAACCATGCCGTGCTGGAGCAGATCCGCAAGGCTCGCGACCCGGCTGCGATCTACGCGATCCTGGCGGAGTCGGCTGCGAAGGCGGCCTGACTGGAACCATTTGAAGCCAGAGGCTGTTGGGGACTCTGGGAATGATTTGACGCAGGCGATTTTGCGCGAATGCCAGGAGTTCGAGGACGCAAGCCTTCCGGCTTGCTACGAAGAACGACGCCGCAGTCGCGCAAAAGCGCCGCGCCCTACGGGTGAGGTGAAAACGGCGGAGCTGCAGCGTCGCATCGCTTGCCGATACCGATGGTATCGCCTGCGCAATGCTCCTCCCATCTCCACCGTTTTGACCTCATCAAATCGTCCCCAGAGTCCCTAACAGCCTCTAGGCTTGGACAGCGTGCGCCAAGCCGCTATGACGCCATGCACAATGGCGTTGCGCTGAGCTGGTTCTGAGCGTGGCGCGCCAACCCGCCTCGGAGCCTCCGTCCATGGCCTATACGCATGTCGATCTTTTCCCGCTCGGCGACGATGCCACGCCTTATCGCAAGCTGGGCAGCGAAGGGGTCTCGGTCGAGAAACTCGGCGATCGCGAGGTTCTGACGGTTTCGCGCGAGGCGATCCGCCAACTCAGCGAACAGGCCTTCATCGACATCAACCATCTGCTGCGGCCGGGTCATCTCGCCCAGCTGGCGAAAATCCTCGATGATCCCGAGGCGACCTCGAACGACAAGTTCGTCGCCTATGACCTGCTGAAGAACGCCAACATCTCGGCCGGCGGCGTATTGCCGATGTGCCAGGATACCGGCACGGCGATCATCATGGGCAAGAAGGGCCGCAAGATCTGGACCGATGGCGATGACGAGGCGGCGCTCGGCGAAGGCGTCGCAGATGCCTATTTCAAGCGCAATCTGCGCTATTCCCAGGTCGCCCCGCTCTCGATGTTCGAGGAGAAGAACACCGCGACCAACCTGCCGGCGCAGATCGACATCTATGCGGAAGGTGAGGACGCCTACAAATTCCTCTTCGTCGCCAAGGGTGGCGGCTCCGCCAACAAGACCTTCCTGTTCCAGGCAACGCCCTCGCTCCTGACCAAGGATCGCATGATGGCGTTCCTGAAGGAGAAGATCCTGACGCTGGGCACCGCGGCTTGCCCGCCCTACCACCTCGCCATCGTCATCGGCGGCACCTCGGCCGAGCAGAATCTCAAGACCGTCAAGCTCGCCTCGACGAAATATCTCGACGCGCTGCCGACCAAGGGCTCGCCCTCCGGCCATGCCTTCCGCGATCTTGAGATGGAGGAGGAGGTGCATAAGCTGACGCAGTCGCTCGGCGTCGGCGCACAGTTCGGCGGCAAGTATTTCTGCCATGATGTCCGCGTCATCCGTCTGCCGCGCCATGGCGCCTCGCTGCCGATCGGGCTCGGCGTCTCCTGCTCGGCCGATCGCCAAGCCAAGGGCAAGATCACCAGGGACGGCATCTATCTCGAGGCGCTGGAGACCAACCCGGCCAAGTACCTGCCCGAGGTCGAGGATGCCTCGCTCGGCGGCGCGGTCGTGAAGGTCGATCTCAACCGTCCGATGAGCGAGATCCTCAAGACGCTGTCGCAATACCCGGTCAAGACCCGGCTCTCGCTGACCGGGACGATCATCGTGGCGCGCGATTCGGCCCATGCCAAGATTCGCGAGCGGCTGGAGACCGGGCAGGGCATGCCCGATTATTTCAAGAACCACCCGGTCTATTACGCCGGCCCGGCCAAGACGCCCGAGGGCATGGCCTCGGGCTCGTTTGGGCCCACCACGGCCGGCCGGATGGATTCCTTCGTCGACCAGTTCCAGTCCTTCGGCGGTTCGATGGTGATGCTCGCCAAGGGCAACCGTTCCGCTGCTGTTCGGGAAGCCTGCAAGACGCATGGCGGCTTCTATCTCGGCTCGATCGGCGGTCCCGCCGCGCGGCTTGCGCAGGACTGCATCAAGAAGGTCGAGGTGCTGGAATATCCCGAACTTGGCATGGAGGCGGTCTGGCGCATCGAGGTCGAGGATTTTCCGGCCTTCATCGTCATCGACGACAAGGGCAACGACTTCTTCAAGGAGTTGAACCTCGGATGAGGGGGGGTGCCGCCGCATGCCTCGGATTTGTCGTGCTCGCCACGGCAGGCGAGGCGATGGCGCAGGGGCGGGCGGGTGCGCCCGCGACCTGCTCGCGCGACCTGTTCCAGAACGAAGGCGCGCTGCGCCGCCAGTTGACACGATTGCAGGCGGTCGCGACGGCCGATCAGGCGACGCAATGCCGGACCTGGCGCGAGCATGTCGGCTTCCTGCAGAGCGCGCGCTCGGTCTTCGCGACCTGCCAGAGCGGCGCCCAGCGCGAACAGAATGTCGGCTTGATGGATACCGAGCTTGCCGAATACCGCGTGCTGCTCGCCAATCGCTGCGGCAAGCGCTGAGGTCGCCGTCCAATCCCAGCCCCGAAAGGCGTTTCCGATGTCCGATCAGCCAGAGGCCCCGCTCAGCATCGCGGTCGTGCCGGTGACGCCCTTCCAGCAGAATTGCTCGATCGTCTGGTGCACCAAGACGATGCAGGCCGCGATCGTAGATCCCGGCGGCGATGTCCCGCAAATCCAACGCGCCTTGGGCGAGCTTTCGGTGACGCCCGTCGCGATCTGGCTGACGCATGGCCATATCGACCATGCCGGCGGCGCGGCCGATCTCGCCGAGGCCTTGTCGGTGCCGGTCATCGGTCCCCATGAGGCGGACAAGTTCCTGCTCGACGATCTGCCGGCCTCGGGCTTGCGCTTCGACATGCGCGGCATCAGGCCGGTGACGCCGACGCGCTGGCTCACCGAGGGCGATGAGGTCACGGTCGGGGAGGTCGCCTTCTCCGTCGCGCATGTGCCGGGCCATACGCCGGGCCATGTCACCTTCTTCCAGAAGGATGTGCGCTTCCTGCTGGCGGGCGACACGGTCTTCGCCGGCTCGGTCGGCCGCACCGATTTTCCCTATGGCAGCCACGAGACGCTGATCGCCGGCATCAAGGCCAAGCTCCTGCCGCTCGGCGATGACGTCCAGTTCCTGCCTGGCCACGGCCCGGAGAGTACGCTCGGCGAGGAGCGCCTGAACAACGAGTTTCTGCAAGGTTGATACGAAAGACCGCTGATACGAAAAGACCCGCAGCGGATATCCGCTACGGGCCCTGGAAGAACCAACGGCCATGTCCTGAACGGCTGCGCGTACATCCGGCGTCAAACGTTCGGCTCATGGCCGTCTTCACCGGCGCTGGAGGACAGTGGAACGCCCTCGACATCGCCGTGACCCCTATATGGGAGAGCAATGCGGCGGTTTCAAGGGCGCGCATCAACCTCGATTCGGACGCCATTCATAGAGGATGTCCGGTTCGCCCTCCTCATTGCCTGTCCCGTCGCCCATCTCGATGATGTGGAAGCCACGAGCTTCGTAGAAGGCGCGGGCGCGGGCATTGCGCTGGAAGGTGAACAGCGTGAGCCGCGCCGGGCTCAGCTCCCTGGCCTTGGCAAGCAGCAGCGAACCGATGCCGCGGCGATACCAGCCCGGTAGAAGGTAGAGCTGGTCGAGGTCCTCGCCCTGCAAGGCGAGGACGCCGACGATGCTCTCGCCCGATCTGGCGATCCAGGTTTCGCGAGTCGTCAAAAGCGTGTCGGCAATCCAGCGGCGCGTCTCCGCGTCGCTGTGGACGCGACGCAGGAACGGCAGGGCATCGGTGCGGGAGGCAAGATAGAGCTCGGCGATCTCGGCGGCGTCGCCGGCCGTGGCGCGCTCGATCCGCGTTGCATTGCGCGGCTTCATCTCGGCCTCCCGCTATAGATCAGGCGTCGAGAACGCCGTGCAGGAAGTCACTCTTGCCGATCTGGATGCCGTTCTCGCGCAGGATCGCATAGGCGGTCGTGGCGTGGAAATAGAAGTTCGGCACGGCAAAGCGCGTGAGGTAGGTCTCGCCCTTCATCGTCACCGTCGCGGACGGGCCACGCGGGAAGGTCACGTCCTTGGCGAGGCCCGCATCCAGCGCTGCATCATCGGTGTTCGCGACGAAGGCCAGCACCTTGGCGATGCGCGCCTTGAGCTCGGCGACGGTCGTCTCTTCGTCGGGAAATTTCGGATTCTCGGCGCCGCTGACCCGTGCCGCCGCGTTCTTGGCGAAATCGCAGGCGAGCTGGATCTGGCGCGTAAAGGGCAGCATGTCGGGCGACAGGCGCGACGACAGCAGGACCGCCGGGTCGATCTTGCGCTCGGTGGCCTGCGCGACCGTCTTGTCGAGGATGGCGTCGAGTGCCTTGAGCGTCTGGGTGAAGCCGGCAAGCGCGGCGGTGCGGGCGGTCATGGACATGCGATCATCCTCGGATACGAAAACGGGCCCGGATGGGCCCGTCGCATCGCGAATATAGTTGCTGCCACGCCGTTTACAGGGGCTGGCTGCGAACAAACCTTACTTAGGATCAATCCTTGGCGCGCTCGACATAGGAGCCGTCGGCCGTCATCACGACGATGCGGACGCCAGGGCCGATATGCGGCGGCACGGCGGTACGTACGCCATTGACCAGGATCGCGGGCTTGTAGGAGGACGAGGCGGTCTGACCCTTGGTCACGGGCTCGGTCTCGGCGACCTCGACGACGACGCGCTGCGGCAACTCGATCGAGACCGCCTTCTCCTCGAACACCGAGAGCGAGACTTTCATGCCTTCCTGGAGATAGGGCGCCATGTCGCCGACCACGTCGCCATCGACGTTGATCTGGTCGAAGGTTTCGGGGTTCATGAAGACGTATTGCTCGCCGTCCTGGTAGAGATAGGTGTAGTCGCGATCCTCGACATAGGCGCGCTCGACCTGCTCGGTCGTCTTGTAGCGCTGCGTCATCTTGGTGCCGTCATGGATCCGGCGCATGTCGATCTGCGTCGTCGGCGTGCCCTTGCCGGGGAAGAAGCTCTCGGCCGAGAGAACCGAGCAGAGATGCCCGTCGAGCTCGAGCACATTACCCTTGCGGACGGATGAAGCGATGACCTTGACCACGTGAGATGTCCTTGCTGGTGCGCGGCGCCTTCGCGCGCTATTCGAAATTCGTTGCCGCGCAACTACCGCATTCGTCGCCGAAACGGAAGCTGTCAGACGCTTTGACCCGAGACCCTATGAACGACGAACCTTCGCCCTTCTGGCGGCCGGATATCCATGCCGACCGCCGGCACGCTCTGTTGGCGCGCGGGCGCATCAAGGCAGCACTCCGGCGCTGGTTCGAGGCGCGCGATTTCGTCGAGGTCGAGGCGGCGATCCTGCAGCTCTCGCCTGGCAACGAGACGCATCTGCACGGCTTTGCGACGGTCTTGATCGACGATGCCGGCGCGGGCCACCCCTATTACCTGCACACCTCGCCCGAATTCGCCGCCAAGAAGCTGCTGGCGGCGGGCGAGCGGCGGATTTTCGATTTCGCCCGCGTCTTCCGCAACCGCGAGCGCACGGCGCTGCATCATCCCGAATTCACGATGCTGGAATGGTACCGGGCTGGCGAGGACTATGAGAGTTTGATGGCCGACAGCGCCGCGCTGCTGGCCGAGGCCGCGCGGGCGGCCGGTGCGACCTCGCTGCAATGGCGCGGCATGGAGGCTGATCCCTTTGCCGAGCCTGAGCGCCTGACGCTGCACGAGGCCTTTGCGCGCCATGCCGGCATCGACCTGCTGGCGACGATCGGGTCCGACGGCGCAACCGATCGCGCTGCGCTCGCGAGAGCCGCCATCGCGGCCGGCATCAGGCTGGTGGAAGACGATAGCTGGTCCGACATCTTCAGCCGCGTCCTGTCCGAACGGATCGAGCCGCATCTCGGTCAAGGCCGTGCCACGATCCTGTGTGAATATCCGATTTCCGAGGCCGCCCTGGCGCGGCCCAAGCCCGGCGATGGCAGGATTGCCGAGCGCTTCGAGCTTTATGCCTGCGGCGTCGAGCTCGCCAACGCCTTCGGCGAACTCACCGACCCGGCCGAGCAGCGCCGGCGCTTCGAGGCCGATATGGACGAGAAGGCGCGCATCTATGGCGAGCGCTACCCGGTCGACGAGGATTTCCTGGCCGCGCTCGCGCAGATGCCGCAGGCTTCGGGCATCGCGCTTGGCTTCGACCGGCTGGTGATGCTCTGCACGGGCGCGCGGCGGATCGAGGATGTGCTCTGGACGCCGGTGGCGGAACCGGGCAGGAGGCAGGCATGAACGCCCATACGCCCATGCGGAGCATCGATGCGCTGATCGCGCAGGGGCTCGTCGCGCCTGAAAAGCGTGACGCGCTCGATGCCGTCGCCCGGCGCTATGCCGTCTCCGTGACGCCGGCCATGGCGGCTCTGATCGACCCCGGCGACCCAGCCGACCCGATCGCACGGCAATTCGTGCCCGATGCGGCCGAGCTTGTCACCTTGCCGCAGGAGCTGGCCGATCCCATCGGCGACGAGGCGCATTCGCCGGCCGAGGGCGTGGTGCATCGCTATCCCGACCGCGCCTTGCTCAAGCTCGTCCATGCCTGCCCGGTCTATTGCCGCTTCTGCTTCCGCCGCGAGATGGTCGGGCCGGGCGGTGACGCGCTGACGGGCGAGAAGCTCGATGCTGCGCTGGCCTATCTCGCCTCCCGGCCCGAGATCTGGGAGGTCATCATGACGGGCGGCGACCCGCTGATCCTCTCCGCGAGGCGGCTGCGCGAGATCGCGGCGCGGCTCGCCGAGATCGCGCATATCAAGGTCGCCCGTTGGCATACCCGCGTGCCGATGGTCCAGCCGGAGCGGGTCACAGCCGACTATGCTCGCGCGCTTCGCGTCCCCGGCAAGGCGAGCTACATCGCGGTCCATGCCAACCACCCGCGCGAATTCACTGATGCCGCCCGTGCCGCGCTCGCCCGCCTCAATGATGCCGGCCATGTGCTGATCAGCCAGAGCGTGCTGCTCAAGGGCGTCAACGCCGATATCGAGACGCTTTCGGCCCTGATGCGCGCCTTCGTCGAGAACCGGGTGAAGCCTTATTACCTGCACCATCCCGATCTCGCGCCCGGCACCGCGCAGTTCCGGCTTTCGCTGGAGGAGGGGCAGGCGCTGGTCAAAAGCCTGAGGGGCCATCTTTCAGGCCTGTGCCAGCCGACCTATATCCTCGACATCCCTGGCGGGGCGGGCAAGATCCCGGTCGGTCCTGCCTTTCTCTCGGGCTGCGAGACACCCGGCGCGGAGGCCTTCGCCGAGGATCGCCATGGTGAGCTTCACCGCTACCCGCCGGCCTGACGCATAGAACCGCCAGCGTGCGGTCATGGAAGGACATGCCATGCAAGAGAAGATGCCCATCGCGATCGTCTCGGACGTCGTTTGCCCCTGGTGCTTCGTCGGCAAGGCGCGGCTGGAAAAAGCGCTCGAGGCGCATGGCCTGACCGACCGCGTCGCCATCACCTGGCTGCCCTATGAGCTGAACCCGGACATGCCCGCGGAAGGGATGGACCGTACGGCCTATCTCGACGCCAAGTTCGGTCCCGGCAAGCGCAAGGAGATCGAGGTCAGGCTCTCGGAGGCGGCGCTCGAAAGCGGCATCACCTTCAATTGGGCCAAGGTCACCAGGAGCGTGAACACGCGCATGGCGCATATGTTGATCGCGGCCGCCTCGACCGTGCAGCGTGGCAGCGACATGACGGCGGCGCTGTTCAAGGCCTATTTCCAGGAGGGCCGCGACATCGGCAATCTGGAGACGCTGGTCGAGATCGCAGTCGAGCAGGGTTTTGACGAGCAGGCGGCTCGCGACGAGCTCACCAATGACGAATTGCGCGAGACCATCATCGGCCTAGAGGCTCACGCCCAGAAGGTCGGCGTCACCGGCGTGCCCTTCTTCATCATCGACGGCAAGCTCGCGGTCTCCGGCGCGCAGACCGGCGATGTCTGGGCGCAGGTGTTCCAGCAGGTGATGCGCGACGCGGCTTGAGCCCGAGCATGGCGATCGCGCGCTATCTGAGCCATCCGCAGGTCCAGATCGACCCTGCGGTCCCTGTGCCCGATTGGGGCTTGTCACCGCTCGGCCTGGCGCGAACGCAAGCCTTCGCGGGCGCGCCGTTTCTGCGCGCCACACGCCGGATCGTATCATCCGGCGAGCGCAAGGCGATCGAGACTGCGCAATGCATTGCCTCAGTGCTCGGCATTGCCGTCGAAATTCGCCACGCCATGCATGAGAACGACCGCTCGGCGACCGGCTATCTGCCGCCGCCGGAGTTCGAGGCCATGGCCGATGCGTTCTTCGCTTCGCCGTGGCTCAGCATTCGCGGCTGGGAGCGGGCGGTCGATGCGCAGGCGCGGATCCTGCGCGAGGTCGAGGCCGTGCTGGCCGAACCGGGCGAGGATGATATCCTGTTCGTCGGGCATGGCGGCGTCGGCACCTTGCTGCTCTGCCATCTCGGGGCGGAGCCGATAGCGCGCAAACGGGATCAGCCTGGCGGAGGCGGCAATCTTTTCGCATTCGACGCCGCGACACGAATCGTGCACCACGCGTGGCGCTCGATGGAGGAGGTGGCTGGCCAATGACGCAGAAGATCAACGACCTGCGTGACCGCATGATCGTCGCGCTCGACGTGCCGACGATCTGGGACGCTTATCGCATCGTCTCGCAGCTCGGCGACGAGGCGAGCTTCTACAAGATCGGTTATGCGCTCGCCTTCGCCGGCGGCCTGCAGCTTACCCAGCAACTGGTGGCCGAGGGCAAGAAGGTCTTTCTCGACCTGAAGCTGCACGACATCGGCAATACGGTCACGGAAGGCGTGCAGTCGCTGAGCAATCTCGGCGTCGACTTCCTCACCGTGCATGCCTATCCGCAGACCATGCGCGGTGCGGTCGAGGGGCGGGCCGAGGCGGCGTTGAAGCTTCTCGCGGTCACGGCCCTGACCTCCTATGACGATGGCGATCTGCGCGATGCCGGCTATGGGCTCGCCGTGCGCGATCTCGTGCGGATGCGCGCCGAACAGGCCCGCACCACCGGCATCGACGGCATCGTCTGCTCCGCGGCCGAGACCGAGATCGTGCGCGACGTCGTCGGTGCCGACATGCTGATCGTGACGCCCGGTATCCGCCCTGCCGGGAGCGCCGCAGGCGACCAGAAACGGACGTTGACGCCGGGCGAGGCGATCCGCGCCGGCGTCGACCATCTCGTCATCGGGCGTCCCATTATCCGCGCGGCAGACCCGCGTGGAGCGGCCGCCGCGATCATGGACGAGATCGCCGCAGCCTCATAAGCTCGCGCGCTCCAACCGACCCACGCAGAGACGGATACGGAAATGCCCAAGGGATATGTCGTGGCGCGCGCCAAGGTTACCGACGCCACCAAATGGGCGGCCTATGCCGCCAAGGCTTCCGAGGCGATCAAACAATATGGCGGCACGCCGATCGTGCGCGGCGGCCAGATGACGGTCGCCGAGGGCGAGGGCCGGGCCCGCAACATCGTCATCGAATTCGCCGATTTCGCCTCGGCCAAGGCCTATGCCAGCTCGCCGGAATATGCCGAGGCGCGCAAGCTGCGCGAAGGCGCCGGCGAACTCGACATCGTCGTGGTCGAGGGGGTCTGAAGCCATGGCGAAGGGCTATTGGATCGCGCGTGTCGATGTCGAGAACACCGCCGCCTATGACAGCTACCGCGCGCTGAACGCGATCGCCTTCGCCAAATACGGCGCGAAGTTCCTGGTGCGCGGCGGCGACTACAAGCTCGCCCGCGGCGAGGGCCGCAAGCACAACGTCGTCCTCGAGTTCAAGGACGAGGCGACGGCGCGTGCCTGCTACGATTCGCCGGAATACCAGGAGGCGGTGAAGTACCTCGCCCAGGCCGGCAAATCCGACCTCGTCATCATCGGCGGCTATGAGGGCGTCCAGCCGGGGGATTGAGGCGTTTGATGCTGGGATGACGCTTGTGGAAACCGCGGCGTCATCCCGGATCGGCGTCGCTTCGCGACTTGTCCGGGATGACGCCGCGTTCGTGACCGAGGATGGCGAACATAGTGACGCTGCACGACAAGACCACGCTCACCGCCATCGGCGTCATCAGCGGCACCTCGATGGACGGCATCGACGTGTCGATCGTCACCAGCGACGGCCAGGATACGCCGCGCTTCGGCGCCGGCGCCTCTTATCCCTATCGCGACGGCACACGGCGTGAACTTCAGGCACTGGTCGCTGAGGCCGAGCGCGCGCTGACCGAACCGCTTGTCGAACTCGAGGCGGCGGTGACCGCCGACCATCTCGCTGCGGTCGAGCGCTTCATCGTCGAGCAGAAGCTCGATCCTGCCGCGATCGATCTCGTCGGCCTGCACGGTCAGACCGTCTATCACCGGCCCGAACAGCGCTTCACCCGCCAGCTCATCGATGGGCCGGCGGTGGCGCAGGCGCTCGGCATCGCCACCGTCGATCGCTTCCGCCATGCCGATGTCGCGGCCGGTGGCGAAGGGGCGCCCTTCGCGCCGCTCTACCACCGGGCATTGGCGCAGGCGCTCGAGCAGCCGGTCATGGTCCTCAATCTCGGCGGCGTCGGCAACGTCACCTATATCCACGGCGAGACCGTGATCGCCTTCGACACGGGGCCCGCCAGCGCGATCCTCGACGATTTCGTGCTGCGCCGGCAGGGCCGCAGCTATGATGCGGACGGCGCGCTCGCAGCGAGCGGGCAGGTGCGGCAGGATCTGGTCGAGGGCTTCATGCAGAACCCCTATTTCGACCGTCCCGCGCCGAAATCGCTCGATCGCAATGATTTCCACCGCCGCGCCCAGGTCGTCGAGGCCTTGCCGGATGCCGATGGCGCCGCGACGCTCGCCGCCTTCACAATCGAGAGCGTCGTCGCCTCGCTGCGCCATGTACCTGGCGTACCCAAGCGTTGGCTCGTCACCGGCGGCGGGCGGCTGAACCGGCATTTCATGGCGCGGCTCGCGAGCCGCCTCGGCGTTCCCGTCGAGCCGGTCGAGGCGGCGGGCTGGGATGGCGATGCGCTGGAAGCCCAGACCTTCGCCTATCTCGCGATCCGCTCGGTCAAGGGGCTGCCGCTCAGCCTGCCCGGCACGACCGGCGTGCCGCAGCCGCTGACAGGCGGGCGGTTGAACCGCGTCGGCTGACCGCGAGATCAAGGAGCATGGC
Organism: Allobosea sp. LjRoot9; assembly: GCF_964252745.1. Lineage (NCBI taxonomy): Bacteria > Pseudomonadati > Pseudomonadota > Alphaproteobacteria > Hyphomicrobiales > Alloboseaceae > Allobosea > Allobosea sp. LjRoot9. Next base: position 406,076 of record NZ_CAXUPC020000002.1, on the reverse strand, counting down.
AGTGAGCCTGGGTGGGATAGGTAACCTCGACTACACCGTCATTCTGTGCAGCAGGATGGCGGAAACGCGCGCGTTTTACCGCGATATCATGCAGTTTCCCATTGAGGTCGATCTTGAGAACTGGGTCAGCTTTCGCGTCGGTGCCGCGCTGCTTGCCCTGCGGCCGCGCGGCGTGTGGAGCGTCTGCGACGACGGCAGGGCGCTGCCGGGATCGGCGGCGGTTCAGCTCGCCTTTCGCGTGGCGCCTCCCGCGGTCGATGCCTGCCATGCGGAACTGGTCGCCAAGGGCGTGCCGATCCTGAGGGAGCCGACCGATTTGCCCAATTGGCGTCACCGTACGCTGTTCTTTCGCGATCCCGAGGACACCATCATCGAGATCTACGCCGAGTATTGAGCTGCCAAGCGAGAGGGCGTCACGCTCGAAACGCCCCGCCGCCATCGACGTCGAGCACGGTGCCACTGACATATCCGCAGGCCGGCGAGGCCAGGAAGGCGGCGGCGTTGGCGATCTCCTCGGGCTCGATCAACCGGTCTAATGGCAGGTTCGTCAGCATCTCCTCCCAGCGCGCCTCGTCGCCGAGCGAGGTTGCCGCACGCCGCTTGCTGAGCGAGATGATCCGGTCGGTGCGGGTCTGCGAGGGGTTGATGCCGAAGACGCGCACGCCCCAATCGACCGATTTTCCGCCGACCGCGCTGGTGAAGGCCATCAAGGCGGCGTTGCCGGTGCCGCCGCAGACATAGTCGTAGCGCGGGCTGCGCCCGGCTCCGCCGATGATGTTGACGATGATACCGGCTCGCCGCTCCTTCATCCCCGCCAGATAGAGCTTGGTCAGATGGATATAGCCCATCACCTTCAGCGCCCAGGCCTGCTCCCAGCTTTCCATGGAGAGATCGAGCAGCCCGCCGCCGGGGATCGCGCCGGCATTGTTCACCAGGATGTCGATATCAGGATAGCTGGCTGCGACGCGCTCGCGCTCGGCCGCGACCGAGAGATCGGCGGCGCAGCTCGCGACGCGGTTGGCCTCGCCCAGGGCCGCAGCCGTGGCCGCGAGGCGTTCCGCGTCGCGCGCGACGAGGACGACGGAGCACCCCTCCGCCAGGAAGGTTTTTGCGCAGGCCGCGCCGATGCCTTTCGAGCCGCCGGTGATTAGGACGCGGCGGCCGGTCAGTTTCAGATCCATGCGATTGATCCTTGTTGCGATGGCGCGATGGCTGTCGTTCCGGGGCTCTAGAGCAATTTCCGATCCGGTTGGATCGTTCAATTGCTCTAGGTCTTTGTTTTAACGCGTTTTCTCCGCGCAAACGCTTCGCGTTTGTCGCGAGGGAACCGGTGTCTACTTCACTCGAAAACGCTCTATTCCCCGGTGAAGGCCGGCTCGCGTTTTTCCTTGAAGGCGCGCTGGCCCTCGCGATAATCGGCGCTGCTGAAGCAGGCGGCGATCGAGGCCTCGACAGCTGCGATGTCTCGCTCGCTCTCGGGGCGGGCGAGTTCGCTCAGCGCATGTTTGAGGGCGCGCAAGGTCAGCGGCGCATTGCCGGCGATCCGCGCGAGGTAGTCGGAAGCCTCCCGCTCGAAGCTTTCTGCGCCCCAGAGCGCGGTGACGACGCCCAGGCGCAAGGCCTCCTCGCCAGCGATGATGCGGGCGCTGAGCAGGAGGTCGGAGGCCGGGCCGAAGCCGAGCTTGGCCACCAGCATGCGCACGCCCTCATAGGCATAGCCGAGGCCGAGCCGCGCGGCGGGAATGCGGAAGCGCGAATCGGCCCGCGCCAGCCTGAGGTCACAGCTCATCGCCAGGCCGAAGCCGCCGCCGAAGCAGATGCCGCAAATGAGCGCGATCGTCGGCTTGGCGGCATGGACCAGCGCGGCGCAGCCTTGCAGATAGGCTTCGTCATAAGCCCGGGTCTCAGTGGCGCTGTCGCGTTTTTCGCCGAATTGCGAGATGTCGGCGCCGGCACAGAAGGCGCGCCCGCCTTCGCCTGCGACGACGATGGCGCGCACCTCGCGATCGGTCTCCGCGCGGGCGACGAGGCCCGGCAGGCTCGCCCACATCTCATAGCTCATCGCGTTCATCTTCTGGGGCTGGTCGAGGACCAGCCGGGCGATGCCGTTCTCCGTCTCGTAGCGAACCGTGCCCATCTTGCCTTGCAAAGCTCCATGTCTCCGATCGCAAGGCATATGCGCGGCCATGCGATGCCGGCGGCAGAGTAGCCGAGTTCTTCCGGGATGGCTTAGGAATGCTGCTCGCGCGCATACCGGATGCGCGCTGTCCGACGGGAACCGGAGAGACCAGCATGCAAACCTCGCAAGCCAGCCACAGCATTGGCGACGCGATGCTGTCGGCAACCATCAAGCCGGACGGCGCCGAATTGATCAGTCTGCGGGGTACGAAGGAAGGCGAACTCCTCTGGCAGGCCGGGCCGCAATGGCCGCGCCACTCTCCGGTGCTGTTCCCGATCGTCGGGCGGTTGGCGGAGAGCCGGCTGCGGCATCAGGGGCACAACTACACCATGACCCAGCACGGCTTTGCACGTGACAGTCTGTTCGATTGGGTCGAGCAGAGCGAGGCGCGCGCGGTGCTGCGCCTGACCGAGAATGCGCAGACGCAAGCCATCTATCCATTCCGCTTCATCCTCGAACTGACCTACGCCATCACTGACGGCGCACTGAGCGTGACGACGCGTGTGACCAATCCGGGCGATGTCGCGCTGCCCTGCAGCGTCGGCGCGCATCCCGCCTTCAACTGGCCGCTGATGGCCGGCGTTCCCAAGGAGCGTCATGTCTTGGAATTCGACGCGCCGGAGGAGGGGAGCGCCGTCCTGCTGACCGACGGATTGCTCGATGCGCGGGAGCCATTGCCCCTGCAGGGCCGTGTCCTGCCGCTATCGTCGGAGTTGTTCGCCAGGGACGCGCTGATCCTGCCTTCACTCGCCAGCCGCTCCGTTCGCTTCATCGCAAGGGACGAAGCCGGGCGCACGGCGCGGGCCATCAAGGTCTCGTGGGAAGGCTATCGCGATCTCGGCATCTGGTCGAAGCCGGATGGCGCGCCCTTCCTCTGCATCGAGCCCTGGTTCGGCATGGCGAGCCCACTCGGCTGGGATGGCGAGTTCACGGAGAAGCCCGGCATCCTGCTGCTGGCGCCCGGCGAAAGCCGGGCGATGAGCTGGAGCGTCACGGTCGAGGCGTGAGGCCGGGGCGTCCTCCGGCGTCTCGCTATTATTGTTTTAACGCGTTTTCTCCGCGCAAACGCTTCGCGTTTGTCGCGAGCGAACCGGTGTCCACTTCGCTCGAAAACGCTCTAAGCCCTCGACCTGATCAGTGGCAGACCGGCTCGCCGGGATGTCCGCAGTTCGGCCGCTTCTGCTGCTGCGGCGCCGGGTGCGGACGGGCGGCTTGCTGAGCCGCTTGCCGGGCGCGTTGCTGGGCGGCCTGCTGCTGGGCTTGAGCCGCTTGCTGCTGCCGCTGCTGCGCGGCTTGTTGAGCGCGCTGCTGAGCAGCGGCCTGGGCTGCCTGTTGTTGCCGCTGTTGTTGCTGCGCAGCTTGTTGGGCGCGTTGCTGAGCTGCGGCCTGGGCCGCCTGCTGCTGGCGCTGCTGTTGAGAGGCTTGCAGGGCGCGTTGCTGCGCGGCGGCTTGAGCCGCCTGCTGCTGTTGAGCCGCCTGTTGGGCGCGTTGCTGAACGGCCTGTTGTTGGCGCTGAGCTGCAGCATCGTTCGTCACAGCCTGAGGAGGCGCCGCGGGCGATGGCGACGGGCGAGCGATGGTGGCGGGGGCGGCCGGCTGTGTCGCTTGTCCAACCGAGCGGGGCGCCTGCGGATTCGCCTGGACAGGAGCGGCGGGGCTGGGCGCCGGCTGGGCTCCGCGAGCCGGCGCGTTTGGCGTCTGCGCCACGCCCGGGGTCTGCGGCGGTGCGGTGCGGCCGGCGGCGGCAGGCGCATTCGGTGTGGGTAGCGGCCGCGCTCCCGGAGCGGCAGGCGATACAGTCTGCGGGTTAGCCTGTGCAGGAGCAGCCGCATTGGGCGCCGGCTGGGCGCCGCGGGCCGGGACTGCCGGCGTCTGCGCTACACCCGGAGTCTGTGGCGATGCGTTGTGGCCAGCGCTAGCAGGTGCATTCGGCGTCGGTAGCGGCCGTACACCCGGGGCGGCCGGAGGTACAATCTGCGGGTTGGCCTGTGCAGGAGCAGCGGCGTTGGGCGCCGGCTGAGCGCCGCGCGCCGGGACTGCCGGCGTCTGCGCCACGCCGGGGGGCTGTGGCTGCGCGTTGTGGCCGGCGGTGGCAGGCGCGTTGGGAGTGGGCAGTGGTTGCGCACCCGGTGCGGCAGGCAGGGCCGGCGATTGGCCGGGGCGCAGCGGCTGCGCTGGCTGCGCTTGCGGCTGCAGATTGGCGGCTGGAGCTGCCTGGGCAGGCGCGGTCTGAGCGGGCGCAGCCTGAGCGGGCATCAGGGGGCGGGCGCCGGGCAGGGCGTTGTTGATGGGCGCAGCCGAGTTCGGCGCGACCGCCTGGGGTGCCGCGACCGGCGGCTGGCCCGGGGCGTTGGCGGGTCTTGCAGCGTCAGAAGGTCTTGCCCGCTGTCCTGCCGCGTGCAGCGCGGCTGCGGCCGGTAATGCGACGGCAGCGGCGGCTATCGCAGCGCTCGCGGCCGGATGCGCCTGCACGAAATTGGACGGGCCGTTGCCGGGCGGTGGCGTCGGTGCGGTTGGCTGCGGCGGCAATAGATTGGCCGGGATGGGTGCAACCTGCTGGCCGGCCGGATTGGTGACGATCGCCGTCTGATTGGCCTGGTTGATCACCACTGTGTTGTGGATGTTGACATTGACGACGTTGAGCGGCGGCGGAGCGACATAGGTCGGGCGCTCGATCCAGGCCGGAACCGGATGATAGACCGGGATCGGCAGCACGAAGGCGACGGCAGGCGGCGGGGGCGGCGGCAGGTCTACGAAATAGGCTGGCCGCGGCGGCAGGAAGAACACCGGCACCGGCGGCGGCGGCGGCAGATCGTAGATCGGGTCTGCGAAATAGACGGCCGGGCGCTCGACATAGATGACCTCCTCCGGCGGAGGCGGCGGCACGTCATAGGCGAGCATGGCGAAGGAGGCCGGTGGCTCCAGCACGACCGCGAAATGGGTGAGGCGGCGGCGCGCATCATAGGCATGGGGGCCGCTCGGATAGCGCCGCAAATAAGACCAGTAGGCATCGGGCGTGTCGGCGAAGGCGCTTTCGCGCCAGGTTGCGGCCTCGCGGCGCGCCGCGACGATGGCGCGCACGCGCTTGGCGAGCGGGTCGCTGGGATAGGCGGCAAGGAAATCGAGATAGCCGCGCATCGTGTCGCGCGCCAAAGCCGCGAGATAAGCCTCGCCGGCGTCGAAATCGCGGATCGGCCTGGAGCGCAATTCGGAGAAGCGGTTGGCTTGCGCCTGCGGAGCGGCCTGGGTGCGTTCGAAGAACAGGAACGGCGCCTGCACGCGCGAGACCTGCCAGGGCAGTTCGGCGCCATGGGTCAGGGCGTCGACGCGCAGGCGGACGCGCTCGAACACATCGTCGAGCGGCAGGCTGCCCTCCTTGATCATCTCGGAGAGGGCGGTCGCATAGGCGCCATAGGGCCCCTTGTTGTCGGGGCCGATCGTGCCTGGCGCGGCGTTGAAGGCGAGCAATGTGCCGGGATCCGGCTGCATCAGGGCCAGGCCGCCGGCGAGAGGCTGCCCGGATCTAGCGAAGCCATTGGCATAGGCGGCATCGAGCACGACGATGCGCGCCTTCAAGGGCAAGGCCGCCAAGGGCTTGGTGAGGTCGCTCAGCCGAACCGCTTCGAGCGGGACATCGGCATCGCGCGCGATCCGCGCATCGACCGGGATGAGATAGTTCTCGCCCTCGAATTGCAGGCCGTTTCCGGCGAAATAGACCAGTGCGACAGTGTCGGGCCCCGACGCACCAGCCTTGTCCAAGAATTCACGCAGCGAGGAGCGCAGCGTCGCGGTGTCGAGGTCGCGCGCACCGACGACATCGAATCCGGCGGCCTGAAGGGTCTGTGCGATCAGGCCGGCATCATTGGCGGGTGTTGCCAGCGGGCTCGCCTGATAGGCGCCATTGCCGATGACCAGCGCGATCCGTTTTTCGAGCTGCTGGGCCTGGCTGGGACTGAAGCCTATGGCGACGCAGAGCGCGACGACCGCCAGACGGAGGAGATGAAGCCCAGGCATTGCGCCCTCCCGGCAAGGACAAGTCAGAGCGCTGCAGTCTCGAAGCAGCGCCATGAACCGGGATTGAATGAAGTGCGGCCAAATCCAGGCGAATATAGGGAAGGTTTTGGGACCGGAATCGGTTTTTCGTAAGCGAAGACGGCCGGCTCTGCCGAATTCTCGACTTCGTCAGACTTGCGGAGCCTCGGGTTTGCGTCTCTCCCATCTCTGGTTGAGACGCAGCGCGACCAAGGTGCAGGCCGCGCCCGAGAGCAGGTAGGCACCCGCGGAAATCAGGCCGAACTGGGTCGAGAGCAGGAGCGCCGCGAGCGGGGCGAAGCCCGCGCCGAAGAGCCAGGCGAGGTCGGAGGTCAGCGCCGAGCCGGTATAGCGAAAGCCCGGCGAAAAGCTCGAGGCGACGGCGCCCGAGGATTGGCCGAAGGACAGGCCGAGCAGCACGAAGCCGACAATCATGAAGACCGTCTCACCGACTACGCCGCCATCGAGCAATTGCGGCGCGAACCCGCTGAAGACGGCGATCGCCACCGCGCAGCCGCCGAGCAGGGAACGCCGCCCGATCCTGTCCGCGATCAGGCCCGAGGCGACGATCGCCGCGATGCCGAAGACGGCGCCGACGGCTTCGATGATCAGGAAGCGCGCCGGCCCCTCCTGTGTGAACAGGAAGACCCAGGACAGCGGAAACACCGTGACCATATGGAACATGGCAAAGCTCGCCAGCGGCGCGAAGGCGCCGATCAGGACGCTGCCGCCTTCGCTGCGCAGCGTGTCGCGGATGCGTGCGGGGTGGAGGTCGCGGTTCTCGAACAGCTTTTGGTAGTCCGGCGTGGCGACCATGCGCAGCCGGGCGAACAGGGCCACGACATTGATCGCGAAGGCGACGAAGAACGGGTAGCGCCAGCCCCAGCTGAAGAAATCCTCGGCCGAGAGATTGCCGACGAAAAAGGCGAAGAGCACGCTCGCCACGATCAGCCCGAGCGGTGCGCCGAGCTGCGGGATCATCGCATACCAGCCGCGATATTTGTCGGGGGCGTTGAGGGCGAGCAGCGAGGCCAGCCCGTCCCAGGTGCCGCCGAGCGCGATGCCCTGGCCGATGCGCGCGAGCGCCAGAAGCCAGATCGAGGCCGCGCCGATCTGCCCGTAACCCGGCAGGAAGGCAATAGCCACGGTCGAGGTGCCGAGCAGGAACAGCGCGATCGTCAGCTTGGCGCTTTTGCCATAGGCGCGGTCGACAGCCATGAAGATGACGGTGCCGAGCGGGCGCGCCACGAAGGCAAGGGCGAAGATGGCGAAGGAGTACAGCGTGCCGGTCAGCGGATCCAAATAGGGGAAGACGAGCTTGGGGAACACGATCACCGATGCGATCGCATAGACGAAGAAATCGAAGAACTCGGAGGTCCGGCCGATGACGACGCCGATCGCGATCTCGCCCGGATTGATCTCGCCGTGGCGCGCGTTGATGATCCTGGCGTCGCGTTCCGCTGTCGTTGGTGTCGTTGACATGTGCGCCCGAGCTCGCATCGTTTGGCGATCCGCCGGCCCGTAGCCTGACGGCAGTCCGCTTTTCACTCATGCCCTTCTGACTGATGACAGGCTAGGCGAGGATTGGGCAAATTGTCCAATGTTCGGCTTGACGCTCAGCCGCTAGCGCTCATCCTGACAGATTAATACTGACAGGTTGGTGCCGTGAGCCGTTTCCGGATCATCGCCGTACTGCCGCTGCTCGCGCTATTGGGCGGCTGCAATTTCGTCGTGCTCGCTCCGGCGGGGGACGTGGCTGCGCAGCAGCGCGACCTCGTCGTCATCTCCACCATCCTGATGTTGCTGATCATCATACCGGTGATGGCGCTCACGGTGTTCTTCGCCTGGCGCTATCGGCACTCCAACAAGGAGGCGCGCTACGAGCCCGATTGGGATCACTCGACCGGGCTCGAACTGGTGATCTGGTCGGCGCCGCTGCTGATCATCATCTGTCTGGGCGCGCTGACCTGGATGGGCACCCATCTGCTTGATCCCTATCGCCAGCTCGGGCGCATCGCGGCCGGCCGCCCGGTCCCGCAGACGGCCAAGCCGCTCGAGGTGAACGTCGTCGCGCTCGACTGGAAATGGCTGTTCATCTACCCGGAATACGGGGTCGCGACCGTCAACGAGCTCGCAGCCCCGGTCGACCGGCCGATCAGCTTCCGCATCACCTCCTCCTCGGTGATGAACTCCTTCTACGTTCCCGCGCTCGCCGGCCAGATCTATGCGATGGCCGGCATGCAGACGCGCTTGCATGGGGTGATCAATCGGCCGGGGCGCTATCAGGGCTTTTCGGCGAATTATAGCGGCGCCGGCTTCTCCGGCATGCGCTTCGCCTTCCACGGGCTGACTGATGTCGATTTCGACAGCTGGATCGCGCAGGCGAAAGCGGCTGGCGGGACGCTCGACCGCGCCAGTTATCTGCAGCTGGAGCGGCCGAGCGAGAACGATCCGGTGCGCCGCTATACGAACGTCGATCCGAAGCTCTTCAACGCCATCCTCAACATGTGCGTCGAGCCCGGCAAGATGTGCATGAACGAGATGGCGGCCGTCGACGCCAAGGGCGGGCTCGGCCTGGCCGGCGTCGCCAATACGCTGCCGCTCTCCTACGACAAATATGCCCGCCGGGGCGCGGTCTTCGGCGCAGATCCGAGCTATGTGCTCAGCGTCTGCACCCCCCAGGAGGCCGAGGCGATGCAGGCCCGGGTGCCGATGACGTCCGCTCCGCCCAAGGCGAGCGCGATCCGCGGCGCCGGCCTGCCCCTGCCCAATCTCTCGCTCCGTCGCCTGGACTCGCTGCTGCTTTCCGGCCCGGGCCGTCCATCTAATTCCTGAAGCGAGATAGTCCGTTGCCTGACGCTTCCGCTCTCCTCAAGATGATCTTCGGCCGGTTGACGCTGGAGTCGTTCCCGCTGCACGAGCCGATTCTGCTCGTGACCTTCGCCGCTGTCGTGCTCGGCGGCATCGTCGTTGTCGGCGCGCTGACTTATTTTCGTGTCTGGGGCTATCTCTGGCGCGAATGGTTCACCAGCGTCGACCACAAGAAGATCGGCATCATGTACATGGTGCTCGGCCTCGTCATGCTCCTGCGCGGCTTTGCCGACGCGATCATGATGCGCCTGCAGCAGGCCATGGCCTTCAATGGCTCGGAAGGCTACCTCACCGCGCATCACTACGATCAGGTCTTCACCGCCCATGGCGTGATCATGATCTTCTTCGTGGCGATGCCGATGGTCACCGGGCTGATGAATTTCGTCGTGCCGTTGCAGATCGGCGCGCGCGACGTCTCCTTCCCCTTCCTCAATAATTTCAGCTTCTGGATGACGACCGCCGGCGCCGTCCTCGTCATGATGTCGCTCTTCGTCGGCGAGTTCGCGCGCACCGGCTGGCTCGCCTATCCGCCACTGTCGGGCATCGGCTACAGCCCTGATGTCGGGGTCGACTACTACATATGGGCTCTGCAGGTCGCCGGTATCGGCACGCTGCTCTCCGGCATCAACCTCGTCTGCACCATCGTGAAGATGCGGGCTCCGGGCATGACCATGATGAAGATGCCCGTCTTCACCTGGACGTCGCTATGCACCAACGTCCTGATCGTCGCGGCCTTCCCGGTGCTGACTGCGGTCCTCGCGCTGCTCTCGCTCGACCGTTATGTCGGCACCAACTTCTTCACGAACGACTTCGGCGGCAGCCCGATGATGTATGTGAACCTGATCTGGATCTGGGGCCATCCGGAGGTCTACATCCTGATCCTGCCGGCCTTCGGCATCTTCTCCGAGGTGACCTCGACCTTCTCGGGCAAGCGGCTCTTCGGCTACACCTCGATGGTCTACGCCACCGTCGTCATCACCATCCTGTCCTATCTGGTCTGGCTGCACCATTTCTTCACGATGGGCTCCGGGGCGAGTGTGAATTCCTTCTTCGGGATCACGACGATGATCATCTCGATCCCGACGGGCGCCAAGATCTTCAACTGGCTGTTCACGATGTATCGCGGCCGCATCCGCTTCGAACTGCCGATGATGTGGACGCTCGCCTTCATGCTGACCTTCACGGTCGGCGGCATGACGGGCGTGCTGCTGGCGGTGCCGCCGGCCGACTTCGTGCTGCACAACAGCCTGTTCCTGGTCGCCCATTTCCACAACGTCATCATCGGCGGCGTGCTGTTCGGGCTCTTCGCCGGCATCGTCTACTGGTGGCCCAAGGCCTTCGGCTTCAAGCTCGATCCGTTCTGGGGCAAGCTCTCCTTCTGGTTCTGGGTGGTGGGCTTCTGGTTCGCCTTCATGCCGCTCTACATCCTGGGCCTGATGGGGGTGACGCGCCGGATGCGCGTCTTCGACGACCCGTCCCTGCAGATCTGGTTCATCATCGCGGGCTTCGGCGCCTTCCTGATCCTGCTCGGCATCGTCTCCTTCCTCGTGCAGATCGGCGTCAGCATCCTCAGGCGCGACAAGCTGCGCGAGACGACCGGCGACCCCTGGGACGGCAGGACGCTGGAATGGGCGACCTCTTCGCCGCCGCCGGCCTATAATTTCGCCTTCACGCCGGTCATCCATGACAACGATGCCTGGTCGGACATGAAGCGCCGCGGCTATCAGCGCCCGCTCGACGGCTACAGGCCGATCCATATGCCGAGCAACACGCCGACCGGGATCATTCTCGCCGGTCTGAGCATGGCCGTCGCCTTCGGCCTGATCTGGTACATGTGGTGGCTGGCCGCGCTCGGCTTCGTGGCGCTGCTCGTCGTGGCGATCGCCCACACCTTCAACTACCACCGCGATTTCCACATCCCTGTCGAGGAGGTGGTGCGCACGGAAGCGGAGCGGACCCGCCTCCTGGCCGGCGCGGGAGCCTGAGCCATGACGACAGCCGATATCGCCGGGCGGCACGACGCCGAGACTGCCAACACCGAGACCGTCTTCTACCTGAAGGACGAGCACGACCATCCCGAAGGCTCGAGCACCGCGCTCGGCTTCTGGATCTATCTGATGAGCGACTGCCTCATCTTCGCAGTGCTGTTTGCGATCTATGGGGTGCTCGGCGCGAACTATGCCGCGGGACCCTCGCCCAAGGACTTGTTCGAGCTGCCGCTGGTCGCGCTGAACACGACGATGCTGCTGCTCTCGTCGATCACCTATGGCTTCGCCATGCTGACGATGGAGAAGGGCCGCGTCGCCGCGACCCAGATCTGGCTGGCGGTCACCGGCCTGTTCGGCCTCGCCTTCCTCAGCATCGAGCTCTACGAGTTCCACCATCTGATCGAGATCGGCGCGACGCCGCAACGCAGCGCTTTCCTCTCGGCCTTCTTCACCCTCGTCGGCACCCACGGCCTGCACGTGACCTTCGGCACGATCTGGCTGGTGACGCTGATGGTGCAGGTCGCCAAGCACGGGCTGATTGCGGCCAACCGCCGCCGCCTGATGTGCCTGAGCATGTTCTGGCACTTCCTCGACGTCGTCTGGATCGGCGTCTTCACCTTCGTCTATCTCACGGGAATGCTGCGATGAGCTCCGAAGCGCATGGCGATCACGGCGACCATGGCGATCACGTCGAGGCGCATGGTTCGTTTCGCGGCTATCTGACCGGCTTCCTGCTCTCGGTCGTGCTGACCGCGATCCCGTTCTGGCTGGTCATGAACAACGTCCTGGACAACAAGCAGGCGACGGCGCTCGTCATCATGGCCTTCGCCGTGGTCCAGATCGTCGTGCACATGGTCTTCTTCCTGCACATGAACGGCCGCTCGGAAGGCGGCTGGACGATGCTGGCCCTGATCTTCACGATCATCCTCGTCGTCATCGCGCTCACCGGCTCGCTCTGGGTGATGTACCACCTCAACACCAACATGATGCCCGGCCACGACATGAGCCAGATGCAGTGACACGCCCGCCCAGGCGGCAGGCAGTGCCTGCCACGCTGGACAAGCGCGCGCCTGGCGATGGCGAGGAGGCGGCGAGCCGGCGGGGCCGCAGGCCGCGCTCGGTGCGGCTACTCGCTTGTCTCGGTATTGTCGCCCTCATCGGCGTTCTGGGCTTCCTGGCGCTCGGCATCTGGCAGGTGCAGCGCCTTGGCTGGAAGCAGGCATTGATCGCCCGCGTCGAGAGCCGCATCCATGCGCAACCGGTGCCCGCTCCCGGCCCGGCGGGCTGGGCGGCGGTTGCCGACGACGAATACCGACGCGTGCGGGTGAGCGGGCTTTTCCAGCAGGATCGCGCAACCTTCGTGCAGGCAGTGACGGAGCGCGGCGGCGGCTACTGGCTCATGACCCCGCTGCGCAGCGATGCGGGTTTCACGGTGCTGGTCAATCGCGGCTTCGTCACGCCGGAGCAACGCGGTCAACTGAGCGGGCCGGCCTCTGCGTCGCGCGGCCAGGTCGCAGCCGCGCAAGTCACGGTCACGGGGCTCCTGCGCCTGAGCGAACCCGGAGGCGGCTTCCTGCGCCACAATGATCCCGCCGCCGATCGCTGGTATTCACGCGATGTCGCCGCGATCGCCGCGGTGCGCGGTCTCGGCGAGCGCGGCTTTGGCGAGATCGCGCCCTATTTCGTCGACGCCGATGCGACGCAGGGTCCGGCGGGCTTCCCGGTCGGCGGGCTGACAGTGCTGCGCTTTGCGAATAATCATCTCGTCTACGCGCTGACCTGGTTTGCGCTGGCGCTCATGCTCGCCGCAGCGGCGGCCTTCGTCATCCGCGGCGAGTATCGGCTGCGGCGTGCAGTGGAGAACGAGCATTAGCGTTCAAAACACGGTAAGTCGGAAGAACCTGCTGCTTCTCGTCCAGTTACGCTGGTTCGCCGTCGGCGGGCAGGTGCTGACCATGCTGGTCGTGCAGCTCTGGTTCGGCATCGCCTTGCCGGTGCCGCAGATGGCTGGCGTCATCCTGTTCCTGGTCGGTCTCAACGTCGTCAGCCTGCTGCGCTATCGGCAGAACACCGAGATCAATCATGGCGAGCTCGTCGCCGAGCTCATGCTCGACGTCACCGCGCTGACGATCCAGCTCTATCTCAGCGGCGGCGCGAGCAACCCCTTCATCTCGCTCTATCTCCTGCAGATCACGCTCGGCGCCGTGCTGCTTGAGGTCTGGGCGACCAGGCTCCTGGTCGTCGTCGCCAGCGGCTGCTTCATCGGGCTGATCTTCTCCTATCGGCCGCTCGTACTGCCAGCGGAGCTCGCCGATCAGCTGCTGACGCTGCACGTCCAGGGCATGTTCGTCTGCTTCCTGCTGGCGGCGAGCCTGCTCGTCTTCTTCATCGCGCGGATCAACCGGAACCTGCGCATCCGGGATGTTCACCTTGCCGATCTGCGCCAGCGCGCGGCGGAGGAAGACCATATCGTCAGGATGGGCCTGCTGGCCTCGGGCGCCGCCCATGAACTCGGCACGCCATTGGCGACGCTCTCGGTCATCCTGAACGACTGGCAGCGCATGCCCGTCTTCAGGAGCGATCCCGATCTCCTCCAGGAGGCCAGCGAGATGCAGGGCCAGATCGACCGCTGCAAATCGATCGTCACCGGCATCCTGATGTCCTCCGGCGAGGCGCGCGGCGAGGGGCCGGTCAAGACCACGGTCAATGGGTTCGTCGATGGTCTGGTCGCGGAGTGGCGCTCGCATCGCTCGCCCATTGTGCTCGACTATGACAACCGCTTCAGCCCTGACGACAGCATCGTCTCCGACCCGGCCCTGAAGCAGGTCATCTTCAACGTCTTCGACAATGCGCTCGAGGCCTCGCCGCATTGGGTCGGGGTCACCATCGGTCGGCGCGGCGATGAGCTGCTCATCGCGGTGGACGATGCCGGGCCGGGCTTCGACCCGACGATCCTTGCCGAACTCGGCCAGCCCTATCGCTCGACCAAGCAGCGCCCCGGCAGCGGGCTCGGACTCTTTCTCGTCTTCAATGTGCTGCGCAAGCTCGGCGGCACGGTGACGGCGCGCAACCGCATCGGCCGTGGCGCCCATGTCACGCTGGCGCTGCCGCTGGCGAGCCTCTCTCCAGGAACTGCCGATGCAGCCTGAGCGCACGCTCCTGATCGTCGAGGACGACCCCTCCTTCGCGCGTGCCTTGCGACGCTCCTTCGAACGTCGCGGCTACATGGTCTTGTCCTGCGACGGCGTCGCCGGCCTGCAGGAGCTGTTGGCGGCCACCTCCCCGGGCTATGCCGTCGTCGACCTCAAGCTCGTCGGCGGCTCCGGCCTGGAATGCATCAAGCTGCTGCACGGGCACGATCCGCTGATGAAGATCGTGGTGCTGACCGGCTTCGCCAGCATCGCCACGGCGGTCGAGGCGATCAAGCTCGGCGCCTGCCACTACCTCGCGAAGCCGTCGAATGGCGACGATATCGAGGCGGCCTTCGGGAAATCGACCGGCAATGCGGAGGTGCCGCTCTCGCAGCGGCCGACCTCGCTGAAGAATCTCGAATGGGAGCGCATCCACGAAACCCTGGTCGAGACGGATTTCAACATCTCCGAAACCGCCCGGCGGCTGGGGATGCATCGCCGGACGCTGGCGCGGAAGCTCGAAAAGCGTCGGGTCAACTGAGGCGCAAGAGCAGGATGCGAAAAAGTGGGAACCGGTTTTTCGCATCCTGCTCTCACTCGCAGCGAAATCCCTTGCCTTCGCTGCCCCTTCTTCTTCCGCCGGGCGTCGTCGCCTCGCTCAGCTCTCCAGCATCCATTCATGGGCAGGGTCGTTGGCGAATTTCCAGACCCGCTTCGGCCCCGCCATGACGTTGAGGTAGTAGAGCTCGTAGCCATGCGGCGCGGCGACCGGATGGTAGCCCCTGGGCACCAGCACGACGTCGCCATCCTCGGCCGCGAGCGTCTCGTCGAGCGAGCGATCGTCGGTGTAGACGCGCTGGAGGGCGAAACCCTGCGGTGGCGAGAGGCGGTGGTAATAGGTCTCCTCCAGCAGCGATTCCCGCGGCGGCGCGTCCCGGTCGTGCTTATGCGGCGGATAGCTCGACCAAGAACCCGAGGGCGTAATCACCTCGACCACGAGCAGGCTTTCGGCAGGCTCGGTCTCCGGCAGGATGTTGCGGACATGGCGGGTGTTGGTGCCCTGGCCGCGTGTCAGGCAGCCGACATCCCGGGGCGCGATGACGCGTGGTTTGAGCCCCGGCTTGCCCGGGGCCGAGCAGATGGCCAGTTCGCAGGCGCCTTCAGCCGTGACGCTCCAGGACGTTCCGGCCGGCACATAAAGCGACCAGGGATCAGGTTCGAAGGGGGAATTGCGGCCGCCAATCGTGCCGAACTCCGTGCCGCCCGCGCTGGCCGCGACCTTGCCCGCGAGCAGGACGATGCAAATCTCGCGATCGCCCGTCTCCTTCGACAGGCTCTGGCCGTCAGCGAGCTTGTAGGCCTCGAAGCCGACATGGTCCCAGCCGGCCGATGCCGGCGTGACGTTGTGGATGCGGCCCTGTGAATCGGGGGCAGCGGGTTTGACGAGCAGTTTCGACATGATGTGCTCCGGCTCAGGCGAGCCCGGCCTCCTTCAGGCTCTGCCTCAGATGGGCGACGCCCCTCTTGGCATAGGTCAGGGGATGGGCCTTCTCGGGATCTTGCTCGGCCTCGACCACGACCCAGCCGGAATAGCCGGGCAGGGCGCGGAAGACGGCGGGATAATCGACCATGCCGTCGCCGGGCACGGTGTAGACGCCGAGATCGCTGCCCTGGCCGAGGACGGCATCGAGGAAGCTCCAGCCGCTAGCCTTGGCCTGCTCCATCACGCTCTCGCGCACATCCTTGGCATGGACATGGCTGATCCGGTCGCGATAGCGCGCGGCGAGGGCGGCAGGGTCAGCCCCGCCCCAGGTCGCGTGGCCGGTGTCGAGCAGGAGATGCACGGCCTTGCCGGTTGCCGCCATGAAGGCGTCGATATCGGCCTCGCTCTCCACGATCGTGCCCATATGGTGGTGATAGACCAGCCGGACGCCCTCAGCGAGGGTGCGTTCGGCGACCTCGGTGATCCGCCGGCCGAACTCCGCCCAGTCGCCTGCCGCCATCACCGGCCGCTGCGAGAGCGGCTTGCTGCGGTCGCCATGGATCGCGTTCGAGGTCTCGGCGAAGACCAGGACATTCGAGCCCATCGCCTTGAGCAGATCGAGATGCGGCCGCAGATGGGCCATCTCTTCATCGGCATCGCGCAGCAGCAATTCGGCGGAGTACCAGCCCGAGATGCAGGCCATGCCGAAGGGTGCGAGCGCGGCCTTGAGCGCGGCGGGTTCGCGCGGGAATTTATGGCCGAGCTCCATGCCCTCAAAACCGGCCTCGCGGGCCTCATCCAGGCAGGTTTCGAGCGAGGTCGCGCCGCCGATCTCCTGCAGATCGTCATTCGACCAGCCGATGGGGTTGGCGCCGATGCGGATAGGCATGTCGTTGGTTCCGTACTCTTCGAGGCGATCAGAATGAGGCGCGGTTCTCCGTCATTGCTTCGCTTTGCTCGCAATGACGGTGGTATTCGATCATGGCCGCGCCTTGAGCGCGTCGTCATAGCGTTGGCGGGCCTGCGTCACTTGGGCCCGCGTCGAAATCTCGGGTACCGCGACATCCCACCAATGCCCGCCGGCATCGGTCGAGATCATTGGGTCGGTGTCGATCACGACGACGCTGGTGCGGTCATGTGTCCTGCTTTCGCGCAGCGCCTCATCGAGTTCGGCAAGGCTTGCCACCTTGCGCGAGACCGCACCGAGCGAGGCGGCGTGCGCGGCGAAATCGATTGCCGGCAATGTCTCGTGGCGGCTGTCGGCCAGCAGATTGTTGAAGGGGGCGCCGCCGGTCGCGCCCTGCAATCGGTTGATGCAGCCAAACCCGCGATTGTCGAGCACGACGATGGTGAGCTTCAGCCCCAGCATCACCGAGGTCGCGATCTCGGAGTTCATCATCAGATAGGAGCCGTCGCCGAGCATGATGACGACCTCACGGGCGGGGTCGGCCATCTTGACGCCGAGCCCGCCGGCGATCTCGTAACCCATGCAGGAATAGCCGTATTCCATGTGGTAGCCGCCGGGTGCGCCAGCCTGCCAGAGCTTGTGCAATTCGCCCGGCAAGCCGCCGGCGGCGCAGACCACGATATCGGAAGGTTCGCTCCAGCGCTGCACGGCGCCGAGGACCTGCGCATCGCTTGGGAGCGCTTCGTTGCCGGCGGCGGTGTAGCGCGCGGCGGTGGCAAGCCAGCCGGCCTTTGCCGCCTTCGCCTGCGTCGTCCAGGTCTCGGGCGCGCGGTGGCCTGCAAGCGCCGCATCGAGCTCGGCGAGGCCGGCGCGGGCGTCGCAGACGAGCGGCTGGGCGCGCTGCTTGCCGGCGTCAAAGGCCTGCACATTCAGCCCGATGATGCGGCAGGCGGGATTGGCGAAGAGCGACCAGGATCCGGTGGTGAAGTCCTGCAGGCGCGTACCGATGGCGAGCACGACATCGGCCTCTCCCGCCATGGCATTGGCCGCCCCGGTCCCGGTGACGCCGATCGCGCCGAGATTGAGCGGATGGTCGAAGGGCAGGGCGCTCTTGCCGGCCTGCGTCTCGGCTGCTGGCAGCCCATGCGCCTCGCAGAAGCGGGCGAGTTCAGCCTCGGCCTCGCCATAGAGCACGCCGCCACCGACCACGACGAAGGGCTTTTTCGCGGCCTTGAGCAGCGCGGCCGCTTCAGCCAGCTCGACCTCGTCCGGCCGCTGGCGGCGCGGCGTCCAGATGCGCTCGGCGAAGAAGCCTTCCGGATAGTCAAAGGCCTCGGCCTGGACATCCTGGCACAGGCAAAGCGTCACCGGCCCGCATTCGGTCGGATCGGTCAGGACGGCCATGGCGCGCTCGAAGGCCGGTATCAATTGCTCGGGCCGGGTCAGCCGGTCGAAATAGCGCGAGACCGGCTTGAAGCAGTCATTGGCCGAGACGGTGCCGTCGCCGAAATCCTCGATTTGCTGCAGCACCGGGTCAGGCCGGCGCCCGGCGAAGACATCGCCCGGCAGGAGCAGGAGCGGCAGGCGGTTGACATGGGCGACCGCGGCGGCGGTGACCATATTGGTCGCGCCGGGGCCGATCGAGCTCGTGACCGCCATCATCCGGCGCCGCCGCGAGGCCTTGGCGAAGGCGATCGCCGCATGCGCCATCGCCTGCTCGTTATGGGCGCGGAAGGTCGGCAGCACATCGCGTGCGCCATGGAGCGCCTCGCCGAGGCCCGCGACATTGCCATGGCCGAAGATCGCCCAGACACCGGCGAAGAGCGGCAGGGTTTCACCGTCGATCACTGTTTTCTGCGCGGCGAGCGCCTTGACCAGCGCCTGCGCCATGGTGAGCCTGATCTTGGCCATCGGCTGTCTCCTCACCGGCTTTCCCAGGCTGCGGCCAGCTTGCCGAAGTTCTGTGCCATCCGCACAGTGGCGGCCTCGTCGTCGATCGCGCCCGAAAGCCATGCGCGCGCCACCTCGCCGAAGATGGTGCGCCCGACCGCGAAGCCCTTGACCGAGGCGGCATTTCGCGAGCCCCGGAAGGCCTGCATGACGACGTCCTCCGGCGCATCGAGCCCGAGCAGCAGCACGCCGCGGCAATAGGGATCGCGCGTCGCGATCATAGTGTCGATCGCCTGCCAGGCGGCGGGCGAGGGCTGGGTTTCCAGCTTCCACCAATCGGGCCGGATGCCGATGGCGTAGAGCCGTTCCATGACTTGCGCCGTGGTGTCGTCATGCAGTGGGCCGTGCTTGGAGGCGATGATCTCGACCAGCAATTCGCGCCCGACCTGCCGGCAGGCCAGCGCGACGCGCTTCAGTACGGCCTCCTGCGCGGCCTTGAGCTCGGCGGGGTCGTCGGGGTGGTAGAAGCACAGGCATTTGGCGATGTGATCCACCGGCCATTCCGCCAGCGTCGCCCCCAGCGAGCCGGTTGCGTCCGTCTCGAGCTCCAACGGCCGCGAGCCCGGCAATTCGAGCGGGCGCGCGATCCAGAAATCGTGGTCGCCGGCCCGGAACAGCGCCTCGCGGCCATGTTTGCCGTCGATCAGCATGCCGAACCCCGGCCGCCCGGCCGCGACACGCGCGGCGGCAGCGACTGCGAGCGTCTTGAAGGCGGCGATGCGCTCGCGTGGTGCGCCCACGGCGTCGGCCATGTTCTCCAGCTGGGCGCGATGGTCGATAGCGAGCGCCATGATGCCGGCGGGCTGGGGCCGGCGCGTCGTCGCCCAATGGACGTGGTTGATCTCGGTGTCGTGCCGCAGCGCGCGATGCTGCGAGCCATGCTTCAGGAAATATTGCAGCTCCGGGAAGGTCGGGCTCTCCGGCGAGCAGAGTAGCCGCGAGACCGCGAAGGCGCCGCAGGCATTGGCCCAGGCGCAACAGGTTTCGATCGGCTCGTCACGCAGAAAGCCGCGTAGGAAGCCGGACATGAAGGCGTCGCCGGCGCCCAGCACATTATAGACCTCCACAGGAAAGCCCGGCCCCTTGATGCCGTCCTCGATCGAGGCGGGGATCGCGCCGGTGAAGACCACGCAGCCCATCGGCCCGCGCTTGCAGACGATGGTCGCAGTGCTCAAGCCGCGGATCGTGCGGATGGCGGTGAGCGTATCCTCGGAGCCGCCGGCGGCGTGGAGTTCCTCCTCGGTACCGACGATCAGGTCGCAATCCGGCAGGATCTCCTGCAAATGCCGCGTCACATTGTCGGAACGGACATAGCGTTCCTCGCCGGCGGCATGGCCTGCCAGGCCCCAGAGATTGGGCCGGTAATCGACATCGAACACGACCTTGCGGCCATGCTTGCGGGCGAAGCGGATCGCCTTTTTCTGTGCCGCGGCGGCGTCGGGCAGCGCAAAATGCGTCCCCGTCACGACGATCGCCTTGGCCGAGGCGATGAAGGCCTCATGGATCTCGCTTTCATGCAGGGCCGCATCGGCGCAGTCGCTGCGATAGAAGATCAGCGGAAAGGTCTTCTCATCACGCACGCCCAGGATCACCAGCGCGGTCAGGCGCTTGGGATCGGTGACGACGCCTTTCGTCTCGACGCCTTCGCGCTCGAGCTGCTCGAGGATGAAGCGGCCCATCTGCTCGTCGCCGACGCGGGTGATCACCGCCGATTTCAGCCCGAGCCGCGCCGTGCCGATGGCGATGTTGGTCGGGCAGCCGCCGACGGCCTTGACGAAGGTCCCCATATCCTCCAGCCGGCCGCCGATCTGCTGGCCGTAGAGATCGACCGAGGAGCGGCCGATGGCGATGACGTCGAGCGTCGTGTCGGAGGCGGCTGTCGGCATGTCAGGCCCTGTGTTCTATCGATCGAGGTCTGGCTCGGCCGAGAGGCCGGACTTCTCGGCCGTCGCGACGGCCAACGTCATCGCCACCGCGAAGGTCGCGGCCACCGAGCGGAAGGCACCGTAATCGGCCTCGGCGACCTCGAGCCAGAGGTGGCAATTCTCGGCCAGCGGGCTCAGCGCGCTGTCGGTCAGGGCGAGCACGGGCACACCGCGCTGATGCGCGGCTGCCGCGATCTCGACGGTCATGGCGGCATAGGGCGCGTAGCTCACCGCGAGCATGACATCGCCCGGGCCGGCGATCGCCGCCTGCTCGGGGCCCAGCCCCGCGACATTGTCGACCAGCACGGCGCGGATGCCGAGCTTGCCGAAGGCGTAGGCGAGATAGGAGACGACCGGGAACATGCGTCTGGCGCCGACCAGCACGATCGTCCGGGCTCCGGCCAGCAGGGTCACGGCGGCTTCAAGATCGGCAGGCCGGATCGCTGCCTTGACCTGCGTCAGCGAGGTTTCGCTGGCATGGACGAAGCCCTCCAGCAGCGCCACGGCACCGCCCGTCGCGGCTTGCGTGCTGCGCAGCGCCGCCAGCCGCTCGCGATGGTCGACGACCTGGCGACGCAGGCGCGAACGGAAGACCTCCTGCATCTCGCTGAAGCCGGAATAGTCGAGCGCCTGGGCGAAGCGCACCAGGGTCGAGGCCTGCACGCCGGCTCGCTCAGCGATCTGCGCCGTCGAGCCGAAGGCCATGTCGTCGAGATGGGCGAGAGCGTGGTCGGCGACCTGCTTCAGGCGCTTCGGCAGCATCGGCCGGCGCTGGCGCAGCAGCGCGACAAAGCCGTCGAAGTCCTTGATTGGCGCGGCTGGCTGTGGCTCGGCTGGCATGCGTTTCCCGCTTGGGCACGGCCTTGACTTCGTAAGCCGGCGGGCGGAATGTTTATTCCAATCTACGAGAAAAACAATCCGCTCATATCAAAATGATGCGCATGGGAGCGTGACGCCAGGTGCCGAACCGTGATGCCTTCAGCAGGGATCTGACGGGCAAGGCCGCCATCGTGACCGGCGGCAGCCAGGGGCTGGGCGAGGCGATTGCGCGCGAATTCGCGGCGCGCGGCGTCGCCGACCTGCTGCTGACCGGCCGCAACCGGGCGCGCGGCGAAGCCGTGGCGGCGTCGCTGCGTGGCGCGGGCTGCGATGTCCGCTTTCATGAGGCCGATCTCGCCGATCTCGACGCCGTGAAGGCGATCGTGCCGGCAGCCGAGGCCGCCTTCGGGCGCATCGACATCCTGGTCAATGCTGCAGGCGACACCGATCGCGGCACGATCCTCGACACCACGCCCGAGCTCTATGAGCGCATCATGGCGGTGAATCTGCGCGCGCCCTTCTTCCTGATCCAGGGAGCGGCCGAGGCGATGGCGCGGCTCGGTATCGAAGGCGCGATCGTCAACATCCAGTCGATGTCGGCTCATGGCGGCCAGCCCTTCCTTTCCGCCTACAGCGTCTCCAAGGCCGCGCTCGCCGCCTTGACCAAGAACGCGGCCTTCGGCTTGCTGGCGCAGCGCATCCGGGTCAACGGCCTCAATATCGGCTGGATGGCGACGCCGGGCGAGGACGCGATCATGCGGCTGCGCCACGACGCAAGCGATGGCTGGCTCGACGAGGCGGCGCGCAAGCAGCCCTTCGGCCGGTTGATCGACCCGCGCGAGGTCGCCAAGGCGGTGGCCTATCTGGCGTCGGGCGAATCGGGCCTGATGACCGGCTCCAACATCGATTTCGACCAGACGATTCTTGGCGCGCATGATTGATGCGGGCCCGACGACACGAAGCTTGACCACAGGACAACGACGACAATGCGATTTGGATTGCTGGGCGCCGGGCGGATCGGCCGCATTCACGGACTGAATGTCGCCGCGCGGGCTGATGCCGCGCTGGTCGCGGTCGCCGATGCCTCGAACGAGGCGGCCTCCGCGCTGGCGGCGGTGACGGGCGCGCATGTTGCCGGCATCGACGCCATTCTGGCCGATGCCAGCATCGACGCCATTCTGATCTGCACGCCGACCGACACCCATGCCGATCTTATCGAAGCGGCCGTCTCGGCCGGCAAGGCGGTGTTCTGCGAGAAGCCGGTCGATCTCGATGCGCAGCGCATCCGTCGCTGCCTGAAGCTGGTTTTGCAGACCGGGAAGCCATTGATGATCGGCTTCAACCGCCGCTTCGACCCCAGTTTCGCGGCGCTCGAACGCCGCCTGCGCGCAGGCGAGGCCGGCGCGATCGAGATCGTCAGCGTGATCTCGCGCGATCCCTCGCCGCCGCCGGTCGAGTATGTCGCGCGTTCTGGCGGGCTGTTCCGCGACATGATGATCCATGATTTCGACATGGCGCGCTTCCTCCTGGCCGAAGAGCCGGTCGAGGTCTTCGCGCTGGGCTCGGCGCTGGTCGATCCGGCGATCGGACAGGCCGGCGACGTCGACACCGCTGCCGTGCTGATGAAGACCGCCTCGGGTCGGATCGCGCAGATCTCGAATTCTCGGCGCGCCACCTATGGCTATGACCAGCGTATCGAGGTGCATGGCTCCAAGGGCATGCTGCGCGCCGGCAATATCCACGAGACCACGGTCGAGAGTGCGACCGTTGCAGGCTTCCGCGCCGATCCCGTGCAGAACTTCTTCCTCGAGCGCTATGCGGCGGCCTATCGCGCCGAGCTCGAGGCCTTCATCGCGGCCTGCCGGGGCGGAACGGCGGCAAGGCCCTCCGGTCTCGACGGCCTCAAGGCCCAGATCCTGGCCGATGCCGCCACGGAGTCGGCGCGCACGGGCAGGCCTGTCGCCGTTGCGCTGGAGAAGAATTGACCATGTCGCCCGCCGAACTCGACCTTCGCCAATATGCCGTGCTCGGCCTCGTCACCGAGGCGAGCCGGATGGCGCTCGACTATTTCCGCAAGCGTGACAGTCTCGGCGTCACCATGAAGGGCGCGCAGGACTGGCTCACCGTCGCCGATGGTGCGGTCGAGGATTTTCTGCGCCAGCGCCTTGGCGTGCTGTTCCCGTCGGATGCCGTCATCGGCGAGGAGGGCGGCGGCGAGAATTCCGACGCGGTCTGGATCATCGACCCGATCGACGGCACCTCGAATTTCGCGCGCGGCGACCGCAACTGGTGCATCTCGATCGGCTTCCTGAATCATGGCGTGCCGGAGATCGGCATCATCGCCGCCCCGGCCCTGGACGAGGTCTATCTCGGTCGGCGCGGGCGCGGCGCGACCATGAACGGCCAGCCGATCCAGGTTTCGGGGGCGAGCGACATCACGCGCGCTTATATCGAGATGGGCTGGTCGACGCGTATTCCCGCAGCCGATTATCTCGCCATGATCGGGCGCGGCCTGGCGGCAGGCGCATCGGTCAAGCGCTCCGGCTCCGGCGCGCTCGGGCTCTGCCATGTCGCGAATGGCCGCACCGAGGCCTATGTCGAATTGCACATCAATGCCTGGGACGTCGCGGCGGGTGTCGTCATCGCGGGCGAGGCCGGCGCCGTGCTCAATGATTTCTTCACTGGGGACGCCATCGCCAAGGGCAACCCGGTCCTGTGCTGCACGCCGGCGCTCGCCGGCGCGGTGAGGGCGATCAGCGGAATTTCTTAGCCAGCAACTGATCCGTTGATCTTTGCGCGAAAGCCGTCAGAGTTCAGCCAACGACAAAACAACGAACGAAACGTTCGACCAGGGAGGACGACCATGAAGACCCAATCCTGGCTTGCCGCCGGAGTGTTCGCCGCTGTTGCCGCCGCTTCGCCGTTGGCAACCTCTCCAGCGAAGGCGCAAGGCGCGCTGGTGATGTATTGCGGCGTGCAGGAAGAATGGTGCCGCGCCATGTCGACCGCCTTCGAGAAGGAGACCGGCATCAAGGTCGCGATGACGCGCAAATCGGCGGGCGAGATCTATGCCCAGCTCAAGGCGGAATCGGCCAATCCGCGCGGCGACATCTGGTGGGGCGGCACTGGCGATCCGCATCTCCAGGCGGCCGAGGAAGGGCTGACGCAGGAATACGAATCGCCCGCCAACAAGGATCTGAACGACTGGGCGATCTCGCAGTGGAAGGCCGCCAAGCAGCGCTCGATCGGCATCTATGCCGGCGCGCTCGGCTTTGGCTTCAACACCCAGCAGATCAAGTCCAAGGGCATCGCGGAGCCGAAATGCTGGGCCGATCTGCTCGACCCCAAGCTCAAGGATGACGTTCAGGTCGCCGACCCCAACTCGTCGGGCACCGCTTATAACCTGCTGGCGACGATGGTGCAGCTAATGGGCGAGGACAAGGCCTTCGGCTATCTCAAGGCCCTGCACAAGAACATCAACCAGTACACCAAATCGGGCGCCGCACCGGCCAAGGCGACGAGCCTGGGCGAGACCGCCGTCGGTATCGTCTTCATCCACGACGCCGTCGTCTTCGCGGTGCAGGGCGATCCGATCAAGCCGGTCGCGCCCTGCGAGGGCACGGGCTACGAGATCGGCTCGATGTCGATCGTCAAGGGCGCGCGCAATCTCGACAACGCCAAGAAGTTCTACGACTGGGCGCTGACGCCCGCCGCGCAAGGGCTCGCCGGACCGGCGAAATCCTATCAGGTGCCGTCGAACAAGAATGCGCCGGTGCCGCCGCAATCGCCGAAGATGTCGGAGATGAAGCTGATCGACTACGACTTCGTCAAATACGGCTCCTCGGCCGAGCGCACGCGATTGCTCGCCAAATGGGACCGCGAGGTCAAGGCGCTGCCGAAGTAGGCGACGGGCTCTCGGGCGGAGACGGCTGACATGCGCCGCGCCACGCAACTCGTGCTCCTGATCGGCTGGCTCGGCTATGCCGTGCTGCCCTGGTATCTGCCCGAGGGCATGAGCCTGATGCAGTTCGGCTGGCTCTCCGGCTATCCGCTCGGCAAGGCGGGCAGCGCGCTGGCGCTCGCCTTGTCCGGGGAAGCGCCCTGGCTGCTGCCGATCGGGGCGGCCCTTCTGGTGGAGACGGCGTTCTGCCGCGGCGCCGATTCCGGCAAGGTGGCGCGTGTCCTCGTCGCGGCCGGCGCTGCGGGGCTGGCAGTGTTCTTCCTGCAGGGCTTCGGCATCGTCCTCAAGGGCTCGGCCGCCGGCTGGGCCATGGCGCTGTTCGGCGCGGACGTCGCGCAGGCTGGCATGGGCGGCGGCGCTTTCCTGACGGTGCTCTCGCTGCTGCTCCTGACCTGCCATGGCCTGGCCTATCGCGGCTATTGCCGGGGCGACCTGTTCACCACCTCGGCCATCGGCATCGTCGTCCTGCTGATCGGGCTGTTCATCTTCTGGCCCGTCATGGTCATCCTGAAGAGCGCGCTGGTCGATCAGAACGGCCATGTCGCGCTTTCGGCCTTCTCGGACAGGTTCTTCAGCGCCACGATCTGGGGGCTCGGTTGCGTCTCCAGCGGCACGAGTTGCGGCGTTGCCTGGAACACGCTGGTCCTGGCCGTGCTGACCGGGGTGATCACGACCCTGCTCGGTCTTGCCTGCGCGCTGCTGCTCCAGCGCACGGCGATGCCCGGCAAGCGCCTGATGCGGGCGCTGACGGTCCTGCCGATCATCACGCCGCCCTTCGTGATCGGGCTCGCGCTGATCCTGCTCTTCGGCCGGTCCGGCTTCTTCACCGGCATCATGGCGGACTGGTTCGGGATTCCGCGCTCGCGCTGGATCTACGGTTTGCCAGGCGTGCTGCTGGCGCAGGTTCTCGCCTTCGCTCCGATCGCCTTCCTCGTCCTGATCGGCGTAGTCCAGGGCATCAGCCCGAGCCTGGAGGAGGCTTCGCAGACATTGGGGGCCGGCCGCTGGCAGACCTTCTCGACCGTGACCTGGCCCTTGCTGCGACCCGGCATCGCCAACGCTTTCCTGCTCGGCTTTGTCGAGAGCATGGCCGATTTCGGCAATCCGCTGGTGCTCGGCGGCAATTTCGAGGTGCTCTCGACCAAGATCTTCTTCGCCGTCGTCGGCGCGGCCTATAACCAGGGCCAGGCGGCGGTGCTCGCCATGGTGCTGCTCGCCTTCACGCTTGGCGCCTTCTGGCTGCAGCAGGGCTGGCTCGGCGGCAAATCCTACACCACCGTCACCGGCAAGGGCGATGCCGGCCTGCCGACGCCGCTGCCGCGCCGCGTCGCCTGGCTTGCGGGGCTGGCTGTCCTGCCCTGGGTGGCGCTCACGCTGGTGATCTATCTCGTCATCCTCGTCGGCGGCTTCGTCAAGACGATGGGCCGCGACTACACGCCGACGCTGGAGCATTACCGCACCGGCTTCGCGATCGATTTCAGTCGCGGCCTCTTCTTCGAGGGCGCGGCCTGGAACTCGTTCTTCACGACGCTCAAGGTCGCGGCGATTTCGGCGCCGTTGACGGCGCTGATCGGCCTGCTCACCGCCTATCTGCTGACGCGGCAGAAATTCAGCGGGCGCGGCACCCTGGAATTCGCGACGATGCTCTCCTTCGCCATTCCCGGCACGGTGCTCGGCGTCGCCTATATCCTGGCCTTCAACGTGCCGCCGATCGAGATCACCGGTACCGGGCTGATCCTGATCATTGCCTTCGTCTTCCGCAACATGCCGGTCGGCGTGCGCTCCGGCATCGCCGGCCTGTCGCAGATCGACAAGAGCCTGGACGAGGCCTCGACGACGCTGCGCGCCCGCAGCTTCACCACGCTCTGGCGCGTCGTGCTGCCGCTGCTGCGCCCGGCGCTGGTTGCGGCGCTGGTCTATAGCTTCGTACGCAGCATGACCGCCGTCAGCGCGGTGATCTTCCTGGTCTCGGCCGAATACAACCTCGCCACCGCCTATATCGTCGGCCGGGTCGAGGCCGGCGAGTTCGGCCTGGCCATCGCCTATTCCTCGGTGCTGATCGTGGTCATGGCCGCCGGCATCGGGCTGATCCAGCTCGGCGTCGGCGAACGCAAACTCGGCCGGCGCAAGGTCGTCGCACTCTCCGGCTCGGTCTCCAATCCTATCAGTCAAGGAGCAGCAAGTTGACGAAGGCCGGCCCCGCATCCGTCGAGTTCCGCAATGTCAGCATGCGCTATGGCGCGGTGACGGCCGTCGACGATGTCAGCTTCGCCATCGAGGCCGGCAAGCTCGTCACCCTGCTCGGCCCCTCCGGCTGCGGCAAGACCACGACCCTGCGCATGATCGCCGGGCTCGAGATCGCCAGCGCGGGCCAGATCCTGATTGGCGGCAAGGATGTGACGCGGCTTTCGGCCGCTGATCGCGACGTCAGCATGGTGTTCCAGTCCTACGCGCTGTTTCCGCATATGAGCGTGCTGGAGAACGCCGCCTATGGCCCGACCGTGAAGGGGCTGGGCAAGGACGTGGCGCGCGAGATGGCGCTGTCGAAGCTTGCACTCGTCGGCCTGAAAGGTTTCGAGAACCGTTACCCTTCGGAGCTCTCCGGCGGGCAGCAGCAGCGCGTCGCGGTGGCGCGCGCATTGGTGCTGGAGCCGCAGGTGCTGCTCTTCGACGAGCCGCTCTCCAACCTCGACGCGAAACTGCGCCGCCGGGTCCGCGAGGAGATCCGCGAATTGCAGCAGAGCCTCAACCTGACAGTCGCCTATGTCACCCATGATCAGGAGGAGGCGCTTGCCGTTTCCGACCGCATCATCGTGATGTCGAATTCGCGCATCGCGCAGGAGGGCGCGCCGCGCGAACTCTATGAGGAGCCGGCCAACGCCTTCGTCGCGGACTTCATCGGCGACGCCAATCTGATCGACGTGACGATCCGCTCCGTCGCCGAGGGGCGCGCCGATGTCGCGATCGGCTCGGCCAGCGTCTCCTTGCCGGCGCGCGGGCTTGGGCCGGGGCCGGCCCGGGTCGCAGTGCGGCCGGAGAGCCTGATCCTGTCGGAGGCGACGGGCGAGGGGCTGCCCGGCACGATCCGCAAATGCACCTATCTCGGCAACCACCTCGACATCATCGTCGAAACGGAGGCGGCCGATCTCTTCGTGGTGCAGTACGGCGCCCGCCCGATGCTGGCCGAGGGCACGTCGGTGAAGCTCGGCTTCGCGAATTCGGGCGTGACGCTGATCCCGCCGGGCTGAGCCGGCGGCTGCTTCAGCGGAGCCGCGCGGTCGCGATCACGCGCCAATCGGCGATAGGGATATCCTGGCCCGAGCGCACCACGCAGAGCCGGTCAAAGCTGATGGTTCGTCCTTTCAGCCTCCGCCCGACCTCCTCCACCGCTGCAGCCTTCGGCTCGGGCACGACCGGGCCATAGAGCAGCGAAACATGCGGCATGAAGGCGTCTGCCGCCTGCACGTCCAATCGCTGTTTCAATCGCGCCAGCGGCGCGCTGACCGCGAAGCGCGCATAGAATGAGCGGAAATAGCTTTCGCTGGTCTCGATCGCGGCGATCTCTGCCGCAAACCTCGCAACCACGCCGGCCGCCTCCGCAATCGCGGCTTCGAGCGCCGCTATGGGCAGGTCGGTGTCGCCCTTCATCGTCAGATGCGGCGCGAAGAGCGGTGTGTCGAAGCGGCGCGACAGCTCCGCAACCACCTCCGCCAGCAGCGTCTCGTCCTCGGTTTTCGGCAGCAGCCAGATGGAGTGGATCAGGGGCGTCATCAGAGGTTCACAAACCTATTGCACACGGCCGGAGACGGGCGTTATATTTATTCCAAGCGTATCAGAAATTGGAAGAGACGTTCCAATCATTCTGAAAAAGATCGCGGCAAGGGAGACGGCGTTTTGCCAACGGAATTGCAGCACGGGCCGCAAAGCGGCGCGGCCATTGCCGTGCGCGACCTTCATGTCGCCTATGGCGGCACGCGGGTGCTGCACGGCGTCAGCCTCGATTTCACGCCCGGCAGCTTCACCGCGCTCCTCGGCTCGTCGGGCTGCGGCAAGACCACGCTTTTGCGCTCGCTGAGCGGCTTCGTGCCGGTCGAATCCGGCTCGATCATCGTCGGCGGCAAGGATGTCGCCTCGCTGCCGCCGGAGAAGCGCGGCATGGCGATGGTGTTCCAGTCCTATGCGCTCTGGCCGCATATGACCGTGCTGCAGAATATCGGCTACGGCTTGAAGCTGCGCGGCGCCACGAAGGCAGAGATCGCGGCCAAGGTCGCCGCCATGCTCGAATTCCTCGGCCTTGCCGGCTATGAGAACCGCAAGGTCACCGCGCTCTCGGGCGGCCAGCGCCAGCGCGTCGCGCTCGGCCGGGCGCTCGCCATCGATCCCGGCATCCTGCTGCTCGACGAGCCGCTCTCCAATCTCGACGCCAAGATCCGCATGACGATGCGCCATGAGATCCGCGCGATCCAGCAGCGTCTGGGCCTGACCGCCGTCCATGTCACGCATGATCGCGAGGAGGCCATGACCATGGCCGACCGGCTCGTCATCATGCAGGCGGGCAGGATCGCGCAGGTCGGCACGCCCGAGGAGGTCTATGACCGCCCGGCCACCGCTTTCGTCGCGAATTTCATGGGCGCGGAGAACGTCCTGCCGCTGCGCGTCGAGCGCTCGGAGCAGGGCGCTCGCTTGAGCGCCGGCGAGGCCACGGCGAGCCTCGCGAGCGGGATATCGAGCGCTTTGCCGAGCGGTGATGCGGTTGCTTATTTCCGCGACGACGTCGCGCGGCTCGACGCCAGCGACGCGACCTCGGTCGACGATCTGATCGTACCGGGGTTGATCGCCGCGCGCGCCTATCCAGGCGGTGTCTATCGCTACCGGGTCGAGGCGGCAGGCCGCCAGATCACGGTCGACGACGCCGACCGCCACGAACTCGGAACCAAAGTCGGCCTGCGCATCCCGCTGCAGCGCCTCCACATCTTCCCGGCATCCGAGGCCGGGACGATCGCCGCCTGACCGAGTTCTACTCAACAAGGAGTCAGACCCATGCGCATCCTCACCATTGCCTGTTCGCTCGCGGCGCTGATGGCGGCATCGCCGCTCTCGGCCCAGACCCTGAACGTCGCCACCGCTGGCGACCAGAACATGGTCGACTATGTGAAGGACTATCTCGGGCCGATGTTCGAGAAGTCCCATCCCGGCGTGAAGGTCGTTTCCGTCGGCACCGGCGCCGGCGATTCCGGCTCGCAGAAGATCTATGAGAAGCTCGACGCGCAGAAGAGCGCCGCCACGACCGATTTCGATGTCGTCGTCATCCACCAGAAGGCCGCCGGCACGATGGTGAAGGAAGGCCTGCTCGCCAAATACACCGACAAGGTCGACACCGCGAAGCTCGTCTCCAGCGAGTCGGCGAAGAACGCGCTCGGCGCCGACGTCTCGGGCTTCGTCATCCCGATGTTCCAGTCGCAGACCGCGCTCGCCTATAATGCCGATCTGCTCAAATCCCCGCCCAATACCTTCGCGGAGCTGCGCGATTGGGCCAAGAAGAACCCCAAGCAGTTCGGCTATAACGGCATCAAGGGCGGCATGTCCGGCGTCGCCTTCGTTGCCGGCTGGGTCTACGCCTTCGGCGGCGACGCCGACAAGCTGATCAAGGGGCCCTATGATCCGGCCGTGAAGGCGTCCTGGGACGGTGCGCTCGCCGATCTCAAGGAGTTCAACAAATCGGTCGTCATCACGCCGGGCAATGCCGGCACGCTCGACATGCTCAACCGCGGCGAGATCGCGATCGGGCCGGTCTGGGTCGACATGTTCTATTCCTGGCAGGCCGACGGCAAGCTGCCGCCGAACATGAAGCTCAAGCTCGCTTCTCCCGGCATGCCGGGCCAGCCGATGTATTACGCGGTGCCGGAGAAGACCGCCAACCGCAAGCTCGCCGAGGAGTTCATCGCGCTCGCCACCAGCCCGCAGGTGCAGGCCGACGGCATCGTCAAGAAGTTCAACTGGTATCCGGGCATCGACGCCAAGAACCTCGAGGGCAAGCTCGATCAGGCCGCCTGGAACAAGCTCTTCACCGACATCACCCCGAGCGATCTCTCGAAGAACGCCAAGTCCTTCCCGATCGCGCCCTACTTCAACGACATCCTCGAGGGCTACGAGAAGAAGGTCTCGAACTGACGGTCGAATCCACCACCGGCCCGGCTTGACGCCGGGCCGCCCATCCTCGCGATCGGCGCCTGTCCATGCTCTCCCAACGCCAACTGGCGCTGATCCTCATCGCGCCCGGCCTTCTCCTGGTCGCTGCGCTGTTCCTCTACCCGCTCGGCTTTTCGCTGATCTCGGCCTTCACCAAGCCGGACGGCTCGCTGACGCTGGACTGGTTCGCCAAGGCCTATGAGCTGTATTCGACCGACATCGTCTTCACGGTGGTGATCGTGCTGGCGTCCTGCGGGCTTACCGCGCTTGCCGCGATCGTCATCGCCGGCACGCTGACATTGGGCGAGAATCCTTGGATCGTCGGCACGCTCAAGGCGCTCTATCGCTGGCCGCTCTTCATTCCCTTCATCGTCGCGGCGCAGTGCATGCGCACCTTCCTCGCCAAGAACGGGCTGATGAACAACACCTTCGTCTCGCTCGGACTGATGGAGCCGCTGAGCGCCGTGAGCTATCTCGACTGGCGCGGCATCATCGCGACCTTCGTCTGGAAGCAGACCCCCTTCGTCGCGCTGCTGCTCGCCGGCGCGCTCGCTTCGATCGATCGGGCGACGCTGGAGGCCGGCCGCAATCTCGGTGCCTCGCGTGTCCGCGTGCTGGTCGAGTTGGCCCTGCCGCAGGTGATGCCGACGCTGCTCGTCGCGCTCGTGCTGTCCTTCGTGACGATGCTCTCGGTGCTCTCCGTGCCGATGATGGTCGCGGGCTCGCAGCCGACCATGCTGACGGTCGACATGGCCTTCCGCATCAACTCCTACGGTGACTACGCCACGGCGAATGCGCTTGGCGTCATCACCTATCTGATCAGCGCAGGCGCCGCGATCCTCTACCTTAAGCGCGGCCTGTCGAAGGAGGCGGCGCCATGATCCGTCTCGCCTCGGCCGCCCGGGCGACATTGGCCGCCGCGCTGCTCGCCGCCTTCGCTTTCGTGCTGATCGGCCCATTGGCCAATCTCGCGCTCTGGTCGGTCGCCGAGCGCTGGTACACGCCGTTCAAGCTGCCGGTGACCTATGGCACGCGCTATTGGGAGCAGGTCTTCCGCCCGACCGGCGATGCCATGGCCTCGCTCGGCACCTCGGTCTGGATCGCCGTGCTGACGGTCGTCGTCGCGCTCGCTCTGTCTATCCCGGCGGGCTATGCGCTGGCGCGATTGAAGCTGCCGATGCGGGCGTTGTTCATGGTGATGTTCCTGCTGCCGCAGGCTTTTCCCTCGGTCGCGATCTACATCAATGTCGCGCGGGTGTTCTACCAGATCGGCATCAACGGCACGGTCTTCGCCGTCGTTCTCGTCCATGCCGCTCATGGCCTGGTCTATTCGGTCTGGATCGCGGCGGCGGCATTTGCTGCGGTCGACAAGGATCTCGAACTCGCCGCCCGCAATATCGGCGCCTCGCCCTTGCGCGCCTTCTTCACGGTGACGCTGCCGCTGGCTGCACCCGGCATCATCGCCAGCGGCATCTTCGTCTTTCTGGAATCGCTCGACGAGTTCACCGGCACCTTCTTCGTCGGCGTGCCGCAGGTCACGACGCTGCCGCTCTTGCTCTACAACGCGGCGATGGGCGGCAATTATCAGGTCGCCTCGATCACGGCGCTGATCCTGCTCGTTCCCTCCGTGCTGTTCATGCTGTTCATCGAGCGCTTCCTGCGCGCCGACGTGCTGGCCAAGGTCGGCGCCTGAGGGCGCGGCCGTGAACGCTGCCCCGCGTCGAAGCGGGCAGTCGTCACGCACAACCACTCCGTCATCCCCGGATAAGCGGCGAAGCCGCGCAGTTCCGGGATCCATCGTAAGGCGTCGAGCCCTCCGATGGATCCCGGCGCTTCGCTTCGCGTCGGCCAGATGACGGTGCTGTTCCCAGGCAAGGCAACGCTCTTCATCCAGGCGCTCTTGACGGAATCATAATATGGCATACCATAATCTCATTCTCGAAGCGGAGCGCTTGGGAGGAGAGGGAAGTGAGCTTGGAACTGCGCAAGATCGTCACGTTCACCGAGGACACTTTCATCGAGGGTGGCCGTGAGGCCGCCCGGCCGCTGCGCCTGTTCGCGGCGGCGGCGGTTCTGCGCAATCCCTGGGCGGGGCGCGGTTTCGTCGAGGATCTGAAGCCCGGGATCCATGCCGTCGCGCCGGTTCTGGGCGAGCGATTGACGGCCGAGATCCTACGGATGACTGGCGGCGGCGAGGCGGTCGAGGGTTATGGCAAGGCCGCGATCGTCGGAACCTCAGGCGAAATCGAGCACGCCTCGGCACTGATTCACACGCTCCGCTTCGGCAACCATTTCCGCAAGGCCGTCGGCGCGAAGAGCTATCTGAGCTTCACCAATACGCGCGGCGGGCCGAATTGCCCGGTGGTCATCCCGCTGATGCACAAGGCCGATGAGGGCATGCGCTCGCATTACCTCACGATCCAGTTCGGCATTCTCGACGCGCCGGCTCCCGACGAGATCGTGGTGGCGCTCGGCGCCTCCATCGGCGGGCGGCCGCATCATCGCATCGGCGATCGCTACCAGGATCTCAAGGATCTGGGCGGCACGGATGTCTGAGCGGGGCGCGATCTCCTACCAGGACCGGACGGGAGCGCTCGCGCGGGCGGCCTTCGTCCGGAGCGGCAGGGGCGCGCCTGTCCTTCTCGTGCATGGCGTCGGCATGCAGGCCTCGGTCTGGGCGGACCAGATCGAGGAGCTGTCGAAGCGCCACGACGTCGTCGCCGTCGACATGCTCGGCCATGGCGGCTCCAGCCTGCCGCCGGCGGATGCGCGGCTCTCCGACTATGCCGACGCATTGCTCGCACTCATCGACGGTCTCGGTCTCCGGAACGTGCATCTCGTCGGCCATTCCATGGGGGCGCTCGTCTCGCTGGAATTCGCCCTGTCGCATCCCTCGCGCTTGGCGAGCGTGACGGCGATGAACGCCACCTTCTGCCGCACCTCGGCGCAGCGCGAGGCGATCGCGCAGCGTCTCGCGGCGCTGGAGGATGCGTCCGCTTCCACCGCCTGGGCCGCGACGATCACGCGCTGGTTCGGAGATCCCGTCCCGGCCTCGTGGAGCCATGCGGCGGCGACGGTGCACGCGCTTCTCGATGCGGTCGATCCGGTCGGTTATGCGCGGACCTACCGCCTGTTTGCGACCTCGGACGCCGCCCATCGCGACCGTCTTGCCGGGCTTTCCGTGCCGGCCTTGTTCATCACTGGCGAAGGGGACCCCAACTCGACCCCCGAGATGTCCCTGGCGATGGCGCGGCTTGCACCCGGCAGCCGGGCCGAGATCGTGCCCGGCGAACGCCATATGATGAGCCTGACCGCGCCCAGCGAGATCAGCCGGCGGCTGCTCGCCTTTTTCGCGCAAGCCGAGGCCGCGCCCTTCGACAAGGGCGACTTCCGCAAGGCGCTCGGCAGCTTCCTGACCGGTGTCACCGTGGTGGCGACGCTCCAGGAGGATGGCGAGCCACGCGGCTTCACCGCCAACTCCTTCACCTCTGTCTCACTCGACCCGCCGTTGGTTCTGGTCTGCATCGCCAAGACGGCGTCGAGCTGCCCGGTCTTCTCGAAAGCGGGCCACTTCTCCGTGAACATCCTGGCCGAGAGTCAGGCCGATATCTCCAACCTGTTCGCGACCAGGAGCGCCGACAAATTCGCCAGGACCGCCTGGCGCAAGGGGCCGGCAGGCAGTCCCATCCTGAACGACGTCGCGGCCTGGTTCGACTGCCGGCAGCATGAGCTGATCGAGGCCGGCGATCACGTCATCCTCATTGGCGAGGTGATGGGCTTCGACCATGCGCCGGCCAATCCGCTCGGCTATTGCCGGGGTACGCATGTGGCGTTCGGCCTGTCGCTCGACAGCTTCTCCGCGAAGGGCGGCCGGATGCGCGTCGGCGCGATCCTGGAGCATGAGCACGCGATCCTGTTCGTCGCGGGCGAGGGCGGTCGGCTCGACTTGCCGGAAGGCGCCTCGCTCGGTGCGGGCGGCGATCCGGCGAGCCTGTCCGGGCGCATGAACCATCTCGGCATCAAGGCCGATCTCGGCTTCCTCTTTGCCGTGTTCGAGGATCGCGAGCCGCCGAGCGCGACCTCGATCTATTATCGCGGCAGGCTTCTGCAGGTGCCGGAGCCATCCGGGGCGGTGCATCTGGTACCGTTCGACGAGATTCCGTGGGAGCGGCTCCGCGACGAGGCGATCCGCTCGATGCTGCGTCGCTATGTCCGCGAGCGCAGCGAGGACAGCTTCGGCGTCTATATCGGCGACACCGAGAGCGGCACGGTCCAGCCGCTGGCAAAATCACCGACCAAGCCGTTGGCGCAACCGGTCTAGACGAAAGGCGGCGCGATGAAATTCTCCCTCTTCGTCCATATGGAGCGCGCCGACCTGGCCAAGTCGCATCGTGAACTCTTCGAGGAGCTGGAAGAGCTCGTCCTGATCAGCGAGGCGGCCGGTTTCGAGACGGCCTGGATCGGCGAGCATCACGGGATGGAGTTCACCATCGCGCCGAATCCCTTCGTCCAGCTCGCCTATTTGGGGGCGAAGACGACGCGCATCCGGCTTGGCACCGGCAATGTGGTGGCGCCGTTCTGGCACCCGATCAAGCTCGCGGGCGAGGCGGCGCTGACCGATGTCGCGACGAATGGGCGCCTCGACCTTGGCATTGCGCGCGGGGCCTATTCCTTCGAATACGAACGCCTTGTGCCTGGCCTCGACGCCTGGGGCGCGGGCCAGCGCATGCGCGAGCTCGTGCCGGCGGTGAAGAGGCTGTGGGCGGGCGACTATGCCCATCAGGGCGAGTTCTGGTCCTTTCCCGAGACGACATCCTCGCCCAAGCCGGTGCAGGCGGAGCTGCCGGTCTGGATCGCAGCGCGCGACCCCAACAGCCATGATTTCGCGGTGGCGAATGGCTGCAACGTCCAGGTGACGCCGCTCGCTTCGGGCGATGGTGAGGTGGCAAGCCTGATGGAGCGCTTCGAGGCCGCCGTCGCCAACCATCCCGAGGTCAAGCGCCCGAAGATCATGCTGCTGCAGCATACCTTCGTCTCCGACAGCCCGACTGAGACCGAGGAACTGTCGCAGGCGCTGAGCGATTTCTACGGCCTGTTCGGCGCCTGGTTCCAGAACAAGCGCCCGATCCGGCAAGGCATCATGGCGCCGCTCGATGCCGAGGAGCGCGCGGCGATGTTGCCCGCCTATCGGCCGGAGGCTGTCGCCAAGAACCTCGTCATCGGCGAGCCCGATGCGGTGATCGCGCGATTGAAGGGCTATGAGGCGCTCGGCTTCGACCAGTTCTCGATCTGGATCGACAGTGGCCTGCCGCATGCGCGCAAGAAGAAGTCGCTCGATCTCTTCATCCGGCATGTCCTGCCGGCCTTTCTCTGACGGAGAGCGTCGATGACCCTGCCGCGGTTCCAGCTCTATATCGACGGCGCCTTCGTCGACGCGGCAGAGACTTTTGAGAGCCTCGACCCGGCGACGGGCACGGCCTGGGCGCTGATGCCGGCGGCGGGGGAGGCCGAGATCAATCGCGCCGTCGAGGCGGCGGACCGCGCCTTCCATGACCCGGCCTGGGCCGGGCTGACCGCGACCCAGCGCGGCAAGCTGCTGATGAAGCTCGGCGATCTCGTTGCCCAGCATGCCGGCCGCCTGGCTGAGCTGGAGACGCGCGATACCGGCAAGATCATTCGCGAGACGCGGGCGCAGATCGGCTACGTCGCCGATTACTACCGCTATTTCGGGGGCCTTGCCGACAAGATCGAAGGTGCGCATCTGCCGATCGACAAGCCGGACATGGAGGTCTTCCTGCGCCGTGAGCCGATCGGCGTCGTCGCCGCCATCGTGCCTTGGAACTCGCAGCTCTTCCTGTCCGCCGTGAAGCTTGGACCCGCGCTCGCGGCTGGCTGCACCGTCGTGCTGAAGGCCTCCGAGGACGGGCCGGCGCCGCTGCTCGAATTCGCCCGATTGATCGATGCCGCGGGCTTTCCCAAGGGCGTCGTCAATATCGTCACCGGCTTCGGCGAGCCCGCCGGGCGCGCCCTGACGAGCCACCCGAAAGTGGCGCGCGTCGCCTTTACCGGCGGGCCGGCGACGGCGCGCCAGGTGGTGCGCAATACGGCGGAGAACCTGGCGCATGTGACGCTGGAGCTCGGCGGCAAATCGCCCGTCCTGGTTTTCGCCGATGCTGATCTCGACAGCGTCTCGAACGCCATCATCGCCGGCATCTTCGCTGCGACCGGCCAGAGCTGCGTCGCCGGGTCCCGGCTCTATGTCGAGCGCCCGGCGCATGATCGCCTCGTCGCCATCCTCGCTGAGAAGGCGGCGAAGATCCGCATCGGCGATCCGCAGGACGAAGCGACGGAGATGGGCCCGCTCGCGACCGCGCGCCAGCGCGCGCATATCGAGGACAACCTTGCCCGTAGCGTCGCCGCCGGGGCGCGGGTGATTTGCGGCGGCGGGCGTCCGGCCGGCCGTGAGGCTGGGTGGTTCTTCGCCCCGACCATCGTCTCGGCGGCTGACAACACCGTTCCTTGCGTCGCTCAGGAGCTCTTCGGCCCGGTGCTCAGCGTCCTCCCTTTCGACAGCGAGGAGGAAGCGATCGCGCTGGCGAACGATACGCCGTTCGGGCTGGCCTCGGGCGTCTTCACCACGAGCCTCACCCGGGCGCATCGCGTCACGCGCCGCCTGCGGGCGGGCATCGTCTGGGTCAACACCTATCGGGCGGTCTCGCCGATCGTGCCCTTCGGCGGTTACGGCCAGTCCGGTCTCGGGCGCGAGGGCGGCTCGGAATCGGTGCGTGACTACACGCGCACGAAATCGGTCTGGATCCGCACCTCCGACGACCCGATTCCCGACCCCTTCGTGATGCGCTGAGGGGAGAGGCCGCGATGATCTACGAAATGCGGACCTACCGCCTGAAGACCGGGACGGTGCCGGCCTATCTGAAGCTCGTCGAGGACGAAGGCATCGCCGTCCAGAAGAGCCATCTCGGCACGCTCGTCGGCTACTTCTTCTCCGAGATCGGGCCGCTGAACCAGATCGTGCATGTCTGGGCCTATGCCAGCCTCGATGATCGCGAGGCGCGCCGCGCAGCGCTTGCCGCCGACCCACGCTGGCAGGCTTTCCTGCCGAAGATCCAGTCGCTCATCGAAACCATGGAGAACCAGATCCTGAAATCAGCGCCGTTCTCGCCGCTGAAATAGGACGTCACGACGCCTGCCGAACAACCAAACAAAACAGGGGAATGAACATGAAGGCCTGCACACTCATTGCCGCGAGCATGCTCGCGATCAGCGCAACAATGTCGGGAATCGGATCGGCCTCCGCGCAGGACAGCATGGTGTTCACGAGCTGGGGCGGCACCACCCAGGAGGCTCAGAAGAAGGCCTGGGCCGAACCCTTCACGGCGTCCTCGGGCATTGCCGTCAAGCAGGATGGGCCGACGGACTACGGCAAGTTCAAGGCCATGGTCGAGAGCGGCAATGTGAGCTGGGATGTCGTCGACGTCGAAGGCGATTTCGCGGTCGCGGCCGCCAAGGCCGGCCTGCTCGAGCCGCTCGACCCCGCCTTGACCAAGAGCGGCGACCTCGATCCCCGCTTCAGCTCCGCCCACCATGTCGGCAGTTTCTACTATTCCTTCGTGCTCGGCTTCAATAAGGCCAAGCTCGCCGGCAAGGAGCCCAAGGTCTGGGCCGACCTGTTCGACACCAAGGCTTTCCCGGGCAAGCGCACCTTCTACAAATGGTCAGCGCCGGGCGTCCTGGAGATCGCGCTGCTGGCAGATGGCGTCAAGCCGGACAAGCTCTACCCGCTCGATCTCGACCGCGCCTTCAAGAAGCTCGACACCATCAAGCCGAACATCGTCTGGTGGAGCGGTGGCGCGCAGTCGCAGCAACTCCTGGCCTCGGGCGAGGCTCCGCTCGGCATGTTCTGGAACGGCCGCATCTTCGCCATCCAGGCCGAGAACCCGCAGGTCGGCCTGTCCTGGCAAGAGAACCTGACGGCAGCCGACGTGCTCGTCATTCCCAAGGGCGCCAAGAACAAGGCGGCGGCAATGAAGTTCCTCGCGGCGGCGAGCTCGGCGCAAGGCCAGGCCGAGATGGCGGTCAAGACTGGTTATGCTCCGACGAACCTCAAATCGGCGGCGTTGATGGACCCGAGGGTGGCCGCGACCCTGCCTGACAAGTTCACCACCTCGCAGATCAATCTCGACATGGCCTATTGGGCCGCCAACCGGGATGAGATCGGCAAGCGCTGGTACGAGTGGCAGGCCAAGTAAGCCCCGCACCTGTCACGCCCGCAATGCCGGTGAGATCATGACGACGGTGCCCACGCCATCGCTCGCAGGCGAGGTCGATTTCTCGCCCGAGCCCCGCCGTCTGGCGGGGCTCGGAGCGGTTGCGCCGGCCTTGGGATTGCTGGCGCTGTTCTTCGTTATACCCGTCGTCGCGCTGCTGCTGCGCAGCGTCCTGGAGCCGCAGCCGGGCCTGCAGAACTATGCCGAGGTGTTCGGCTCCACGACCTATCTGAAGGTCTTCGGCAACACCTTCCTGGTGGCGGGGCTCGTCACGCTGGTCACCTTGCTGCTCGCCTTTCCCGTCGCCTGGTTCCTGGCGGTCGCTCCGCGGCGCTGGTCCGCCTTGCTGTTTGGCGTCATCGTCCTGTCGATGTGGACGAACCTGCTGGCGCGCACCTATGCCTGGATGGTGCTGCTGCAGGGCACGGGCATCATCAACCGCATGCTGATGCAGATAGGCCTGATCTCCGAGCCGCTTTCGCTGATCAACAACCTCGTCGGCGTCACCATCGGCATGACCTACATCATGCTGCCTTTCATGATCCTGCCGCTGCACGCCACGATCCGGACGCTCGACCCCACGGTGTTCCAGGCGGCGTCCCTATGCGGGGCGAGCCGGTTTCAGGTGTTCCGGCTGGTCTTCGCGCCGCTCGTCGCATCGGGCGTTGCTGCGGGCGTGCTCATGGTCTTCGTCATGTCGCTCGGCTATTTCGTCACGCCCGCGCTGCTCGGCGGAACCTCCAACATGATGCTGGCCGAGCTGATCGCGCAGCTGGTGCAATCGCTGCTCAACTGGGGGCTGGCGGGGGCAGCCGCGCTCGTCCTGCTCGTGGTGACGCTCGCCATCTATGCGGTGCAGTTCCGCTATTTCGGCTTCGGCGGCGGGGAGGCGAGGTAGGCCATGCTGCTCGATTTCGATCGTCTCGGCTGGCTGCGCTATGCCCTTTGCCTTGTCGCCGTGCTTGTCGGCCTGTTCCTGCTCCTGCCCATCCTGCTGATCGTCGCTTTGTCCTTCGGCTCCTCGCAATGGCTGCAATTCCCGCCGCCGGCCTGGACGCTGAAATGGTATGGTCAGCTCTTCGCCGATCCGGAATGGCTGACCTCCTTCTTCGTCAGCCTCAGGATCGCGCTGACCGTCATGGTGCTCTCGACCGTCATCGGCCTGATGGCGTCGTTCGGGCTGACGCGCGGGCGCTTTCCGGGGCGCGAACTGGTCCGCGCCTTGTTCCTGACGCCGATGGTTTTGCCGGTGGTGGTGCTGGCGGTGGCGCTTTATGCGCTGTTCCTGCGGATCCAGCTCAATGGAACCTTCATCGGCTTCGTCATCGCCCATCTGGTGGTGGCGCTGCCATTCGCCATCATTTCGATCTGCAACGCGCTGGAGCGCTTCGACATCGCGATCGAGGATGCTGCGATCATCTGCGGCGCAAGCCCGCTGGAGGCCAAGCTGCGGGTGACGATCCCTTCGATCCGGCTTGGCGTGTTCGGCGCGGCGATCTTCTCCTTCCTTGCGTCTTGGGACGAGGTCGTCATCGCCATCTTCATGGCGAGCCCCGACCTCCAGACCTTGCCCGTGCGGATCTTCTCGACGCTGCGGCAGGATCTCTCGCCGGTCATCGCCGCCGTATCCTCGATCCTCGTCGGCTTCACCGCCGTGCTGATGCTGCTCGCGGCCTTCCTGCGCAAGGACAAACCCTCATGACGACGACCCCCTTCCTGTCCATCAGGGGCGTAGCCAAGCGCTATGGCGCGGTCGCCGCGGTGGAGGATGTTTCGCTGGATATCACTGAGGGCGAATTCGTGACCTTCCTGGGGCCGTCGGGCTCCGGCAAGAGCACGACGCTCTATGTCATCGCCGGGTTCCAGGGGCCCTCAGTCGGCGATGTGCTGCTGCGCGGAAGCTCGCTGCTGCGGGTGCCGTCGAACAAGCGCAATATCGGCATGGTCTTCCAGCGCTATACGCTGTTTCCGCATCTGAGCATCGCCGACAACATCGCCTTTCCGCTCAAGGTCCGGCGTCGCTCGAAGGCGGAGATCGACGCACGGGTTCAAGCCATGCTCAGGCTCGTGCGGCTGGAGCGCTATGCGGAGCGCATGCCGGCGCAGCTCTCCGGCGGCCAGCAGCAGCGCGTGGCGCTGGCCCGCGCCCTGGCCTATGACCCGCCATTGCTCCTGATGGACGAGCCGCTTTCCGCGCTCGACAAGAAATTGAAGGAAGAGATCCAGTTCGAGATCAAGCGCATTCATAACGAGACCGGGGTGACGATCCTCTATGTCACGCATGACCAGGAGGAGGCGCTGCGCCTGTCCGACCGCGTCGCCTTGTTCAACAATGGCCGGATCGAGCAGGTCGGGTCCGGCCGCGATCTTTACGATGCACCCGCTACGCATTTCGTCGCAGGCTTCATCGGCAACTCCAACTTCCTGCCGGCCAAGGTCGCATCCGCGAGCGGTGCCGCCTTCGAGGCGGTTCTGCCGGATGGCTCGCGGCTTCCGGGCCTTACCGGTGCGAGCCTTGCCGGCGCGGGTCTCAAGGCCGGGGACGATGTCGCGATCATGGTCCGGCCGGAGCGTCTCACGATCACCCGGGGCGACGATATGGCGGCAGGGCTGGTCCCGGCCACCGTCACCGCGACGACCTTCCTCGGCGATGTCGTGCATGTCCTGACGCGTACGAGCTGGGGCGGCGAGGTCTCGATCCGCTTGCCCTGCGACGGCTTCAGAGGCCAGCCGCCGCAAACCACGGACCAGGTCCGCCTCGGCTGGCCGGCGGGAGCTGCCCGCATCTACAGCGCGCCCTGAGCGGACGTTTGGGAATGAATTGAGCGCTCATCCTGAGGAGCCGTTCCGTCAGGAATGGCGTCTCGAAGGCGGCCTGGGGCCGATGATGCGCGCCCAAAGTGCCTCGCCTGGTGCCGCACTTGATAGGCGCTGCGATATCCATGGCACGCGGCGGCATTCTCCCGAAAGGCTCGCCACCAGCGTTGCTGGATCAATCGCACCCTC
The DNA here is from genome assembly GCF_964252745.1 of Allobosea sp. LjRoot9. Lineage (NCBI taxonomy): Bacteria > Pseudomonadati > Pseudomonadota > Alphaproteobacteria > Hyphomicrobiales > Alloboseaceae > Allobosea > Allobosea sp. LjRoot9. The sequence goes on along the minus strand of NZ_CAXUPC020000002.1, from coordinate 363,350 downwards.
GACAGGGTTCAGATGCGGGGCCTTAGCTCAACCGGTCGCGCCAGTCTCGCAGCGCTTCCAGGAGGTGGCGGATGAAGCCGGCCGTCGCCTCGTCGGTGAGCCGGCCCTCCTCGTCGAACTTGGACGAGGCCTGGCCGATCATCACCTCCGGCTTGTTGAGCGGGAAGGCGTTGAGGAAGATGAGCATCTGCCGCAGATGGTACTGCGCCCGCGCCGTGCCGAGAATGCCGCCGCTCGCGCCCATGATCGCCACGGGCTTGTTGTCGAAAGGCTGGCTCGGCGGGCGCGAAGCCCAGTCGATCGCATTCTTGAGGACGCCCGAAATCGAGTAGTTGTACTCCGGCGTCACGAACAGGATCGCGTCAGCGCCCGAGAGCTGGTCGCGCAAACGCTGAACCGCCGGCGGATAGCCTGCGACACGCACATCATCGTTGTAGAGTGGCAGGTCGCCGATCTCCGCAGTCTCGATCGTCATTCCCTCGGGCGCCAGCGCGATCGCGGCCTTGAGTGCGGCGGTGTTGTAGGACCCGGCCCGCAGGCTGCCGGACATCCCGACAACTCGGATCGGGCGGCTATCCTTCGTCATGTCTTGTCTCCTGAAACGCTTGGTTGGTCGGGCTCAGCCCTGACGCCTGATGAAGCCGGTGATCGCGACGCGCTCCCAGATGCCGGCGGCGTGGAATGGATCGGCGGCATTGAAGCGCTCCACGGCTACAAGGTCCGCGGCCTCCACGACGAAGAGGCTGCCGATCATGGTCGAGCCGTCGTCGGCGACCAGGGGGCCCGACATCACGATCTCGACCTGTAGCGCAGAGGTGTCGGAAAGGAAGGCCTTGTGCGCGTCGTAATGGGCTAGCCGGGCGCCGAGCGCGCCCGGCTTGTCGAGGGCATGGATCACGAACAGCATGCAATGTGCTCCTGTGGCGGCCGGGTGGTTCACCGGCCGCCGCTATGGCTGAGATTCAGTTCCAGGGATTCAGTTCGGCTTGCTGGCCAGGGCGGCCGCCTCGCTCCAGCTTGGGCAGCTACGCGTTTCCAGCGGGACATCGTAGGGCTGGAAATTCGAGGCGTTCACCACGGTCGGCTTCAGCACCACTTCGGTAACGATGGGCTCGTTGCGCAGGGCCCTGATCGCGACCAGGGTGCCGATGCAGCCTTGCAGGAAGCCGTTATAATCGCCCGAGGCGAGCAGCTTGCCGGACTTGATGGCGTCCACGGCTTCCTGCGTGCCGTTGATGCCGACGACCTTGGCCTTGCGGTTGGCGCCGTCGAGGGCCTCGATCGCGCCGATCGCCATCGCGTCGTTGGCGGCCAGCACGCCGTCGATCTGCGGGTGGGACTGCATCAGGTTCTCCATCACCTGCAGGCCCTGCAGGCGCTGGTAGTTGGCTGGCTGGCTGGCGAGCAGCTTGACGTCCTTCGATTCCTTGATCGCGTCGTTGAAGCCCCGCACCCGGTCGATATTGGTCAGGGAGCCCTTGACGCCCTCGAGGATGATCACGTTGCCCTTGCCGCCGATCGCCTTGAGCAGGTAGCGCGCTGTCTCCAAGCCGAGGCTGTAGTCGTCGGCCCCGACGAAGGCGAGGAACTTGCCGCCGGCGCTGCGGTCGGTGACGTTGACGATCGGGATCTTGGCGTCGTTGATCTGTTCTACGCCCGGCACCATGGCCTTGTAGTCGACGGGCACGAAGACGATGGCGCTCGGCTTCTTGACGATCACGTCCTCGACCTGGCTGAGCTGCTCGGGGATCGAGTCGGGCTTGGTCGGGATGTAGTGCACCGCCTTGGCGCCGAGCGACTTCGCTGCGACCTCCGCGCCGATCCGCACCGTCTGGAAATAGGGGTTGGTCTGATTCTTGGTGAAGACCGCGATCGTCTCGCCGGCGGCGAGCGCCGCAGTGGACATCAGGATGGCGGGCAGCGCTGCGGCCAGAAGCTTTGATTTTGACATGGTGGTTCCCTCCCTTTGGTTTTGTGGTTGTGTTGCTTGGTTCAGGCGCGCCGACGGCCGACCATGTCGAACCAGACGGCGAGGATGACGATCAGCCCGGTGACCAGCGGCTGCCAATTGGCGTTGACCGCGAGCAGGTTCATGCCGTTCAGCACCAGCGTCAGGATCAGCGCGCCGATGAAGGTGCCGAACACGCTGCCGACGCCGCCGAACAGCGAGGCGCCGCCGATGAGCGCCGCGGCAATGGCCGGCAGGGTCATGGCCTCGCCGATATCGCCTTCGGCCGAGTTCAGCCGGGCGAGGAAGACGATCGAGGCCACGCCCGCCATGGCGCCGGAGAAGGCGTAGACCAGGATCAGGCGGCGATCGACCGGGATGCCGGTGAGGCGCGCCGCGACCGGGTTGGCGCCGATGGCGTAGATCTGCTGCCCCCAGACCGTGCGTTGGGCGAAGATCGTGCCCGCCAGCAGGAAGGCCAGCATCAGATAGACCGGGATCGGCACGCCGAGGAAATAGCCCGAGCCGATCTGCCGGAAGCCGGGCGGGAAGCCGTGGATGGTCTCGCCGGCCATGTAGTAATAGGTGATGCCGTGCAGCACCCAGAGCATGCCGTAGGTGGCGATGAAGGATGGGATCCTAAGCTTGGCCACCATCAGCCCGTTGCAGATGCCGATGGCGAGACCGGTGGCAAGACCGGCGAGAGTGCCCAGAGCGGGCGAGCCGGTCGCCTTGATCACGGTCGCCGCGAAGCAGGCGGAGAGGCCGATATTGGCGCCGACCGAGAGATCGAGGCCGCCGGTCAGGATCACTAGCGTCAGCCCCGACGCCAGGAAGAAGAGCAGGCTCGCCTGCCTGAGCACGTTGAGGATGTTGTTCGCCGTAAAGAAGGCTTCCGCCGCGACGCTCAGGGCGGCGCAGAGCAGCGCGACCGCCACCAGCCGGTAGGCGAGCTGCTGCGTCTCGCGCGAGAGATGGAAGCCGGCCGCGCGGGCCGAGGCGTCTGTAGCAATGCTCATGACCTTGTGCTCCGCAGGCTGTCGATGAGAAGAGCGGCGATGACGAGGGCGCCGATGCAGGCGACCTGGACGGAGGAGGGGATGGCCATCAGGTTGAGGCCGTTGCGCAGCACGCCGACCGTCAGCACGCCGAGCAACGTGCCGAAGAGCCAACCATTGCCCTTGTCGAAGGAGGTTCCGCCCAACGCCACCGCGGCGATGGCGTCGAACTCCAGGCCGATCGCCGCAGTCGGGTGGCCGGCGTTGATGCGGGCGGTCATCAGCAGGGCAGCGATGCCGGCCATGGCGCCGCCGAGCATGTAGACCGCGACGAGCAGGCGCTTCCAGGCCACGCCCGCCAGCGTCAGCGCATCGCGGTTGCCGCCGAGCGCGCAGACATAGGTGCCGAAGCGGGTGTGGTAGAGCAGGACGTGGAAGAGCGCGTAGAAGCCCGCGCCGATCAGGATCGGCGTGGGAATGCCGAAGATGTCGCCGGAATAGACCAACCGCACGAAGCGCGGGATGCCGACGACGCTCTGGCCGTCGCTGACGACGAGCGCGAGCCCCTGCGCCGCGCCGAGCGTGCCCAGCGTGGCGACGAAGGGCGGGATCGAGAGCCCGGCGATCAGCCAGCCGTTGACGAGGCCGAAGGCGAGCCCGACGCAAAGCGCGCCTAGCAAGCCAAGCGCCAGCGACTGCGTCGCGACCACGATCAGCGCCAGCACGAGCGAGGCCAGGGTCAGCACCGCGCCCATGGAGAGGTCGAGCCCCTCGGTCATGATGATCAGCGTCATCGGCAAGGCCAGCAGCAGCAGGATGACCGACTGCACCAGCACGTTGGAGAGGTTGCCAGCGGTGATGAAGCCCGGGCTCGCCAGCGCAAAGAACAGCGAGAGCCCGGCCAGCGCGACGGCCACGCCCGGCACGGCGGGAAGGCGCGGTGAAGCAGAGGAGACCGCCTGATCAGTCATGGTGCATCCCCATTCGGACGATATTCTCTTCGGAAAGTTCGGAGCGGGAGAGTTCGCCGACGAGGCGCTTGCCGCGCATGACGTAGGCGCGGTCGCAGACATGGACGATCTCGGCCTGCTCGGAGGAGATCATCAGCACCGCGGCGCCGTCGGCGACGAGCTGGTCGATCAGCGCGAAGATCTCGGATTTGGCGCCGACATCGATGCCACGGGTCGGCTCGTCGAAGATGAACAGCCTGGTGCCGGCGGCGAGCCATTTGCCGATCACCACCTTCTGCTGGTTGCCGCCGGAGAGCAGCGCGACGCTCTGGTTCGGCGACGGCGTCGCGATCCGTAGCCGCCTGATCAGCTCCTCGGCCGAGCGCTGCGCCCGGCGCGGCGAGAACAGCCGGTTCGGGAACAGTTTCGGCAGGCCGGCGACGGCGAGGTTGTCGGCGACCGTGCGGATCAGCGCGAGGCCTTCCGTCTTGCGGCTTTCCGGAATGAGGCCGACACCGGCGAGGACGGCGGCGTCGGGCCCGCCACGCCTCGCCTGGCCGAAGATGCGCACCTCGCCGGCCGTGACCTGGTCGGCGCCGAAGACGGCGCGTGCGACCTCGGTCCGGCCGGAGCCGACGAGGCCGCATAGCCCGACGATCTCGCCGGCCCGCACCGTCAGATCGATGTCGCGGATGCCGTTCTTCGCCGACAGGCCCTTGACCTCGAGGACGACCTCGCCCGGCTGCTGCGCGAAGTTGCGCGGATAGCTCATGTCGACAGTGCGGCCGACCATCATGCGCACCAGCGCGTCCGGCGTGGTCTCGCCCGGCCGCGCCCGGCCGACGAGCTTGCCGTCGCGCAGCACGGTGATGCGGTCGCCGAGCGCGAACACCTCCGCCATGCGGTGCGAAATGTAGACGATGGCAACGCCCTTGGCCTGGAGCTGGCGCATCACCGCGAAGAGGCGCTCGGTCTCGCGATCGGAGAGCGCGGCGGTCGGCTCGTCCATGACGAGGATGCGCGCGTCCTGGGACAGGGCCTTGCCGATCTCGACCATCTGCTGCTGGGCGACGCCGAGCGTATGGACCTTGGTCCTCGGATCGACATCGAGGCCGATCAGGTCGAGCACGGCCTGCGCCTCGCGGTAGAGCCGCCGGCGGTCGACGAGGCCGGGGAAGCGGGACGGGAATTCCCGGCCGAGGAAGATGTTCTGCGCCACGTCGAGATAGGGGACGAGCGAGAACTCCTGGAAGATCACGGCGATGCCGAGCTTGCGGGCATCGGCCGGCGAGCGGATCTCGACCGTCTCGCCCTTGTGGAGATATTCGCCGGCATCAGCCTGATAGGCGCCACACAGCACCTTCATCAGCGAGGATTTGCCGGCACCGTTCTCGCCGAGCAGCATGTGCACCTCGCCGGGCCAGAGGGCGAAGGAGACGTCGTCGAGCGCCTTCACCCCGGGGAAGGTCTTGGAGATGCCCCTGAGTTCGAAGAGCGGCACGCCCGCGGCGGAGGCAGGTGGTGGGGAGGCCGCCTCGAAGCGGGGCTTCATCGCGGTCATAGCGCTCATGAGACGCCTCCCATCTGCGCGGGCGAGCGGAAGATCTTGCCGGGGTTCATGATCCCCAGCGGATCGAGCGCCTGCTTCACCAGGCGCATGGCGTCGACCGCCTCGCCCAGCTCCAGCTCGAGGAAATCGATCTTGCCGAGGCCGATGCCGTGTTCGCCGGTGCAGGTGCCGTCCAGCGCGATTGCCCGCCTGACGAGGCGCTCGTTGAACGCCTTGACCCGCACGAGCTCGTCCGCGCTGTCGGGGTCGTGCAAGACGAGGAGATGAAAATTGCCGTCGCCGACATGGCCGACGACCGGGGCGATGAGGCCACTCTCAGCGATGTCGGCGACGGTCGTGACGAGGCATTCGGCGAGCCGCGAGATCGGCACGCAGACATCGGTGACGAGGGCGCGCGCACCCGGCCGCAGGGCTAGCCCGGCATAGAGCGTGTTGTCGCGGGCCTGCCAGAGACGGCTGCGCTCCTCCGGTGTGGTAGCCCAGGCAAAACCCTGTCCGCCGAATTCGCTGGCCAGCGCCTGCGCGGTCTCGGCCTGCTCCGCGACATAGCTCTTCGAACCGTGGAACTCGAAGAAGAGATGCGGCGCTTCCGGCAGGCCGAGTTTTGCGTGCAGGTTCATGCCGCGCATCATCACCGCATCGAGCAGCTCGATGCGTGCGACCGGAACGCCTGACTGGATCACGGCGATCGCCGTGTCGACCGCCGCCTTGAGATCGGGGAAGGCGCAGACGGCCGAGGAGATCGCTTCCGGCTGCGGATGCAGCTTCAGCGTCACCTCGGTGATGACCCCGAGCGTGCCTTCCGCTCCGACGAACAGGCGGGTCAGATCGTAGCCGGCGGCGGATTTACGGGCGCGCCGCGCGGTGCGGATCACGCGGCCATCGGCGAGCACGGCTTCGATCCCCAGCACATTGTCCTTCATCGTCCCGTAGCGCACCGCCATCGTGCCCGAGGCGCGCGTCGAGGCCATGCCGCCGATCGAGGCGTCGGCGCCGGGATCGATCGGGAAGAACAGCCCGGTGTCGCGCAACTGCGCATTGAGCCGCTTGCGGGTGATGCCGGGCTGGACGCGTACATCCATGTCCTCCGGGCTCGCCGCCAGCACCTTGTCCATGCGGGACATGTCGATGCAGACGCCGCCCAGCGGCGCTCCGGCATTGCCTTCGAGCGAGGTGCCGGCGCCGAACGGCACGACCGGCAGTCGCAGGTCGCGGCACAGCGTCACGATGCTTCGCACCTCTTCCGTCGTTTCCGGAAAGGTCACGAGATCGGGCGGACAGGGCGGATGATAGGCCTCGCTGCGGCCGTGATCGGCGAGGACGCCAGCCGCGCGGGTGACGCGCGAGCCGAGCGTCTCGCTCAGCCGCGTCAGCGCGATGTCCGCGGCTCTCCCGTCAGGTGACGGCCTGGTCAACATTGTCTTCTCCCTCTGCAATGGCCCGCTGACCGGGCTCTCTCGATTGCGGTTGATGGTCGGCGCGTCAGACCGCGCGGGATGCTGCCCCTGATGCTGGGTTGAGCTGGAAGTCGTAGGTCAGTTGGCACCACGGCCGATCCAATATCCGGCCGTCCGGGGCGGCCCCAGCCGGGTGCATCTCGAAATCGCGGATCAGCGAATCCTTCACGCCGAACACGGCATCGGAATCGAGGTACTGGTCGCCGGCGACGAAAACGTGGGTGACAAGCTTCTCGTACCCGGGGGCCTCGATCATGAAATGGACATGCGCCGGGCGCCAGGGATGGCGCCCCTGCGCCTCCAGCATTTTCCCGACCGGTCCGTCATGCGGGATTGGGTAGGCGGCCGGCTTGATCGACCAGAAATCGAAGCGGCCATGCGCATCGGTACGGAAGCGCGCCCGTGCCACAAGCTCGGAGCCGTCGTGCGAATGCTGGACGTCGTAGTAGCCGTCCTCGTCGGAATGCCAGACATCGACGATCGCGCCGGACAAGGGCGCGCCGTCAGCTGCGGCGATCGAACCCGAGACGTACATCGGCTCGCCGGGAAGGTCGCCGGAGATGTCACTCCCGCGAGCGACTTCTGGCGCCTCATCGACATAGAACGGACCGAGGACCGTGCTTTCGGTGACGGCATGCTGATGGTCATGGGTGATCGCGTCGACCAGCATCGAGACGCCGAGCGTGTCGGAGAGCAGGATGAATTCCTGGCGGGTGCCGGTGCACATCTGCCCGGTCTGCGTCAGAAAGGCGATCCCACGCTCCCATTCCGCCTGTGTCGGGCGGATCTCGCGGATGAAATCATGCAGATGGCGGACGAGGGCTTCGCTGATCTGCCGGGTGCGCGCGTCGGGCGCACCGGCGACACGTTCGAGCACGGCCTGGGTGATACTGTTCTGATCGAAATTCCTCATTCGATCCTCCCTTCGTTTTGGCCAAGGTCGGGTTCGCCGAGGCCGGCGAGCCATTCGGCGAGGCGCACCGTCGAAATGAAATCGGCTTCGCCTTCGCCGCGCCCGATCAGGGCGCCGTAGGTTTCCCGCGTCAGCGTCGCCAGCGGCATGGCCATCTCTGCCGCATGGCCGGCCCCGATGATCAGGTCGAGGTCCTTGGCCATCTGCCGGCAGGAGAAGGTCGGCGAGAAGTCGCGCGTTTCCAGGCTTTTCGCTTTGTAGTGGACCATGGGTGAGCCGACCGCGCTGTTGGTCAGCACGTCGAGGATGTCCTGCCAGGCGAGGTTGCCCTTGCGGGCGAGCACCACGCTCTCGCCCATCATCGCGGCCGAGACCGCGATCATCAGGTTGACGGCGAGCTTGGCGAAGCGGGCCTCCTCGGCCTCGCCAAGGTACTTCTGGACACGCGTAAAATCCTGCGCGACCGGCAGGAAGATGTCGAAGGCAGCGCGCGGCCCCGAGACGAAGCAGGTCAGGTTGCCGGTATGCGCGATCGCGGCGTTGCCGGAGACCGGCGCACGCAGATAGGCGACGCCTTGCCGCTCCGCCGCCTGCGCGACCTCGGCTGAGATCGTGGGGCTGACGGTCGAGGTCTCGACCAGGATCGCGCCCCTGCGCATCGCGGGGAAGAGCCCGCCCGAGAGCGCGACAGCGGCGAGCGCCTTGTCGTCCGGGAGCGAGGTGATGACGATATCGCGCCTGGCCGCATCCGATAGCGTGGCGGCGGGCCTGACGCCGCCTTCGGAGGCCGCGGCGATGCGCTCCTGGTCGCGGTCGAAGCCCGCGATGTCGTGCGCGGCGGCAGCGAGGCGGGTGGCGATGGGCAGCCCCATCTTGCCGAGCCCGATCCAGCCAATGCTTTGCGTGTCGGTCATTTTCACTGTCCTCAAGCCGCCCGCTGTCCGCGACGTAGCTCTTCGACGATCCGTGTGCCGGAGGCGGCGAGACGGGTGAGCTTCCCGTCCAAGCCTTCAGCCAGCAGCCGGCCGTCCCTCTTCATGAAGCGGCCGGCGATCATCACGGCCTCGATGTCACTGCGCCCGGCCTGCATAATGACTGTGGCGGCGGGGTCGTGCACCGGCTGGAGATGGAGTGCGCGCGCATCGACCAGCGTGATGTCGGCCTGCTTGCCGGGGACGAGCGAGCCGATCCGGTGGTCGAGGCCGAGCATGCGCGCGCCTTCGATGGTGATCCAGGATAGTGCCTGCCGGACGCGGATGGTCGAGGTCGGCGGAATGGCGCCGGTCTGCCGGCGGCTTTCGGCATTGTCGAGCGCGCGCTGCATGCCGAGCGCGATGCGGGCGACGCCCATCATGTCACCGGCGAGCACGGATTCGAGATCGACGCCCAGCGACGGCGCCGCACCGCTTGCCAGCAGCCGGCCGGTGATCGGAAAGCCGTGGCCCTGGGTCATCTCGTTCTCCGGCGTGACGGAGAAGGAGGCGCCGAGATCAACCAGCCGGCCAAACAGATCGTCAGAGAGATCGTTGCCATGCACGATGTTGATGCCGGGCCCGACCAGCCCCTCAGTGATCAACGTCTCCCATCCGCCCGGTGTCTTCGCCGCACCGCCGCCCTGATGCATCGAGGCGACGAGCCCGAATTCGCGTGCGAGGCGGAAATCGGCCCGCGCGACCTCCATCGTCGCATAATGCGGGCCGAGGATGGCGAGGCCGAGCGTCAGCAACCCGTCATCGCCAGCGAAGCGGCCGCGCCGCAGGCGCTCCACCTCGCTGCGGGGATGCGGCACTTCCGAGAAATGCGGCTCGCCGGGCTTCGGATCGGGCTTGGGCGAGCCGTGGAAGAAGGCAGCGCGAATCCCACTTTGTGCCAACGCCTCGACCGCCGCATCCGTATGCTCGGGTGTGGGATTGTTGTGGCACCAGTCGACCAATGTGGTGGTACCGGCGTCGATCTGGCCGAGCGCGCCCATGAAGGTCGCGATGCCGATGTCTTCCGGCTTGAAGAGAGTGGCCAGCCCGGCATGGACCCAGCGAAAATATTCGAGCAGGGTCCAGTCGGACGCGAGCCCGCGAAGCCCTGTCTGCCAGCTGTGCATATGGGCGTTGACGAAGCCCGGCACGGCGATCCGTCCGGTTGCGTCGACCTGTTCGGCATCCCCGGCCTCGATGCGCGGCGCGATGGCGGCGATCTTCCCGTCCGTGACGAGGATGTCGCCCCTCGCCAGGTCACCCGTGGCGGCGTCCATCGAGAGGATGGTGGCACCTGAGATGAGGATGCGGCGGGCCATGGCTCAGGCCATCTCGTCTTCGGTCAGGGCGGCACGGGGCCGCTCGCCGGCGAATGCATTGGCGATCAGGTCGCGGATGCCGTCGCGGGTGGTCGGGCGCGGATTCCAGTAAGGATTCTCGACGGCGATGTCCGCCGCCGTCTCGATGCCGCTTTCCGGCATGCCGAGCTCAGCCAGCGAAAGCGGCACGCCAAGCGCGCGCACCAGATCGTACAGGCCCTGCGCCGCATCCGGCGCGCCGAGCGCCCGGCTGATGGCCGCCATCGCCTCCGGCGCCGCCGGCGCGTTGTAGGCGACCGCATGCGGCAGGACGACGGTGTGCGTCTCGGCATGAGGCAGGTCGAAGCTGCCGCCGAGCGTGTGGCAGAGCTTGTGATGCAGCGCCATCCCGACCGCGCCGAGGCAGCAGCCGCAGAGCCAGGCGCCGTAGAGTGCATTCGAGCGCGCCTCCATATTGGCCGGCTCGTGGACGAGGATCGGCAGGGCCGAGGACAGCGCGCGGATGCCGTCTTCCGCCATCAGGGACATGATCGGATTGCGGTCCCTGGCGTAGAGCGCCTCGACCGCATGGGCCATGGCGTTGACGCCCGAGGTCGCCGACAGCATCGGCGGCAGGCTGAGCGTCAGTTCGATATCGTAGATCACCGTCTCGGGCAGCACGTCGAGCGAGCGGATCGTCGTCTTCCGGCCACTTTCCGTCTGGCCGAGGATCGGCGTCATCTCCGAGCCGGCATAGGTGGTCGGGATGACGACCTGCGGAATGCCGGTGCGCAGCGCCAGCGCCTTGCCGAGCCCGGTGGTGGAGCCGCCGCCGAGCGCGACGACACAATCGGCCTCGGTCTCGCGCAGCGTGGCGAGTGCGCGCTGGGTGATCTCGACCGGCGTATGCATGGTCGCGTCGTTGAAGTACCCGGCCAAACTCGGGCCGAGCAAGGCACCGAGACGCTCGCCCGCATCCGCCTGCTGCGGCGTCGTCAGCACCAGCGCCCGGCGGGCGCCGAGCCGCTCGACCTCCGCGGCGACCTCGCTGATCGTGCCGCGGCCGAAGCGGACCCGGGACGGGAGAGCCTCATAGGTGAAGGTCTCGATCATCGGAGGCTCCCTGTGAAAGAGCGTTGATCAGGCGTTGCCGGCTTACTCGCCGGCAACGACCTCGCTGCGGCGACGCAGATCACTTTCGGCGAAGGCAGGCACGTCGCCATCGGCGAGATAGTCGACCTGAAAACGCGCGATCCTCAGATCGGCAAGTTCTTGCCGGACCCGCAAATGCTCGGGATGTGTGGCATAGGCTTCCAGCGCGGCGCGATCGCTGAATTCGCTCACCAACACGACATCGCAGGCATAGTCGACACCGCTGACGTCGACACCGATCTCGACATGGGTCAAGCCGTCAATGCGTCCCCTGAGCCCCTCGAAGGCGGACTTCACCTTGGCGCGTGCGGCGATGCGTTCCTGCGGCGTGTCACCACGCAAGCGCCACATCACGATGTGGCGGATCGGACCGGACATAAGCGTTTCCTCGACCTAGGGTCGTTCTTGTTGCAACCAATTATGGCTTGCGAAACTCGGAAATAAAGATGAGTTTTAGGAAGTCTCTTTTGCGGAAATCGGAAATATGGATCGGCTTACGCAGATCGAGGTCTTCGTGAAGACGGCGGAGCTGCGCAGCTTGTCACGCGCGGCAGAGGCGCTCGGCATGTCCAACGCCGCTGCCAGCCGTCACCTGGCCGCGCTGGAGGAACGCCTTTCGGCCCGGCTCGTCGAGCGCAATACGCGTCGCCTCTGGCTGACGGAGGCGGGCCAGGCCTTCTATCAGCGCAGCAGTGCATTGCTCAGCGAGTTCGCCGAGGCAGAGGATGCCGTGAACGCACACACGCTCGCGCCGCAGGGAGTGCTGCGCGTCACCAGTTCGCTGTCCTTCGCGACGATCTATCTGGCGCCGATGCTGCCGGCGTTCCGCAAGCAATACCCCAAGCTCAGCGTCCACATCGCCGTCGCTAATCGCTATCTCGACTTCATCGAGGCCGGAATCGATGTCGCCATTCGCACACGACTGCACGAGCCCGACACCAACATCATGGTGCGGCGGCTCGGGCGGATGCGGCGCGTGCTGGCGGCTTCTCCGACCTATCTAGAGGAGCGAGGCCGCCCTAGAGCGCCTGCCGACCTCGCCCAGCACGACATGCTGATCTACAATCTCGCCGCCGATCCGTTTTCGCTGCGCCTGACCAAGGGAGATACGGAACGGACCGTGCGGATCAGCGGAGCCCTCGACTGCAATGACGGGCAGGTGATCCGCCAGGCCGCGATCGCGGGGCTCGGCATCCTCATCCAGCCTCTCTACATCGTGCAGGCCGACATCGAGGCTGGACGTCTCGTGCCTGTCCTGCTGGATTGGCAATTGCCGATGTTGACCATGAACATCGCCTATCAGAACCGCGACCACCTGCCGGCCAAGATCCGGGTCTTCAACGAATTCCTGGTCAGCCACGTGCGCTCGACCTCCGACAGCCAGATATGGTCGGCATGACTACTCCCCCAGCCGATCCCTTGACGATCGGCGATCGTCCGGGATGACTGGCGAGAGCTGGAATTCCCAAATGGTCTCCGAGAGCGCCGGCATCCAGAGGAATGACGAGGAGCGGCCCGAGAAAGCCGCTCCGCCCTCAGCAGTCGAGCGTCACGTCACGTTCCCACTGGGTGAGATGGCGTGCGTAATCGTTCCATTCCTGGTGCTTGAGCTTGAGATAGGCGGGAACGAAGGCGCCAAGGCCCTCCTTCAGGACCTCCGACGCTTCGAGCGCGCGCAGCGCGTCGAGCATGTTGAGCGGCAGCTTCTTGACGCCCTCGACCAGGTGGCCGTCCGTGTACATGTTGATGTCGAGGCGCTTGCCGGGATCGCGCTTGTTGCGGATGCCGTCGAGGCCGGCGGCGACGATGCCGGCTTGCAGGAGATAGGGGTTGGCCGCGCCGTCGGGCAGTCGCAATTCGAACCGACCGCCCTCAGGGATGCGGATCATATGGGTGCGGTTGTTGCCGGAATAGGTCACGGTGTTGGGCGACCAGGTCGCGCCGGAGGTCGTGCGCGGCGCATTGATGCGCTTGTAGGAGTTCACCGTCGGGTTGAACAAGGCGCAGAGCGCGTCCGCCGAATGGATCACGCCGCCGATGAAGTGATAGCCGAGCTGCGAGACGCCGAGCTCGCCGGCCTCATCCTCGAACAGGTTGCGTTCGCCGTTCCAGACCGAAACATGGGCGTGGCAGCCGCTGCCGGTCAGGTTCAGGAACGGCTTCGGCATGAAGGTCGCCCGCAGGCCGTGCTTCTCGGCGATCGATTTCGCCATGTATTTGAAGAAGGAATGGCGGTCGGCTGTGACGAGCACGTCGCCGAAATTCCAGTTCATCTCGAACTGGCCGTTCGCGTCCTCATGGTCGTTCTGATAGGGCTTCCAGCCGAGCGCCAGCATCGCGTCGCAGAGTTCGGCGATGACATCGTATTGGCGCATTAGGGCCGACTGGTCGTAGCAGGGTTTTGTCTGCCTGTCGGCGCTGTCGCAGACTTCGAGGCCGTCGGGCGTGGTCAGGAAGAACTCGCATTCGACGCCGGTCTTCATTGTATAGCCCTGGGCGGCGGCGTCCTTGGCCAGGCGCCTGAGCAGGTTGCGCGGGGCTTGCGCGACCTCCTTGCCGTTCATCCACAGATCGGCCGCAAGCCAGCCGACCTCCGGCTTCCAGGGCAGCTGGATCAGGCTGTCAGGGTCGGGCACGGCGAAGAGATCGGGGTCGGCCGGCGTCATGTCGAGCCAGGTCGCGAAACCGGCAAAGCCCGCGCCGCTCTTCGCCATGCCGTTGATGGCGCTGGCGGGAACCAGTTTTGCGCGCTGGACGCCGAACAGATCGGTGTAGGAGATCAAGAAATACTTGATGCCGCGCTCCTTGGCGGCGGCCGCGAGATCGACGGTCATTCAGTTCCCCATTCTTCAAACGATAAGGGCCGCCTCGTTGGACGGCCCCGTCTGTGGCTTTCAGAACCCGGCGCTGCCGGGAATCCAGTTGGTGCCGGCCAGCGGCACGCGCGCCATGGCGGCGGCTTCCACGGTCAGCGCCACGAGATCCTCCGGCTCCAGATTATGGACATGGCTCTTGCCGCAGGCGCGCGCGATGGTCTGCGTTTCCAACGCCAGGACGGAGAGGTAATTCGCCAATCTGCGCCCGGCCTTGACCGGGTCGAGACGTGCGGCGAGCTCGGGATCCTGCGTCGTGATGCCGGCGGGATCGCGTCCCTCATGCCAGTCGTCATAAGCGCCGGCTGTGGTGCCGAGCTTGGCGTATTCCGCCTCCAGCCGCGGATCATTGTCGCCGAGCGCGATCAGTGCTGCGGTGCCGATCGCGACCGCATCCGCGCCGAGCGCCAGCGCCTTGGCGACGTCGGCGCCGGTTCTGATGCCGCCGGAGACGATGAGCTGGACCTTGCGATGCATGCCGAGATCCTGCAGCGCCTGCACGGCCGGGCGGATGGCCGCCAGGATAGGCAGGCCGACATTCTCGATGAAGACCTCCTGCGTCGCAGCCGTGCCGCCCTGCATGCCGTCGAGCACCACGACATCGGCGCCGGATTTCACGGCGAGCGCGGTGTCGTAATAGGGCCGGCTCGCGCCGACCTTCACATAGATCGGCTTCTCCCAATCGGTGATCTCGCGCAGCTCCTCAATCTTGATCTCGAGATCGTCGGGCCCGGTCCAGTCCGGGTGGCGGCAGGCCGAGCGCTGGTCGATGCCTTCCGGCAGGTTGCGCATCCTGGCGACGCGCGGGGAAATCTTCTGGCCGAGCAGCATGCCGCCGCCGCCGGGCTTCGCGCCCTGGCCGATCACGATCTCGATCGCGTCGGCCTTGCGCAGATCGTCCGGGTTCATGCCGTAGCGCGAGGGCAGGTATTGGTAGACCAGTGTCTGCGAGTGGCCGCGCTCCTCCGGCGTCATGCCGCCATCGCCCGTCGTCGTCGAGGTGCCGACGATCGTCGCCCCGCGCCCGAGTGCCTCCTTGGCCGGCCCCGACAAGGCGCCGAAGCTCATTCCGGCGATCGTGATCGGGATCTTCAGATGGATCGGTTTCTTGGCGAAGCGTGCGCCGAGCACGACATCGGTGCCGCATTTCTCGCGATAGCCTTCGAGCGGGTAGCGCGAGATCGAGGCGCCCAGGAACAGCAGGTCGTCGAAATGCGGCAGCTTGCGCTTCGCTCCGCCGCCACGGATGTCGTAGATGCCGGTCGCGGCGGCGCGCTGGATCTCCGAGATCGTGTGCGGATCGAAGGTTGCGGAGAAGCGCGGCGTGGTCTGCGCGGTTGCCGGCATGTCGAGATGCGGTGCAGCCGGCATGGGCTTGAGTGACGCGGTCATGGGGAGCTCGCTCAATACGCCGAGGCGTTGTCGACGTGGAAATGGTAGAGGGTGCGGGCGGAGCCGTAGAGCTTGAACTCGTCCGGAGAGACGTCGTCGCTGAGGCCTGCGCGCGCGATGACGCCTGCCAGCGCCGTGCGGTCGGCGGCCTCCATCGGCTTCTCCACGCAATCGGCGCCGAGGCTCCTGACCGCGCCGCGCACGAAGAGCCTGGCCTCGTAGATGGAATCGCCCAACGCCTCGCCGGCATCGCCGAGCACGACGAGATTGCCCTCCTGCGCCATGAAGGCGCTCATCGGGCCGATCGATCCCTTCACGACGATGTCGATGCCCTTCATCGAGATGCCGCAGCGGGCCGAGGCATCACCCTCGATGACGAGAAGGCCGCCCCGGCCGGTGGCGCCAGCCGCCTGGCTGGCGTCGCCCCTGATGCGGATTTCGCCCGACATCATGTTCTCGCCGACGCCGACCCCGGCATTGCCGGCGACGACGATCGTGGCTTCCTTGTTCATGCCGCCGCAGTAATAGCCGACATGCCCCTCGATCTCGACGATCACCGGCGCGTCGAGCCCGACCGCCAGAGCGTGCTTGCCGCCGGGGTTCTTGATCGTCCAATGCGTCTCATTGGTATTCTGGGGCAGCTTGTGCAGATCCGCGTTCAGCGAACGCAGCGGAACCGTTGCGAGGTCGACGACAGGCATCAGGCGCGCTCCCAGGCGTAGACCTTGGCTGGTTCAGGCTCGAAGATATGGGCGCTTTCGATGCCGGGCAGGCCGGCAAGCGCACGGTATTCCGAGCCGAAGGCGACGTAGTCCTTGGTCTCCGCCATCACCGCCGGCTTGCAGGAGACGGGGTCGCGCAGCACGGCAAAGCCGTTCTCGGTGCCGACCACGAAGGTGTAGAAGCCGTCCAGCGCCTTGAGGCTGTTCTCCAGCGCCTCGCGCAGCGAAGCACCCTCGCGCATGCGCCAGGTCAGGTAGCCGGCCGCGACCTCGCTGTCATTCTCGGTCTCGAAGGACAGGCCCTCGCGCGTCAGCTCGCGCCGCACCGAGTTGTGGTTCGAGAGCGAGCCGTTATGGACGAGGCATTGGTCCCGCCCGGTCGAGAAGGGATGGGCGCCATTGGTGGTCACGGCGGATTCGGTTGCCATGCGGGTATGGCCGATGCCGTGCGTGCCGGACATGCCGGAGAGGCCGAACTGCTGCGCGACCTGGATGGGAAGCCCGACCTCCTTGAAGATCTCCATGCGCTTGCCGGCCCCGACGACGCGCAGGCCCGCACCAGTCGCAAAGGCACGCGCGCGCTCCTCGTCGGCGCGGCGGACCGAGACGATGAGGTGGTTGGAGCGGATCGTCCGCTCCGCGGGATAGCCGAGATGGGCGTCGAGCGCGCCGGCAATACGCTCCAACGCGGCAGGGTCGGAATGGCTGAGCGTCAGCTTGACGAGGTCGGCCTTGTCCGCGCCGTAGATGGCGAAGCCTGCACTGTCGGGCCCACGATCGCTCATCGTCTCGAGCATGCCCGAGAGGAGCCGGCCTAGATCTTGCTCAAGCTCCGGCGCCTTGATGAATAAGCCGACGATCCCGCACATGTGACCCTCCCGTCATGGCGAGAGTCCTAGCATGGGCGCCTATCCTGTCAAGAAACAAAAGTTCTTATCAGGAAATCTAAAGCGCTTGGCGCGGATAGACGATGATCGACAGATAGGTCATCGGCAATTGCACGAACTCCTCCGGCCCATGCAGCGCGCCGGAGTCGAACAGCAGCGCATCGCCCGGCTTCAAGCGATAGCGTCCCTCGGCGTGCCGATAGACCACCTCGCCGCTGAGCATGTAGATGAACTCGACGCCGGCATGCTGGAAGCCGGTGAAGGGCGAGGCGTCCTCGCGCAGCGTGATGAGGTAGGGTTCGACTACGACGTCGCCGCCAAGGGCATGGCCCAGAAGCTCATAGACATGCCCGGCCTTGGTGCCGCGCCGCTCGATATTGACCCCCTTGCCGGCCGGCACATAGGAGCAGTCGCTCTTCTCCTCGAAGGCGGCAAAGAGCGCGCTGATCGGCACGTTGACGCTGGCGGCGATGGCCGCGATCGTGCTGAGCGACGGCGAGATCTGCCCGTTCTCGATCTTCGACAGCATGCCGGCCGAGATCCCGGCGGCCGCCGCGAGATCGGCGACCGACAAATCATGCGAGCGCCGGATCGCGCGGATCTGACGGCCGAGCGCGATCTCCAGTGTTTTGCGTGTCTCCCCCGGCGCTCCCGAGCCGGTCGAACTGTCCTGGACGCTCAACGACAGCACCATCCCTTGCCAACCGCGCATCGTCGCGCTCGCCTGCAGACAGCAGGATCGACCGGGGCGAGTCAACCGCCGCCGGCGCGGGGGAAACGCACTGCAAGACCGGCTTTCGCCGATGGCGGAGCATCGCGTGGGAGCGGCCTGCATCGGGAAGGGGATAGCGACCGTCATCTAAAAAAAGCCGGAACCCGGCCATCCCAGGCATTCCGGTAAAGCTCAATGATGTCATCGGTATCCGGGACGCGTGGATTGTTCTGCGGCGTCCCGGAGCTGAGCGCCTGCCGCGCCATCTCCGGCAGCAGTGCCTTGTAGCGCTCCCCGTCGATGCCAAAGCTCTGCGGCGTCGGAACCTTGAGCCGTGCGTTCAACCCGATGAAGCTTTGGACGAGCGCGCGGCCGGCGCGCTCGTCGCTGTCCCCAGCCGCCGCCCAGCCGAGCGCCCGCGCCGCGGCCGCGTATTGTCGCGGTGCGGCCGACAAGGAATAGGCAGTGACGAGCGGCAGCAGCATGGCGTTCGACAGGCCGTGCGGGACATGGAAGAAGGCGCCGATCGGGCGGCTGAGGCCATGGATCAGCGCCGTCGAGGTGTTGGAGACGGCAAGCCCCGCATGGGTCGCCCCGAGCATCATGGCCTCGCGGGCTGCGCGGTTTCCCGGCTCGCTTGCCGCCGTTTCGAGATGGGCGCCGATCAGCGCCAGCGCCGAGGAAGCGAGCGCATCGGCATGGGCGTTGCGGTTGCGGTTGATGATCGCTTCCAAAGCGTGCGTCAGCGCATCGAGCCCGGTGTCGACCGTGACGCGGAACGGGCAGCTCAGGGTCAACTCGAAATCGACGATTGCGGCGGCCGGCAAGGCGGCCGTTCCCAGGATCAGCATCTTCTCGTGTCGCTGTGTGCCCGTGATCACGCAGGCTCGCGTCACCTCGCTGCCTGTCCCCGCTGTCGTCGGGACCGCGATGAAGGGCATCACGCTCAGATCGATGATGCGCGGAACTTTCAGGGCGTGGACCGCTTCCCCGGTGCTGGCAACGATGGCGGCCGCCTTGCCCGTGTCGATGGCGCTGCCGCCGCCGAAGCCGATGACGCTGTCCCGGTTGCTACCGCGTATCCGCTCCACGGCGAGATCGACTGTGGCGTCGGTGGGATCCTCGATGACGCCCGCGAAGATATCGAGATCGATTCCGGCGGCGCGCATGGCGGCGATCGCGGGCTCGGCCAGACCGAGCTTGAGGACGCCGGGGTCGATGACGAGCAGCGGCCGCGAGACGCCAAGGCGCCGCAGCAGGGCGGGAAGCTGTACGACCGACCCGCCGCCGACGATGAGCTCGCGAGGGGTGAGGATGCGGTTGATCATCTGCGCCTCGCCATCCCGTCGACAGGGATGCTCAATGGGGACGAATGCTCAATGGGGGAGGATCTTCGACAGGAACTGTTTCGCGCGCTCGCTCTCGGGGGCGGCGAAAAACTGTTCCGTGTCGCTGTTCTCGACGATCTCGCCGCGATCCATGAAGACGACCTTGTCGGCGACCTTGCGGGCGAAACCCATTTCATGGGTGACGACCATCATCGTCATGCCCTCCTGGGCGAGCCCGACCATGACGTCGAGAACCTCGTTGATCATCTCCGGGTCAAGCGCGGAGGTCGGCTCGTCGAACAGCATCGCGATCGGGTCCATGGCGAGCGCACGCGCGATGGCGACGCGCTGCTGCTGGCCGCCCGAGAGCTGGATCGGGTATTTCCGCGCATGGTCCGTCAGCCCGACGCGTTCGAGCAGGGAGAGTGCCTTCTCCCTGGCCTCGGAGGGGGAGCGTCCCAGTACCTTCTCCTGCCCGATGCAGAGGTTTTCCATCACGGTCATATGCGGGAACAGCTCGAAATGCTGGAAGACCATCCCCACCCGCGCCCGCAGCCTGGGCATGTCGGTGTCCGGATCAGTCGCCTTCACGCCATCGATCAGGATGTCGCCATCCCTGACGCTCTCCAGCCCGTTGACGCATTTGATCAGGGTCGATTTGCCGGAGCCGGAGGGGCCGCAGACCACGACAACCTCTCCCTTCCCGACCGCCAGGCTGCAATTCTTCAGGACGTGGAAGCTGTCGCCATACCATTTGTTGACGGCGCGGACTTCGATCATGGCGTTCGGCTGCTGCATGATGCGGGTTCTCATCGCTGCTCGGTCACGGTGGCCTGTACGTCGAAGGCGCGGCCGAGGCGTTTTTCGATCCGGCGCTGGATGAACTCCCAGGCCGTGGTCATCACGAGGTAGTAGAGCGCCGCGACGATGAAGAGCTCGAGCACCAGGAACTTTTCCTGGATCAGCACCTGCGTGCGGCGCAGCAGCTCTTCCATGGAAATGATCGAGGCGATCGAGGTGGTCTTGAGGATGCCGTTCACCGAATTGCCCAAGGGCGGGATGATGATCCGGAAGGCCTGCGGCGCCACGACATAGCGCATGACCTGGAATTCGCGCATGCCGATGGCGCGCGCCGCATTGACCTGCCCGCGCGGCACCGCCGAGATGCCGGCGCGCACGATCTCGGAGAGATAGGCCGCCTCGTTGAGGGTCAGGCCGATCAGCGTGGATTCGAGCACCGAGAAGCGGATGCCGAGCTGCGGCAGGCCGGTATAGATGATGATGAGCTGCACCAGGAGCGGCGTGCCGCGCATGATCCAGGTGTAGAAATAGGCCGGCGCCGACAGGACCTTATGCTTCGACATGCGCATCAGCGCGACGAGGAAGCCCAGGATCAATCCGAACAGCATCGAGAAGACCGTCAGGCCGAGCGTAATCAGCGCGCCTTCGAGCATGTATTCGTTCGTCAGATATTCGAAGAAGCCGCCCCAGTTCCAGCCTTTCACGCAGATCTCCCGGCAGATGGTCGAAATCGGACATGGGACGCCCGGGCATGCGCCAGGGCAGGGTGGTCTTGAAGGCAGGGGCGGTGTCGGCTAGCTGTCGCGCCCCAGCACGCGGACGCCGCCCTCGATTTGGCCGACGCCATAGTCGGACATCAGCTTGGCCAACGAGCCGTCGGCCTCCATCTCCTTCAGCGCCTGGGCCACAGCATCGGCGATGGCCTTCTGGCCGAAGGAGAGTGAGCCCGGCGTCGGGAACATGCCGCTGAGCGCATGGGTGAACTCGCCACGCTCCTGATATTGCTTGGCGACGGGGTCGATCGAGACCGCCGCATCGACCTGCCCGGCGCGCAGGGCCTGATAGACCGTGGCGTAGTTGTCGAAGAGATTGATGGTCATCTCGGTGAGCCCGCGCGATTTGAACTCCTTGTTCAGGTCGCGGATCTTGCGTTCGGCATAGCCGCCGAGATCGGTGCTGACCCGCTTGCCGGCGAGGTCGTCGACCGCCGTGATCGGCTTGCCCGCCTGGGTCGGTGTCGAGATGCTGATCGCGAGGTTCTCATAGGGGATCATGTAGAGAATCTTCAGGCGCTCGGGCGTGACGAAGAGGCCGGCATTGATCATGTCCCAGCGGCCGCCCTGCAGGCCCGGCACCATCGCGGCATATTCCGTGCTGATATAGTCCGGCGTCAGGCAGAGGCGCTTGGCGATCTCGTATCCAAGCTCGACCCGCATGCCCTTCAGCACGCCCTTCTGATCCGCATAGGCCATCGGCGGCAAGGTCGGGCTGGTGGCCATGACGAAATGTCCGGCCTTGGTCAGGAGATTTCCGGCGATCTTCGGCGTGCAGCCTTGCGCCTGGGCCTGCGCGGCTGGAAGGGCGACCAGAGCCATCAGGCCTGCGAGCCCGATCATGCGGATCGCTTTGCGGGGATTGCGCCCGCAAGGCACGGCAAATCTCCAGAAGGCCATTTGTCGCTCCATCTTCAAGCTGGTATTCTGTATTATGGCATACCAGATTTGACGCCACAATCTGGTTGACCAGGGAAAAATCAGGCAGGGCCATGCCCATAAATCAGGCGAGGGAGCACAGGCGAATGGGCTGTTGTCTTCTGTGTCCTGATCGGGCAACTGTCGTAGAAACAGGAAGAACGACCGATGAATTCGACTGAGCGGCCGATGCTGGTCGATCGTCCGGGGAAGACCCTTCGTGAATTGACTCTAGAAAAGATGCGCGAAGCCATCCTCGACATGCGCTTCAAGCCGGGCGCGCGACTTGTCGAGCGCGATCTGTGCGAGCAACTCGGGGTCAGCCGGACCATCGTCCGCGAGGTTTTGCGCCATCTCGAATCGGAAGGGCTCGTCGCGACGCTTCCCAATCGCGGTCCGATCGTGGCCAAGACCACGCCGGATGAAGCCAAGCAGATCTACGAGATTCGCGGCGTGCTCGAAGGTATCGCGGCCCGGGCCTGCGCGGAAAACCAGCAGCCTGGCGTCGTCGCAACGCTCGAAAGTCGGCTTGCGAACATCCGCGCGGCCTATGCCGAGAATGCGATGTCGACGGTCCTTTCCGAGACGACAGAATTCTATCGCCTGTTGTTTGCAGCCTCCGGCAAGGACATCGCCTGGGGTATCGTCAGCTCCATCACCGTGCGCATCAATTATCTGCGCTCGATGACGATCAAGACGACGGGGCGCAATGTCGAGGGTCCCAGGCAGATGCAGAACATCGTCGACGCGATCCGGGCCGGCGACGGTGAGGCGGCCTATAATGCGGCGCTGACGCATGTCCGCAACGCCTCGTCGATCGCCCAGGGCTTGCTTTCGGAGCAGGGCTTGCTCTCGGAGCAAGCGGACGCGACCTGAGGGCGCGGGGGTCAGACGCTCCCGCGCAGGATCAATTCGAGGTCGATAGCTTGCTGCGGCATCTGCGGCGCAACGCCGCCGAGCCTTTCGCGCAGCAGCGCCCCGGCGCGCCGGCCGATGCTGTAGGCGTCGATGCTGATCGTGGTCAGGCCCGGCGCGATCTCGGCGGCGGCGTCATTGTCGCCGAAGCCCAATATGGCGAGGTCGCCGGGGATGCTCAGGCCGCGGGCACGCGCCTCGATCAGGGCGCCCGTCGCCAGCAGGTCATTGGCGCAGAACACCGCCTCGACCTGTTCGCCATCCTCCACGAGCCGGCGCAGCGCCGCGCGGCCGTCAGTGATGCCGATCACTTCGGGCACCGTCACCTCGCGGGCGATCGTCACGCCGAGCCGCTCTGCCGCTGCCCGGAATCCCTGCAGCCGCAAGGCGCCGCGCCCGCCGGCGCGGCCGATGAAGCCGAGGCGGCGATAGCCCCGCGCGGCGAGATGCTCGGCTGCCATGGCGCCGGCATCGACATTGGAGAAGCCGACCAGCATGTCGATCGGATCGCGCGGATAGGCCCAGGTCTCGACGACCGGGATCGAGAGTTCGCGCAGCGCCTGCCGGTTGTCCTCGAGCTCGATGACGCCGGTGAACATCACCGCCGCCGGCCGCAAGGAGCGCAGCGAACGGATCATCGCGACCTCCTTCGCATAGGAATAGGAGGTCTGCCCGATCATCAGCTCATAGCCTTCGGGCTCGAGTTCGGCCGCCAGCCCCTGGATCGCCAGGCCGAAGGGTTGGCTGAGGATGTTGGAGACGAAGGCCGCAACAAGCGTCGAGCGGCCGGAGCGCAGCGCCCGCGCATGGGGGTTCGATTCATAGCCGGTGCGCGCAACGGCTTCGAGCACCTTGCGGCGGGTCGCCTCGGTCAGCTTCTCCGGTTGGCGCAACGCCCGCGAGACGGTGATCGGCGAGACCCCGGCGAGGCGCGCGACCGCCTCGATGCGGGGAGGGCGGGCGGAGGGGCGCGGCGCGATCGCCTGGTCGGCGCGCACGCGCACGACGTCGTCGTAATTCGGCCGTGGCGCCGCCTCCTCCGTCATCGAGCCTCCCCGATCGCCTGCCGCTCAGCAAGAGCCGGATGATTTCAGCTGGGATCACGAGATGATCCCAGCTGAAATCTGAATCCGTCTCTCATCTAGGAGTTGGAGCAGGATCAATGCGAAAAACCGGTTCCCACTTTTTCGCATCCTGCTCTAAGGCCGAAGGCGGAGCGATCCAAGCGTCGCCCGACCTGTATCAGGCAATCGCCCGATTCGCTGTCGCTGTGCAGGCGGCGCGAAATGACGATGCCGGAGGCGGCGAAGCGCAGCTCCTCCTCGGCCGTCTCGAGCCGCCCGAAATCGTGGTACCAGCCTGCCAGATCGCCGGCCTCGACTGTCGCGCCGCAATCGACGCGCGGCTCGAACCAGCCGCGGCGCGTGGCGTAGACCGCTTGCGTGTGGCTCTGCAAGGCGAGCAACGTCATCGTTTGCTCGATCGGCTGATGCGGGCCCAACACCGGCTCGGCGATGCTGCCGAGCGCCAGGAGCAATCTGTCGATGGCGCGCCGGGTTAGCGCCATGCTCTGCGGCGTCACCGTGCCGCCACCGCCGAACTCGCCCGAGATGCCGATCGCCCCGGCACGGGCGGCGGCCGCCATCGAGGTCGGCGCCTCCGCGCCGTTCTCCGCGACGAAGCCGAAGGGCATGCCGAGCCCGTCCATCAGCGCGAGCGCGCGGGCAAAAGTCTCCGGCGAGCCCTGCTTTTCGATCAAGGCGCAAGGCAGATGCGCCATCGAGGTGCCGCCGGAATGCAGGTCGAACACCACGTCGTGACGCGGAAACAGTTCCGTCTCCAGGAATTGCGCGATCCGGCTGGTCGGCACGCCGCTGGCGTCGCCTGGGAAGGCGCGGTTGAGATTGCCCTCGTCGAGCGGCGAGCGCCGCCGCGCCGCCATCACCGCCGGCGCATTGGCGAATGGCAGGATCGTCAGCTCGCCGCGCATCGCCTCGGGCGCCAGGCGCCGGATCAACTGGGTGAGAGCGATCTCGCCCTCATATTCGTCGCCATGGTTGCCGGCCATCAAGAGGACGCGCGGACCCTCGCCATTGCGGATGCGGCAGACCGGCACCTTGACCTGGAAATAGGGGGAGCGGTCGACCGAGAAGGGAATGCTGAGATAGCCGAGTGATTTGCCGTTCGCGGCGAAGTCGAGCTCGTGGAAAAGGCCGGTATGCATGGGGCACCTTGATGCGCCGCCGGTCGGCAGTGTTGCCGAACCGGCAGCGGCTTCGGGTCAGGACGCCGCCCGACGAAAGCCGGGCGGCGGCTGCAAATTCAGAGCGTCGGCAGGGACTGCTCTTCCTTGAACCATTTCAGCTGCAGCGCGCCGAGCTTGCCATTGAGCTTGTTGGAGAAGATCGCCGTGTTGAGCCAGTTCAGCAGGTTCTGCTCGCCCTGGCGCACGCCGATATGAGCCGGCGACTGGCGGATGACGAATTTCATCTCTACCTCCTTGCTCGGGTTCTGCTCCATCACCTTGATGGCGATGGCGCTGTTCTCGGCGAAGGTATCGGCCTGGCCGGCGAGATAGGCGGCGATGGCGGCCGGCGTATCCTCGAAGCGCACCACCTTCACCTCGGGCGCGTTGTCGGTCAGCCAGAGATCGAGCGTCGTGCCCTTGGCGACGGCGACCGTCTTGCCCTTGAGGTTGTCGGGCTTCTTGCCGGTGGCGGCGGGGATCGATTTCGGGCCGTAGACGCCGAGATTCACCACGGCATAGGGCTGCGAGAACATGATCTGCTGGGCGCGCTCAGGCGTGGCGCCGAGACCGGCGGCGAGCACGTCGATCTTGTCGGAGAGCAGGCTCGGGATGCGCGCCGCGCCGGTGACGGGCACGAGCTCGAGCTTCACGCCGAGGTCGCTGGCGACGAGCTTGGCGAGGTCGGCGTCGAGGCCGGCGATCTCGCCCTTCTCGTCCTTGAAGCCCCAGGGTGCGGCGTCGGTCAGGATGCCGACGCGCAGCTTGCCGGCCTTGAGGACGTCCTGCAGCTTGTCGGCCCTGGCGGCGACGGGGGCGGCCAGGGTCGCTGCGGCCAGGGTTGTTGCGGCAATGAGTGCCGCCATCATGGTTTTGAACGGGGTCATGCTGTTCTCCTCTGAGGGCTCGTTGCAGCCTTGGGGACCGGCTACTTCACCGAGTTGATGAAACTGCGCAGCTCGGGCGTCTGGGGATCGGCAAAGAGCTTCTCCGGCGGACCCTCCTCCCAGACCTTGCCCTGATGCATGAAGACGATCTTGTTCGCGACATTGCGGGCGAAGCCCATTTCATGGGTGACGAGGACCATGGTCATGCCCTGGCGCGCCATGTCCTCCATCACCTTCAGCACCTCGCCGACGAGCTCGGGGTCGAGCGCCGAGGTCACCTCGTCGAACAGCATCAGATGCGGTGCCATCGCCAGGCAGCGTGCGATCGCGACGCGCTGCTGCTGGCCGCCCGAAAGCTGCTCCGGCCAGGCGTCGATCTTGTCAGTGAGGCCGACGCGGCGCAGCACATCCTGGGCGAGCGCGCGGGCCTCGCTTTTGCCGATCTTCTTGGTCAGCAGCGGCGCCAGCGTGATGTTCTTCTCGACCGTCAGATGCGGGAACAGGTTGAAGGCCTGGAAGACGATGCCGACGCGCTGGCGGAACTGGCGCAGATTGGCCATGCCGGCGGAGACTGGCTGCCCCTCGACCGTGATCGTGCCGGAATTGACGGTTTCCAGCGCGTTGATGCAGCGCAGCAGCGTCGATTTGCCCGATCCCGAACGGCCGATGATCGTGACGATCTCGCCCTCCGCGACATCGAGCGAGACCCCTTTCAGGACCTCGACCTGGCCGAAGCTCTTGCGGACATCGCGGATTTCAACGAGCGCCATTGAGGCGGGCCTCCAGGGAACGGGACCACAAGGTCAGTGGCAGGCACAGCGCGAAATAGATCGCGGCCACGACGCTGTAGGTGAGGAGCGGCTGGAAGGTCGCCGCGCTCGCGACCTGGCCGGCGCGGGCGAGCTCGACGAAACCGACGATCGAGGCGAGCGAGGTGCCCTTGATCAATTGCACCAGGAAACCGACCGTCGGCGGCAGCGACAGCCGCAGCGCTTGCGGGCCGATGATGTGGCGAAACTGCTGCCAGGCGCTCAGGCCCAGGCATGCTCCGGCCTCCCATTGCGCCGGCTTCACCGCCTGGATGCCGCCGCGCCAGATGTCGCCGAGGAAGCCCGCCGTATAGAGCGTATAGGCGATGCCGACGGCGACGAGCGCCGGCACCTGCAGGTCGAGGAAGACCGGCATGCCGAAATAGAAGAAGAACAGCAGGCCGAGCAGGGGCACGCCCTGGATGAGCTGGATCACGGCTGCGGCGAGCCAGCGCAAGGCTGCGAACCGGCTGGTGCGCGCGGTTGCGAGCAGGAGTGCGAGCGGAGCGCCGAAGGCGAGCGCCAGCAGCACGAGCAGCACCGTCCATTGCAGGGCATAGACGAGGGAGACCAGGTCGATAAGGCTGAAGGAACGCATCCCGGGCTCCTCAGCGCCTGACCGGCCAGCGGAAGGCGAGGACGCCGATGACGGCGAACACGGCCTTGAACGCCAGCACCATCGCGAAATAGATCGCGCAGATCACCGCATAGACCTCGAAGCTGCGATAGGTCCGGCTTTCGATGAAGCTGCCGGCGTGGAACAGCTCTCCGGCCGCGACCTGGGAGGCGAGCGAGGTGCCCAGCAACAGCAAGGTGAACTGGCTGGTGAAGGCCGGATAGACGTTGCGCAGCGCCGGCGGCAGCACGACATGGCGAAAGACCTGCCAGCGCGTCAGCCCGAGGCATCGGCCGGCCTCGATCTGGCTTGGCGGGATTGACTCCAGCCCCGCCCGCACGATCTCGATGGCGTAGGCGCCGAAATACAGGCTGAGCGCCACGGCGGCCGCCTCGAAGGCCGGCAGCTTCAGGCCGAAGCTCGGCAGCACGAAGAAGATCAGGAAGATCTGGATCAGCGAGGGCGTGTTGCGGATGATTTCGATATAGCTGCGGATCGCGAGGCGGGCGGGGCGCGATCCGCTGCGCAATAGCGCCGCGCCGAGCAGACCGATGGCAAGGCCGACGCAGGCCGCGATCAGCGTCAGGGCAAGCGTGATCAGCGTGCCTTCGACGAGCTGGTCCTGATAGCGCCAGAGCTGCTGGAAGTTCATCGCCGCGCCTCGTCGCTCAGCCGAAATGCGTGCGCAGCACGCGCCCGACCGTGCCGTCCTGCGTCAATCCGAAGACCGCCCGCCAACGATCGAGGCAGGTGCAGGGATGAGAGATGCCCAGGCACAGGATGTCGCCGACCGCGAGATCGCAGCCGGCCGGCAGGGAGAGGAAAGCGTGCTGGTCGTTCAATCGCTCGACCGTGACGCCCGCCATGCCCGCAAGCTCAGCCCCGTCGCGATGGACGCTCAGCAATCGCGGCAGGCCCTGATCGAAGGAGACGTCGCGCATGCCGAAACCGGCGATGGCGAGCCCGGGTTCCGGCCGCGACAGCACCTCGGCCCAGAGCCGCAGCGCCGGGCGGAAGCTCGCTGACGCCGACAGCGTCTCGCCATCCATGACGAGGCCGCCGCGGGCGTCGAGCGCCGCGAAGGCGCGGGCATAGATGCCGTGATCGGAAAAGAAGATTGCGCCGCTGCGCAGGAGCAGGCTCGCTCGCCCATCCGCCTTCGCTACAGGCGAAAGCGCGGCAACGACGAGATCGAAATAGGCCGAGCCGCCGGCGCTGATCAGCAAGGGGGCTTCGGGCTCGATGGCGCGGATGCGGGCGAAAGCCGCGATCGTCCGTTCCATGAGTGCAGCGATGGCCGCGCGGGTGGCGACGGGATCCGGGCTGGCGACGGCGCCCTCATAGGTCGCGACGCCGGCGAGACGAAGCCGCCCATTGGAGGCGCCGACCGCAGTGATGACCGCTTCGACGGCCTGCGCATCGCGTGCGCCGGCGCGCCCAGCGCCGATTTCGACGACGACCGGCAGGCCCTGGCGGCCGGCGGTTTCAGCGGCAAGAGCGAGCCCGGCGACGGAGGCGGGTGAATCCGCGAAAGCGGTGAGCTCGACTTGGGGGTAGGCGGCGAGCAGGGCGCCCAGACGCCGGCCGGCAGCGATGCCACCGATCTGGTTTGCGAGCAGGAGGCGTGGCTCGCCGGCCTGCATCAGCACCGCCGCCTGCTGGAGATTGGCGACGGAGGCGCCCCAGGCGCCGGCCTGGCGCAACTCGGCGACGATCTCGGGCGACATCGGCGTCTTGGCGTGCGGCGCGACGAGCGCGCCATGAGCTGCGAGATAGCGGAAGAAGATCTCGCGATTGGAGGCAAGCGCCGCCTCATCCAGCGTCAGGGCCGGTAGCGAGAGCTCGCCATGGCTCGGGCGCAGGCCCGCCTCGATGAGGTCCTGCGACGATACCGACTGGGCGAAGGGCACACCGCGCAAGCTCGCGTCGAGACGCAGGCTTTCGCCATCCATGCGTTCGCCATCCATGATCGACTGCATCATTGGGCTGCTCCTCCCGGCGAGCCTGCCTCTAGCAGGATCGACCCTGCATGACAACGTTATCATTTGTCATTCGAGGGGCA
This sequence comes from Allobosea sp. LjRoot9, assembly GCF_964252745.1. Lineage (NCBI taxonomy): Bacteria > Pseudomonadati > Pseudomonadota > Alphaproteobacteria > Hyphomicrobiales > Alloboseaceae > Allobosea > Allobosea sp. LjRoot9. The sequence continues at coordinate 334,153 of NZ_CAXUPC020000002.1, read as the reverse complement.
GACGTCCGGCATCGGGCGTGGTCACTTCGCGAGTACGGGATGAGGGCGCGCGGAGACGCCATGACGCAGCGCGATCCGCTTTTGATTTTGCGGATCCGTCCACTATAGTATCACGCATGGCGAAATCTGACGGCATCGATCAGCGCATTGGCGCTCGCATTCGCATCGAACGGGAGGGCAGGGGCTGGTCGCTGTCCGATCTCGCCGAAAAGGCGTCGGTATCCCGCGCCATGATCTTCAAGGTGGAGCGGGCCGAGAGCAGCCCGACGGCGACCTTGCTCGGCAAGCTCTCCGGAGCCTTCGGCCTGAGCATGTCGACGCTGATGGCGCGGGCGGAGATGCAGCAGGGGTGGCTGCTGCGGAAGGCCGATCAGCCGCTATGGGTTGATCCGCAGACCGGTTATGTGCGCCGCCATGTCTCGCCACGCTCGGACCTGCCGCTCGACCTGGTGCGCATCGAATTGCCGGCCGGGAAGGAGGTGCCGATGCCCGCCTCGGCCTATGCCTTCATGCGCCAACTGATCTGGGTGCTGGATGGCGAGCTCGTCTTCTGGGAAGGGCAGACGCGGCACGAGATGACGGAAGGCGATTGCCTCGAGCTCGGCCCTCCCAGCGATTGCGTCTTCAAGAACGAGAGCGACCGGGCCTGCGTCTATGCCGTCGCGGTGCTGAGCAATTCCTGAAGCTCCGGCGGTCTTCGGAACAAGAGCTCGGGGACTGGGCAATGCGATGGCGCGCTTTGGAACGAGGGCGGGGATAGCTTGACTCCCAACTTGCGTTTGTTCTTATTATGTTCTCATACTTGAGGATGCAATCAAGGAACCGACCGAGGCGGCGGCACCCACAATTCCAGCGGTGAGCAGGGCCGATCGACGCGGTTCTGGCCGCGTTCGGCGGCGACGCGCGTCAGGCGATCGGCGCGCTGTTCCATGGCATGGCTGTGTTGCTGGCGGATGCCAAGCAGGCCGTGTCGCGCGGCTACCTGCGCTGCAGATTCGTGGATGGTGCGAAGCCGGTTTCTGGCGAAAGGCGAGGCGAGTGATGGTCAAGCGTACGAAGCGCAGCATGGATGCGAGCAAGGCGGCGGCGATGCAGCCTGTGCTGAAGTCGTTTCATCATGAGGTCCGGCGTTGGTGCGCCGAGACGCCGATCAAAACGACGGTCTATGTTGCGCTCGACAACCTCAATTCGGCGCTGCTCCTAATGGACGCGCAGTTGAACGCGGCGATCGATGATCGCTATGAGCGATCGTTCGGCCAGAACGGCATCGAATAGGGGAAGGGCCTCTCAGGCAGCCGCGATCGGCTCGACCGTGCTGGGATCGTCGTCGCCGTCGCCTGTCTTGTTGACCCGCTTGGAGACGATCCATTCCTGGAGCCTTGGCGGTGTCTTGCGCAGGATCTCCTTCCCCGCCGAGCCGGTGAGCCAGGCGTCGAAGTCCTCGGGCTTCAGAAAGGACGGCATGCGGTCGTGATAGCGCGCGGTCCATTCGTCCGCGTCGCGGACCACCATCGTGCAGCTCGTGACTGCCTCGCCCTCGGGGTTTATCCAGATCGCCCACAGGCCCGCTATCCCCAGGAGGCCGCCATCGGCGGCTGAGAAATAGTGTGGAGTCCGATCGGCCTTAGGGCCGGTCCATTCGAAGAAGCCCGAAGCCGGTACGATGCAACGCGTGCGCTTGAAGGCGTCGCGGAACATCGGGTTGGAATCGACCGTCTCGACCCGCGCATTGAAGGTCGATGGCACCTCCTTGATGCCCTTCTTCCACCAGGAGGGGATCAGCCACCAGCGGGCAATGCGCAGCTCCCGCCCGCCGTCGACGGGCACAATCATGTGCACATTGGTCGTGGGCGCGATGTTGTAGCGCGGCGGCAGATTGTCCTGCCCAGCCGGCAACGCTTTCGTCAGCGGCCGGCTGAAAGCATGAATTTGTTCCCAGGTATAGGACTGGCTGAAACGTCCGCACATCGGCGCACTATAGCAACGCCGCGTGGCCAAGAGAACAGAGTGCGATTCCGCGGGTCAAAGGGGTTCTGGAATAGGCGCAGGTCTTCGCAATGTCTCGCATTTGATCGCGCGTAGCCGAGTATGCCTATTTCGCGAATATGCCAGGAATTTCAAAGAGATTGCGGACGCAGCGAATGAAGGGGAACGCCGTAAATATTTCCATAAACGAATATTTCAGCAGAGAGATGGTGCGTTAAAATGCCGTGGTTTGGGACGTGAAAGGCGGCGGGTTAGTTAGGGTTTTTGCCGACAGATTCAAACATCAAATATTGATTACCAACTTGTATTTCACCAGTAGTTTTATTCATAGCTGTGACGTCGCCAATAAAAATCTTTCCAACATTTTCATCTTCCATAAGTTGTTTTGTAACAGCGTGAAGATAAAAATTATCATCTTCATCAGGAAGAATTGAACAAATATCAGAGCCAAATCGAGTTAGGGCGTATACATCGATTCGCAGTGGTGGTTGGAATGCGGAGGTCTTTATTTTCTGATGGCATACTATTGATCTTGTTCCATTCTGAAGAATGCTCACATTACTTTCGTCTGCGTGGAGATCAAATCCGACGCCAGGAACATTGGCAATTAGACCCGCGTCGTCCAGCGCAACAATGATATGGTAGGGAAGTTCATCTTCTCCCGTAGGTTTCGATATATGTCTATGAAGCCGATCGCGATATCGCGCCAATTTTTGAAAGGCGGCTGCAGTGTCCTTGTCTAATTCGCAGAGAGATCGCAAAGTTCTCTTTGAAAAAGATCCTGGATTTACGATTTCACCAGCCAGAACCCGCGCAAACGAGCGTTGCAACACTTCGGAGGACGCGTCTCCAGCGTAATTATAGAATTGATTCATCCAATCATCGTCAATTTCCGTTGAAGAATCTTCTTCTTCCATTTTTGTTTCCGGGCGAGTTGCGGTTATCTGAATGACTTCCTCTCCCGTCATCCCGGCAATCGCGGTTCGATTTTGATAGCGACGCGAAGCCTCGGCAAAGTCTCCCGACAAAATCGCAATGGCTAGCTTGGGATCGGTCTTGACCTCTTTCGCGATAGTTTTGCCCGCTTCGGCGATTAAGTCGGCTTGAACGGCATCTTTTGCCCGCTGAAGGGTGGCGCGCCCCTCATGCTCTGCCGCCGCGGCATCGATTGTGCTTCCCCTAAGGCGATCCCAGGCGGACACCAACCTGCTTTTGATGCTGATCTTGACTCCGCTCTCGGTCAGTCTCGCTTCCATGCTGACAGGCTGCGCGAGCACGTCAGTCTTCGGACCCTTAGCCATAACCTGTTCCCTTTATTGGCGCTAAAGACTGCACGGATTGGTTGTGCCTGTCGAGGTGGCGAGCCGAATGGGTATGCTGACTCGCAGTCGGAGAGATTTCCTATTTCGTTCTGATTGGAGGGACAGGCATAGGCGGCGGCGCATCGACGATTCCACCAATCATCGGCGAAGAGATCGCGACGGCCGTCTATGAGGCCAAGCACGATGCTCAGGAAGCTCTACGCACCCCGCTACATTGGCTGGTGCTGACAGGTTGGTTCCCTGCGGCTTCGTGCGGGAGCGAGCGCGGCGGGCAACGCAATCGAGAGCAGACGCAAGCGTTACGGACGTGCCAGTCACCTTGTCGAACTCGCCAATGGCCTTGGTGAACTCGTTGGGACGGCCTTGCAACCTAAGCCACCCGCAGAGGAAAGGCTAAGTTGGCGGGCCTCACGCGATCGACCTGGCTACTTCGCCAGCCCCTGCAATCTGGCGCGAAGGGCGACGTAGTCGACCTTCGACCTGTGACGTCTGTCGAGAGGGATCTCGTCGATCCCGACCACATGGACCTCCCCGATCAGGGCTGCGGCTTGCATCCAGGCCGGCATCTTGTCCTGATCGCCCTCGACCGCGAGCTGCGCCCGCCCGCCGATCTCCACGAGCGCGCTGCGGCGCACGCCCGGCCAGAAGCGCGACGCGGCCTCGATGCCGAAGGGAAGAAGCTGCCCGGCCCGGCCGTCGAGCCGGCCACCGAGCCAAAGGCGGCCTTCCGCGTCCAGATGGCCGGAATCGCCGGTCCTATGCCAGATCTGGCCGGCGCGCCTCAGCTTGGTCGAGGCATCGTCGGCAGGGTCGAGATAGCCCTTGTTGACGTGATCGCCGGTGACGACGATCTCATCGTCCAGGATCGCGACCTGGATGCTGTCGACGGTGTGTCCCGCGAGCAGGCCTGCGCCTGATTTCATCGCGCTCCAATCGTAATGGCCGATATCGCGGTGGTGCAGATGGGCGATCGGTTCGGCCTCGGTCGAGCCGTAGACCGCCACGATCCCGGCTTCGGGAATTTTTGCCGAGAGGCGCTCCAAAAGGTCTGGAAACACCGGTCCGCCCCCGGTGAAGATCGCGTCCAGCTGCAGCGGCGCCTCGCTGCGCGCCAGCGTTTCGCAGATCGACGGCGGCAGCAGGGCGCGCGTCACCCGCTGGGCCGAGATCTGCCTGGCGATAAGGCCGGCCTCAGTGCGATCCTGGCGGCGCAGGTCCCAGCTCGGCAGCACCGAGGTCACGCCGAGGCCGAGATTGGCGACGACGAAGACCGGGAAGGCGACGAGGTCGGTCTCGTCCTCGCGCCCGGGCGCCAGCAGATCGGCCAGCACGGCGCTCTGCGCCGCGAGGAAGCCATGGCTGCGCTGGATCGCCTTGGGGCGGCCGGTCGAGCCGCTGGTGAACGAGATCAGGGCCGGATGTTCGGGCGTCAGCGACTCCAGCGGTTCGCCCGAAACTCTTGCATCGTCGGGCGTCAGCATGAGCCTGATCGGCCAGAGCTCCGGCACGAGATATCGCAGCGCGCGAAACCAGCCGGCGCTCAGATAGGCTTTTGGGGCGGTCGCGCGCGCGGCGTGACGCAGGCCTTTGAGGCCGAGCGCCGGCTCCGGCAGCACCGCGACCGCGCCGATCCGCCAGAGCGCGGCCAGGCCTGCATAGAGCGAAGGCCCGAGCGGCATGGCGATCAGGACGCGGTCACCTTTGCCGATGCCGGCGCGGCGCCAGGCCGAAGCCAATGCCGAGGATGCCGTGATGAGGTCGGCGAAACCGACCCGGTCGCCGTTCCCCGCCACGATCGCGGTGCGGTCGCCGTGCTGCTCGGCATTCCGCAGGAAAGGGTCGAGCAGGTTCATGCCCTCAGAGGTCCAACAGGCGGCCGAGCAGGGCGTAGCGGCGGAAGACCGTTCCTGAGTGCCGGGTGCTGCGCGCCAGCGAGATGTTATCGACATGCATCAGCGCATGGATGGCGTGCGTGAAGCCAGCGTCCCGCGCCGTGCGGTGGAAATGGTCGGCCAGGAGATGGCCGACGCCGCGCTGGGCACTGGCATAGGTCTTCAGGATGACGGTCCGAGGCGTTGCACCCTCGAGCCGGTCGGGCATACCGAACAGAAAGCCGATCAGCGCGCCCGCTTCGTTGCGTGCAAACAGCACGAAGCGCGGATCGACCAGCGGCATGACGGGTTCGTAGAGCTTGAGGAAGCCCTGCTCGTCGAGCGGCTTGAAGAACGCGTTGTTGCGGAAGGCCGCGGCCGACATGGCGTAAAGCTGGCGGACGAGCCCGGCGGCGTCGCTACCGTCCCATGGCGTCACCGAAACACCCGCGATCGAAACCGCCTCGGGCGCAATCGCCGCATCCAGCGTCGTCCGCGTCGAGACGTAGCTCGACAGCGTCGCGAAACCGGCGGCCGTGAAGGCCTCCGCGTCGAAGGCGCCGCTCACTGGCTCCATCAGGAAGGGCGGCGAGCCGTCGCTCTCCGTCACCAGCCGGTAGCTGTGCCAGGTGTCGCCATCCATGGGACCGATCAGCGCCTCATAGCCCTCAGTCGCCAGATCAGCCGCGGCACGGGCGAGCAGATCGCGGCCCGCCTTGGCGCTGTCACAGCGGAAACGTCCGACACTGGCCGTGCGGCGCCCCTCCCAGGAGGGCGCGTCCCTGAAGATCAGGCAGGAGGCGCCCTCGATCGCGCATTCCAAGGGGATTTCCGTCATAGCGTCGGCGTCCTCGTCGCAAGCTTGGCCAGGAACAGGGTCAGCGGCACGGCGAGCGAGAGCGCCATCACGCGTGCGGCGCGGTAGCGGTCGAACCAGGCCGGCATGGCCGCGATTGTGATGAAGCACAGCGCCATCGACCCCAGTGCCCAGGGCCAGAGCGGGCCGTGCCATTGGCTGTGGGCCGGATTGGCCGCAGCGACGAGGAACAGGATCGCGCCGATCGCGGGGACGCCGACCGCGGTCAGCAGCATCAGCCGGCGTGGCAGCAGCGCCAAGAACCCGATCGCGGCTCCCGCGAAGCCGAGGTTATAGGCGTTGAGCGCGTTCTGGCCGGTATAATCGCCCAGGAACAGCCAGAACAGCGCCGCGCCACTGACGGCGGCGATCAGGTCGAGATCTGGATAGGGTGATCGGCTCGGCCGTGCGTTGCGGGCGAAGAGATGGGTGAACACCGCTGCGACGGGCAGGATCGCGTTGTGCGGAGCGGTCACGCAGCAGATCAGGAAGACCAGCACGACATAGGCGCGTGCGGCATGGTTCGTGAGACCAAGCAAGGGCGCGAAGGCGATCACGAAGGCGAGCGTTGCCAGAAACGCCACCACAAGGAGCCCAAGTTGCAGCGGCTCGGTGGTGAGGTTGTTGGCGAGCAGGAGGTGGATGCCGATCGGCACGAAGAGATTATCGAAACCGCGCCAGGAATCGGCCTCCACCAGCGCCCCAAAAGCCGCGATCATGACCGAGAACAGCACGACCTTGGATCGGTCCATCTCCGTCATCATCAGCAGCAGGATCAGCGCCAGGATCCAGGTGACCAGGAAGAACATCGTGACGCCCTCCCAGGTCTTGGTACCGGCCTCGACCTGGAAATGCTTGCGGCCATAGCGCGTGCCGGTGAGCGCGGCGGCCGCATCCGAAAGCGTCAGCACGAGGATCGGCAGCGCGTAGAGCACCGGCTGTCCCTGCGAGGCGAAGAACAGGAAGCCGACGCTGAGCGCCAGGAACAGCTCGCCATAGGATTTCCGGGCGACGCCATGGACGGCGGAGCTGATGCCGTCACCGGCGAAGCGGCGCAGACGCAAGCCGAGCAGGACGATGAGCGACAGGCTGATCAGCAGGACGGCCGGCCAGCGTTCGGAGAAGGTGAGCGGCAGGGTCAGCGCATAGAGCCCGGTGCCGATATGCACGCATTTGCGCTGCAGTTCGACCGACAGGCCATGGCGGCGGCCGAGCCATTTCGTCCCTGCCAGGAGGCCAAGCATGGCGGAGATCGAGCCCGCGACCAGCAGCAGGTTCACCGCCACGCTCACGCCTGAACCTCCTCGACGACGAAGTCGGAATAGAAGAACGCCTTGTCGGCGGCCTTGCCCGGCGCCTCGAGATCCGGCCGAGGCAGCATGCGGTCGGCATGGGCCGGTGGCAGGCGGCGCGGCGCCATCATGTTCCAGTAGACCAGCCTCGCGCCCGGATGGGCAGCAGCGACGACGCTGCCATAGACGGTCTCAAAAACCTGCGGGTTCATGTATTCGAAAATATCGGAGAGGTTGAAGCCATCAGCCTTTTCGCCGGTCGAGACGAAAGCCTCGAGCGAGCCCTGGCGGATGTCGAGCCGGTCGAGCCGGCTGCGGATCGTCTCGTAATGCTCCGCGCGCCAGGCCATCGGCAGCGCCTCGCCATGGCTCCCGGTCAGGATCCAGCGCAGATAGGGATTCAGGGCGGGGTCGAGATCGACCGCGGCGTGGCGGATGCGGCGGGCGACATGGTCGGCGACGCTGCCCTCGACATGGTCGAAGAAGGCGGGGTCGCGGCCGAGCCGTCCCATGGTGAAACGCGAGAAGAAGCCGCGCAGCAGCAGGTTCCAGCGCCAGCTGTTCCAGCGCGTATCGAGGAAGCGCTCGCGCTCCCGCCGGCTCTTGCCCGGCTGAAAGATCGCCGCGATGGTCTCGCGGGAATGGACGAGCGGCAGCAGGTAACGCTGCATTACCCGGAAATAGCGCTCGAATTTGCCGATGCCGCCGAGCCCGTGCGCGATGATGTCGTCCCGCCTTGCAGTCCAGAAGGCGTGCTCGGCCTCCGGCAGATCTTGCATGACGCCGTCTTGCATGACGCGGTCCAGCAGGTCGCCGCGCTGATCGCTTGGGCGGGAGCCCATCAGTTCCAGAAACCCGGCATGATCCAGCCTGCGATAGGCCGCGATGCGGATGCGCAGGCAGGCGATCTGCGCCGGCGACAGGTCGACGACCACGACGCGCTTGGGGTCGAGCGTCAGCATGGCGAGCGCGTTGTCGCCGGCTGAGCAGATCGAGACCAGCGTGGCGCCGGGCGGCGTGCCGAGCGCGGCGGTCAGCACATCGGCATCCTCCCAGAGCTGGGCATAGCGGATCGCCTCGAAGGAGGCCTTGCCGGCGATTTCGCTCTCAGCCATCGGCTTTCCCTACCTCGCCCGAAGCGCCATCGACGCTGATCATCTCGCCATCGATGATCCAGTCGAGCGCGCCCTTGAGCCCAACCACGCAGGGGATGCCCATCTCGCGCGCCACGATCGCCGAATGCGACAGCAGGCTGCCGCGCTCGACGACGATGGCCGAGGCGTTGCTGAACACCGCGATCCAGCCGGGATCGGTATGCCTCGCCACCAGAATCTCACCCTGGACCAGCGCCTCCCGGCGCGGGTCGCGGATCAGCCTTGCCCTGGCGCGTACCGTGCCGGCCGAACAGCCCGTGCCCTTGCGAACGGTCTTCGACGCATCGGTGCGTATCGGCTCCGCAACGGCGACGGCTTCCGATCCGAGGCCGGCGGCGCCTGTGACGGTGACGCGCTCCGGCGGATCCGGTCGCTCAGTCGCCCGCGCCATCTCGGCCTTGCGGATCGTGACGAGACCCTTGAGGTCGGCCGTCGTGCCAAACCCTTCGATCGCGCCGAGCAGTTCGGGGACGGTCAGCAGGAAGACGTCGCGCGGAGCATCGATCGCATCCAGCGCTGCGAGCTGTTGCCCCATGGCGACCAGCACGCGCCTGGCGTGGCCGAAGATGCGGGTACGCTCGAAGCGCAGGTTTTCGCGGTCGCGGACCCGGTCGCGGGCCCAACCCAGCATCAGGCGCGCGATCCTGCGCCGGATCGGACGATCCCCGAGGATGCGCTCCAGCGCCGTCATTCCATCCCCGCTTTGGGCATGGGCTGCGCGCGACGTCAGGGCGGCGGCGGCGATCGCAGCGAGCAGCGGCGCGGGGTCGTGGTCGAGCGTGATGCTCTCCAGCTTCAGCTCTTCCGTGCAACGGTCGGAGAATTTGGCAAGGTAGGCGTCGATCTCGCGCCCGAGAGCCGCATCGGCCTTGCTGGCCGCCAGATCGCCACGCTGCAAGGCCTCGATAAGCTGCGGCTTGCCTGCAGCCAGCGCACCCATCGTCGCGATGCGCCGGGCCGGTTCAGCCGAGACGATGTTGCCCTGTCCGATCATCACCGCATTGTGGATCTCGACGCCCTCGGGCCCGCACCAGCGCTCCAGCAGTTTTCGCGAGGCCCCGAAGGCGATCATGCAGAGGAAGTCGTTGACCAGCGGCGCGTCCCAGCGGTCGAGCAGCCGGGCCTCGATCGTGCGATACTCGGTCGCCAGCGCCGAGAGCGGCATGGCGGCGATGGCCTCGGGCCCGAGCCGCAGCGCGCCGTTGAGCCTGGCATAGAAGCCCCGGATCGTCCGTTTCAGCCGCAGCGCCTCGAAGACGAGGCCCAAGCCCGCGCGGCCCATCCGGGCGTATTCGACCGCCCTGGCGAAGCCGCGCACTGGTCCCGGTCCGATGCTGGCGCTGATCGCGGCCGGCAACGGCTCGCTGACGCCCATCATCGTCTCCATATGGGCGCGGTTGAGGCTGAAGCCCGGCAGCAAGGCCAGCGCGCGATACCAGTTGACGAGGTTGTAATAGACCCGCCCGTCGACGCGTCCGAGCATGTTGTCGAAGATCGGCGCGCTCTCGGCTATGCGGACAGGCGCGACGCCGAGCAGCGCGACGAAGCGGCGGTAGACCCGGGCATAGGCGTATTGCGCGAAGCTGTAGGTCAAAGGCGAGACGAGGCCGGGGTAGCTCTCGACGATGTTCGAGTTGTCGAAGATCGTCACAGTTGGGTCCGGCCAGGCCGGGTCCCGCAACTGGGTCGTGATCGGGCGCGCCTGCAGCAGGAAGAGCCGCTCACCCTCGAACGCCCATTCGATGTCCTGGGCCGAGCCTCTGGCGGCGGCGACCCGTGCGATCAACTCGGCGAGCGCGGCGATGTCCGCGGTGCCGAGCACACCGTCCGGGGGGCCTTCCAGCATGGCGCCCGTCGCGGCATCGACCACATAGTCGTCGCCATCGACCTCGCCGCCGACCAGCTTGTCGCCGAGGCCGGCAATGGCGGAGATGACGAAGCGGTCGCGCCGGCCACCGACCGGATCGGCCGAGAAGGCGACGCCGGCCGCGCGCGCCTTGACCAGGCGCTGCACGATGACCGCGGGCGCCCCGCTGGCCGGATCGACGCCACGCGTGGCGCGATAGGCTTTCAGGCTGTCAGTACTGCCCGAGCGCCAGACCTTCAGCGCGGCGGCAGCCACTTCGGGCTCTGCCATGTCGAGCAGGGAGAGGAATTGCCCGGCATGGGAATGGCTTGCACCATCCTCCTCGCGCCCCGACGACCGGACGGCGAACGGGCCTGGGCCGATACCCGGCAATGCGGCCTGGAGGCTCCCACGTGTCTCCGCCTTGAGGCCGCGCGCGGACACGCCCTCGGGCAGGATGACCAGGAAGGGCGGAACATCGAAACCCGCTTGCGTCAGCGCTGAAAGCGCTGCGGCCTTGCCGCCGGCGACAGCCGGATCGCCTGCCTCATGCGCTTGAAGGATGAAGCTGCTCACATCGTGCCTCCGGCCAGCAGCGGCGCGAAACCTGCCGCGCCATAGCAGACCAGCACCCAAAGGCCCGCCATCGCATCCACCGTCTTCTGTGTGCCGCCAACGGGGTTGCGGGCATAGCGAAGGGCGCAGGCCAGCGTCGCCACTAGTGCGACCGTGCCGATGATGGCGACCGGCAAGAAGGCCTGGACCGCATGGCCGACGCCGAGCAGGAGCCCATAGGCCAGGAGCGCGCAGGCGCTCCAGGCCAAGGCAGCGCGCTTGGGCCCCAGCAGGGCGGAATAGGTCTCCACGCCCGGTCGCTCATTCCCACGGCCATAGAGCTTGCGGCCGATCTCCAGGACGCAGCCATTGACGAAGCTGAGCGCCAGGAAGAGCCAGAGCCCCGGCGGCGGCGCACCTGCCCGTGGCAGCCACTCGCAGGCGGTCACGAACAGGTCGATCAGCGGCATGATCGCCATATGCGAGACGAGGTAGAGGAAGGGCCGTGCCTTCAGCCAGGCTGGCGCGAAGAACTCGAAACTCATCATCGCAAGCCAGGCCCAGACCAGAGCCAGCGGCCAGATCAGCCCCGGTGCAAACAGCACCGTCACCAGCGCCGCGACGGGGACACCGGCGATGCCGAGATTGACGATCAGGCGCAAGCTGACGAGGCCGCGCGGCACCGGGCGTTCCGGCCTGAAGCGGCGATCATCCTCGGCATCCTTGACCTCGTCGCAGGCGCGCAGCTGGAAGAAGATGATCAGCGTCACCAGAAAGGCCGTCGCGAAGGCAGGCCACGCAGGCAGCGTGCGGCCGCCGAGATGGGCGGAGACACTGATGCTCGCCGCGGTGAAGACCACGAGCAGGACCGACGTCTTCGCCAGCGGGAAGCGTTCGGCCTGGTAGATCCAGAGCCGGCGCAGCAGGGGCAGCGTCTGCTCGCTCGATAGGTCGGCCGTCACCTGCGCCTCGCGAGCTTGTCATGAGCGGACGCGAAATGCCCGGCCGTGATCGCGCCCATGATCGAGATTTCCCCGCACAGGCATAGCGCTGCCGCAACCTCCGCCAGCGCGGCGCCATGGCCGGTGCCCTTGAGTCCGAGAAGGGACAAGGCCGCCGACTGGCTCGGCAGGCCGGTGCCGCCGCCGACCGAACCGACCAGGATGTTGGGCAGCGTGACCGAGATGAAAAGATCTGCGCCGCGCCGCTCCATCCGCGTGAAGCCGACCGCCGATTCGGAGACGCAGGCGGCGTCTTGCCCGGTCGCGATGTAGAAGGCGGCCAGCCCGTTGGCATAGTGCCCCTGCGCGCCGAGTTGCCCGCTGAGCAGGGCGCCGAGATTGGCCATCTCGCCATAGGCCATCATCCGATCGACGCTGACATGCAGGTGCTTCTCGACGAGCGGGCCTGGAATGATGACGCTGGCGCTGACCTTCCGCCCGCGGCCGGTGAGCAAGCCGAGATAGGAGGCCTTCTTGTCACCGGAGAAATTGGCCTCGATGAACCAGTGCAACGGCTTGATAGGGCAGGTGTCCTCGATCCGGCGGCAGAGCGCGTCGGTCGCGATCGTCACCATGTTCTGGCCGGCGGCATCGCCGGTGGTGTAGCGGCAGAGCAGAAAGACGATGTCGTTGTCGATCATCGGCTCGAGCGAGATCAGCTTGCCGTGACGCGTCGTCGCCTCCGCTGCCGCCTGGAGATCGTCGACATTGCGCGTCACCCATTCCACGAACAGGCCGGCATCGACGAGACCAGCGAACTTGAAGCCGGGGCTGCGCAGGACGCCTTCGTTCAGCAGGGCCGTCGTCACGCCGCCCGACTTTGTCGCGACCGCCGCGCCGCGCGCATAGGATGCAACCAGCGCCGCTTCCGTGGTGGCCAGCGGCAAATAGTAGGCGCCATTGGCGTTGAGGCCATTGATCACGAGCGGACCGATGACACCCAGCGGCAGCTTCAGCGTCCCGATCATCGCCTCGATGTTCGCCGAGTAACGCGCGGCGTCAGAGAGCGTCTGCGTGTCCGCCAGAACGGGTTCTGCGGCTTCGGTCGCGACACCGGCCGCGTGGAGCTGCCGCCAGAGCGAGGCAATGCTGGAAGCATCCGTCACGCGCGCTGAGCGCAGGGACCGCTGGGGCGTCAGCTCAGCCCTGTGGCTCATTCGGCTGCGCGCTTGCTCGGCCGTATAGGAGGCGCGCAGGCGGTCGAGCAGACGTAAGACCGAAGATGGGATGATCGACATGCCTGCAGCCTGGCTGGAGATGTAGTCTTGTCGGCCATAGCGCGCAGCTTGTAAATTTCTGGCCTGTCGCTGCGGCAGGATGACGGCATGCTGAAGAATTCCTCAATCACAAGCACGCATCGCGACGCAGGCTCCATCGGCCATAAGCCGCCGATCTCATTGCAGAACGCAGGCGGCGCTCCCAGTTCGCCACTGCGACAAAGGCCGGAAAACGCCAACCTCCGGCGGCCCGAAAAGGGGATCAGGTCAAGCCGACGATGCATGAGGTCGAAGCCGGGCCACTCAAACGGGGGCAGGCCAATGGACGGAAGTCCCGTGGCGTCAAGGTCTTCAGCAATTCCAAAGGGATGGGCTGGTGCTGCGAGAGAGGATTGAACTCTAGGTAAAATAATAAAATCAATTACTTATAGGTAATTTTGGGGCACTGTGGTGGAGCGTTTCTTGGGCCGCTTGTAACGGTGGATAACGCACTTTAGCCTTGACTCCCCTTCGGCTTGTGTTCGTATTTTGTTCTCATTCGCGAGGAATGGGAACATGTCAGCCAAGCCAGCCGAAATTGAGGATGGTCGCGACGCGATCGAGTGGGAACTGATCGAGCTGGTCGAGGAGCACGGCAGCGAGCGCCAGGCTCTGCGGGCGCTCTTGCACGACTTCCACGCGCTGCTTGCCGATGCCGACAAAGCAGTGTCGCGGGGCTTCCTACGCGCGGTGTTCTCTGAGGGGACAAGGGCACCTCGCGATGATGCGGGCGAGGATCAGTGATGGTCCAGAGATCGAAGCGCTCACTCGATATGGGCAAGATCGAGGAAATGCAGCGGGAGGTGAAGGCGTTCGAACACAAGGTGCGGACATGGGCAGCGGAGGTGCCTATCGCCAGCTCGATCTATCTCGGCCTCGATCCGCTCAACCATTCGCTCGGCCTGATGACGCGCATCCTGAATGGCGAAAAGGATGGCAGGGGTTTTGAGCGGCGCTATGGTGAGGGGGGAATCGAGTGAGCAGCGCTGACAGCGCTCCGTGTAATACTACTTCTACTGCATGACATCGCCACGTTTCAGCTTGCGAATCATTTTTTCTTGGCCGCGGTGATGTGATCCCGCAGCAATCGCGGAATTCTCTCATGATTTCCAAGTCTTAGCGTACGCTCTATAGCCTATCCGCGTGACGCCCTCAGCCTACCAGATGTCGTGTCCACAGGGTTTGCGCGACCCTAATCCTTGACGGAAAGCGCTATCCGGGACTAGATATCAACCGTCGCGTGACGACGGCGGAAACGCCTATCGACACCCGCAAAAGAGTTTCCAGACGGATCGAGGCGAATCTAGCGGTGCACTCCGGAGACGGTGACGCCGGGAAGTCGCTCGCGTTTTTTCTGGTCGCAACCGGACGAAGCGAGGCGGGATACAACGCCGAGGCGTCCACGGGGCATCAAACCGAGTTGGGCTGACATCAGGAGCCGGTGATCAACCGGCCACGCGAGGCATTCGTGTCCGCGGCACGTTCTGAGAGACATCCGTCCATGATGAAGACGCCAAGTCGCGGTCGAGTTGCAGGTCCACAGGGTAAGGTTCCTAAATCTAGGAAGCCGGCTGTTCCTCGCGTCTCGAATCCTAACCTCGCTCTATCCAGCATCATCAATACGCTCCGCAACAACCGCGGCTCCAGTGATGCATACAGTAGGGGATCGCTGCATATTAACGACCAGCAAAGCGGGCAAGAAGTCCGTCTCGAATGGGAGAGCGGTATCCCCGAACGTTGGTGGCAGGGGCTGTATCGCGTAATTTCCGTTCAGATCAAAGCGAGCATCAAGGGGCGGATTAGTCTCTGATACTGGGTTACCCGAGGATGTCATTAGGCCCGCCGATCTGCACCGGCGGGCCTAATGGCGTAAATCGCCCTTGGCTTAGGCGCTGTGCTGCGTCTCCGCCCGGATGCTCACGAGCGCCTTGAAGCACGTGTCGCGAAAGGCGTTTCACGCCCGCTCGCGCATCGCTTGGATCGGTGATCGCGATGCGAATGAGATCGAGTCTCCCAAGATGTCAGCGAATTCCCTTAGTTCGGCCTCATCGGCAGTCGCCGACGCGATGTCCAGAATTTCAACATCGACGGGATGCGGGTGGCGCCCGCGCTTGGTGGTCACGATGGCCGCCAACTCGCGAACCTTACGGTGCACGGTCGTCATGCTGCCGCCGGCGGCCTGACATAGGCGTGGTCCCGAAAGCGCGTATCGCGCCCCTTTTTGCGGCAATGGAATGGGCATAAGTGCCCGAAATCAAGCGATATTTGCGATTTCAAGGGGTTAAAGCCCGGAGGCCTGGTGCTGCGAGAGAGAATTGAACTCTCAGCAGCGGAGAGAAAGCGTAGGCGTTTCAGTTGCTTCCGGTGGGTTGAGCTGCGGTCTGTGTGTCACCCGTGGGGATCACGGGCAACGCAGTTTGCCGCAGCGCCGAGTTGCTAAGCCGAAGCTAATCGGCAGTTACCCCGCCGCCGCTCGGCCTCCATGCGATGCGTTAAGCCAATGCTCACGGCAACGGTCTGTCGCATCGGCATGAGCGGTCATTGCCGCAGAACCATATCCGCCGGTATGGTCGGACGAGAACGAACCCTAAGGTTGGTAAGCGAGCATGAAGAAGCCAGAACGCAGCAATTACACGACGTTGGACTTCATGCAGTGGAAGGCTATCGATACTCTCGTCATCTCCCCAAAATTTCAAAGAAGGGGAGTTTGGGGCCGACCCGCGCAGTCTTATCTGATCGACACGCTTTTGCTTGGGCTGCCGGTGCCCCCGATATATTTGCGGGTCGCTCAGGACGCCAAAAAAGGCATGATACGTGAGGTCGTAGACGGCCAGCAACGCCTCTCCGCTGTTCTGTCGTACGTCAATGATGGCTTCGCGCTGTCTAAGAATATCGAAAGCCCTGCGATTGGTAAACGCTTCAGCGAGTTAGATCAGGATCAGAAGGACGCGATCCATCAATTTTCGTTCATTTGTGAGGTTTTTTATGGGGTTGATGATAGCGACATACTGCGAATTTTTGCTCGGCTAAACACTCACTCTGTCAAGTTGAATGCGCAAGAATTGCGAAATGGGCAGTTCTTTGGAGAGTTCAAGAGATCAGCATTTGGCCTCTCTTTCGAACACCTCGAATTTTGGCGTACCCGTAAGATTTTCAGCGAGCAAGCTATCGCTCGAATGCAGGAGGTTGAGCTAACAAGTGAATTAATGATTGCGATAATGAATGGATTGCAAGACAAGAAAAAGTCGATCGATATTTATTATAGGACGAATGACGATAATTTTAATGAAAAAATTATTGTGGAACGAAAATTTAAAACTGTAATCGACGCTATAAACGAAAGTGTTGGTGATATAATTTCTCTTACCGAATTTCGACGAGGGCCTTTATTCTACAGTTTGTTTGCGGCGGTGGCTCATAGAATGTTCGGACTTCCGGGGGTGGAGCTTACGTCCCCTGCAACTGGGCACTTGACGCGTGCTGATATGGACGGACTCCAAGAAGCCGTACGCGAGCTCTCGCACGTCGTTGAAGCGGCGAAAGATAAAGATGGTCAGATAGTAGAGCAATTCCGTAATTTTATTACGGCATGCTTGAGTCAGACCGATAATATACGTCCTCGGCGAATTCGACTTGAGACGTTGTACTCACACGCATTTCGGTAATGCCTAGGCGCTTGCCGAGATTTGACGCAGATTTTTCGGCGCAGATCGTGGCGTCACTTGCGCTTGTTCAGCGCTTAGAGGCTGCTTTAGCTTTGCGTGGACAAAATGGGCTTTTAATCACTCTTACTGACGTCGAGCTTGCATACGAGCTCGCCTATCTCCGGGTTTTTGTGGCTTGGGAGAGCTTTCTTGAAGAGGCATTTTTGCGGTTGATGTGTGGTTACGAGCATTCCGCAGGGCAGGAACCACTTCTCCCCGGAAGCGCATACCACAGCAAAATCTCTGATGCCGAAGCCGCGTTATTGAACGGCCGCCAGTACGTTCTTTGGCACAACGTCAGTTCTGTGATTGGCAGGGCGGCTGGCAATTTCAGAAATAGCCGATTTGAGAACATCTTGGCCTCCGCTCAACAACGGTTGGCCCACTTTGGCGCTATAAGGCATCGGATCGCGCATGAGCAGAAGGACGGGGCTCAAAAGTTCAACGCAGCAACCATGGCCTTGGCCGGAAAGCGCTACCGTGCAGCCCGGCCGGGACGCTTTCTGCGGGATGCGCAAGCGAACGCCATTCCGCAGACAAGATGGATGTCACAGGTATGCGCGGAGCTTGAGGCCTTGGCACAGCAGATATGTATTTAAGGCCGATATTTGGCCGAAAAATCCCAGGTGGCTTCCTCGCTAAAGCGAAGCCGAAGTTCCCCCATGCCCCTTCACTCACCGTTCTGGAGCCCCATGTCTTGACCAAGGGAGACACCGGCAGGACCGTGCTGACGGTCCCAGGGATGGTGGCGGAGATGGAGCGGGGCTTCATCAAGTTTCGCCAGCGCTACGGCATTGCCAAAGCCAAAGAAGCTGAGGTCTGCACAGGCGGCAAGCGCAGGATCGGCGCTGACAGCGCGCGGAGCCTCCGGACGGAGGCAAGGGAACGTCAGAGATTGCCAAGACGCTGGGGATCAGCAGGATGCAAGCCCACCGCATCTTGAAGGCGGCCGACGTACCCGCGACCTCGTGAGGAATAATGTCAGACGGAGCCGAGGACGCCCATTTCGAGAAGTGGACTCGCTACCTGCGCGAAACTCGCGCTGCCGCCGAACCATGGGAGAAAGCGGCCGTCGAGTATCAGAAGTTCGCGGTAGAGTATTCCAAGCTACTTGTGACGAACTTGTACGTCTTGAACGCTGGCGGTCTCATTTCGCTCCCGGCTCTTTCCGTTTTCCTTGGTGTCAGCTCGTTGCCGCGCCCCGAACGAATGTGGATACTCGGACTTTCCGCGTCAGGTTTTGCTGCCGGTCTCGTGCTTGCGGCGTTATGTTCTCTCTTCGTCTACTTCAACTTTCAAACTCATGGCCAACTCGCCCGCATGAGGAGCGAGCAAGACAAGTTCTACGTTGGCGTGGTTCTCGGCATTGTCGGGCAGCACGAGGACGAACGAGCTAAAACTCAAGCCGAACTGGAGAAGAAGCTCAAAGAGCTTGGGCAGAAGGTCAATGGCACGTTTCGAGCCGCTCATGTCTGCGGGTGGTTGTCGCTATTCTCCTTTCTGGCAGCCGCCGGCTGGCTGGCAACAAATCTGCGTTGATGGCGGTCGTGGGGGCTACGTCCCTCACCCAATCGCATTTGGCGGTGCGCGGAGCGGATCCCGCAGGCTCGTCGCCGGCTCCCCGGTAGGGAGCCACGTGTAGCGCCTCTGTGTATCACCAGCAGCGATCTAACCCGTTGTTTCTCTGATTTTCTAGCCACATCAAAGGGGGTTTGCTGGTGCTGCGAGAGAGGATTGAACTCTCGCCCACTTCCCCAAAAAGCCCGAAAATACCGGGGTTTTGGCGACCTCGACTAGCGGCGTGTGTACCACCAGTGTGTGCGTCATAGCCGCTCGTTCGATGGCCGTAAATCGTCGGCGAAAGGATCAAGCCAACAATCCTTGATGGCGGTGAATCTCAGTCCCATACGCGTTGCCGAAATTGAACGCGTCATAGAAGGGGCGCTTCGCGAAAAGTTGGCTGAGTTGGACGCAGCCCAGCCTACGGAGACGGACTGTGCCACGGAGAGCGATAAGAGGCTGGAGTAATGCGCCGGCAGCCGGTTGTGAACGAGCTTCGAAGGGAGCGCTCAACTAGATCGGCGCGGCTACTGCCAATCTCCGGCAGAGGCGCCAGGCATTTTGGTTCAATGACCGAGCCAGTGTTACCCTTCAGTCCCTTTCAGAGTCTGGATGGATGAGATGCCTTTCTTGAAGGACACGAACGAGAGTCGTCTTGATCTTGAGGCAGCTCGCAGGCTGGTCGTGACGTCAGCTGACCTGCTCAGCGGAACCCTCGTCATTCAAGGCACTCGCGTTCCGGTGCATGACGTCGCGGCGTCGGTCGCAGCGGGTCATTCGGTCGAACACATTCTCGAGGCTTATCCGAGTCTTGATAGAGAGAAGGTTCGGCTGGCAGTGATCTATGTACAGGCCGATCCGGTTCGTGATCGGCCTCGCACGACCAGAAACCTTCCGGAAGGCGCCGTCATCATTGCCGGCCGCCATGTACGAAGAAGGCGGTAATGCCCTGACAGATGAATGCTGCTGACTGATGACTGGCAGCGTTGACGAACTCGTCATCGGCTAAGACGGCGACGGGGCTCGCCGATTTAGATCGCCAGCTGCTTTCGATCAAAAATGAGGTCCATTAATGAAGCGTAAGCGCCTTTCAGGCGCGGTTTATGGGTGATTGGTTGCTGCTCGAGCGTTGTTCTGTTATATGGTTCATTAATGAGGCTCAAGGAGGCCTCTTGGGCCATAAATGGAGTGCTGACAGACATGCCTAAACCGGCGAGCCGCAGCTATTCTCGCTACGGTCGCGACGCGGCGAAACTGCTGGGTCAGTCAATCCGTCTTGCCCGTATCAATCGGAAGCTGACGATCGAGGATTTGGCGGAGCGTGCCGGTCTATCGCGGGGGCTTGTCCAGCGCATCGAGCGCGGCGACATGGGTTGCGCCATCGGCGCGGTGTTCGAGGCGGCGGCCATCGTCGGCATCCGCCTGTTCGATGCCGACCAGACCACGATGACGGCGAGGATCACGTCGAACGACCAGATTCTGACCCTACTGCCCCAATCCGTACGCAATCCCCCGAAAGCCGTCAAAGATGATTTCTGAGACGCCGCTCGACGAAGTCTATGTCTGGGTCTGGCTGCCGGGACAGATAGAGCCGGTTGTGGCGGGCCTGTTGTCGCGTAGCGGCAACACACTCGTGTTCAACTACGGCCGCAGCTACCTTGAACGCGGCAATGCGATACCGATCTACCTGCCGGAGCTTCCATTGGAGGTCGGGATACTGCCGCTTCTTCCTGGACTGTCCATGCCGAGCTGTCTCCGCGATGCGGCGCCGGATGCCTGGGGTCGGCGGGTCATCGTCAATCGCAAATTCGGCCATAAAGGCGCGGCGATCGATCTGGGTCAGCTCGACGAACTAATCTATCTCATCGAATCCGGCTCAGATCGAATTGGCGCACTCGATTTCCAGCGTTCGGCCAGCGTCTACGAGCAGCGACAGGGCCGCGCGGCCTCTCTCGATGAGCTCCTGACGGCGGCAGATCGTGTCGAGGCCGGCGTCCCCATTTCGCCCGAACTCGACCAGGCGCTTTTTCATGGAAGCTCGCTCGGCGGCGCTCGGCCGAAAGCGATGATCGAGGAGGCCGACGCCAAGTACATCGCCAAGTTCTCGTCGCGCACGGACGTGCTCAATGTCGTCAAGGCAGAGTTCGTTGCGATGCGGCTGGCAACGCTTGCTGGGCTCCGAGTCGCCCCTGTCCGACTTGTCGGCGCAGCCGGGAAGGACGTGCTTCTGATCGAACGCTTCGACAGGGAAAAGGTTGAGGGCGGTTGGCGGCGCAAAGCTATGGTCTCGGCGTTGACGTTGTTTGGCCTCGACGAACTGATGGCGCGCTATGCGAGCTATGAAGAGTTGGCCGAGATCGTTCGCCATCGCTTCGAGGCACCACGGGCGGCGCTGCAGGAACTGTTCGGACGCCTCGTCTTCAACATCCTATGCGGCAATACGGATGATCATGCCAGGAACCACGCTGCGTTCTGGAACGGGACCATGCTTGCGCTGACACCCGCTTACGACATCTGTCCGCAAGGGCGGGCCGGCAACGAGGCGGGGCAGGCCATGCTCATCACCGGCGATAACCGGCAGAGCCGCCTTGCGGTCTGCATCGCTGCCGCGGCGCAGTTCCAGCTCGATGAAGCGGAGGCGATCGCACTCGCTGAACGGCAGATCGTCATTGTCCGCGACCATTGGTCCGCGATCTGTGACGAGGCCCGGCTTGGAGAGGTTGACCGCAACCTGATGTGGCGGCGGCAGTTCCTCAATCCCTTTGCTTTCGAGGGGGCGCCTGATCAGCTGGCGAGACTGGTGGGTTGAGGGCGATAGCGACATTGCCGATGTCCGTGACGGCGATGTCGCCGAGGTTGGCTACGAGTCCACGGCAACGACGTGCTTGTGAAAGTGGCCTCTGTTCGAGAGCGGATCAAACGGCTCAAGGCGCTGAGCAAGACACTGGATCGCGACCTGCCGTCGCTGAAATTCGGGCTGCGGATCACCACGCTGGTCCGCGACACTACCGAGCAAGCCTGGGTCGATGCCGAGGCGAAGGTCGCCGAGATGGCCAAGGGCAAGGGGCCGGCTGGAACGACGACCAGCGGGCTGTCGCTGTCGGCTAGCAGCGGCTGCTCGAACTGCATGCGCGCGGCGATGTGCTCGACGACAACCTCTATACCGCGCCGGGCAAGTTCGGCGGAGGCGGCGCCGGCAACACCTGGCTGGTGGGTTTGGCGGCAGACGTCGCGCGCTCGCTAGGCAAATACCGCGATCTTGGCGTCGCCCACTTCGTGCTCTCCGACACGCCGTATCTGTTCGAGATTAAGCGACAGGGCGATCAATTGCTTCCATTGCTGCGCGATTGAGGCCGGAAGATTTTCGATGGTCAAATCCGTATCGCGCCATAGTCGAGCTTGCACCCAGAGAGGCGCGTATCCAGGTCGAGTACCCACGCGTGGGCCATCGCTTGTCAGCGAGGCTGTGATGTCAGTGAACGCGTCCGTCGGCCCGAGAGGCGGAATATCCACTTCGAGGCGATTGGCTCTGGATAGCCCAAGGCCAAGCCGGATCTGCGTTTCATCAGGCGAATGATGTGAGACGCCTTTCGGGCAAGCCAACCCAGCTCATGATCGAGATGGCCGCATTTTGATGCTCACTTGCTCGAGGCTGTGAGTTGTCACTGCTGCCTCGAAATAACCAGGGAATAGGAGTATATTAGTATAATGTCTTCGCTAACGCCGCAAAGAACGCATCGTCGCAAATCTCAACTCGGCGCTTTTTGCTAGGCTTGGATCTGCAACAAGCGATCATCGCAACTATTCTCTGGTTCGGGTTTATATGAAGAAACTGGCCATAGATACCTTCGGCCTGGAAACTCCCCTCCAGTACAGGGTCGATAGGGTCAGGTACCCACCACATGTAACCATATGGTATGCGGCTGCCGTTCAAACGATACGGTGCTGATGCTTCCCTCTGCCAATTATCAGGCATGATTCCGCTTGGAGTTGTCGACATTTCCTCCAGAATAAATTGCCCGAAGCGAGCGTAATCCCCTAGGGCCGCATAAAGCCCGGTTCCGGACACGGTGATGCCGCCCTCAGTTTCTTGCCACCACGAAGCGGTTTGCGCCATGCCGAAGCGAGACCAAATCTTGTCGGACAGGTAATCGGTGAGGTTCGTCCCCGTCGCGCCTTGAATGACAGCCCCGAGAAGGCACGATTCCCCGGTGTTGTAGCACCACGTGCTGCCAGGCGGTGCAGTTGTGCCGAGGCCCTGCATAACGGTGGCGATGCCGCCAGATATCGCGCGAAGCTGCACGTCGAGGAGCGCGCGACGATCGGAGGTCGCGTCGCCATAGTCTTCGTTCCAGCGTACGCCTGTGCACATGCGAAGCAGCTGCTTCACGCTGACATCGGCATAGGCGCCACGCAACTCGCAGTATCGCGATACCGGATCGTCGAGCGATCGGATTTTGCCCTCGCCCAACGCGACGCCAACCAGCGTGGCAGCGATGGATTTCGCCAATGAACACGACAGCCAAAGGGTGCTGGACGACAATCCGCGCCTGTAGAATTCGTGCACGACGACTCCGTCTTTCAGAATGATCATGGCGGAGACGGCATTCGTGGCGATGTAGTCGTAGACGTCGAATGTTCGCCCGCCATCCTGGATTTCGAGCGGCGGCAGCTCTGCAGCACGGACCGAGAAGTCGCGACGGTATGTGCCAACGGCGACCTTGCCCGAGGGGAACCAGCCTTGGTCATTGGTCATCACGTCAAGGAGATCGTCCGGCAAAAGTGTGCCGTTGTAGAAGTTGAAGAGCTGCTTGGTGGCTTCCGACATGCGGCTTTTCCCTGCACGCTGGCGGATAGTCGCGAGGCGCCCGAGTTGAGATTGTTTGCCGAGCGGCGACGTCAGTTGTCTGGGATCCTGTGACGCCGCTTGGGTCTAGTGACCGAGGATTTGTCCGAGGAACGCGCGCGTTCGCTCGTGTTTTGGATTTGAAAAAAATTCTGCTGGCGGCGCTTCCTCGACGATTTCGCCCTGAGCCATGAAGATCACTCGGTCAGAGGCCTGACGGGCGAACCCCATTTCGTGAGTGACGCAGACCATCGTCATTCCCTCGCGAGCGAGGGTCACGATTACGTCGAGCACTTCAGAGATCATCTCAGGGTCCAGAGCCGAGGTGGGTTCGTCGAACAGCATGATCCGAGGTTTCATGCACAGCGCGCGGGCGATCGCCACCCGCTGCTGCTGACCGCCGGAAAGCTCGCCCGGAAATTTGTGCGCCTGTTCGGGGATCTTCACTTTATCGAGGAAATGCATGGCAACCGTCTCGGCCTCCTTCCGCGAGCTTTTCCGGACCAGGACTGGCGCGAGGGTGCAGTTCTCCAGGATCGTCAGGTGCGGGAACAGGTTGAAGTGCTGGAACACCATGCCAGTCTCGCGTCGGATCGCATCGATGTTGTCGACATCGTCATCGAGTTCCGTTCCGAGCACGCTGATCGAACCCGACTGGTGAGTTTCAAGCCTGTTCACACAACGTATGAGCGTCGACTTTCCCGATCCAGACGGGCCGCACAGCACGATCCGTTCGCCGTTGCGTACGCGCAGGTTGACGTCGCGCAGCGCGTGAAACGGTCCATAGAATTTGTTGAGATCTCGAATCTGGATTGCGGTCTGATCGTCGTTCATGCCGGTTCTCAATGTGAGGATCTGCTCATGCGTCTCTCGAGAAAGGCGCCGTAGCGGGATAGCGAGAACACGAAGGCGAAGAAGACCAGCGCGACAAAGACGTAGACCTCCTTGTTTGCGAACTGCCACTCGGCATTGCCGAAGGCCGCCGAGCCAGAGCCGAGCATCTCAAAGAAGCCGACGATCAGGACGAGGGATGTGTCCTTCAGGGTCGTGACGATCTGGTTGATCGTTGGCGGAAGGCTTCGGCGGAATGCTTGCGGTAGCAGGATGTGGCCGACGCGTTGGAAGTAGGACATGCCCAGGGCCTTGGCGGCCTCATCCTGGCCGTCGGGCAGTGCCTGGAGACCACCACGGAGGATCTCGGCTTGGTAGCAGGCATAGAATATCGAGAATCCAATGATGACGCGGTACAGCTTGTCGCCAGACATCCAGTTCGGAATGACGAAGGGCAAGACAACCGAGAAGGTGAAGAGGATCGCGAGGAGGGGGATGCCGCGGACGATGTCGATGAAGGCGCCTGTCGTTCGGGCTATAAGCTTCAACTCGGATCGCCGCATCAGGGCCATGGCGATCGAGAGCGGCATGCCCAGGATCACCACCAAGCAGAACACGAAAATGTTGAGCGACAACCCGCCCCAGTACTGGGGTAGGACCGCGGTCAGGCCAAACATGCCGCCGCGCATCAGCACATAGAAGGCCGTGAAGCCGCCGAGCCAAAGCGCGGCTAGTCGACGCGCGCTCCAGAAGGCTGGAATACAGGATAAAGCAGCGACGGTCACGATGACAAAGCAGGCCAGCGCAGACCGCCACTGCTCTTCGAAGGGGAATAGCCCGAATATGATCAGGCGCCAGCGGTTGGCGATGACGGACCAGCACGCGCCGGCACCGTCTGAAAGACATCTTGGCCGGCCATCCCCCGCAAACACTCCGCGCAAGATCGCCCAGTCGAATGCAAGCCAAGCGAGCCAGAGGAGACCGGCGAGCAAGGCGCCGGTAGCGAAGGGCATCAGAAGTCGCCCTCGATGGAGGCGACGGATGAAGCGTGAAGACCGCGAAGTATGGCGGAGGGGGAGCTGGTGTGCCGTCATGCTCTCAACTGACTGCCCTTGAGCTTCACGGCGTCATTCACGCGGTTGAGGACCGTCGCAAGGGTGAAGTTGATCGCGAGGAAGCCGCCGGCGAGGATCGCGATCAATTCGAGGGTGTGTCCGCTTTGATTGATCGATGTGGACACCACCATGTAAAAATCGGCGTAGCCGACAGCGATGCCGAGCGTCGTGGCTTTGGTGAGCGCGACATACTGGTTCGTGAGCATCGGCAGGCAAGCGCGGATCGCCAGCGGCAGGCGGATGCGGGAGAAAATCTGCCAAGGGCGTAAGCCAAGGGCCAGGCTTGCCTCCACTTGCCCCCTTGGTACGGCGTTGAAGCCGGCGCGCAGCACTTCCGCAATATAAGCCCCGCCGTATAGCGAGATCGCGACGATGCAAGCGAGCAGCTCAAGCGAGATTGAGATACCGCCTCGGAAACGCAGCCCTTGCAATTGCGGATAGCTGAGGAAAGGTTGTCCTTCGATGCGCGATGTCCAAAGCAGTACGGCCACGCCGATGAGGGCCGTTACCCATATGCCCGCTCTGATGATGCGTTTCGTTGGCTCTCCCAATCGTCGACCAGGCGCGCTCAGCTTGATGGCGAAATCCAGCGCGGCTGCGATCAGGACAACAGCAGCGGCGAGCAGGACGGTGCTGCTCGAAGAGGAAATCCAGGGCATGAAGAGCCCGCGACCTGACAAGAAGATAGAATCGGCAAAATTCAGCGCGTTGCGCGGGGCGGGGAGGCCGGTGAGGATCGCGTACCAGAAGAACAGCTGGAGCAGGAGCGGGACGTTACGGAAGGTCTCGACATAGGTCGTTCCGATCGCTTCCATGATCCGCTGTTGTGATGTGCGCAAGATTGCGACCAAGAGGCCAATCAGCGTCGCAAGCGGCAGTGCGATGGCCGCGAGGAAGACCGTATTGGCGAAGCCCACGAGAAGCGCACGGGAATAGTGGTCGTCTGGGGTGTAGGGGAATAAGGAGAAGTTGATGTTCCAGCCGGTGGACTGGTCGAGAAAAGCGAAGCCGGACGTCAGCCCCTGTGCCGCAAGGTTGGCGCGCGTCGTCCAAACCACCACCCCGAGAGAGAGCAACAGCGCTCCGACGAAGATGGATTGAAGGACCGCACTGCGAACGCGGCGGTTCTTGAGAAGCGTTTTGGGCACGCGCCAGGCTCCGTTGACTGGGGCATGACGGCGGCCCGAGGGCCGCCGTCATGCTCGCCTCAGTCGATCAGCAGCGGGAAGAAAACGCCGTTGGCGTTGTAGAGCGCATTCTTGCCGCGCGGGAGCTTGTAGGGGCTCTGGTCGCCGACAGTGCGGCCATAGATTTCGGCGTAGTTTCCGACTTCCTTGATCATCTTGTAGGCCCAGTCGTCGGAGAGCCCGAGGCGGCTGCCGTAACCGGGCGTCACGCCCAGAAACTTCGACACTTCTGTGCTCGTTGGATTCGCGCGCCTCTCGTCGACATTCGTCTTGGTGATGCCTTCGAGCTCAGCGAAGAACAGCGACGAGATCATCCAGTTCTGGATATCGAGCCACTTTGGGTCGGCCTCGGTCACGACGATGCTCTCGGCCTCGAGCGTCAGGGTATCTTCGAGCAATATGTGGTCTTCCGGTTTTTTTGCCTTTGCCGAGCGGGCGATGGCAAGCGTCGGTGCGAATTCCATGTATCCGTCGCAGCGGCCGCCGAAATACGCGCCGCTCAATTCGTCTGACTTCCCGAAGCTGAGCACTTCCGCGGAGACTTTCCGGGTTTGCAGAGCTGCTGCAAGGATGCGCTCCTGGGACGTGCCCGCTGCGACGCAGATCGAGCCGCCCTTCAGATCAGCGATCTTCGCGACGCCGAGCGCCTTCGGCACCATGATCTTGTACTCGCCCATGAAGTATGGGTTCGAGAAGGATAGGTTCAGCTCGGTATCGCGGCTCTGCGTCCAGCCCGAAATCTTGATGACGACGTCGAGCTCTCCCGATTGAAGCGAAGGCCAGCGCTGCGCCCAACTGATCGGCACGATTTCCAAGTGGCCGTTGGATGTGCCGAATATGGCAGCGGACAGGGCCCGGCAGAGCTCGATGTCCATGCCCTTCCAGTTTCCCTTGTCGTCAACTTCGGCGAAGCCGAGGAAGCTGCTGTTGTGTCCGCTGCACTTCAAAGTACCGCGCTTCTTCACCGTCTCGAGCTTTCTTTCCTGCGCCTGAACGGGCGCGACGACGGTTGAGAGCCCAAGCGCTGCCGCCAGAGCGAACACTGACCGCGTGATTTTCATGATATTCCCCTCGCGCATTTTGTGCGATTTTGATTAATCGTATTAGATAATAGAATATTGTATATAATTATGCACCTGACGCAAGGGGGGCGGGTTGGGGCAACCTACAAGGCGACGTGAAATTTGCCCGGGCCTATCCATGCGAGGGGGGGTGAGGCGCCGCGCCAGCGTTCGAACCCCATTGGATCTGCGATGCCGGGCGGGCCGCGATTTCAGGTCATGCTTTTTAGGGCAGGGCGCTCTGGCCGTTCAGGCCTGCCGTCGAGGGGCACCAGCCCGGGATGCCAGAGCGGGAAGCGCGCCGCAGTCACTTTCAATGGGCGTCCGGTCGGCAGTGCGGCCACGAAATACCGCTCATTCGACGAGTGAGGTTGTCGCTGAGGCGGTCTCAAAAGGTGTTTGAATCGCGGAGCGGTTGGGAGTGAGGCGGGAGCTCAAATCCCATCGCTCACGCCGCGGTCCTCTTACGATTGTCAGGGCTATCGCAGCCTCGAACGTAGAATTGCTGGTATTAGCGTCGGTGCCAGTCGGCATATGAGAGGTATGTGCTCGGGTCGATAATGATGCTCTCGGTCGAGGATGTTGATCGTCCCGATTGTCTCACCATCATACACAACCGGCGCATTGATGACCGAGCCCATGCCACGGGCCTTGATGGTCTCATGATTGGAAAATGCCCAGGCGATAGCTGCCATGTCCGTTCCCAGGAATGGCTGTCGTTGCTTGATAACGAGATCCCCCCAGGGCGTCGGGCCCATCGTCTTCCGTCCTCCGACGGGTTCCTCGTCAGGAAGATTTGCGTAAAGCCGGACAACCTCGTCGCCCTCCACGCTGAGGATCGTGAAGAGGCGATGACCCACGAGGCGCTTGGTCAAGCGATCAAGGGCCTCGAAGGCCGGAGATGGCTGACCCGGCTGTTCCAGCAAGGACAGGAGATGGGCGAGATCATCATGCATGCGGTGCTCCTCGGTGTTCAGGCAGCGAGAGAGGATTGGCGAGGGGCTTTGGGAATTCGACCGAGTGCGTCTGTGACGATCGACTGCTTCCTTGACGGAAGCGTGAAATATCCAATGCTTGCCGTTGATTGTATCCATTAATAAATATATTGGATAATATATCAAGCTCCATCAAACGCATGGCTGGCTAGGCTTGGGGCTGGGAAACTTGCGGGAATTGACGGATGAAGCATGGTTTTCCCATTGAAGATGTGGTGCGGTGTGTCGGCGAGATTCTCGAGGCGCGCGGCTGCTCGCAAGCGGTTGCGGACGTCATCGCGCGCAACTGCGTTGCGGCCGAGCGCGACGGCAACATCAGCCACGGACTCTTTCGCCTGCCGGGCTATCTGTCGAACCTAGACGCTGGCTGGACGGACGGGCGGGCCGTGCCCCTCATCGAGGAGGCCGCTTCGGCCTTCTTGCGTGTCAATGCGAGGAATGGCTTCGCTCAGCCCGCACTCCTGGCTGTGAGCGGCCCTTTGCGCGAAAGGGCACGCCGTCATGGCATTGCAGTCGCAGCCATACGAAATTCGCATCACCTGGCGTCGCTATCGCTCGACGTCGAACCCTTCGCCGACGCCGGATTCGTCGCGATCTCCTGTGTGAACTCGATGGCCGTGGTTGTGCCGCATGGCGCGCGGAAAGCGGTCTTCGGAACCAACCCCATCGCGTTTGCCGTGCCGCGCGATGGCGCTGCCCCCATCGTCGTAGACCTTGCCACCTCCGCCATGGCGCATGGGGAGGTAAAGATCGCCAAGCGCGAGGGGCGGACGCTTCCTGCCGGAGTGGGCGTCGACAGGGCTGGGGAACCCACTACCGATCCAGATGAGGTGCTGTCGGGCGGGGCGCTCGTGCCGTTTGGAGGCCACAAGGGCTCGGCCCTAGCCATGATGGTCGAACTGCTTTGCGCTGCTCTTGTCGGCGGGCATTTCTCGATCGAGATGGAGCTCTCGAAGCACCCTGGAGCACATACGCCGAATACCGGGCAGACCGTCATCCTGATCGACCCACGGGCGGGTGCCGATCCCGCCAACCGCTATGAATTGCGGGTCGACGAACTGGTGCAGCATCTGAGGGAAGCCGGCCAGGAGCGGTTGCCGGGCGACCGGCGCCTGGAAGCGCGGTTGCGCTCACAGACGCAGGGGCTTGCCCTCACCGAGGAGCAAATCGCCATGCTCGCGGGCTTCGGCGGTCATCTCGTAGGCGCGTGAGAGAAAGCCGAGGGCTTTACCTCATCGGCTACCTCTCACGCAGATCGGGTGGTCGAGGCGCCTTCGGGCGGCAAGGAGCGGAAGAACGCCGCGCCCGATGGAGCCAGCGCGCGTTTTCCGAGGATGCTGTCAGAGAGCTTCTCGGCCATCATCATGATCGCGGCGCTTAGGTTTGCCGTGACAATCCTTGGCATGATGGAGGCATCGACGATCCGCATTCTCAGGATCGCCTTGACCTTGCCGTCTCCGTCGACGACCGCTTCGGAATCCCCCCCCATGCGGCAGGTTCCCGCCGGGTGATACGAGGTTCCGACATTCGTTCGCACGAAGCTCTCGAGGTCGGCATCCGACTGGACTGCGGGGCCAGGGCTCAATTCCTCGCCGCGGAAACCGTCCCATGCGGGTTGCGCGACCAAGCGGCGGGCAAGCTTCACGCCCTCGACCAGGTCGCGCAGGTCATTCCTCGTGCTCAGGTGATTGAACACGATGGAGGGATGCGCAGCAGGATCCGCACTTCGTAGCTTGACGGTCCCGCGACTCTCGGGACGCGAGAGATCCATCCAGAACTGGAACCCCGGGATGGCGATGAGCTTCCCATCCCTGACGAAACGCGTCAGCGGCAGGAACTCGTACTGCATGTTGGGGAACGCGAACTCGTCGCGCGTCCGCAGGAAAGCGCCGGTTTCAAAGAAGTTGGTCGCGCCGAGGCCGCGTCGGCGCAGGAGCCATTCGAGACCGAGCTTGGCCTTGCCGAACAGGTTCAACTCGGAGACCAGTGAATCCTCATAGCGGCTAGCGTATTGCACGTTCACGCCGGGATGGTTTTCCAGATTCCGGCCGACTTCGGGAACGTCCGCCTTCACCTCGATCCCGAGAGCCTTGAGCTCGCCTGCATCACCGACCCCCGACAGCATCAAGATCTGAGGCGTGTTGAATGCCCCGGCGCACAGGACGACCTCCCTCGCGCAGTTTATCTTCTGCGAATGGCGGCCGTCCGTGAGTTCGATTCCGACAGCGGCTCCGTTCTCGATGATCACCTTCTTGACGAGCGACCGCGTCAGAACGGTGAGATTGGGCCTTGCCCGAGCCGGATGAAGGTAGCCGCGTGCGGAACTCCATCGCAAGCCGTCATGGATGAAGGATTGCGCGACATGGAGGCCTTCCTGCCTAAAACCGTTATGGTCGGGTGTGATCGAGAAGCCGGCTTGCTCGCCGCCGCGCAGGAAGGCGTCGTAGAGTTTGTGGCGCGCCTCGCAGCGATTGATCCGCATCGGGCCGTCACTGCCGCGCCAATCATCCGCACCGCCCGAGAAGGTCTCCATACGCCTGAAGTAGGGCAGGCAATGGGCGTAGTCCCATTCCCGGAGACCGCGCTCGGCCCAGCCTTCGAAATCGAGGGGGTTGCCGCGATTATAGATCATCGCATTGATCGAGGAGGAGCCGCCGATCACGCGACCGCGCTTTTCATCGATGGTTCTGCCGCCGAGGTGCGGCTCAGGTCCCGATTGATACCCCCAGCCGAGCGCCTTGCTCTGGTAGGCAAACGGGAGAGCGGCGGGCATTGCTATGATGGGATTCCTATCGGATCCGCCAGCCTCGACGAGGAGGACGCTGATGGACGGATCCTCCGTGAGGCGGGCAGCGACGATGCACCCAGCGGAGCCCGCGCCGATGATGATGTAGTCGTATTCCGTCACGATCTGTGTCTCTCCGCGTGCCGGACACGCTCGATTAAGTGGGGTGAGAGCTTATAAGCGCGACCTCATGGGTGCGCTCGCCAGGGGGATCCTGGCGTCAGAGAGCGAGCGTCGTCACGAGTTTGGTGCGAAGGTAAGCGTCCAGCCCTTCGATTCCGCTCTCAGCGCCGTATCCCGACTCGTTGACGCCGCCGAACGGCGTTTCTGGCTCGTGGACGGACGTATGGTTGATGCCGACCTGGCCAGCGTCGAGCGCATCGCTGACGCGCGCCACAGTCGAGGCGTCGCGTGTGAAGGCATAGGATGCCAAGCCGAAGGGCAGGGCATTGGCGCGGGCGATGACTTCGTCGAAGCTGGCGAAGGGGGTTACCGGAACCAGGGGCCCGAAGGGCTCCTCGGTCATGATGCGCGCTTCGTCGGGTACATCACGGAGCACGACGGGTGCATAGAAGTACCCTTTGCCGTCCCGCCTGCCACCGTCCAGGACGATCCGCGCGCCGCGAGCGGTGGCGTCCTGCACAAACCCGTCCATGAGTTCGCGCCGCCGGCTCGTGATGAGGGGGCCGATACTGACGGTGCGATCGAGCCCATTTCCGATGGTCAATGTCTGGGTGCGCTCGACGAAGCCACGGATAAAGTCCTCGTACCGACTTTCGTGGACGAAGAAGCGCGTTGGCGATGTGCAGACCTGCCCGGCGTTTCGGAATTTGGCTGCGACGAGCGCGTCAAGGGCGCGCTCGAGATCGGCATCGGCGAAGACGATCACGGGGGCGTGTCCGCCAAGTTCCATCGTGCAGCGCTTCAACGTCTCTGCCGCCTGGCGCTGGAGCAGCTTGCCCACTGGCGTCGATCCCGTCAGTGAGACTTTCTTCGCGATCGGCGAGGCGATGAGATGGCGCGAGATCTCGGCAGGAGGGCCGAAAACGACATTCAGTACGCCTGCCGGCACGCCAGCTTCCTCGAAGCATCGCGCGATCGCGGCGGCGGTTCCTGGCGTCTCATCGCTCGGCTTGACGATGATCGAGCAGCCGGCGCTCAGCGCCGCAGCGATCTTCAGCGTCACGTTCCCGCCTGGAAAGTTCCAGGCGGCGAAACCGAGCGCGGGTCCGACAGGTTCGCGCATGACGATCTGGCGCACATCGGGCGAGCGGGATGGGATGACTCTGCCATAGGCGCGTTTGCCCTCCTCGGCATACCAGCGTGATGCATCCGCACAGAACTGCAGCTCACCTTCGGCCTCGGCAAGCGGCTTCCCGTTCTCACGGGTCAGGATGCGCGCGATCTCGAACTTCCGGCCTTCGATCAGATCTGCGGCCCGACCGACAACTCGCGCACGCTCGGCTGCGGGCACGTGTTTCCAGGACAAAAAAGCCCTGGCGGCCGCATCCAAGGCGAGATCGAGATCGCCGGCGCTTGCACAGGCGACCGAACTGAAAACCTCTTCGGTTGCTGGATCGACCACCGGGATCGTGTCACCGGCGGCCCCAGTCCGCCATGCGCCGTCGATGAAGAGGGGAATGATCTCGGTCGTCATCACGATGCTCCAACACATGCGCTCCGTCATTTGCTTGCTCACGGGAGAGCAGGTGTTGAGATGTCGGAGGATATTATGCAATTAGTCATTGATAGTATCCATTTCCGCAACGCCTGCCTAGTCAGGCGATGCGGGGCATGTTCGATTTTTGTGGATCTGAATGTCGGAGATCCGCTTGCCAAGTTCTCCGGATTGGATACAATAATAATTCAATAATATGCGATATGTTTCGACCGCACAGAACGAAATGAAGGTTTGCCGAGCGGCTTTCGTGCCGGCTGCAATCTCGGCAAAGCGATCCGTGCGGGTTGGGGTGGCCTTTGGATGGTTGGATGATGAAGGACGTTGAGGTTGCCGTTATCGGGGCGGGGGTCGTTGGTATCTCCGTGGCCTACTATCTGGTTGAGAAGCATGGCTTCAAACAGGTCGTTCTGATCGACCCCCGAGACCCAATGAGCCTGACCTCGGCTCAGTCGGGGGAGAACTATCGAAACTGGTGGCCGCATCCGCTGATGACGGCTTATACGAACCACAGCATCAGTTTGATGGAAGAGGTCGCCCGCAAATCCGGGGATCGCATCAACATGACGAGGCGCGGCTATGCCCTCGCCACGCGTCGCGCCGCTCCCGACGATCTCATGGCCGATCTGGTCCGGGGATACGGTGACGCTGCGGAAGGCTCGATTCGCTTTCACGCAAGCAGGGATGGGATGGGTTACGTTCCGCCCCTCTCGTCGTCCTGGCGCGATGCGCCCGATGGCGTCGATGTTCTGACCAGCCAGGCCCTCATCCGCGAGACCTTTCCGGGTTTCTCGCCCGACATTGCGACCGTGCTCCATGTCCGGCGAGCGGGTTCGATCAGCGGCCAGCAACTCGGGCAGTTCATGCTTGAACGCATCAAGCTGGGTGGGGGTAGCGTGATCCGGGGCGAGGTCGCATCGATCGAGCGCTCCTCATCATTCTCCATCCGCGTCAGCGGGCCGCATGGGCTCGATAGCGTGAAAGCCGAGTACCTAGTCAACGCAGCCGGACCTTTCTTCGCGGATGCCGCAAGGATGATGGGTGAGGATTTGCCTATCAAGAACGTTTACCAGCAGAAGATCGCCTTCGAGGACCGCGAGGGCGCAATTCCCCGCAACCTACCCTTCGCGATCGATCTGGATGGGCAAGAGGTGGATTGGTCCGCTGAGGAGCGGGAACTACTCGGCGAGGATCCAAAGGCGGCTAGATATCTCGCCAAGCTGCCAGGCGGGATCCACTGTCGGCCCGACGGCACCGAGGCCGGCAAATGGATCAAGCTTGGCTGGGCCTTCAATGAGGATGCTGCCGATCCTCACGGGCTGGAGCCGGTCGACCCAAATTTCCCAGACATCGTCTTGAGGGGCGCGAGCAGGCTCAATCCGTTGCTCAAGCAGTATATAGGCCGGCTCCCGCGAGGGGCTCGCCATTATGGCGGCTACTATACCATGACCGAGGAGAATTTGCCGCTGATCGGCCCGTCGCGAACGCCAGGTGCTTTCATGGCAGGCGCGCTCTCCGGCTTTGGTACGATGGCTGCCTGTGCGACGGGCGCGATCTGCGCAGCCTGGGTTGCGGGCGCCTCACTGCCCGCATACGCGCCGGCTCTCAGCCTGGCGCGCTACGAGGATCCTGAGCTCATGGCCAACCTCGCGGCAGTGTCGGAGCGCAGCGTGCTGTGACCGCCAGACCGGATATCAGGGCAGTCTGGAAGCTGATTTTCATTTGGCGCGAGGGCAGATCGCTCGTTCCTCGCGCCTCACGACAGTTTAGATTTTTGAAGGCAAAGTGATGAAGACGGATGTTCTTGTGATCGGTGGCGGTGCGATCGGTGCTTCGGTAGCCTATTACCTCAAGCTCCAGCAGCCCGGATGCCGTGTCGTGGTGGCAGAACGCGACCCGACTTATGAACTGGCTTCGACGCCGAGGGCCTCGGGTGGCGTCCGGCGTTTGTTCGCGCTTCCCGAGAATATCGAACTGTCGAATTACAGTATCCCCTTCTTCTCCGATTTCGCGGAAACAATGGCCGTCGATGGCGAGAAGGCGGAAATCGGATGGAAGAAGGGCGGCTACCTCTTCATCGTTCCGCCAGAGTCGATCGACTTGCTGAAACTCAACTACGACACACAGCTCTCGCTCGGCGCCAATGTCGTTTGGCTCGATCCCGATGCGCTAAAGGCCAAGTTCCCTTCGATGAACGTCTCCGATCTCGGCGGTGCGGTTCATTCTCCCGATGATGGATGGATCGATCCCTATAGCGCGCTTCAGGGCTTCCGCCGGAAGGCGAAGGCTTTGGGTGCCGAGTTCATGGCCGAAGACGTCGTCGCGCTTGAGAGGACTGCCACGCGGGTGGTTAGGGCGAAGATGAAATCGGGTCTCGAGATCGAGCCAGAATGGGTTGTGAACGCGGCCGGCGCCTGGGCGAAGGAGATCTGCGCGATGGTGGATGTCGCTGTGCCAATCGAGCCGCTGCGCCGCTTCGAGCATTATTTCGAGGTGGAAGAGCCGATCGAACCGCTTCCTTATTTGAAGGACGTGGCGCGGCTGGCGTTTCGACCCGAAGGTAATGGCTACACAGGGGGAGTGCCGACCCTTGCCGAACCGCGCGGCTACAATTTCGAGACGGATTACGACTATTTCGAAAACGTCGTGTGGCCTGCCTTGGCGCATCGCTTCCCGCAGTTTGAGAAGACCAAGGTTAAGAGCACCATGCCTGGCCTTTACGATCAGAACGATTTCGATGGCAATGTGATCATCGGTCCCGGCGCTGGTGGGCTGACGAATTTCCAGATGCTCGCCGGGTTCTCTGGCCATGGCTTGATGCATGCTCCCGGCTGCGGACGCGCCATGGCGGAGCTGATCCTCAAAGGTAGGTATGAGACGATCGATCTGTCCCGCCTTGGTTGGCAGCGGCTGCTGGATGGCAAACCGCTACCGGAGCGTGGCATCATCTAGAATTACTGGTTTGGACCCTGTCTTGAGGCGCCACTGTTCGACGATGTGCCGATTGCTTCATGTCTGCTATGGCAGGTTACAAGCCAGCGTTGGCTACAATGATAATCCGTGAGAAGAAACGCTTGAGGGCCGCGATGGACAGTGCGATCGAAGTTCCAGCCGACGAGCGGATTCCGGCCCCCGAGCTCGTGCGTGCAGGCCTGCGCGCTGCGATCATCGCCGGCGACATCGCGCCCGGGACGCAGCTGCGCCAGGATGAGATCGCAGCCAGGTTCGGCACGAGCCGGATTCCTGTGCGCGAGGCACTCAAGCAGTTGTCCGTCGAAGGTCTGGTGGACTTCCTGCCGAACCGCGGTGCGATCGTTAAGACCTACTCACTCGCCGACCTGATGGAGGTGATGGAGATCCGCATCGGTTTGGAAACGAGGGCGCTGCGCCTGGCCATTCCTCATATGGTTGAGGAAGACATCGCTGCGGCAGGCGCGATCCTCAAGGATTATGACGCCGAACCGCGGCCCGAGATGTGGGCGCAAATGAATTGGCAGTTTCACAGGCTGATCTATGTGCCGTGCAATATGCCGCGCTTGCTCGAACTGATCGAATCCAACTGGAACCATGTCAGCCGGTTTACGCGCACCCGCGTTTCGATCGCCGCGGGGAAGGAGAGCCCGAACCGGGAGCATTGGAAGATTCTGGAGGCGTGCCAAGCCGGAGCGATCGATAAGGCGGTTACATTGCTTGAGCAGCACATCGGCCATACCCAGAAGTCGCTCCAATCGACCATGCGGCGTATCTGAGGCTGGCTCTGGCCTTATCAATGTTCGATCGGCGCCTGGGCCGGCTCGGATTTTAACGACCGGACGTTCCGCTAGGCCTGTTGAGACCGAAACGCCCTGGAATGTGACCAGGGCGTCCGTCGGGCTTCGTGATGTTGTCGCGGTTTCAGGCGCCTGGCGCAGCTTCGACATAAGTGATCTTGCCGTCGGCCGTCCTCTTCCACGTGTACATGACATAGTCCGCGCGGGTGATGTCGCCCTTCTTGTTGAAGGCAATGTCGCCGAATGTTCCCAGCGAGGCCTTTGATCAGCCGATCTGCAAGTCCATCGATCTGGACAAGGTCCCGGTTCAGCTCTGCCAGCCGAGCAAGCTGGATAATCAGCAACGCAAATTCCTCGAGGCGCATGGTGAAGGGGTGTTCCATCTCGATTTCGAGGTCCCCGATTGCGACGCGGGGGAAGCGGCCGCGAAGGCCGAAGGAATGTCGATCCTGATGAGCGCGCCGCGCGGATCGAAGCGGCTTCACCTATTTCGACACCGTCAGAGAATAGGGTGGGGTCGTGTTCGACATTCGAGCCAGCCCGCCTGAGTCCAAGGTGCAAACGACCCGTATGGTCAGTTTGACAGCGTGCAGCTGGCAGACGACGCCAAGTTAGGGTCGCTCGGTGGATGTCGGTTGCACGGACCCTTCTCAATGCTTGTGCCATGGAGCCGTCAGCTGGCCGGCAGGGAACGCGGCGCGCCACGTCCCTCCGTATTTTATACAATCTGTCGTTGATTTATCATATTTTATGTGATTGTATCCATAATGGCGCTTCCCTCGCTGTCAGGAGAAATCCCGTCGGCTGGTTTGGGATGACGTCGCGATAACAAGCTTAAAGGGGATAAAGAGCATGAAAAGACGCACGGTTTTGGGTGTTATTCTCGCGACTGCCGCATTTGCGCAGGTCTCCATGGCGCAAGATAAACTGGTCACTGTTGGCACCAGCATCGACTCCAAGCCGTTTGATTTTATGCAAGACGGAAAGTTTATGGGATTTGACCAGGATCTCCTCGCTGAGATCGCTAAAGAGGCCGGCTTTAAGTACAAGGTCAACGCGATGGACTTCGGCGCGCTGATCCCCGCGCTCCAAACAGCGAATATCGACCTGGCGATCTCCAGCATTTTCATGACGGACGCTCGCAAGAAGGTCGTTGATTTTTCCGACGTTTATTACACGAGCGCGCTTGGCATTCTCGTCGCGGCCGACAATGCGACGATCAAGGCCGGAGCCGATCTCGCCGGCAAGGGGGTTGCGTCCGTAACGGGAGCCGCGTCTACGACATGGCTCAAGGAGAACGTCCCGACAGCTAAAGTCACGCTGTTTCCCCAAGTTACCAATATGTTCATGGAACTGCAGGCTGGCCGCGCCGACGCCGTGGTTTATGACTACCCGTTCCTGGCATATTATGCACAGACGGAAGGAAATGGTAAGGTAAAGGTCATCGAGAAACCTGTTGGTGATGGAATTCCAGTCGGAATTGCTTTCCCTAAGGGCAGCAGTCTCGTTGCGAAAACCAATGAAGCCCTCAAGAAGATCCGGGCAGACGGCCGCTACGATACGATTTACAAGAAATGGTTTGGTAAGGTCTCCGGTTAAATCCGAAGGGCGTCGATATCGAACTCTCTATACAATATAGGATCTCGCATGACCTTTGAGTGGTCGGCAACTATTGACGCCCTTCCCGCATTGCTGAACGGTGCGGCGGCCACCGTGATGATCGCTGCGGCATCGCTTTCCATGGGAATAATACTGGGAACCATAGTTGGTGTAATTAGAACATACGCGCCGAGCTACATTTCGTTCATTGCGCAAATATACATAGGCCTCATTCGCGGCACGCCGATGGTCGTGCAAATTATGTTCATTTACTTTGCGTTGCCTTCTCTGCTTGGTATTAAGCTGACTGCGCTGACGGCGGGCATGATCGCGCTTACGGTGAATTCATCGGCATACCTTGCAGAGATCGTTCGAGGTGGCTTTCTTGCCGTCCCAGTTGGCCTTCGTGAGGCTGGCCTGGCAATGGGGCTGCCGCTTCATCGGGTGCTGCTTTACATCATTGGCCCGGTGGCATTTCGCCGAATGGTGCCCGCCCTTGGAAATCAGTTCATCATTGGTCTGAAAGACACTTCGCTGCTCATCGTTATCGGTGTCGCCGAGCTCACGCGTACTGGCCAGGAAATTATGACCGAAAATTATCGGGCCGTTGAAGTCTGGACTGCGGTCGGCGGCATATATCTGGTTATCATAAGCATCATGGCGATCAGCTTCCGTATTCTTGAAAAGCGGATTCACATTGCATGAGCATCGTCGAATTTCGAAATGTGGTCAAAAGCTATGGATCGCTTGATGTTCTCAAGGGCGTGAATCTCAAGATCGAACCGGGCGAAATCGTTTTCTTGATCGGCCCGTCGGGCTCTGGCAAATCAACCTTGCTACGCTGCATCAATGCGCTTGAGACCATTCAGGGCGGCGATCTCATTGTCGACGGGCTCAGTTCGAAGGGAACTGCAGCCCAAATCCGCCAGATCCGCTTAGAGGCTGGAATGGTGTTCCAGCAGTTCAACCTTTTCCCGCACATGACAGCGCTTCAGAACATAATGTTCGGCCCGCTCAAGGTGCGCAAATCAACGAAGGTGGAAGCAGAGGCTATCGCTCGAGATTTGCTCGAGAAGGTGGGTTTGAAGGAGCGCGCTGACTCTTATCCAAGCCAACTCTCAGGCGGACAGCAGCAACGGGTGGCGATCGCGCGGGCGCTGGCCATCCGACCGAAGCTGATGCTGTTCGATGAACCAACGTCGGCTCTGGATCCTGAATTGCGTCATGAAGTCTTGCAAGTCATGAAACAGCTTGTTGATGAGGGGATGACGATGGTCGTCGTGACCCATGAGATCGGGTTTGCGCGAAACGTAGGTTCACGTCTCCTGTTCATCGATAAAGGCCATGTTCTTCACGATGGTAATCCCCGGGAGTTGCTTTCCAACCCGCCGAGTGAGCGGCTGGCAAGCTTCCTGCAGCATATCCAATGAGACCTTCTGGTATCCGGGGCCAATACTCGGATTCAATCCGAGCGGCGTTTCCCATTGGTCCGAGCAACCTCCTGCCTCGCAAATTTGTGGGCGAAGGGCATACCGAGATGCCGATAGCCTGAAGCGGAGCGCCCCGATCTTGGCCGCGTTAGCTAGCCACGTCGGACGGCTCGTCGGCAAGGTAGGGCTCATTCCAGCAGGGTAGAGCTATCCGCAAGCAGCCAATTCACGGCGACAAGCCCGCTTGGCCGGAGTGAGGCTGTGCCGGAAGCATTCTCCCGGCACATCAGGCGTCTATCGCTTGTTTGAAATTGCGTGACGTCTCTTCCACCCTGCGCCACTCCCTGTCATTGCTTCATCGGTCGTGGCACAGGAAGGGAGCTGGCAATGGGCGGCGTCCGGCCTAGCCGACCGGCTGCTCGAACTTCGCCATCAGGCGAGACATTTCGGCGCGCAGGCGCGTACTCAGCTTGGGGTCTGCATTGACCAGCGGCGCCAGCAGATCGGGCGCATCGACGCCGATCAGATCGGCGATCGATTTGATTGGCCCCGGATTGGTTTCAGCGAAGGCTATGTTGATCAACGGCACCAGTTCGCGGTGCAGCAGGATGGCCTCCTGCAGTTGTCCCGCACTCGCCAGATCGAAGATCTTGCGCCAGACACGCGGCAGGAAGTTAGCCAGAACCACGATGCCGCCAACGGCTCCGGCTGCAATCTGCAGCGGGAACAGCGTATCTTCGCCGCTGAGCACGGCGAAATCGGGCGCCACGCCCGCCACCACCTGCAGGAAATGGAACATGTCGACGTTGCAGGCCTTCATGCCGATAATGTTTGGATGGCGCGAAAGCTCGTGCAGAATCTCGGGCTGAATGGCCACCCGTGTCCGATAGGGAATCTCGTAGATCAGGATCGGAACAGGCGAATTATCGGCATAGCGAAGGAAGTAGTCGCGCACGCCGGCCTGGGTGGGATTGGTGTAATAGGGTGTCAGCACCAGGAGGGCGTCCGCCCCCGCCGCGGCAAGGTCCTTTCCGCTCTGCAGCGCATCATGAAAGCCGGGATCCAGGATGCCGGAGATCACCGGTCCCTTGCCGGCCATTTCCTTGGCGCAGAGCTCGACCATCCGAATGCGTTGGGATTTGGCAAGCGAGCCATATTCGCCTGTCCCACCCAGAGGCAGAACGCCGTCCACGCCAGCCTTGTGCAGCCAGGAAAACAGGGCCTCAACGGCCTTGGCATCGACGATATCGGCGCGCACCGGCGTCGGTAGAGCAGGAATGATGCCGCGCAGATCATTGGAAGCAAGCATGAAGATCTCCGATTACAGAATGTCGTCGCGCGGCCGCCTCGAGAGGAGAAGCGCGTGCTTTGGAACGGATTGATGATGATTTTGGCGGGCGCCCGCATGATGGCGGGACGTGTGTGGGAACGTCACGATGAAGCGGTAAGAGCCTCCTTGAAGACGTGGCTGGCAACGTGCTTGCCCGGCGCGGAGGCGATTATTTGAGGATCCAGGCATTGAAGCGCTCGATCACCGCGGTCTGATTGTCGTACCAGTACTGGGCATCGATCTTCAGGCTGTTCTTGATGTTGTCCGGGTAAGTCGGACAGTTCCTGGCGAGATCAGGCTTGATGCCGTCGAAGGCCGCAGGTTGAGTCACGCCGGCGGGGAAGAACTCTGTCAGCGCGGCCATCCGCTTGGGATCGGATGCGAATTTGATGAACTCTCGGCAGGCATTGCCATTGGGCGTGCCGGCGAGGATCGCCCAGCTGTCCAAGCCCCAGATGCCCTGGTCCCAGACGATTTCGACTGGTGCGCCATTGGCCTGTGCCGCCTGCGGGCGTGACACGAATGTGGCGACGAGATCGACCTCGCCAGTCGTTAGCAACTGTTCGACCTGGGCGCCGTTCGACCACCAGACCTGAACGTCGGACTTGATCTTGTCGAGCGACTTGAAAGCGCGGTCGAGATCGCAAGGATAGACCTTGTCGGTCGGAACGCCATCGGCCATCAAGGCTTCCTCGATCGAATTGTACGGAAACTTCAGCATTCCGCGCCGACCCGGAAAGTCTTTGATGTTCCAGAAATCGACCCAGGATCTGGGCGCTTTGCGGCCTTTGAACGCGTCGGTCCGGTAGGCCAGAACCGAGGTATAGACGTTGGTGCCGACGCCATAGGCTGATTTGAAATGGTCCGGGATCGATTGGACGACCGGCTCGGCCTCAAGGCCGTGCTTTTCAAGATAGACCTTGTTGCCGGTCGTCAGCAGCAAGATCGCCGGCGAGCTGATTTTCGCCATGTCCCAGGTGTTGGCCTTGGAATCGACGATGCCCTTGATCTGCGCGACAGGCTCGGCGTTGGCCTGAACGGCGACCACCTCGATGCCCGTTGCTTGCGTGAAGGGGCGGTAGAAGGCGGCTTGGTAGGCGCGCGTATAAATCCCGCCATCGTCGCGAACGACGATGCGCTTGTTCTGCGCGCGGCTTGGACTCCACACGGCCGGCAAAGCCAGTCCGACCAGTCCCGAAGCGACGCCTTTGATGACGGTGCGCCGCGATCCACCTGAATTGAATGTGCTGCTCATGATGGCCCCTCACAGTGATGAAACGAGAGTTGAAGGCGTGGTCCGATGCTGTGGCGCAAGGCGCCCGGCTGAAGGCACGCAGAGCCGGGGAGGTCAGCGTTCACTGCCAAATTAATCGCATTGCAATTAATACAATCGTATAATGACATTCTTGGCTGCTGCCCGCAAGTCCTTTCATCAGGATTGCGGAAGGCGGCGTATCGATATCAAACACTACAAATAACTTGCGGAAAGCGGTCGAATACGTGCTGCTTGAGGTCGTTGTATTGTGAAGATTTAATCCCGCCGGCTTTGCCTCCGGGTAACTCTGCCGGCGAAGGGAGTTCGCCAGGGTGAAGAGGCTGCGACTAACGGGCTGCTCGTCGGCGCAGATGCTCGGCTCCGAGCATGAGTGCTGCGATGAAGACGAAGAGGCAGGTCGAAACGGCTGCGATGGTCGGCGACACCTGCAGGGTCACCTCATCCCAGAACTGCTTCGGCAACGTAGTGTTGAGGCCGCCCGAGGTGAAAAGTGCGATCGTCAGCTCGTCGAAGGAGGTGGCGAATGCGAAAAGAAAGGACGACATCATGCCCGCGGCCAGGATCGGGAAGGTAACGTGGCGCAAGGTTGCGAGCGGTCGCGCGCCGAGGCTGTGGGCAGCCAGATCGAGCCGGGTATCATAATTGCGCAGTACCGCCATCATCGTCATGACCACATAGGGCACGGACACCACCGTGTGGGCGAGGATCAGCCCAAGGGCGCTGCCGACGAGACCGATGCGGGCGAAAAGATAGAAGATTCCGACAGCGATGATCATCCTGGGCACGATGATCGGCGACAGCACGAACGCCAGCAGTAGACCCTTGCCGCGCATGCTGCTGCGCACCAGCAGGAAGGCAGCCGGTGTGCCGATCAGCATGGAGAGCAGGCCGGTTCCGATGCCCACGAGCAAAGAGCGGAGCAGCGCCTGCGTCCAAACCGGGGAGGTCAGCACATCTGCATACCACTGCAAAGTGAAGCCCTGTGGCGGCCAGTTCAGGCCGCTGCGTCCGAATGAGAGCGGGATCATGAGGAAAGCCGGTACGCTGATGGCCGCCAGAATTGCCCAGACCAGAACGGTCAGCCAGCGCGGCGCAGCCCCTTCTGCGCGCCTTCGTCCGATCGACAGAAGAGCGTGCAGCGTGTCGAAAAACCGGCCAAGCAAAGTCAGGATGGTATCGCCGATATGGCGGGCAGGCCCTTTGGGTTTATCCTTGGCCGAGGTCCGCGGGGTATAGGCGCCTGTCATGGTGGACAGGCCAAGCACCCGGTCATAGAGCGCGAACACCAGGAGCACGACAACCAGCAACAGGACGGAGATGGCGCCGGCAAAACCCCAATTTAGGGTTTGCTGAACCTGGTCCATGATGATCTGCGTGATCATGGTCTCGCGTCTGCCGCCGAGAAGCGCGGGGACGATGAAGAAGCCGACCGATGTGACGAACACCATGATCGCTGCCGCAGCCACGCCGGGCAGCGACAGGGGAAAGTAGACGCTCCAGAACGCTGTGCCGGGACGGGCGCCCAGCGTGGACGCTGCGCGCGGCAGATTTCGGTCTATGTTTTCCATGACCGACAGCATGCTGAGGATGGCGAGCGGCATCAGCGCATGGACCATCCCGATCACGACGCTGCCGAAATTATAGAGCAGATTTGCCGGGCTATCGATGATGCCGAGCGCCAGCAGCGTCTTGTTGATGACGCCATTGCGCCCGAGCAGAACCATCCAGGCAAAGGCGCGCACCAGAAAGCTCGTCCAGAAGGACAGAAGCACCCAGAACAACA
This sequence comes from Allobosea sp. LjRoot9, assembly GCF_964252745.1. Taxonomy (NCBI): domain Bacteria; kingdom Pseudomonadati; phylum Pseudomonadota; class Alphaproteobacteria; order Hyphomicrobiales; family Alloboseaceae; genus Allobosea; species Allobosea sp. LjRoot9. The sequence continues at coordinate 290,064 of NZ_CAXUPC020000002.1, read as the reverse complement.
GCTTGGCCTGGCGCTCCTTATCGGTGAGCGAGATCAGATAAGCGACGGGGTAGCCGAGGACGACGGATAGCGCCGTGGTAGCCAGCGAGATCTTGAGAGTGGTGAGAAGCACGTCGACATAGACCGACGAGGCAAAGAGCTGTCTGTATGGCGCGAGGTTGAAGCCGTCATCGCCGTAGATGCTGAGCATCAGCACCTGCCCCACTGGGACGACGAGTAGGCAGACCAGCAGGAGCACCAGCGGCGCGCCCATCATCAACCGGGTCCAGACCGCCTTCCGAGAGGCGGCATGTCGGCGCGAGAGGTTCACGGCTTGGACGGAGGAGGGCATGCGATCAGACCCCGCCTTCGGCGATGACGACGGCATCCGAGGCGTGCCAGTCGACCGACACGGTCTCGCCGATCGCGTGATGATCAGCGCTGGGGCGCGTCGGATATGCCGCGACCAAAGGCGGCGTATCGGGAGCGAGAGGCTCAATGTAGAGCTTCGTCAGGCTTCCGCTGACCATGACCTCGCTGACACGGCCTGTCAGCTTGCCGCCAGCGCTGGCTGAGCCAACTGAGAGATTTTGCGGCCTAACCATCACCTTGACCCGCTCGCCCTCTGCGAACCGGCTGCCGTTACTCATCGCCTGGGCGGGGAGATCGCCAGCGACAAGGCTCACATCGAGGAGATCCGGTCTCAGTCCGGTCACGCGTGCGGGCAAAAGATTGGATTCACCCAGAAAATCAGCGACGAAGAGCGTGCGCGGACGAAAATAGAGTTCGTGAGGTGTGCCGAGCTGCTCGATACGGCCGGCATTCATCAGGCAGATGCGATCCGACATCGTCATCGCCTCTTCCTGATCATGGGTGACGTAGACGATCGTCGTGCCGAGCTCGCGATGGATGCGCTTGATCTCGAGCTGCATCTGATCGCGCAATTTCTTGTCCAGCGCGCCGAGAGGCTCGTCCATCAGGATGATCGCGGGGCGATAGACCATGCAGCGCGCGAGGGCGATGCGTTGCTGCTGACCGCCGGAAAGTTCGCGTGGGGTGCGTTTGGCGACATGGGGCAAACGCACCATCTCCAACGCCTCGCTGACGCGGCGCTTCGTCTCGGCTGGGCTCAGGCGCCTCATGCGCAAGGGAAAGGCAACGTTCTCCTCGACCGTCATATGCGGAAACAGGGCATAGTTCTGGAACACCATGCCGATGTCGCGCTCGTAGGGCGGGCTATAGGTGACATCGACATCGCCGATGGAGACGACGCCTTCATCGGGCTGGATGAGCCCCGCGATCAAGCTCAACAGCGTGGTCTTGCCGGAGCCCGAAGGCCCCAGCAGGGTCAGGAACTCGCCTTGGGGGACGTTCAGATCGCTCGACGCCAGCGCCACGAAATCACCGTAGCGCTTTGAGATCTTCGAGATGTCGAGACTGGTCGAGGTCATTGGTGTGTCGCTATGTCGTTGCGGAAATCGCGGCGTCTATGGGCGGGAGCTGGGAGCACCAAGAGAAGCGGCCTCTCGGCCTGCCTGGCGCGCTCGCATGCATGGCCGCCGGGCCGCAGATGCTTGGTGGCGGTGTATCGTGGAGTTGGCGCGATACCCGCCGGACACGTCGCATGATCGACACCGATGCCCATGGCTATACGTCCAGAGCCGATGACGTGCGCTGGCCATAGATGGGACCGGGCGGCAGAAGCGGGCCTGGATTCAGGAGATTGTTCGGATCCAGAACGTGCTTGATCGCGCGCATCATCGCGAGTTCCAGCGGTTGCTTGAAATGCTCCATTTCCGGCAGGAATGTTCGGCCGATGCCGTGCTCGGCGCTGAATGTCCCGGCGCAGTCCGCCGCGACCTCGTTCACGACGCGACGAAGGCGTCCGGCGACGACGTCGCGGTCGGCGAGGGCATTCCAGGCCTCGAAGGTGAAATACGGGATGTAGTGCACGTTTCCGTCGCCCATATGCACGGTGACGGCGGTCGGCAGATCAGGCACGACGGTGTGCATGGCTGCCGTCGCTTCCTCGATGAAGCGGGGAACGGCGGAGACCGGCACGGCTGCGTCCGTGTTCAGGCCTATGCCGCCCTTCTTGTTGCTTTCCGAGGTGCTGTGGCGGAATTGCCAGAACGCCGCGCGCTGGGCTTCAGTCGTCGCGACGACTGCGTCGGTGCATAGCCCGTCATTATAGGCCCGTTCGAGGACGCTCTCGAGCGCGCGGTCGAGTTCGCCCTGCTCTGAAGACGCGTCCGAGAGTTCGATCATCACATGCCAGGCATCAAGCCTCGGCGCCGGGCAGCGCTGGCCGGGCACGTTGTCGGCAACCAGCCGCACTTGTGTTTCGTTGAGAAGCTCGAAGGCCGTGAGGCGCGTCTCGTCGCGCTCTCGGACCATGGTGAGGATGTCGAGCGCCTGCTGGGGGCTGATCACCGTCAACCATGCCAGGGCCCGTTGGGTCGGCAGCGCATGGAGCTTGAGCACCGCGCCGGTGATGATGCCGAGCGTGCCTTCCGAGCCGATGAAAAGATGCTTGAGATCGTAGCCGGTGTTGTTCTTCCGCAGGCCGTACATGCCGTTCCAGACCGCGCCGTCGGCCAGAACGACTTCGATCCCTAGCACGTTGTCGCGGGTGTTGCCGTAGCGCAATACGCTCGTGCCGCCGGCATTGGTCGCGATGTTGCCGCCGATCATGCATGAGCCTTCAGCGCCCAGGCTCACGGGATAGAGCCGACCGGCATCTGCCGCGGCCCGATGAATCTCGGCGAGAATGCATCCGGCATCGACCGCAATGGTATTGTTTTGAGTATCGAGCGCTCGAATGCTTCGCATCCGTCGCAGCGACACGATGACGGGCGGCTTGTCCCCGCTATGGGGCACCGCTCCCGCCATGAGGCTGGTGTTGCCGCCCTGCGGGAGAAGCGGTGTGCCGTGAGCGGCGCAAAGCCTAACGATCTGCGAAACCTGTGACGTATTCGAGGGCAGAACCACACACAGAGCCGGCCCCTTCACGCGCCCCCGCCAATCTTCGGTGAAGCCAGCCATGTCGGCGGCCTCGTGCAGGACACCTTGCGGGCCGAGCAGACGGATCAAGCTGTCGAGAAGAGATGGATGGTTCAACATTTGTAAGCGCTCTGCGATTACATCAACTGCAATACGATAGATCGGAGTCAATGTTTGATCAAGAGAGCTGTCAAGGAGACGGCGCCGCGCCTCTCTGCAAAAATATCCCTAAATATCAATAACTTCCGCAAATTCGAAGGCCATCTGCATTCCAATTATGCATACAAAAAAGTGATTTTGAATAAAAATTATCCAGCCCTGTGAAGCTGGTCACGCTGCAACAGGCGCCGATGACGGTGTCCGCGCCGGCATAAAGCCAGGGAAGGCGGACTGGCCAAGCTGGCTTGCGCCTGGCCAGTCACAAACCCGCTGGTGCTGTTTCGCCCCGTGAGCGCGATCGACTGGCGCGGTCGTATTCGGCTTTATTTGGCGGACGGGTTGGGCGGTCGTGTTGTCTTGTGGAGGGATTGGGACGAAACGCTGTCGAGGCTGGCGCGAAGGAGGTCGAACAGGCCGGCCGTCTTCAGATGAAGCCGCACATGCTCGTTGAGACCGCCTTTTGTCTCATAGCTCTCAACCAGCGCTCGCAATTCCATGTCGGCGTTCTGGAGGCCAACATCGGCCAGGCCGGACAACAGGGATCGTATGTAAAGCGAAGCGTGCTGAGATGGAACGCTCCGTCCCGTCAGCCACGTTACCAGTGCGTGTTCGATCTCGAAGAAGGTGGACATGAACCCTGCGGCCGAGCCGAGGTCCATGATCTCGCTTTCACTCTCGGTGAGAATGAGATCTCCGAGTCCGCCGAACAGCTCCACGATGTCTGGTATCGCCGGCGAAATGATGATCGGTCCTTTCGCCAAGGCTATCGTAGGCAGGGGGGTGACCCTGCAGACGCGTTCCGCCGGCCGCACGAGTCTGGTCACTTCCGCGACAGGCACTGTCGCGACAAAGCTGGCGACGATCTGATCCGGCCGGAATTGCAGCCCGCTGAGCGCCTCGTCCAATTGCTGAGGCCTGACGGACAGGAATAGGATGTCGCTCTTCTCGACGACGGCGCTGTTGGTTGCCTCATGGATGATGTTCGGGAGTTCCCGCGCGAGCGCGTCTGCGATCACATGCGAGCGCGGCGAAAGCCGGATCGTAGGACTGTTCGAGCGAGCCCGCACGGCGTGAACCACCGCGACTGTCAGGGTGCCTGCTCCGATAAAGCCAATATCGCCTGAGGCCATGGAACTGGCTTCCTCTGGTGGAGAATTCTTAGAAGCGCGTCACGTGCGGCATGACGGATCAAGCCGATGACGGGCGAAGCGTCAGCGACATGCTAGATCCGTAATTGGATACATGCAATATCATATTGTATACTAAAGAGACGCTGACTGCAGATGCCGAGAGACGCCGGACTCGTCGGGCTATGGGCGCTCACCTCCAGCGAGAAAGGAGCCCCGATGATCTGGGCTGTTGGCGTTTGCAGAGGCCTCTGTCGTCGCGCCGATGGCATGGAGCGCGGGAGTAAAGGCCACGTGGGGCGCTCACATGGAATGCCCGCAGAAGCTGTGTTGAACCTGCAATGATCAACTTGTGGCCGCCACTATTTGTGGCGCTTGTCGATCCCGCTTTTCGAGTCCATCTCGTCGCGCCGGAAGGGCGTGAAGCGGGACTTTGACATCGAGCTCGCCGCGACCTGGACATGGGGCGCAAACTCCCGCTCCGCGTCCTCTGGCGTCCAGCGAGAGGTCGAAACACTCACGTTGACTGCCGCGACAGCGCGGCCGTGCTCGTCGGTAATCGCGGCGGCGACGGAGATGTTGCCCATCATCGCTTCATTGCTGATCACGGAATAGCCGGCTTCCCCTGCGCGCCGAACGCGGTCGAGGAGAACATCCGGATCGATTTGCGTCAGAGGCGTGATCTGCCTCAAGGTTGTCCTTTCCAGGATGTCTCGCTGTTCGGCCTCGCTCAGTCTCGACAGAATGGCGGTGCCCGATGCAGTAAAAAAAGCCGGAACCCGGCTTCCTACAACGACATCGATATTCATCAGGTGTCGGCCTGGAAACCGCGCGACGAAGACGACTTCGTGCCCATCGAGCTCGTGAAGATTGGTCGTTTCGCCGAGCTGGCGGCTGATCTCAAGCAAGTATGGCGAGGCGCGGTCGATCAGCTCATTGGCGTGGAGATAATTATGGGAAAACTGCAGGACCTTCGCGGTCAGAGCATAGTTGCGTGTATCGGTCACGCGCCGCAAATAACCGAGCGCCTCTAGCGTGAAGACGAGCCGTTGCGTGGCGCTACGGTCGAGTTTTGCCGCACGCGCGATGTCGGCGAGCGTCATATGGCGCTGAGCGCCATCGAAAGCATGAAGGACCTGAAATGCTTTCCGCGTCGAGCTTACAAACAGCGATGCCTCTGATTTGTCTCGTTTTTGCCGGCTGTCATCGACGGGGTGTTTCGTCTGATTTTCGTGCGGCATCTATTCATCTCTTGGGCGGCTGAAGGCTGATCCGCCATCTCTGCTACCGGATCGCAATGAATTCTCGCCCGGATTCGTGACGAAGCCATTTGTCTACTGTTAGCGCTCGAGGCTCAAGGCGAAGCATCTGCCATGCACCGAATGCACACCTACCTCGAAACCTGGCGGTGGAACAGCTTTTTGCTCGTGGCGAGATGCCATGCGGAGCCGCGCGAACGACATGTGACGTACGTTTAACCGCGCATTGATGCGGGCATCGCTCACTCTCGGACGATATCTCAACAGAGACGGAGATCGCTGAGGTTGCGGGCGCCGAGCATGCCCATAGTCGTGTCCAGTTCGTGGGCGAGGAGACCCAGGACATGGGCCGCTCCTTCTTCGCCGCCAAGCATATCGGGACTCACACCCCTTGCTAGTTTGCCGGGGGGATGACGCCAAACCCTGCCTCAGTACGCAGTGGATACTCCACCCATTCCCATACTCTCGTGCCGCGTCGCCTCAGGCTTGCGGGACTGGCCCAGATAGAGTTCTGCAGCGCGTCCATCCGAGAGGAGGGTGTCGGCAGGACCCTCCATCGCGACCTGGCCGCCGTCGAGAATGCAGCCCCGATGTGAGATCGCCAAAGCTTGCCGTGCGCGTTGCTCCACCAGCAGCACCGCGACGCCGAGGCTGGGCAGGCGCTGCACGAGTTCGAGTGCAGCGGAGGCTCGGTCAGGCGAGAGCGCAGCCGTGGGCTCGTCCATGATGAGAAGCGTCGGTCGCGGCATGAGCGCCCGCGCAACGGCCAATTGCTGCCGCTCACCGCCGGATAGGCTGCCAGCTTTTTGGTGAAGGCGGGTTTGCAGAGCCGGGAACACAGCCAGCATCTCGTCAAGACGGGTGCGCTTGTCCTTGATGCCGGCTACGACAGCGAGGTTCTCCTGGATCGTCAGATCGGAGAAGACGTTGGCGACCTGCGGGACGAAGCCGATACCCAGGCTGATCCGCTTTTCCGTGCTGAGGCCGGCGAGATCCTTGCCGTGGAAGATGATTGCGCCGGTCGATCGCGGCAGCAGACCGACGATCGCCTTGGCGAGGGTCGATTTTCCGGCGCCGTTGGTGCCTGCGACCGTCAGGATCTCGCGGTCGTTCAAGGTCAGCGTGACGCCGTTGAGGATGTCCGCCTCGCCATACCCGCCCCTCAGCGCGTCGATCGACAGCACGCAGCTCATGCGGACGCTCCTCCGAGATAGGCTTCGCGCACGCGGTCGTTGGCGAGCACCTCGTCTGGTCTGCCGTCTGCGATGATGGTGCCCCGGTCCAGCACGGCCAGGCGCGGCACAAGCCGCGTCAAGGCCTCGAGGTCATGTTCGATGATGAAGATGCCGATGCCACTTTGGGAGAGCAGCCGCAGGCGCTCGATGATCTGGTCGATGAGAACCGGATTGACGCCGGCGAAGGGCTCGTCCAGCAGGATCATCTCAGGCTTGGCCATGAGTGCCCGCCCCAGTTCGAGCAGCTTCTTCTGCCCACCTGAGAGGCCGGCCGCAGGCTGGTTCGCCACGTGATCGAGCTTCAGGAACTCCAACTTGGCGTCGGCCTCGCTCCTGACGCGCTTTTCGTCCAGCGCGACCCGCTTCGGCTTGAGGAAGAGGTTCACGAGCTTTTCTCCGCTTTGGTCAGGCGCGGCGGCCATGAGGTTCTCCCGCACGCTCAGATGGCCAAATTCCCGGGGGACTTGGAACGTGCGGATCAGCCCTTTGCGGGCCCTGGCTGCGACCGAGGCATGCTTGAGGTCTTCGTTGCAGAACCGAATCTCGCCCGAATCCACCTTCTGGTGCCCGGTGATGAGGGCGAAGAGGGTCGACTTTCCGGCGCCGTTGGGACCAATGAGCCCGAACATGCTGTCGGCTGGAACGGAGAGCGTGACGTCCGTCAGCACGGTCAGACCGCCGAAGCTCTTGCTGAGCGACTGGATCTCGAGGCTCATGCGCGACGTCCGCTGGAAGCGCCCATCAGGCCAGTCGGGCGGTAGAGCATCAACAGGACCAGAGCGAGACCGACGATGCCCAGACGAAGGGAGGCCATGCCGACTTCGGAGACGAAAGGCAGCCCGTCCTTCAGGAACCGCGACCCTTCGAGCAGCGTCATGAGGATCACCGTGCCGATCACTGCACCGGAAATCCGTCCGATGCCGCCCAGGACGATCGCCATCCAGACATAGAAGGTGACGAGCGGGATGAATTGGTCAGGCGCCACGAAGCCGATGTAATGCGCATAGAACGATCCTGCCAAACCCGCGATCGCGCTGCCGAGGACGAAGACTTCGACCTTGAAGCGGGCTGGGTCCTTTCCGACCGAGGCCACGGCAGGTTCATTGTCCCGGATGGCCTCGATGATTCTGCCAAATGGTGAATGCACGATCCGCCGCATGATCAAGGCCGTCGCCGAAACCGCAATCAGAACGGCCGCGAGCGTCAGGATCTGCATCGTCTGACCGCCTACTGTGTCGAATAGGCGGGGCACGCCGGCCATTCCGCGCACGCCGTTGGTCAGCCCGACCTCGCTTGTCGCTGCGATGCGCACCGTCTCCGAGAAGCCGAGCGTCACGATGGCGAAGTAATCATCCCTCAAGCGCAGCGCGATGAGCCCCAGCGGGATCGAAACGAGACCCGCCACGACCGTCGCGATCGCCATTGCGGCGGGCATGGGAAGTCCGGTCTTCACGGTGATCAGCGCGCTCGCATACGCGCCCACGGCAAAGAAGCCGGCGAGGCCGAAGTTGATCAACCCGGCCAGCCCGAACTGCAGGGTAAGCCCAAGTGCCATCAGCATATAGATGAGGGCGATGATCGCGATCGCGATGACGTACGCTTCCATGAGCTGAGCTTCCGACTACGCCGATTTTTGGCTGATGGGACAAGCAAGCACGGTGGTCACCGGACGAGTTCGCGGCTGCCGAACAATCCGGCGGGACGGACTAGGAGCACAGCCAGAATGACGACGAAAGACAGGGCGATCTTGTAGGAGAAGCCGATGAGCGGGGTCGAAACCTCCTGGGTAATGCCGATCAGGATGCCGGCGACCACGGCGCCGATCGGCGATCCGAGCCCGCCCAGTATCGCTGCGGCGAACGCGGGCAGCAGGGTCTCCCAGCCGATCTCCGGCGTGATGACGGCCTTGAGCCCCAATGCCGTGCCGGCGACGGCAGAGAGCGCGCCGACCAGCAGCCAAAGCATCACCATCACCCGTTCGGCGCGGATGCCTGAAAGCCTTGCGAGATCGATGTTGTCGGCGACGGCACGCATCTCCCGCCCGATGGTCGTGAATCGAAGGATGCCGAAGGCGGCTGCGAGCGCAAAACCCGTCATCGCCATCACTTGCACATCGACGACGCCGATCCTGATCTCGCCCAGGACCCAGGGGCGGGCAAGCGGGACCGGGTACACATGCTGCCCATGGCCGAAGGCAAGGCCGATGACGGACCGGATCATGAAGGCGATGCCGATGGAGCAGACGAGGTAGGGCACCGATGCCTGACCGCGCAGCTTTCTGAAGACGACCCTGTGAAGCAGGGCGCCCAACAGGGCCGTGCAGACGATCGCGCCGGCGAATCCAAGGACCATCGATCCGGCGGCCGAAGCGACGAGCAATCCGGCATAGGCGCCGAACGTCGCCATGTCGCCGGCGGCCACATTGGCAAATCTGATGATGCCGAAGATCAGCGTGATGCCCAGGGCGCCCAGGCTGATGATCAGGCCGGATACGAATCCGTTGACGATCAATTGCGCGATATCGTTGAAATCCATGTCCGCCCTCCGGCGCATATCTGTTCACCGGCGGCGCGCCGCGTCATCCGCGGCGCGCGATGGTCGATGAAATGCGGGGGCATATGTGCACCCTGGTTGTTGCCGGGCTATCGGTCGGCCGAGCCCTGCAGCCGATCAGGCGGGCGCGGCGGGGATCACGTATTTCTTGACGAATTGCCCCTTTTCGACGCGCTGCAGCGCGTATCCGGTCGAGACGTCGTTGGTGTCGCTGAAATCGACCGACGAGGAGGCGCCTTCGTAGTTGATTTTCTCGCCCTTGCGCAGAAGGTCTCGCCCCTCGGCGAAAGTCGTGACGACCTTTCCCGGTCCGCCGCTGACAGCCCTCAGGTGCTTGGCAAGCTCCTGCCCTTCGGCACCCTTGCTCGATTCCAGCGCCAGCGCGATCGTGACTATGGCGTCCCAGTTCATGGCTGCATCGTTATTGGTTTCGCCAGGAACACCCATGACCTTCCGATAAGCCTCGTCATAGACCTTATAGGCCGGCGAGCCCTCGTTCGTGACGGCGATGACAGACATCAGGCCCTCGCTGACGTCGTTGCCCAGCGCCTTGACCAGATCGCTGTTCACAGCCCAACTCGGTGCCATCCATTTGTTGGTCGCTCCGCTCTGGTACCAGTCCTTCAGGATGATCGTGGTGTCGGTAAGGTAGGAGCCCGTCACCACACAATCCGGCTTGGCAGCGAGGACGCGCTGGAGTTCTGAACGATAGCTGCTCTGGTTGGGTTCGTAGATGACGCGCTCGACGATCTTGTTGCCCCGGTCGGCCCATGCCTTCTCGAAGGAGTCGGCAATGCCGACTGCGGAACCGTTGTTGAAGGCCATGACCGCGACGCGCTTGAACCCCTCGCGGGCGCAAACCTCGGCATATGCGTTGCCGTACCGCGGCGCAGGTCCCTGGAAGCGGAATCCGAGCCATTTCTTGTTGTAGATGGGGTTCGAGAGGTCGGGCGAGGTCGAGCTGTAGGCGAACAGCACGTCAGCGTCGTTGGTCAACGGCATGACCGACATGCTGACGCTGGTGCTCCAGCCGCCGACGATCGCGCGAACCTTGTTGACCTCGATGAGCTTCTTCGCCGCGAGAACGCCAGCCTGCGGCTGTGTCTGATCATCTTCTGAATAGAGTTCCAGCTTCCGGCCGCCGGCGCCCCCGAGCTGGTTGATCGACTCGATGGCCGCCGCCACGGCTTTCTGGATGCCAGGGCCGTATGTGCTACCCGCGCCAGTCAGGGGAGTCAGGACTCCTATGCGGAAAGCATCCGAGGATTGCGCGAGCGAGTTTTTGGGAGACGAGATCAGAGCCGCTCCGGACGCGGCGAGAAAGTGGCGACGAGACAGCATGTGACCCCTCCAATCAGATGGCCCGTTTTGGGCTCAGTGCCCATACGGTAATCTATGATTGGATACATACAATACATATTTTATCCAATTATGCTGGTTTCCTCAGCAGAGCCGCGCCCGGCTTTTAGGCGTCTGGCGTCGAGATGGACACTCGATTGATCTCTCCGATGACTTGTCAGAAAGGGCGGTGCCTTCAAAGGGTGGGTACAAATTCTAGCCAATTTTCTCTTACGGCCAACCTAAAAATTGCATAAATAAAATAACAGATTGCATGCAATATATTGACGCTAAACTACGCGACCGGTAGGCAGGGCGTCGCGATGAGAGATGGTCGTGGAGTGTGTGATGAAGATCCTTGTGCCCGTGAAGCGGGTGGTTGACTACAACGTGAAGATCCGCGTGAAGGCGGACGGCTCGGGCGTCGAGCTCGCCAATGTGAAAATGTCGATGAATCCCTTCGACGAGATCGCGGTCGAAGAGGCGTTGCGGCTGCGCGAAGCCGGCAAGGCGACCGAGGTCGTCGTGGTCTCGATCGGTCCAGCCCAAGCTGCCGAGACGATCCGCACGGGCTTAGCCATGGGCGCCGATCGCGGCATCCTGGTCAAGGTCGACGGCGTGGTCGAGCCGCTCGCGGTGGCCAAGCTCCTGCAGAAGCTGGTCGAGCAGGAGAGCCCGCAGCTCGTCATCCTCGGCAAGCAGGCGATCGACGACGATTGCAACCAGACCGGCCAGATGCTGGCGGCCCTGCTGGGCTGGCCGCAGGGCACGTTTGCATCGAAGGTCGCGCTGGACGCGAATTCCGTCGATGTCACCCGCGAGGTCGATGGCGGCCTCCAGACGGTTTCGCTCAAGCTGCCGGCGATCGTCACCACCGACCTTCGCCTGAATGAGCCGCGCTACGCCTCGCTGCCCAACATCATGAAGGCCAAGAAGAAGCCGCTCGACGAGACCTCGGCCGAGGCGCTGGGCGTCGATGTCAGCCCCCGTCTCAAGGTGCTGAACACGCGCGAGCCCGCCGGCCGCTCGGCCGGCGTCAAGGTCGGCTCCGTCGCCGAACTGGTTTCCAAGCTCAAGAACGAAGCGGGAGTGCTGTGATGGCCACGCTGCTGATTGCAGAACACGACAACGCCACCATCAAGGACGCGACCGCCAAGGCGCTGACCGCGGCCAAGGCGCTGGGCGCCCCCGTCCATATCCTCGTCGCCGGTGAAGGCGCCAAGGGCGCGGCCGATGCGGCAGCCAAGCTCGACGGCGTCGAGAAGGTGCTCCTGGCCGACGCCGCGATCTACGGCCACGGCCTTGCCGAGCCGCTCGCCGCTCTCGTCGCCAAGCTCGCCGAGGGCTATGACGCCGTCGTCGCGCCTTCGACGACCGGTGGCAAGAACCTGCTGCCGCGCGTCGCCGCCTTGCTCGACGTGATGCAGATCTCGGATGTGATGAAGATCGTCTCGCCCGACACGTTCGAGCGCCCGGTCTATGCCGGCAACGCCATCCAGACCGTGCAGTCCTCCGAGGCCAAGAAGCTGATGACGATCCGCACCGCCTCCTTCCAGGCGACAGGCGAAGGCGGCTCGGCCAGCGTCGAGACGGTGTCGGCCGTGGGCGATCCCGGCGTTTCCAGCTTCAAGGGCGAGGAGGTCGCCAAATCCGATCGTCCCGAGCTCGCCTCGGCCAAGATCATCGTCTCCGGCGGACGGGCGCTCGCCTCGGCGGAGAACTTCACCAAGGTGATCGAGCCCGTCGCAGACAGGCTGGGCGCGGCCATGGGCGCCTCGCGCGCCGCGGTCGATGCCGGCTACGCCCCCAATGACTGGCAGGTCGGCCAGACCGGCAAGGTCGTGGCCCCCGACCTCTATGTCGCGGTCGGCATCTCCGGCGCGATCCAGCACCTCGCTGGAATGAAGGACTCGAAAGTCATCGTCGCCATCAACAAGGACGAGGAAGCGCCGATCTTCCAGATTGCCGATTACGGCCTCGTTGGCGATCTCTTCACGATCATGCCGGAGCTTGAAGCCGAGCTCGCCAAAATCGGCAAATAGCAAGCGCGGCAAATAGCAGGCGCGGCAAGTCGATTGACCAGGTAGATTGACAAGGAAGCCGGCGACCAGGCTGGCGCCGGCCAACACATGACAACCGGGCTGCCGCGCAAGGCGGCCCGCACCGGCTTCCGAAGTGGAAGCGGTGCGGCCATTTGAGGATGTCGAATTCATTGCTCGGGTGTCGCTACGTCCTTATCGACGCATAGTATGCATTGCTCAGCCCGAGCCAATCAGCCACGATCTCCGCGGAAATAGCGACATCGGCGATAAAGACGCCTTTGGCGCCCTGATTCAACCAGTCGCGAACCACTCCTAAGTCGTCAAGGCTGCGAACCTTGATGCCTTTCGCGCCGACCGCCTCCCCGATCCGCGCGAAGTTCATCTCAGTGAATTTCATGGCGGTGGTGTCCAATCCGCGAGGCCCGTACTGGTGCACCTCCATGCCGTAGGCTGCGTCATTCAACACGATGATGAGAGCGGAAGGCACTTCGCGCACGAGTGTGTCGATTTCGTTCAGCTCCATCGCAATGCCGCCATCCCCGGTGACGAGCACGGGCAATCGGTCTGATCGGCCAACAGCGATGCCGAGCGCAGCCCCGACGCCCAGCCCGATGCTTTGCAACGCTAGCCCGGGCAGCAGCATCCCTTGGGGGTCGGGCGCGCTGAGATGACGGGCAGCCCAGCCCATGAAGTGACCGGTATCCTGCACGATAGTCCGTTGCTCCGGGAGCAGTTCCTCGAACGCATCCATCACGGCGCGGGGGTCGAGCCGTCCATCAGGCCCAAACTCGCTCCATTCCGTCTTTTCGCCGGTGAAAGGCCGCTCGACAGTCGCCCTCCAGCCATCTCGCTGAACGCCTTCGAGCTGCTGATCGAGAACAGCGGCGAACGCCTTGGCATCGGCGCGGATGAATCTCGTCACCTGCGGATGGGTCGCGACAGCAAGGGTATCGACCTGGATGATGCTGCGGGCATTCGCGATCAGCTTGTTATAGCGCATCTGATAGAGGTTCAGGCTTGCGCCGACGATGAGAACGACGTCCGCCTCACCGATAAGCTCGGCGGCACGAAGCGACGAAAAGCCTCCTGCGAGGCCGATGTCCCAGGACGAATTGAAGATGCGGTTCGCCATGAGCGATGTCGCGAAGAGTGCGCCGACATGGTCGCCGACGCTCCGCAGAGCGGGCCCGGCTCCGGCAAGGACCGCGCCGCGCCCCGCCAGGATGAGGGGCCGCTCAGCCTGGCTCAACTCGCGGGCGACAGCAGCGGCGATGTCGGGATCGATAGCCAGAGCCTCGGCCAGTTCCGTCGGCCGCAACACGTCCGGGGCTGGCAGGGTAGGGATCGCCGCAGCCTCCTCGGCTGGGCGGTCGACGAGATCATAGGGGATTTCGACGATGACCGGCACGCGATCGCGCTTGGCAATCTCGAAAGCGGCTTCGGTGATCGCCGCGGGGTTGTTCCTGCCTACCCTGAAGGTGCGGACATAGATCGCCGCGGCGGCGCCGGTCTGGTCGATGTCCTGGCCGCGCAGGCCAGTGGTGGGAGAGCCTCCTGTTACGACGACCATCGGGATGCGGGCCAGCCGCGCCTCCGCAAGCGATGTCAGGACATTGGTGAACCCTGCGGCAAACGTCACGGTCGCGGCTGGGATCTTGCCCGTCGACAGGTAGTAGCTCTGCCCGGCGATGACGCTTGCCGTTTCGTGCCTGACATTGACCACGCGATGGCCTCGCTGCGTGAGGCTGCTGACGAAATGTGCGTTGCCGTTGCCCATCAGACTGAAAACGGTATCGGCGTGGCTGGCGACCACATCGGCGATCCGGTCGGAAACCGTCGGAGTGTTTGTCATGTTGATCTCTTTTGTCCGAGAAGATGATCCAGGATGCCGGCTCGATGGTCGCGGCCAGCGGGGCAGGCGGGAGCGTGATGATGCGGCAGCTCAGGCGTCGATCGGCGCCGGCGGCGCACGGCCGCGGATCATGTCCGCTGCCTTCTCGGCGATCATGAGCGTCGTCGCGTTGGTGTTGGCAGAGGGCATCGAGGGCATGATCGAGGCGTCGACGACGCGTAGGCCCTGCAGGCCGTGGACCCGCAGCTGCTCGTCGACCACTGCGGCCGGATCGGTGCTCATGCCCATCTTGGCCGTTCCGGTCATGTGGTAGACCGTCGTGCCCATCCTGCGCGCATAATCCAGGAGTTCGTCGTCGGACTGGAGCTGTGGGCCTGGCGCGGTCTCCATGTCAAAATAGCGAGCCAGCGGCGGGGCGTTGAACAAGCGCCGCGCCAGCTTCATGCCGCCCAGCAGCGATCTCCGATCGACCTCTTCGGCCAGGTAATTCGGCTGGATGATCGGCTTGTCGAACGCATCGGCGCTCGTTGCGCGCACATATCCGGTGCTTTCCGGCCGTTCCTGCCAGACGCCGAGCGTCAGGCCGGGAATATCGTCGAGCAAGCCGACCACGCCCTCCTTGAAGCTTGCCGGCGAGCAGGCGAATTCGAGATCGGGCCGCCCCAGCGCCGGGTCGGACTTCCAGAAAATATGAACGAGCGAGGGGCTGACAGCGAGGAGGCTTGGTTTGCCAGCGAGCCATCGCCCGATCTCCAGCAAGAGCCGCGGGCCGCGGACCATGTTGTTGATCGTCGTCGTATTCCTGATCCGGGCGACCATGCGCACGGCATAGTGGTCACGCAGGTTTTGCCCGACGCCGGGCAGCACGTGGATCGGTGCAACGCCGATCTCGTGCAGCACCTCGATGGGGCCGATTCCTGAGAGCTGAAGCAGCTTGGGTGAATTGAGTGCGCCGGCTGATAGGATGACTTCGCGGCGTGCCCGTACCTCCTCGACCTTGCCGCCCCGGCCACCCCGCATATACCGAACGCCGACGGCTTTCTTCCCCTCGAAGATGAGCCCGGTGGCCTGGCAATCGGTGCGGATGCTGACATGAGGGCGCTTGCGAGCGGCGCTCAAGAATGCGCGCGCGGCGCTGAAGCGCCATCCGCGATGGATCGTCCGCTGGAAGTAACCAACCCCATCCTGCGAGGCGCCGTTATAGTCGCGATTGCGAGGGATGCCGAGCGCTTCGGCGCTGGCCACGAGCGCGTCGCTGACTGGGTGGTGCCAGTCCAGATCCGTGATGGGGAGCTCGCCATCCCGGCCTCGAAACCTCGCGTCGCCATCACCTATGCGCCGTTCGGATCGCTTAAAATACGGCAGAACATCGCGATAGGCCCAGCCCGTGTTGCCGCTTTGAGCCCAGAGATCGTAGTCCCTTGCCTGACCGCGAACATAGTTCAGGCCATTGATTGAACTTGAGCCTCCGAGAACGCGGCCTTGCGGTAAAGGAAATTGCCGATTGGCGGTGTTTGGATTTGGTTCCGATTCGAAATTCCAGGTCAGCGTCCGGCTGTAGACATTCTTGATGTAGCCCGACGGAATATGGATCAGCGGGTTGAGATCGCGTGGCCCCGCTTCAAGCAGGCACACCGATGAACCGTCCTCGCTGAGGCGGTTTGTCAGAACGCAACCTGCGGAGCCTCCTCCGACGACGACGTAGTCGAATTCGCGGCAGGCCTTCTTGGCGTCGCCCATGTCCGTTTCCTCGAATTTGTCTTCCGGCCAGTTTTCTGGCTTCTCGATGGGCAACTCCCGTGGCCTGCGAGCACGATCAGGCGTCGGGGGGGCGATCCGAGCCGCTCAGGGCCGTGCCCGCCAGCCTTTCGCTAAGCTGGGCCAGCGCGGTGTGGTCTTGCCCCGGCCCGAGCAGGGCGGCGGCACTGGCCGCCAACTCCCGGCAGAGTGCTGCGAACGGGGTGGGCGTGTCCGTTCCGCGTCCGACATCGAGAGCGATAGTCAGGTCCTTGACCATCAGATCGAGGCCGAAACCGCTGTCGAACCGGCGGGAAAGCACGAACTGCTTGAACTTCTTCTGGGTGCTGTTGTTCATGCCCGTCGAGGCGTTCAGCACATCCACCATCAGCGCGGGATCCAGGCCGAATTTCTGGCCGATAAGCAACGCCTCTATGCCAACCAAAAAACCGCCGGCCGAGACGAGATTGTTCAACGCCTTCATCGCTTGACCGGCGCCGACGGCGCCGACGCGGTGGATGGTCGTGCTCATCGCGCGAAGTACGGGCTCGGCGCGGTCAAGGACTGTCGCGGCTCCTCCAGCCATGATGGCAAGTTCGCCGCTGCGAGCGCGCGACACACCGCCCGATACGGGCGCGTCGACGACCTCGATGCCGTCCGGGCTCAAGAGATCCGCGAGACGGCGTGTCACCAGCGGAATGCCTGAGCTCATCTCGATCAGTAGCGCCCCTCGCGGCAGGCTGCCTCGCATCGACTGCACCACACTCTCGACATGCTTGCTGGTGGGCAGGATCGTGACGACCGCGTCGACCCCCTGGGCCGCGTCCGCTGGGTCGGTGGCTGCTCGACCGCCGACCTCGTTGGCGAAGCGCGTTGCATGTCCGGCAACGGCGTCGCAAACCGCGATCTCGAAACCGGCCTTGTGCAGATTGGCAGCCATCGGCCACCCCATATTGCCGATGCCGATGAAGCCGACGCGACGGATAGGCGTCCCAGCGCTCATCGGTCTGGATCCGTCACTGGCTCGCCCGTCAGCGCGGCTTCTTTGACCAGGACTTCGTGCGCTGCCTTGAAGGCGTCCAGCCCTGCCGGGATGCCGCAGTACGCGGTTGCATGAAGCAGGACCGCTTTGATCTCCTCGACAGAAACGCCGTTGTTCAGCGCTCCCTTCACATGCAGCTTGATCTCGGGTGTCCTACCGAGTGCCGTGAGCATGGCGAGGTTCAACATGCTGCGCGTACGTCGGTCCAAAGTCGGATCGCCCCAAGCCCACCCCCAGGCCCATGATGTCGTCGCCCGTTGGAAGGACATCATGAACGCGTCGGCCTTGGCCATGGAGGCGTCGACATAATCGGCCCCCAGCACCTCTCGCCGGATAGGTAAGCCCTTCTGAAACAGAGCATCGTCTTCAGACATTTGCGCCACCCTTCTGCCGATGTATGACTCTCCTAGAAATTGTCATATTGTATGTCAATCTATGATTTCGCTTTTCGGTTTGGCCGTCGACCTGGCGCGTGCTCTTCGCTACGGAATGCCGTTAGTGCGTATGCGCCCTGATCGGTGATAGGGCACAATATTGGGGGGATCCGCGGGGGCCATGACAGACGAAAGCCAGCAGCTACGCGTGGTCCCTCAACCGGTTCGGCTGCTGGTCGAGAACGGAATCCGCAACGCTATCGTCAGCGGACGGTTTGCGGCGGGCGAGCATCTGCCGGATCGGATGCTGTGCGAGTTGTTCGGCGCGAGCCGAACGGTCGTGCGCGAGGCAGTGAGGTTGCTTGAGGCAGAGGGCCTCGTCACCGTCTTGCCGAACCGCGGTCCCTTCGTTGCCTATCTGTCCGGTGTGGAAGCGGCGCAGATTTATGAGGTTCGCGGCGTGCTCGAAGCCTTGGCTGGCGAAGCCTTTGCGGTTCGAGCCTCGGATGAGGAGCGTATCGGTTTGCGCCGGATTTATGAGGAGATGGCCGCGTATCAAGCCGGTTCTGGCAGCGACGGGCTGGTTGCCCTGAAACGACGGTTTTACGATGTGCTGTTGCGGGGCTGTCGCAACGATCATGTCGCCAAAATGCTCGCGCCTTTGCTGAGCCGCATCACACAGCTCCGCGGAATGTCGCTGTCGGCGCCGGGGAGGCTGCCACATATGTTGGCTGAGGTGCGCCAGATCGTCGAGGCGATCGAACGGCGTCAGCCGGACCTGGCAGCGCAGGCATGCCGTGATCATGTCCGGCGCGCTGCTGAGGTCGCGCTTCGGGCGCTTGCTGAGCAGGAGCACGAGCGGGATCTGACGATCAGATCAAAATCCATTTGAGCTGGCCCCTTGGTGCTCCAGGCGGTGAGGCAAGGCTTTTCGGACTGTGGGCTTGCCGACCATCGTTTCCACCCGGGAGCGGTCAAAAGGATCGGGCGCCACTTGTCGAAACAAGCGTCCCAGGCTCTCGTGACGAACGATCAGATCGCTTTCGTCCGGCATGAGCCCTCGACAACCGGTCGGGCTGACCGATCCGGGGAGCAATCCTTGTCCGCTCCGGCAAGTTCCAACAGGCTTTCAAAAGCATGGCCGTCGAGCTCAATACCGTTCGCTAGGCTGAGCGCGCGTGCGCTGTACCGACGGTCTCCTGGGAGACGCTCAGAGCCGGCTTCGACCAGGGCGGCGCAGAATCCGGCCATCCGATCGTAGAAGTCTCCGGTCGAGCGCCGGGGGTCTATGATCAACAAAAATTGCCCTCCCAGCGAGGTTGTGGTCGTCCCGCTGGGTGAAGAATCCTCAAAGCCGAAGGGCCCGCCCGTGAGGGCCGCCGCCAGGATCTCGACCATGACTGCCAGCGAGGCGCCCTTCGGGCCGCCGAATGGGAGAAGTGCACCACCCTCCAGGATCTTGGCGGGGGAGGTCGTCGGGCGCCCGTCCGCGTCGCAACCTACTCCGAGCTCCAGGCTCCGGCCCTCCTTGGCAGCAAGCAATACGTCCCCTTGCGACAGCACGCTCGACGACTGATCCCAGACGAGTGGATGCCCGTCGGTTCGTGGTGCTGCGAATGCCATGGCGTTCGTTCCGATCACAGGACGGCCACCTCCCCATGCCGCCATTCGCTTCTTGGAGTTGACGCAGGAAAACGCAACGAAACCATCTTCTGCGAAAGGCTCGATGTCAGGCCAAATGGCCGAGAAGTGATGCGAGTTGCGCGTCGAGAGGACGGCAACCCCGGTCTTCCGTGCCATCTCCTTCAGACGAGCTTGCGTCGATGCCAACGCGACCTGTGCAAAGCCGTTATGTGCGTCAATGGTGAGCAAGCTATCCGTTTCGCTCACGATCTGCGGGCGAGACGTGCCGTCGGCCCAGCCGGTGGCGAGCGAATGAACGAAGCCGGGGAGCCGAAGGAGGCCATGCCCCTTCACCCCGTCGCGTTCACACGCCGTGATGCTGTGCGCCACTGGTGCGATATTGTCGTGGGCGAGACCTGCACGCCCCAGGGCGCGCTGGATAAGTGCTTCCAACTCAGCGACCGACATTCGCTTTGAAGCAACAGCCATTGCCGTATCCCTTCACCGGGCTCCTGCCCGTTCTTCAGCCCGCTCCAAGCTCTCGGGCTCGAACTGCCGCAGCCGTGACGGCCTCCGCGATCAGGCGGGCCAGCATTTGGTCGTGCTCGAAGACCCGCAATGCCGCATCGGTCGTGCCGGCCGGGCTGCGCACCGCGCTTTTGAGATCGGAGAGAGGACGCCCCGTCTCGCGGATCATCGCGGTCGCACCGTCCAGCGTCTCCACGACGAGGGCTTTCGCAAGCGGGGCATCGAGGCCGACTGCTTGCGCCGCGGCGATGAAAGCCTCGGCGAAAGCGAAGATATAGGCCGGCCCGCTGCCGGAAACGGCCGTCACGCTGTCCATCAGCCCCTCATCGTCGAGCCAGTGCACCGTGCCCACCGCACTGAACAATTCCTCGCAGAATGCTCGATCGGCTTCCGTCGTATCCGCTGCCGCGACGAGAACGGTTACGCCCTTCGACACCAGAGCCGGCGTATTCGGCATTGCCCGGATGAGCCGGGCTCCCGGCAAGGCCTGCCGAAGGGTGCCAATCGAAACGCCAGCTACGACGGAGACGACCAGCCCTCGGCCAGCCGGATGAGCGGCAAGCTGTGGAAGGATGTCTGCGGTCACCTGCGGCTTCAGCGCGACGATCGTGGCCCTTGGGTCGACGAGCGGTTCCGCTTGAAGTGTCGGGACGAGATCAATGCCCGCGACGCCTTGCAACAATTCAGCGGCGCGCGCCACCTGAGGGTCGACGGCTAGAATGCGGGCTCCCGGGTTTCGCTTGAGGTAGCCCCCCGCAATAGCGGCGCCCATGTTGCCGCAGCCCAGCATCATGAGATCGGTTTGACGCGTCATCGAGAATAACTCCTGTCCAGGCTCAGTTGGCCTGAAGGCCGACCGCTGCAACCACCGGCTTCCAGCGCTCCAGTTCGGATCGCATCAATGCGGCTGCCTCCGCCGAGGAACTTGCTCTCGCAGACGCACCGATCGATTCCATCTTGTCGCGCATGACGGGATCTGCGGTGATGGCAGCGATCGCCGCGTTGAGCTTTCCCAGGATCGCAGTCGATGTTCCGGACGGAGCCATGAGCATCGTCCATGACGTCCC
The DNA here is from genome assembly GCF_964252745.1 of Allobosea sp. LjRoot9. NCBI lineage: Bacteria > Pseudomonadati > Pseudomonadota > Alphaproteobacteria > Hyphomicrobiales > Alloboseaceae > Allobosea > Allobosea sp. LjRoot9. The sequence goes on along the minus strand of NZ_CAXUPC020000002.1, from coordinate 269,146 downwards.
GGACAGCTGTGGCATCCCGATCTCCGCGGTCGTGGGCACGTCGGGTATGATTGGCAGCCGAGACGGCGTCGTCACAGCCAGCCCGCGAACCTTGCCGGCACGCACTTGCTCTGACGAGTTGCCGATCTGGTCAAACATGATTTGCGCATGTCCGGCGATGACGTCCAGCAGTGCGGGGCCGTTTCCACGATAGGGGACATGCGTCATCGAAGAGCCGCTCAGCAGATTGAACAACTCGGCATAGAGATGCGTGGAAGTGCCGATGCCACCGGAGGCATAGGTCAGTTTGCCGCCTTCCGATTTGGCCAGTGCCGCAAGCTCGGTCAAAGATCGTGCTTCAACGCGCGGATTGACGACGATCAGGTGCCCCGTCTCGAAAACGAGAGAAATCGGTACGAGCTTGTCTACGACAGCAGTGCCGGTATTGCGGTAAATGAGAGGATTGACGCTCAAGACACCCATGGAGCCGATCAACAGAGAATAACCATCAGCTTCGGAATTCGCGACACGCGCAGCGCCCAAGTTGCCGCCGGCTCCTGAAATGTTCTCGACCACGAAGCGCTGGCCAAGTCTTTGAGCGAGCGCTTCAGCGAGGATGCGGCTGAGCGCATCGGTGCCACCACCGGCTGGAAAAGGAACGATGATGCGGACAGGGCGGTCTGGATAAGTCTGGGCGCGGACAATGTTGGAGTGGCCGCTGACGATGGCGATGAGTGCCCATGCCAAGAGGCGAGCTGCAGCTGTCATCGTGGACCTCGCTAGTGGTTGCCGAGGCGTGTGTGCGCGGCAAAATAATATACAATTATGATCTGATTGAACTCAAAAAATGTCAAATGGATAATATTGTACGGCGACGCCTCCCAGTTGGGAAGCGTCTCCTCGAGCTCGGCGCGACCGTTGGCTGACAGGTGCTTGGCTCCGAACTGAGACGACCCAACTCGTCGCTGTCGGAATGGATATGTTTTGAGGCCAAGACCGCGATCGCCTCCGCAAGCGTAGGGCGCACAGAAGGGGCTGCGGGTTTGCGCAATGGCGGAACACAGGCCGCTGGCGTGGTCTCAGACGTTGCGCTGCACGCCCGAACGCGCGAGCACGCCAGGTTTCAGGCGCTCGTTCGGGGCGTAGTCCGAGGCGGGGTGAAAGAATAGCCTCGGTGTCGTGTCGATCGTCAGCAGCCGTTCGCGATAAGCATCGAGCTGGGCGGCGCGTCCGGCTTGGTCCAAGCGGCCCGGCATATAGGCGACATAGGGCGGCAGCACATCGAAGCCGGTATAGCGCAGCAGACCATTGTGAACGGGCCAGAGCACCGAGAGGATGTCGCCGTCGATCCCGTCGGGGGCATATGTTTCAGCCGAGGTGCCGGTGGTCGCCGAGACAAGCGCGAGCTTTCCGTGGAACATGCCGGTATCGTATTTGCGGCCTGGAAGATAAGCGAACCCGCGGGCGAATACCCGGTCAGCCCAGCCCTTGAGGATGGCGGGCATGCCGAACCACCAGATCGGAAATTGGAGGATCAGCATATCGGCGCGGCTGATCTTGGCCTGCTCCGCGGCGATGTCTGGAGCAATTGTGCCGGTCTCCAATGCGTGAGTCTGCTCTCGCGCGATGCTTAGCCGAGTGGAGTCAGAACGTTCGCCGGTGAAGTCCCCGAGCCCCGTGACCGCGTTGAAGTTCATCCGATAAAGATCTGAAATCTCCACCATATGACCTTGAGCGCTCAGCACCTCGATTGCGAGGTCGCGCAGAGCCCCGTTGAAGGATGTCGGCTCCGGGTGCGCATAGACGATCAGGATGTTCATGGGGGCTCCTCACGCCGTGTGTAAAGGCCGGAGCAGCCGTTCGACAATGACAAGCTGGCGAGAGCAGCTATGCTGGATTTCTATAGCGGGCTGCTTGTCTTTGCCTCAGTGTCGAGGTCCGGAAGCCGGCCGGACCAAATGCCCTGTTCGACCATGGCTCTGATCGTGCCAGCAATGATCTGAGCAGCGAAACGAGCGAGCCGAGGTGTTGCCCGATCGGCCGGGTAAGACATGATGAGGCGGCGCATCGGCACCGGATTGACCAGCGGGGCCGCGCAAAGCCTGCCCTCCCGCAATTCCTCGTGGATGGGCGCAAGCGGCAGCACTGTCACGCCATGGCCCTTGTGGACGAGGCTTTTTAGCGTCGAATAGCTGTCGGCCTCGACTTTGATGTTCAATTTGATGCCAAGCTCGCCGGCATAGCGTTCGACGATCGAGCGAAGACCGTGCCCGGCGCTGGGCAGCAGGAGGCGCTGGTTTGCAAGCTCGATGAACTCGACGCTCTGGTCCCGAGAAAGCCCGGAGTTGGGTGGACCTATCAAGAATAGCGTCTCTTCCAATAGCGGTTGGGTGCGCAGGGACCGCGCGGATCTTGGATCGTAGAGGATCGCTGCATCGATCTCCCCGCGCTGCAGCCAGTCCATCAGATAGCCCGAATAGGCGCTGACGATCCGCAGCGTCGCCTCGGGATGGGCGTCCCGAAAGGCGGAAACCAGTGGTTCGGACAAGATGTCAGATGCGGTTGGGGGCATTCCGATCGAAACATGGCCGCGTAGCGGCGCGTTTTCATCCGAGACGACGGCCTGGATTTCCTCAAGCTCAGCCATCACCCGCAAAGCGTGGAGCAGGACATCCTGCCCCTGCTCGGTGACGGTCATGCCGCGGCCGTGCCGGTCGAAGAGGCGCGCGCCAAGCTCCTCCTCCAGCATACGTATCTGGCGGCTGAGTGCGGGTTGAGCGATGTGGAGTCGGTCTGCGGCCTTCGACAAGCTGCCGAGTTCGGCGACGTGGATGAGCGTCCGAAGTTGGGAAAGTTCCATCGCTATAGAATACCGTTATATCTGTTTATGAAAACCAGTCGATGTGAGTGCGTTTCCGACAAGGCTATAGAGCTGGCAACAAGCCATGTCGGGGAGACAAGCCTTGAGTGCCGCCGCAGTGATTTCTTCGTCTGAAGACAGCAAGGCTCGCGACCTGTCGTCGGACTGGCCGATCGCACTCTATGACACGCTCAAGGCCGCTGGCGTCAGCCAGATGTCTTATGTGCCCGATGCCGGCCATTCGACGCTGATCAAGCTGTTCAATGCGGATCCCGACGTCATCACCAACGTGCTGACAACCGAGGAAGAGGGCGTAGCGATTGCAGCCGGCGCCTGGCTTGGCGGCAAGCGCAGCGTCGTGCTGATGCAGTCATCGGGTGTGGGCAACTGCATCAATATGCTGTCCCTGCCGGTTCAGGCGCGCTTTCCCCTGCTCATACTGGTGACGATGCGTGGGGAATGGGCCGAGTTCAATCCCTGGCAGGTGCCGATGGGGCAGGCGACTGAAGCTTCGTTGAAGGCGATCGGTTTGACCGTTTTGCGCGCCGAGACCGGTTCCGATCTGGTCGAGACCGTGGCTCAAGCCGCGACGATGGCCTTCGACGCCGATCAGCAGATTGCCGTGCTGATCGGGCAGCGCCTGCTCGGCAAGAAGAAGTGGTAAGCGTCATGGTGATTTCGACGATGGACCGCCGCGTCGCGGTGAAGAAGCTGCTCGACGCGCGTGACGGGGCTCTGGTCGTCACCGGCCTCGGTTCGCCGAGCTACGATGTGCATGCGGCCGGCGATCGCGACGATAACTACTATCTCTGGGGCGCGATGGGGGGCGCCGCGCTGGTCGGGCTTGGAATCGCCCAAGCGCAGCCAACGAAGCGGGTGATGGTCATCACCGGCGATGGCGAGCAGCTCATGGCCTTCGGAGCCCTGGCGACGATCTCGGTGGCGCGCCCGAAGAATCTCGACCTGATTGTGCTCGACAACCAGCATTTCGGCGAGACCGGGATGCAGTCCAGCCATACCGGCCGCGGCATAGCCTTCGACAAGGTGGCGGCGGCCTGTGGCTTTGCTGAGGCGGCCGAGCTGCGCTTGCTGGAGGAGGTGGATCAGCTTTGCGATCGTCTGCGCCAGCCCAGCGCAGGGCCCCGGCTCTTCGTTCTCAAGATCGCCGCCGAGAACCTCCCCCGGTCGCTGCCACCTCGAGATGCTGCGCACGTCAAGAACCGCTTCCGCAAGCACCTTGGCCTTGAGACCTGCTGAAAGCCGCATGGCATCCATATGACCGACGAAGAGGGCTCGGTGGCGCAGAGATCGGAAGCTGTGGTCATCGTCGGCGGTGCGATCGTGGGATCGTCGATCGCTTATTTCCTGCGCGAGCTCGGCTTTGCCGGGGTGATCACGGTCATCGAGCGCGATCCGACCTATCAGCGATCATCCACCGCCTTGTCGGCCGCTTCGATCCGCACGCAGTTCGGCACGCCGGTCAACATCCATATGAGCCTGTTCGGCGCAGCATTCTTCCGTTCGATCAGGGAACGCTTCGGACGCGATGCCGACATTGGTTTCGTTGAGCGTGGCTATCTCATCCTCGGTGGCCCGGAAGCGGTCGAGGCGAGAAGGGCAGGCGTGGAGATGCAGCGCGGCGAAGGGGCCGATGTCGCAGCGCTGACGCCTGTCGAGGCGCAAGCGCGCTTTCCCTGGCTCAATGTCGAGGATCTCGGCGTTGCCACCACGGCGCGGCGCGACGAAGGCTGGTTCGATGCCTGGTCGCTGCTTTCGCTGATGCGACGCGGGGCGCGCGACCGCGACGTCAGCTATGTCGAGGGGAATGCCGAGGCGATCACCGTGGCGGGAGGGCGCGTCACCGGAGTGCGGCTGTCAGGCGGGGGCGAGATCAAGGCTGATTGGTGCATCAACGCCGCGGGCCCAGCCTCGGCAGCGATCGTGCGCGATCTTGGCATCGCGCTTCCCGTTTCGGCCCGCAAACGCACAGTGTTCGGCATCAAGACACCGCTCGAACGGTCGGGCTTTCCCATGCTGTTCGATATCTCGGGAGCCTGGATCCGCCCCGAAGGCGAAGGCTTCATCTGCGGAATCGCGCCGACGGACGACAATGACCCGGATGCGACGGGCGATTTCGAGCCGGCCCACGCGCTGCTGGAAGAGACGCTTTGGCCGGCATTGGCGCATCGTATCCCGGCGCTCGAGCAATTGCGGGTCGAGCGCGCCTGGGCTGGCCATTATGAGGTCAATACGTTCGACCATAACGGCATCGTCGGCCGCCATGACGAGATCGAGAATCTGGTCTTCGCGACAGGTTTTTCCGGCCACGGGGTGATGCATGCGCCGGCGACCGGGCGAGGTATCGCCGAGTTGATCGTGCATGGCGGATTCAAAGCGATCGACCTGTCACCTCTCGGCTTCGGACGGATCCGGTCGGGCACGCCGCTGCACGAGACGGTGGTCTATTAGCGAGCTGAGAAGGATACGAGCATGAAACTGAAGGGAAAGGTGGCGGTCGTCACCGGCGCGGCACGAGGTATCGGTCGCGCCTGCGCCGAGCGCTTCTTGGCAGAAGGCGCCAAGGTCGTGATCGCCGATATCGATACGGTCCGCCTCAATGAAACCGCTGCCGCCATTGGCGCAGCCGACACCGTTTTGGCCGTCACGACTGACGTCAGCCAAAAGGCTCAGCTGGATGCCCTGATCCTGGCGGCAGTCCAAAAATTCGGCCGTGTCGATATCATGGTCAACAATGCCGGCATCGCGATGATGCAGGATTTCCTGGACGTCACCGAGGCCGACTACGACAAGGTGCTCGGCATCAACCTGAAGGGCGCCTTCATGGGCGTTCAGGCGGCCGGCCGTCAGATGATAGCCCAAGGACAGGGTGGGGTGATCATCAACATGTCGTCGATCAATTCGGGGCTGGCAAACCCCCGAGTCGCGACCTACGCGATTTCCAAAGGCGGCATGAATCAGATCACGAGCACGGCGGCCGTTGCCTTCGCACCCCATAACATTCGCGTGGTCGGGGTCGGTCCAGGAACGATCCTGACGGAGATGGTCGAAGGCTCGTTCATCGACTCGGACGAAACGCGTCGCGCGATCCTCTCACGTACCCCGATCGGCCGCTGCGGCACCCCAGCCGAGATTGCCTCTGTCGTCGCGTTCCTGGCCAGTGACGACGCGTCCTATTTCACGGGTGAAACGATTTATCCCGACGGCGGGCGCCGTATCCTGAACTACGTCGTACCGGTAAGGGATTGAGCCGATGAACAACTTCGACAAGCTGCACCATATCTGCATCGTGGTGGCTGATATCGACAAGGCGCAAGCTTGGTATGAATCCATCGGGATCGCACCATGGCAGGCCTATCCTCCGATGGCGGATTACACGGACCTGTCGGTTCCCAGCCGCGATGCCTTCATGACGTTGAAGTACCGCGTTTGCAATTTGCCCAACATCCAGCTTCAGCTTTGCGAGCCGAGCGCAGAGCCGAGTCCGCAGCGCGAGTTTCTCGATACGAAGGGTGAGGGCGTCTTCCATATCGGCTTCGAAGTGCCTGACGCCAATGCTGCCGAAACCGAGGCAAGGGCATCTGGTCTTTCGCTGCTGATGCGGGGCCGGCGCGAAAATGGGAGTGGTTTCACCTACTACGATACGGCTGACGCTGCAGGTGTCGTCCTGCTGACACGCGCCACGCCAGTGGCCAATAAGTGATCATGGCCGGGTCGATCGACCTCAACCGACGGCAGGCCGATCGCCGATGCGATCGTGCGCGCGACGAAAGCAGCGACTGACGGAGAGAGCTTCATAAGCGCGGGTCTTTGGACCAAGCGAGTTTGGTTTTTGATGCACCGGTTTGGTTCTTCACGCAGTTCCGTCTGGCTCCCTGCGTGCAAGGAATGGCCGAGCTGTATGGTATGCAAATTTAATTGATTGTATTCAGTCGCAGGGAGTTGAATACTCTGAACTCGAGATGCCCGCAGTGAGCGCTACAGCGGTCGCATCGCTCGGATGGGGCAGCCCTTGGGACGGATGAGGATGCGCGCGAGCATGACCGGGCAAGCATCAGCCAGGGTGCCTCTGCCCCCTATTCGACGGCCTCTGTCATCCCTGCTGCACGCGGCTCGACCGATCCATAGGAGGCCGTGTCGATGATGCGACGCGACACAACGCCGACAAGGCTGAGGGCCGTTTCCGTGGCAACGGGCCGCTTGGCATATTACGTGATGATCGCGTTCGCGTTGTTCTGCCTTCTCTGCCCATTAGGGCTGATATTCTGGTTGAGTTTCTTCAAGGATCAGATCCCGGCGGTGCCGCCGAGCGGATACTCGACGATTTGGTATCCGACCGCCCTGGCCAATGCGCAATTCACGGGCGGCTTCGTCAACAGCTTGCGTGTGGCGGCATTGGCATCCCTTGCGGGCCTCCTTGTCGCAGTACCCGCCGCGATTGCACTCACGCGAAACCGCCTTCCGATGAGCGCGGCGATCCTGCAGTTTCTGATGAGTCCGATGATCGTCCCGGCGATCGTTGTCGGGGCTGGCCTCTATGTCGGCCTCATCCAGTTCGAGATCCTGACCGACCTGCCGCTCGTTGGCTCGACCGGGGGTCTTGTACTCGGGCACATCCTGCTTGCGATCCCATGGTGCCTCAGGCTCATCCTCGCCAATATCGGCTCCGTGGATCGCGCTGTCGAAGAGGCGGCGATTAGCCTTGGCGCTAGGCCGATGACCGTTCTCGTCAAAGTGACCGTGCCATTGATGTGGCCGGGCATCGTGGCGGCCGCTCTGTTCAGCTTCGTCGTCAGCTTCGGAAACCTGGAGCTTTCACTCTTTCTGGTGGCTCCCGGGCAGACGACGCTGCCGATCGCCATCCTCCAATATCTGGAATGGCGGATCGACCCGAGCGTGGCTGCGATTTCCGTGCTGCAGATCGTGATGATCGCAGCGGGGCTCCTGATCACCGACCGTTTTGTCCCGCTGACGAAAGTTGTCTGATGACGAAGATCAGCATTTCCGGCCTCGCAAAGCGCTACGGCGCTACCGTGGCCGTCGAAGATTTCAATCTCGACGTCGAGGAGGGCGAACTCGTCGTCTTTCTCGGACCGTCGGGCTGCGGCAAGACGACGACGCTGCGCATGATTGCCGGTTTCATCGATCCCAGCGAAGGCAGCATCCGGCTTGGCTCTCGCGAGATCACCGGCGTTCCAGCCTATGATCGCAACATTGGCGTGGTGTTTCAGAATTACGCACTCTTCCCGCACCTCTCGGTGTCCGAGAACGTCGCGTTCGGTCTGAGGCGCCGAAAGGTCGTCGAGGCGACGATCGCGAGCAAAGTTGCGGAGGCGCTCGAACTTGTCCGCATGGGGCATCTCGCCGCTCGGATGCCGCGGGAGCTTTCCGGCGGGCAGCAGCAGCGTGTCGCAATCGCCCGCGCCATCGTCATCTCGCCGGACATCCTCCTGCTCGACGAGCCGCTCTCGAACCTCGACGCCAAATTGAGGCTGAGCATCCGGCAGGAAATCCGGCGCCTCCAGAAGACGCTCGGGATCACGACCGTGCTGGTGACGCATGACCAGGAGGAGGCGATGAGCATCGCCGATCGCCTGGTCGTGATGAGCCAGGGCCGCGTCCAGCAGATCGGCACGCCGGCGGATATCTACGCGCGGCCGCTCAACCCATTCGTCGCAGATTTCATTGGGCAGGCGAACTTCATCGCCGGTTCGATGCATGAAGGTGCCTTTGTGACAGCCGGGGGCGCAAGCTTGGCGGTCGAGAACGCCTCTGCGGACTGCGACCTGCTCGTCATCCGCCCCGAGCAGGTCGAAATCTCTCGTGAGCGAGATATCGGTGCGGAGAACGAGGTCGACGCCATCGTCGAATCCAAGACCTATCTGGGGGCCGGGATTCTCGCGGAATGCCGCGTCGCCGAGGATGTGGTCATCACGGTTCATCTGGGATCGTCGGATCCCCTAGCCAGCATCACGGAAGGCGATCACGTCCATCTGCGGTTGCCAAAACCCAGTCTCATGGCGATGCGACGCGATGAGAACGCTGCCGCTGCGGCTTAAGGGAGTTTCGGCGATGGCGAAGCCAACGATGTCGACCGATGCCACGGCTCCAAGCCGAAGCAGCGAGTTCCTGCTGGTGACGCCGGCCTTGGCGATAACGATTGTGGTTTACCTGCTGCCACTGGTCCTGCTGGCGCGATACAGTTTCAACCGGTTCGTCCCCGGCCAGTTCATGGTCTCGGACTTCACCTTTGCCAACTACGTCAACGTCGTCAGCGACCCGTATTACCGCAACGTGCTGATGACGACGATCGCCATGGCGCTGTCGGTCACGCTGCTCGCATTGCTGATAGGTCTACCGCTCGCGCATTTCATCAGCCGTGCGGGACGCATGAAGAAGTTTCTCGTCCTGCTCGTCATCGTGCCCCTGTTCGTCGGAAACGCCGTTCGCGCCGCAGGCTGGATGCTGGCTTTCGGCGAGCAGGGGCTGGTCAATGCTATCCTCGTCGGCCTTGGCATCACCGCCGAACCGATCCGGATCATGTACACGCCCGTGGCGGTGTTGATCGGCTCGGTTGCGGTCAACATTCCCTTCGTGGTGCTGACAATCCAGAGCGTTCTGGACGGCATCAACCCATCCGTCGAGGAGGCTGCGATCAGCTTGGGAGCGACGCCGTTCGAGACGTTCCGAAAGGTCACGCTGCCGCTTGCATTGCCGGGCGTACGCACCGCCTTCGTGCTCTCCTTCATCCTCGGCATGAACGCCTACGCCACGCCCGTCCTGCTCGGGGGCCCAAGCTTCAGGATGATGGCGCCTGCGCTGACCGACGAGATCCTGGCGAAGAACAATTGGCCGGTCGGTGCGACGCTGGCCTTCTTCCTGGTGGTGACGACGCTGCTCCTGACGAGCGTCTTCGGACGCTCCCGTAAATCCTGACATACGCCTGAAAAAGGAGGGCGCCATGGCCCTGACCGTCCTCAAGAACGCGAATGTGCTTGATCTCGATTTGGGAGAACTTGTTCCCGCGCGGACCGTGATCGTCGAGAACGGCACAATCCGCGAAGTCGGCGACGGAGCAGGCAGTCCTTCTAGCGATAGCCAGGTTCTTGATCTTCGCGGGCGTACACTCCTGCCTGGCCTCATCGACGCTCACGTTCACGTCACGGCATTCACTGCCGACTTTGGGACGCTGGCGCGGTCGTCTCCGGCCTATGTAACCGCGCAGTCCGCGCGCATCCTGAACCGGATGTTGCTGCGTGGCTTCACGACGGTCCGTGATGTGGGCGGCGCAGATTTCGGCCTGTCGAAAGCCGTGGAGGAGGGGCTGTTCCCTGGTCCGCGCCTTTTGTTCGGCGGCAAGGCCCTGTCTCAGACGGGTGGACATGGCGATCTGCGAGGCCCGGGTCACGAAGCTTATGATGCGGCCTACACCCAGCCCGGCCTTGGAGTGATCTGCGATGGCGTGCCGGAGGTTCGCAAAGCCGCCCGTGCGGAGATCCGCCGCGGCGCCAACCACATCAAGATCATGGGCGGAGGTGGCGCAGCATCGCCGACTGACAGGCTGGATTCGGATCAATTCTCGGAAGAAGAGATCAAAGCCGTTGTCGAGGAAGCCGAAATGGCGAACCTCTATACGGTGGTGCATGCTTATTCCGGGCGCACCATCGAAAGAGCGGCGCGTCTCGGCGTTCGTTCCATCGAACATGGCAACTATCTCGACGAGGAGACAGCCAAGCTCCTGAAGCAGCGTGGCTGCTTCCTCGTGCCGACGCTGATCACCTATCAGATGTCCTCCAGGCACGGCGCCAAGTTGGGCATGGCAGCGGAGTCCGTGGCGAAGATCAACGCCCTGATCTCCTCGGGCATCAAGGCAGTCGAGATCGCCAAGCGTCACGGCATTCCGATGGCTTACGGTACGGATCTCGTCGGGGCCGAGCTTCATGAGGCGCAGCTTGATGAATTCGTGCTGCGCAGTGAAGTCCTGAGCCCGTTGGAGCTACTGCGCTCGGCGACGACTGTTGCTGCCGAACTGGTCAGACTGGATGGTCGCATCGGGCGTGTCGCCGCAGGCTATTGCGCGGACTTGATCGTGGTCGAAGGCAATCCCCTGCATGACATCCGCGTGATGACCCGACCGGAGCAGAATCTGCGTCTGGTGATGAAGGCAGGCCAGATCGTCAAAAACGACCTTGGCTGAACCACGCTGCTGAAACCCTGCCTGGACGGTGTAAAATGGATCATGTCGTCGACTTCGCGGCCCTCGAGCGCACGAGCTTTGCCGCCGGGCAACCATTCGGCGATGCGGGCCCCTATGAGCGCCTCATCGGGAAGGCCACCTTCAAGATCGATCCGGCTGACGGGCGCAATCGCGGGATTGTCGATCTCGCCTACGCGCCTGTGGGCGAAGATGAGTTGGTCGCCTATCGCGCTGACGTCTGCATCCTGAAACCCGTCGACCTCTCGGCCGGCAACGGGCGCCTTGTCTTCGAGTTCGTCAATCGCGGCAACAAGCGCCTTCTGCAGTTCTTCAACGATGCTCCGCCGGGAAACATGCCCATTCACGCGGCGGATGCCGGTAACGGGTTCCTGCTGCGGCAGGGCTACACGATCGTCTGGCTCGGCTGGCAGGGCGACCTGTGGCCGGGCGACGACCGGGTCGTGCTCGAAGCGCCATTGGCCCGCTTGCCCGAGGGCCCCATCGAAGGCGAGGTCTTCTCGGAATTCATCGCCAATGCCAGGGGCGTCAAGGTTTTTCCGCTCAGCGCGGCGACGACATCACGATCCTATCCGGTCGCGCAACATGCGAAGGGCCAGGCTCGCCTGACCCGGCGGCGCTATTACGGCAGTTCTCGCGAGGAGGTCGCGCGCGATCGCTGGCAATTTGCACGAACGGAAGGCGGGCAGGGGGCCGACAACCAAGGGGCAGAGCTCGCGATCTTGCCGTCGGACACGCATATCTATCTGCCGGAGGGCTTCGAGCCGGGCTGGATCTACGAATTGATCTATACCGCGCAGGATCCGCTTGTGCTCGGCCTCGGCCACAGCGCTGTCCGCGACTTCATTTCGTTCCTCAAACACGGTCAGCATACGAATTCCGGCCAACCCAACCCTCTGCGACAGGGAGATGCCGGCATCAAGAAGGCCTATTGCTGGGGCCGCTCGCAGTCAGGGCGCTGCATTCGGGACTTCATCTATCTCGGATTCAATGAGGATCTCGAGGGCCGCCAGGTTTTCGAAGGCGCGATGCCTCATGTGGCCGGCGCCGGCAAGATGTGGCTGAATCACCGTTTCGCTAAGCCGACCCTGCTGCCTGGACAGACGCATGACAACCACAGCGCGCCGGCGGACGTGTTTCCGTTCTCCTATGCGCGCTCCTGCGATCATATCACTGGAGCCGAAGACGCGATCCTCAAGCGGCCGGCGAGCGACCCTTTCGTGATTCACACGGACTCTGCTGCCGAGTACTGGCATCGGCGCGCGTCTTTGGTTCACACGGATACGGAAGGTCGGGACCTTACCCTGCCCGACAATGTTCGCATCTATCTCTGGTCGAGCTCACAGCACTGGGCCTCGCCGATCGTGAACGAGCTTTCCACGGGGATAGCCGAACAATTTTTCAACCCGGTCTCTACCTCCATGTTCTTTCGGGCGGCGGTCCAACGCCTGGACGACTGGGTCACACGCGGCGTCGCTCCTCCGCCGAGTCGATTCCCGCTGGCGCAAGATGGGACGCTTGTTACCGGCAAAAGTTGGCTGGACAGTTTTCCGAGAATTCCCGGTGTCTCGCTACCGACCGGCCCTAGCCGTCTCGAACGTATGGATTATGGCCCTCGCTTCGCCGAGGGGCTGCTGGAAACCGTTCCACCACGGATCGATCCCGATGTGGAATATGCCGTGCTCGTTCCGGCGGTGGACGAGGATGGGAACGATATCGCGGGCCTCCGCGCGCCGATGGTCGAGGCTCCATTGGGCACCTACACCGGGTGGAGCATGCGCCGGCGCGAATTTGGCCCGGGCGTCATGCTCGGTGTGACGGGTTCCTACATGCCGTTCCCGGAGACCGAGGAAGTGGCGCTCCTCACGAACGATCCACGCGCGCCTGTCTCGTTGCGCTTCGCGGTGGTCGAGGACTACGCAGACGCCATCCGCAAAGCGGCGACGGTGCTGGTCGAGGCCGGGTTCATCCTAGACGAGGACGTCTCCCGCTGCGTTGCCATGGCGCGTGACTGGGGGCGCCCTCGTCACCGGATCACATTGTCCTTGGCGGGCAAGACAGCCTGATTTTCGGAGATCGGATAGCAAAATCGTATATTGAAGATGCGATATATGAATAATGTATCTTTACATTGTATCCAATTCTGCGACGCTTGATGTCGAGATAAATGGTGGTGGCCGGCTGGTTGAAGCGGCGATGCCGGTCGAGCCGAGGACCCTGAAGGCAGACAACACCAGAAGAGGGATACGGACATGACTGACCTGTCACGGCGTCAAATCGGCAAATTGGCCCTCGGAAGCTTGGCTGCCACGGCCGTGTCCCCTGCTTCCGCTCAAGCGGGAGGCCGTTTGGTTGTCGGGAACTGGGGCGGCGACTCCCAGCGCGTTCTCGAGCAGTTTATCGTCGCGCCCCATCTTCAGAAGGAGGGCATTGAGGTCGCTTTCGACGCCGCAGCCGAGCCTCCGCGCAAGGTCAAGCTCATGGCGGAACGGGCGCTTCCGCGCGGCACGATGGACATTGCGGGGCTGAGCGACGCCGGTGGCTATGAATTGTGGAAGAACGGCGCATTGGCCGAAGTCGACTACTCGAAGATCGTCAAAGCCAACGAGATCATCGAGATAGCCAAGAAGAGCTACATGGTGCCTCAGTTCATGACGACGCGCGTCATCCTCTACAATCCCGACAAGGTCACGACCGCGCCGACGTCCTATGCCGATCTTTGGAATCCGGCCTATGCCGGGCGCGTTGGGGCCATTGATATTCAGTATCAGTGGACGATCGAATCCGCGGCACTGGCCAATGGTGGCTCGGTCTCGAATTACGAGCCGGGCAAGGAAAAGCTGCTGGAGTTGAAGACGGCGGGTCTGAAGATCTACCCGACCAACGAGGCCATGGCGCAAGCGCTCAAGAGCGGGGAGTGCTGGATCTGCGTGATGTGGCAGGCGCGCGGCGTGATGTGGCAGAACGCCGGCATTCCGATCAAAATCGCCTTTCCGAAAGAAGGTTTGTCGCTCCAGCTTTATGGTTTCGGGACGCCGAAGAACGCACGCAACAAGGAGAATGCGTACAAGTTCTTCAATGCCAATTTGCAGGACGACACACAGGTCGCATTCGCAAAGGACTTCGGCTACGCACCGGTCCTAAAGAAATCACTGCTGCCGGTCGACTATGCCGAGCGCATCGGGATTCCGAAGGGCATGGAGGACAAGGTTTTCCTTCCCGACAACGACTACCTGCTCAACAACGACTCACAGCTGAAAGACTGGTGGGACAAGATTCTCAAGGCCTAGCCATTTCGGCGCGGGCAGAACTCTGCTTCGGGGCGCCATGACAAGCATGGCGTCTCCACCCTGACATCCGAGCGAAACGCAACGAGGCGTCCGGACATCATGAGTGCTTATCTCTTCCGTGGGGGGCGTTTGCTCGACCCCCATCAGGGCGTCTTGATCGATGGGATCGACGTTCTCGTTGAGGATGAAATCGTCAAGGAGGTTTCGGACAAGCCTATTGTCGCGAAATCTGCCGAGGTCATTGCATGCAACGGCAAAGTCGTGATGCCGGGCCTGATCGATAATCACATCCACATATATTACTTCCTGAGCAATTCTGGCCCTTTCTTCATGAACACCGTGCCACCGACCTTCTCGGCGGCTATGGCGACGATGACACTCCGATCCATGTTGATGCGCGGCTTCACGACCGTTCGCGACATGGGCGGGGCGGATTATGGCATGCGCGATGCGGTGAATGCCGGCTATGTCGAGGCGCCACGTCTTTTCATCTCCGGGCGCGCCATCAGTCAGACCGGCGGCCATGGCGATTTCCGCAGCCGCGTCGAGGGCGGCGAGAGCTCCGATGTTTGTTGCACCGGAGCACAGTTGATGTGCGTCGTCGCTGACGGGGTCCCCGATGTAATCAGAACCGTCCGAAACGAACTTCGACGAGGGGCCGACCAGATCAAGCTCATGTTGAGCGGAGGTGTGGCGTCGCCCAACGACCCTCTCGAAAGCGTGCAGTTCACCACCGACGAGATTGCGGCCGCTGTCGACGAGGCCAAGAGGTGGGGGGTCTATGTTGGCGCCCACGCCTATTCCAACGAGTCGATTGTTCGCGGTGTGAAGCATGGCGTCAGAACGATCGAGCACGGAAATTTCGTCGAGCGCGAAGGCGCTGAATTGATGCGGGAGAAGGACGCATTCCTTGTCCCGACGTTGATCACTTACGAGATCAACAAACGGCTAGGAGCGGCATCCGGGAAGAGCCCCTCTCAGTTGGCAAAGAATGACATCGTGCACGCTGCTGGATTGGCATCGCTGGACGTCTGCCGCAGCGCTGGGGTCGAAATCGGGTTCGGAAGCGACCTGATGACCTACACGCAAAAATATCAGACCGATGGGCTGGCCGTCCAGGCACAGGTTCAGTCCAACAAGGAAGTCATTCGCTCAGCAACTCTCGTAAATGCCCGGATTCTTCGGCAGGAGGGCAAGCTGGGAGAAATCGTTCCAGGCGCACACGCCGATATTCTGGTCGTGGATGGCAATCCGCTCGAAGATCTCAGCGTTTTTCAGGATCGAGGCACGCGCTTATCGGCGATCATGCGCGGCGGTCATTTCTACAAAAACGCGCTTTAGGCGCCCGCAACAGCGAGTTCTTAGCCAAACCTGACAGGAGAATGTAATGAGCCAGCCTTCACGACGTGGTTTCAACATTCTCGCTGCCGGCGGCCTTTTTTCCTGCGTCGGTCTTGCGGCCCGGGCGCAACGGACAGGCCGTCTCGTTGTGGGCAATTGGGGTGGAGATTCCCAGAAAGGGCTCGAGGACTACATCGTCAACCCTTACCTCAAGAAAGAAGGGATTGAAGTTGCTTTCGACGCTGCCGCGGAGCCGGCACGAAAGGTCAAGATCATGGCCGAACGCGCGCTCCCTCGCGGCACGATGGATATCGCTGGCTTGACCGATACAGGTGCGTTCGAACTCTGGAAGAATGGTGCCGTTGCCGACATCGATTACACGAGGATAGTAAGGGCCAGCGAGATCATACCGGCGGTCAAGAAGCCTTATATGATCCCGAAGTTCTTCAGCACGCGCGTCATTCTCTATAATCCTGACAAGCTCGCCGAGGCTCCTCAATCATACGCGGACCTCTGGGACCCTGCGCTCACCGGTCGTGTGGGGGCTATCGACCTTCAATATCGCTCGACGATCGAGTCGGCTGCGTTCATCAACGGCGGCTCAATCTCGAACTACGAACCGGGCAAGGAAAAACTGCTCGAACTCAAGAAGGCCGGCCTGAAAATCTACCCGACCAACGAGGCCATGGCTCAGGCGCTCAAGAGCGGAGAGTGCTGGATATGCATCATGTGGCAGGCGCGCGGCGTCATGTGGCAGAACGCAGGTATTCCGATCAAGATCGCATTCCCTAAAGAGGGATTGGGCTTGGAGCTTTACGGCTTCAGCATGCCCAAAAATGCAAGAAACAAGGACGAGGCATACAAGTTTCTCAACGCAAATTTGCAGGACGATACGCAAATCTCCTTCGCCAAGGATTTGGGTTACGCCCCCGTGCTCAACAAGCCGCTCCTGCCGGACGAATATTCGTCGCGTGTCGGCATTCCGAAGGGCATGGAAGACAAGGTCTTCCTTCCCGACAACGAGTACCTTCTCAAGAATGATGCGCAACTCAAGGACTGGTGGGACAAAGTTCTCAAGGCGTAGCCACTTCGGAGCGAGCAGAAATTCTGCTTCGGAAACGCCCTGCTAGGCGTGGCGTTCTCCGCTCCGATATCCGAGCGAAATACAACGGGGACGCCCAGACTTCATGAGCGCCTATCTCTTCCGCGATGGACGTTTGCTCGACTCCCGGCAGGACTGCCTTCATTGAATCGGAATCTCCGTGGGAGAATGGCTGCTGCGAGAGATTCGACTCCAAGCTCCGAGATGAGACCTTCTGCAGCGCCGTCGAGGCGAAGGCCGTCATCGAGAGCTGGCGCCAGTGCTACAACACCATGCGCCCGTATTCCTCGCTTGGCTGCAAGCCTCCGGCGCCTGCAGCATTGTCCTGCATGGCCGCGAAGCCAACCTTGCATTAGATTGAAACGAGGCCACTCAACCGGGCAACCCATTTCAGGACCGAGCCGGAGGCGCAGATTGTTGCAGTGGTCCGCTGTCGACTATGCCGGCGTTGCGG
Source organism: Allobosea sp. LjRoot9 (assembly GCF_964252745.1). Classification (NCBI taxonomy): domain Bacteria; kingdom Pseudomonadati; phylum Pseudomonadota; class Alphaproteobacteria; order Hyphomicrobiales; family Alloboseaceae; genus Allobosea; species Allobosea sp. LjRoot9. Next base: position 251,887 of record NZ_CAXUPC020000002.1, on the reverse strand, counting down.
ACGCGTAACTAAGGCGCTCCGGTCAGGCAATTTGAACTTGCCGTGCTGCTAGTTGACGGATCTGGATGGAGGAGTCGGCCACCCGACGGACTTCCCCAGATCGGTCGTGTGGCATGCGGTCAGAAGTGACAAAACGAAACTGACGCCCAGGATCCGCGTCTTGCGATACTCGCTTTTCACATGATGCTCATCGTTCTTGATCATCGATCTTTTCCATTTTGATATTTGTTAAACCTTCCATCCGATCGCGTTGGCGGACGGAATCTTATCGCCCGGCATTCTGGCTCACAAAGGCCGGATGCATATTGCCGCGGGATTGAAGGATCTGTTTAGGTTCGGCTCTTTGCGCTCCCCGCACAGCCAGCGTCTTTCCACTTTGGCCCGGTGCATTATCTCGTAGGCAAAAAGGGGCCGGTCACGGCCTCGGCCTGAGCAGATGCCGTCTCAGCCGAGGGCTGCGATCTGATCTTTCGCCCTGGCGATCGACGCTGCTTTGGCATCATCGCCCATGGCGAGACCTTCGGCCCGGACAATCGTGATATCGGTCAGCCCGATGAAGCCGAGCACGCCGCGCAGGTAGGATTCGTGATGCTCCAGAAAGGCAGCGGGGCTCCCTTCGCCATAGGCCCCGCCACGGGTCGAAGCCAGGAAGACCTTTTTGCCCGATGGAAGCAGACTTTCAGGGCCGTTGGCGCCGTATTGGAAGGTCTTCCCGGCCACGACGACGCGGTCGATCCAGGATTTGAGTTGGGTTGAGATGGTGAAATTGTACATCGGCGCGCCGATCACGACGATGTCGGCGGCAACCAGTTCCTCGATATAGGCGCCAGCCAGGCCCAGATCGGCTCCAAGAGCAACGTCCTCCACAGGCGCACCCTGAAACACGGCCATATGGGTGCTCGACAGATGCAGCGGTGGCTGCGCGTCGAGATCGCGGTAGATGACCTCGGCACCGGGATTCAATGAGACAAGACGATCAAGGATGGCCGCGGATAAGTCGCGACTGGCCGAATAGGTGCCCAGAATACTCGAATCGAGGTGGAGGATGTTCATCGGCTTGAGCCTTTCGCGAGATTGAAAGAGGGACAGAAATCTGCGGCCGGTCACTTTGAGGAAGGTCCACATGATTCAGGCCTGACCATGCGTTCGAGCGAATGGCGGGAGGAGCGAAACCACCGTTGGGACGACCGCCTTCACCGCGGCCCCGGAGCTTCAGGCGCATTGGTCAAGCTCAACCGGACGTTCCAGGGATCGAAAGCGGTCAGGTGTCCTTCGTCGACCAAGGCCGGCTTGCCTGCATTGGCCAATCGCAAGGCGATCGCCGCTAGCGTTTCGGAATCGCGTAGGAGGAGTTCTACCTCGGCAAGCCCCGTCGTATCCTCGAGACGCGCTCCGGCCCCACCACTTTGCCAGGTGTTGCCCGCAAGCTGGTGGTGATAGCCGCCGGTGCTGTAGAAACTGACTGTTGGCGCCGCTGCGTTGATCTTGAAGCCGAGCAGCGTGCCGTAGAACGAATCAGCGGAGCGGACATCGCCGACCTGCAGGTGAACATGGCCAATCGTGCTGCCTGCCGGCAGTCCATTCCAGGCGAGCGTCGTCGATTGTGACAGCTCGCGCAGGTCGAGCGGACCGGCGCCCATCTGGATAACTTCCTGAATCCGCTTCCAGGTCGAACTTGGCCGGTCGGCGTAGATCTCGACGCCGTTGCCTTCCGGATCCGACAGATAGATGGCCTCGCTGACGAGGTGATCCGATGCGCCGGCCAAGCGGGTTCCCAAGCGGAGCGCATGATGCACCCATGCAGCCAGATCGTTGCGGGAGGGGAGCAGGAAGGCGATGTGGTAGAGCCCGGCGCTCTGCGGCACATTGGGCAGCGCGTAGGGATCGTGCCGCAGGGAAATGAGGACACGGCCGTGGACGCCGAGGTGGAGCGTGTGCCCATCCCGGACGATCGGCTCCAGGCCAATCACGTCGCGATAAAAGCGGGTCACGCGATCCAGATCCCGAACCACCAGGGTGACACCACCAATCCTAATGGGCGCACATGCCGCGATGTCATCGCGTGCCGGACCGGCCATTTGCGAGTTCTCTGCCAAAATCACGGAAGGCTCCCGAGATATGAGGACGGCGCCAGCAGCGCTCAGTTCCGAGGCGCGATGGGTGCCTTCTTCGAACGCCCCCAGAAGATGAGGATCGCGAGGCCAAGCAGCAGAGCGTTCAAGGGGAGAACCGCGAACTCGCCACGAAAGCTGTGAAAGCCGGCGGCCAGAACCTGAAGCAGGATGCAGCACAGGGCAGCGGTTACGGTCAGACGGGGCAGGATGCGCGTCAGTGACGGCAGGATCAGACCGAGGCCGCCTGCGAGATCGATGACGCCGATCACTCGCACGAAGGCCGGGGACAGTTCGCCGGTCCAGGGCATCATTGCCGAGAGTTCCGGGATCGGCGTGGTGAGTTTCATCACCCCGGACATGCAGAACAGACCGGCGGCAACGATCTGAGCCAGCCAGATACCGATGCGCAGCGGCTTGCCCGCAGAAAGGACCGGCTGAGAACGGTCTTTTGTTAGGATGGTCGACATCGGGGCCTCCGCGAGCTGGAACGATCGATGGCTTATGGCGGAGGAGGATTGAGTAAAAAACTGGGATTGTTTCGATAAAGACGATCAGATAATCAGATAAAGATGGACGCGTACACGTTGGATCAGTTCGCGATCTTCATCGCGGTCGTGGAAGCCGGCAGCTTCTCGGGAGCAGCGCGAAAGCTCAATCGCGCCCAGTCCGCAATTACATATGCCATGCAGAAGCTGGAGGATCATGTTGGCGCCGCATTGTTCGACCGCTCCACATATCGCCCAACCTTGAGTGAAGCCGGGCGTATCCTGCTGCCAAAGGCGCAACGGATAATGGACGACGTCGCGCGCTTCCGTTCGAGTGCTCTCGAACTGTCGCGAGGGCTGGAAGCTCAGTTGCGGGTCGCTGTGGCGGGCGGCGTTCCGATGAATCTGTTGACGCCTGCGCTGGCGGACTTCCGTGACATGTTTCCGACGGTACAGGTCCGTCTGATCGTACAGCCCTTCTCGATGGCAACCGGTCGGAACGCACCTGCCCTCGCCAAGGGCACAGCGGACCTGCGCATTTTGTACGAACAATTGCTGCCTGGCACTTTTCAGCGATATCTGATCTCAGAGATCGAGCTCGTCACCGTGGCTGCCTCCTCGCATCCACTCGCCCGAATGACGGGTGTCCTGGATGCGCAGATCCTTCGGGATCATTTGCAACTCGTCCTGAGCGAGGTCGAGGAGGCCGTGGCAGGCGAAGATGTGCAGGTCGCAGCGCTGAACACCTGGCGCGTCACCGACCAGTCTGCCAGGCATTCCCTCATCCTTGCAGGCATCGGATGGGGCAGCCTGCCGGAGGCGCTGGTCATGGACGATCTGAGTTCAGGGCGTCTCGTTCGCCTGTCGGTTCGGGACGACGGGCGCTTTCAGCAGGTTAGAAGTCTGCATCTTGTGGTGGCTCATCGACAGGATGAACCTCCAGGGCCAGCCGGCCGCTGGCTTCTGGGGCGACTGAGCGGTGCCCCTCCCGAGGTTTGAAGCCTTTTTGCGCACATGCTTGGTAGTGCGGCGCAAACGGCAATGCGATGTCTTGTGATAGTTGTCTCTTCGACCCGGTTGGGTCGTATCTGGTCGCGTGATGTAGCTTCTGCGAGCCACGCTACCGGACACGACCAATGATCCGAGCCTTACGCTTGCTTGGCGCTTTTGAGCGCCTGATCCCATTGATCGAAATCGCGCACCAGCTTGACTAGCGCCATGAGGAGCGCAGAGCTGTCATTCTTGCGGTAGCTCATGATGATTGGGCTCATCATTTTGGGCTCATCGAGGTCGATGTAGCGGATATCGTCACGGCCCAGGCGTTTGACCGATGCCGGCACGAGACAGACGCCACCGCCCGACGCCACTAGGCCAAGCGCGGTCTGCACCTCCTTCGCCTCCATCCCGATCGTCGGCTCGACACCCGCGTCGCGATAGAAGGACAGCACCTGATCGGCATAGCTTGGTCTCGGGGATTTCGGATAGATGATCAGCGGCTCGCCGGCAATCTGCCTGAGCTTGAGCTTCCCCTCCGTCGCGGCAAGAGGATGGCCGACCGGAACGGCCAGGCAGAGCTTCTCCTCGCGAATGATGCTGCGCGTGATCATTTCATCGTCGAAGCGCAGCCGGCCAAACCCAACGTCGATGCGCCCGTCCTTGAGCGCTGCGACTTGCTCCATCGTCGTCAGCTCGACGAGCTGCACTTCGGCTCCCGGAGCGATGATGCGGAAACGCCTGATGAGCTCAGGCAGCGCGTCGTAGAGCGTCGATGCGACGAAGCCGATGTTGAACTGCAGAACCATGCCCTTGGAGATCCGCAGCGTCATTGCGCGCATCTCGTCGATGCGCTGGAGAATTTGGCGACTTTGCTCGAAAAGGTATCGACCTGGCTCGGTCAGCGTGATCGGGCGGCCCCGGTCGAGGAGCCTGACGCCAAGCTCCTCTTCGAGCTGCTGTACCTGCCTGCTCAGTGGAGGTTGAGCCATATTGAGCTTTTCAGCAGCGCGACTGAACGAGCCTTCCGCTGCCACTGTGGTGAAGTAGCGCAGATGACGCAGCTCCATAGTCGTTCCTCCCATGAGGTTTTCGATACCTCTTGGGTATGAAAATAGACGCAATCGATCCTGTGCAGCAAGAGACAGCGATCCTATCGTCGGCCCTACCTCAGCAAGGGTATATGAACGTGACGACGCCAGCCGCTCGGATAGAACAGGTTGAAACCTTTCTCATCGATCTTCCGACCATTCGTCCGCATCAGCTTTCGATGACGACGATGAAGGGGCAGACCCTGATGATCGTCCGGATTCGCACGTCGGACGGGATCGTGGGGATTGGCGAGGGGACCACGATCGGTGGGCTTGCCTACGGGCCGGAAAGCCCCGAGGGAATGAAGCTCGCCATCGACACCTATTTCACGCCGGTTCTGCTGCAGTGCGACGCCAACCGCGTCGGGTTGACGATGGCAACGATCGCCAAATCCGTTCAGGGCAATCATTTCGCCAAATGTGCTGTCGAGACGGCGCTGATCGACGTCCTCGGCAAGCGCATTGGTCTGCCCGCGTCCGAATTCCTCGGCGGTCGCTGCCATGATCGCTTGCCGGTGGCTTGGACGCTGGCAAGCGGCGACACGGGGCAGGACATCGCGGAAGCCGAGGAGATGCTGGCAAAGCGGCGGCACAACATCTTCAAGCTCAAGATCGGCCGTGGCGATCCGCGCCAGAACATTGCCCATGTCGCCGCCATCAAGGCGGCGCTGGGCGACCGGGCCAGCGTCCGGGTCGATGTCAACCAGGCCTGGAGCGAGGCCACCGCATCGGCCTGCCTGCCGCTGCTGGCCGATGCCGGCGTCGATCTCATCGAGCAGCCGATCGCGCTCAAGAATATCAGGGGCATGGCTCGTCTTGCCCGAGAAACCTCGATCGCCATCATGGCCGATGAAGCGCTCAACGGCCCGGAGACCGCCTTTCAGATTGCCTCCCTCGCGGCGGCGGATGTGTTCGCGCTCAAGATCGAGCAGTCCGGAGGGCTTTTCGCCAGCGCCAAGGTGGCGGCGATCGCTGAAGCTGCCGGCATTGGGCTTTACGGCGGAACCATGCTGGAGGGCGCTGTCGGCACGATTGCCTCGGCGCAGCTTTTCTCGACATTCGCCAAGCTGGAATGGGGCACCGAACTGTTCGGGCCGCTATTGCTGACCGAAGAGATCCTGGAAGAGCCGCTCGACTACAGCGAGTTCAGCCTCGGCGTTCCTTCAGGTCCGGGCCTTGGAATTGCCCTCGACGAGGCGCGTGTGAATCGCTTCCGACGCGACCGATCGGAACGCTCCGTTCATCTCGTTCTCAAGACGGGGAGCTGACAGCATGCTGTTCCACGTTGAAATGGATGTCCGGCTGCCGCACGACCTGCCGATCGACAAGGCCGATGCCTTGAAGAAGACCGAGCGCGAGCGGGCTCAGGACCTGCAGGCCTTAGGCAAGTGGCGTCATCTTTGGCGCGTTGCTGGACGCTACGCGAACATCAGCATCTTCGATGTCTCGGGTGCCGAGGAGCTGCACCAGATCCTCTCCACTCTGCCGCTGTTCCCATTCATGGAGATCAGCGTCTCGCCTCTGTGCCGACACCCCTCATCCATCCGTGAGGACGACACCTAATCGGATCGCTCGATCATCCATCAGCCAGATAAGGCTGCGGTCAAAAAGGGAAACGCCATGCCTGCCGATCTCATCGCAAAATCCGATATGAAGGCGCTCGCCGCCAAGGCTGCCGGCCTCGACCAGGCAGAGGGCGACGCGCGCACCAAGCAAGTCGTCAACAAGCTGCTCTACAGATTGATGCTGACCATCGACGAACTCGACATCTCGATGGACGAGTTCTGGGCCGGCGTCGCCTATATCGGCGAGGTCGCGAAAGCCAATGAACTCGGTCTGCTGATCCCGGGTGTAGCGATCGAGCACTTTCTCGATCTGCGCCTCGACGAGGCCGAGCGCCTGGCCGGTCTCGACGGCGGCACGGCCCGCACTATCGAAGGACCGCTCTATATCGCCGGCGCCCCCCTGTCCAAGCACGAGGCCCGCCTCGACGACGGCACCGATGACGGCGAAATCCTGTTCATGGAAGGCCAGGTGTTCGACACCAAGGACAGGCCTGTCGCGGGCGCGATCGTCGATGTCTGGCACGCCAACTCCTTCGGATTTTACTCCTTCTTCGGTCCTCCGCAGTCGCCCTACAATCTGCGCCGTCGCATCGAGACCGACGCCGAAGGCCGCTACCGTTTCCGGTCGATCATGCCGTCCGGTTATGGCTGCCCTCCCGGCTCCAACACCGAAAAGCTGCTGACGCAGATGGGCCGCCATGCCCAGCGCCCGGCCCATATCCACTTCTTCGTTACCGCCAACGGCTACCGGCAGCTCACGACACAGATCAACATCGACGGCGACAAGTATTTGCACGACGATTTCGCCTTCGGCACACGCGACGATCTCATCCCGCCGGTCGAGCGCGTCACCAACGCGGCCGAGATTCACAAGGCTGGCCTCAACAAGCCGTTTGCCCGCATCGCCTTCGACTTCAAGATGACCCGCGAGAAGGCTGGTGCGCCAAGCACCGTCGTGAACCGTGAGCACGCGGTCGCTGCCTGACAGGTCCGATGATCGCAGCCGCGCGCAACGTTGCGCGGCTCTCCTCCAAAAAAGATTCATTGGGAGCTACGACCATGCTGGACGCCATCATCGAGCGACTGGAATCCTCGGTCGAGGATAATCACGAAACCGGAACCTTCCGCTGCCGGCGCGACATCTTCACCGACCCGAATCTGTTCGAGCTGGAGATGAAGCACATCTGGGAGGGGAACTGGATTTACCTCGCCCATGAGAGCCAGATCCCCAACAACAACGACTACATGACCAGCTATATCGGCCGCCAGCCGATCGTGATCAGCCGCGACCGCCAGGGCGTGCTTCATGCCTTCCTCAACGCATGCTCGCATCGCGGCGCCATGGTGTGCCGGCACAAGCGCGGCAACAAATCGACCTATACCTGCCCCTTCCATGGCTGGACCTTCAACAACACCGGCAAGCTTCTGAAGGCGAAGGATCCGGATGGCGCGGGCTACCCCGAGACCTTCAACAAGAACGGCTCCCACGATCTCACCAAAGTCGCCCGCTTCGGCAACTATCGCGGTTTCCTGTTCGGCAGCTTGAACCCGGACGTGAAGCCGCTGGAAGAGCATCTGGGCGAGGCGGCCAAGATCATCGACCTCATCGTCGACCAGTCGCCGGACGGGCTGGAAGTGCTGCGCGGCTCATCGTCCTACATCTACGACGGCAACTGGAAGCTCCAGACCGAGAACGGCGCCGACGGCTATCATGTCTCGTCCGTGCACTGGAACTACGCCGCGACAACCAATCAGCGAAAGGCGACCGTAGCTGCGGCCGCGGGCAAGGACGATGTCCGCGCCATGGACGCCGGCGGCTGGGCCAAGAAGGGCGGTGGCTTCTATTCCTTCGAGAACGGCCATCTCCTGCTCTGGACCAACTGGGCGAACCCTGAAGATCGCCCGCTCTATGAGCGGCGCGCCTCGCTGGTCGAACAGTTCGGGGAACCGCGCGCCGACTGGATGATCGAGAAGAGCCGGAATCTCTGCCTGTATCCGAACGTGTATCTAATGGATCAATTTTCGTCGCAGATTCGCATGTATCGTCCGATCTCTGTCGATAAGACCGAGGTCACGATCTACTGCATCGCGCCCAAAGGCGAGAGCGCGGAAGCTCGTGCTCACCGTATCCGGCAATACGAGGACTTCTTCAACGCGTCCGGCATGGCGACGCCGGATGATCTGGAGGAGTTCCGCTCCTGCCAGATCGGCTATGGCGCCAGGAACGCGGCCTGGAACGACCTCTCTCGTGGCGCGACCCATTGGATCGAGGGGGCTGACGCCGATGCGCAGGTCATCGGCCTCGAGCCACTGCTCTCAGGCGCCAAGACCGAGGACGAGGGTCTGTTCGTGGTCCAGCATCGCTACTGGAAGGACGCGATGGTCGCCGCGCTGCGGAAGGAAGCCGAGGCCGGTTTCCGGCAAGCGGCAGAATGAGGCCTTAGCCTGCGGTCGCTGTGGCCGCTCATCTTACAAGAACAATAAGGGAGGATCACCATGTCCGCCATGCTGAAGCCCGTCGCCCAGGCGAGGGTTGTGCCGATCGAGGAGGTCCAGGCCTTCCTCTACACTGAGGCGCGCGCGCTCGATGATCGTGACTGGGACGCCTGGCTTGCCTGCTATGCCCCGCATGCGACGTTTCACATGCCGGCCTGGGACGACGACGACACGCTGACCGACGATCCCCAGAAGGAGATCTCGCTGATCTACTACGGCTCGAAGCAGGGCCTGGAGGATCGCGTATTCCGCATCAGGACCGAGCGGTCGAGTGCGACCTCGTTGCCGGAGCCGCGCACCTCGCACAACATTTCGAATGTCGAGATCGTCGAGCAGGGCGAAAGCTCTATGAAAATCCGGTTCAACTGGCTGAATCTGAGTTTCCGTTACAAGACGACGGACAGTTATTTCGGTACGTCATACTATACGCTCGACACGTCAGATGACGGCCTGAAGATCACGGCCAAGAAGGTCGTTCTCAAGAACGACTACATCCACCACGTGGTGGACATCTACCATATCTGACGCAATCCCCGGGCGGCCAGGGCGCCACGCCTTCCGGGCGGACGCCTTTGCGCGGGTCAATGGAGGCAGCGCGCCGCGGGTCGAGGGACTGGCGGAGCCGCTGCGGGAGGATGATCATGACGCATCGCATCGCCCTGAATTTTGAGGACGGGGTCACCCGCTTCATCGAGGCGCGCCCGGACGAACTCGTGGCAGACGCCGCCTATCGCCTGGGCCTCAACATCCCGATGGACTGCCGGGACGGCGCCTGCGGCACCTGCAAATGCCATTGCGAATCCGGCCGTTACTCGCTCGGCAGCTTTCTCGACGACGCGATGACCGATGAGGAGGCCGGGCAGGGCTATGTCCTGACCTGCCAGATGAAAGCGCAATCCGACTGCGTCATCAACATCCCGGCCTCGTCTTCGGTCTGCAAGGTCAAGCCGTCGTCGATGCCGGCGACCGTCAGCGAGATTCACAAGCTTTCCCCGTCCACGATCGGCTTTTCTCTCTCGGTCGCGGGCGAGGCGCTGTCCTATCTGCCCGGACAGTATGTCAACGTATCCGTCCCGGGCACGACCCAGACGCGATCCTATTCCTTTTCCTCGATGCCGCGCGACGGGACGGCCGCGTTTCTCGTCCGCAATATTCCCGGTGGGCTGATGTCGAGCTATCTCGCGGAGCGCGCTGTGCCAGGCGACGGCCTCACCATCACAGGGCCGATCGGCAGCTTCTATTTGCGCGAGGTCAAGCGGCCGCTGTTGTTCCTGGCCGGCGGCACCGGGCTCGCACCATTCCTTGCAATGCTCGACGAGCTGAAGAGTATCGGCAGCGATCAGCCGGTCCATATGATCTACGGCGTCACCAACGATGCCGATCTCGTCGAGACCGAGAAGCTCACGGCCTTTGCGGCAGAGATCGACGGTTTCACCTACTCAACCGTGGTCGCCGATCCTGCAAGCAAGCATGGCCGCAAGGGCTACGTCACGAACCATATGCCGGACGCCGTGCTGCACGGCGGCGATGTCGATGTTTATCTCTGCGGCCCGCCGCCGATGGTCGACGCGGTCCGGGCTCATCTCGCGGAGCGCGGGGTTGCGCCGAAGAGCTTCCATTTCGAGAAGTTCTCGCCATCGGAGGGCAGATGATAGCTTCAGCCATGCGGTTTTCCCGCAAGAGCATGGTCGTGACCGGCGCCGCCCAGGGGATTGGCCGGCAGGTCGCCATCGAGGCCGCGGCCGAGGGAGCCAGGCTGACGCTCGTCGACCGGTCGCCTCTCGTCGAGCAGGTCGCGAGCGAGATCCGTGACGGCGGCGGCGAGGCGATAGGCATCGTCGCCGATCTCGAGAGTTGGGACGCCAATGTCGAGGTCATGGAGGTGGCCAATCGGACCTACCGCGCGATCGACGTCCTCGTCACCAATGTCGGCGGCGCGATCTGGATGAAGCCCTACCAGCATTTCGACGACAAGCAGATCATCGCGGAAATCCAACGCTCGCTCTTTCCGACGCTTTGGGGTTGCCGCGCGGTGCTGCCCCACATGCTCGAACAGGGACGCGGCGCCATCGTCAATGTCTCGTCGATCGCGACGAAGGGCATCAACCGCGTGCCTTACGCGGCCGCGAAGGGCGGGGTCAACGGGTTGACCGCGGCGCTGGCCTTCGAACTCGGGACCAGGAACATCCGGGTCAACGCGGTCGCTCCGGGCGGTACGACCGCGCCGCCGCGCAAGGTGCCGCGCAACACAGAGGCGCAGAGCGCGCAGGACAAGGCCTGGATCCAGGAGGTCGTCGATCAAACCATCGAATCCAGCCATATGAAGCGCTACGGGCTGCTGCGCGAGATGTCGGGGGCAATCCTCTTTCTCGCCTCGGACGCTGCTTCCTACATCACCGGCACGGTGCTGCCGGTCGGTGGCGGCGACCAGGGCTGAGGAGAGCGTCATGAGACCTGTCGTCATCGCCGTCGCCATCACGGGTTCGGTGCCGTGCAAGAAGGACAATCCGGCCGTCCCGGTTCTCCCCGCCGAGCAGATCGAGTCGACCCATGCCGCCTATGAGGCCGGAGCGTCGCTCGTCCATATCCATGTTCGCAACGACGACGAGAGCCCGTCCTCAGACCCTGAGCGCTTCGCCCAGGTGCAGGCAGGCGTCCGCCGGTACTGCCCGGGCATGATCGTGCAATTCTCGACGGGAGGCCGCGGGCGCGATCCTGCTTCGCGCGGCCTATCCCTGGCTCATCGGCCCGACATGGCGTCGCTCTCGACGGGCTCGACGAATTTTCCGACCATCGTCTACGAGAACTCCGCCTCGCTGGTGGTAGACCTTGCGATGCGCATGCAGGAGTTCGACATCGCGCCCGAGATCGAGATTTTCGATCTCTCGCATATCCATGGCGCACGCCGCCTGATCGACGCTGGGCTGATGTCCCCGCGTCCGCATGTCCAGTTCGTGCTCGGCGTGCAGAATGCCATGCCGTCCGACGAGCATCTGCTCGACATTCTACTTGCGGAGACCAGGCGCATCATTCCCGGCGCGACCTGGACGGCGGCGGGCATCGGCCGGCATCAGGCGCAGGTAATGGGCTGGGCGCTGGCGCGCGGCGCCGATGCCATCCGCACCGGGCTGGAAGACAATATCCGTATCTCGAAGGATCGGCTTGCAGGCAGCAACGCCGAGTTGGTGAACCTGGCGGGCGAGGCCATCGCAAGACATGGCGGACGCCCGGCCTCTGCCACCGAGGCGCGATCGGCACTCGGTTTGCGGGCGGTCTGACGGAGACCGGTACGCTCGAAGAAGTGGCATCAGCCGTTCATGCGCCGTGTCGAGCGAGGGGCTCGGCTCTTGCCAGGTTCTCGTGGAGCTTGGCCCCGCCCGGTTCGACACCGCTTTGAGCGCCTGGGCTGGAGCATCCTGCTTGACGATACTCCTGCGCCATAAATTCAACTGAGCGCCGGCTCCAACCTTCGAAAAATCCAGAGCCCCTGCGAGGTCGGCGGAGTGATCATACCTGCGAGGTATCAAAATACACTCAATCGATCCTGTCCTTAACGAGTGAGCCTCCCTAGCGTGACTATTGGGAAGAAACGCTTGCCGTCCGAGGAGGCCCGGTCATGCCGGAGGTCTCTCCCGGCAGCGAAAAACGCGCAATAGCCGCTGGAGGAGAGTTTCATGTCACAATCGATCACTTTGTTGCGCTCGCTCGATCGCCGTCGCTTCCTGATGGGGTCGGCCGGTGTCTTGGCCGCTGGCGCCGCGTTTCGTTTCCCGACGCCAGCGATCGCGCAGGCGGCACCGCTGAAGGTGGGGTTCATGCTCCCCTATTCGGGGACCTTCGCGAAGCTCGGCAAATTCATTGATGACGGCTTCCGCCTCTATGTCGAGCAGCAGGGCGGCTCGCTCGGCGGCCGTCCGATCCAGTTCTTCCAGGTCGACGACGAGTCCAAGCCCGAGGCGGGAACGGACAACATGAACCGTCTCGTCGGCCGCGAGAAGGTTGATGTCGTTGTCGGCACGGTCCATTCCGGCGTCGCCATGGCGATGGTCAAGGTTGCTCGCGACACCAACACGATGCTGATCATTCCCAATGCCGGCGTGAACGAGGCTACCGGCCCGCTCTGCGCGCCGAACATCTTCCGCACTTCGTTTTCGAACTGGCAGGTTTGCGAGCCTATGGGCAAGGTGATGTTCGACGCCGGCCACCGCAACGTCGTCAGTATCACCTGGCGCTATGCCGCCGGCCAGCAAATGGTCGGCGCTTTCGCCGAGGGCTTCATCAAGGCCGGCGGCAAGGTCGTCGAGGAGCTGGCGCTGCCCTTCCCGGAGGTCGAGTTCCAGGCTTTGATAACCCGCATCGCGACGCTGAAACCGGACGCCGTCTTCGCCTTCTTCGCGGGCGGCGGGGCGGTGAAGTTCGTCAAGGATTACGCGGCCGCTGGTCTCAGCAAGTCGATTCCGCTCTATGGTGCGGGCTTCCTGACCGACGGCACGATTCCGGCCCAGGGCGAGGCGGCCAACGGCATCAAGACGACGCTGCATTACGCCGATAATCTCGACAACGCCGCGAACAAAGCCTTCCTGACCGCCTTCAAGACGAAGACCGGGCAGGACGGCGATATCTATGCGGTGCAAGGTTTCGATGCAGCTGCGCTGATGGCGGCGGGACTTTCCGCCACGAAGGGCGACTGGGCGGCCCGGACCCAGGTGGTCGCGGCCATGCAAGCGGCGAAGTTCGACAGCCCGCGCGGCCCGCTGAGCTTCAACAAGGCGAATAACCCCGTCCAGAACGTCTACCTGCGCGAGGTCCGCAACGGCCGCAACGAATTGGTCTCGGTCGCCGGCCAGGCCGTCAACGACCCGGCGCGCGGCTGCCGTGCTCCTGCCTGAGCACGCGACGATGCGCGAGGCGTCGCGCCCCGCGCCCATTTCTCTGTTCCGACGGTAGGATAATCGCCATGGATGCGATCACTTTCGCCGTTCAGTTGCTGAACGGCGTGCAATACGGGCTCGTGCTATTCCTCGTGGCAAGCGGCCTGACGCTCGTCTTCGGCATTCTGGGCGTCATCAACCTCGCGCATGGCGCTTTCTACATGCTCGGCGCCTATCTCGCCTGGGCGATCGCCGCCTACACCGGCAGCTTCACGCTGGCGCTCGTCGGGGCGCTCGCGATCTCCTTTGTGCTGGGCGTTGCGCTGGAAGAGGTCTTCGTCAAACGCATGATCGGGCGCGACCACCTCGCGCAGGTGCTGCTGAGCTTTGGGCTGATCCTGGTGATCGACGAGGTTCGGCAGGTCCTGTTCGGCAAGGATGTCCACTCGGTCGCGCCGCCATCCTGGCTGCAGGGCTCGATTCAGCTCACGGATGTACTGTCCTACCCGATCTACCGAATCGCTCTTTGCCTGATCTGCCTCCTGTTGGCTGTCGCGATCTTCTACGTGATCCAAAAGACGCGGTTGGGCATGATCATCCGCGCCGGAGCTGAGAACCGCGACATGACGCGCTGTCTCGGTATCCCGTTCGACCTCGTCAATCGTTACGTCTTCGCCAGCGGGATCGCGCTGGCGGCGCTGGGCGGTATCCTGGTTTCACCGATCTCGACCGTCTTTCCTGGCATGGGCGACGGCATGCTGATCCTCTCCTTCGTCGTCGTGGTTCTCGGCGGAATCGGCTCGGTCGCCGGTGCCGCGATCGGAGCGCTGCTGATTGGGCTGACCGACACCTTCGGTAAGGTCTTCTTCCCGCAGATCTCGTCGATCCTGATCTATGTGCTGATGGCTGGCGTGCTGCTCTGGCGGCCCAATGGCCTGCTCGGCAAGGCGTGAGGAGGCTCCAATGATCCATTCCTCACCGCCTGCGACCAACGCGCTCATCGCCGCCGCGCTCGCAGCCGCACTAGCGCTTCCGCTGCTTGCGCCAGGCTATTACGTGCAGTTTGCGTCCAAAGCGATGCTGATGGGGATGCTGGCCCTCTCGCTGAACCTCGTCGTCGGCTATGGCGGGCTGGTCAGCCTCTGCCATGCCGCCTTCTTCGGACTTGCCGGATACATGCTTGGCTTCCTCTCCCCCGAAAGCGGCGGTGCGTCCGGCTGGCTGTCCCTGCCGGTCGCGGTTCTCGCCGTCGGTGCTGTCGCGGCGATCATCGGCGCGCTCTCGCTCCGGACCCGCGGCATCTACTTCATAATGGTCACGCTCGCCTTCGGCGAAATGCTCTTCTACTTCTTCCACGACACCAAGATAGGTGGCGGTTCAGATGGGCTGTACATCTACTTCAAGCCGGAGTTCACGGTCGCCGGATCGATCCTGTTCGACCTCGAGAAAGCGAACGCATTCTACTACGTCGTGCTGTTGTGCCTGGTCGGCGCGGTGCTGCTGATCCGCGCGCTGGTGCGCTCGCCCTTCGGCCATGCTCTGGCTGCGGCGCGCGACAATGAAAGACGCGCGCTGTCGCTCGGCTTTCCTGTCTTCCGCATCCGTCTGGCAGCCTTCGTCATCTCGGCGATGATCGCCGGGCTTGCTGGCTACTTCTCAGCCGCGCAGTTCGGTTTCGTCGCGCCGCAGATGCTGGGCTGGCATCTGAGCGCCAGCGTCTTGGTGATGGTCGTGCTCGGCGGAATGAGTTCGGTCCTCGGTCCGATAGTCGGCGCCATCGCGCTGATCGGGCTCGAGGAGGTGCTGAAATCCTCATTCGAGCACTGGAAGCTGATCAAGGGCCTCGTCGTCATCGGACTGGTATTCGCATTGCCCGGTGGGCTCCAGCAACTCGCCGCCATGCTACTGCCCGGCTCTTCTGACGAATCGAACGCGAAGGCGGACACGACCAAGGTCGTCGCCGTTCCCGTCGGAAAGGCGCTCAATCATGTCTGAGGTCCTGCTCAAGGCGACAGCGCTCGAAAAGCGCTATGGGGGCTTGAAGGCCGTGTCGGGCGTCTCCATCGACGTTCACCGTGATGAGGTCCATGCGGTGATCGGCCCGAATGGTGCCGGGAAATCCACGCTGATCAACTTGCTCTCGGGCGACGTCTCGATCAGCGCCGGCGCTGTCATGCTGCGCGATCGCGACATTACCGCTCTGTCGCCCGATCGTAGGGCACGAGCTGGAGTTGGTCGCTCCTATCAAAAGACGACAATCTTTCAGACATCGACCGTATTCGAGAATGTCCGCCTTGCGGCGCAGGCGCATGGCGGGCAGGCGTTGCGGCTGTTCGGCAGCGTGACGAAAGATCTCAACGTCAACGCTCGCGCCAATAGCGCCATCGCAGAGGTTGGCCTTACCCATCGGGCCAACACCATCGCCAAGTTCATGAGTCATGGCGAGCAGCGCCAGCTCGAAATCGCTATGGTGTTGGCGACCGAGCCGAAGGTCATCCTCCTCGACGAGCCGCTCGCAGGGATGGGCCATGCCGAGGCGTCGAGCATGATAGCGTTGATCCGGCGTCTCAAGCAGGGCCGTGCCGTCCTCCTCGTCGAGCACGACATGGATGCGGTCTTCGTCCTGGCGGACCGGTTAACCGTGATGGCGGACGGAACGGTGATTGCTTCCGGCGCGCCCGACCATGTGCGCAGCCACCCTGCCGTTCGCACAGCCTATCTCGGCCAAGACCATGGAGCGGTGGCATGAACGCTCTTCTGGAAATCGTCGACCTCAAGAGCTTCTACGGTGCCAGCCAGGCCTTGCATGGGGTCAATCTGGTTGTCCGCCCGGGCGAGCAAATCGCTCTGATCGGGCGCAACGGCATGGGCAAGACGACGCTGTTGAAGTCTATCGTCGGCCTCCTGTCGGATCGGCGGGGCCGGATTGGTTTCGCTGGAACCAGCACGCTGCGTGCCAAGCCCGAAGACATCGCCCGCAAAGGCTTGGCCTATGTGCCGGAAGGGCGCGGCGTCTTCGGCTCGCTTTCTGTCGTGGAGAACCTCGTCATGTCCGCCCGCCAAGGCGTTTCGGGTTCTCGACGATGGACGATCGACCGAGTCTTCGAGGTGTTTCCGAGACTGCACCAGCGCCGCGGCAATGGCGGGCACCAGTTGTCAGGTGGAGAGCAACAGATGCTTTCGATCGGCCGCGCCCTGATGACCAATCCAGACCTGATCCTTCTCGACGAGGCGACGGAAGGCCTTGCGCCGCTGATAGCGCAGGAGATCTGGAAGACGCTCGGCGTCATCCGCGCCGAAGGTATTGCCACCATCGTCGTGGACAAAGACTTCCGCAGCCTCGCCAAAGTGGCCGACCGCATGGTGGTGATGGCCAAGGGAGAGGTGGCTTTCGATGGGACACCTGGCGAACTTCAGGCCAATCCGGCAATTCTCGAACGGCATCTCGGCATCTGAGGAGATCGTATTTTCGAATGTCAGCGCGTGCTCCTGGCACGGGCCAGACAGTATCGAGGTTCAATGGCCGACGGAGGTGGGAACCCGGCACGCTGAAACCCTGAGCAGAGATCAAGGCGTTTCCTCCGATGACAATAGATGGACACGAAACCGGGCGCTGTCCGGAGCGAATGGATATGGAAATGAAGACGGCGACAAACAGTGAAGAATGGCCACCTCTGTCTCCCCTACGGACGGGCGTTCGTGGACTCTGCCCTCGTTGTGGAAAGGGGGGCATGTTCCTCGGCTTCCTGAAGTTGCGCCCCCGCTGCGAAGTCTGCGGCCTTGATTATTCCTTCGCGGACCCTGCCGATGGTCCAGCGTTCTTCGTGATGATGTTCTTCTGTGTTCCTGCAGTTGGCTTCGCACTATGGCTAGAGCTAGCCTATGAGCCTCCCGCTTGGGTGCATCTCGTTACAACCCTCCCTTTGATCTTGCTAACGTGTATCCCGCCTCTTCGGCCGCTTAAGGGATGGTTAGTTGCGACTCAGTTTTTTTACAAAGCTGAGGAGGGCCGTTTGGCAAATCCTAAGCAACCAATAGTTTAAAATTTTGCCTTCTTTCCTCTATTGTATTTGTATATCGCCAAATAAATTCTGTAAAATGGCACCAAATTTAACTGTCTAAGCGAAATTAGACTACAAAATATCGAGATAATGCCTAGAGTGATTGAATGATCCAATTAGATCGGAAATCGCTCTAGGCCGAAATGTCGTTGGAGATCTACGGCGCGCCGAGCTTGCAGAAGCCGTTTACTAGCAATCTTACCGATTGCCATGCCCCAAGAGTAAAGGCGCGCGCCAAGGGCAGAGGGCGGTTTTAGACTTAAAAGGTATCAAAGCTGACCGAGACGGTCTTGGACGCTGTGCAGGATATCGTGAAATTGCTCCCTGAGCCGAAAGCGGCCCCAGTGGCCGAAAAAAACGGACCCAAGGGAGAAACATGAAAACTGCAACTCAAAGTCTTCAGAGCCTTCTTGATAACGAACCGATCCGCCGTCGGCAGTGGCTTGTGTTCATGCTCTGCTTTCTGGTCGCGGCGCTCGATGGCTTCGATACCCAATGCATTGCCTATACCGGCCCAGCGATCGCCAAAGCATTCGGTATGGCCCCCGCCGATATGACTTACATATTCATCTCCGGGACGCTCGGCATGGCCATCGGCGCCATGACGCTCGGCTCGATCGGCGATCGCATCGGCCGCCGCGCCGCGATTCTTGGGGCAATCGCCCTGTTTGGCATTTTCTCCCTAGCCATTGCCTTTGCGACGTCCCCGGCGCAAATCGTCGTCCTTCGCTTCCTGACAGGCTTGGGGATGGGCGGCGCGACGCCAGTGCTTTTAGCGCTCTCCGCAGAATACAGCCCTGCGCACACCCGAGGTTCGGTGCTGACCGGCGTACTTCTCGGCCTTCCTCTTGGCGCAGTGCTGGGGGGACTTTTGGCCTCTGCCTGGATGCCGGCGATTGGCTGGCAGGGCATCTACATCGTCGGCGGCGCGCTCCCTCTCGCGATGCTGGTTATCTGCCTCGCTCTTCTGCCGGAATCGCCCCAGTTCCTGGTTGCGCGCGGCAGGTCAGTCGACTTGGCCAAGAGCCGCAGCCTGGCCGAGGGCATTCTTGGCCGCCCAGTGCCGGCCGGCACGCAGTTCGTCGCCGCCGAAAAGGTCCAGAAGGGCTCTGTAGCCGCTCTTTTCGCGCCGGAATATCGCATGAGCACGCTCGCGGTCTGGGCGACCTATCTCTTCAATTGGATCGCCTGGTTCATGCTGCTGCTCTGGTTGCCTACGGTATTGACCGCATCGGGCCTGCCTGCGGCCACTGCCGCCTTCGGGACCGTAACGGTCAACACGGCCTTCATCCTGTTTGCTATCCCGCTCTCCCTCGTCCTGCCGAAGGTCAATGCGCGGCTCATACTGATCATCATGTTCGCGATTGGCATAGCGGTCAGCATTGGCCTCGCATTGAGCGGGACAAACTGGACGGTCGTTTTCATTCTGGTTGCGGCAGCGGGCTTTGGTATCGGGGGCCAACAGATCGCGCTGAACTACCTGATCTCCAGCATTTATCCGACGGAACTTCGTGCCACCGGCACGGGCTGGGCCATCGGCATCGGCCGCACCGGCGCCATCATCGGCTCGGCCTTGGGTGGCTGG
The DNA here is from genome assembly GCF_964252745.1 of Allobosea sp. LjRoot9. Classification (NCBI taxonomy): domain Bacteria; kingdom Pseudomonadati; phylum Pseudomonadota; class Alphaproteobacteria; order Hyphomicrobiales; family Alloboseaceae; genus Allobosea; species Allobosea sp. LjRoot9. Next base: position 232,626 of record NZ_CAXUPC020000002.1, on the reverse strand, counting down.
TTCCTCCAGGCCGGCGGCGTTCCCGGCTATTATCTGGGGCTGGCCGCGCCACTCGCAATTGCTGCTCTCGCGATGGGGGTGATCCGGACCCGGCAGGCACGGCTGCCCGCTGGATCGCTCTCGACCGCCGTGCACTGATGCTGCGCGGCCGGGCTGTTTCGACTGGTCACCAAGGCGGCCGGGCTGATGCTTTGACGGTAAAGCAGCGAGCCCAGGCAGCGGAACGCCGGCTTATAGGAAGGCCGAGGCGATGTGCGGAGAGTTGCTCAAGGCATGCGCCATGTATTCCAGCGCGCTGCGAATCGTCTCCCTATCCTTGGGGCCGCCAAGACAGACGCGCGCCGCCTCAGGAGGGGCGCCATCGGTGGTGAAGACGTCGCTCGCGACGACGCCGATGCCGGTCGACTGCATGTGGCCGACGAAGGACGAGCGCGTCCACGGCTCCGGCAGCTCGACCCAGAGATTGAAGCTGATCGGGTCGGCGCGGAAGCTGCCGGCTGGCAGGATCTCGGCGGCGAGCAGCTGTCGCGCCGCGGTCTCGGCCCGGATGAAGCGCAGGATCGTGTCGGCGGTGCCGTCCTCGATCCAGCGCGTCGCGATCGCCGCGGTCAGCGGCGAAGCCATGACATTGGAAGCCCGTAGGGCAGCGGCGAACGGCCATCCGGCGCGCGTATCGGGCGCGACGACATAAGCCGTGCGCAGGCCGGCGCCGATGCATTTCGCCAGCCCCGCCACATGCCAGGTCAGGTCCGGCGCAATCGCCGCGAAGGGCGGCAGCCCATGGGCCGGGATGAAGCCATAAGCGTCATCCTCGACGATCGGAACATGGTAGCGCCGCGCAACCGCCACGAGCGCCACGCGTCGGGCTTCGGGAATGGTAAGCGTCGTCGGGTTCTGCAGCGTCGGATTGAGATAGAGCGCCTTCGGCTTCAGCTTGACGCAGGCCTCCGCAAAGGCGTCAGGGTCGACGCCCTCGGCGTCCATCGGCAGGCCGGCAAGTTTCAATCCGAGCTGCGCCGCGATGGCACGCGCACCGGGATAGGTGAGGGCCTCTGCAAGTATCACGTCACCTGGCTTAGCCAATATGCCGAAAATACCGAGCAGCGCAGAGTGGGCGCCCGGTGTGACGAATAGCCGTTCTTGCGAGGGTACCAAAGCGCGGCGGCCGAGCCAGGCGGAAGCCGCGTCTTTGTCGGCTGGGGATCCGCCAAAACCCTGGTAGCGCAGCAGCGACACGAGATCGCGGCTCACCTCGGCCACGCCATCTTGCATTCTCGCGATCAGGTCCGGGTCGTTCGGCTCGGGGGGCAGGTTCATCGATAGGTCGACGGGCTCGATTCTAGGCGGTCGTGTCACGGTCGTCGGACGCGGCGGCGTCCGCACGAACGTACCCTGGCCCACGCGTGATTCGACCAGTCCGCGCTTCTGGGCCTCGACATAGCCGCGCGCTACCGTGGTGAAATCGACGTCGAGGCGGCTGGCGAGCCGGCGCTGCGGCGGCAGGCGGTCGCCGACCGTGAGTCGGCCGCTGCGGATGTCCTCGGCGATGATATCGGCGATGGCGAGATAGCGCGGCTTGTCGCTGCGCGTCAGGTCGGGTGTCCAATTGAGCATGGCTCTGCAACTTCATAAACCGGCGCGATTCGCACGCCTACTCGAATTGACTGTATATTGTTGCATTGCTCGCCTGTCACCCTCAATCCCGCAAGGTTGATAGGCGGAAGGTCTCTCTGTGAGTGGCTGCGCGCCGACAAGGCGCGCAAGATTCAGGCATTTTACTGCGATTCTAATGAGCATCGCTCAAAGGGTGCGCAGCGCAAGTTCTCGCCCTGGTGTGAGATTGAATGTATTATTGAATGCATATTGACGGTTATTGACGATATTTTAATCACCAATCAATTGGCACATTGATTGCAAAACTCCTTCGCGTTCGGCCCGTCATCGGGCGGTCATTTCGGAACCGAGGAGAGCATCATGCCTGCCGTCACCAAGCCCGCCAATCAGAAGGGCGACTTCCTCGTCGACTACGAGGACAAGAAATTCGAGGACGTGAAAGCCCAGCCGGGCGAGAAGGCTCTTGTGACCTTCCATACCGTGGCGTTCGAAGGCTCGATCGGATTCGTCAACCTGCTCCAGGCCACGCGCCTGCAACGCAAGGGCTTTGAGACCGCTGTCCTGCTTTACGGCCCTGGCGTTACGCTCGGCGTGCAGCGCGGCTTCCCTAAGCTCGGCGACGAGGCCTTCCCCGGCCACCAGAACTTCAACAACCAGATCGCCAAGTTCATCGAGGAGGGCGGCAAGGTTTATGCCTGTCGTTTCGCGCTCCAGGCGTTGTACGGGCATGGCGAGGGCTCGCTGATCCCCGGCATCATCCCGATCAGCCCGCTCGACGTGCTCGATCTCATCCTGCTCCACCGTAAGGACAATGCCTTCATCCTCGACACCTGGACGCTCTGAGGCGGGCCTGTCGCAGACAAGGAGGTCGTGATGGTCGAGACAAGGCAGGTTCGAGTCGCCGCGGTGCAGATCGCGCCCGATCTCGACAGCGTCACCGGGACGCTCGATCGCGTTCTGGCCGCAACGGCCGAGGCGGCAGGCAAGGGTGCGGAGCTTGTGGTCTTCCCCGAGACCTTCGTGCCCTGGTATCCCTATTTCTCCTTCGTGCACCCGCCGGTCCTGACCGGCGGGGAGCATCTGCGGCTTTACGAAAATGCCGTGACGGTGCCCGGTCCCGTCACGGAGGCTGTCGCGGCAGCTGCGCGACGGCACCGCATCGTGATTGTGCTTGGGGTCAATGAGCGCGACCACGGTTCGCTCTACAACGCCCAACTCATCTTCGACGCGGATGGCGAGCTCCTGCTAAAGCGGCGCAAGCTGACGCCGACTTTCCACGAACGCATGATTTGGGGGCAGGGCGACGGGGCGGGGCTCAAGGTCGTCGACACTACCGTGGGCCGCATCGGCGCGCTTGCCTGCTGGGAGCACTACAACCCGCTGGCGCGCTACGCTCTGATGGCCCAGCACGAGGAAATCCATATTGCGCAGTTTCCCGGCTCTCTGGTCGGGCCGATCTTCGCTGAGCAGATCGAGGTGACGATTCGCCATCATGCGCTGGAATCCGGTTGCTTCGTGGTCAACTCGACCGGCTGGCTCACGGAAGAGCAGATCGCCCGGATATCGCCCGACGAAAGGCTGCGCAGGGGTCTGCGCGGCGGCTGCATGACGGCGATCATCTCCCCGGAAGGCAGCCATGTCGTGCCGCCTCTGACCGAGGGCGAAGGTGTTCTCATCGCCGATCTCGACATGGGCCTCATCACCAAGCGCAAGCGGATGATGGATTCAGTCGGCCATTACGCCCGTCCCGAATTGCTCAGCCTCAATCTCGACAACCGTCAGGCCGTCCCGATGCGCACGGCCGCCCCCTCCTTTCCCCTTCCGGCGGAGAGCCTTCCCCATGAACCAAACGCTACCGCAAGCCGAACTGAAGCCACTGCCGACGGAGCAGCTGATCAACGAGTTGCAATCCTTCGGGGTGCGGCTGGTTGATCCTCGAATTGGCGCCGACAGCCGCCGAGGCGGCGCCGGGCCGTCGGACCACAAGGCGCTCACCATCGACGGCATGACCGTGATGGTGCCGGTGCACACCGCGCCGGCCTTCGAGAGTCCCTATCTGGTCGAACAGCCAGATGCCTATGGCAGAAGCCGCATCACCCGCGAGGGGTTGGTGCTCGGCGAGGTCTCGTTCCCGGTCCAACCCAAATTCTACGGGCTGACGACGCGGGACGGTATTCCCTATTCCAAGATCGCGGTGCTGCATGGGCGCGACGTGCTGGCGACTACGGTCCTTCAGAGCTGCATCCGCTATCAGAGCCGGACCAAGACCTGCCAGTTCTGCGCCATCGGCCAGTCGCTCGCGGCAGGGCGCACGATTGAGCGCAAGACCCCGGCGCAGCTCGCCGAGGTGGCGAAAGCCGCGGTCGCGCTCGACGGCGTCAAGCACATGGTGATGACGACTGGAACGCCGCCCGGCAAGGACCGCGGCGCGGCGATCCTTGCCGAGAGCGCGGCTGCCGTGAAGGCCGCGGTCAACCTGCCGATCCAGGTGCAATGCGAGCCGCCCGACGACGACGCCTGGTTTGGCCGCATGAGGGAGGCTGGCGCCGATGCGCTAGGCATGCATCTCGAGGCGGTTACCGAGCCGGTGCGCCAACGCATCATGCCGGGCAAGGCGCAGGTTTCGGTGGAGCGATACTTCTCCGCCTTTGAGGCGGCCGTTCCTGTCTTCGGGCGCGGTCAAGTCTCGACATACATCCTCGCGGGGCTTGGCGATACGCGCGACGAGATTCTCGAGATCTGTCGTCGCCTCACCGCCATCGGTGTCTATCCCTTCGTCGTGCCATTCGTGCCGATTTCCGGCACGCCGCTGGAGAGCCAGCCGACGCCGCCGCCAGCCTTCATGAACTCCATCCTGGGCCCGCTGGCGGGCATGTTGCTGGCGAGCGGGCTCAAAGCGATCGACGTCAAGGCGGGTTGCGCCAAATGCGGCGCCTGCTCGGCGCTCTCGACCTATGAGCGTGGTCTGTCGCAACAAAAGGGGTGTGCCTGATGTTCGACCCCTTCAAGGCGTTCGTCGCCAGCGAGTTCCAGGTGAAATACGCGACGGAGGCTTGGGAGCGTGCCGGTGCAGCCGCCCTGCGCCGGGACGTCTTCTGCCGCGAGCAAGGTCTTTTCGGGAGCGACGATCGCGACGACCTCGATGCGGTCGCTACGCCGATCGTGGCGCTGTCCCTCCTGGGGGTCGCCGCGGGCGCCGTCGTTGGGACGGTGCGTATCCATGAGGAGAGCCCGGCTGTGTGGTGGGGTTCGCGTCTGGCTGTTGCCGAAGACTACCGCAAGGTCGGAGCGCTCGGTGCCTCCCTGATCCGTCTCGCCGTCTCCTCGGCGCATGCACGCGGCTGCACATGTTTCTTCGCGCATGTGCAAAGCCAGAATGTGCCGCTGTTCCATCGGCTGCACTGGCGAAGCATTGGCGAGTGCGATCTGCATGGCCGGCCGCATCACCATATGGAGGCGGATCTGGCCTTCTATCCACCCTTTCCCAAGCCCGAAGACGGCTTCCTCACTTTGCGAAGGGCCGCCTGATGAGCGCGTTGCCCGATCTTGCCGTTCTCGCCGCCGCGCTGCGAGCGGGCCGGGGGCTTACCGCCAAAGCCGATATCGGATCGGTGACGGAGCGGCTGGGACTGTCGGGTGCCTCTGCCGTACCGGTCGGTGACGATTGCGCCGCGATCCCCGATGGCGACGGCTGGCTGCTCTTCGCCATCGAAGGCTTCATGAATGAGTTCGTCGCTGGCGATCCCTGGTTCGCCGGCTGGTGCGGGGTGATGGTCAATTTGTCCGATATCGCAGCGATGGGTGGGCGTCCGCTGGCCATCGTCGATGCGATCTGGGCCAATGGCGAGGATAAGGCCAAGCCAGTGCTGCAAGGGCTGGCTGACGCTTCGGCGCGCTTCGGCGTTCCCATCGTCGGCGGCCACAGCAATATCCGCACCGACCGAGGCCAGCTGTCCGTCGCGGTGCTGGGTCGCGCCAAACGCCTTCTCACCAGCTTCGACGCTAAGCCCGGCGACCACCTTGTCGCTGCGATCGATCTGCGCGGGCGATATCGCGAGCCCTTTTCCAACTGGGAGGCTGCGACCGATGCGCCGGCCGATCGGCTGCGCGGCGATCTCGAACTACTGCCGCGCATCGCCGAGGCCGGCTTGTCCCGCGCCGCCAAGGACATCAGCCAGGGCGGTATCGTGGGCACGGCGGCGATGCTTGCCGAATGCTCCGGCGTCGCCATCACCATCGATGTCACAGCGGTGCCGAAACCCGCGGCAGTCCCGCTGGAGCGTTGGCTCACGAGCTTTCCGAGTTTCGGCTATCTGCTCGCTGTCGCTCCTGCCGATATCGAGGCGGTAACGGCGCTCTATGCCGAGCGCGATATCGCGGCAGCGGATATCGGCCTGATCGCGGCCGGCAGCCGGGTCGCGATCACCGATGGGCGCGCAACGGAAGCTATATGGGATCACGCCCACCAGCCGCTACTCGGCTGCGCCGCGCCGAGGGAGGCCGCGGCATGAGGGTCGCGATCCTCGCCCATTCGACCAATCCGCGCGGCGGCGTCGTGCATGCGCTGGCGCTCGGCGAGGCGCTGGTGCGACTGGGGCACGAGGCCGTCGTCCATGCGCCCGATGCCGCCGGCGCAGGCTTCTTCCGGGAGACGCTGTGCGAGACCGTCCGCGTCACGGCGACGCCGGCCAACGGCGGCATGACGGCGATGGTCGAGCAGCGGATCGCCGATTATGTGCGGTATTTCGAGGGGCCGGTCCATCGCCGCTTCGACGTCTTTCATGCCCAGGACGGCATTTCCGGCAATGCGCTGGCGACGCTCAAGGAGCGCGGGTTGATCGGTGATTTCGCCCACACCGTGCACCACATCGACGATTTCGCGGATGAGCGCCTGCGGATGCTTCAGAAGCGGTCGATCGCAGCCGCCGGGCGCCATTTCGCGGTGAGCCGGACATGGTGCGAGAAGTTGCGCAGCGCTTTCGGCTTCGAGGCGACGATCGTCGGCAATGGTGTCGATCGAAGCGTGTTTTCGCCGACCGCTGATGGCGGCGAAGCTGCCTTGCGGGTCCGTCATGACATAGGCGAGGGGCCCGTTTTCCTCGCCATCGGCGGTGTCGAGGCGCGCAAGAACACGGTACGCATCCTGCAGGCCTTCGCTCAGATCCTCGTCCTGCATCCGTCTGCGCAGCTGGTCATCGCCGGCGGCGCCTCGCTGCTCGATCATCGCGGCTATCGGCAGGATTTCACCGAAGCGCTAGCGGAGCTCGCTCTTCCTCCCCGCGCCGTGATCCAGACCGGGCCGGTCTCGCAGGACGACATGCCAAGGCTCTACCGGCTTGCCGACAGCCTCGTCTTTCCTTCGGTGAAGGAAGGCTTCGGTCTTGTCGTGCTGGAAGCCATGGCGAGCGGCGTCCCCGTCGTGACCGCGCGGATCGCACCGTTCACCGAATATCTCGGCGATGACGACGTGGCCTGGTGCGACCCCTTCAATGTCGCTTCGATCGCCAATGCGATGGCTGCGGCACTGAGCCTGCCTCTGCGCGCGGGCTTCATCCGCAACGGCGCTGTTGTCGCTGCCGCCCATGACTGGTCGATCGCGGCCCAAGCCCATCTCGGTGTCTACGAAAGCCTGAAGGAGCTCGTCTATGCCTGAGATGCGCTTCCTTATTCGCTGGCCGGACGGCACGCCCGAGCGCTGCTACTCGCCCTCTCTGGTCATCAAAGACTATTTCGCGCCCGGCTCCAGCTATCCGCTCCAGCAGTTCGTCTCATTGAGCCGGACCGCGCTCACTATTGCTAGCGAGCGCGTCCAGGCCCGCTACGGCCACCCCTGTTCGCAGGCGCTGGCGCAACTCGCCCGGATCGAGGCCACTGCACAGCGTTTTTCCGCCGCTCCTGATGCCAGCGTCGCCGTCGATGCATTCGAAGACTGAACGAGGGACACTGCCCATGACCAACGCGCGATCACATCTCCCCGTCGTCGTCATCGGCGGCGGACAGGCCGGCCTGTCAATCAGCTACGAGCTCAAGACACGCTGCATCGATCACCTCGTCTTCGAGAAACACACAGCAATGCATGTCTGGCGGACGCGGCGTTGGGACAACTTCTGCCTCGTCACGCCCAACTGGCAATGCCAGTTACCCGGCCACCCCTATGCCGGGCCTGATCCAGACGGCTTTATGAAGAAGGGCGAGATCCTCGCCTATCTCGACAGCTTCCGGGCCACGGTGGCTCCGCCGCTGCGAGAGGGGGTCGCCGTGCAGCGCGTCGCCGCAAGGCCTCATGGCGGATTCGACGTCGCGACCTCAGAGGGAACCTATACGGCCGACCAGGTCGTGGTCGCCTCAGGCGGCTATCATCTGCCGATCGTCCCGCGCCTGGCCGAGCGGCTGCCCGGGAGCATCGAGCAGATTCATTCTGAGCAGTATCGCAACCCGCAATCCCTGCCCGAAGGCGCAGTCCTGGTGGTCGGATCGGGTCAATCCGGGGCGCAGATCGCCGAGGATCTGCACTTGGCCGGCCGTAAAGTTCATCTCGCGGTCGGCAACGCGCCGCGCTGTGCGCGCTTCTATCGTGGTCGCGACGTTGTCACCTGGCTTGCCGATATGGGCTATTACGACATGCCGGTCGACAGGCACCCGCTTCGCGAGGGCGTGCGCGACAACACCAACCACTATGTCACCGGCCGCGACGGCGGCCGCGATATCGACCTGCGCAAATTCGCGCTGGAGGGCATGAGGCTTTACGGCCAGCTCAATGCGATGGACGAGGCCGATCGGCTGACTTTCAAGCCGACACTGACATCCGCGCTCGACGAGGCCGACCGGGTCTATAACGGCATCAACGCCTCGATCGACAAATTCATTGCCGAAAACGGCATCGAGGCGCCGCCGCCCTCGGTCTATCGACCGGTCTGGACGCCACAGAAGGACCCGCTCTCGCTCGACCTCGACGAGGCCGGCATCGCGGCGATCATTTGGTGCATCGGCTTCCAGCCGGACTTCCGCTGGCTCGACGTGCCCGTCTTCAACGGTGGCGGCCATCCCGCGCACCAGCGCGGCGTCACCTCCCAGGAGGGCGTCTATTTCCTGGGCCTGCCCTGGCTCCATACCTGGGGCTCTGGACGCTTCTCCAGTGTGGCGCGGGATGCCGCCTTCCTGGCGGAGCGGATCGTGGAGCTGTTCGAGGCTCAGGTGCCGGCCAAGCTCCAGGCCGGAATCTAGGACGCCTCGCCATGAACATCGCCGTCTCGCCGCTGCCTGCGACACAAGAGACTCAGCGGATCTTCGCGTCCAGAGATCATCTTCGCCTCGGCATGCCGCATCTCGCATGCGGTGGCCTGTCGGAGACATGGTTGCTGAAGGAGCTCGGCCACCGGCACTGGACCTTGCTCGCCCGCATGGTGGGACTGGAGGTTCCAGATTTCCGTGACGAGGCCGGCGACCGGGTCTACGCGGCCTTCTGCTCGGTCTCGATCCGGGATGCTGCCTTCACATCCTGCGCCGAGCACGACAATCTCGTTGTTTCCTCCGAGATCGCCCGCATCTCCCGCACACGCTTCGCCAGCATCCACCGGCTGAGCCGGCGCGGGCAGCCCATGGGCTGCGTGTCGCTCTGTTCGGTCTTCGTCAAGCGTCGCCAGGCGGGGCGCAACCGCTCAATCGCGCGCGTCGCTATCGTCGGCTTTCCTGCTGTGGAGGATGCTCGGACGTTTGCGCATGTGGCGGAGATGGCCGCGATGATCCGTGGCGAATGGGTGGAGCATTTCGGGTTGCGCAATGACGCGGCGCGACCGCTCCGCAGCGTTACGGTCCATCCTTGCCCGTCGCAGGATTTTAACGGCGCCGACTTCCTGTATTTCGCCGCTTTCCAGGCTTTTGTCGATCGAGCCGAGTGGGAGATCTTCGGGGCGGCGCGGCCAGCGCTTGCGACGCTGGCCCGGGACATCGTCTATCATGGCAACATAGAGGTTGGAGAGCGCCTGACCCTCGACCTGCGCGATCAGAAGGTGGAGGGCGATATCCTCACGCACTGGTTCCAGATCGTCAGGGGTGTTGACGGTTCCAAGGTTGCCGATGTCTTCACACGCCGTGCTATCGGCATGCCTTCCTGATGGGGCGTGCACCTGACCGACCGCGATAACCGGGCCTTCTGCCTGTAGGCTCTCGAATCTGTCGGAATTCCTTCGAGAGCGTATGGCCGACAAGCGCATAAAATATGCCTTTGCGCGTGAGAGTCGGCAACATAATCACCCAAATATATAAATGGTTTTCTTTTACTTGGGAGGAACAAACGATGATGACTAAGCCTTTGATCATACTGGTGCATGGCTTCTGGGGAGGCGCTGCTCATTGGAACAAAGTGATCCTTGAGCTTTCCAAAAAGGGGTACAGTGCGATCAAGGCGGTTGAGTTGCCGCTGACTTCGCTCAACGACGATGCCGAGCGTACGCGCAAGATGATAGCGCAAGAAAAAGGACCGGTGCTGCTGGTAGGGCACTCCTATGGCGGCGCCGTCATCACGGAAGCGGGCGATCAACCCAACGTGGTTGGGTTGGTGTACATTGCTGCTTTTGCGCCCGAAGCTGGCGAAAGCCCGGGTGGGATCACGCAAGAGCATCCACCTTTGGCCGCGCCCAATCTGGTTCCCGATAGCGATGGTTTTCTGTGGGTGAAACCGGAGAAATTCCATGAGAGCTTCGGTCAAGATCTGACGCCGGAGGAAGCGCTGGTGATGGGAATAGCGCAAAAGGCGCCGCTTGCTACGACGTTCGGAGATAGCATTACGGCTCCGGCTTGGAAGAAGAAACCTTCTTGGTATCAAATCTCCAGTGGCGATCGGATGATTGCGCCTGAGAACCAGGAACGGATGTCAACGCGGATCGGCGCGCGGAAGGTCGTCACGCTGGAAGCAGGGCACGCCTCGCTTGTCTCGAAACCTATTGAGGTTGCGGCGCTGATCGACGAGGCGGCCACAGAAATTTGGAAGGGCTATTAGATTCCTGTTTGAGACTTTCCGGACCCCTCATCCTTCGAGACGCCGCTTCGCGCCTCCCCGGGGTGAGGGCTCAATTTTCAAACGGTCTCAGAGGCCTGATCGCAAGCCCCATCTATTGCCGCCGCTGCTCAAGGGGCCGACTGGCGAACTGCTAAAGCAACGGTCTATCAAGGGAAAACGGTCTCGATCCTGGCGCTGGATCTCTATAACGGTTTGGTCATGCAGCTCGGCCCGAGACTGGGGCACAGCTTTCGCAGCTCGCTATCCCTGGGCCCCCTGTCGGCTTGATCAATAACGGTCGTGTACGACCCCCATGATTTCTCCACTCCTTGACACGCTCACGAGGACATCGTCGCCATCCCGCGATGCCTTGACGAGATATCGCTCTCCGACATCGTTGACGTCGCGAACCCGATAGCCGCGTCTCTCCAAGAGACGAATGACATCACGCGGGCCGAAATTGTTGCGGCGCTCTCCCCACCCATTGGGCGCATTGTGACGGCGATTCCAATCCTGAAGCGCCTGGGCTTCCATGTCAGCTTCACCAGAATCGACTGATTGCGAATGGTTCCGGTCGATGACGACTTGAGCAACCGCAGGTCTGACGAGATCCATCATAATGGCTGCTGTCATGCCTAGTGCGATGACGAAAACCTTCATTGGCATATTCCTTCATTCCGGGGGATGGCGGTGCGACATCCACTGGCCTCGCCGTCCCGGTAATCGGTGCGGGACGGCTGCCAGGAAACAAGCGGGTGGATCAGGGGCGGAACGTGAGGCCCTAGAGCAGTTTCCGATCCAATTGGATCGTTCAACAGCTCTAGCTCTTTGTTTTAACGCGTTTTCTTCACGCGGACCGGTACCCACTTCGCTCGAAAACGCTCTAGAACTTGTAGTTCACGCCCGCCCGGACCAGCGCGATATCGTTGTCGATCTTGGTAGCGCTGCCTGTGTAGACGCGGCCTGAAGCGTCTGTACCAATCGCGCCAGCCGATGCCTTGCCGAGGTTGACGTAAAGGCCCTCGACCCTGACCGTCCAGTTCGGCGTGAAGGCATATTCCACGCCGGCGCCCCCGACATAGCCGATCTTGTTGGTGTCACATTTTCCGGTCGTGCAGTTTTCGCTCTTGAGGCTGCTATAGGTGAGGCCGGCCGTGGCGTAGACGAGGAGATTGTCGAAGGCATAGCCAATTCGGCCACGGCCGGTTGCGAACCAATCCACCGTCTTTTCGGGGCCGTTGTAGTCGAAGCCGGCCGGAACAGAGCCGGAGCCGGCAAAGCTGTAGCCGCTCTTCTTCTTGCCTAGATCCATGTATTGAATGTCGTTTTCGATGCCGAAGACCCAATTGCCCATTTGGTAATTGTAGCCGATTTGCGCTCCGCCGATGATGCCGTCGCCAGTGCGCTCGGACGTGATCGTACCGGATGTCCTTGGCGCCCCTGGGAAGTAGCCGGGCTGCACGGATTGCGCATAATCCTTGCCGACCCTGGCCCCGTAGCCGGCATTGGCGCCGACATAGAAGCCCGTCCAGGTGAAAGCCGGAGCTCGGGCAGTATAGACCGGCACCTGGTTGTTGCTCGGAAGGTCTGCTGCAATGGCGGCACTGGCAGCGAGGCCATTGAGCGCGACGAAAGCGAGACAAGCGCGCGGGAAGAATGACATCTTGTTGGTCTCCGGGGTTGGTCCGCGATCGCGGATGAGTGAGCGGTCCGATGGCAGGCGGTCCTGCTGTTCATCGGGCGCTGCAATTTGTTTTCGATGGGGAAAGAGAGCGGGACCTTCTGGTCCAAGGCATCGGGGCGTCGTGAGCCTCTATTGCAATGCCAAATCCATCCTGCTCGGGTCGGCCCTGGCGGCGAAATTTGGCAAGTAGCGGCGCTGGTATCGGCTCAGAAGCGCTGCGAGAGCCAAACTGCCAAGCCGTATCCGACAACCCCGAACGCGGCGAGAAAGGTCAGCAGGAGCGAGGTCGATATCGTCCTTCTCAGTGCAGAGCGGGAGAAATCAGCCGCGACTATTAGCTTCAAAAGGAGACGTGCCGTCCGACCGGAAATGGTCGCGGCTCGGCGCTCCCTTACAGATGTTGCAGGAGCGGAACGAACCGGGCAGGCGGCCGATATCATGTCAAATTTAGCCTGATTCCACGTCGGTTGGGCGGTTCGAAATCTGCGCGACGAAAGCCGCCATGCCACAATCCGGACGGAGCGCTTGTTGTCTTTCGAACGCGAGCACCTGTGGATGGTCGTGGGGCTCAAGCCGTCTTTGGCCAAACCTGTTTGCATTCCGCCCTCCGCGCTGACTCGGCTTAGAAAATTGCCGCCCATCAAAATAAAACCCGTCTGGATGGTTTTTATTTGACCTGCAGGTTTCACTAAGTTTCCAGGCCTTCTTGCCGCCTTCGAACGCGCGCTTTTTGGGTGGAGGTGAGCTGGCTGCGATTATCCTGTTTGGGAACAGGCCAAGGTCGATCGCCGTCGGACATGGTGGACGATGCCTGACAGTGAAGGCGAGACGGAGCGGTGGGCAAGTGTCTCTGGTCGCGTCCACGCAACTGTCATTCGAGGGCGGTGAGTTCGATGATGTAGGCCCATGCCCATGCCTTGGATCATTGTAGCGTACTGGGCGAATGTGCAGGTGGTTGGCGTCGCGGTTGTCCGCGACCAGGAAAAATCAACGCAAACCGGCTAATCGGATTGTTTGATCGCTGTGACTGATTGGTGCAATACGCATCCGTCCCATATTCTTGCTGGCAACCTCTGACTCTCGAGAAAATCATGGATAATGCCTCTCGTTCCGAGCGCACACGCAACGCCGTCATCCAGGCGGCGCTGACGATCATCGCCCGTGATGGCGCCGGCAAGCTGACAATGGACGCGATTGCGCGTGAGAGCGGCATCAGCAAGGGCGGGGTGATGCATCAGTTCCGCACCAAACAAGCGGTTGTGAAGGCTTTGCTCGAGCGGCAGGTAGAAAGTCTCGACGCGTTTTCTCGAAACTACCTGGCCAGCTACGATCCATCAAAAACACAAGCCACCCTGTCGTCCGAGATCGCCATTCAGCGCGAGGTGCTTGCGAAGCCGACTTCCGCCGTCTTTGCCATCCTGGGCGCTATCGCGGAAGAGCCGGGTTTCCTGGCGATGTTTCGCGAATTGGATGCCAAGAGACTGGAAATCATCAAGGCCGACGCTCCCGATCCTGATCTGGCGACGTTGCGCTGGCTGGCCGCCAGGGGAATGGTGTTTACGGCGATTCTGGGCCTCTGCCCGCTCTCGGACGAAGAACGCCAACGACTCTTCGAGCGGCTGCTCGATCACTCGCGTTGGCCGTCTGGCAACTGAACGTTTCACTCTAACGCAGAACCACGCTCATCTGGCTGGATCGCGATCCAGGCCGTCTCACCGTCCATGGCAGTTCATCCGGCACATTGAGCCCGCGCCCGGCTGTGTGAGAACGCGAATCATAATAAAACCGTACAGACGGTTTGCGTCTTGAATCCTTTGATGGTAGTGAGATTTGAGAATGCGGAGGGGCAGATGTGTGTGAACTGTAGAGCGAGCTGCGACCAACCCCGTGGAGTGGGTGCTGAGCGCTGTCGGCATGCGTCGTGGCCCCTCTTGGCGCGCGAGCATGTCGGTTCCGGCGGCCAATCCAAGAGATAGCGCCTCCGAACCAATCGAGAAGGTCGATCGCGAGTGGCTCCCGTTTTGAGCTGGCTGCTCATGGCGAAGCGCCGGATGCTGATCGTGTCTAGGTATTCCTGAATCAGACATCTAACGACGCTGCTGCGCAATTCTTTTGCGAAGCGACGGCCGAATTGCCATGTATTAAAGACACTCATAGTATAATTACAGAAGGATGGATGATATGCGTATTTATGTTGTGGCTGGCCGGGCCATGAGCCTTGGTATCTTCGCTGCACTTGCAGGCTGCGTCAGCAGCGCGGATCCTGTTGCTTATTCGGGGCTGACGTCTTCGTCCTATCTTCGTCCCAACAGCAGGGACAACGCCTTGAATTATCCGTATCTCTACACGACGCAGATTGATTGGCGGAAGTACAGGCGTGTCATCGTCGAGCCCGTTACAATCTATCGTGGTCCCGATAATCAATTCGGCGACATGGCCGAAAATGATCGCGCTGCGCTGGCGAGCTATATGCAGACCCAGTTCGAGCAGAGGTTGCGAACACGATACGAGCTCGCACAAGCTCCCGATCCGACGGCCTTCAGGGTCAAGCTGACGATCACGGGCGCTGCGACCAACAAGCCTGTCATCGGTACTCTGTCCCGTTTCGATATCGCTGGCGGCGCCTATAACGGCATCCAGGCCGTCCGAGGCGGAGAGGGCTCACTGACGGGGTCGATCCTCTATGCCGTTGATATCTATGACGCGCAGACCAATCGACTGATCTACGCCTCGATCTCCAAGCAATACCCCAATCCCTACGATATCGCGGCCAGCATCGGCCCGCTCGATGCGGCGATGGCCGGTGTCCGGAATGGTGCGGAAAGCCTGATCGGTCAGCTCAAATAGCATGGGCGGGCGGGAGGATCATGCCATTGGCATGGTCCTGCGTATCGCCAATTCCACGAACCGGCTCAAGAGAGCAAGAGCGCCAAGCAATGGTTTCCCATCTCTACAACGCATTTCTAGGCGCGATTTATACTCGGCTATCCATAAGCTTGATCGAAATAGCGTTCCAGCCGAACCCCGATTAGGTTCTGCCTTCATTGAATACTCTGAGATTTGCCAATCACTGTCGAGCAATCGGCGGGGTGCGTTGGCCGGCCTGTGTCTCGCCCCCGATGCCTCAGGCCGGCCAATCGCTTTTCGACTTGCCCTCATACCACGGAGGCTCTGCCCATGTATGATCAGCCTTCCATCCTCATCGTGGATGACGACAAGGAAATTCGCGACCTCCTGGCCCGCTACCTTGAGGGCGAGAATTTCCGGGTTCATCTCGCGAAAGATCACGGTGGTCTGATCTGGGCCCTCGAGAACAAGCTGCCCGATCTCATCGTTCTGGACGTGATGTTGCCGGACGGCTCGGGGCTGGATATCTGCCGTGAGCTCAGAACGCGTGGATCCCAAATCCCTGTGATCTTGCTGACGGCGTTGAAGGAAGATGTCGACCGGATCATCGGACTGGAGATCGGCGCGGATGACTACATGTCAAAGCCGTTTAATCCGCGCGAATTGGTCGCTCGCATTCGCTCGCTGTTTCGCCGTCGTTCGATGCCTGCCGACCCGACGAGGCGCGTTGCCGCCTATCAATTTCTAGGGTTGACGCTTGAACCGGCATTGCGCCGTGTCACCATGAGCAAAGGCGCTGAACTGGAGCTGTCTGGCGCCGAGTTCAATCTCCTCCTCGCGTTCCTTAGACATGCCGGGCGGCTCCTGACCAGGGATCAATTGCTGGAGCTGACGCAGGGGCGTGAGGCGGCTCCCTTCGAGCGCTCGATCGACATTCTGATCAGCCGCCTGCGACAGAAGCTCAGTCCTCATTCCGGCTCTGAGATGATCAAGACGATTCGAAACCGTGGCTATTTTTTCGCCGCGGCAGTCGAAGCCGTAGAGGGCTGATCATGATGTCGTTGCGGGCGCAGATCGCGGCGCTTCTCGTCGGCTCGATAACGCTCGTTGTTGTCGTATCGTCATGTGTCGTCCTGTTCACGACACAGAACAACGCCGATGACGACTATCTCGCCGACCTGGCACGCCAGCTCGATATCGTCAGCCATCTCGCCCAGGTCAACGCCAGTCCCGACCGGATAGCGTCGATCGTCCAATCCGCCCCACCGGGTGGTACGCTGCTTGCCGGACCGACGGGGCGCCTGCGCAACTACCTCAGGAAAATCGGCAATCCAGGCGAGGTCGCCATAAAGGCGGCAACGGCACAGAACCTACGCATTGCCTCACTGGAAATCGGCACAAACCAGTGGCTGGTGATGCCGATCCGGGGAGAAGTGCCGCCGCATGATCTTCGCCTCATCGCAGGCGGCTGGCTTCTGATCCTGATCGGGACCACAGCTATCGCGCTGTTCGTCTCGCGCCGGATCACGCGTCCTCTGGCGCTGCTGGAGGCATTTGCCTCGGCGGTGAAGCCAAACGGCGAGATTGGCCTCATTCCCGAAACCGGCCCTGCCGAGGTTCGAGCCACTGCGCGGACCCTCAATCGCCTGAACAGCAATCTCCAGGACACGATCGCAAGCCGGATGCGGCTCGTGGCTGCGGCCGGACATGACATGCGTACCCCGTTGACGAGAATGCGTCTGCGCGCAGAGTTTCTCGACGAAGCCGAGCGAGCGAGTTGGCTCGCCAATATCAACGAACTCGAGCACATCGCCGACAGCGCGATCATGCTCGTTCGAGAGCAATCTGGTGCGTTGCAGTTTGAAGCGATACGGCTCGACCTGATGATCGATCAGATCGTGCGCGAACTCGGTTCGACGGGGCTAGCCGTTACGATTGTTTCCTTGGAGCCCGCCACGGTCTGTGGGTCGCCGCTTGCTCTCACCCGCGCTTTTCGCAATCTCATTATCAACGCGGCTACCCATGGTTGGGCCGCCAGAGTTGCCGTAGTGAACCGAGACGAGAGCGCTACGGTCATCATCGATGACTCTGGCCCGGGTATCCCGTCACACTTGATCGAACGCGCGTTCGAGCCCTTCTTCCGTATCGAGGAATCTCGCAAACGTGACCTGCCAGGAGCAGGGCTCGGCCTGGCGATCGCGAAAGAGGTCATCGCCCGCGTCGATGGCAGCCTCTCCCTGAGAAACCTAGAGGGCGGCGGGTTGCGGCAGGAGGTCATTCTTAACGCGTGCAGGCCAGGCCAGCATCGAGCATTGAGCGAGACTTGCGCAGAGCAGTGCCGGCTCGCATCGGCCAGCGCATTTTGAGCGCCAACGGCCAGTTGGGCATGAGCTCATCCACGATCCAAGAGCCGGATGGCTTCAGATGGGCTCAAGAAGTGATCCCATCTGAAGCCTGAATCCGTCTCTCATCTAAAAGCTCGTCCCGGAACGCCGGGGCGTACAGGCAGCGGCGATTAGGTACGCTTGTACGCGTCGGGTTTGAGGATTTCCATGAAGCGCCAGGCGTTGTCGATTTCGCTGAAGCCGAACTGTTTATAGAGCGAATGCGCGTCTGACGTGAGCAGCAACAGCCGGCGAAGGCCTTGAAGGTCCGGATGTTGCATTACTTCGTGCATGAGCCACTTCGACAGCCCCTTGCCACGATGAAGCTCCAGCACGAATACATCTGCGACCAGGGCGAACGTCGCTCGGTCCGTGATGACGCGCGCAAAGCCAACCTGCCTCTCGCTTTCGTAGGCGCCAAAGCAGAGCGAATGCTCAATTGACGTCTCCACCACCGAGCGGGGAATGCCGGGGCACCAGTATGAGTCCTCGGACAGGAACCGATATATTACCTCGTGATCGAGCCGGCTCGGATCAGTCGATATTTCGTATCCAGGAACAAGTATCATCAGTCGGGCCAGTCATCGCTTTCGGGTGAGAATGCCGACAAGTGGGATTGAGTGGCTGGGGCGCTCGTGATTCCAAGGGGTTGTTCAGGCCCTCTTGGAGCGAGCGATGTGGACCCCAGTCACTCGCCGGCAGCATATTCAATGCGAAAAACCGGTGTCCACTTTTTCGCATCCTGCTCTAGCCTATCAGGCCGCTGCGGATGAGCTTCTCATAGGCGGTAACAACATGTTGAGGGATCGCTGTTGCGCCGCCTTCGGCATAGGCATAGCGGCGGCTGAGATAGCCGCGCGCACCCATCAGGATGTGGACGATGACTTCCAGCTCCTCGTCACTGTAGTCGCCGACCTTTCCCGGCCCGCGCGCCCGCTTGAGCAGGCGCACATAAGCCGTCGAAATATTGTCGAGATGGTGCTGGTAGCCCGATGGCGCGAAAACCTCGGCTTCGTTGAGGATGCGCAGGAACTCCGGCGTTTCCTGCAGGAAATCGAAGAAAGCGCGGAAGCGCGCGACCTCCTTCTCGATTTCGGACGCCGCTTCGTCGATCTTGCCGCGGATGAAGTGGACCATCTCCTGGCCGATGATCGGGAGCAGCTGGTCGAGCAGCTCCTGCCGGTTCTCGAAATGGTTGTAGAAGGTGCCCTGCGCGACGCCCGCTATCTCCGTGATGCGCGCGACGGAGGCATCGGCATAGCCGTAGCGGCCGACGACCTTGGCGGCGGCGCTGAACAACCGCCGCTTCACATCGTCGTTCTTTTCGCTGCGGCTCAGCTTGGGGAGACGTTTGGCCACCGTTGCTGGAAGGGATCGTGCCATTGCGTGTCAGGGGCCTCGAAAATGGAAAGCGATGGGCGCAGGATTGATTCTCGAAGTTTAGAGCATGGTTTCTGCGAAGAAACCGTGATCCACATTCTCCCGCGATGCCTAAGACCGCAACTCGTCGCGCAAGAGGCGTTTCAGGATCTTTCCTGAGGGATTTCGCGGCAAGCTTTCGCGCAGGACGAGATCGCGGGGAGCCTTGAAGGCAGCGAGCTTCGCGCGGCAATGGGCGGCAAGCGCGTCCAGTGAAAGCACGGTGCCGGGCTCCAGCACGACGAAGGCGACCGGTCTCTCGCCCCAGCGCTCATCGGGGGCGCCAATCACTGCGACCTCCCGGACCTGCGGCAACTCGAAAATGACGCGTTCGACTTCGGAGGAGGCGATGTTCTCGCCGCCGGAGATGATCATGTCCTTCATTCGATCGGTTAGGAACAGGAAGCCTTCGCTGTCGAGATAGCCCATATCGCCGCTGCGGAACCAGTCATCATAGAAAGCCGCTTCGGTCTTGGCCGGATCGTTCCAGTAGCCCTTGGTGATCTTGGGGCCGCGCAGGCAGATCTCGCCGATCTGCCCTGCTGGCAGCGGCTCGCCATGCTCGTCGCGGATCGCGATCTCGACATGAGCAAGCGCGCGGCCGACGGAGCCGATCTTCTCGATCTCGCGTCCTGCTTCCATCAGCGTATCGCCGCTGCAGGTTTCGGTCAGGCCATAGGCGTCGATGTAGCGGGCGTTCGGGAAGCTTTCCGTGAAGCTGCGGATGCGCGCCTCGGGGGTGCGCTCGCCACCTCCGATGACCCAGCGCAGGCTGGTCAGGTCGAGGCTGCTGGCAGGTGCTGCCGCCAGCATGGCGCTCGTCATCACGGGGGCAAGCCAGGCGCTGTCCAGCTGCTCGCGGGCAATCGCGGAGAGCGCGGCGTCAGCCGAGAAGTCGCGCAGGATGCACAGCATGCCGCCGACCCAGAGCACGGCCATGCCCGGCAGGTCAAAGGCACCGACATGATAGAGCGGCCCGGTGACCAGCAGGCGGTTCTCGGCGGTGAGGCCGAGCGCCAGAACATGATCGCTACACTTCCAGTAAAAGTTCTCGTAGCTGTGCATCACGCCCTTAGGGCGATCGGTCGTGCCCGAGGTGTACATCAGTCGGAAAAGATCACTGGGTAGGCGCGCGACCCGTGCGGCCGGCGTCACGTCAGGTCCAAGGCGGGTGCTGTCGGATTGTGCGGCAGCGTCGATCAGTACGAGGTTGGGCGCGAGCGTCGCTGCGGTCGCCAGCTCCTCATCCGCGATCAGGAGCTTGGCCCCGGCATCACCCACGATGTAACCGACTTCGTCGGCCGAGAGCCGGAAATTGATCGGCAGGAAGACGGCGCCGACATGTCCCACAGCGATGGCGATCTCGATGAAGGCGGCGCTGTTCTTCATCAACACGGCGACGACGTCGCCCGGCCCGATGCCCCGTGACGCGAGCCAGCCCGCAGTGTGCACTACGCGCTGAAAAAGCACGGCATAGCTGATGCGTTCACCGCCGAAAACGATCGCTATGCGCTGTGGCGTATGGCTGGCGTGAAAGCCGAT
This sequence comes from Allobosea sp. LjRoot9, assembly GCF_964252745.1. Lineage (NCBI taxonomy): Bacteria > Pseudomonadati > Pseudomonadota > Alphaproteobacteria > Hyphomicrobiales > Alloboseaceae > Allobosea > Allobosea sp. LjRoot9. The sequence goes on along the minus strand of NZ_CAXUPC020000002.1, from coordinate 212,138 downwards.
GAAGCTCGAGAGATTGATCATTCCCACCCTGCCGCCGGGCTCGGCGAGGAGCCCGTTCTCGTCTTTTTCTGATTTATGACTCGTAATTCATTTTTTGCTTGACGTCACCATCCATCGTCACGACTATCGCTGCCAACACCGCCAGCGGCAAAGGCTGCGGCACATAATGCATGCCCACCGCGCAGAGACGGAAAGGGCAGGCGGGGACCCAAGGGAAGAGCCATGTCCAAGCGATCGTTTTCTTCGATGAGCCGGCGCAATTTCTTCGCAGCAGGCGCTGCGGCGACTGGGGCCGTCTCGATGCCCTGGGTTGCCGGCGCGCAGGCCAAGACGGTCAAGATCGGCTTCCCGACCATCCTTTCGGGCCGCGTTGCGCAGCTGGGAACCTCGTCGCGCAATGCGGCGCAGATGGAGGTCGAGAAGCTCAATGCGGCTGGTGGCCTCGCCGGGCGGCCGATCGAACTCGTGGTCCGCGATACCAAGGGGCAGCCGCAGGAGGCCGCCCGTGTCGCCCGCGAGCTCGTCAATTCCGACGGTTGCGAGCTCTTGCTCGATGCAGAGGCTTCGACTGGCGCCTTCGCCGTGCACGAGGTTGCGCGCGATCTCGGCGTTCTTTGCGTGCACACCAATTCAGAGACGTCCTCGCTCACGGCTGATCCCAAGCTCAGGCTGCCAAATGCCTTCCGCTGTGCCAGGCAAGGCATTCATGACTCGGTTGCAGGCGGTACCTACGCCGCCGACATCGTCAACGCCAAGGGCATCACGCGTTGGGCGACCTGCTCACCGGACTATGCCTATGGCCGCGATACGACGGCCGAGTTCGTGATGTACCTCAAGCGCTTCGCTCCGAAGGTCGAGATCATCAGCGAAGCCTGGCCGAAGATTTTCCAGCCCGACTACACCGAGTCGATCACCAAGCTGCTGCAGGCCAAGCCGCAAGCGCTGTATTCCTGCCTCTGGGGCGGCGACCTGACCTCGTTCATCGACCAGGCCGCGATCTATGCCCTGTTCAGCCAGACGCAGTTCTATGCCGTCAACATGGCTGACTATACGGCGCTGACCACGGTCAAGAACCTGCCCACGGGCATCCATTCCGGCAATCGCTACATCAAGACCTTCCCGGCCACGCCGCAGAACGCCGCCTGGGGCGATGCCTACAAGGCGAAATACGGCGAATACCCCACGAACTGGGCCTGGCAGAACGGTCTTGCCGTGAACTTCCTGGCCGCCGCCGCCAAGAAAGCCAATTCCGCAGACGGCAAGAAGATTGCCGAGGCGCTGCGCGGCCTGAAGATCGACTCGCCTTTCGGCGCAGACGGTACGGTGACGATGCGCGCCGAGGATCAGACCATCGTCGGCTACGCCGTCGGCTGGGGCACGACCATCGCCAAGGAACCTTACGTGCCCGAGATGAAGAGCGTGCCCTGGCAGCGCATCTTCGAGCTCGAGGCCGAGTGGAAGAAGGAAAAGGGCTTCGCCTGAGTCCTTTGACGGATCCCGGCGGCAGGGCCCGGGCCCTGCCGCCGGGACCTTACGGGCCACGCCATCGCGCGGCCCGCACGATCTCTTTTCCGTGAGCGCATGATGGATCTCAACGCCCTGACAGAGTGCCTGTCCTCGGCCTCCTGCATGGTGACGCAGGTGACGAGTGGCTTCATCATCGGAATGCTGCTGTTCCTCGTCGCCGTTGGCCTGACGCTGATCTTCGGCGTGATGAAGATCGTCAATTTCACCCACGGCGCCTTCTACATGATCGGCGCCTATCTCGCGATGACGGTGTTCCAGCTCACCGACAGCTACGCATTGGCGCTGGTCGGCGCCGCACTGGGGACCGGCCTCTTCGGGGTCATCGTCGAGCGCTTCTTCATGCAGCGCATCTATGGCGGCAACGTCCTGATGCAGCTTCTGGTTTGCTACGCGCTGGTTTTGATCATGGACGACCTCGTGCGTATCGTCTGGGGTCCCGAGTTCAAATCGATGGGCATGCCCGATGCCTTCCGCGTCCCGCCGCTCTTCGTCATGGGCGGGGTGGTGCCACCCTTCTATCTGTTCCTGATCGCGGCGGCCCTCCTGATAGCGTTGATCCTCGGGCTTGCCATTGCCAAGACGCGGTTCGGCAAGACGATCCGGGCTGCCGCTCACAACCCGGCCATGGTCTCGGTGCTGGGCATCAACACTGGTCTGCTCTTCACCGGCGTGTTTGCGTTGGGCTGTCTGCTGGCGGGCTTGGCGGGTGGTCTTGCCGCGCCCGTCCGCTCACTGACGCCGGGCATGGGTTTCTCGATCCTGATCGAGTCCTTCATCGTCACGGTCATCGGCGGCATGGGCTCGATCCTGGGCGCGCTCGTGGGAGCGCTCCTGTTGGGGCTGATCCGGACGTTCGGCGCGCTCGGCTTCCCGCTCTTCACGGAGACGCTGATGTATCTCGCCATGGCGGTCGTGCTCATCGCCAAGCCGACCGGGCTGTTTGGACGCGAGGCGGCTTGAGATGATGCGTCCTGCTTTTCGCGATGGCCTGCTGGGCCTCGCCGGTTTCCTCGTGCTGGCCTGTCTGCCGCTCTTGACCACGAGCAGCGCGCTGATCGACTTCGTCATCCGCTGCGCGGCGTTCGGCCTGTTTGCGACCTCGCTCAACCTGCTCGTCGGTTATGGCGGCATGGTCTCCTTCGGGCATGGTCTGTTCTTCGGTCTGGGGGCCTACAGCTTCGGCATTGCGATGCAGCGGACGGGAATGCCGATTCCGCTGGCGATCCTGCTGACGCTTGTCGTCTCGGCGCTCGTCGCGCTCGTGGTCGGCGCGATCTGCGTGCGGCTGAAGGAGATCTATTTCGCCTTCGTCACGCTCGCCTTCCAGATGCTGGCGCACAGCCTGATCATCGCCTGGGTGCCCGTGACGGGGGGCGACCAGGGGCTGCGCGGCGGCATCCCGCGCCCGCCCTTCCTCGGCATCGATTTGGCTGACCAGAAGCAGCTTTATCTGTTCAGCGCGGCGCTGCTGGTCATCGGCCTGCTGGCGATGCGCCACATCGCATCCTCGCCCTTCGGCTACACGTTGCGGATGGTGCGCGACAACGCGACCCGCGCCGGCTTCCTCGGTATCGACGTCTATCGCACCCGCCTGACGGCCTTCGTGTTGGCGGGCATGTTCGCGAGCCTGGGCGGCGTGATCATGAGCTTGTTCGTCTCGGGCGCTTATCCCGAGTTCGCCTTCTGGACGATGTCGGGCGAGGCCGTCTTCATCGTCATGCTGGGCGGTACGGCGGCGTTTCTGGGTCCGATGGTCGGGACCGTGCTGCTGCTCCTGCTCAACGACTTCGTCACGCGCACCGCCGAGCATCACGGGCTCGTCCTGGGCATCGTGATCCTGCTCTTCGCGCTCGGCCTGCGCAAAGGCCTGCTCGACTTCGTGATGGATTGGCTCGGCAGCCGCAGGACACGCCTTAGCGCCTCTGCCGCTCCGAAAGCTGAAAGGGCTTTGACATGACTGCCGGCACCATCGCCGTCGTGACCGGCGGCGCCAGCGGCATCGGTGCGTCCTGCTGCCGTGAACTCGCCAGGCGCGGCTGCAAGATCGTTGTGCTCGACCGTGATCTTGCCCGCGCCCAGGCCGTGGCCGAGGAGGTTGGTGGTCATGCGGCGCTCGGCGATGTCGGCGACGAGGCCGGGCTGAAGGATGCCGCCGCCAGGATCGAGGCGGCGATCGGCCCCGTCGGCATCCTGGTCAATAGCGCCGGCGTATTGCAGCCGCCGCTGCGGCCGACGGAACTCCCGATGGCGGTATGGGACCATGTCGTCCATATCGACCAGCGCGGCACCTATCTCGCTTGCATCGTCTTCGGCGCGGCTATGCTGGCGCGGCGCTCAGGTAGCATCGTCAACATCGCCTCGATCGCCGGGCAGCGCTCGATGCCGCTGCATGCCTATGCGCCGGCCAAAGCGGCCGTGATCTCGATCACGCGCTGTCTCGCCTCCGAATGGGGACCGGCCCAGATCCGCGTCAATTCGGTCTCGCCCGGCTTCACCCGGACGCCGGCGCTGCAGGATGCGATCGACAAGGGCGAGCGCGACGTTTCCAATCTCATCGGCAGCGCGGCGCTGCGCCGGCTGGTCGAACCCGATGAGATCGCTCGCGTCGTCGCCTTCCTGGCTTCGCCCGATGCCTCGGCGATGACGGGCATCGACGTACCCGTGGACTGCGGTTGGCTCGCAGGTCAGTCCTGGCACAGCTATGGCGGCTTTCGCGATCCGGGGAACGGTCCCGATGCTTGAGATCGTCAATCTGGTGAAGTCCTTCGGCGGCGTCAGGGCGACCGACGACGTCACCCTGACCTTCGAGACCGGCTCGCTCACCGCGATCATCGGCCCCAATGGTGCCGGCAAGAGCACCTTCTTCAATCTGCTCTCGGGCGCCTTCCAGCCCGATAGCGGCGATATCCGGCTCGATGGACAATCCATCCTGGGCCTGAGCATCGGGCAGATCGTCCGGCGCGGCATCGGCCGGGCCTTCCAGGTCGCGAGCATTTTCCCGTCGCTGAGCGTGGAGGAGACGCTGCTGGCGGCGGTCTCGGCTCATCACCGCCATTCAACCAAACTCGGCTCACGCTTTCCGCTGGCTTCGACGCGCAGCCATGCGGAGCATTGCCTCGGGATGGTGGGCTTGCAGGCCAAGCGCGCGATGCTGTCGGCCAATCTCTCCCATGGCGACCAGAAGCTGCTCGATATCGCGTTGGCCCTGGTTCTCGAACCCAAGGTGCTGCTGCTTGACGAGCCGACCGCCGGCATGGGCCCCGAGGAGCGCTGGCGGGTGATCGAGAAGGTCCGCGAGCTCTGGGAGCGCCAAAAGATCACGGTCGTCTTCATCGAGCACGACATGGACATCGTCTTCAAGATCGCGCCCTCGATCCGCGTGTTGAGCTATGGCCGCGTGCTGGCGCAAGGCACGCCGCAGGAAATCCGTACGAACCCGGCCGTGATCGAGGCCTATCTCGGCACCGAGCATGAGGCTGCGGCATGAGCGCGCCATATGTCATCGAGGCCGCCGGAATCGACGTGTTCTACGGCGCCAGCCAGATTCTGTTCGGGGTCGATCTGGCGGTGAGCCAGGGCCAGACCATGGCGCTGCTCGGCCGCAACGGCGCCGGCAAAAGCACGACGATGAAGGCGATCGCTGGCCTCGCCCCGCCCAGGCGCGGGTTCGTCAAGGTGCTCGGCCAGGAGACGACGAAGCGCAAGCCCTATCATATCGCGCGCATCGGCCTGGGCTTCGTGCCAGAGGATCGGCAGGTCTTTCCCGACCACAGCGTCGAGGACAATCTCCTGATCGCGCAAAAGCCCGGCCCCGACGGTCGGGATGAATGGAGCGTCGAACGGATCTACGAGGCCTTCCCTCTGCTGACGCCATTGCGCCACCGCCTGGCGGGCCGGCTTTCCGGCGGCGAGCAGCAGATGCTGGCAATCGCGCGCATGCTGATGGGCAACCCTTCCGTGCTGCTGCTCGACGAGCCCAGCGAGGGGCTGGCCCCAATCATCGTGCAGCGCATCGGCGCCTTCATCCGCACGCTGCGGGAGACCGGCGTGACCATCCTGATCGCCGAGCAGAACATGCATTTCTGCCTCAGCCTCGCCAGCGATGCGACCGTGATCGACAAGGGCCAGATCGTCTTTCGCGGCACGATCGCGGAGCTGAAAGCCAATGACGACGTCCGCCAGCGCTATCTCGCGCTCTAGCCAGCAGGGAGGGTGTCATGCCAACGCTGACCCAGGAAATCGCCCGGTTCGTCGCGTCATTGCGGGCCGAGACCTTGCCGCTCGAGGTTGTCGACAAGGCGCGCTCCTGCCTCGTCAACGCGCTCGGCATGGCGGTCAACGGCTTCGATACGCCCTATGCACCGGTGGCGCGACGGGCGGCGCTGGCGCTCGATGGCGAGGTGCCGACCGGCGCGACCCTGTTCGGAGACGGACGGCGCTCGACGATCGGTGCAGCCTGCCTCGCCAACAGCGCCCTGTTCCATGGCCGCGCGCAGGAAGACAGCTGCGGCGCCGCGCATTTTGGCACGATCCTGATCCCGATGCTGCTCGCCATGACGGAGGCGCGCGGTTACCCGCTGGCGCGGCTCATTCCGGCGCTGGTCGCTGGTTATGAGGCCGGCGGGCTGCTTGAGACCGCATTTGCGATCAACTCCACCCCGGCAGGTTTCCGTTCCTCGGCCACCTATGGCTGCGTCGCGGCCGCTGCGGCAGCGGGCAAGCTGATGGGGCTCGACGAGGAGCGGCTGGCCGCCGCGCTGGCCAATGCGGTGTCGTTCACGGGCGGCGTGCTGCAGTCCTTCGCCGACGGCACGGATGAGTGGCGCTATCAGGTCGGTGTCATAGCCCGCAACGGGCTGGTGGCGGCCGAGCTGGCCGCTGCAGGCTCGGTCTCGGCGCCGCATGCCTTCGAGGGGCGGGCCGGCCTCATCCGCTGCTATGCCAGCGTGGAGCCGCCAGCCGATCTTACTGCGCGATTGGGCAAGGATTGGTCGATCCTACGGGTCACTTTCAAACCGTTCCCCGTTTGCGCCTTCAACCAGACGCCGGTCACCGGCGCGCTTGCGCTGCGCCGGGTCATCGCAGGCGAGGCGCTCGCTGCGGTTCGCGTTCGGATGAACCCCTATGAGACCGGCTATGCCGGCATGGACGCGGTCGGGCCGTTCAACTCGATCTCGGGCACGCTGATGAGCATTCCCTTCTGTATCGCGACGACGCTGGTCCATGGCGTGCCCAGCATGAAGCGGATGACGACCTATGACGACGCGGCGGTGAATGGGCTGGTCGCGAAGATCACCTTGGTTACGGACCCCGAAGTGCCGGTGCTGAGCGCGGTGCTCGAGGCCGACACGGTGAGCGGCGCGCGCCATGTCCACGCGCAGACCATGACGCCGGCCGATTATGCCTTCGACCGCGCCACCTTGCGCGAATTGCTGACGCGGATCGGTGCGGAGCAGCGGCTCAGGCCTGAGCTGTTCGAACGGATAGAGCGCGTCGTGGACGCGCTGCCCGATGGCGGTGTCCGGGAGATTGTTGATCTCTTCGCCGCGATCGAACCGCACCGTCGGGCAGCGTGAACAGGTTGGTCGGGATCAGCATGTGGCACAAAAAATGAATTATGACTCATAAGTCATATCATGCTAGGGCTCAGCCCCTTGAATTGAGAGCGTCATGAGCGAACAACAGGTCCACCCTCAACTCGGCGTCGGACACAACGCCCCGGCGAGCCTGCTGGAGCTCTATCGGTCGCTGGTCCTGATCCGGCGTTGCGAGGAGCGGCTGAGCAAGATGTTCGCCGACGGCGAGGTGCCTGGCTTCATCCATTTGAGCATTGGGCAGGAGGCTGTTTCGGTCGGCGTGATGGCGGCGTTGACGCCGCAGGACACCATCGCCTCGACGCATCGCGGTCATGGCCATGCCATTGCCAAGGGGCTTTCGCTCGACGGCTTCTTCGCCGAGTTGCTGGCGCGCGACACCGGCCTCTGCCGGGGGCGAGGCGGCTCGATGCATGTGGCGGATATGTCGGTGGGCATGCTCGGCGCCAACGGCATCGTCGGCGCGGGGCTTTCGATCGCGCTCGGCAGCGCGCTGGCGCATCGCTCGCAGAAGAATGGGGCGATCGCCGTCGCCTTCTTTGGCGATGGCGCGCTCGCCGAGGGGCTGCTGCACGAATGCCTGAACATGGCGGCGCTCTGGAAGCTGCCGCTGCTCTTCGTCTGCGAGAATAATGGCTGGGGCGAGTTCCTGCCGACCTCGAAGCAGCTCTCCTTCGCCCTGAAGGACCTCGCCGCAGCCTATAAAATTCCGCACCACTCGATCGACGGAAACGATGTCGCCACCGTAGCCGAACAGGCCGAACGGCTGGTGGTGGAGGTCCGCAGCGAAGGGCCGCGCGTTCTCGAGTGCCTGACGACGCGGGTGCGGGGGCATTTCGAGGGGGACACGCAGAAATACCGTGATGCCGACGAACTGACGGCCCTGAGCGCGCGTGATCCGCTGCGCGTCGCGGCAGGCCAGCTCGGCGGAATGGGCGTCGACGAGGCAGCCCTGGCCGACATCGCCTCCGAGGTCGAGGCCCGTATCGAAGCGTCGGTTGCTGCAGCGCGCGCCGCTCCGCCGCCGCCATTCGAGGCTGCGATGGCTGATGTCTATACGACCGCTCGGGCCATGCAGGGAGGTCTCTGATGGCCGAGATCCGCTATCTCAAGGCGATCAACCAGGCGCTGACCGACGCCATGGCGGAGGATCCGTCGGTGATCCTGATCGGCGAGGATGTCTCGGAAGCCGGCGGAGCATTCGGGGCGAGCCGTGGCCTGCGCGAGCGCTTCGGCGCGGAACGTGTGCTCGACACGCCGATCTCGGAAGCCGCCATCGCAGGTGCTGCGGTGGGAGCGGCTCTGAGCGGGATGCGGCCGGTCGTCGAGATCATGTTCATGGATTTCACCACGCTGGTCATGGACGCGATGGTGAACCAGGCCGCCAAGGCGCGCTTCATGTTCGGCGGCCAAAGTTCCGTGCCTATGGTGCTGCGCACGCCCCATGGCGGCGGCCTGGGCGCAGGCCCGCAGCACTCGCAATGCCTGGAGGCGTGGTTTGCGCATGTGCCCGGCCTCAAGGTCGTCTGTCCGTCCGACCCGTTGAGCGCCTATGGCCTGCTGCGGGCGGCGATTACCGATCCGGATCCGGTCGTCTTCGTCGAGCACAAGGCGCTTTATGCGATGAAGGGCGAGGTGCCCGACGTGCTGCCGGTGATCCCGATCGGCCAGGCGGCGACCCTGCGCGACGGCCGCGACGTCACCATCGTCGCCTATGGAGCTGCGGTCCACACGGCGCTGGCTGCGGCGAAAGACCTCGCCGAGGCAGGCGTCGAAGCTGAAATCATCGATCTTCGCAGCATCCAGCCCTGGGACGAGCAGGCGGTGCTGGCTTCGCTCTCGAAGACCCATCGCCTTGTTGTCGTGCATGAAGCGGTCGAGGCTTTCGGCGTTGGCGCCGAGATCGTCGCCCGCATGGCCGATATCGGTTTCGACGAACTCGACGGGCCGATCGTGCGCGTCGGTGCGCCCTTCATGCCGGTGCCGTTCTCCAAGGGATTGGAGACCGCCTATCTGCCCTCCGCCGAGCGCGTGATCGCGGCCGTGCGCCGCACGCTCGCCTGAAAGGACATCCGATGACGGACGCCATCCTCTATGAACGCCGCGATGCCATCGCGTTGATCACGATCAACCGGCCGTCGACGCTGAATGCGCTCGACATGGACACACTGGCCGCGCTCGACGCCACCGTGGCGCGCGCCGCAGCTGACGAAGAGGTGCGTGTCCTCGTCTTCACCGGGGCCGGCGAGCGTGCCTTCGTGGCCGGCGGCGACATCGCCGATCTCGATAGCCGTCAGGGCCTGCCGCATTACCTTGAACTTGGCGAGCGGCTGCACAGCGTCTTCCGTCGTATCGAGATGCTCGACAAGCCGACGATCGCCGCCGTGAACGGTTGGGCGCTGGGCGGCGGCACGGAGCTGCTGCTCTGCATCGATATCCGCATCGCCGCCAGCTCCGCCAAGTTCGGATTGCCCGAGATCAATCTCGGGCTGTTCCCGGGCGCGGGCGGCTCGCAGCGGCTGATCCGCCAGATCCCGCTCTGCAAGGCCAAGGAACTGATGTTCACCGGCGGGCGCATCGACGCCGCCGAGGCCGAAAAGCTCGGATTGATTAACCGCATCACTCCTGATGCCGAACTGCTCGACCAGGCGCTGGCGCTCGCGCAGACGATAGCGACTAAGTCGCCGCTGGTTCTGAAGCTGCTCAAGCGCACCTTGAACGACGGCGCCGACATGCCGCTGCCTTCGGCTTTGCGCCATGAGCAGGCCATGATCGGCCTCGTGCTCGACACGCAGGATGCGCATGAAGGCTGCCAGGCCTTCCTGCAGAAGCGCACCGCGCAGTTCCGGGGCGCCTGAGCATGAGCGAATCCGCCGCGATCGTCATGCCCAAGCTCGGTCTGACCATGACCGAAGGCCTGCTCGCCTCCTGGCGCGTGGGGCCGGGCGATGCGGTCGCGACCGGCGATGTTCTCTTCGTCATCGAGACCGAGAAAATCGCGACCGAAATCGAGGCTGAGCATGCCGGCCGGATCGGTGCGATTCTCGTTCCGGAGGGCGAAACCGTGCCCGTTGGCGCCGTTCTGGCGACCTGGGGTGACGGTACGCCGGAAATCGACCCCGCGACTGCAAAGGCCGAAACTGCGCCTGTCGCTGCGAAGCCGATACCGCCGTCAGCACCGTTTGCCGTGCCATCGAGCGCGATCGGGCGTATCGTCTCGACGCCGCTTGCCCGCCGGATCGCAAAGCAGAATGGGCTCGATCTGGCAGGCGTCACGGGCTCTGGCCCGCGCGGGCGCATTAAGCTTGCGGATGTGCAGGCGGCGCTCGCGGCCAAGCCAGCAAGCATTGTCGTGGCAAGACCTGTCGCGGCAAGACCTGCTGTATCCGCCAGCCGTCGTCCAGCCACGTCGATCGAGCAGGTCGTGGCACGACGCCTGTCGCAAGCCAAGCAGACCATCCCGCATTTCTATGTGCTGGCCGAAGCCGACATCACCCAGCTTCTGGCGATACGCGAGGATCTCAATGCGGCCGGTGGGCCGGTTCGGTTGAGCATCACCCATTTCATCATGGCGGCTGTCGGGCGGGCATTGATCGCCATGCCGCAGGCGAATGCGCTGTGGGATGAGGGCGATATCGTCACGCTCGCTGGCAGCGATGTCGGGCTTGCGGTCGACAGCCCGCGCGGGCTCGTCGTGCCGGTGCTGCGCGAGGCGGGCAGGGGGCATCTCGATGCTGTGGCTGCCGATTGCGCGTGGATCATCGGCCGGGCGCGCGACGGAAAGCTGACCGCGGGTGATTTCGAGGGCGGCGCAATCAGCGTCTCCAATGTCGGCATGTATGGCGCATCCCATCTCGTGCCGATCATCAATCCCGGCCAGTCGGCGATCCTCGGTGTCGCAGCGGCCAAGCCCGTCTTCCGCCCGGATCTGCATGGCCAGCCGCTGCTCCGGCGCGAGATAGGCCTCGTCCTCTCCTGCGACCACCGCGTGCTCGATGGCGTGCGCGCCGCGCAATTCCTCGATCTCATCGTCAACACGCTCGAACACCCGTTGCCGCTGCTGCGCCAGCCTGCGACCGAAAGGAAGCCGACATGAATTTCGACCGCAGCGACGAACAGGTGATGCTGACTGATACCGCCCGGCGCATCGGAGCGAAGTTCGGGCTCGACTACTGGCGCGACCTCGACGCCAGGAAGGCCTTTCCAGCCGCCATCTGGCAGGAGATCTGCGATGCTGGGCTCTGTGGTATCGCGATCCCGGAAGAATATGGCGGTGCCGGGCTGGGCATGGCCGAGATTGCCATGGCGATCGAAGCGCTCTGCGCGGCGGGCGGTGGCTCGACCCTGAGCCAGATGTTCATGTGCAACCCGATCTTCGGTGGTGTGACGATCAGCAAATTCGGCACGGAAGCTATGAAGCGCGAATTGCTGCCCGCGCTTGTCGCCGGCAAGGCGATGTTCGCTATGGCGCTGACCGAACCGGATGCCGGCACGAACACGCTCTCGATGAAGGCGTTTGCCCGCGCCGATGGCAATGGCTGGCGTCTGAACGGCCAGAAGATCTGGATCACCGCCGTGCCCCAGGCCACCAAGATGCTGGTGGTGGCGCGGACGAAGAAGCTCGACGATGTCAGCCGCAAGACCGACGGAATCAGCCTCTTCCTGATCGATGTCGGGCGCGAGGGCCTGAGCCATCAGGCGATCGAGAAGCTCGGCACCAACACGCTGCCCTCCAGCTCGGTCTTTTTCGAGGATGTCCGCGTCGAGGGGCATGAACTCGTCGGCACGCTCGATGGCGGCTTCCGCGAGCTGCTCGACGTGCTCAATACCGAACGTATCGTCACGACCGCCGGCCTCGTCGCCACGGCGGAACTCGCGATCAAACTCGCTGTCGACTATGCGCGGGATCGCAAGATCTTCAATAACGCGCCGATCGGCTCCTATCAGGGCATCCAGTTTCCGCTGGCGGAGGCGCAGATCCAGCTCGAATGCGCCAGGCTGATGAATCACAAGGCGGCGACGCTCCATGACCGAGGCCAGCCCTACGGCTCCGAAGCCAACATGGCGAAATATCTCGCCGGCCATGCTGCCGGCCTCGCCACGGATCGGGCCATCCAGACGCTCGGCGGCATGGGCTATTCCAAGGAATACCATGCCGAACGCCTCTGGCGCGATGCGCGGCTGTTCCGGGTCGCCCCCGTCTCGGAGGAGATGATCCTGAACTATGTCGCGCAGCACGATCTCGGCATGCCGCGCTCCTATTGAGCAGCGATGTTTTGTATCGCAAGCAAGACAAGCAACAAGCATGCGATGGCGGCGAGCGTGATCGTGCCGACCGGTTGCGTTGCGATCCGCATCCGTAGCGACTTCATGCCAAGCTTTCGACGATCTCGACCGAGGCTGCGAAGAAGTAGCCGCGGGTTCGGATCGTCTTGATGAGTTCCGCTCCCGCTTCGGTGCTCAGCTTCTGTCGCAGCCGGCTGATCAGGACGTCGATTGAGCGTCCGAAAGGGACGCTCTCCCCATCCTGGGTCAATTCTATCAAGAGATCTCTATTGAGCACCCTGCCGGAATAGACGAGGAGCGCATGAAGAAGATTGAACTCAGCTCTGGTCAAATCGAGTTCGCCGCCATCGCGTTTGGTGACGCGACGTAGAGTGGGCTCCAGCGTCAATCCCATGAACCGATAAGCTGCCACCGGCTTGGTCAAGTCCGCAGCCGGCTGGAACCGGCGACGGAACAGCGAGCGAATGCGTGCCACCAATTCGCGCGGATTGAACGGCTTTGCCATGTAGTCGTCTGCGCCCATCTCCAGTCCGATGATGCGGTCGACATCCTCCTTCAAGGCCGTCAGCAAGATGACTGGGATCTGCGATCCGCTCATTCTCAACTCGCCGCAGATGTCCAGCCCCGAGCCGTCTGGCAGCATGACGTCCAGGACGATCAGGTCGGGCTTCTTCATGTCCAATGTCCAGAACAGGCCCTTGCGATCTCGCGCGAGATGAACGCGGAAATTTTCGCCGGCCAGGTAGCGGGCCAAGAGGTCGCGAATTTCCTCGTCGTCGTCCACGATGAGGACGGAAGGCTGATCATGCAAAGCTCGCACCTCTCAATCTGACGAATGGCGAAAGTGATCGTCCAGCCCTTTCCATTCAGCGTCACAAATAGCATCAAAGGCGGATTTAACAAACCATATGGACGGTTTTATTATAGAGGCGGTGATTGCTGATCGTGAAAGAGGCGTTGCGAGGTTTGCAACGGTAGGGTCGGCCTGACGGCATTGTGCTTTTCCAGCTCGCTAGCCGCCCACAATTCCCTTGGGGCGCTCACCGCCTCCAGACCGGCATCAAAGTCGAGTTTCCCGAACGAAGCGGAGTCGTCTTGGAACTCATGATCTGCGCGCGACGTGGCACATGAGGACCTCGGCAGCCGCGGCCTACGATCTTGCCTGCGTCGTATCCGCGAGGCCCTGCGGCCTTGTTGGTCTGTCCGCGCTGCCTGTGCATGACGACGTGAGCGGGTGAGAGCATCAGAAATGCAGCGAAACCTACGGGTCAAATAAAAACCATCTGGGCGGTTTTTATTTGTGGGGCCGGTGATTTTCCCGGAGCCGGCAGTTGGCCCGGAAAGCAGGATGCAAGTTGGTTTTGTTGAAGGCGATGGCCAAGAAACGGTCCGGCTATCAAAAATACAAGCCAAGTGGAGTCGAAAATAACCGACATGTATCCTTTTCATAAAATTTGGAAAAACATGCTTTTTGCGGATTTTGATGCAAGTTGTTGGCTAAATCGTCCGATTTTGTCGGAGAGATTTAAGTTTAAGTTCAAATCCGCAGAGGCCTTGATTCCGCCCCAGGAGAGCCAATCGCTCCTCACGACCCTTCATCGCCGCTCGCGAATCGAGCCCCAGCTTCAGTCCGAGGCCGCCGAATGCGGGCTCGCTTGCCTGGCGATGGTGGCAAGCCACCACGGTCATCGGGCGACGCTCTCGGAGCTGCGGCGTCGTCATGCGGTATCGGCGAAGGGCACGACGTTGAAGACCCTCATCACTGTTGCCGACGAGTTGGGCCTGACCAGCCGGCCGCTGAAGCTGGAGATGGAGGACATCGGAAAGCTGAGGATGCCCTGCATCCTGCACTGGAACATGTCCCATTACGTCGTGCTGAGCCGGGCGAGCTCGGCCCGCATCGAAATTCACGACCCCGCCTGCGGATTGCGACAATTGTCCCATGCGGAGGCCGCCAAGCACTTCACCGGCGTGGCGCTTGAGCTGACGCCGGCAGCCAGCTTCCGCAAGCGCCAGGTAGTCGAGCGCGTGCGCCTGACCGATCTCTGGTCCAAGAACGCCGGCTTCATCCCGAGCCTGCTGCAGATCCTGGTCCTCTCAGTCTTGCTGCAGCTCTTCGGCCTGCTCTCCCCATTGGTCAATCAGATGATCGTGGACGAGGCGATCTCCAAGGGCGACCTTGATCTTCTCAATGTCATCGTCATTGGCGCCGGGCTGCTGCTGCTGATCCAGAGCAGCACCACCTTGCTGCGCGGCTATGTGCAGATGCATTTCAGCGCCCTGCTGACCTTCCAGATGCGCGGCAACCTGCTGCGTCACGCGCTGCGCCTGCCCATTCCTTGGTTCGAGAAACGGCGCCTCGGCGATATCCTGTCGCGCTTCAACTCGCTTCAGCCGATCCAGGATCTGCTGACGGGTGGTCTCGTCTCCGCAGCTTTGGACGGGGTCATGGCCATCGTCACCTTGGCGGTGATGCTGATCTACGCTCCCACCCTTGCGGGCGTGGTGCTGGTCTCGCTGGCGCTTCTCGTCGCGGTTCGGCTCGGCACCTTCCCATGGCTGAGGAGCCTGACCAATGAGGGTATCCAGTACCAGGCCAAGGTCGACGGCATCTTCCTGGAAACCATCCGGGGCGCCCGCGCCTTCAAGCTGTTCGGCCGGGAGCTGGAGCGCCATGGCGTCTGGCAGAACGCCTATGCCGATAGCATCAACAACACGGTTCGCGTTCAGAAGGTCGGCCTCAACGGCACCGCCGGCCTGTCCTTCCTGACCGGGGCGGAAATGCTGCTGGTGTTCTATCTTGGCGCCGGGGCCATCATCCGGGGCGAGATGACGCTGGGCATGCTGCTGGCTTTCCTGGCCTATCGCAGCCAATTCAGCACCGCGGCCCAGTCCCTGGTCGAGCAATTCTTCAAGTTCCGCATGGCTGGCCTCCATCTGGAGCGCCTGGCGGATGCCGTGCATCAGGACGGCGAGCCGAACCTGGAGGCCGCGAGCCGGACGAGCCGTGCGCTCGCCGGGGCGCTGGAACTGCGCGGCCTGTCCTTCCGCTATGCCGAACATGAAGCCTGGGTGCTGAAGGACGTGTCGTTGACGGTCGAGCCGGGGCAGTTCGCGGTGTTCGTCGGCCCTTCCGGCGGTGGCAAGTCCACGCTGCTGAAGCTGCTTATGGGCCTTTATCCGCCGGGCGAGGGCGAGGTGCTCGTGGACGGGCTGCCCTTGGCCACGCTGGGCACGCGGATCTATCGCGAACGCATCGGCGTGGTGATGCAGGACGACCAGCTCTTCGCCGGCACCATTGCCGACAATATCGCCTTCTTCGATCCGGAGATGGACCTCGCCCGCATCGAAGAGGTGGCGCGGCTGGTCAGCCTCCATGACGAAATCCTGCGCATGCCCATGGGCTACATGACCCTGGTGGGCGATCTGGGATCCACCCTGTCGGGTGGCCAGCAGCAGCGCGTTCTGCTCGCCCGGGCGCTGTATCGCCGCCCTTCCATCCTGTTCCTGGACGAGGGAACCGCCAATCTTGACGTGTTCGCGGAGCGCCGCGTCATGCAGGCCCTGGGCACGCTCGGCATAACCCGGGTGATGGTCGCCCACCGCGCTGGCGCGATCGAAGGGGCCGAGCGCGTCTTCGCCGTGGCAGGCGGCCAGGTACGCGAGCTCGGGCGAGAGGTGCAGCCTCAGCCCCTGCAGGTGGTGCCATGAGCGCGGGCCTGTTCCGTACGCAAGCCATCGAGCACCGCCGCCGGCTTCAGGGCGAGGTCATGATCGTGCAGCCGGTGAGCCATGGTGTGATGACGGCTGCCCTCGGCGTCTTCGTGCTTGTCGGTGGGGGCTACCTCGTGACTGGCACCTACGCCCAGAAGGAGACCGTGCAGGGCTATATCGCCCCGACTGGCGGCCTGGCGCAGGTCTATGCCAGCAAAGGCGGCACCGTGACCAAGGTGCTGGTGCATGAGGGCGATATGGTCGCCCAAGGCCACCCTCTGGTCGAGCTGTCGCTGGAGACGGCCGGCGCCAGCGGCCCTGTCGGCGAGAAGCTGCGCGTGGAGACCGAGGCCCGGATCCAGGCGATCGACACGCAGATCGTGGCGGCGATTGCCCGCTATGAGGAAGAAGGCCGGCGGCTCGCCACCCGTACCCAAGGCCTTGGCGAGGAACTGGCGCGCCAGGAGCAGCGGCTGATCGCGGAGCGCAAGCTGCAGGTGCTGCAGAGCGACGATGCGAGCCGCTACTCGCAGCTGGAGGTCAAGGGCAACGGCACGCGCTTCGAGCTGTCGCGCCGCCAGCAGCAGGCGCTCGTCCAGCAGGGCGTGATCCATGAATTGGAGCGCCAGAAGGAGTCCCGACTGGGCGACCTCAACGACGCCCAGTCGCAGCTGGCGAGCCTGCCGGCGGCGCGGGACGACAAGCTCGCGCAACTACACGGAACCCGCAGCGAACTGGAACAGGCACTGGCGCAGCTGGAGGTGAACCGCTCCTACGTCATGGTCGCCCCGGTGGCGGGGCGGGTCGCGGCGCTGCAGGCCCAGCCGGGACAGACGGCGGTCGCGCAGTCGCCCCTGGCGGCCCTGGTTCCGGCTGATAGCAATCTGGAGGCCAATCTGCTGGTGCCGCCGCGGGCCGCCGGATTGGTACAACCGGGGCAGGATGTCCGGCTCAGGATCGATGCCTTCCCCTATCAGCGCTTCGGCACTGTGCCTGGCCGTGTCGTGCAGGTCTCGCGCGCCACCTATCGCGAAGGCGAGCTCCTGGCTCCGATCGCGTTCAAGGACCCGGTCTACCGCGTGACCGTCAGTCTCGAGCGCACCAGCGTCAGCGCCTATGGCGAAGACCGCCCCCTGGCCCCGGGCATGACCCTCATCGGCGATGTCATCACAGACCGCCGCCACTTCACCGACTGGGTATTGGATCCCCTCAGGGCCATAGGCAGTCGGCGACAATAAGAAGGGGAAAGCCATCCCGGCAAATCCTCCACCTCCAACCACGACCAATAGGAGACTACAATGAACAGCATCACCGAAATCAACGCCGACATGCTCGACCTCGTCAGCGGCGGCGCGTTCCAATTCGCCTCCACGGTCGACATCTCGGCCAATGGCGCCGTGTCCGGCAGCTACAGCTTCGGCGATCGCTCGGGCACGTTCTCCGCAACGCTGCCGGCCGAGCTTGTGTACAAGCCCGCGACGCTCTCCTTCAGCAGCGAGACCGGCTTCAGCGCCGCCGTTACCGGCTAATCCGGTTTGAAAATTGCCGGCAGCCGGTATCCTGGCTGCCGGTTTTTGAAAGCAGCGCAACTGATGGGCTGTGACGAGCCGCGCTTAGGCTGCCTGAACGCTCACTGGCAAGCCCCCAATCGGGCTCCACATTGGCCATCGGCATACAGGCTGTGGTGACCGATCTGCCTCCTGGAAGCGGCCAACTGGCCGGCCCGACATCGGGGGCAGGCTCAAGACCGCTCAGCATCGGTCGGTGTTATCTCCTTTGCTCAGAGCTTGAGTGCGAACGGGTCACGCTCCTCATCCGAGAAATCGATCATCACATTCTTGGTCTGCAGGAATTCGTCGAGCGCCATCACGCCGCGCTCCTTGCCGAAACCCGATTCCTTGAAGCCACCGAACGGTGCCATCGCACTGGACGCCCGATAGGTGTTGACCCAGACGGTGCCCGCCTGGATCGCCCTCGAGACGCGCATGGCGCGCGACAGGTTCGTGGTCCAGACGCCCGAGGCTAAGCCGTATCTGGTGTCGTTCCCGATCGCCACGGCCTCCTCTTCGGTATCGAATGGAATGATCGACAGCACCGGCCCGAAGACCTCTTCCTGGGCGATCGCCATGCCGTTGTCGACGCCGGTGAAGATCGTCGGCTCGATGAAGAGGCCTTTGCCGAGGTCTTCGCCGGAGGCTGATTTGCCGCCTGTCGCGAGCACCGCACCTTCGCCCTTCGCCTCGTCGATGCATTGCAGGATGCGCGCGAACTGCGGTTCGTTCGCCACGGTTCCCATCTCCGTCGCCTTGTCGAGGGGGTTGCCAAGCCTGATCTTGCGCGCGCGTTCGACCAGCCGCGCCGCGATCTGGTCATGGACCGAGCGCTGGACCAGCAGTCGCGATCCGGCGATGCAAGTCTGGCCCGTGGCGCCGAAGATGCCAGCGAGCGCGCCGACGGTCGCCTTGTCGAGATCGGCGTCCTCGAAGATGATGTTGGGCGATTTTCCGCCCAGCTCAAGCGTGACGGGAACCAGCAGGCGGCCGGCCTCGGCGGCTATCTGGCGTCCGACATTGGGGCTTCCCGTGAAGCTCACTCGGTCGATGCGCCCGCTCGCGAGCAGGGCCTGCCCGGTCCGGTAGTCGCCTGTGATGACGTTGACGACGCCGGGCGGAAAGCCGGCCTGCCGGACAAGCTCGGCGAATTCCAGCGTCGTCACCGAGGCGTGCTCGGAGGGCTTGATCACGACGCAATTGCCTGCAGCCAGAGCTGGCGCGAGCTTGTTGGCAAGCAAACCCATCGGCGAGTTCCAGGCGGTGATCAGGACAGCCACGCCGAGCGGCTCGCGCCGGGTGAAATCGAAGACGTCGCGCTGATCGAGGGGGATCGTATCGCCGAAGATCTTGTCGGCGCAGCCAGCAAAGAAACGGTAGGCGCGCGCCGCGAAATGCATCTGGCCATGCGTCTCGCGGATGATCTTGCCGTTGTCGGTGCTTTCCATCACCGCCATGCGCTCGGCCTGTTCGACGAGCAGATCGGCCAGTTTGTGCAGCAGCGTGGCGCGCGCCAGACCCGAGGTCTTGCTCCAAACGGTGTCGAAGGTTCGGCGCGCGGCGGCGATCGCATCGGCGACCTGATCGGCGCTCGCCTGGGGGATTTCGGCCCATGGTTCTCGCCGGAAGGGGTCGATAGCAGGGAACCATTCCTGGTTCGCGGCGCGGACCGACTCGTTGGCGATGAAAAGATCATAGGTCTTGCGCATCGTTTCCTCGATTCTCTGAGAAGCGGCGCCCTTTCGAGCCGCCGTTCGCCGCGTGGTCTTACGGGACCGACGAGGCGCGTTTCTTCATGGGCGGTGGCCTGCCGCCCTTCGCGAAACGGCCCCGTTGCCATGATGGAAGGGCTGTCTCTGCCGGGCTCCTCGTCCGATCGCCCGAGTGGTTTGACTCCAGGCCTTCGGCGTTGTCAACAGTTAGCAATGGTCGTTGTGCGTGCGCTGAGAGCAGCAGCAGACGGGACACTGAGCGCTTGACGGTAGCGGGTGTGCACGTAGAATGTTAACAGTAAACAATAATGGGAGGATAAAACCGTGAAACGGTTTCTGCTGGGCGTCGCCCTTCTCGTCTCGAGCTGCTGGCTTGCCGCGGCTGAGACTTATCCCTCCCAGAGGATCACGCTGATCGTGCCGTTCGGCGCCGGCAGCGGCACGGATGCCGTGTCGCGTATCGTCTTCCAGCGGGTCTCCGAACTGCTCAAGACGCCGATCATCATCGAAAACCGGGTGGGGGCGAATGGTGCCGTGGGCGCCGCCGCCGCCGCCCGTTCCGCGCCGGATGGCTACACCTTGATGGCGGGTGGGTCGTCGACCCATGCCGCAAATCCGAGCATGCTGAAGTCGATCCAGTACGATCCGAAAGCTGATTTCGCGCCGATCTCCCAGCTCGGCCTGTATCCCTATTTCCTCATCGTCAACCCCGAGGTTCCGGCAAAGACCGTCCGCGATCTCGTCGCGCTTGCTAGGGACAAGCCGGGCTCGCTTTCCTTCGCCTATGCCAACGCCATCGGCCAGCTCTCGGGTGAAATGCTGAAGAAGCGTGCCGGCGTCGACCTGGTCGCGGTGCCTTATCGGAACAGCCCCCAGGGCATTACCGATCTGATTGCCGGTCGCGTCTCCATGATGTTTCTCGACATGCCACCGGCCTTGCCCCAGGTGCAGGCTGGGCTGGCGCGCGCTCTTGCGACGACGACGAAGAACCGCACCGTGTTGTTCCCCTCGATTCCGTCGATGACGGAAGAGGGCGTTCAACTGTTCGACCTGTCTGCCTGGACAGGGGTATTTGCGCCCAAGGGTACGCCTCCCGAGATCGTCTCAAAACTCGCTGACACGCTGCACCAGGTCCTCGACGAGCCCGATATGCGCAAGCGTCTCGCCGCAATCGGCTTCGAAGCCCAATGGCTTGGCCCGAAGCCATTTTCTCAGCATGTTTCCGACGATCTCGATCTATGGGCCAATCTCACCCGCGAAGCCGGCATCGAGCGTCAGTGAGGTTCAGGTGATGTCCGACTATGAGATCTATGCGATCCGCTATGCACGGAAGGATGAGCGCCGCTCGCCCGAGAATTTTATCGGCGGCGATCCCGCCGACCGGCCGATGCCGATGGATTTCTTCGTCTGGGCGCTGGTTGGCGCGGACCGCACGGTCATCGTCGATACCGGCTTCGACGAGACATCCGGACAGGTCCGTGGCTGGAGCGTGTCGCGCCCGGTCGCCGAAGGCCTGAAGCAGATCGATATCGATCCGGGTAGCGTGAAGGACGTCATCCTGACGCATCTGCACTGGGATCATGCCGGCAATCACGGGCTGTTCCCGCAAGCGCGCTACCACGTGCAGGAGCGCGAGATGCATTTCTGCACGGGCCGCTGCATGTGCGAGCCGACGCAGGCCAAGGCCTACAACGCCGAAGACGTCAGCCATATGGTCAAGATGAACTTCGAAGGCAGGGTCGCCTTCCACCAACCCCAATCGGACTTCGCTGACGGTATCTCGCTGCATTGGGTCGGCGGGCATACTAGCGGTCTGCAGGTCGTGCGGGTGCGGACGCGGCGCGGCTTCGTCGTGCTGGCCTCGGACGCGTCGCATTTCTACGCCAACATCCTGGAACAGCGGCCATTCCCGGTACTCGCCGACATGGACGAGATGCTTGCCGGCTTCGACACGATCAAGGCGATGACCGAAACCGCGTCGCACATCATCCCGGGCCATGACCGACAGGTGCTGTCGCTGTTCCCGGCCGCGCGCAACGGGCTCGACGGTATCGTGCGGCTCGATGCCGACCCGCTTGGTAGGCCCGGCGGATGATGCCCGGGGCAGGGGCCTACCGTGCCGCGCCTTCGATGACCTTGATGATCACCGGCCAGTAATTTGCGCCGAACCCCTGCTGCGAGGCTTCACCGAGGAGGCGCGCGCCCAGCGCAGCCTCTCTTGCGTCGATGCCGCCGTCCCTGGCCATCTCCAGCGCATAGGAGACGTCCTTGAGCATGTAATCCGTCGAGAAGACGCGCTCGGGGAACTCGCGCGCAGCGACGGCCTTGAAGCCGTGATTGCGCAGGGCAAAGCTGTCGGCGGAGCCCTTGGCGAAGGCCTCGAACAGCGCCTGCCTGTCGATGCCGGCGGATTCGGCGATGGCGGCTGCCTCGCAGAGCGCCGTCACCGTGCCGACCACGACCATGTTGTTCAGAATCTTCACAACCTGGCCTGAGCCGACCTCGCCGCAATGTGTCACCTCTGCTGCGAAGCAACGCAACAGAGGCTCCACGCGTGCGAAGATCTCGGGTGTCGCGCCGACGGTGATCGCGAGCGTGCCGGCCTCGGCAGCAGCGCGTGTGCGGGCGATGGGCGCATCGGCATAGTCCGCGCCCTTGGCCGCGAAAGCGGCAGCCAGTTCGCGCGTCAGCTTGAGCGGGCTGGTGGAAAGATCGACGATCATCTGGCCGGGGCGAGCGAAGGCGAGGAGGCCGTCGGGGCCCTCGCAGATCCGCTGGAGATGCGCGCCGCTCGGCATCGAGATGAAGACGATGTCGGCCTTGGCGACCTCGGCGAGCGAGCCGCCGTCGCGGGCGCCCTGCGTGACGAGGCGCGTCACCGGCGCGGCATTGATGTCGTGGACCGTGACGTCGGCGCTCGTCTTCTGGACGAGATGGCGGCACATGGGTTCGCCCATCACGCCGAGGCCGATGAAGCCGAGGGTTGTCTTGGTGGTCATATCCATCTCCCGATATCGGCGGCCGAGCCTCAGATGCCCAGATAAGCCCGCCTTACATAGTCGCTGGCGAGGAGGTCCTTGCCGTTTCCGCTCAAGGTCACCGCGCCGGTCTCGAGCACATAGGCCTGGTCGCACAGGTTCAGCGCGAGCTTGGCGTTCTGTTCGACCAGGATGATCGACATCCTGGTGTCGCGGTTGATCTCGGTGATGATCCGCGCGATCTCGTCGACGATGATCGGGGCGAGGCCGAGCGAGGGTTCGTCCAGCAGCAAAAGCCGCGGCTTGGCCATCAGCGCGCGCCCGATCGCGAGCATCTGCTGCTCGCCGCCGGAGAGCGAGCCCGCCATCTGGCCGTGTCGTTCAACGAGACGCGGAAAATACTGGTAGATGCGCTCCAGCGTCCTTTGTCGGTCGGCCTTGTCATTGCGGACATAGCCGCCGATCAGAAGGTTGTCGGCGACGCTCATCTGCGGGAAGACGCGGCGGCCTTCCGGCGACAGGGCGATGCCATGCGCCACACGCTGCGGCGCAGTGAGCGCCTCGACGCGCTTGCCGTCGAAATGGATCTCGCCGCGCACGACGGATTTCAGCCCGATAATCGCTTTCAGGGTCGTGGTCTTGCCGGCGCCGTTCGAACCGATCAGCGAGACGATCGCCCCCTCCGCGACCGACAGGCTCAGATTGCGCAGCGCGGTGACGCCGCCATAATTGACACTGATGCCGCGGACCTCAAGCATGGACGGCATCCTTGCCGAGATAGGCTTCGATCACCTGCGGATTCGCCACGATGTCGGCTGGTGATCCTTGCGCGATCAGCGTGCCGTGGTCGAGCACGACGATGCGGTTGCACAGCCCCATCACGGTCCGCATGTGATGCTCTACCAGCACCATGGTGACGCCGCGCTCGGCCTTGACCTTGCGCAAAACAGCCGCGAGCTCGCTCGCCTCTTCCGGGTTCAGGCCGGCGACCGGTTCGTCGAGCATCAGCAGCTTGGGATCGCTGGCGAGCGCGATCGCGACGCCGAGCCTGCGCTGTTCGCCATAGGCGAGTTCGCGCGCCTTGAGGCCCACGCGGCGCGACAGGCCGAAGAGATCGAGGATCGCGAGCGCCTTCTCCTCGGCTTCCGCGCGCCAGCGTGCCGGAAACAGGCTGTTGCGCAGGCCAAAGCGCGTCGATGAGAAGGCGCCGCGTATTGCGTTCTCGATCACGCTAGCTTCGGGATAGATGGTCGCCGCCTGGAAGGTCCGGGACAGTCCGCGCCGCACGATGCGGTTGGCAGGCAGGCCAGAGATGTCCTGACCGCGAAAGCGCACATGGCCGGCGGAGGGTGCAAGCACGCCCGAGATGACGTTGAACAATGTGGTTTTGCCGGCGCCATTGGGGCCGATGAGACCGAGGAAGTCACCTTCTGCCACGGTGAACGACACGTCGCGGACGGCGACAAGGCCGCCGAAGGCGCGCTTCACGCCGCTGACGTCGAGAAGGGTCATGGTTGCGTCTCCAGTGCGAGCGCGGCCGGAGCCTTTGCGTTTCCGGCGCGTGCGCGCAGCTTGCGAGCGAGGCTGGAGAGGCCATCCGGCAGGAACATCAGGCAGAGAACCAGGACCGCGCCGTAGATGATGTGCTGGAAGCCTTGCGTCGCGCGCAGCAGCTCTGGCAGCGGCGTGAGCACGAGCACGCCGATCACGGGGCCAAGCACGCCGGCGCGTCCGCCGACAACGAGCATCGTCAGATAGGAGACCGATTCCCAGAAGGTGAAGGAATCCGGCGAGATGAACTGGAGATAATGGGTCGAGAGCGCCCCTGCGATGCCCGCTATGCCGGAGCCGACCGTGAAGGCGATGACCTGGGTCAGATGCGTGTCGACGCCGCTTGACTCGGTCAGGCGCTGGTTCTCCGCCGTGGCGGCCATCATGTCGCCGAAGGGCGAGCGGTAGAGCAGCCAGGTGAAGGCGAGCGTCGCCAATGCGCAGGCAAGCGCGAAAGGATAAAAGTTCGGCTTGCTGGCCAGCACATGGCCGAAGATCGAAATCGGCGGCACGCCGACGAGGCCGTTGGCGCCGCCAGTCACATGGCTCATGTCGAGGGCAAGCAGCACGACGATCTGGCTGAAGGAGAATGCGACCAGCACGAAATAAACCCCGCGCAGGCGCAGAATGATCCAGCCCAGCAGCGCGGCGCAGGTGGCCGCCACGAGGCCCGCTGTGAGAATGCCGAGCAAGGGCGGCCAGCCTGCATTCATCGCCAGTAGCGCCGAGACATAGCCGCCGACAAGGGCAAAGCCCGCATGGCCCATGGAGAGCTGCCCAGCGCGGGCGATGATGGCGAGCCCCAGCACCAGCATCAGGTTGAGGCAGGCCAGCGTGCCCAGATGCAGATAGAACTGGTTCGGCGCGAGCCAAGGCAGCAGGACCGCCGCGGCGACCGCAATCGCGACAGCACCGCGACGCCACGGCTTCGATGGGGTGCGGGGCATCACGCTTCGCGCTCCTTGCGGCCGAGCAGCCCCTGGGGACGCAGCAGCACGACCGCGATCACGACCAGGAATTGCAGAATCTCCGCCAATGCGGCGCTCATGAAAGTGCCCGCGAAGCTTTCGAGAAGACCGATGAGCAATCCACCGGCGACCGCGCCTGGCACGCTGCCCAGCCCGCCGATGACGACGATCACGAAGGCCTTCAGCGTCGGTGCCAAGCCGACGAAGGGCGACACAGAGAGGACGGGCGCCATCAGTGCGCCGGCCAGGGCGGCCAG
The DNA here is from genome assembly GCF_964252745.1 of Allobosea sp. LjRoot9. Lineage (NCBI taxonomy): Bacteria > Pseudomonadati > Pseudomonadota > Alphaproteobacteria > Hyphomicrobiales > Alloboseaceae > Allobosea > Allobosea sp. LjRoot9. Next base: position 187,001 of record NZ_CAXUPC020000002.1, on the reverse strand, counting down.
GCCCACTCCGAGCACGAAGGCGAGCGGAAAGATGACGTCGACCCGGATTCCCTGCACCAGCGCGATCTCGGAATCCTGAGCGACAGCCCGCATCGCGCGGCCGATCTGGGTGTGCGAGATCAGCAGATAGAGCAGCAAGACCGCGACGATGGCGCCGAAAATGACGACGAGGCGCGACCAGGGGAAGACCACGTCGCCGACCGACAGCACGCCCGAAACGACAGCCGGCACGGAGCGTGGCGAGGAACCCCAGATCAGCAGCGCTGTGTTTTGCATGATGAGCGCGATGCCCACCGAGGCGATCATGCCGTTGATCTCGTTGCCGCGGAAGTGGTTGAAGACCAGCCGCTCCATGACGAGCCCCAATAGCGCGGTGGCCAAAACAGCAAGCGTGAGGCTGACGGCGAAGGGCAGGTCATTGCTGCCGTAGAGAATGGCGAAGAGGAAGGCGCCCACCATGTAGAACTCGCCATGGGCGAAATTCACGATGCGCATGATGCCGAAGACCATGGTGAAACCGATGGCCATCAGCACGTAGATCATGCCCACCATCAGTCCATTGACGACCGTCTGGGCGAGGATGGTTGTCATGCTCACGAGGCAGACACTCCGTTTGGGATGCGGTCGGGGAGGCGGCTTGCGTGGGCCACCTCCGCCGGCTGTCGCCGCTTTAGCGGCAGGCTTCGACGTTGCAGATCGCGACCTTGTCGGCGGCGCCATCCTTGATCCGGCCGATGTAGAACGGCAGGTCGATCTGGTGGTTGACGCCGTAGCGCTTCTCGCCCGTCCAGCTCGCATTGCCGATTGCGGTCGGGAAGTTGGACAGTGCCTCGAGCTCTTTGGCGACCTTGGTGTTGTCGTCCACCGTTCCTGCCTTCTGCATCGCGGCGAACAGCATCTGCAGGCCGGAATAGAAGAAGGGGCTGAAACCGTTCATGTTCGGGCCGTATTTGGCCTTGTAACGGGCGACATAGGCGGCGGTGCCGGGCAGTCCAGCGTCGATCGGCAGATGCACGTAGGTGCCTTCAGCCGCCTGCTTGCCGGCGACCTTGACCAGCTCGGCGGCGACGTCGCCTCCGGTGATGAAGACGGGCCCCTTGTAGCCCAGCTCCCGCGCCTGCTTCAGGATGAGGCCTGCCGTCGTCGGCGAGTTGCCTCCGAGCTCCAGCCCGTCGGCCTGCATCAGCACACGGGTGAGGACCGGTACGAAATCGACGCGTTCGCGCTCGAAATATTCCACCTGAAGCTTGGCGCCAGCCTTGGCATAAGCGCTGGTGTTGCCCGCTCCTATCTGCTGTCCGGTCTCGTCATTGGGAAGCAGCGAGACGATCTTCTTGGCCGGGTTGTTGTTGAGCAGCCAGGCGATTTGCGGGTCGGAGAACTCGGCGGTCGTGATCACCGGGCGGAAAGCGTAGGGCGCGTCCGGGCCCAAAGCGCGAGGCGTGAAGCCCAGCGTCATGGTGATGACCTTGCCGGAGGTTGTCTGCGCCTTGGTCGCGACCGCGGCGGCCGAGCCCATCGGGCCGATCACAAAGCGGACCCCATCCTGGATCATCAGGCGATCCATCGCGGTCACCGCGTCCTGGGCGCGGTAGCGGTCGTCATATTGCTTGACGAGCACCTTGTAGCGCTTGCCTGCGACCTCGAGACCGCGGTCCTTGTTGACGTCTTCCGCGGCAAGTTCCGTTGCTGCGAGCATGCCTTCCGCAAAGGCCGCGCCGGCGCCGGAAAAGCTGGCATGGACGCCGATCGTGAAACTGTCCTCGGCCTGGGCGAAAGCCGGAGCGGCGAGCCCTGACGAAGCAGCGAGTGCGAGAGCCCAAACAGACGTCTTCATATCATCCTCCCCTGGATCGTTTTCTTTGTATTGTAGACAGTTTACATAGAGTGAGGCGCACTACATCGTCAACTGTCAACATGAGACATTACGCCTCGCCGTAAGTTCGATGTCTTGCCGTCGCTTCCGTGTCGCTGTCCGCGAACAGCTTCGCGCACCGGCCGAAGGCATCGGGTGTGAGGGCAGCCGCCTGACGCCCGTGGCCGGGCGTCATTTCACCGGAACCGCCGATGGCGACATCTGCGGCATGCCTTCGGGAACGATGGTCTGGACGATGCTCGCATCCAGGGCCTCGTAGTCGGCATAGGCGATGGTGCGGTAGAGTTCGGCGCGGGTCTGCATGCGGTCCAGCATGTTATGGGTTCCGCCATCCCGCTTCAGTGCACCGTAGAGCCTCTCCTGGGCATGGGCGGCGACGCGCAGCGAGGAGACCGGCCAGATCACCATCTTGTAGCCCATGGCCTCGAATTCGGCGGCGGTGAAGAAAGGCGTGCGGCCGAACTCCGTCATGTTCGCCAGCAGAGGCACGCCTGGCATGCGGCGGGCGAACTCCTTGAACATCTCCGCAGTCGTCAGGGCTTCGGGAAAGATCGCATCCGCCCCAGCCTGCATGTAGAGCCGAGCGCGGGCCACTGCCCCTTCGATCCCTTCGCTGGCGGCGGCGTCGGTTCGCGCGATGATGTAGAGATGGCGGCGAGCTCGGGCGGCGGCTGCAACCTTCGCCGCAAAATCCTGAGCGTCGGCGAGCTTCTTGTCATTGAGGTGCCCGCATTTCTTCGGCAGGAGCTGGTCTTCGATCTGCACGGCGGCGGCGCCGGCATCCTCAAAGACGCGCACCATGTGCATCACGTTGAGGGCTTCGCCATAGCCGGTATCGCCGTCGACCAGCACCGGGAGATCGGCGGCGCGAACGAGCTGCCGGATGAAGAAGGCGACTTCGTCGACCGTGATGATGCCGAGATCGGGCAGGCCCATCGAGGCGGTCATGGCGGCGCCCGACAGATAGAGCGCGCCGAAGCCGGCCTGTCTGGCTTGAAGGGCGGCCATGCCGTTATGGGCGCCCGGCATCGGGAGGATGCCGGGGCGCTTCAGCAATTCGCGAAACCGATGGCCAGCCGGCTCCGGGCTGAAATCGGTGGCGGCGAGATACGGCATTGTCGCTCACTCCGGATCGTCATGGCGGCTCTGCCGCCGGCTCGACTGCTTGCCCTGACGCAAACAGGAGATTGCGTCATTGTCAACAGTAGACCGTTAACAGCGATGCTTGACACATGTGCTGACACGCCAGGTGCACGCTAACGAATGGTGGTGGCGGCTGCTGCTTGACGGCGCCAGAGCGCTTCAAGAAGCGATCAGGGCTAGCAAAAGATGTGCTCTCCCGGCCACGACGAAAGCAGATGGGCCTTTTACATCCGACTGTCGACAAATGACATGATCCGCGTGCTAGGATGCCGGCGCCCGTTATCAGGGGCGGGCTCGCGATTCGCGCGCTGAAACGCATGGCTGGAAGGTATTCTGTGGGGCCTCCCTTGTTCGACGGCAGAACCTTGGCTGACCGAGCTTTCGAATGGCTCGAGGAGGCCATCATCAAGGGCGATTATCCGCCCCATACCAGGCTTGACGAGGTCGGTCTGGCGAAGTCCTTCGGTGTGAGCCGCGGCCCCGTCCGCGAAGCCATTCGTCGCCTGGAAGGCAAGAAGCTGGTCGAGCGCGTTCCCCATATCGGTGCACGCGTTGCGGCATTGCAGCCGGGAGATCTCTCCGACCTGCTGCATGTGCGCGAGGCGCTCGAAGGCATGGCCTGCCGGCTCGCGACGCAGCGTATGACCGACGCCGAGCTGGACGAATTGAGCCAGCTGGTCGAAGGGCATGCCAAGGCCGGGCCGCTCAAGGCCGGGGACAGCTATTATCAGCGTCCGGGCGATTTCGACTTTCACTTCCGCATCATCCAGGGCAGCGGCAACGTCAAGCTGATCCAGATGTTGTGCGATGACCTCTATCACCTGCTCCGCGTCTACCGTTATCGCTCGTCCTCGCGGAAAGGCCGCGCGCAGGATGCCTTGCGGGAGCATCGCGAGGTGATCGTGGCGATGAAGTCGCGTGACGCCGACGCAGCCGAACATGCGATGCGCAGCCATTTGCGGCATGCCTTGCTTTCGATCCAGGGCGATCTTCCGCAGACCGGCCCAGCAGCGCCCAAACGCCGCGCCAAGGCGGTTGCGGTCTAGGCTAGGGCCGGGACTCATACCAATAGCTGACGATGGCGGCGATCTGGACGGCGGCGAGGAAACTGACGGCCAGCCGGTCGTAGCGGGTGGCGATGCGGCGGAAATCCTTCAGCCGGTTGAACATGCGCTCGATGCTAATGCGGTTGCGGTACAGGTAGGGCGAAAAGCAGCTTTTCCAGCGGCGATTGACCTTAGGCGGGATATTGGGCGCGGCCTCCTTGGCCTCGATCTTTCGGCGCACGGCGTTGGTGTCGTAGACCTTGAATCAGATTCCGGCCCCGAGGAAACCCTCATCATGTTTTCCGGCGCTGCCTTGTTTGCAGCCTAGTCTTGAAGAATGCGAGAACCTCGTCCCGCGCCGCGATGGTCGGCTGCCCCGCCTGATCGATCAGGTGTGCCGTCATAACGCTGTGCGGCGTCGTCACAAAGGCCCTGTGGAACGGCGGGAGATCCTCGCTGGCCGCAGCGTCGTCCGGCAGTACACGCGCCAGGAAGCGCTCGCCCAATGCGCGGCGATAGGCCTCGAACCGCTTGGCCTGGCAGAAGGAATCACCTTCGAACCGGTAGGCCTTGACCGTGAGGTCGTCGTGCTCCAGCCGTTGCCTGACGGCGGTGAGTTCAGCCGCATCGCTTTCGATACCGGTCGGGTCGTCCAGTGGCAGGGACGGCTGCGATAGGACCGGGGCCAGCATGGCGGGCTCCAGCATCATCGACAGTGCGAAGTTGCCGGTGAAGCACATGCCGATCGCGCCGGCACCGGGGCCTCCGCACTCCCCATGAGCTAGGCGGGCGAGCGCGCGCAGCCAACCCGTCACCGGGCTCGCCCCCTTTCCCGCAAGTGCATGGAATTCGGCGCTGACGCAGGCGCGTTTGAACACGCCGGCCGCCTCCTGCGCATCCAGCAACACACCGTCGCGCCCGAACAGCGACGGCATGTAGATGGTGTACCCGGCATCGCGGACCCATCGGGCGAAGCGAGCGACATGCGGGCTGATGCCCGGCATCTCCGGCATGATGATGACCGCGGGGCCCGTGCCCCCGACATGGACGGTTTTGGTCGTCCCCTCAAGCGTGACGCTGCGCGCGGTGAAGTCCTCTAGTGAGTCGTCCTGGGTGACGGGGCGGGGGCTCATCGGTCTGTCCTTCGCTTGACTACAGTGAAGGTGACGGCCCTGGGCTCGACGGCGCGCCCCTCCGCGTCGATGAAGCCGACGCGAACGGCACTTCCGGTCGAGGACGTCATGGCGAGGGCGGAACTGCGATGCATGACCGCCTCGTCACCCCACTGCATCAGAGCCATGAAGGGCAGGGTCAGAGCGCGTGCGGCCGGCGTCAGCACATAGGCCCGGCGGGTCCGCTGCCCCTCATTCTGGTACGGTTCCTCGGCCAACAGGCCGGCCTCGGCCAGTTTCTTCAGCCGGTCCGACAGCGTCACCTTGGGCACGCCAAGATCAACCTGGATATCATCGAAGCGGGCGACCCCATAGAACGCCTCGCGGAGGATCAGCAAGCTCCAGCGATCCGCAAGCAGTTCCGCCGCGGCCACGAGACCGCAGTCTTCCATAGCAACCGGACTGGAACGGGGACGGCCTAGGTTCGACATACGAACCTAGTTAGCTCAGCGACGGGCTAGGTGCAACTTCTGCACTTAGGGCGGTCTCTGAGGCCTCGTATTCCACTCTCGAACCGACCCGTTCGCTTGTCCTACAGGCAGTTCCCGCGCTCAGCGAGGCCATACAGGTTTCCGCGGCCGCAATTAATGGGTCCGGGCCCTAAGCTGTCGCCTGCACGGAGTTCTTTTTCACTCAGCGGCAAGTTGACCTGCGCGCTCCGCCGTCTGCGGCGTCTTGTAGAACACCTTGCCCTCGAAGAGCCGGCGCGCTGTTCGATAAACGGCGCCATGGACAGCATGGGCGCGGGCCGGATCGTCGGCATGCTCGACTGCGGCGTCGACGACCGTCGTGCCGGAAGGGTGGGCGATGGTGATCGGCGCCTCCTGGCCTTGCGCCAGCGCATGCGGGAGAGAGCCGGCGATACGAACCGCAATGGCGAGGCAGGTCGCGCCCGTGATCGGCACCGCGCGGTGGGGCTGCCCGATGGATATCATCCTGATCGCCAGCGACATCGCCTCGGCTTCCAGAACCCGTCCGGAAAGAGTCGTCATGCGGGCCGGCGCAGCGATCATTGCGACCTTCGGCACGCTGGCAATGGCGGCTGCGGCGGCGAGATCGGGCGCGATTCCCATGGCGACGGAGGCTGCGCAGCGGATCGCCTCCATCTGAGCGAGAAAGACGGCGTCCTGTTCGAGCGCATCGGGTAACTCACCGCCCTGCTTGCCCAGGGTGCCGGCCTCGACGAAGACGCACGGATTGGCGGCATCGATCAGCGAGGCCTCCACGCGTCCAAGCCCTGGCACATCGAGAACGTCGCGGGGCCGCCCTGTCGGCAGCAGCTTGCCAGTCTTGGTACCGCCGGGCTCGACGAATTCGAGCCGGACCGGGGCTCCGGTGCCGCCCACGCCGTCGATCGCGAAAATGCCTTGCGTCTCTGCCTCTCCGCCTCGCATGGCGAAGCGCGAGATGATGACCTTGCCGGTGTTGGTATTATGAATCCGCACGACGGCCTCGCCGTCCGCCGGCGCGCCTGCAAGCCCTTCCTCGACGGCGAACGGCCCCATGGCGGAGGACATGTTGCCGCAATTGCCGCTGTAGTCGACAGATGCGCTCTTCACCGAGACTTGCGCGAAGGTGTAGTCGATATCGGCATCGGGCCGCGTCGATGGCCCGACGATGCAGATCTTCGAGACCGAGGAGAGCCCGCCTCCCATGCCGTCGAGCTGGCGGCCGTTGGGGTCTGGCGAACCCATCACGGCGAGGAAGATCGGGTCCCAGGCTGCCGGGTCGGCCGGGAGGTCGTGCCTGTTGAACACGACGGCCTTGGAGGTCCCGCCGCGCATGAAAGTCGCTCTAAGGTGTGTCTGGGGCATGCGAGAGCCGTTCCAGTGATTTTGGATGCACTTGTATACATTCATGTGAATGGATGCTACCGGAATCTGGAGGGCGGGTGTGCGGCGTGCTAGCAACGGTGTCGGCGCGACACGCGGCCGCAATGAGAGGCCGGTTGCCGCCGAATGAGCGACGTGACAGGAATGCAGGATCGCGAAAAATTCGCTTCGGCGGCTGATTACGCCTATGCCGCCTTGCGCCGCGAAATCGTCGAGGGCCGCTTTGCGCCCGGCCGCCGGATGCGCGAAATCGAACTCGCCGAGCGCCTCAGCATCAGCCGGACACCGACGCGGCAGGCTTTGTCCAGGCTCGAGCTGGAGGGGCTGCTCGAATTGCGTCCGAGGACGGGGCTCGTTGTCTCGATGCTCGACATGGACGCGGTCGAGGAACTCTACGAGATGCGCGCAGCCTTGGAGGGGACGGCCGCCGCAATGGCGGCCCGTCACGCCAGCCCCCGCGATCTCGCCCAATTGGGCAGGCTGATCGACGAAGAGCCTGGGCTTGGCGACGAGGCGATCGTTCTCTACCGGCACAACCGGGCCGTTCACGAAGCGATCCACCTCGCTGCCCATAACCGATTTCTCGAACGCAGCCTTCACGCCCTGCAGGATTCCATCGCGCTTCTGGGGCCGACGACCTTGGCAATGGCAGGCCGGCCGGCGATCGCTCATGGCGAACACATGGCAATCTTCCAGGCGATCGCCGCCCATGATGGCGAACGGGCCGACGCGCTTGCGCGTGCCCATGTTCTCGGCGCGCTCGAAGCGCGCCGCGCGATCATCGAGCACGAGCGACGCGTCGGCCTGGGCGCCGAACGGGACCAGGCCTAGCCGCTCGGACGGATCGCGATCTCTGCTCGACTTTTGAGGCGAGGCGGCAAGGCCGCCGGCCATCGCTTCACGCATTCCGCTTTCCGCGCGGCGATCCACGTGGAATGCACATCTGCGACCTCTGCGCCGCGCCCTGACTGGGACACCGTTGGCAACCTTGGTCGGCACTCGGAACTCATAAGAGATGAGACCAGCGAAATCAGTGTAGGCAGGTTATTGCATTCTTTTGTATACAAGAGTATCCAACGAGCAGAACTGGCCAGAAGCCCTCGGCCAAGAGGGCAAACCCACCATGCGCCAAGGGAGAAAAACGATGCAGGAAGAGTTCGACGTGATCGTCGTGGGCGCCGGGAACGCGGCGCTGGCGGCTTCCGTCTCGGCAAAAGAGAATGGCGCCGAGCGCGTCCTCGTGCTCGAGAAAGCGCCGCGCGAGATGCGCGGCGGCAACACGCATTGGAGCGGCGGCGTATTGCGCTTCGCCTATGACGATCCGCGCGAGATCGGCCCGCTCGTGCCCGATGTGGAGGAGCAGTTCGAAAATTTCTACGACGGCATCCAGCCCTATACGCGCGGCGACTATCATGGCGACCTGATGCGCGTGACGAGCGGGCGCACGGACCCGGTTCTGTCGCGGCTTCTGGTCGATAATTCCAAGGATACTGTCTTCTGGATGAACCAGACCGGCGGCATCAAGATGGAGCCGGCCGTCACACTCTCGGCCGTGCGCAAGGGCAACACGATGGTCTGGGCGCGGGGGCTGGTGATCCGGGCCGCGCATGAAGGCGTCGGCCTGTCGCGGAGCTGGTTCCGGACCGCCGAGAGCATGGACGTCGATATCCGCTACGGCAGCGCCGCGACGGAGCTGCTAGTGGACGATTCCGGGCGCGTCTGTGGCGTCAAGGTTCGCGATGATGACGGCATCAAGACCTATCATGCCAAATCGATCGTGCTGGGCTGCGGCGGCTTCGAGGCCAATGTGCAGATGCGCACGCAGCATATCGGGCCGCTCGTCGGCGCGGCCAAGGTGCGTGGCACGCCACATAATCAGGGCGACGGGCTGCGCATGGCGATGGCGATCGGCGCCATGCCCTGGGGCCAGTGGAGCGGTTGCCATGCCACTCCGATCAGCGCCGATTGGGGCGATTTCGCCCCGCGCGAGCTGACCGACCGCAGCAACAGGCTGAGCTATGTCTACAGCGTCATGCTGAATCGAAAAGGGCTGCGCTTCGTCGATGAGGGCGAGGACGGCGCGCTCTTCACCTATGCCAAGTTCGGCCGCGCCATCCTGGCGGAGCCCGGCGCGAAGGCCTGGCAGATCTTCGACCAGAAGGTCGTTCATCTGCTGGAGCCACGCTACCAGACCAGCAAGCCGATCAGCTCGGAGACGATCGAGGGGCTGATCGAGCAGCTCGACATTGAGGACAAGGCGCAGGCGCTCAAGACGGTCGCCGAATACAACGCTGCCGCCAACGAGGCCGACGGCCGCTATGACCCGACCAAGAAGGACGGCCTCGCCACCAGCGGGCTCGCTTTGCCGAAGACCAACTGGGCGGTGAAGCTCGATAAGCCGCCCTATGTCGCCTATAGCGCGACCGGCGGCATCACCTTCACCTTTGGTGGGCTCAAGGTCGACGAGAATGCCCGGATCATTGGTACGGACTGGCGTCCGATCAACGGGCTGTTCTGCTGCGGCGAGATGGTCGGCGGTCTGTTCTACGACAACTATCCTGCCGGCACGGGGCTCGTCTCCGGCGCCACCTTCGGCCGAATCGCAGGCCGCAACGCCGCGACGATGTGAGGCTGCAATGACCATGATTGCCACCGAGCAGACCGTGAGCGGGCGCCTCGGCGTCCTGATCTCGGGGGTGAACGCCGCGCAATTGTCGAAGCGGGAGCTGCATCAAGCCCGCATCCGCATCCTGGAGGCGGTCGGAGTGACCCTTGCCGGTGCGGTTGAGCCCGTCACACGTCTTCTCGCCGACACGCTGGGCGCTTCGGAGACGCAGGGCCAGGCGCTGATCATGGGTACGAGCAGGCGCGCCAGCGCGCTCGATGCGACCTTCGTCAACGCCACCGCCTGTGCGATCACTCGTGATAGCGGCGGGGGGGTGGCCGTGGACCCCCTGTCGGCGATGCTGGTGCCGCTTCTCGTGGCGCTTGCGGAGGAGCGTGGCGCCGGCGGGCGGGCCTTGATCTCGGCCTATATCGTCGGCGTCGAGACGGTGAGCCGACTATCGGGCGCAGCCGAAGCCTCAGGGCTAGACCCCGAGCACGCTGCGCGCCTGGGCATCCTTGGGGCGGCCGCGGCCGCGTCGCATCTATTGGCGCTTGGACCCGAGCAGACCGGGGCGGCGCTCGCTATCGCGGCCTCGCTGGCCGGTGACGTCAGCACGAGCGCCAGCGGAGCGCCACGAGCGCTGCGCATCGGCCGCATGGCGCGCGACGGCTTGCTTGCCGCACTGCTGGCGGAACGTGGCTCGGCCGCGTCGCTTGCGGCCGGCTTTCCCGACATCATCGGGCAGGCTGGCCTTGGCGACAGCGCTGCAATCCTCGATCGCTGGGCCGATCCTCTTCGGATCATTCCCGTCGCGCCGAGAGCCGACAAGCAATCGGCCGACGATCCATGGGAGCAATTCTCCGTCCGCGCAGAACGCGCCCTGCCTCGCGAGAACGTCGCGCCCCTCTTCGAGCGGCTGGAGACGATCGATAGCGTCGCTGACATGTCTCAGCTCGCGAGATTGCTGGAGGTCAGTCCGCTTTACAGCAAGCCGCCTGAGCGGATCGTGCTGGTGGCGGCAGGCTCGGAAGAAGCGCCCGAGACGACCTGGGTGCCCTAGTTGGGAGGTAACAGATCGCAACGCATTAGAGATTGGGCGCCGTTGCACCGCGGGACGGAGGGCAGGGACCTGTGGTCGCCATCAGCCTGTTCGGCGGCGGATCCGATCTTCCGGCCTCCGCTTTGTGTCCAAAATTTATATACAAACTTTGGACGGTACCGATGCGAAGTGTTCGTCTCGCTCGATGGTCGGCTTCGATTGGGGCTGCTGCCTATGCAGTTGCACCGCGCTCACGCGCGAACTATATTCGGACTGAATTTAGTTCGGGAGGTCCCTTTGCGGTATTCTGCCCAAGTCAAGCCGATCAGTTATCTGAAGGCCAACGCAGCCGAAGTCCTCCTCAACCTCGCCGAAAGGCGAGAGCCTCTGGTGATCACGCAGAATGGCGAGGCTAAGGCGGTGCTGCAGGATGTTGCCTCCTTTGAACAGACGCAAGAGACGCTCGCGCTGTTGAAGCTGCTTGCCATCGGCAATCAGGATGTCGATGCAGGCAAGACAAGGCCAGCTCGCGCCGTCGTCGAAAGACTGCGCGGAAAAGCGGCCGATCGTCGATGAAGGAGGGCCGCTTTGAGGTCGAGCTGACGCAAGGCGCGGAGGATGATCTCGAAGCCATTCACGACTACCTTGCTGAACATCGTTCAATGGAAGCGGCCGAGTCGTTGCTCGATGCATTCATTGAGACGATTTCCACACTGGAGCGTTATCCGGAACGGAGCAGCTTTCCCAAGGAGCTTGAGGCGTTAGGTGTTCGGGAATTCCGGCAGATTCTGCTCGATCCGTATCGCCTAATCTACCGCATCATTGGCAACAAAGTCGTCATCTTTGTCATCGCGGACGGCCGTCGCGACATGCAGGCTTTGCTTGAACGCCGCTTGCTTGGCCGGTGATCGCGAGCCTGCTCCGCAGGTCCTCGACCGCTGTTGCGCTGCTCAACGAGCAGGGCTTTTGTACTGCTGAACGAACGTATTTCTGAGTTCGTCGGCGGGAAACGAAATCTGCAGGAAAAATCCGACTTCGCGGTCGAGCGTCTCAATTTTAACTTCGTGTGGGATCTCGCGCTTGATCAGCCAATGAACCGCATCGAGCGCGAGCTCGTGCGGAGTGCTTAGCTTGAAAAAGGCTTCGACAGAATATGGACCGGAGGCACGCAGTGCAGGTGGCGTTCCCTCATAAACGTAGATCCGGTCGAGCTTCTCAGCTGGTATGAGCGACATATGCATTGCGTGCTCCACGACTTGGCTTCGACAAGATCATCAGGGGCCTTCACGCATCCCACAACAGCCGCGTGAAAATGGTTCGTGGATTGAGCTGAAGTTCGCGGTCCAGCGATCATAGCGACGTCTAAGTCGAGCCGGCCGAGGTATTTCGGCGACCAATCGGGGTTTCGATGACGAGGTCGACGATAAATCCCGAGTAATCCTCAACGTGACCTTTGGGACTGGCGAATATACGTGTTTCTCGGGCATAACGAGGACCCTTAGGTTCCAATTGGGAAGTTTCGCGTGCGATTGCTGGTGATCTCCGACCTGCATCTGGAGCTCGGGCCGTTCGACCTGCCGTCGGATATTCCAGATTTCGACGTGGCAGTGTTCGCCGGCGACATCAGCCGCCCGGCTACGAGCGCGCTTACATGGATCAAGATGCAACGCGAGGGGCTGCTAAAGGGGCGGCCAGCGGTCTTCGTGCCGGGAAACCATGAATTCTATTGCGTCGAGATTGAATCAGCTTTGCGCGAAGGTCAGCTTGCGGCCGCTCAACTCGGCGTTCACATGCTCGCGCCAGGAGAAGTCCGAATGGGTGACGTCCGATTTATCGGCGCGACTCTCTGGACGAACTACGAACTGTTGGGCGATCCCGTTGGCGCGATGCGGGATGCCAGACGCCAAATGAATGATCACGAGCTCATTTCGATCTCGATCGACGGCGCTCCCGTACGTTTAGAGCCGAAACATGCTTTGGATCTGCATCGACGTGATTTGGAGTTTATCGAACGGCACCTGGCTGAGCCGTTTGAGGGCGCGACGGTTGTTGTCACCCATCATGCGCCTCACCCAGGATCTGTTCAGCCGAAGTACCGTGGCGACGGCTTATCGCCTGCGTTCGCATCTGATTTGACGCGCGTGATCGAACGCTACCAGCCAGTACTCTGGATACATGGTCATGATCACGGCTCGCACGATTATTGGGTTGGCCGAACCCGCATCCTGTCAAACCAGGCAGGGTATACGAAGCGCGGGGGAGGGCGGGAAAACCCGAGTTTCGATCCTCGGCTTGTCGTAGAGGTTGCTCTATCCAGATAGCCACGCAGGCGGCTATCGCGACGGCCCATAGGCAGCTGAAGAGGGCATATTTTCGAGATGCTAGTTTAAGTGGGGCTGTCTCTGCATCCTCGGCCTAATGCTCGCTATTTTGGATATCTGCTAGGGCAACACACGATCTTGCGAGCTGATTTGATGCGCGCTGGGCAATCACACGCAGCAATCGATCATTCGCCGTCACGAATCTCGCCCCCATTTGGGCCGCTGCCGCCAGATAAACGCAATCGTATGCCGGATGCGAAAGCTCGATTGCAAGGCTCGTTGCCCGCTCCAGCAAGCCCGTCATTGAGAGAAGCGCGACCCCAGAGCGTTCGAGCAGCCTTGCAGCAAGGACAGCTTCGTCGCGCATGAGCTCGCCGCGTTGTGTCTTCTTCCAGAGGATATTCGCGCATTCCGCGATGAGAAGCTCCGGGGCAGCAAAGCGAAACCGCGAGCGTAGATCGACAGCGGCTTGGGTGCCGTCTTCCTCAACAACCCACTTTATCGCGATACTGGCATCGACAATCAGCGTCTCCATCAACGCTCGTCTCGGCCTTCGCGCAGAAGCGCCTCAGAGGGGGTCTGCTTACGTGAGGCGGTCAGTTTTCGCAGGTCGGCTGCCAAGCCGTCAAAGTCAGGCTCTGTTTCGTTTACCAGCGCTTGGCGCAGAATCTCTCGATGCTCAGCTTCCGCCGAGCGGCCGTGGCGGGCAGCACGTATCTTCAGTTTTGTGATCAGGTCGTCGTCCAGATTGCGCACATGCAGGTTTCCAGGCATCGGCATGCCTCCATTACTATCATTGAGATCAATGATAGCAATTTTGGAACATCCGGACAAGGACGCCGAAGAAGGGAGCGACTGCCGCATGCTTGCGCCAGAAGGGTTTGAAGACCCATCGCTCACCGGCTGAGTGGAAGGTGTATGTGCAAGCCCTGTTTCGGATACCCGGTACCCGCTACCCTACGGCTCGCTGACAAAATCGGCCGCAGCATTGCCTAACCCGGAAGCCAATACCCCCAATTTCCCGTCGAGATAGGCCCTGTCGTGCCTATCTCGACGGGAAGCATGGCGATCACACATCGACGACCATATTGCTGATGAAGCCCGACTTCTCTTCGATATGCCCGCGGGGATTGGCGACGATGCGTGTGCCTCCAACCATGTAGTCGCTGTGATGATGAATGTGCCCATGAACCCACAGGGCAGGCTTTCCAGCGAGGATCAGGTCTGTCAAATCCGACGCGTAGCACCATCGCAACTCCTCATTCGGATCTTTCAGACTGAACGGATGTGGAGCGTGATGCGTCACGACCACGGCCTTTCCGTCGAAAGGCTCGGCCAGGGTGTTCTCGATGAATGCCCGGGTGGCTATGTGCATCTGCCGGACGTCGTAAGGCCGGATGCGCTTCTTTGACGACGGGCCGGTCCGAATGCGCCGGTAGTCGTTCATGCCTTCTGTGCCGCTCGCAGCAGAGGCGGCATGCTGCCAGCTGAAAGAGCCAAGGCGAAAGTCGGTCCACAACGTCCCGCCGACAAACCTGACGCCCGCGGCCGTCACGGTGTCGTCCAGCAACAGGTGGATTCCAAGTTTGACCGCCAATTCACGTCCGCGCTGGATCTGATCGTAGATCGTGTAGCGATCCTCGCCGCGATCGAAATAGAAATCGTGGTTCCCGGCGACATATACGACAGGCGTCCCGGGTAGACGGTTGGAGAGCCAATTCAATGCTGATGTCAGCGGTGTGTTGACGTCGCCGGCCACGACCGCAATGTCGAAACCACCCTCCGGCTTGTAAGCCGCAGGATCCCACGGCTGATCAGACCATTCCTGGTGCAAATCCGAGAAGATCCAAAGCCGCGTCATGGGGCCTCCTGACCATGATCTTGAGATAAGGCGAGCTCTAGTTAACGAGCAATCACCGTTTAGCGGCCCTCGATCCTGATTGCCTGCACGACCATTTCGGACGGCCGGCTGAGCCAACATGAAAAAGGACGGCTGTCGTGAGACGTGCCGCCCTTTCCTTTCTTGAAATCTGTCTCGCCGATCGGCAAGCTCTCCTCACGCAGGCGTGTTTGTGAGGGGGAGCCAGAGCCGCCGGTCGAAATCAAATGGTTTTGTGCTTTGGATGCTGATGCTCGCGGCTTCGGGGTGTGCCGGGTTGATCAGCAAGTTGAAGCTGTTTGGCACCACAAAGGATGGAACCTTAAGGATGGGGGTTTCCATAGTGGCGAGCCAGCGGTCACCGACAGTTGCAGGAGCTTCAGGTGGGTCCAAAATCTCATTGATCGCAGCTGAGCCCGACTCGATTTCCATGAGGACGTAGTCGTCTGGGATCAGGTCAGGTTCCAGGTCGAGATGCACCCTGACCTCAAGAACCGCGAGTGCCGGGTTTTCGGCCGTATACAGCAGGGGGCGTCCGGGAGTGTTCCACCGTCCACCGAATATCCGGGCTCCCTCGCCGTTCAAATCGGCAAACGGTAAACGGCAAACACGCCAGACTTTCATTTCAGGCAGCGATTCCGTGGCCGATGCGGCCGAGCAGCGCCTCGACCTGGTCTGCTCCTTCCGAGGTGTCGAGAAGGTCGATCGGCTTTTCACCACTGAGAGCGATTGTTGGTCGGCGCAGCCACTTGGCCGCCTTCTGCTGAGATCCGAACGTTTCCTCAGCTTCGGCAAGGACGCGCGCAGCCCGGATCAGGCGGTCAGACTGTTCGGATGTCAGGGTACCAATCTTGCGCCGGTGGCTGAGGGTTTTGCGTGGAATGACAGCCAGGTCAATTTCGGCGAGGGACATACGGCCGCTGCTAATGACGAACTCCACAGTCTGGACCGGGAAACCTCGCCGAACTGCGCTAATGAGATCGCGGCTGTTATTGATGGGCGCGCCAATGATGTCGCGCCCGCCAACGACTTCTAGTGCGGTAACCGTGGTCATGGCCGGCCTCCTGGCGATATGCCTTAAACATAGGGCCATATCGCCATCGCTACAAGTGATGCGGTCGCTCGGCCGCCGGATCAGGCTGCCTGACGCGTCGGCGCAGCTGCGTCATTGGCCCCGATCCTGGGAAATGATCACCTTTTGGGCTTCTTCACCCAGCTGGCGCTACCGGCTACGGCGAGGCATCGATCGCATGATAGGGTCGCTGGCGGTTGCCTTCCAGCTCTGCGAGCACGTCGTCAGCATCGTGACCACCACCTGCTGCCGCCTCCTCGCGTCCACGCAAGATCGCCAGGCAATCGGCTCCCTCGCCGGCCAGATAGAGATTGAGCGCGCGGACGATCACCCAGGAGCGCGTGCGCTCGGAGGCTGCCGCGATCTTCTCGATGTCGTTCAGCACATCGACCGGGATCCGCAACGCGATCGGGTCGGAAAGCTCCGCTTTGCTCATTGGAACACCCTAGTTGTGATACGGGGTATAACATCCGTGGTGGGCGTCAAGCTTGGCGGGCAAACCTGATCTGGTAACCGCGGGCAGGATTTCCGCCGTGAGAACGGATTTATGCCCCTCGGATCGCTTACCAACCTACCGGCGATGGCGATGCCGGCGACCAAGGTCATCAACCGGTCCTCCGGCGGGCGCCGCGGCGAGCGCTGGAGCAGCTCCGTCTCCGCCATCTTCTCCCGCACCAGCCGATGCACGGCGCGTCGCAACTTCTCGATCGTCTAATTCTGGCCGCGATTGTTCAGCAGGCGCACGACATCGTCCCAGCTATGCTGCGGCCGCGGGCGCCGCACGATCGGCAGCCAGGTCGAGGCGGAGGCGATCGGGTCGCCGACATAGACGCTCCGCCGAGGCCGCCCGCATGCCGGCCTTGGTGCGCTCGGCGATCAGGGCGCGCTCGCGAGCTGGGCGACCGCGCCGAGCACCTGCAGCGAGAACATGCCCTGTGGGGTCGAGGCGTCGATCGGGTCGCGCAGTGAGCGGAAATGCGCCTTGCGCTCCTCGAGATCCTCGACCACGGCGAGGAGGTGGCTGACGGAGCGTGCGAGGCGGTCGAGGCGCACGACCATCAAAGACGTTGCCGGCGCCGAGCTCGCGCATCAGCTTGGCCAGCACCGGCCGGGCCCGTGAGGCGCCGGAGCCGTGCCCTGGTGGATGACCTGGCAGCCGCTGGCGCGCAGCTTGTCGACCTGCGCATCGGTCGCCTGGTCCTCGGTCGAGATGCGGGCATAGCCGATCAGGCGCCGGATCGGCCGGGGAGGCGAGGTGTAGGGTGCGGCCATAGCGTTACCAGTGGCGATTCCGTCCCTTTGTACAATCAAGACAGATTTGAAGAAATGGTCCTTTGCAGGCGTGTTTTTTCGAGCGGCTGCGCGACGAGCATGGCTCTGTTGGCGATTACACCGAGATGTTAGTCGCAAACACGTCCGAAACGGGATGCTGTCACCCGTCGACTTCGAACTGCAGCAAAAAATTCTGACCCGAAGGCATCGTCAAAACGCGGAGCTATTCACGCGGCAGGATCGCGATCGGCCTCTGGGTGGAGGTCAGTCAGCGCCTTCAAAACTCAACTGAGAGGTCCGAAAGGCTGGGATCCTGGTCCACAGGTGCCGGCTCGAACAGGCTGCGCCTTCGCATGACTTCGTAGTCGAAGGCGGGCACCTTTCCCATGAGCCATTCATCGAGATCGCTGTCGAGCATCGCAAATACGTCGGCTAGCAGCGTATGGCTCCTAAGATCCATCGACGCCACAGACGCTGGTGGAGGCCAATTTTTCATCTTGGCTTCAATTAGTTGCCGCAATGCCGTTGTGAGTTCATCCGTATCCGATCGCAGAAAGAGGCCATCGAGGCATTCTGCGATCGGGGACGCCTTGTCCGGCCCGAGGTTCACCCCGACCGCGTTCGCGAATTCATTGGCGTCTCGCCAGCGAGGAAGGCTGAATTGCAGCCAAGGTTTGAACTCCGGCCGCATCTCCAGCGATACCGATCCTGGCTCGTTGTTCACTCCCGGGAAAATCTGCCACACAGGCTCGCGCGCGGTCATCCACACCTCGCCATCCACGATCAGAAACGCATCTCGGTAGAATGAGCTGGCCTCCTGCCCCCTGGCATCTCGATCGTCCTTCAAGACCCGCTGCATGCTGATGGCTTCGTAAGGGAGCAATGCGCTGTTGAATCGCAATGGGTTTCGGTGATCGTATGGCCATTCGTGCATGTAGGGAAGGATTGGAAAGTCTCCGGCATTCCAAGCCACGCGGTCAAGTGACAGATCGTAGGCGACGGTCCCTCGAACCAACTTTTCAAAATCGACGGCTGCTATTGGCGCCGATCCATGGGCGCACCTAAACAGCCGGCCCTGATATGAACCCAGCCCCTTCCAGGCCGTGCCCAGTACGCTGCTGAGGTCCATGAGATCGGCGTGCGAGCATTCCGGGACATCAACGGGTATCTCCCCCCTTAACTGGTAAGCGCGCTCACCGAGACGGCGCAGCTTGCACCGATGCTCGTATGCGAATGGCAACCAAAGACGCACGCTAACTCTCCTAGCTCAGGAGAGTATGACAAGCAGCAGTTAAAGCGCGGATAAAGCCGGCAGATACTGTGCCTTCCAGAGGTTCTGAGATCGGCCTTGATCTCCGAGTTGGTATAGTTGCGCGAGCGTCGCTGTATTCTAAGTTTATAACTCACGATGTATATTAATGCATACACTAGTGGTCGAAACTCCGTGAGCGGTGCTCGATAGCTGTCCGCTGCGATCTGGAGGGGGGCGCAGGTCGGTTTCCTCCGTTTTTTGAAGGTTTGAGCGCCGTCGATGCCGGCGCTCTTGCTGTGGTCGGAAAAAATAATGAGTAAAAACAATAATTTATGAGAAATACCTCGATTGCCTGTTCGCGATCAGCGAACCAGTCCGAAGGGCGGAATCGGACAAGAAGGGTCACTTTCGCAGTCAGTCGATTCAGACATAATAATACTTTACAGGAAAAATAGTATACGTTAAAAGGTGGCATAACAAGTGCCGACGGGACGGTCCGTCGACGCGGTTGGGAGTGTGGAAAATGGACTTGGGAGCAATTCCGGAGGGCGCGGTGCTGGTTACCACGCGCGATGGCGATCAGTATTACCAGCATGACGGCGGGGGCATCTCGTTTCCGATTGTCAGTGACGAGGCGTCGGATGCGGCTGCCGCCAAGTGGGTGGCGTTGCTGGACGAGATGGTTGCTGGCTAGCCGCAACAAAAAAGCCGCAGGCGGGTGCCTGCGGCTTTTGGGGTAGATCGGCAATCGATCGATCAGTTTTTTATCAGCGGCGCTACGATCCACTCGCCTTTTCCAGGATCGTAAACCCCCGCCTGGATGCGGATCACTTCGTCTAGTCGAACGAAGAACCCGCTCCCGCTGATGATTGGTAGGCCATAATCTATCGACACGGCGGCAAGCATTGCCCTCGTTGTCCTACGTGGCTCGTTAATCAGGCGCCGTTGCACCCGAGCATCGTCGAGGAAGTTCGCGACGATATGGTTCACGTGATCGGTCGAGATAATCACATGATGCAGCTTCGCGTACATCTTCTGGCTGTGGCACCGCAATTTGTAGCCGAAGTGAGGTCTGGTGAGCATGATTTTCTCGATGCCCAACTGGTCCTCGTCGATGATCCGCTCAATCGTCGTCATCGATTCGAGTGGGTTAGCGTCAAGGAACGTGGCCACCGAGGCCGAAGGTGCCCTGAAACGGCCCATGGCTTCTGCATCCAGCACCATAGGCTTTGGCCCGTTGCGGAGGCAGTCGTTGGCGGCGTCGTCGTGCGTGGTAGTCATGATAGGCTCTCCGTCTGCGCGTGTGATTTCGGAGTCATATAATTCACCAGAATAGGTATTTAAAACGGATGAAATGTCGCCTCGGCGTCTTCCTTGTTAGATGGATAATTCGCGATGAGTGAAATCAATCAAAACCAGGTCCTGGACTTCGCGCTTCAGGATATTGAGAAAATCGACCAGCAAATTGCGGAGCTAAGCCGACGTCGAGCCGGCATGGTCACGCTCGTGGAAACGCTTGGAGGGCGCGTCGACCCGAATCCGATCGGATCGCAGCCGTCCGCTGCCATGACATTGGAGCGGCGATATCCAAGCCGGCAGTACAATAGGAAAATAGTGGAAAGTGCGCTGGAGATCATAGGTCGGACGGGGCATCCTATGACCGCTCCGGAGATCCACTTGGAACATCCCAATCGGGAGCAGGTCAGCACCGAGACGCTCTATCGACTGCTCTACAACCGTACCCTGACGGGATCGGTGATGTCGTTGGCGGGAGCTTTCTGGCCTGACGGCCCGCCACTGCCTCCAGGCTGGGACAAGTCCTTGATCAAAAAGTCGAGCAAATGAACGGCTTGGCGGAGAGTGAAAGAACAAAAAGCCTCCCATTCCGAGGAATGGGAGGCCGTAGTATCACCCCTGCAATCTATGCGATCGCCGGCGTTCGTAGCCTCGTCGGCGTTTCAATGTCGACTTGACCAGCCCGTCGAAACAGCCCGTGCAAATTCTTTGGAATAGCTCGGGGAAGTCCCTTTTCAGGACGGCGCACATCGTGTTCCAGGTGCCGTCGATCGCGAGTTCGCCGACGATTTTCCTTAGCGCGGAATGTGTCCTTCTACCGAGAAAGCCCTTCATCGATTCAAGATTGCCATTCTTCGCGGCCAAGAACACCATAATATCAATCAGGTATCTCGGTTTGATCAGATTCTCTGGTCTGGCAAAATAGCTGTCGAGCCGTTCGGGAAGGCATCCATGTAGCACCTCAAAAACGGCATCCGACGGGAAATCCTCCCGGTTTTGGTAGCACTCGATGAGTTCATCCGGCTTGAGTGTCCGTTGGAAGTCACGATGGATAATCGATTTGCTTGTGAGGCATTCAATCCCGTCTACGGCTTCTCCGCTGCCATCTTTGAAGAGCGCACCAAAGTGAAGCGTGGTTTCTAGGGTGACCGAACTCGACCCGCTGATCGGATAGACCCTGACACCCTTGATCAAGCCATTTAAGGCCGAGATGGCGCGCTCCTCGACGGGCGCCTTCGGATCCATCTGCGTCCTGTCGGGATTTGCCAGTCGCGAAGCGACCAGCCGGTCAAAGGCGTCGAGAAGCGATGCGCGCTGCTCGACGTCGGCTACAACTGGATCCATCGTACGGGGAAGGGCATTCAGGGCGTCGCGTGCGGTCTCGTATGCTTCGACCAATCCCTCTCGGAGTTTGGCGACGCGATCTGCCGGGTACACACCCATCAGGTCGGCTTCCATGGCGCGATCGATAGCTCTGCCGGCGTCATCCAGCTTCTTTTTCAGGCGGCTGCGCTCCTCTTCGACTTCGTTGCGCAAAACAATGCGCTGTTCATTGAATTCCTTGACAAAATCCTCCTCGGATTCCGCGCGATCAAGCATCGACCGAATGGTGATCAGAACTATCTCTTCTACTGCTTTCGTATGGACTGTGTTTTTTACACACTCATTCTCCAATGCATGCGCGTCATAGCACTGCATGTACCGATAGGTATGCCCAAGATTTCTGTTGTAGTGGGTAAAAAGCTTCATAGGTCGACAGCAGATACCGCAGTTAACCTTGCCGCTCAGCAATCCGGGATTACGAGCAGGGCGCCGTCTGATTTTATAGTCGAAGGTTGCCAGGACAGCTTCAAAAGTCTCGCGTTTGACAATCTCCCATTCAGCCACACGCCTTTTCAGCCAATCATCAACGTGGTTTTGGGTGACGACTGCTCGCCCGATCTCTCCATCGTACCGCGACAAAGTCTGTTGAAAGAGGTGGATACCAGCATAGCGGGGATTGCAGAGCAGGTTTTTGATCTGACCGTGGGTCCAAATCTTGCGCCCTTCCGGTGTTGGGATGTTTTTTTCGAGGAGGGCCTTCTGGATCTGGCGAAGGTTCAGACCGTCGAGGCGGGCCTGAAACATCCATTCGATCGTTGGCCTGACCTCCTCGTCAATGACGCGCTCTCCTGGCCTGCCGGGTACCAGTTTGTACCCGTAGCACGGCCCGCCTACAGCCTTCCCGTCATGGAAAGCGGCGGTTCGCCCCTGCATCGTTCTCTCGCGCAGCAGCACGAGCTGGTCCGCCGACAACAGGCCACGGATCGCGATATCGATATTCTTGATTGGGCCGTTCGCTTCGAGGGTATGCACTTCGACGCCGAGCGTTTTCAGCGACTGGCATAGGCCGGCAATGACATGGAGGTTTCTACCGATCCTGTCTGTTGCTTCAAGGATGACCACCGAGAACAGCCCCTTCTTCGCATCGTCCATCAACTGGATCAGACCAGGGCGAAGTAGCGTTTGGCCGCTGAAGTGCTCATCAATGTAAAATCGGCTGATCTCACAGTTGAACGTCCGATTAACGTACTCGGCGGTGACGCGTTTTTGCCGAGGAACCGAATCGTTATCTTCTCTTTTCGAACGGCGGATGTACGCCACTATGTTCGTCGATTTTTTGAGCGCTGTCTTGGCATGCTTGAGGATATTCTTCTGATTCAGGGCGACGTAAGCCTCCGGAACCAGGTCTTCTGCCTGGTCCTCAGCAATGCGAGGGCTATTCGAGTTTTCCATGGTGATACCTACGAATCTGCGACGCTCGCCACGCGGCTTTGCCGTGCAAGCAGTCAAAATCAAGAATGGCGATGGTCTGGGAAGGCTATGCGCTAGTGGTGGGATCGCTGGGATCGACCGCTCAACTCGAAGGCTGCATTCGGGAATTTGAGGCAAGCGCGCGAGATCGCAGGCGAGGTCGCAAGCGCCCCCTCTCCAATCACATTCTGCGCTGCCGGATTCCTAAACATCGTCAACTCATCAGTTTCGAATAAAGATACCTATTTCGCCGAGTGCGATGAGTCAATCATATAATATGGCATGAAAATTAGAACATGACATTATATGTGCTAAGGCCTCACGTTCTCGGGGCGAGCGGAACACTCCATCGCCTTGGGCAACCAAACTTTCAGCGGCAGGTTCGGGCACGGCTGGAGCTGGGAATGTTCGACTTTGATCGGCGTTCTGAACTTCAAGATGCACCGCGTAAGCGGCCAAAGCGCGGATCGCGCGCTTCAATGCGTCAGGCATGGCTCACTCCTCATGTGAATGATGGAATTTGGCGGAACGCCGCGGCGTCGAAAAATGGAACGAGCCCGCGGAGGCTAATGCCAGGGGTGCTGGCGCACGGTTGCAGCGCATTTCGTCAACGGCAACGCCTTGCCGCGGAGGCCATCCAGCGCCGCCATTAACCCCGGGCTTCGGCTTCAAGGTACGCGCGCATGCGACGCATCGAACCCAGGTCGCCGCGAGCCAGGACGTCGAGGGGGCATTGGCCTTGAAAGGTAACGTTGGGGCGCTGCATCCAGGCCCAGCCTCGTCTAGGATCCGTGAACATGATCCGTAGGCTGGTATAGATGCTGATCAAGGTCACCAGACGCAGTGACGCATCGTCGTCGATGCGGTTGAACACCCCGCACTTCCATCTGCTGTAACCATCGGTTCCGAGAGCAAGGATGCGGCAAGCGGCTTCGTCGTCGACTTTCCAGAGTTCGAGGACCTTGGTGACAGCGCGCGCCATCGTCTCGGCTTCGAGGGGGGTAACGGGACTCATTCCTCGCGACGCCGATGTGGAAACGGGATTATTTTGGCGGATGCGGATTCAAGGCGCCCACGTTTCCTCGCCTGAGAGTGAGCCTCTGAGAGGACAACACGGCCGACTGCCTTTCTGGCAGCGAGAACTGCGCGGAGAAAGGCCGAAGGCCCAAGCGCTCGGCGAGTTTTGATCAACCGCCCGACGAGGTCGACGATGAGATCACGTTCCTGCATCACAGCACCGATGCAGCCTGCTTCGCCAGTCGACGATTCCAGATCTCTTCGATCTGTGTCCGGTCGAGCCATCGGTCCCGCAGCAATGCGTCGACGAGGTCCTGGAGGCTCGCCGAATGTGCCCGGATCGCGGCCTTTGCCTGATCATACGCGGAATTCAGGTCGGTCTCGATCTGCGCTCGGTTCGTAGGGTCCAGGAGACACCTGGCAAGATTGTAGTCGGCAGCAATCGAAATGAGCGTCGTCCCAAGCCCCCAATGTGTATGTGCCGCGGCGAGAAGCGAGGTCGCATGCAACAGATCCGCTGATGCTCCATTGGATGGCTGCCCCAAGACTATTTCCTCTGCGGCACGACCGCCTAGCATGGCGACGACGGAAGCATCGATGTCGGATTTGAGCATCGGAATGTTCGTAGGCTGATTGGAGATTGTGTTCCCGCCCGAGCGGCCGTTCGCCAGGATCGAAACCGAGGTCACGCCTAGCCCGGAGGCCAGCAGCGCAATCACGTGACCGGCTTCATGAATGGCTGCCCGGAGGAGGGCGTCTTGATCCCGGCTGTCGGGCCCCGAGACCTGATCGATCAGGTCAGCGACCGCCACAGGGCGACCGCATGTCCGTGCAACTCTGAGAGCATCACGCGCCATCCGAACTGCGTCGGCGGGTGTGGCGCCAGCCGAAAGCCTCGCAATTGGCAGAAGATCAGTGTCGGCCAAGTGGCCCTTCAGATGCCAGCGAAGCGCGCCGGCAAATTCCTCAGGGCCCGGTGGTAGCAGTGGAATGAGACGATCGAAACGGCCGCTTCGAACCAGTGCCGAATCTAGCAGCTCGGGCAGATTGGTCGCGCCGACGAGCACGACGCCCTTTGCTCGACTATCGATTGCCGTGAGCATGAACGTGACAACCGGCGTCCACCAGTCGCGTCCTCCGCGGGTCAAAGTTCGACGGTCCGGAATGGAGTCTAGTTCATCAAAAAACAGAACCGACGGAGCCTGATCCTTGGCCGCTGTAAATGCCTCGGCAATGCCCTTGATCACCGTGTCGAGATGACCGGTCGTGTCTCGGAATATTTCGCCAAGGGAAGTTGCTATCAGAGGCAGTCCGGTGCTGCGGGCGAGCGCACGAGCAAACAGGGTCTTGCCGGTGCCTGGCGGGCCATGGAGCACCGCTGCACTAGATATGTCCTCCCACGTCAATCGACCCTGGCGATAGTCAGACAGGTCCGAAATCAGGGTTGTTCCCCAATCCCGTGCCGGCCCGCGAAGGGGAAGCTCTTCGAGGCGTGGTCCATGTCCGATCGCTATTCCACGGGTACCGGTCGTGGAGCGGCGTAACAGAGCCAAGACATTCGCTGGTGTTGTCCCTGGCCGCAGCGCCGAAATTGCATCGTGCCAACCCAGGCTGCCTGTCACGAAACGTTTGAGCGGTGGCACGGGCTTTCGCAAAATCTCAGACATGGCCGCGCGAAGAATGCGTGTATCAAGAGGGTGGAGATCGAGCCGAAAATCGGCTGCCGCGATCAGCGCCGGCGGTAGATGATTGGAGGCATCGGAGCTGATGCCGATGACCGGTTTGCCTCCGCCGAGTGCGGCCGAGACGACATGATTCTTGGTCGCAGGTTTGAACCGCAGACTTGGCTCTCGGATGATCGTGCTCGCGAGCGGCCACATCGCACCGACCACTTTTTCGATTGGCTCGCTCCATTCTTCGCTTGGAACGGTCAAGACGATAGCGAGCGGCTTCCCCGCCGCGAGCTTGTTCCTGACCGGCGCGGCAAAGGTTGCCAGTAGGAGGAGGCGCGCCAGCACATCGGCACTTTCGGGAGCGGTAGACCGCTTGCGCGGCCTATGCTCGCCCGCAGTCGTGCGACTTACGTGATGAATGCTGTCGGGGCCGAAATCGTCGGCAATGCCTGGGATAACCCTTTTCGAGACTTTATCCCTCTTCTCCGGATTACCGTTTCTGCGTTTGGAATCGGCGTTGTTGGCGCTTGGCGTGGTCACCAATACTCTCCATCGTTTTGAAGGTTTGGAATTGGACCCAGGGACAGCGAGCAGGAGTGAGGCGAGCGTCCTAACTGGCCCGTCGCATTCCTGGTTGCGCATCAATGGCGAACCGGATGCGCCGGTAGTCGTTCATGCCTCGCAGAGCTGCTCGCCGTGCCTCGATTGGGCGGCCGAGCAGATCGAAATCGGTCCACAGCGTCCCGCCGATGAAGCGGACGCCGTCGATGACTATGGTGCCGGGATCGAGGGGATGGATGCCGAGACGGTCGGCGAGCTCTCGTCCGGCCTTGCGTGAAGAGTTGACTTCGGCGCCGTAGAATTCGTGGTTGCCTAAGACGAAGACGATTGGCTTGGCGCTGAGGGGGCCACCACGTTGGAGCGAAAGCCAGTTGACGGAGTTGGTGGCCGGCTTCCAGACGTCGCCGGCGAACACCGCGACGTCGAAATCCAGGTCGCCGGGAATGTCGAAGCCTTCGAATTCGAGGTGGAGGTCACTCAAAACGAACAAACGCATTGCGGTCTCCTTTTGTGAGCGACGCCGGTCCCAGGGAGTCAGCGGGGCTGGCTGGCGATGGCCGCGCGGATTTGGTCGGGGTGAAGCCGGATGGTGGTCTCGGCACTCAAATCGAGGTCGAGATCGAGCCAGAGTGCTCCGGTGGACACGAGCCTGAGCACGGCGTCGAAGCCGTCATCGCTGCCGAAGCAGAGGCGCATGCAATGGCCGAGCGAAGCGGAGCCGGCCTTCGCGAGGTGCTCCACTAAGCGGGAGCGGTCTGCGGGGCAGATGAACGACTCCTGGGCAGATCGGGCGACGCGAAGCGCGTTGGCCCAACGCGGCAGGGTGCGTAGCTCTTCGAAACTTCGGGGCAGCAGCCAGGTCTGCCGCTCAGCTAGCACTCGGTCGGCCTGCTTCCAGGCTTTGGCGAATCCCGGAGCGCGGCGCACGGCGTCGGGAACCACACACAAGACGTAGCGGCCGGCAGCGTGCGCTGCGGTGAAAGTTGCGAGTTCGTCAAGCGGGCTGGCGAGCCGACGCGGCAAGATGCTCGCGAAGTCGAACTCGCTGTAGGTCCAGATCTGCGGGTCGGATTCCATGTGGATGAGGAGCTCGTACGAGCCGAGCTTTGAGCAGCAGAAGGAGCCCGAGGCTTTCGAGGACCTGAAGCGTGTCGGGATGTCAGCGCCGAGGGCCGAAGCGGTCGCATCGAGCCGGGCATTGGTGCGTGCAGCCATTTTAATCTCCGTACGCAAAGACCAAGGATTGCGTTGCCGGCAGGCACGCCAATCCTACGAAAAATCGGTGGTATTCCTTAAGGAGGGGTTGATTGAGTCATCGCGGCGCGGAACTAGTCGTTAACCAGCGCCTCGCACTGTCGTGACGGAGCGACGAACCTGCAGGCCTGACGAAGCTGGCCGATTGTTGCCGCTCGCGCATGCGCAGGGTCAATGGATGGACGGGGCTGCCTTCAAAATCGTCGTAGGCAAATTGGGCCACACGCAGTCCAGCCTAGCGCGCGAGCTCGGAGTCCCGCTTCGCACTATTCAGAACTGGGCACGCAATGGCCCTCCCGACCACATGGGGCTCATTCTGAGCAGCTGGGTCAGGCTTGCCATCAAGCCTCCGGAGCCGAACGTTTGGGCGAAGGGCAGCGCCGCGAAAGAGGATGCGGCCGTCGCACTCGATTCTTCGCTGCAGTCAATTCTAGACCGGGCTGCACGGGCAGGCTGGCCTCGCGAACTGGTTGCCGCTGGAACCATATCCTGGTTCCTCGATCGGGTTCTGACCAAACGCTCGTGATCTTCTGCTGCACAGTTTTGGCGCTGAGGATTTAAAAAAAGGTTAAGGCCTGACGGCTATTCGATCGGGAGAGACCTCGATGCCGTAGAGCTCTCGCAAATGACCGTCGCCGAAGCCGATCGCGATCTTGGGTATCGACGCCGCTGCTTGGGTGGATGGCCCGTTGAAGCTGATGTCATACCCCATTTGCTCGACGAAGGGGCCTGGCCAATGTTTTGGCCGATCGCCTGGAAGCCTTCCTGATGGAGAATCCTGCCCCCTAAGGCGTCGATCCACGGCCAAGTCGTGGGGCGTAGAGCCACCTGCGAACCTTGCGGGCCTTGACCCTGGCGGCATCAGGATGGAGGGGATTGATCAATGCGTTGCGCTCCTCCGGCACAATCACCGAGGGCACCAGCAGCAACGCCGATCCCATGCCGGCGACCCAGGCGGAGCCGTAGCGGATGCTCTCCAACCCCGCCGGTTCCGCGTTCCACCCGACGGGCAACGTCGATGGATCGGCTGGGTGCCAAAGGTCGATGAGGTCAAGAAATTGAGGGCCGAAGACATCTTGATCGAGCCCAAAGCCCGCATCCAGCGAGCGGACGAAAAGGCCTCCAAGGCTGGCCGCGAGGACTTCCGAAGCAGCCTCACCGAGTTCATAAATCGGGACAAGGTCGAGTCGCGTATGTTGTCATAGTTGTCCAAGTTGACATTAAAGGTTCCGGGTCCCATTTTGAGCCCGACAGGGTCTCACACTAGGCCGGCTTTCGCCTAAGGAGGTCTGATATGGCTGGACGATCAACAGCACGAAAAACCGCGTTTGCGCATTCGATCGAGCCCTCCGAGGCAGAAGAGTTGCTTCGGCGCGAAAAATTGCCCTCACGGTTCAAGTTCTATTTTTACGATAAGGGCCCCCAAGCTGCGAAGGTAATTGAACAGCTGCGGCTAATCCGAAAGCAGCGGCGGCTTGCCACGGCTGCAGCCAAGCCAAAGGCTGAGAAACTTGAAGCTCAGAGATCGGCCTTCGATCTCGGCGCGCGTGCTCGTGCGCTGTTGAAGGGGAGAGAGATTGTCGCTGCAGATCTTGCGGAAGCGGGTGGTGCTTATGACCTCGACCAGGTCCGCACGCTCCTGAATGGGATCAGCAGGCAGGCTGTCATGAAGAAGGTCGAGGACGGCAGTCTTTTGGCCGTCCCTGGGCCCAGCAACCGACGCCGATATCCAGCTGCTCAGTTTTCGAACGAAGGTCTAGTCCCTGGGCTGCGCAATGTGCAGGAGGCTCTTCCCACTCGCAATTCCTGGGCGGTGCTCAACTTCCTGATCACGCCAGATCCTCGACTGGGCGGGCGCAAGCCGATTCACGTTCTGGCAGCTGGCGAAGTCGAGGCGGTCGTATCGGCAGCACGCAGCGTCGGCGTTCAGGGCTCGTGACTGGAGTGCAGATTGAGGCGCCACCGGAACCGCCGGCGGATCTCCATGAGCGAAAGCCAGTGGAGCTCGTCATATCCGCCGGCGAATTGCTTCATCGCTTTTTCACGGCTGCAT
Organism: Allobosea sp. LjRoot9; assembly: GCF_964252745.1. NCBI lineage: Bacteria > Pseudomonadati > Pseudomonadota > Alphaproteobacteria > Hyphomicrobiales > Alloboseaceae > Allobosea > Allobosea sp. LjRoot9. Next base: position 157,842 of record NZ_CAXUPC020000002.1, on the reverse strand, counting down.
ACGACCCGATTTACTTCGATCGCGGGCCAGACGGGCGACTGAATGCGCCGACGCAGGACTACGGCGTCCTCTATGCAGCGCAGGCCCCGCAAGGGGCATTTGCGGAAACTTTCTTGCGGGTGCCCGGGCGAACTCTTATCCCAACGGATCTTCTCGCGATAAAGGCCTATGTGGCGCTTGAGCTGCAGCGTCCGCTCACCCTGGTGCAGCTGGCGGGCCCGGGCCTTGCCCGGGTGGGGGCGACCGCTCAGGTCGTTCACGGCGGCAAACCGTATGGATGTCCTCAAACTTGGTCGCGGGCGCTCCATGGCCATCCAGGCAATTTCGACGGCATCGCCTACAGCGCCCGCCACGACGACGCGGCCCTCTGCTTTGCCATCTTCGATCGAGCCGCTGACGCAATTCGAGAGCACAATCGCAAAACTGAGCTTGATTCCGATTGGTTCTGGGAAATTGCTGAACCCTACGGGATGGGTTTGGCGCCCGACGGCTAATCCAGGCCCCGCGAACTTTGACACGGGGAACCTTGCCGGTTCAGCCCAGAACTGGATGCCGTCATCCGGCTGCGCGGTCGGCCGGATACGATTGTTTCCGACAACGACACCGAGTTCACTTCGATGGCGATCCTGTGATGGTTCCAGCAAAGCAGCGTCGAATGGCACTACATCGCCCCGGGCAAGCCCACGCACAACGCCTTCGTCGAAAGTTTCAACGGGCGCTTCAGAAACGGGCGTCTCAACGACAGACTATTCTCGACGCTCGCCGAGCGCCCGCAGTGCCATCACCTCATGGAAGGAGGATTACAATGGATATCGACCCCATTTGGCCCTCGATAACATGACGCCCAACGAGTTTGCCCTCAAATCCAGCCTGGAAAAACAGGCCGCCAAAGGCCAGAAACGAAACTCAGGACTCTCCCTCAAGCCGGAGGAGAAAAGGGTCTCGGGTCAAGCTGAGTCTGCTGATCTAGGTTGGGAAACGAGAGAACCATATCCATTCTCTGCGGGAGGCTAACATACCTATCGAATTGGCCCGAGGCGTGGCTTCAAATACGAGTTGCTGACGCCGCGCCCGTGATCTCGTAAGCAAGCGCCCTTACTCTTCGATCCATCCTGTCTCATTATTGAGCTGTGCGTCGTCAGCGTCATCCAAGACTTCGTGCATGGTCCGAATTTCATATGATGGCTTGAAATTCAAATCGTATACAAAATCCTCTATCCCTCCCGCTGCCGATTTCCATCGCCTAATATCATAAATTAACCCAAGCGCTCTCCCTACGGCGTTCGTGAAAATCACATTCTTAGAATTCTTCGCATCATCGAAGAATTCTTTTAGATGAATGTCGGTAATCCAATAGCATTCCGTTTCCCCATTTTTGTTATTTGGAAAAATCGCGGGCAAAGGCTCCAGCCATTGGGAACGAGCTTGAAATTCCCTGTGAATTAAGCGCTCTTGCTCATCTGCAATTTTGGCATCCTGAAATTCGACCAGCTTCCAGAGTTTCCAATTGTCGTCTCCGAGAAGCTTGGCGTCTCTATCCTTATCCAACTCTCCGTTGACACCGTTCTGCCGAACCAAAACGTCTTTCGCGCTACCTATCTTGAACAGCCAGCGACGTGATCGTCCATTCTGATAGTTGATCAAATTCGCACTCGTGCCGACATAGATTGCCCGAGATTCGGCCCATTCAGTTGGCAATTCTTTCACTCCGATACGAATGTTCAATTCAGTTTACGGTGCCGCTTAATCCCGCCCAACCGTCCAACTTGGCAATCAGGATCCGCTCCCGCCCATCGATATCGAGTTTCGCTGTCCGCTTGGGTCTACGAGCGGGTCCTGCGCGAGAAGTATGTGAAGAAAGTGGGCGATCACTATTTGGCTTTGAACTAGAGATAGTATCCTGTATCGGCAGGCAACAGATCAGGCCGCCTGAAGTTGCTGTGAAGGCAGCAAGATTTTGGGGAGTTTTGCGATTTCAGGTCCCAGAACCTTGGGAGCGAAGTCACCGTACTTCCGTCCCTCGGTGGCAGGTGCGTGGCCCTGAATCGCATCTATCCTGGCGTCAGAAATTAGTTCTCGGGCTTCGCTCTTGAAACGATGGCGCCAACCATGGTTGGGGGCGACCTTGATGTCCTTGATTCCCAGATTGCGAACCCATTTCGCCAAATGAGCCCCGACGAGCTCAGACGGCCTCGTTTTCCCCTTGGCATTTCGCGCTGCAAACAAGGGCTGTTCGCCCTGTTTTGTTTGCGCGAAACCCAAAAAGCCTTGCTCGATGAGATGAGGATGAAGCGGTACAAGCCGTTCGTCGCAGGATTTCTGGGTGCCTGCTTCAGGGGTGATGAGAATGCACCAATACTTTTCCACGAACTGAATATCGCACGCCCGCGCCTGCGTGATCTCGTTCACGCGAGCACCAGTATAGGCGCACAACCAAGGCACCCAGCGGCGCGCGTCAGCGTAGTGCTTGTGGAGTTTGGGGGGAGGGGCGAGCAGGCAAGATTCAAGGATTTTAATGGCTTCATCGTCACGGAAGCCCCGCATCTTGCGGCCCTTGTCGAGCTTGCGGAGCACCACATGCACGTCGGCAGCAGGGTTCTCCGTGACTGCTTTCGCTTCTTTGAGGCTGTTAAAAAAGCTCTTCACCGCGGCCAGGTTGTTTCGCGAGAAGCTGCGCCGCGACACCGCACCTTTCTCAATGATCGCTCCCATCCAGGTCTGAACGTCAGTTGCTGCGATAGCCCGCATGTCCGATTTATTCGCCGAGGTCATCAGACCTTCAAGGATTGGGCGAAAGCGCTTGCAGGTAGCGGATGAGTAGCCTTTCGACACTTCCGCCCAGGCGTCGTCTAAGGACAATTCTGGATCGGTTTTTTCATCTTTCAGCGCCGGCAGTTCGAGGACCGGAAAGCGATCGGCTTCAGGATCGGCTCGCCAATTCCCCTCGCATTCGCGCAGCGTTTGATAGGCCGCTTGCCGAATAGCGTAGCCTACGGCGACCAGGAGCCGGTCACGAGAAAGTTGGTCGAGCTGCAGCCCCTTCCCGTGAAGGTAGTCGGAGACCAGTGGGCCGATGATTCCTTCCAGCGCTTCTTCGCGCGTCCCGACACGTGGGAACAGCTCAGGCTTTGGAAACTCGTCCATTTCACCGAGAGCAATTTCGATCTGCATCAGCCGTGTGGCCGCACGCATGCTAAGTAGAAAATCGCGATAAGGGCCGACCTCTAGCGCGCTCTTATAGAGCTCACCTGCCATGGCAGCCGCCTGGCGATCCGTGATGGACTGCACGCCTTTCCGCAGCATTTTCCACTGCTGCAGAAGGGCAGTAGCCGACTCGCTGTGAAGCCGCTTCGCCTCATTCGTGTCCTTCGTATGAAGCGAACGCTTGATCAGAGTGGCGCCAACGAACTCCTGGACGTCCTTGGGGACGCGCATCCGGAGGTAATAGACGCCGGTCTTTGGGTGTTTCCAAGGATTGGCCATGCGAAGTACCATGTGTACCACCCGTGTGTACCACGAGGTCGTTGCCAAACCCTTGCCGGGCAACATTTTTCCGTGAAATCAGGAGTTTGGGGCTGGTGCTGCGAGAGAGGATTGAACTCTCGACCTCTCCATTACCAATGGAGTGCTCTACCACTGAGCTACCGCAGCAGGATCGATGGGCCTTGAAGCGTCTGGCAAGTCGCGAGAAGCGATTGCCAGAGCGGGCGTCGTTCCGAAGCGGCGTCCTGATGCCACAAGCTCCCGGCCTATGCAACCCGGGAAGCTCAATCAGCTAGCAGCAACCGCTCATCAATGCGGAAGAGGCGGCCGTCGCCGAGCAGATGGGCGCTCAGGCCCTCCAGGAAAAGCGGCCGGAAGGCGGCGTCGCGCAGGTTCAGGCCGCCGGCATAGGCGCCCATCGCCGGCATGATGCAGCGGCGCGGCGACAAGGCGAAGCAGCGCCGCCGCAAGGCGCGCCCGCGCATCCTGACTTTTGCCGCCGGATGGAGATGGCCGGCGATCTCGAACCCGGCCTCGCCGGCCTCGGGCTCGTGGCGCAGGGCGACGCCGGCAATCTCGATGCCGGCCGCCGTCTCACCGCCCATGGCGGGGCCGATCTCGCGATCATGATTGCCGTTGATCCAGAGCCAGTCGCGGCCCTGCTGGAGCTGGCGCAATGTCGCGAGGTTGTCGGGCGCGATGCGGCTTTCGGCGTGGATATCGTGAAAGCTGTCGCCAAGCGCGATCACGCGGGCAGGCGCATGGCGCAGGATCGCGGCCGCGAGCGCAGCCAGCGTCGCAGCCGAATCATAGGGCGGCAGGAAGACGCCGCGCGCCGCATAGGCCGAGCCCTTCTCCAGATGCAGATCGGCGACGACGAGCGTGCGCTCATCCGGCAGCCAGAGCGCGCCTGACAGATCGGGCACGAGTGCCAATCGCCCCAGCATGAAGGCCGCGGCCGATCCTTGCGTCTGGTCCGCCCAAGATCGTGCAACCTGGGTCACGCCATCGCCTCCTCGATCAGCATCGCTTCGGCTTCCGCCAATATCTCGTCGGCTGCTTCGCCATAGACCGCCTCGCGCCCGATCTCGAGCATGACGGAGACTGAGAGCGGCGAAACATGGTCCAGCGGCTGATGCACGATATGGCCGCTGATTCGTGTCAGCATCTGACCAAGCCGCTGGATGTCGAGCAAGCCCGTGGCGGCGTCGGCGCGTGCGGCCTTGAGCAGCACATGCTCGGGCTCGTGCCGGCGCAGCACATCATAGACCAGGTCGGTCGACATCGTGACCTGGCGGCCGCTCTTTTCCTGGCCGGGAAAGCGCCGTTCGATCAGGCCCGCAATGACGGCGCAGCTGCGGAAGGTGCGCTTCATCAAGGCCGATTCGGCCAGCCACGCCTCCAGATCGTCGCCGAGCATGTCCTGCGCGAAGAGCTCTTCGAGGCTTAAGCGCCCGCGCGCGATCGCGGCCGTCATGTCGCCGAGCCCCCAGACCGCGATGCCGTAATCATTGCAGACGAAGCCGAGCGGCCGCATCCGCGCCCGCTCCAGCCGCCGCGTCAGCAGCATGCCGAGCGTCTGATGGGCCAGCCGCCCCTCGAAGGGATAGGCGACGAGGTAGAACTTGCCGCCGCGCGGAAAGGTCTCGACCAGGAGTTCGCCGGGCTTGGGCAGGCGCGATTTCAAGCGCTGCGCATGCAGCCAGGACGAGACCTCCTCGGGCAGCGCGGCCCATTCCTTGGGGTTCGCCAGCATGGCGCGGACCCGGGCGGCCAGAAAGGTCGAGAGCGGAAACTTGCCGCCATTATAGGAGGGGATCTTCGGGTCCGTGCCGGGCGGGGCGCGCGAGCAGATCGCCTCATTGCCATTGATGCCCTCGAAGCGCAGCACCTCGCCGGCGAAGACGAAGGTGTCGCCCGGCGTCATCGTCTCCGCGAAATACTCCTCGATCTCGCCCAGCATCCGGCCGCCGCTGGTGATCCGGGAGGGCTGGCCGGGCTTGCCCGCTCGCGCCCGCCCGAGCCGGACCTTGAGCATGGTCGATTCGACGATGGTGCCGACATTCATGCGGTATTGCTGGATCACGCGGGCATGGCTCGCGCGCCAAAGCCCGGTCTTGTCCTGCCGCAGCTTGGCGAAGCGCTCATAGGAGCGCAGCGCATAGCCGCCGGTCGCGACGAAATTCACCACCGCGTCGAAGTCCGCCCGCGTCAGCCCGGCATAGGGCGAGGCGGTGCGGATTTCCTCATAAAGCGCCCCGGCTTCGAAGCCGTCCGAGCAGGCGACGCCGAGCACATGCTGGGCCAGCACGTCGAGCGCCCCGATGCGCGGCTCGGCCGTGTCCTGGGCGGCCTCCGCCACCGCATCGAGCGCGGCCTTGCACTCCAGCAGCTCGAAGCGATTGGAGGGCACCAGCAAGGCCTGCGAGGGCTCGTCCATGCGGTGGTTGGAGCGGCCGATGCGCTGCATCAACCGGCTCGCCCCCTTGGGCGCGCCGATATTGACGACGAGATCGACATCGCCCCAGTCGATGCCGAGATCCAGCGTCGCAGTGCAGACCACGGCCTTGAGTTTGCCCGCCGCCATCGCCGCCTCGACCTTACGGCGCTGCGCGACATCGAGCGAGCCGTGATGCAGCGCGATCGGCAGGTTGTCGTCATTGATGCTCCACAGCGCCTGGAAGGCGAATTCCGCCTGCATGCGCGTGTTGACGAAGACCAGCGTCAGCTTGTGCCGGCCGATCGCCTTGTAGATCTCGCCCATGGCGTGGCCGGTGGTGTGGCCCGCCAGCGGCAGGCGGCTTGCGGTCTGCAGGATGCCTATGCGCGCCTTCGCCCCGCCGGTGACGGTGACGAGCCCTGCCGGCGTCTGCGTCCCCCCGAGGAAGCGCTGCAGATCGGCGGGCTCGCGCACCGTGGCGGAGAGGCCCACAGCGCTGACCTGCGGTGCGAGCGTCCGCAGCCGGGCCAGGTCGAGCGAGAGCAGGTCGCCGCGTTTCGAGGTCACCAGCGCGTGCAGCTCGTCGAGCACGATGCGGCGCAAATTGGCGAAGAAAGGCTCTGCGTCGCGATGCGAGACCAGCAGCGCCAATTGCTCGGGCGTCGTCAGCAGGATGTCGGGCGGCCGCTCCATCTGGCGCGTGCGCTTGGCAGCCGAAGTGTCGCCGGTGCGGGTCTCGACCTTGATGGGGAGGCCCATCTCCGCGATCGGCATCTCGAGATTGCGGGCGATATCGACGGCGAGCGCCTTCAGCGGCGAGATGTACAGCGTATGCAAACCCTCGCGCTCGCGGCCAGGCTCGGTGAGCTCGACCAGAGAGGGCAGGAAGCCGGCGAGCGTCTTGCCGGCGCCGGTCGGCGCGACGAGCAGGGTCGAGCGCCCGGCGCGGGCCTCCTCCAGCAGGGCAAGCTGATGCGGCCGCGCGCTCCAGCCGCGGCTGGCGAACCAGGCGGAGAAGGCGGGCGGGAGCGGGGAGGGGGCGGCCGGCATGCCTGCCAGAGATAGGGTCTGGCAGCGGGCAGGGGAATGGCGACCCTGGCGCGGAGACTGAGTTAACTTCGCTCCGCCACCACGACCCTTAGCGGACCCTAACGTCATCTTTCCCTTGGCGTTGGATAAGGCTCTCTCGCCATACCGTGCCGATCAGCGCTCCGCTGCCTACGACTGCAAAGACCAGCGCTCCTAAAATGGCGGCCATGGCCATAGCATAACTGAATGTATTTATATAATATCCATCGTATCGAACTGTGCTCTTTAGTCTATTTCCTGTAAAATCGATTATGCTCGACGAATTTGATGCGATTAAGACGAATATATACATAACTATGATGCCAAATAAAAATTTAAATCTGCCTCTAAGCGAATTAATTTTGCCGGTATGAATTCTTCCGACTAGAACTCCGCATAGCAGGCAAATGAGCGCGGCGATCACAACGGAAATCGCCAAAACGATGAGGCCGCACACCGCGAAGTCGGCGTGAAGCTGAGCGGTGCATTCGGATGATATACGGCGCAAGGTATGAACCTCGCTCCACGCGCTGCGGAAGAATGTCTGCAGCCAAGCCTCGCTCGTGGCGCGATCCCAAGGCAGGTTCAGGGCACAACGCCCTTCTCGGCGCGCATTTCGGACCATGGCGCCTAGCGTCAGCATCGCGCCTGCTGACAACAACAGTAAGAGCGAAAGCGGCTTTCCTACGGTGACCCGCGCCTTACCCTCGGTTCTCTCCAGCATATCAAAGTGCTGGCATGATTTGCGCGGAAGACCAATTGGTAGTCGGGATTTAGCGTTAATAGCCCGGTTACCAGGGTCCGCTCCTGACCCTCAACTGACCTCGTTCAGCACTTCTGTGCCACCACGATCAGCCCGGGCACGGCCACGCCGCGATCCTGCCTTGTGCTCGCGACCTCAACCAGCAGCGGCGTCAACTTCGCTTCCGCCAGCCTGTCGCGCAGCCAGCGTTCCGCATGGGCGAAGCGCCGGTCGGCTCCAACGATCACGCCCTCACCCTCATGGCTTTGCACGGTGAAGGCGAGCAGGCCGCCTGGTTTCAGCACGCGTGCGCTCTGCGCGAAAACCGCACCCAACTCGCCGAGATAAACGAAGACATCCGCCGCGATGACGAGATCGGTCGAGGCGTCCGGCCGGCTTACCAGGAAGCTGGTCAGGCCGGCGACGGCGAGCTTGTCGTAGAGCGGCGTGCCGTCGCCCTGCTGTTTCGCCCGCGCCCGCTCGATCATGCGCGGCGAGAGATCGCAGCCGGCGAGGAAATCGGTCTCCCCCCGGATCGCCTCGCCCATCAGCCCGGTGCCGCAGCCGAGATCGTAGACGGTCTCGAAGCGGAAGGGTTTGCCCGTCTCCTGACAGATGCGGGCGAGCGCCTGCTGCAGAAGGGCAGGAGCGTTGTAGCGGAGGGTCTCGACCAGATGGCTGTCGAAGCGCTCGGCATAGCCGTCGAACAGCACGCCGGAGAAATTCTCCGAGGTCGCCTCCTCGGCCGACAGCGCGCCGATGCGGGCGAGGTCGAGCCGCGCGCCGAAATGGTCGTTGGGGTCGAGCGTCAGGCATTGCCGCCAGGCGGTGGCGGCCTCCTCATTGCGGCCGAGCGCCTCCTGCGCCAGCCCGTAGAGATGCCAGGCGGCGGTGAAATGGTAGGCTTGCGCCAATGTCTGGTCGAGGATCTCGACGCAGGCCGCAGCATCGCCATCCTTGAGCGCGGCCTCCGCCCAGGCATAGCGGCGGTCGAGGTTCAAATCGCCCGAACCGGCGGAATGCGTGGCGGAACCCTTTTCGATCATGCGCGTCGGTCTATCTGAGGAGAATGACACTGGCCAGACAGCGCTCCCAGAACCTGCGCCCTTCGGAGTTGCTGATCCCGACGCCGGCCGGGCTCTATTGCCCGCTGGCCGACATTCATATCGATCCCGTGCGCCCCGTGGCGCGGGCGCTGATCACGCATGGCCATTCCGATCATGCGCGCGCCGGCCATGACGCGGTGCTGGCGACGCGCGAGACGCTCGCCATCATGGCGCTGCGCTATGGCGAGGGGTTTGCGGGCGAGCGGCAGGAGGCCGTTCCCGGTGCGGTGACGCGGATCGGCGCGGTCGATTTCCGCTTCGTGCCGGCCGGGCATGTGCTGGGCTCGGCCCAGATCGTGGTCGAGGCCAGGGGCCTGCGCATCGTCGTCTCCGGCGACTATAAGCGCGAGCGCGACCCGACCTGCGCCGGTTTCGAGCCGGTGCCATGCGACATCTTCATCACCGAGGCGACCTTCGGCCTGCCGGTGTTCCGGCATCCGCCGGCGCATCTCGAGGTGGTGAAATTGCTGGAATCGGTCCGGCTCTTCCCCGAGCGCACGCATATCGTCGGGGCTTATTCGCTGGGGAAGGCGCAGCGCGTCATGGCGCTGATCCGCGAGGCCGGTTTCGAGCGCCCGATCTACGTCCATGGCGCGATGGACAAGCTCACCGATTTCTACATGTCTGAGGGCGCGCAACTGGGCGATGTCCGCAAGGTGATCGCAGCCGAGCGCAAAAGCCTGGGCGGCGAGATCGTGATCTGCCCGCCGAGCGCGATCCAGGATCTCTGGGCCCGCAAATTTCCCGATCCCGTCACCGCCTTCGCCTCGGGCTGGATGCGGATCAGGGCGCGCGCTCGGCAGAAGGGCGTCGAACTGCCCTTGATCATTTCTGACCATGCCGATTGGGACGCTCTCCAGGCGACGATCCGCGAGGTCCAGGCCGGTGAGATCTGGGTCACGCATGGCGAGGCCGAGGCGCTGGTGCATTGGTGCGGCACGGTTGGCCTCAAGGCCAAGCCGCTGCACCTGGTCGGCTATGGCGACGAAGGCGAGGCCGAGCCGGCCGGGGAGGCGGACAATGCCGTCGCCGGCTGAAACGATGTTATCGGGTCTGCGCCATCACGGCGCGCGAGGGCGCGGTCATGCCGACGAGCGCGGTCGCCATGTCGCGGGCGAGGCAGTCATAGCCGGCATCGCTCATATGGAAGCCGTCGGAGGACAGCGCGCTCGTGAAGGCCTGGGCGTCGTTGCGATACCATTCCCGCATGGCGTCGTAGCGGGTGAACACCGGCACGTTCTGGCCGCGCGCCGTGTTGGCGATGGCCGTGACGAAATCGCGATAGCGTTCAGGCTCGCGGACGCCGGGGAAGAATTGCGGATCAAGGATGGCAAGGCTCACCCCCGCCTGCTTCACCATGGCGATGCCGTCGCCGACCATGGTCTTGAAGGCGCCGAGATCGCCGCCATTGACGGCGTCGTTGGTGCCGACCTGCCAGATCACCAGGTCGTAACGGCGTGCACTGAGCGCGGTCTTCAGGCGGGTGAGCGTCTGCGGAGCGGTCTCGCCGCCGATGCCGGCATTGACGATCTCGATCGGGAGGTTGGGCCAGGCCTTGCCAAGCAGCGCCCTGAGCCGGGCCGGATAGGTCTTGTCCTTGGCGGAGGCGCCGATGCCCTCGGTCGAGGAGGAGCCGATCGCCAGGATCGTCAGCGAAGGACCCTGCGCGACCCGCGCGGAGAGGGCCGAGAGAGAGGCGACAGGCTGCACGATCGGCGTTTCGCGGCAGGAGAAGGTCCCCGCCTGTGCGGTGGCCCCGGCCAACATCGTCGCTGCGAAGAGATTCAAGGCAAGGAACCGCATCGCGGCGCGCATCGGCAACATCCCCCCAAAGATGCCTTCGTCGGTAAGGTCTCCTTCATGAATGGTGGCTGAACGATGCAACGCAACATGTGGACACATGCCGACTGTGGCAGGAGTGCGACGCGATGAACCGCTTCGCCTGGCTGCTCGACCGCCTGGCCTATGAGCCGCGCCGCAATGCCAAGCTCGCCCTGATCGCCGATTACCTGCGCACGACGCCCGATCCCGATCGCGGCCTGGCGCTCGCGGCGATGACGGGCGGGCTGGTCTTCCGCAACGCCAAGGCGGGCCTGATTCGCGCGCTGATTGCCGAGCGGGCCGATCCGGTTTTGTTTGCGCTGTCCTATGACTATGTCGGCGATCTCTCGGAGACGGTCGCATTGATGTGGCCGGCCAGGCACGGCGCCAATGATGTGCCGCATCTGCCTGATGTCGTCGCCGGCCTGCGCAATGCCGGCAAGACCGATCTTCCTCGTCTTGTAGCGGGCTGGCTCGACGCGCTCGACGAGACCGGGCGCTGGGCCTTGCTCAAGCTCATCACCGGCGCGCTGCGCATCGGCGTCTCCTCGCGCCTGGCCAAGACGGCCGCCGCCAGCCTCGGTGGCGTGGCGCCCGACGAGGTCGAGCAGGTCTGGCATGGGCTGGAGCCGCCCTATGCCGCGCTCTTCGCCTGGCTGGAGGGCAGGGCGCCGCGACCAGAGGCGAGCGATCCCGCGCCGTTTCGCCCGGTCATGCTGTCGCACCCGGTCGAGGACGGCGATTTCGACAAGCTCGACCCGGCTGATTTCAGCGCCGAATGGAAATGGGACGGCATCCGCGTCCAGGCCGTCAGCGGCACAAGGCCGGACGGCTCGCGCCTGACGCGGCTCTATTCGCGCACAGGCGAGGACATTGCCGGCGCCTTTCCCGACCTTGTCGAGGCGCTGACGCGCGACGGGGCGCTCGATGGCGAGTTGCTGGTGATGCGCGATGGCGCGGTCCAGAGCTTCAACACCTTGCAGCAGCGCCTGAACCGCAAGACGGTAACAGTGAAGATGCTGGCGGAATTCCCCGCTCATATTCGCGTCTACGACCTTCTGGTCGATGGCGATGAGGATATTCGCGAGCTGCCGCTGATCGAGCGTCGCGCCCGGCTGGAGGCTTTCCTCGGCAAGCTCGGCAGCGAGCGCTTCGATCTCTCGCGGGTCATTCCTTTCGAGAGCTGGGACGACCTTGCCGCCGCCCGCGCCGACCCTGCTGCTGCCGGGGCGGGGGCTGATGCGGAAGCCGTCGAAGGCTGCATGATCAAGCGCAGCGATTCGCCTTATCTGCCCGGCCGGCCCAAGGGCTATTGGTGGAAATGGAAGCGTGAGGCGCGGCTGGTTGATTGCGTGCTGATGTATGCCCAGCGCGGCCACGGCAAGCGCTCTTCGTTTTATTCCGACTACACCTTCGGCGTCTGGCGCGAGAGCCCGGAGGGGCAGGAGCTGGTGCCGGTCGGCAAGGCCTATTTCGGCTTCACCGATGAGGAGCTGGTCGAGATCGACCGCTATGTGCGCAAGAACACGCTGAACCGCTTCGGCCCTGTGCGGGAGGTCAGGCATGACGCCGCAAGCGGCCTCGTCTTCGAGGTCGCCTTCGAGGGCTTGCAGCGCTCGACCCGGCATAAATCCGGGCTCGCCATGCGTTTTCCCCGCATCAACCGCATCCGCTGGGACAAACCGCCTGGAGAGGCTGACCGGATCGAGGCGCTGGAACGGCTCCTGCCGGCGGAGGGATGAGCCGAGCCCGGCAGGAACTACGCCGAAAGGCCGTCTCCTGATTGCATTGCAACATGCGCCGATCTGGTTCAGAGCCTTCATGATCGCGCGCCGGCCTTGCGATAGCGGCAGGCCGGTGTGCTTGAGATCGCGGTCGCGACTGGGGCAGTATGGCGCGACCGGCAGACGAACAGGGATATGCGCGATGACGAAGCAGCCTTCGACGCGGATCGTGATCGCGGACGACCATCCCCTGTTCCGGGGCGCGTTGCGGCAGGCTGTCTCGCACGCGCTCGAGGGCGCGGATGTCAGCGAGGTCGGTTCGCTGGAATCATTGACCGAGGCCTTGTCGCAAGGGGCCGACGCCGATCTCGTCCTGCTCGACCTGACGATGCCGGGCGTGCAGGGCTTCTCGGGCCTGCTCTTCCTGCGCGCCGACCATCCCGAGGTGCCGGTCATCGTGGTCTCGGCCAATGACGAGCCGACCGTGATCCGCCGCTGCATCGAGTTCGGAGCGCTCGGTTTCCTGCCGAAGACGGCCGATGTCGAGCAGATGGGCGAGGCGATCCGCGCCGTGCTCGCCGGCAGCGTCTGGACGCCGCCGGGCGTCGATCTGTCTTCGCCGGTCGATATCGAGGTCGCCGACATGGTGCGCCGGCTCTCGACGCTGACGCCGCAGCAGGTGCGCGTGCTGATGATGCTGTCGGAGGGGTTGCTCAACAAGCAGATCGCCTATGAGCTCGGCGTCTCCGAAGCGACCGTGAAGGCGCATGTCTCCGCGATCCTGACCAAGCTCAATGTCGACAGCCGCACGCAGGCCGTCATCGCCGCCGCCAAGATCGCCGGTACGGCCTGGGCGACGGCAGGCGCATCCGCGACGATATGAAGGTGGGGTGACAGCGGGGCGCGTCGCCATTCAGCCCCGGTTCAACCGGGCAATGGTCTGATCGGTTCGTGTTTGGGGGATTTTCGCAATGGCGAATGGCAATATCGAAGGCTTTCTCGGCGGCTCCGTGCTCAGCGTCCTGGTCCGATTGATCTTCATCTCGCTGCTCGTGGGTGCGGCGATGGCGTTTCTCGGCTTGTCGCCACGCGGGCTTTACGAGGTCGTGGCGCGCTTTGTCCGCTCGCTTGGGGATCTCGGCTTCGGGGCCGTCCGCGAGATCGGGCAATGGGTCATCGCCGGTGCGCTGATCGTGGTGCCGCTCTGGCTGCTCTCGCGCCTGTTCGCCTCCCGGCGCTAGCACCGGATGCGAAAAACCGGGAACCGGTTTTTCGCTGGAGCAAGGCTCTAAGAGACCGTTTGGAAACTCCGCGAGCCCTCATCCTGAGGAGCCATTCCCTTGGGCATGGCGTCTCGAAGGATGCTCCAGGAGGCTCCCCAACCATCTGGAGCATCCTTCGAGACGCTGCATCGCAGCTCCTCAGGATGAGGGCTGGAATTTCCAAGCGGGCACTAAGCCTTTGGAATCTAACCTCCGAGCGTCTCGCCGCGCGCGATCGCGGCGGCATCGCGTCCGACAAGGGCGCTGAGCCTGCCGACCCCCGTCTTGCGGGCCTCGGCCGTGAGGCCTGCCTTGATGGTCGCGGCCAGTGCCGGCCCGTGAAAGACCAGGGCCGAGTAGAACTGCACGAGATCGGCGCCGGCCCGGATCTTGGCGAAGGCGGTCGCGGTCGAATCGATTCCGCCGACGCCGATCAGCGGGAACTGGCGCTCGACACGCAGGAAGGTTTCGGCGAGCAGCCTGGTCGAAGGCAGGAAGAGCGGCTTGCCCGAGAGGCCGCCGGTCTCGGCCTTCGCTAGGTTGCGCAGGGTCGCTGGGCGCGCCACCGTCGTGTTCGAGACGATCATGCCGTCGATGCCGCGCTTGCGCGCCACCGCCACGATGCCGTCGAGCTCGGGCAGGCTCAGATCCGGCGCGATCTTGAGCAGCATCGGCGTAGCCCGGCCGGCGTCGTTCGCCGCCTCGTCGCGCGCGGCCAGCGCCCGTGCGATCAGGTCGTCGAGCGCCGATTCGGCCTGCAGGTCGCGCAGGCCCGGCGTGTTGGGCGAGGAGATGTTGATCGTCAGGAAATCGGCGACAGGTGCCAGCCGCCGCGCGAGCACGGCATAATCGGCGGAGCGGTCGGCGGAATCCTTGTTGGCCCCGAGATTGACGCCGACGATGCCGCGACGGCCACGCCGCGCCTGGAGCCGAGCGGCGACCGCCTCCATGCCCTCGCTGTTAAGGCCGTAGCGGTTGATCACCGCCTCGTCCTCGGTCAACCGGAAGACGCGCGGGCGCGGATTGCCCGGTTGGGGCAGGGGCGTGACGCCGCCGACCTCGACGAAGCCGAAGCCCAGGCCCAGCGCGCCGTCCACCGCTTCGGCATGCTTGTCGAAGCCGGCCGCGAGGCCGACCGGGTTGGTGAAGGAGAGGCCGAAGGCCTGCGTCGCCAGGACCGGGTCGTCGGCGGCCGGCCTCAGCGCCGGCGCGACGGCGAGCGCCGCGACCGTCATGCGATGGGCCGTTTCGGCGTCGAGCCGGTGGATCAGCGGGCGGGCGAGATTGAACAGGGCGCCGATCACGCGACATCCTCCGGAAAGAGATGGGTGCCGTCGGCTGCGAGCGGAAGCGGCGCGATCCAGCGGACTGATTTGGGGTCGAGCGCGGCGTAGAGATGGGGAAACAGCGCCCCGCCGCGCGAGGGCTCATGGCGCAAGGCTTCGCCGAGGCGTGAGGTGTCGATCGCGATCAGCAGCAGGTCGCGCTGGCCGACGAAGTGCTTCGCCGCGGTTTCCCGCGCCTGAGCTCCGGTCGAGAAATGGATGTAGCCATCGGCGAGGTCGATCGGCGCGCCATTGAAGCGGCCGGAAAGCTCGGCTTCGCGCCATAAGGCTTCGGGGCAGATCTTGTAGATGAGCGGCACGCACAGCCTCGCCGGATTCGCAGGGGCCTCGACATAGAGCACGATACGAAAATGTGGGAGCCGGTTTTTCGCATCCGGCTCTCGCGGCTGGCAGCAGGATTGGGCAAATCTCATCCGCATTTCCGCGAGAAGCGGATTGAAATCTTTCTGATAGGGCGTACTTCCTATTCTGGCCGCCAACTTAGCGGGAAACATCAGGAACGAGGCCTCCGCGATGCTGTCCCATGAGCAGATCTGGAGCGCCATCGATGCGCTCGCCCAGCGCTACGGCTTCACGGCTTCGGGGCTGGCCCGCAAGGCCGGGCTCGACGCGACCACCTTCAACCGCTCCAAGCGTCTCGGGCCCGATGGCCGCGAACGCTGGCCCTCGACCGAATCGATCGCCAAGATCCTGGCCGCGACCGGCGCCTCGCTCGATGAATTCATGAGCGTGGTGATGCGGCGGGGGCCGGCGCCTTCGCGTACCATTCCCCTGATCGGCTTCGCCCAGGCGGGATCGGGCGGCTTCTTCGACGATGACGGCCTTCCCGTCGGCGCCGGCTGGGAGGAGGTCGCCTTTCCCGGCGTCGCTGACGAGAAGGCCTATGCGCTGGAGATCGCCGGCGACTCGATGCTGCCGCTCTATCGCGATGGCGACACCATCATCGTCTCGCCGACCGCGACGGTACGGCGTGGCGACCGCGTCGTGGTCAAGACGGTCGAGGGCGAGGTCCTGGCCAAGCAGCTCAGGCGTCAGACCGCCAAGACCGTCGAGCTCGCCTCGCTCAACCCGGAGCATCCCGACCGGATGCTGGGCCTGAATGAGATCGCTTTCATGGCGCGGGTGATCTGGGCGAGCCAATGAGGGCCAGGACCATGAGGATGAAGCTGGCGATCGCCCTGTTCGTTGGCGCCTTTGCGACGCCGACCTTCGCTTGTGGCATTCGCATCACCGGAATCGATGCGCTGAAGGCCGACATCAAAGGGTACTTCGAGCGGGAGATGCCGGCAGGCCAATATCAATGCGATGCCAAGGACAATCTGTTGAACTGCAGATCCCTGGATAAAGCGCTTTACATGTTCGTCGATCATGACGCGAAATTTGATATTGCGACGTTTTCGATATCGGGGAGCATTCCGGTCGATCGCTTGAAGAACTTATGGGATCGTTTTTCGACGCGAATCGCATTTTCCGCGATCAAGAAGCCTATCGATCAGGATATTTCAGAAGCCATCGAGGGAACGCGCTCGAAGATAGTACTCATAAACGAGGTCTGCATGCTCTCGATCGGCCGTCTGAACCATGACGCCGGATTTGTCGTAGCGGGTAGCTTCACGCGATAGGGGCGCGAGCCAACCCTCTTGCAGATCGCGACCTCAATTCCCGTTCTGCCGGCGCGCCGGCAGCGTCACCTTGAACACCGCGCCCGTCTCCGAGGGCTCGAGCTCGATCATGCCGCCATGCAGCCTGACGAGCTCGGCGGCGATGGCGAGGCCAAGCCCGGTTCCGCCTGGCGTGACCGAGCCGCGAAAGGCCTGGAACAGGTTGGCTTTCGCCCGCTGGGGCACGCCGGGGCCGTTATCGGTGACGCGCAGATGCAACGCCCCGTCGAGCTGCTGCGCCTTGACCGTCAACATGGGCTGGTCGTCGCTCTCGCCTCCCTCTCGCGCCAGCGCCTGCACGGAGTTCCGCATCAGGTTGAGCAGAACGCGCGCCATCTGGTCGGGGTCGCAGCGCGCGATCAATCCGGCTGGAACCTCGTTGACGAAGTTGAGCTGCTTGTTCTCGGGCAGGCCGAGCATCTCGGCCTGCTCGGCGACGAGCTGGCGCAGCGCGATCTCGCGCAGCAGCGGCGTCGCCTCGGCCGCGCGGCCATAGGCCAATGTCGCCTGGCAGAAATCGATCGCCCGGCCGAGCGTCGCGATCAGGCGCGGCGCGAAGCGCCGGATCTTGGCGTCGCGGGTGTCGACCAGCCGGTCGGACATCAGCTGCGCCGAGGCCAGCATGTTGCGCAGGTCGTGGTTGACCTTGCTGACGGCCAGCCCGAGCTCGGCGAGGTGCTTCTTGGTGCGCAATTCGCCGGCCAGCGTCATCTGCATGCGCGCCAGCGCCCGTTCGGCCTCGCCGATCTCGTCGGCGCGCTGGGAAGGCTCGATGATCCGGTGCGGATTCTCCGGATCGGCCTCGAATTCCATCACATTGGCAGCGAGCTGGCGGATCGGCCCGACGATCATCCAGTTCAGCGCGAGATAGACCAGCCCCGCCGTCAGGACGGAGATCAGCAGCGAGATCAGCAGGATGTTGCCGGAAAAGACCAGCATCGCGCGCCGCAGCGGCGCCTCGTCGATGACGATCTCGACGAAGTCCGCCCCGCCCATGGCCTGGCCGATGACGCGGATCGGCATGTCGTGCGGCGGGGCTACCAGAATCTCGACCGCCTCTTTGAGCGCAGTCATCCAGCTCGCATCCCGCAGATCGACCTTGCGGGCGACCGTCGGCGGCATCGAGTCGAGGCTGAGCAGGCGGCGTGCCCCGCCGACGCGGGCGGCGATGGCGCGCGCGCCGACGCCCATCAGCAACCGGGCTTCGCTCTCTTCGGGCAGGCGTTCGTCGGGTGCGCCTTCCAGCACCAGCACCGCGACCTGGGCCGCGGCAAGCCGGTCGTTCAGCCAATTGCGCCGGAAATTCGCGACCGACGGCAAATAGATCAGAATTTCCGCCAGCATCACGAACAGCACGGTCAAAAGCAGCAGCTTGGCCGAGAGGCCGAGCCGCGTCAGGCCGCGCGGCAGGCTGACCGAGAGTTGCGTCGCGTCGAGATCAGGTTGCTGCATTGAATGGGAGCTTAGCCGAAACGGCTGAGAAAGCCGATGAGCCGTCGGATTCCCGGCTTTGCCGCCATCGGCGCGTAGAACGACATCGCCGCCCGCTTCGAGGCCTCCGAGAAGGTCGGATAGGGCAAGGCGAGCCCCGCCATGTCCTGGACCGTCAGGCCCTTCCGCACGGCCATGCACCAGGGCGCGATCAGCTCGCCGGCGCCGACGCCGACGATGGTGGCGCCGAGGACGCGGCCCCGCCGGTCTGCGACGAGCTTCACGAAACCATCGGTCTCGTGCTCGGCCTGGGCACGGTCGTTCTCGGCATAAGGCCAGCGCAGGATGGTGATCGCAGCGCTGCGTTTGCGCGCCTCGGCCTCGGTCAGGCCGACGCTGGCGAGCTCCGGATGGCAATAGGTCACGCGCGGGATCGCCGTTGCATTGGTCCTGACCGGGAGGCGGAACAAGGCGTTGCGCAAGACGAGCCCAGCCTGCTCATGGCCGGCATGGCTGGAGTGCGGCCCGCCGGCTGCCCCACCGGCACAGTCGCCGATCGCGAAGACGCGACGGTTGCCGGTGCGCAGCCCCTTGTCGACGATCACGCCCCCAGTGTTGCTGTTGATGCCGCCAAGTTCGAGGTCGAGCGCCTCGATATTGGGCGTGCGCCCCGTCGCGACCAGAAGATGCGTCCCGTCGAGCTTATGGTCGGCCTCGCCGTCGGGGCCCGCCAGCATCAGCCTGACGCCGCCCTTGATCGTCTCTGCGCGCAGCACCCTGGCCTGCTCGTGCAGCGTTATGCCGTCGCGCAGCAGCGCGCGGCGCAGGATCAGTGCGGCCTCCGGATCGGCATCAAGCAAAAGGCTCCCGGCCTCGACGATGCTGACCGTGCTGCCGAGCCGAGCCATGGCCTGCGCGAGTTCGACACCGGTCGATCCGGCGCCGAGAACCAGCAGGCGCTCGGGCCGGCGTGTCAGTGAAAACAGGCTCTCGCTGGTCAGGAACGGGACCGCGTCGAGCCCGGGAAGCGGCGGCGCGGACGGCCGCGAGCCGGTCGCGATCACGAAGCGTCGCGCTTTGATCGCCTGGTCGCCGGCCATGACCGTGCTGCGGCTGATGAAGCGTGCCTCGCTCCTGATCACATGGACGCCGAGCGCACCGAGGCGCTCCGCCGAATCATTGGGGGCGATCGCGGCAACGACGCGCTGAACATGGTCGTGGACCTGCGCATAGTTCACTTGCACGTTCACTTGCGGCTCGCCGGCCGAGATACCGAAGCGCCCGGCCTCCCGGAGGGCCTGCGCCCGCGCGCCTGCGGCACTGAGCGCCCTGGCCGATACGCTGCCGGCATTCGGATGGCCCGCGCCCATGCTGCCGTGCTCGACGAGGACGACACGTACGCCGAATGCAGCCGCGGCGGTGGCGAGCGACAGCCCGGCCGCACCTGCCCCGATCACGCAGATGTCCGGCGTCAGCGGCGCAGGTCTCGGCGCTGGTGCTGTGGTCGTGCTCACGCCGCTCCTCCCGATCCGCCTGTCTTGCAATCGCTCTTGCAACTGCTGATGCGTCGCGAGGCCGCCGGAATCAAGGCCGCACAAGCCGGAAGAGCGTCAGAGGGACATTCAGGCGATCTTGCGGCCCTTGTCGGGGGAGAAGGCCGAGAGCGGCTCGGGCCGGCCGAAGAGATAGCCCTGGGCCCGCTGCGCGCCGAGCAATTGCACGGCGATGCGCTGCTGCTCGGTCTCGATGCCCTCGACCACGACATTCATCGAGAGCCGGCGCGCGAGCTGGCAGACCGCCTCGATGATCGCCTTCGAGGCCTCGTTGGTGTGGACGTTGCGGGTGAAGCTCTGGTCGATCTTCACCTGCGCGAAGGGGTAGGTCGAGAGATAGGCGAGCGAGGAATAGCCGGTGCCGAAATCGTCGAGCGCGAAGCGCACGCCGAGCGCCCTGAGCTCGTCGATGACGGCAAGCGTGCTCTTATTGTCCTCGATCAGCAGCGATTCCGTCACCTCCAGCGTCAGCCGATGCGAGCCGAGATGGGAGCTGATCAGCGCGTCCTTCACCGTTTCGACGATGCGGCGCGGTTCGCGGAACTGCAGCGGCGAGATGTTGACGGAGACGCCGATCTCGTTGCCCCACTGCGCCGCATCCTTGCAGGCCTGCCGGATCGCCCAGTTCCCCATCGCCGCGATCAGGCCGGATTGCTCGGCGATCGGAATGAACACGCCGGGCGGGATCATGCCGCGCGTCGGGTGGTGCCAGCGCATCAGCGCCTCGCGCGTCACGATCTCATGCGTCTTCAGGTCGATGATCGGCTGGTAATAGAGTTCGAGCGCGCCATCGTCGCAGGCCTTGCGCAGATCGACCTCGATCTCGTGCCGGTCGAGCATCTCCTCCGCCATTGCCGGATTGAAGAAGGTCAGCGTGTTGCGGCCGGCGCCCTTGGCCTTGTAGAGCGCGGTGTCGGCGTGCCGCAGCAGATCCACGGGCGTCGCACCGTCATGGGGCGCCATGGCGATGCCGACGCTGGCCGTGACGTAGACGCTCTTGGTGTCGAGGTGGAAAACCTTGGACATCGCGTCGATCATGCGCTGCGCGATATTGGTGACGACGGCGTGGCTGGCCGAAGGCAGGATCAGCAGGAATTCGTCGCCGCCGAAGCGGGCGAGCAGGTCTCCGCCGCGAATGGTGCTCTTCAGCCGGTTCGCCGTTTCGCTCAGCACGCGATCGCCGATATCGTGGCCGAGATTGTCGTTGACCTGTTTGAAGCCGTCCAGATCGACATAGAGCAGCGCGAAGGCCTCGCCGGTCCGCTCCAGCCGGGCGAAGGCTTCGGTGATGTGGTTGTTGAACTCGAAGCGGTTGGCGAGCCCGGTCAATTCGTCGAAGCGCGCCATCTGCTCGATGCGCGCCTCGGTCGCCTTCCGATCGGTGGCGTCCTCGGTCAGCATCAGCACGCCGCCTTCGGCTGCCGGCGCGATGGTGATGACGAGCACGCGACCGCCCCGGGTCTGGAGCTCGCGGCTCATCGTCTGCTGCATGTCCTGCACCGCCACGAGCGCGCCCCTGACGTCGCGCACCTGATCGGCGTCGATGATCTGCCGTTCGATCAGGAAGCGGGCGATTGCGGTCAATGGCGTGCCCGGCAGCGCGAGCGTTTCGGGAATGCCGTAGAGCGCGCGATAGGGCGCGTTGCTGACCGCGAGCTTCAGATCGCGGTCGAACATCGCGAGCCCGTGGATCATGGTGTTGAGGGCGGCATCCAGGGTCAGGTTCTGCGAATGCAGCGCCGAGGCCAGGGCCTTCGACTGCTTGGTCGCATCGCTCAGCGCGAGCAGGTTGCGATGCAGCGAGTTGGTGATCGCGATATTGGCCGCGACATAGAGGAAGGCGAAATAGCCGATATACTGATAGTAGACATTATGGGCCTGGATCAGGCCCACGGCCATCGGAATGCAGAAGGTCAGGATCTGCACCGCGACGAATTTCGGCCGCCCGGCATTGCGCGAGACATAGCCCGAGGCGAGCGCGATCGTCGAAGCGACCGAGGTGATATGCGCTGCGGCGTCGTCGGTCAGAGCCAGCGCGGCATAGCAGCTATAGCCGAGGACGGCGCTGAAGGCGGTGGCGCCGAAGAAATACTCGCGATCCCAGCGCCGCGTTTGGTGCAGGCCGTCCTCGGAATGGTCCTTCCGACGATAGGAGATCACCGTCATCAACCGCAGCGAGACGATCAGCGCGACCAGAACGGTCAGATTCAAGAACAGGTGCTTGTCGCTCGAGAGCCAGCACAGATAGGGCGTCAGGATGCCGGCGATCCCGCCGGGTACGATCGAGGCCGGCGACGAGAAGAGCGAGCTGACGAGCAGGCGGTAGCCGGGCAGATCGAAATCCTTGCCCGGATCGCTCAAGCCGCCATCCGCTGATCGCCTGAGGGCTTCCGCCATCGCTCCCGCCCTTTACGGCGACAAGCGGAGATCGCGCATCTCTCGCCACAAGTCGCTCCGTTTAAATGCTTTATGGCGGCAGAAGTAAATGTTTGGTGTGGGTGTTCTCCGAATTCGGAGGGGCCGCATACGGCCTTAATGCGGCCTTAGCGGCCGCTCGAAGCGCTTGCTGCAACCGCAGGTGGGCGCTGGTAGACGCGGGCGAGCATACGGTCCTGCGTCTGCGCGATGCGTTGTAGCTTCGAGATCGCGCTGGGGTTCAGCCGCAGCATGCAATTGGTCCAGATCTCTCCGAGGTGCTCCAGCTCCTCCCTCAGATCGCCGGCGCGGCGGTTGAAGGCCGAGAACAGGGCGGTCTTGGCGGCATGCATGGGCAAGGAATCGGCGGCGTATTTGCGGATCCAGTTCTCGCCCGTTCCCGTCGGGACGACGGCTTCGAGGCCGCCCGCCGCCATGAAATCGTGGGCGCTGAGCTCCTCGCCGGAGAGCAGCATCTGCTCGGCGGCGCGCGGTCCCATGCGGCGCGACAGGATCGCGACCGCCGTGATCGGGAAATGGTTGAACTTGATTTCTGGGTAGACGAACGAGGCCTGCTCCTCGGCGATCATGATGTTGCAGG
Source organism: Allobosea sp. LjRoot9 (assembly GCF_964252745.1). Classification (NCBI taxonomy): domain Bacteria; kingdom Pseudomonadati; phylum Pseudomonadota; class Alphaproteobacteria; order Hyphomicrobiales; family Alloboseaceae; genus Allobosea; species Allobosea sp. LjRoot9. Next base: position 135,189 of record NZ_CAXUPC020000002.1, on the reverse strand, counting down.
AGCGTGGTGCATCGATGCCGCCGCCGATCGCCTTGGCGTGAATGGTCGAGAGCGTGACCACGAGGCCGTTCAGGCCGCTGGCGTTCCAGACAGCGCCCTCGATCGAGAGCCGCGCATATTCGGCCAGCGCCGCGCGATCATTCTTGGCCAGGCAGTCGAGATAGAAGTCGAGATCGCCGCCGAGCGTGAAGAACGGGCCCGTTCCGCGGAAGGCGAGAAAGCGGATCGGAGCGCGGTGATATTGGTCCGGCGCGCCCCACAGCGCGAAGATCGCGCGCTGAATCTTGCCCAGGCTGTCGAGCAGCTGAAGCGTGAAAACCGGCTTTAGCTCAGGCCGGATCGTCACCCACAGGGTCAGGATGTCGGGTTCGTAGTCGATCTGCACCTCGGGCAGGAAGCCGGCTTGATGCCGGATGGCGTCGATGACGTCGCAGCTGTCGAGAGTCGTCGCAAAACCAGCCTTCGGAACTGACGAAAGAGACTGGAGCATGCCGCTGACCTCCCGGTTGCCGCGCGTCAAGAACGCCCGGTCAAGGTAGTTGAAGTTAAGAAACTGTAAACGGGATCCCGCGGAAATGGTTAATTTCGTTAAGCTTTATTCCCTGTCGTCAACTCGAACCCGGTGTCGTGACCAAGCCCTTGAACGATGTGGAACAGATCCCGATCGCACCCTCGCCTTGAGCAAATCATGTGCTCCCCGGAGGGGCTCGCGCTGCGCCGCTCTGCGAAGGAAAGATTCGGGCGCGGGTTCCTTCCAGGGCGGAACAATCGGTCTCGCAGCTTGTCGAACGCGGCGGATCGTTTCTTTTCCGGGGGGCGGATCGTCCCGCGCGAAGCCGATGCGAAGCGAGGGGAATGCCGGGATGAGCCGCTGTGGCACGCGAGACCTGTCTCGGAATGGGACAAGGCCGGCAACGGGCGCGTCTTGCTGGCTTACGTCTTGCCGCGCGCTCACCCGCTTGTTCAAAACCACAACCAGGGCTAACGATGCGCCGCGAATTCGCCGTGATCCGAGCGTTGAAACGTTGATGCCGAGTTGATGCCGTGAACCGCCCACCATCCGCAGAAGACGAGAAGAGAGCGCGCCTTGCCGCCGCTCTCCGCGAGAACCTGAAGCGCCGCAAGGCTCAGGCCCGCGCTCGCCGCACGGATGAGGCGAAAGCGCAGGAACCGGTATCGCAAGCCCAGGCCGAAACCTCCCGGTCCTGATTTTCATATTCATGCGCCGCCCGGCCTTTTCGCGGCGGCAGGCCAGCAGGTCATCACGATGGACAAGATCCGCATTACCGGCGGCCAGCGCCTCAATGGCAATATCCAGATCTCGGGTGCGAAAAACGCCGCTCTGCCGCTGATGATCGCAAGCCTGCTGACGGACGAGACTTTGACGCTGGTCAATGTGCCGCGCCTCTCCGACGTCACGGCGCTGTCGCGCATCCTGTCCAATCAGGGCGTCGATCGCACGGTCGCGGGCAAGCGCATTGGCCAGTCGGCCGAAAGCGGCCAGACCATCTCGCTGACGGCTCGCCAGATCACCGATACCTGTGCGCCCTATGAATTGGTCTCGACCATGCGGGCGAGCTTCTGGGTCATCGCGCCGATCCTGGCGCGCATGGGTGAGGCCAAGGTCTCGCTGCCCGGCGGCTGCGCCATCGGTACGCGTCCCGTCGACCTGCTGCTGATGGCGCTGGAGAAGCTCGGCGCACAGATCACCATCGAGAACGGCTACGCCCTGGCGCGGGCGCCCAAGGGCCTGAAGGGCGCCGAGATCAACTTCCCTAAGGTCACGGTCGGCGGCACCCATACCGCGCTGATGGCTGCGGTACTGGCCGATGGCACGACGGTCATCGAGAATGCCGCGCGCGAGCCGGAGGTGACGGACCTTGCCGCCTGCCTCGTCAAGATGGGCGCCAAGATCGAGGGGGCAGGCACCTCGCGCATCGTCGTCACCGGTGTCGCCCGCCTTGGCGGTGCCCATCACGCAGTCCTGCCCGACCGGATCGAGACCGGGACCTATGCCATGGCCGTCGCGATGACGGGTGGCGACGTGCTGCTCGAAGGCGCACGGCCCGACCTGCTGCAATCGGCGCTCGACGTCCTGACCCAGGCGGGCGTCGATATCAGCTCGACGAATGAGGGTATCCGTGTGCGCCGCAACGGCCAGGCGCTGAACGCCGTCGATGTCGACACGGACCCTTTTCCGGGCTTCCCGACCGATCTCCAGGCGCAGTTCATGGCGCTGATGACGCGGGCCAAGGGCACCTCGCGCATTCGCGAGACCATCTTCGAGAACCGCTTCATGCATGTGCAGGAGTTGGCGCGGCTGGGCGCCAAGATCAGGCTCGACGGTGATGCCGCCTATGTCGAGGGCGTCGCCAAGCTCACCGGCGCACCGGTGATGGCGACGGATCTGCGCGCCTCGGTCTCGCTCGTCATCGGCGGTCTCGCCGCCGAAGGCGACACCACGATCAACCGGGTCTACCATCTCGACCGCGGTTTCGAGGCGCTCGAGGCGAAGCTGACGCGTTGCGGCGCCGAGGTCGAACGCATCAGCAGTTGACGTTGCCGCGCGGCCTCGCCAGAACATCGCGATGCCGATTGACGCCGCAGACCCGCTGAAGCTGATCGCACTCGACGCTGACGATCTCGCGATCCTGTCCGCTCATCTCCAGGATGCTGTCCTGAAGGTGGCGGATATCACTTATCTTCCGGGCGAAAAGCGTTTCGCGCTCGCGGCGCGCCGGTTCGACTGGGCGGGCGCGCAGGCCGGGCAGCGCCGGCGGCGTCTCGCCGCTCTGCATTTCGAACGGGTCACCGCGGCCCGCAGCACCGGGATCGACACAGCCGCCCCGGGCACGGTCCTGAACCTGCTGGCAATCACCTTCGATGAGCGCGACGGCCCGACTGGCGACGTCACCTTGCACTTCTCGGACGGCGCCGCGATCCGGCTCGACGTCGAATGCATCGAAGCTCAGATGAAGGATCTCGGCCCGGTCTGGGAAGCGGTCGCGACGCCCGACCATCCCAACGGCGCCTGACCTCTTCCACGCCATAGCTCTTAAGGTTTTGCGATGCCGATCAGGCTCGACGACAGGGATGCACGCTTCGAGCAGGATTTTCAGAACCTGCTGGGCGCCAAGCGCGAGGTCTCCGAGGAGGTCGACCGCGTCGTCGCCGACATCATCGCCGAGGTCCGCGCCCGGGGCGACGCAGCGCTCATCGCCTATACCAGCCGCTTCGACGGGCTCGACCTGACGCCGCAGGCCCTGCGCGTTTCTGAGGCGGAGATCGATGCCGCCGTCAAAGCTTGCCCGCCCGAGCAGCTCGCAGCGCTGGAAACGGCGCGCGCGCGCATCGAGGCTTATCACCTGCGCCAGAAGCCGCAGGATGCCTGGTTCACGGACGAGGCCGGGGTCGCGAGCGGCTGGCGCTGGAGTGCGATCGAGGCGGTCGGACTCTATGTGCCGGGCGGTACGGCGAGCTACCCGTCCTCGGTGCTGATGAACGCTGTTCCGGCCAAGGTCGCCGGTGTCGACCGGGTGGTGATGGTTGCGCCGACCCCGCGCGGCGAAACCAACCCGCTGGTGCTGGCTGCGGCGCGGCTCGCCGGCGTCGACGAGGTCTATCGCATCGGTGGCGCGCAGGCCGTAGCCGCTCTCGCCTATGGCACGGCGATGATCGCCCCGGTCTCCAAGATCGTCGGCCCCGGCAACGCCTATGTCGCCGCAGCCAAGCGGCGCGTCTTCGGGCAGGTCGGCATCGACATGATCGCCGGTCCTTCCGAGGTGCTGGTCATCGCTGACGGTTCGGCGAATCCCGACTGGATCGCCGCCGACCTGCTGGCCCAGGCCGAGCACGACGTCTCGGCCCAGTCGATCCTGATGACGGACGATGCCGGTTTGGCCGACGAGGTCGAGAAGGCGGTCGTGGCGCAGCTTGCGACGCTGCCGCGTGCCGAGATCGCCGGCAAGAGCTGGGCTGATTACGGCGCGATCCTGCTGGTCGCGGATCTTGAGGCGGCGATCCCGCTGGTCGATCGCCTCGCGCCCGAGCATCTCGAGATCATGACGTCCGAGCCCGAACGCCTTGCGGCCAGGATCCGCAATGCAGGCGCGATCTTCATCGGCGGCCACACGCCCGAGGCCATTGGCGACTATGTCGGCGGGCCCAACCATGTCCTGCCGACGGCGCGCTCGGCCCGGTTTTCCTCCGGGCTCGGCGTTCTCGATTTCATGAAGCGAACCTCGCTGCTGCAATGCGGGCCTGAGGCGCTGCGCGCGCTTGCGCCGGCCGCCGTCCGGCTTGCCGAAGCGGAGGGCTTGCAGGCGCATGGTCGTTCCGTGACGATCAGACTGAATCTGTGAAATATGTCCCAGGGCGTTTTCGAGCGAAGTGGGCACTGGTTTTTCGCATTGATCCCGCTCTCTCTTTTAGATGAGAGACGGATTCAGATGTCAGATGGGATCACTGCGTGATTCCATCTGACATCATCCGGCTCTAGCGCCGTTCGTTTCGATCGGAGACAGCATGTCGGAGACGAAATGCCTGATCGGCGTCACCCTCGACGAAGCCTCGCTTGGGCGTGGCTCGCCGGATCAGGAGCATGAGCGTGCAGTCGCGATCTACGATCTGATCGAGCGCAATCGCTTTGCGCTTCCCAGCCATGACGGCGGGCCCTATCTGGCGCATCTGGCGCTGGTCGAGCGCCGGCTGGTCTTCGACATCCGGCAGGCCGACGGCGTTCCCGTCGTCGCGCATCATCTCTCGCTGACGCCGCTGCGCCGCATCATCAAGGACTACGCACTGGTCTGCGAGAGCTATTACGCCGCCATCCGCACCGCCACGCCCTCGCAGATCGAGTCGATCGATATGGGCCGGCGCGGCCTGCACGACGAGGCGGCGCACATCCTGGTGGACCGTCTCGCGAGCAAGGTCGAGATCGATTTCGATACGGCGCGGCGGCTGTTCACCCTGATCTACGCGTTGCACTGGAAGGGCTGAGGAGGGTGGAGCCCGCCGCCCCGCGCAAGGTTCAAAGTGTGCTGTTCATGTGCGCGCAGAACGCGGTGCGCTCACCCATGGCCGAGGCTATGGCCAAGCACTTCTTCGGCAAATCGATCTATGTCCAGTCGGCCGGAGCCAGGCGGGGCGAGGTCGATGGCTTCATGCTCACGGTTCTCGACGAGATCGGCATCGACGCACACAAGCACAAGCCGAAATCGGTCGAGGAGCTCGAAGAGTGGGAGGGGTTGAATTTCGACCTGATCGTTTCGCTCTCGCCGGAAGCCCACCACAAAGCGCTCGATCTGACGCGTACGGTCGCCGCCGATGTCGAATACTGGCCGACGATCGACCCCACCGTCGTGCAGGGCTCGCGCGAGCAGGTGCTGGAGGCCTATCGCGAGGTGCGCGACGGGCTGATGCGGCGCATCAAGGACAGGTTGAGGGCCTGAGAGTGCCTTTGAAGCCTTTTACGACCTGATTGGATCGGAAATGGCTTCAAGCTTTTTACTTTAACGCGTTTTCTTTACGCGAACCGGCGGCCACTTCGCTCGAAAACGCTCTTAGCGCACCAGCAGGGAGCCGCCGCAGCGCACGCCGGTGACCCAGCTATCGGCCTGGCCGAGGCCGATGCCGAGCGTTCCGAGCACCCCGGTGAGCAACTGGTCGATCGGGGTCGCCGCTGCCGTGACGATGCTGCCGACGAGGTTGCCGACGCCGCCGAGGTCCAGTCCCAGCGGGTCGAGCCGGATCACGAGATCGCCGAAGAGGCGTGACAGCAGGGTCGCGATGAAATCCTGCGTCGAGGTCGTGCGCTTGTCGCCGCGCAGGATCTCCGGATAGGTGAAGCTCACCGGCGTCTCGGCCAGGTTTGTCATGGTCGCGTGCGCCCGCAGCGTCACCTTGAAGAGTCCAAGGACATTCAGGACCGCGGCGGCGGGTGGGTTCGGAGCCGTGCTGAAATTGTTGAAATCGGCCAGCGAGACCTGCCCGATCCAGGCGTCGACCACAGCTGGTGTCACGCCGAGCGTGACGCGGGAGGTGGTGACGTCGCCGGCGTTGCATTGCACGCTGGAGAGACGCGCTGTCGCGGCCGCGAGCTCGATATAGAGCGGCAGGCTTACCAGCGAGGCTTGTCCGCTGCCGACGAGGTTGATCGTCAGCAGCAGGCGGGTCTGGGCGGTGTGGACGGTCGCGCCCACCCGCCCGACACTGACGAGGCTTGTGCCCACTGGCCGCTCGCCGATGGCGAGCTTGAGCGAGACCGCCGCGAGGCCCGGGATGTTGATGGAAAGCCCTGTGTCGATCTGGCGCGTGCCATTGGAGATCTGGGCGACGGCCGAGACGAGGTCCAGCGCCGTAAGCGAAGCCACGATCGGCCCCGGCAGCGATAGTGCTGTCTGGCCGTAGGGGCCAAACGAGATGAGCTTGGTCAGGTCGACGCGCTGGGTCGAGCTGGCCGTCGTCGTAGCCAACCGCGAGAGCGCGTCGTTCGCCGTCACGCTGCTGGTGCTGTTGTCGCGCGCGGCCTGCTGAGCGGCGTAAAGCACGTCGCCGAGTTTCACATTGGCCTTCAGCACGTCGTCATAGGTCACGGCCGACAGATTCGCGCGCACGGCCAGGTATTTGGAGAATGTGAACAGGTCGATCCGCGCTTGCGCCAGCCCGTTGTAGTCCATCACGGAGAGGGAGACACTGCTGCCCAGGAGAGAGCTGAGCAGGCTGTTCAGGAGACCGCCGTCCAGCTGCGCCAGCCGCGAGCCGATCGCGAAGGCGGCCTGTGCATCCTGTACCGCGATGGCGCTGCTGCCGATCGGCACATCGCCACTCGAGAAGCTCGCCAGCGTCGTATTGGCCTGGGCCGTCGTGCTTGATGGGCTAGCCGCGAGAACGCGGCCGAGCAGCATCTGCGTGACGCCGCGCATCTCGACCTTGACGGCGTTGGCTGTCGTTCCCGTGCTGGGCGTGAAGCGGTTATTGACCGGTATGGTCGCATCGGCGTTGTAGATGCCGGTCTGCACGGCCAGGACGGTGTTGGCCGGGTAACCGTTGCTGCCGGCGGTGGCCTGCGCGGCAGCCTTGGCGCGCGGCAGATCCGCCGCGGCTGCAAGCGCCGCGAGGTCGTTGGCGGTCTGCTGCCGCCGCTTCTCATAGAAGAAGCTGCCGACATCGACCGCCATCGCACCAAAGCCGAATAGGACGAAGATCCCGGCAGCGAAGAGCAAGGCTGCGCCACCGCGCTCGTTCTTGGCAAAGGCTTTGAAGCTGCGATTCATCACGGCCTCCTGCGGGGGCGAGAGCAAAGATCTGGGTTAATAGCCGCCGCGTTGGATAACGGCTCGACGTACAACCGTAGGTGGTGGTAATGAAACAAGCGAAGCGAGGCTCTGGAAGAGCGTGCCGGACATGTCATAGGCGACCGCGACCGTGAAGGTCTGCTGCGGCGCGCCACCCTGGGCCGTCGTCACGCTGACCTTGGCCGGATCGATGAAAGCGTAGGAGGATGCGTTCGCCGTGACGAAAGCACGTGCGATCTGGTCGCGCTCGGTGTCATTTACCCCGGAAACAGAGGCGCGCGCGGCTTCGGAGGCGACTTGCTGGATGCCGTGGTAAATGCCCAGAACGTAGCCGTAGCCGATGATGCCGAAGATCATCAGAAGAAGTACAGGCGCGATCATCGCGAATTCGACCGCGCTCGTGCCGGCTTCGTTCCGACGGAACCGGTTTGCTGAGGTCCACATGGGATGCACCTTCCGGTATTTAAATACTATCTACAGTTGTAATCTTCAACCTCTTAAAAATAGTAAACGGCGGCGTTAAAAATCATCGCGGTTAGGCTTTGCCTTCATCTTTAAGTAAAACTTTACGGGAGTGGCCCCACTTCATCCGGAAACGCGCAGAAACCTTGGCGTCCCGGAGAAACCTACGTCCCATGACATCGGGAAGCCTGATCGGAGCCTCCGCCAATAGCGGGCGGGTTGCGGCCCTGTGGGATGGCTGCGTCGTGGCGCTGACTCTCATGGCTGTCAGCCTCGCTGCCGTGCTCAGCTTGCCTCAGGCCCCGACCGACCGGGCCGTGCCGCAGGCGATCATCTTCCCACCATGGATGCCGCAGCAGGACGCCGTGGCGCGAAGCCTTGCTGCCGGGCATCGCGTCCTGCGCGGCGGCATTTCGTCTTTCATCGTGATCGCGGCTGCTGCTGAAGCCGGTGCCGAGACTGCCAGGCCGCGAGGTGCCTTGCTTATGCTGGCGCTCGATGGACTCGCCGGCTGTCTCGATTCCGGCGCGTCTGTGGAACCATCCCTATGATCTGGACCTTGACGGGCATTCGCGTCGCCGTCGCGCGCGTACTGCTGGGGCTCGCATTCCTGCACGTGCCGATCCTGGCGCTGAGCATCTGGTTCCGCGGTGGAGACATCCCGCTGCCGGCGTCCTGTGCCTTCCTGCTGGCTGCGGGCGCCTTGCTGCTCTACATGCGCTGCGGTGTCGCCATCGTCACGCAACTCGTCATCGCGATCGTGCTGATCGGCCAGGTCTCGATGCTGGTCTATAGCTTCGCCGGCCATCCCTGGCAGCCCGACACGCATATGTACTATTTCGCGGTCCTGGCCTTGCTCGCCGGTTTCTGCGACTGGCGCCCCATCATGATGGGCGCCGCCTTGACCGCGCTGCACCACCTCGCCCTGCAATACATCCTGCCGTCGGCGGTGTTCTATCAGGGTGGCAGCCTCCTGCGCGTGCTGATGCACGCCGTGATCGTCATCATCGAAACCGTGTTCCTGGCGGCTCTTGCCGTGATCCTGGGACGCATGTTCGCGACCAACGAAAACAGTCTGCAGCGCGCCAACGAGATTGCCGAGCGCGAGCGGATGGCGGGCGAACGCGAAAAGCGTCAGGCGGAAGAGCTCGGGCGGCGCGCGGAGGCGTTGCGCGAGATCGTCCAGAACTTCCGCTCCCAGATGGAGCGGGCCATGGCGGTGCTCGATCGCTCGGCCGAGACCATGCAGGGCGGGTCGCGCGAACTGACCGGCACGTCGGATCAGGCGCGCCAGCAGATGGCGTTGGTCTCGGAGGCCGCGGACGCAACGACGCGCGGCATCGATCAGCTCGCCAATGCGAGCGGTCAGCTCGCGGAATCGATCGGTGAGATCGGCCGAAACGTCTCGCATTCCTTCGATGGTTCCAAGAACGCAGCCGATCTCGCGCGCCGCGCCAGCGATGAAATCGAGGAGCTTGCCCGCAACAGCGAGAATGTCGGCGCCGTCGTCGAGATCATTCGCGGCATTGCGGCGCAGACCAGCATGCTGGCGCTGAACGCCACGATCGAGGCGGCGCGTGCCGGCGAGATGGGGCGCGGCTTCGCGGTTGTCGCCAGCGAAGTGAAGACATTGTCGGCGCAAACCGCTCGCGCCACCGACGAAGTCTCAGGCCAGATCCATGCGATGCAGATCGCCTCGCAGCGCTCGCTCAAGGCCATCCGCGACATCGTCGGGGCCATGGGCGAGGTCGAGAAAGTGGCCGAGGCGATCGCGGTCGCGGTCCATGAGCAGGATCGGGCGACCGCGGAGATCGCGCGCCAGGTCCAGCTTTCGTTCGAGGGTGCCAGGCGCGGGGTCGGCGTCGTCGGCAATTTCGAGCTGATGACGGTACGCACGCATGATGCGGCGGAGCAATTGCAGGAAGCGGCCGATGCGCTTGCCGCGCAGGCGCACAGCATCCGTCATGAGGTCGCGGCGTTCTGCACCCTGGTCGCGGCGGCCTGAACGCTACCAGGGGCGGCCAGGCCCCACAGCGCCGATGCCGAGCCAGGTTCCCAGCGTCGCCGCGATATCGGCGAAACTTTCGCGCCGGCCGATCGGGCCCGGCGCCAGCTCGGGCCCGAAAGCAAGAATCGGTGTGTGCTCGCGCGTATGGTCCGTGCCCGGCCAGGTCGGATCGTTGCCATGATCGGCGGTGATCATCGCGATATCGCCAGGTCTCAGCCTGGCCTCCAGGCGCGGCAGCGCCGCGTCGAAGGCTTCCAGCGCGGCGGCATAGCCCGGCACGTCGCGGCGATGGCCGTATTCGCTGTCGAAATCGACGAGGTTGACGAAGCAGAAGCCGCCATCGGGCAGGCGCTCCAACGCCTCCAGCGCGGCCTCGAACATCGCGGCATTGCCAAAAGGCTTGATCTCTTCGCCGGTTGCGCGATGCGCGAAGATGTCGCCGATCTTGCCGACGGTGATGATCGTGCGCCCCTGAGCCGCCAGCCGGTCGAGCAAGGTCTCGTCAGGTGGCGGAATGGCGAAATCCTTGCGGTTCCCGGTGCGCCTGAAGCCGTCCTCTACCGTCCCCAGGAAGGGCCTTGCGATCACGCGGCCGATCTTCAGCGGGTCGACGAGAAGGCGGGTCTTGCGGCAGAGCTCGTAAAGCCGCTCCAGTCCGAACAGCTCCTCATGGGCTGCGATCTGGAGCACGGAGTCGACCGAGGTGTAGCAGATCGGCCTGCCCGTCCGGACATGCTCCTCGCCGAGCTCATCGATGATCGCGGTGCCGGACGCATGCTTGTTGCCAAGGATGCCGGGCAGGGCGCCTTGCTCGACCATCGCTGCGACCAGATCGGGTGGGAAGGAATTCTCCAGCGCGGTGAAATAGCCCCATTGGAACGGCACGGGGCAGCCGGCGATCTCCCAATGGCCGGACGGCGTGTCCTTGCCTTGGCTGATCTCGACGCCATAGCCGTATTGGCATTCGGGAGCGACAGGTCTGGCGATGCCGGCAAGGGAGCTGCCGGTGGAGGCCTCGCAGGCATGGGCAAGTCCGAGCCGCACCAGATTGGGCAATTTGAGCGGCCCCGTGCGCAGGCCCGCACGGTCGCCCCTGCCATCGCTACAGGCTTGCGCGATATGCCCCAGCGTATCGGCACCGGTATCGCCGTAGAGATGCGCGTCCCGCGCCGCGCCACAGCCGACGGAATCGAGCACGATCAGGATGGCGCGGGCCATGCTCATTCCCTCACGGCGGCGACGCCGGCAGGTTCGAGGTTGAGCGCTGCTGCGAGCAGGGCCTGGGTATAGGCCTCGCGTGGTCGGGCGAAGATCTCCTCGGCCGGCCCCTCCTCGACAACCCGGCCGTTCTGCATCACCACGACCCGGTGCGAGAGCGCCCGCACGACCTTGAGGTCGTGGCTGATGAAGAGATAGCCAAGCTTGCGCCTGGCCTGGAGGTCGCGCAGCAATTCGACGATCTGCGCCTGAACCGACATGTCGAGCGCCGAGGTGGGCTCGTCCAGCACGACGAATTTCGGGTCGAGCGCCATGGCGCGCGCAATCGCGATGCGCTGGCGCTGGCCGCCGGAGAATTCATGCGGGTAGCGGTCCATCGCGCTCGGATCGAGCCCGACATCGTGAAGGGCGCGGGCGACGATCTCGCGCCGCTGGGCATAGCTCAGCTCGCTTTGTTGTACTGTCAGGCCCTCGGCCACGATCTCGGCCACCGACATGCGCGGCGAGAGCGAGCCATAAGGATCCTGGAAGACGACCTGGAGATCCCGGCGTTTCGGCCGGACGGCGGCGCTGGCGAGTCCGTCGATACGGTCGCCGAGGAAGACGATCGGCCCCTCCGAGGAGATCAAGCGCAGGATGGCGAGGCCGAGCGTCGTCTTGCCGGAGCCGGATTCGCCGACGACGCCGAGCGTCTCGCCCTCGCGCACCTTGATCGTGATGCCGTCGACCGCCTTCACATGGCCGGTGGTGCGGCGCAGGAAGCCGGATTTGATCGGGAACCAGATCTTCATCGGCCCGGCTTCGAGCAGCGTGGCGGCGCCTTCTGCGACCGGCGCCGGGCGGCCCTTCGGCTCGGCTGCGAGCAGCCGCTTGGTGTAGTCGTGCCGGGGATTGCCGAAGATCTCGCCGACTGGTCCCTGCTCGACGATCTGACCCTTGAGCATGACGCAGACCCTGTCGGCGATGCGCCGGACGATGCCGAGATCATGGGTGATGAACAGCATCGCCATGCCGAGCCGGCCCTGAAGCTCCTTCAGCAGCTTGAGGATCTGCGCCTGCACCGTGACGTCCAGCGCGGTCGTGGGCTCGTCGGCGATCAGCAGTTCGGGTTCGTTGGCGAGCGCCATCGCGATCATCACGCGCTGGCGCTGTCCGCCGGAAAGCTGGTGCGGATAGGCCTCCAATCGACTTTCCGCATCGCGGATGCCGACCAGCGCCAGGAGCTCGAGCGTGCGGGCACGCGCCTTGTCGCCGCGCAGGCCTTTGTGCAGCTCGAGGATCTCGCCGATCTGCCGCTGGATCGTGTGCAGCGGGTTGAGCGAGGTCATCGGCTCCTGGAACACCATGGTGATGTCGTTGCCGCGCACCTTGCGCATGGCATCCTCATCGGCCGCGATCAGGTCCTGGCCGTTGAACATCACCTTGCCGGAGGGGTGATGCGCGGAGGGGTAGTTCAACAGCTTCAGGATCGAGAGCGCCGAGACCGACTTGCCCGAGCCCGACTCGCCGACGATGGCCAGCGTCTCGCCCTTGGCGATCTGGAAGGAGACGCGGTCGACGGCCAGCGTCTCGCGCCCGCCCTGGCGGAAGGCGACGGAGAGATCCTGGACGGAGAGGAGGGTCATATCCAAGCCTCGATATCGCTTACGTCGTCCGCACTCAGTCGCCGCATAGCTTCAGGCAGCTGCAGTCTCAGGTCTGATGAGATAAAGACCGTGCACTCGCATCGGATCGCCGTTGCGATATGGATTGCATCAGGGCCTCTGTTGCCGAGTGTTGCGCGCACACGCGCGCTTTCTCTTAAAACGTCGCGATCAACAGGCACGACTTCCAGATCGCCTCCAACTGACAAAATGCTTTCGTAGATATCGATCAGTTCGGTGCGCTCGTCTCGCAAGGGCGCGACCAGAACCTCCGCAAGTGTAAATTCGCTTGTATAAAGGCGAAGGGAACTTCGTTGCACGCGCGCAAGGAGATCATCGAGGAGATCGCCTTCGCCCTCGACAAATCGGATAGTCGCATTGGTATCCAGATAGGCCAACGTCAACGCGGTCGGACTCACGAATCCCACTCGTCGCGAAGTTCTCGGATCCTTGTGACTGCTTCCTGCGACGTTACCGCCCGAATTTTACCAGACCGACGCAGGCTCTTCGCACACTCCAAAGCGGCGCGAGTGCAATTACTGGATGATTGATCGACCGGCTCAAGCGTCAGCCGCACAGACACAACATTGCCGACCGCCTCGCGCAGTTCGTGAGGGAGTTTCGATACCGGATAGTGATCGCGCACGATCTTGTTCATGGCTTGGCCTCTTGAGTCCAAATCATACCACACCTCACGCGAACGTCTTCCTCGGGTCGAACGCATCCCTGACCGCTTCGCCGATGAAGATCAGCAGCGACAGCATCAGCGCGATCACGACGAAACCCGAGAGGCCGAGCCATGGCGCCTGCAGGTTCGATTTCCCTTGCGCCAGCAATTCGCCGAGCGAGGGCGAGCCGGGCGGCAGGCCAAAGCCGAGGAAGTCGAGCGAGGTCAAGGTGGTGATCGAGCCGTTCAGGATGAAGGGCAGGAAGGTCAGCGTCGCGACCATCGCATTGGGCAGGAGATGCTTGATCATGATGGCGCGATTGGAGAGGCCGAGCGCGCGTGCGGCGCGGACATATTCGAAATTGCGCGCCCGCAGGAACTCGGCCCGCACCACGCCGACAAGCGCGACCCATGAGAACAGCAGGAGGATGCCGAGCAAAACGAAGAAGCTCGGCGTGATGATCGCTGCCACGATAATCAGCAAATAGAGCGCCGGGATCGAGGTCCAGATCTCGATGACACGCTGGAAGATCAGATCGGTCCAGCCGCCGAAATAACCCTGGATGGCACCCGCCGCGATGCCGATCACGGAGGAAATCGAGGACAGGATCAACCCGAACAGGATCGAGATGCGGAAGCCGTAGATCAACCGCGCGACGACGTCACGGCCCTGGTCGTCAGTGCCGAGCCAGTTCCATTCGAGGTCGCGGCAGCCCGTGCCGCCGCTGCGCTGCGCGATGACGCGGCATTGCTCGTCCTTGAGCAGCCAGGTCGGCGGCGCCGGCGCAGGCACAGGCAGATCGAGATTATGTGTGCGGTAGCTGTAGCGGATCAGGGGCCAGACCGCGTAGCCGTTGGCTGTGATCTCCTTAGCGATCACCGGGTCGCGATAGTCCGTCGTGGCCAGGAAGCCGCCGAACTTTTCCTCAGGGTAGTTCACCGCGACCGGGAACAGCCATTCGCCCTTGTAGCGCACGATCAAGGGCCGGTCGTTGGCGATGAACTCAGCGAAGAGCGAGAGTACGAACAGCGTCAGGAAGATCCAAAGCGACCACCAGCCGCGCTTATTGGCCTTGAAGTTGTTCAGTCGGCGCCGGTTGATCGGCGAGAGCTTGAGCCAGCCCTGGCTTGCCTCCAGCGGGGCCAGCGGCGCATGGCTGCGCAAGGCTGGCGGCGGCGCGTCGATCAGCGTGTCGCTCATCGTCTCAGGCCTCCCGCGTCTCGAAATCGATGCGGGGGTCGACCCAGGTATAGGTCAGGTCGGTGATGAGGTGCACGACGAGGCCGATCAGCGAGAAGATGTAGAGATTGGCGAAGACGACTGGGTAGTCGCGGTTGACGATCGCCTCGAAGGACAGGAGCCCCAAGCCGTCGAGCGAGAAGATCGTCTCGATCAGCAATGAGCCGGCGAAGAGCGCATGCACGAAGGCGCCGGGAAAGCCGGCGATCACGATCAGCATGGCATTGCGGAAGACATGGCCGTAGAGCACACCGCGCTCGGAGAGCCCCTTCATCCGGGCGGTCAGGACATATTGCTTCCTGATCTCGTCGAGGAAGGAGTTCTTGGTCAGAAGGGTCGAGGTGGCGAAGGCGCCCAGCGCCATCGCCGTCACGGGCAGGGCGATGTGCCAGAGATAATCGATGGTCTTGCCGAACAGGCTGAGCTGCGCCCAGTTCTCCGAGTGGAGCCCGCGTAGCGGAAAGATCTGCCAGAACGAGCCGCCGGCGAAGAGCACGATCAGCAGGATCGCAAAGAGGAATCCTGGGATGGCATAACCCACGATCACGACCGCGCTGGTCCACGTGTCGAAGCGCGAACCGTCCTTCACCGCCTTGCGGATGCCGAGCGGGATCGAGATCGCATAGGACAGCAGCGTCATCCACAGGCCGAGCGAGATCGAGACCGGCAGCTTCTCCTTGATCAATTGCAGCACCGGCGCATCGCGGAAATAGCTGCGCCCGAAATCGAAGCGGATGTAGTCGCCGAGCATCTTGAGGAAGCGCTCATGCGCCGGCTTGTCGAAGCCGAACTGCTTTTCGAGCTCCTTGATGAAAGCTGGGTCGAGCCCCTGCGCGCCGCGATAGGCGGAGTTCGAGTCGCCGCCCAATTGTGCGCCGGCATCGCCGCCCTGGCCGCCGCCGACGCGATCCGACGCGCTTCCGGCCGCCGGATTCTGCAATTGCGCGATCACGCGCTCGACCGGCCCGCCGGGCGCGAATTGCACGATGATGAATGAGATCAGCAGGATGCCGAACAGCGTCGGCACCATCAAGGCGATACGTCTCGCGATATAGCTCAGCATGCCGGTTCACTCGGTCCTTCTGGCTGAGCCGATAACGCCGAGATGAGTGTCAGCGAAACGCGTAGCATATTTCAGTCCATAGCCGAGCGCCCGGTCGAATTCGACATGCGCGGCCCAGATCAGGGCCAGAGCCAGCATCATGGTGGACCCCGAAGCCGTGGCGGCAATTCCCAGCAGGGCCGGGCCGATCAGGGAATGGGCGGCGTTGTAGAGCGCCGAACCTCGCCGCGGGCCGGAGAGATAGCCCAGCATGGCGAGATCAGGCGCCAGGATGAGGCCGGCGAACAGCCACCATGAAACGCCCGTGCTGGCAAAGAGCCAGACGCTGAGCCCGCCGAGCAGGACGCCTTCGAGGCGCAGGAGCAGGTTTGGGACTCCCGTGACATGGCCCTGCATGACCGCCGCCATGCTCAGGCTTTCCCGATGCGCTTGGCTTTTTCGGCGTCGTACCACCAGATCCCCGGTGCGCCGGAGGAGTATTTCGGCTTGGTTTGGGGCCTGTCGAACATGTCCCAATAGGCCAGCCACTCATGGGCGTTCCACCACATCGGGATCCAGTAGCGCCCGGCCCGCAGCAGCCGGTCCAAGCATTTGGCGGCGACGACGACCTCGGCATAGCTGTGGGCCTGCCCGATCTTCTCGATCATCGCGTCGATCGCCAGGCTGGCGACGCCGCCGAGATTGCGCGAGCCCGGCGTCTTCGCTGCAGACGAGCCGTAGACGATGCGCAGCGTGTCGCTGGGAATCGAACTGCCCGAAAGCGCCATGCTGACGATGTCGAAATCGAATTCCTGGGTACGCCGCTGGTACTGCGCGGCATCGACGATGCGCGAGGTCGCATTGATGCCGAGCCGCTTGAGATTGGCCTGGAAGGGCTGGGTGTGTGGCTGCAGCGCTGCTTGCGAATCGAGGAATTCGATCTCGAAGGGCTGGCCATTGGGCAGCTTCAGGACATTGCCCTCGCGCTTGCAGCCGGCGGCGCGCAACATCTCGTCGGCCCGGCGCAGCAGATTGCGGTCGCTGCCCGAGCCGTCCGAAACCGGCGGCAGGAAGGGCTCGTCGAAGACCTCGTCGGGCACCTGGCCACGGAACGGCTCAAGCAGCTTGAGCTCCTCGGGCGAGGGCTTGCCGATGGCCTTGCAGTCGGAATTCTCGAAATAGGAGGTCATCCGGCTGAAGGACGAGAACATGATGTTCTTGTTGGTCCAGTCGAAATCGAAGCAGAGGCCCAGCGCCTCGCGGATGCGCGGATCGGCGAACTTGTCGCGGCGCAGATTGAAGATCCAGCCTTGCGAGCCGATCGGCTCGGTCTTGGGCAGGGATTCCTTCTTGACCTTGCCTTCTTTGATCGACGGAAAATCATAGCCCGTCGCCCAGATCCGCGAGGTGAACTCCTCCTGGAAGGTGATGACGCCGCTCTTGAAGGCCTCGAAGGCGACCTGCCTGTCGCGGAAATACTCCCAGCGCACCCGGTCGAAATTATTGGTGCCGATATTTACCGGCAGATCCTTGCCCCAGTAATCAGGCACGCGCTCGAACTCGATGAAGCGCCCCTGCTCGAAGCGGCCGACCTTATAGGCGCCCGAGCCGAGCGGCGGTTCCAGCGTCGATGCCTCGAAATTACGCGTCGACCAGTATTTCTCGGAGAACACCGGCAGGCCGGCGACGATGAGATGCAGGTCGCGGCTGCGCTTGGGCGAAAGCTGCACGACGACGATGTCGGCGCCCTCGGCTTTCGATGAGACCAGTTCGTTCAGGATCAGGCGGAAGGAGGGGTGCCCCTTGGTCTTGAGCAGATTCATGCTGAAAGCGACGTCGGAGGCCGTCACCCGCGAGCCGTCATGGAAGCGCGCCTCGGGCCGGAGCCGGAATCGGTAAGTCAGCTTGTCCTGCGAGATCGCCACGCTTTTGGCGAGCAGGCCGTAGAGCGAGCCCGGCTCGTCGCCCGAGCCCGCCATCAGGCTGTCGAAGCAGGCGTCCATGCCGGCCGCGCCGTCGCCCTGGAGCACGAAGGTGTTGAGCGTGTTGAAGGTGTCGAAGCTCTGGTTGCCGCCGGCGCGCTTGATCTGGATCGTCAGCGTGCCGCCCTTGGGCGCTTTGGGGTTCACATAGGCGAAATAGGGAAAATCGGCAGGCAGGGCCAATTCGCCGAAGGTCGAGAGGCCGTGAATTTCCGGCTCCTGCGCGAGGGCAAGCGCGGGCAGGCTCGCGCTTGCCGCCAGGGCGCCTCCGGCTTCGATCAGCCTCCGGCGGGTGATGCGCATCGCCATGGTCCCGGGTCTCCCTTCGATTCGCCGGTGCATTATGTCGCGCATGGGCGCGGACGCCAGCAATTGCGGGATTTGCCGTCATGGTGACGGCAAGAGCATGGCGTCGGCAAGAACTCGATGACGGCAAGAACTTGATGACGGCAAGCAAAAGCCGGGCGCGACGGCCCGGCTCGATATCGTCCGTGATGCGTCTGGATGACGCTAAGGTTATTTCGGCAGCGCCTTGGGCGAATCCGACAGCGTGTCGAGATAGGCGATCACGTCGGCGCGTGTATCGGGCTTGCTCAGGCCGGCGAAGGCCATGATCGTGCCGGGCATATAGGCCTTGGGGTTCTTCAGGAAGCCGTCGAGCTGCTCGGCCTCCCATTTCTCGCTGGCCCGGCCCTTCATTGCGGCCGAGTAGCCGAAGCCTTCGACGGAGCCCTTGGGGCGGGCATAGACGTCGTAGAGATGCGGACCGACCTTGTTGGCGCCGCCCTTCTCGAAATTGTGGCAGGCTTTGCAGGCGCCGACCGCCTTCTCGCCCTTCGCCGGGTCGGCCTTGGCGAGACGCACCGTGATCGGCTCGTCGGCTGCGGGCGCTGCTGCGCCGGCAGCCGCGGTGGGTTCCTCGCTCGGCAGGTCGAAACCGGGCACTGCCGGCTTGTGAGGCGTAAAGACGATCCCGGAGATCATGCTGAGCCCCATCACCACGAGCAGAGTGGAGAGAACCGCTCCGGCGATCTTGTTGGTTTCGATATCCATCGTATCCGAACCCTCGGCCCACCGACGCGATAGCGTGGGAGGCAAGACAGCGCTTTGGCCGCGGCCTGAAAGCGCCGACACCCGAGCGTTGCTTAACCGCTTTGCGCGCTGCAATGCAACTCGTATAAGCACCCTCCGCTTTGAGACCTTTTGACGCTTCCCGCCGTGCCCCCTACGGCCCAGCCGAGCCTGCCGCGATGTCCGACCCGCTGATCCTGATTCCCGCCCGCATGACCGCGACGCGCCTGCCCGGCAAGCCGCTGGCCGATATCCATGGCGAAGCGATGATCGTGCATGTCTGGCGCCGCGCCATGGAGGCCGGCATCGGCCCGGTCGCCGTCGCGACCGACGAGGCGCGCATCGTCGAGGTGATCGAGAAGGCAGGCGGCCGCGCCGTGCTGACCCGCGACGATCATCCCTCGGGCTCGGACCGGATCAAGGAGGCGGCCGACATCTTGGATCCCCAGGGGCGGCACGATGTCATCGTGAACGTCCAGGGCGACCTGCCCACCATCGATCCGCGCGTGATCGCAGCCTCGGTCGGGCCGCTCTCGGATTCGGCTGTGGATATCGTGACGCTCGCCGCGATCATCACGCGCGAGGACGAGAAGACCGAGCCGAGCGTCGTCAAGGCGATCGGCAGCGAGATCGCGCCCGGGCGCATGCGCGCACTCTACTTTACCCGCGTCACCGCGCCGGGCGGGGAGGGGCCGCTCTATCACCACATCGGCCTCTACACCTATCGCCGCAAAGCGCTCGACCGCTTCGTCTCGCTGCCGCCCTCGCCGCTGGAGAGGCGCGAGCGGCTGGAGCAATTGCGCGCCATCGAGGACGGCATGCGCATCGATATCATCGTCGTTGACGACGTGCCGCTCGGCGTCGATACCCCCCATGACTTGGACCGCGCCCGCGCGATCCTGTCAGCCCGCGCCGGAGCCTAGAGTTTCATGCCTGTCATCGTGTCCTATCAGGGCGAACCCGGTGCTTTCTCGTCGCAGGCGGCCCTGCAGGCCTTCCCCGATTGCGAATTGCTGCCTTGCGCGACCTTTGAGGACGCGTTGGCGGCGGTCAGCGACGGCACGGCGCGCTATGGCATGATCCCGATTGACAATTCGATCGCCGGCCGCGTCGCCGACATCCACCATCTGCTGCCGCGTTCAGGGCTGCACATCATCGGCGAGCACTTCCTGCCGATCCGCTTCCATCTGATGGCGCTGAAGGGCGCGACGCTGGCCACGCTGAAGACGGTGCAGAGTCACATTCACGCACTCGGCCAGTGCCGCAAGATGATCCGCAAGCTCGGCCTCAAGGCCGAGGTTGCGGCCGATACGGCGGGCTCCGCCCGGCAGGTCGCCGAGGCCGGAGACCTGACCCGTGCCGCGATCTCGCCGCGCATCGCCGCCGAGGTCTATGGGCTCGAGATCCTGATGGAGGATATCGAGGACGAGAAGCACAACACCACGCGCTTCGTCATCCTGTCGAAATATCCGGAATTCGCACGCCAGGGTCCGGCGAAGACTGTGACGACGCTGGTCTTCCGCGTCCGCAACATCCCGGCCGCGCTCTACAAGGCGCTCGGCGGTTTCGCGACGAACGGCATCAACATGACCAAGCTCGAGAGCTACATGGTCGATGGGCATTTCTCCGCGACGATGTTCTATCTCGATGTCGAGGGCCATCCGGACGACCCGCATCTGAAGCGGGCGCTGCAGGAGCTGGAGTATTTCTCGAAGGAGATGAAGATCCTGGGCGTCTACCCGGCGCACGCCTTCCGGGAGAGTTTCGCGGAGGCGGGCGAGTAAGAAAGCGAATGGCGAATAGCGAGTAGGGCGTCATTCGCTACTCGCCATTCACCTCTTCGCCCTCCACCGCCCAGGCCCTGAGGATCGTGTTGGCGATCGCCAGATGCTGGGGGCTGGTGAAGCCTTCGGGATGATTGCCTTCCAGCATCTGCAGAGCCTCGGCCCGCGAGAACCAGCGCCCGGCCTCCAGCTCCATGCCGTCGAGCACGATGTCGTCGTTGAGCGCCTCGACCAGACAGCCGATCATCAGCGAGCCGGGAAACGGCCAGGGCTGCGAGGCGATGTAGCGCACCGTGCCGGTGCGCAGGCCCGCCTCTTCCCAGGTCTCGCGGCGCACCGCATCCTCGAAGGTCTCGCCCGGCTCGATGAACCCGGCGATGCAGGAATACATGCCCGGCGCGAAGCGGGCCTGCCGCGCCAGCAGGCATTTGTCGCCACGCGTGGCGAGCATGATCACGACCGGGTCGGTGCGCGGGAAATGCTGCGCGCCACAGGCCGTGCAGTGTCGCTTCCAGCCGGCCGAATCGAGTTCGCTTGGGCCGCCGCATTGCGCGCAGAAGCGATGGCGCGCATGCCAGTCGAGCAGTGCCTTGCCCTCGCCGAGCGGGCCGAGCTCCTGGGCGGGCACGAGCCGCTTCAGCGCGACCGAGCGCAGATCGGTCAGCAGCAATTCAGGCCGTTCGCGCAATGGCTCGGCCAGCGCCTTGTCGATCAACCGCGCGAAGCGCGGCGCGCCGTCAGGGTCGAGCCCGAGAAAGGCCTCTTCCAGCCCGGCGCCGAGCAATTCGGTCTCGCCATGGCTGAACCAGACCGACAGCGCCTCGCCCTCGAGCCGCTTCAGCACCGGCGTCTCGCCTGCAAGAACGGTCAGCCGCGTATCGGAGCGATGGCGCAGGGCCGCGATCGCATCGGGCTTGTCGCGCAGATCGGCCCGGCGGTCGAGATGGCTGGTGGCGAAGCCGGTCTGGGCCGACCGTTCGCGGCGGTTGGAAGCATCGTTCATGGCTTCCGTCCTAGCTGCTCCTCACGGGGCCGCGCAAGCACGCTTCACGAAAGCAAGTGCGCCTCACGAAAGGTTGCGCCCCCGCAGCAGATGGATGATGGCGGAGAAATCCGCGCCGCCTTCGCCCCAGGCATTGTGGATGCCGTAGAGCTGTGCGGCTGCCGCCCCGAGCGGCGTCGAGGCGCCGGCTGCCTGTGCGGCTTCCTGCGAGAGCTTCAGGTCCTTGAGCATCAGGGCCGAGGCGAAGCCGGGCTTGTACTCATTATTGGCGGGCGAGGTCGGCACCGGGCCCGGCACCGGGCAATAGGTCGTCAACGACCAGCATTGGCCCGAGGAGGTCGAGGCGACATCGAACAGCGCCTGATGCGAGAGCCCGAGCCTCTCGGCCAGGACGAAGGCCTCGGAGACGCCGATCATCGAGATGCCCAGGATCATGTTGTTACAGATCTTGGCGGCCTGTCCGTTGCCGGCATCGCCGCAATGCACGATGCGCCGGCCCATCGCCTTGAGGATGGGTTCCCCCAGCGCGAAGGCCTTCTCCGCGCCGCCGACCATGAAGGTCAGCGTCGCGCCCTTGGCCCCGCCGACGCCGCCCGAGACCGGCGCGTCGAGCGAGAGGCAGCCGCGCTCGGCCGCCAGCGCATGCGCCTTGCGGGCACTCTCGACATCGATGGTCGAGGAATCGATCAGCAGCGCGCCCGGCTTTACCGAGGGCAGGATATCGGCCCAGACGGAGAGCACATGCTTGCCGGCGGGCAGCATGGTGACGACGACGTCGGCCTCCGCGACCGCCTCCTTGGCCGAACCGGCGATCCCGACGCCGAGCTCGGCGGCGGCGTCCTTGGAGGTCTGTGCCAGATCGAAGGCGCTGACCATATGCCCCGCCTTGACGAGATTGCCGGCCATGGGCCCGCCCATATTGCCGAGGCCGATGAAGGCGATGCTGGTCATGTGCTTATCCTCTCGTCGTTCTTGGTGTCATCCCGGGCTGCGCGAAGAGCAGATCCGGGATCGTCATCAGAAAAAGGCGCCTTCTCGTCTTAACGATCCCGGATCGCCGGTCAGCGTCCGGGCTGACGCCTTCGGCGTCAATTTCCCTTCGCGCGCCCGACCAGCCCGCGCGCGACGATCATCCGCATCACCTCGTTGGTACCTTCGAGGATCTGGTGGACCCTGAGATCGCGCACGATCTTCTCGATGCCGTAATCGGCGAGATAGCCATAGCCGCCATGGATCTGCAGCGCCTGGTTGGCGACCTCGAAGCCGGTGTCGGTGGCGACCCGCTTGGCCATGGCGCAGAGTTTCGTCGCGTCCGGCGCCTTGGCGTCGAGCGAGGCGGCCGCCCGCCAGAGGAAGGTCCGCGCCGCTTCCAGCTCGGTCGCCATGTCGGCGAGCTTGAACTGCAGCGCCTGGAAATCGGCGATGCGCGAACCGAAGGCCTTGCGCTCCTGTGCATAGGCCAGCGCCTTGTCGAGCGCGCCTTGCGCCCCGCCGATCGAGCAGGCGCCGATGTTGAGCCGGCCGCCATCGAGCCCGGCCATCGCGATCTTGAAGCCGATGCCTTCCGGCCCGATCCGGTTGGCGACGGGAATGCGGCAATTCTCGAAGATCACGGCCCGCGTCGGCTGCGCGTTCCAGCCCATCTTCTTCTCATTGGCCCCGAAGGAGAGGCCGGGCGTGCCCTTCTCGACGATGACGGTCGAGATGCCCGAGGGGCCGGCCTCGCCGGTGCGCACCATCACGACATAGATGTCGGACACGCCGGCGCCCGAAATGAACTGCTTCTGCCCGTCGAGAACGTAATGATCGCCGTCGCGAACCGCCCTGGTCTTCAGCGCCGCCGCGTCCGAGCCCGCGCCGGGCTCGGTCAGGCAA
Source organism: Allobosea sp. LjRoot9 (assembly GCF_964252745.1). Lineage (NCBI taxonomy): Bacteria > Pseudomonadati > Pseudomonadota > Alphaproteobacteria > Hyphomicrobiales > Alloboseaceae > Allobosea > Allobosea sp. LjRoot9. The sequence continues at coordinate 111,899 of NZ_CAXUPC020000002.1, read as the reverse complement.
TAGCTCGCCAGATGCTCCATGGTGCAGAGCTTCGGCAGGAAGCTCTTGCGCTGCTCGTCGGAGCCGTAGCGGTCGATCATCCAGGCACACATGTTGTGGATCGAGATGAAGGCCGCCACCGTCGGGCAGCCCGTCGAGAGCGCTTCGAAGATCAGCGCGGCATCCAGCCGTGAGAGGCCGGAGCCGCCGACATCCTCATTGATGTAGATGCCGCCCATGCCGAGCGCCGCGGCGGCGCGCATCTCCTCGACCGGGAAATGCTTCTCCTCGTCCCAGCGCATGGCGTTGGGGGCCAGCGTGTCGGCGGCGAAGCCAAGCGCCATCTCCTGGATGGCGATCTGGTCTTCAGTGAGCGAGAACGGCGTCAAGGCTGGCGCTCCTGGAGGCTGGGCGGTTTCTGTGGCGCTTCTCCGGACTGCAGGCTCCTGCGTTGCGGAAGCGCGCCTTCATATTGCGCCGCGCGCCTCCTATGCGGAGAGCGCGGCGAGGCCACGGAGACGAAATCCCTGATGTCGGGGCTTTCGCCGGGGCGGCCGACGAAGACCCGCGGGCCGCCCTCGATGACGACGACATCGCCATAGGCGAGCTGGCCGTCACTGAGGAAGGTTTCGAGCGTGGCCAGCGGCCGCTTCGCCACGGCGCTGCGCGTGGCGAGCAGGCGGGCGGCTTCGAGCATCTGCGCCCGTTCGCGCTCTGCCCGCATTTGCGCGCGCAGCGCGCGCTGGCGCGAAATCTCGACGGCGTCCTGCCAGAGCTTGCGGCAGGCGATGGTCTCGGGTTCGCTCAGAGGCGCCTGGGCGGTCCTGTCCGGGGTGCAGCGGCTCGCATCGGAGGCAACGACAGCCGGACCATCGAAGTCCGGCTGTGCCATGGCGTCAGGCGCGCAGCACAGGAAGACGACCATCATCGTCTGAACCTGTGGCAATCGCGTCATCGCCGCCTCCGCGCGTCCGCTCAGCTCATCGTCGGAATGACGAAGCTCGCCCCGTCCTTGATACCGCTGGGCCAGCGCGCCGTCACGGTCTTGGTCTTGGTGTAGAAGCGGATCGAGTCCGGGCCGTGCTGGTTGAGATCGCCGAAGGAGGAGCGCTTCCAGCCGCCGAAGGTGTAATAGGCCAGCGGCACCGGGATCGGCACGTTGATGCCGACCATGCCGACCTGGACCTTGGAGGCGAAGTCGCGCGCCGCGTCGCCGTCGCGGGTGAAGATCGCGGTGCCGTTGCCGTATTCGTGGTCGTTGGTCAGCTTCAGCGCCTCGTCATAGGTCTCGGCGCGCAGTACGGAGAGGACGGGTCCGAAGATCTCCTCCTTGTAGATGCGCATGTCCTTGGTGACGTTGTCGAACAGGCAGCCGCCGACATAGAAGCCGTTCTCATAGCCCTGCATCTTGAAGTCGCGCCCGTCGACGACGAGGCTGGCGCCCTCTTCGATGCCGACATCGACGTAAGCCTTGATCTTCTCCATCGCCGCCTTGGTGACGACCGGGCCGTAATCGGCGGCGGTGTCGGTCGAGGGGCCGATCTTGAGGCTCTCCACGCGGGGAATGAGGCGCTTCACCAGTTCGTCGGCGGTGGCCTTGCCGACGGGAACCGCGACCGAGATCGCCATGCAGCGCTCGCCGGCCGAGCCGTAGCCGGCGCCGATCAGCGCATCGACGGCCTGGTCCATGTCGGCGTCGGGCATGATGACCATGTGGTTCTTGGCGCCGCCGAAGCACTGCACGCGCTTACCGGCCGCGCAGCCGCGGGCATAGATGTATTCCGCGATCGGGGTCGAGCCGACGAAGCCGACCGCCTTGATGTCGGGATCGTCAAGGATCGCGTCGACCGCGACTTTGTCGCCGTTGACGACGTTGAGGATGCCGGGAGGTCCACCCGCCTCGATGAAGAGTTCGGCCAGCCGCATCGGTACGCCGGGGTCACGCTCGGAGGGCTTCAGGATGAAGGCGTTGCCGCAGGCGATCGCGGGGCCAAGCTTCCAGAGCGGGATCATCGCGGGGAAGTTGAACGGCGTGATGCCGGCGCAGACGCCCAGCGCCTGGCGCAGCGAATAGATGTCGATGCCGGGGCCGGCGCCGTCGGTGAACTCGCCCTTCATCAGGTTGGGCACGCCGAGCGAGAATTCCACCACCTCGACGCCGCGCTGGATGTCGCCCTTGGCGTCGGGAATGGTCTTGCCGTGCTCGCGGGCGAGGAGTTCGGCGAGTTCGTCATTGTTCTGCGCGATCAGGTCGAGGAACTTCATCAGCACGCGGGCGCGGCGCTGCGGGTTGACCGCGGCCCATTTCGGCTGGGCGGCGGCGGCGTTCTCGACGGCGGCGCGCATCTCGGCGGCCGAGGCCAGCGCGACCTGGCCGATGACGCTTCCGTCCATGGGCTGATAGATGTCGGCAGTGCGGCCCGAAGTGCCCGCGACATGCTTGCCGCCGATGAAATGCCCAACCTGACGCATCGCGCCCTCCCTACGAATGGTGATGTCCTGAGACCGGTGTCACCCCTACCATTCTCGTTTGCGCACGGCTATAGCGACGATGGATAGGATGTCGTGCGGAAAAGCGAATATCGGGGAGAGCGCCTTTGGAGCGGTTCGACTGGGATGATCTGCGCTTCTTCCTGGCGGTCGCGCGCTCGGGCCGTTTGACGGCGGCGGCGCGCCGGCTCGGGGCCGACCACGCCACGGTCTCGCGCCGCATCACCTCGCTGGAGGAAGCGCTCAAGGCCAAGCTCTTCGAGCGCCGGCCGCAGGGCTATACGCTGACCGCCCATGGCGAGCGGCTCCTGGCCAAGGCCGAGAGCATGGAGACCGAGGCGCTGGCGATCCAGAGCGATATTGGCGGCGCCGACATGGCGCTCGCCGGCACGGTCCGGATCGGCGCGCCCGACGGCTTCGGCACCACCTTCCTGGCGCCGCGCCTGGCCAAGCTGGCCAGCGCCTATCCCGGGCTCGAGATCCAGCTCATCGCCATGCCGCGTCTGCTTTCGCTGTCGAAGCGCGAGGCCGATGTCGCGATCACGCTCGCCCCGCCCAAGGAGGGCAAGGTCGTCGCGCGCAAGCTCTCCGACTACCGGCTCGGGCTTTATGCCGCGCGGGAGTATCTCGATGCGATGCCGACGGTCGAGAAGCCGGAAGACCTCTTCGATCACCGCATCGTCGGCTATATCGACGACCTCATCTTTACGCCTGAGCTCGATTATCTCGACGAGGTCGCCAAGGGCCTGCGCGCCCAGGTCCAGAGTTCGAGCGTGCTGGCGCAGATGAACGCGGTCGTTGCCGGAGCCGGCATCGGTGTGATCCACCATTTCATGGCCGAGGGCGAGCCGCGCCTCGTACCGGTCCTGCCAGAGACGGTCTCGATCACGCGGTCCTTCTGGCTTCTGGTCCATGCCGATCTGAAGGATGTCGCCCGCGTCCGCGCCATCGTCGATTTCGTCGTGCGCGAGGCGAAGGCGAGCCGGGCCCTGTTGATGGGCGAACAGCCTGCCGTGGCGGCGCCGCGACCCGCGTTGGTCGAGGGATAGGCTTGGGTTGAAGGATAGGCCTGGGTCGAAGGATAGGCTTGGGTCGAGGGATAGGATCTCGGCTTTCGCGGACCCGAGCGTCAGGCGGCGGCGAGGCAGACCCGGTTCCGGCCTTGCTGCTTTGCCGCGTAGAGCGCCTGGTCCGCGCTGCGCAGGCAATGATCGAAACTATCCGCCGGATCGGCCTCCGCAACGCCGATCGAGGCTGTGACGGAGATCGCCTCTTCCCCGACCTGCAAGGTTGCATGCGAGATATCCAGCCGGAGGTGATCGCTGAAGCGCATCGCGGCGGCTGGGTTCATTCCGGGAAACAGGATGACGAACTCCTCGCCGCCGAGGCGGGCAAGCAAATTGCCGGTGCCTTCGACCGCATCCTTCAGGCAACGGGCGACCAATTCGAGCACCCGGTCGCCGATGTCATGGCCATGCGTGTCGTTGAGCTGCTTGAAGTGGTCGATATCAAGAACTGCGACCGTGCTCGAAGGGCGCGCCTGCACGGTCTTGATGAGCTTCGGGCCGTTCTCGAAGAAATGTCGGCGGTTGAAGAGCCCGGTGAGATAGTCGCGGGACGCCAGCTCCTGCAGCTGTTTCAGCTGCAGGAGCGTGTCCGCATTGTTTGCGATTCGGCATTGCAGCTCTTCAGGCATGAACGGCCGCGAAATGAAGTCGTTGGCCCCGGCTTTCAGGAAACCGGCGGAGACCGCGATGTCGGTCGTCGACGAAACCCCGATCACGCGCAGCTTGTCCGGTCCGACCATGCGGCGGATTTTGCGCGTCAGCTCATATCCGTTGATATCCGGCATATTATAGTCGGAGACGACGATCTGGATGTCGGGATTGGCCTCCAGCAGCGCCAAGGCCTCCGTGCCGGACCCGGCTTCGATGACCGAATATTGCTGCACCGCCAGCATCCTGGCGAGGTGCTTGCGTGCAGTCGTCACGTCGTCGACGACGAGGATACGCATCTCGCGGTTGGACAAGGCGCGCTTGACCGCGGTTACCAGCGTGTCGAGCGCGAACTCGTTGTTCTTCAGGACATAGTCGATGACGTCGCGCTCCATGATCCGGCTGCGCGTCTGCAGGTCGAAGCTTCCCGTGAAGACGATGGTCGGGATGCCGCGGTGGACCGTGAAGTCGATCGCTTCACCGTCGGGCGCGTCCGGCAGGTTCAGGTCGACCACCGCGATGCCGTAGGCTTCCGGCTCTTCGGTGACGACCTCGTGCAGCTCGTTCAGCGAAGCGCAGGAGACGATGGGTAGGCCGATCTCCTCGGCGAGGAGCTTGCGTAGCGCCTTCGCGAAGGTCTTCGAATCCTCGACGATGAGAATCTTCCTGATATCGGCGATCGGCTCGGATCTGCGACGAACAGCAGCGCGGTACTTCATCAGCGCAGAATCCTTACGACGCGTACTGCCAACTCGCCGTGGTTCATGGCGGCAAGCCAGGTCAGTTGTCCAGGCAGGAGGGCGCTACCCTGCTGCTCCGGTCGAAACTGGCCAACCAGGGTAAAGGTCGGATTAACCTGTGGTTGCGGGCCGCAATTGTTTCGCCTGCTGGAACGCTTCGACAGGACGAGGCCGGTTCGGACCGTGTTGAGAGGCCGGGGCCTCCGTCAGATCCGCCAGGGCAGCACGTTCCGCGGCAAGCGCTTGCCGCACAGGTCAAGTCCCAGCATCACCGCGAGAATGATCAGGGAGGCGCTGATCGCGACCGCAGCCGCCTCGCCGGCGAGCCCCGCCTCCTTCAGGCTGAACAGCACGACGCCGAGGGTCTCGGTGCCCGAGGACCAAAGCAACGCCGAGACGGTCAACTCGTTGAAGGCGACGAGAAAGACCATCAGGCCCGAGACGGTTGCCGCCGGAGCCAGGATCGGTGCCACGACGAAGCGCAGCATCTGCCAGAGGCTCGCGCCGTCGAGCTTCGCCGCCTCCTCATGATACGCCTCGATCTGCGCCATCGCCGCGACGGGCGCTTTCAGCGCCAGCGGCAGGAAGCGCGCCAGATAGGCGAAGAGGATGATGAAGGGTGTGGCGTAGAGGCTCACTCCCAGAAGCGGCAAGGGCTTCAGGAAGAGCAGGATGCAGGCGATGGCGAGCACGACGCCGGGCAGGGCATAGGGCAGTTCGATGACGAGCTCGACGACGCGCCTGAACTTGCCCATGCGCCGCTCCAACGCATAGGCGAAACCGATCGAGATCAGCGCGAGCAGCAGGGCGGCCGAGCCGGCGAACAGGAAGGAGTTGCGGAAGGCCCGCATCGTCACATCCTGGCGCAGCAGCACCTCGGTGAATTTATCCAGCGTCAGGCTCTGCCAGGACAGGGCGACGCCGAGCGCCGGCGTCAGGGCTTCGCAAAGCAGCGCCAGGAAAGGCAGGCCGAGCTTCAGCGCCAGCAGCGTCCAGAGTGCGCCGGCAACCAGCGGCCGTGTGCGCCCGAGCGTCCAGAACGGCTGCAGCGGCCGCTCGATCTCGACCTTGCCGCCGGCGCGCCGTGTCGCCAGCACGCTCGCCAGGATGCCGCAACCGGCGACCAGAGCCACCAGCAGGGAGAGTGCGGCGGCGTCGGACAGTCCGGCCGGCCCGAAACTCGCCAGCCGCCGATAGATCAGCGTCGGCAGCGTCAGGTAGTTCACCGGCAGCCCCAGCAGCGCTGGAATGCCGAAATTACCGATGCCGGCCACGAAAGCGATCAGGGCGGCGGCGATGATCTGCGGCCGCAGCACCGGCAGCAGGATGCGCGCGACGATCGTCGCCGGTCCCGCGCCCTCCATCTGTGCCGCCTCGACCAGCGAATGCGGCACGCTGCGCAGGCCGGTCCAGAGCGTGATCGCGACCAGCGGCGCGTGATGCAGCGCCATGACCAGGATGATGCCGCCGCGCCCGAGCAGTGGGTTCGGCGTGCCCGGCGCGGGCGATAGGCCAAGCGCCCCCAGGATTGGCGAGTGCGGCGCGAACAGGCTCAGGAATGCAAGAGCTGCGACCTGTGGCGCGATCATCATCGAGAACACGAAGAAGAAGGCGAGGGGGCGCTTATGGCGCAGATCCGTGACGCTGAGCGCAAGCGCCACAGCGCCGCCGATCAGCAAGGCTGCGAGCGCGCAGAAGCCCGCCGTCTCCAGTGTATGGAGCGTCGCATTGACCGCAGCGCGACTGCCGATCTGTTCCAGCGCGGCGTCGGGAGCGAACTGCCAGCCCGGCGCAAGGGCCGCGATGGCGAGCCGCAGGAAGGGCAGGGCGCCAAGCAGCAGGGCGGCGAGCGTGACGGTGGCCGGCAGTCCAAGCCCCTCCGGCAGACGCAGAGGTCGACGCAGAGCTGGCCAGCTCGGGCGCGCGGCGTCGCGCCGCCAGTCGGGACGGGCGATGAGCGTCATTGCGCAGGCGGCGGGGTGCGTGTCACGCGGCGCTCACTCGAAGATCGCGCTGAAGCGTTTGCGCGCCGCAGCCTCGCCGGCAAGCGCCTGGGCGGCGTCGAACGGCATCAATTTGATCGCGTCCCGCGTCGGATAGCCGGCCGGCAGTGCGACATCGGGGTGGGCTGCGACATAGCCCTGGCGCAGCGCCAGCGCCTGGCCTTCCCGGGAGATCAGGAAATCGACGAAGGCCTTCGCGGCTTCCGGGTTCTTCGTCGATTTCAGGATCGCGACCGGCTCGCCGACGGCGGAGACGCCTTCGCTGGGAAAGACGAACTCGACCGGCGCGCCCTTGGCCTTCTCGCGGATCGGCATGAAGTCGACGATCATGCCGTAGAGCTTCTCGCCGGTGGCGACCTGGCGCAGGATGTCGCCATTGCCGCCGGCCGCGAGCGCGCCATTGTCCCGTAGCTGCTCGTAATAGCGCCAGCCGCCGGGCAGGTTGCCGGCCAGCGTCATGGTGTGGATCAGGGCGGCGCCCGAATTCAACGGGCTCGGCATGGCGAGCAGGTTCTTGACCTCGGGCTTCGTCAGGTCAGCCCAGCTCGTCGGCTTCAGCGCAGCCTTGCTGTTGTAGACGATGCCGGTGGTGATCAGCTTGGTCGAGAACCACATCTTTTGCGGGTCGTGGATGCCGGCCGGATAGGCGGAGACATCGGCTGCATCATGCGCGAGCAGCCGCCCCTCCTGCTTCAGGCCTTCCATCGTTACCGAGTCGGCGATCAGCAGGACGTCCGCCTGCGGGCTGCCGGCCTCGATCTCGGCGCGCAGCTTCGCCATCACGCGCGGCGTGCCGTCACGCACGAAGCTCACTTCGACTTTAGGATAGAGCGCCTTGAAGGCATCGATCGTCTGCTGCGCGTCGGTGTTGGGCTGGCTGGTGTAGAGGACGAGCTTGCCCTCCGCCGCCGGCGCCGCTGTGGAGGCGAGCGCGCCCGCGGCTGCCAATACGATCAAGATGTTGGCGCGCATCGCCGCCTCCCATGGGCCTCGACCCGGCAGGGTCCATCAGGGCCGTTAGGCCCCCTATATGACATATCCATGAAAGTGCCAGCGATCCGCCGCCGCGCCGCGCCGGTGACGTGAACTGCCCGAATTTCCCGCATTGCACCGGCTTGTTTGTCCGAGGGCTTTTCGACTAGTGTCCTCGACAAGACGTCCTAAATCGTCGGCATTAAACGTTTTAAATGGGAGGTTATCGATGAAATCGGTTCGTTATCTCGTCACCGGTGCGGCCTTCGCGGCGATTGCCGCGGGTTGGTCCGGCGCGGCGGTCGCGCAAGAGACCATCACGGTCTGGTTCACCAAGGGGTTCTACAAGGGCGAGGATGACGCGCTGCTGGCCGTCGTCGACAAGTTCCAGAAGGCGACCGGCGTCAAGGTCGATCTTTCGCTTTATTCCACTGAGGATTGCGTGACGAAGTCGGTCGGCGCGGTCGAGGCCGGCACGCCGCCGGATGTCGGCTTCTGCACGACCTATGATTTCCGGACGACTGGCAAATGGGCTTTCGAGGGTAAGCTCGAGGATGTCAGCGACGTCATCGAGCCGCTGAAGACCGACATCCTGCCCGACGCGCTCGTCGGCACCTTCCTGATGAACGACAAGACCAAGAAGAAGGCCTATTACGCCTTCCCGGTCCAGCAGCAGATGATGCACATCACCTACTGGAAGGACATGCTGGAAGAGGCCGGCTTCAAGGAAAGCGACATTCCCAAGGGCTGGAACGGCTACTGGGATTTCTGGTGTGACAAGGTCCAGGCCGGACTGCGCGCCAAGGGCAAGCGCATCTACGCCGTCGGCCATCCGATGGGCGTCGCAGCGTCCGACACCTTCTACTCGTTCCTGACCTTCGCCAACGCCTATGGCGCGCAGGTGGTCGACGAGAACGGCAAGATCATTCTCGACCAGCCGGCCAACAAGGCGGCGATGATCGAGGCGGTGAAGTCCTACGCCAACATCCTGCAGCGCGGCTGCACGCCGCCCTCGTCCGTGAACTGGCTCGACCCGGACAACAACGTCGCCTTCCACAACAAGACGATCGCGATGACCCACAACGCGACGATCTCGATCGCGTCGAAGCACCTGGACGACATGAACAATCCGGCTCTGACCCAGGAGCAGCGCGACCAGGCCAAGAAGAACTACTTCGACAATATCCGCACCACCCAGTTCCCCGACAAGCCCGATGGCAAGCCGCTGCCGAACCTCGCCGCCGTCAAGACCGCTGTGGTCTTCGCCGATGGCAAGAACAAGAAGCGCGGCAAGGAGTTCATGGCCTTCATGATGAAGGACGAGAACCTGCGTCCCTTCGTCGAAGGTTCGCTCGGCCGCTGGCTGCCGACGACCAAGTCGGGTCTCGCCAGCCCGTTCTGGACCGACGGCAAGGATCCGCACCGCGCGCTGGTTTACAAGCAGTTCAGCGCCGGCACGATTCCCTTCCAGTTCGTCTATAACTACAAGTTCACGGCTGTGAACGCCGAGAACGTCTGGGCGAAAGCGGTCAACCGTGTCGTCCAGGACAAGGTAGCTCCTGAACTGGCGGTCGATGAGATGATCGCACGTATCAAGCAGATCGCCGGCTGACGCCGACGTTCCGAATCTAGCGAAAGAGGCGCCCCTGCGGCCGAAAGAGCCGCGGGGCGTCGAACCGTCTCAACATGACGGCGATACCGAGGGAGTAACGCATGACAGCGACCACGATGGCTGTGCCGGTCTCAACCCCGAGCGATGCCGTGTCCGGTCATACACGGGACCGCGCGCTCTGGGGCGCCATCATGCTCGCGCCCTATGTCCTCGTCTTCGCGGTCATGGTGGTCTACCCCGTGGCCTATGGCCTCTGGATCGGCCTCAACTGGAACTCCTACCGCGCACTCTTCGCCGACCCGATCTTCCTGCGGACTGTGTTCAACACCATCGTCTTCCTGTTCATCGCGGTGAACCTGAAATTCGCGATCGCGATGGTGCTCTCTGGCTTCTTCGTGGCGCAGCGGGCTTGGATCCGCTTCGTGCTGGTTCTCTTCATCCTGCCCTGGGCTGTGCCCTCGATCCCGACCATCCTGTCCTTCCGGGTCATGCTCAACCCCGAGACCGGCATGGTGAATTCGCAGCTGTTCCAGTGGTTCGGCATCGTCGAGGGACCGGGCTGGCTCACTGATCCGACGCTGGCCTTCGCCTGCTCGATCATGGTCCATATCTGGAAGTCGCTGCCGTTCTGGACGCTGATCCTCGTCACCGGCCGCCTCGCCATCGCGCAGGACCTTTACGAGGCCGCCAGCGTCGACGGTGCCAGCAAATGGCAGCAATTCAAGTTCATCACCTGGCCGTCACTGGCGACGCTCTACGTCACCTCGACCATGCTCTCGATGATCTGGACGCTGGGCGACTTCAACAGCGTCTACCTGCTCACCGGTGGCGGGCCGGGCGACCTCAACCACGTACTCGCCACGCTCGGTATCCGCTATATGCGCAACAACAACCTCGATCTCGGCATCGCCTCGATCATCGTGGCCATGCCGCTGATCCTGCCGATGGTCTATTTCATGGTGAAGCGTCTTTCGAAGGGAGCCGAATGATGAAAAAGGCTCTCGACGAGGGAAAGCTGATCCTGATCGCCATTCCCGTCCTGCTCTGGACGCTGCTGCCGATCTACCATCTCTTCGTGCTGTCGATCTCCAGCCAGGAATCGATGCTGGCCGGCAAGCTCTGGCCTGATGCACCGACGCTGCAGAATTTCACCATCGTCTTCAAGCAGCAGCACTACTATCTGACGAATTTCTGGCTGCAGATGTTCAACAGCTTCTTCATTGCGGTCGCGACCGGGATGATCACGCTGTTCGTCGCTACCTTCGCCGCCTTCGCCATTGCACGGCTCAAGGTCAAGGGCGGCCGCACAATCATGAACCTCGCGCTGGCAACCTATCTGATCCCGGCCGCCTTCCTCGCCATCCCGATGTACAAGGCGATGGGCTCCTACGGGCTGCTCAATACGCAGACTGCGCTGATCCTGGCGATGGTCGCGCTGGCCTCGCCTTATGCCATCTGGGTGCTGAAGCAGGCCTCCGACAAACTGCCCAAGGAACTCGACGAGGCCGCGATCATGGACGGCGCCACCTCGCTGCAGCTCTTCCGGCTGGTCTATCTGCCGCTGATGAAGCCCTCGATGGTGGTCATCGGCATCTATGCGCTGCTGCTCGCCTGGAACGAGTATCTCTACGCCTTCCTGCTGCTCTCCAACGAGAAGGCGGTTCCGCTCGCCGTGGGGCTGGGGCTGTTCCTCTCGGCCGACGACGCGCCCTGGAACCTGCTGATGGCGGCGGGCCTGCTCTACGCCATCCCGCCGGCGGTGATCTATTACGGCTTCCGCAAGAACATGGTCGGCGGCCTGACCTCGGGCGCCGTCAAAAGCTGAGCGCACTGTCATTCTGGGGCGCCCCGCAGGCGCGAACCCGGAAACCACGACCGGGCAAGGCGCTTGCCGATGCGTTGGAAAAAGTGCTCATCCGGTCGTGGTTTCCGGGTTCTTCGCGGAGTTTATCCTTGGGCCGACCAAAGGTCGGACCCGAGGGAGCAGCCTCGGAATGACGAGGGATGCATGCCGGAAATGCTTCATCCCCCTCGCCAGACTGCCGAACAGACGTCACATTGCAGGCGTTAGCCTCAAGCCGAAGACTGCCAGGAACCGATCATGACCGCTTCCAAGCTCGACCAGCTCCGCGAGATGACGACCGTCGTCGCCGACACCGGCGATATCGAGGCGGTTCGCCGGCTGAAGCCCGTCGATTGCACCACCAACCCGACGCTGATCCTGAAAGCGGTCGAAACCCCGGCTTACGCCCATCTCGTCGACGAGGCGATCAGCTGGGGCAAGAAGGCCGGCGGTGGTGAGAAGGCCGTGCATGCGGTCTGCGACCGGCTCGCCGTCACCTTCGGGGCGGAATTGACCAAGATCGTGCCCGGCCGCGTCTCGACCGAGGTCGACGCCGATCTCTCCTTCGACACGCAGGCGACGATCGACAAGGCGCGCGCCATCATTTCCGCCTATCAGCAGCGCGACATCGAGCGCGACCGCATCCTGATCAAGATCGCTTCGACCTGGGAAGGCATCCAGGCCGCCAAGGTGCTGCAGGCCGAAGGCATCGACTGCAATCTGACGCTGCTCTTCGCCCTGCCTCAGGCAGTCGCCTGCGCCGACGCCAAGGCCTTCCTGATCTCGCCTTTCGTCGGCCGCATCCTCGACTGGCACGTCAAGGCGGGAGGTGGTCCCTACACGGCCGAGACCGATCCCGGCGTCGTCTCGGTGAAGGGCATCTACGCCTATTACAAGGCGTTCGGGATCAAGACGGTGGTGATGGGGGCCTCCTTCCGCAACACTGGCGAGATCGAGGCGCTGGCGGGCTGCGATCGGCTGACGATCGGGCCCGGCCTGCTCGACGAATTGGCCGGGGCGACCGGCGATCTGCCGCGCAAGCTGTCTCCGGCCTCCTCGCCGCAAATGGCCTCTCCCGGCGGAAGCAGGATCGTCCTCGACGAGAAGGCCTTCCGCTTCGCCATGAACGAGGACGCCATGGGCACGGAGAAGCTGGCCGAGGGCATCCGCGGCTTCGTCAAGGATCTGCGCGGGCTTAGGAAGCTCGTGGCGGCAAGGTTGGGCTGAGAGGAGCAGTTCTGTCCCGACGGATGGATGCCCGATCGGTATGGGTCGTTAGCTGTTGGGCTTCGCACCGCGTAACGTGCGATCCGCTTTCTGCGAAACAGGGGAGGGTTCAATGCCCGATACGACCAATCGACCGGCAACAGAGTCATTCGGTACGAAACTGGTTTCGTTGCGACAGAAGTCGGGTTGGCTCCTGGCGGCGGGTATATCGCTTGTCGTGCTCGGCGTCCTCGGCCTGCTGATGACGGCGGCGCTCAGCATTGCCAGCGCGATCTGGTTTGGCGCGATGGTGCTCGTGGCGGGCATCGTGCTGGTGGCCGACGCGGTCCGCCATAGCGGCTGGCGGAGCCGTCTGCTGCACGGTCTGATCGGCCTGCTTTATCTCGTGGTCGGCATCGTCACCTTCTCGAATCCGCTGGCGGCGACGGCATCGCTGACGCTATTCGTCGGCGCCGCGCTCTTTGCGACAGGCATCTTGCGCATCGTGATCGCCTTCCAGACGCGGCCCAATCCCTCCTGGAGCATGATCCTCGTCTCAGGCCTGCTCTCGCTGGTTCTTGGCGTGCTGATCATGATCCAGTGGCCGGCATCCTCCCTCTGGGTGCTCGGCACTTTCCTGGCGATCGAGTTGATCTTCCAGGGGATCGCGACCATCACGCTGGCCCGTGCGATCCAGTCGACCTTCGATGGAGTCATCGCCAAGCGGAGCACGCCCGCGGCGGAGGCGTAGAGCGTTTTTAGGCGAAGTAGGCACCGGTTCGCGTGACGAAAACGCGCTAAAGCAAGGAGTTGGAGCTACTGAACGATCCAATCGGATCGGAAACGGCTCCAGCATCACCTTTGCGTGTGCGGTGGAACGCCACCATGGCGCGGCCATGATAGGCGCGATAGATCGCGGCCATGCTGCGCTGCGTGTCCCTCGCGATCTTCGCTTTGTTCCTTGCCGGACCTGCGGCGGCGCAGGCGACATGGCGCTTCGACCGCGCTTCGACCGAGATCAGCTTCGTTGCACGCCGCTTCGGCGCAGTCGTCGCCACGGGCCGTTTCGAGCGCTATGACGGTACGCTGGCGCTGGATTTCGACCAGCCCGAGAAGAGCCGGATCAGGGTTACGATCGAAACCGGTTCGATCAAGGCGGGCTCGGCGCTGATGGACGGCTTCATCACCGGCGAGAGCATGCTGGATTCCGCCCATAGCCCGACGGCGAGCTTCAATTCCGCCAGCGTGACCCGAACCGGCGAGCGCAGCCTGCAGATCAGCGGCCAGCTCACCATCCGTTCCGTCACTCATCCCATCCTAGTCAATGCCGTGGTGGATGGCGATCTCGACAAGGCGCGCCGTGGCGAAAAGCTGCCTTTCCACGCCAGCGGTTCGTTCATGCGCCCCGCCTTCGGCATCGGCCGGGACGTCAATGTCGTCGACGATCTCGTCGAGATCGCGATCAAGGGGCAGCTTTCGCGATGATGGCTGCCGAGGTTGGCCGGCCCGCGCGATGGCACCCCGCGATCGTCGCCCTGCACTGGCTGACCCTGCTGCTGATCGCGCTCCAGTTCCTGCTCGCCAGGCTGATGGGCGATGAGACGCGCGACCTCGTCGGCCGCTTCGAACTCTATCAATTGCACAAATCCATCGGCCTGACGGTCGCGGTTTTCGTGCTGCTGCGGCTCGGCTTGCGTCTCGCCTTGCCGGCGCCGCCGCCGACTCGTCCCGAGCCGTGGCAGCGCCTTGCCGCCGGCGCGGTTCAGGGCGGCCTTTATCTCTGCCTGGCCGCACTGCCGCTGACCGGGATGCTGATGGTGTCGGCGGCGCCGATCCAGATCCCGACCTTGTATTTCGGCTGGTTCGCGGTGCCTCATCTCATCGGTCCCGACAAGGCGACCTATGAGATGATGCTAGCCCTGCATGAGCGGGTCTTCGACCTGCTCATCGTGCTCGGCCTGATCCATCTCGGCGCAGTCCTGTTCCACCGCCTGGTCTGGGGCGATGGCCTGCTGCGCCGGATGTGGTTCAGGGGTTAGCAGGCTGCTAAGGCTCAGGCGCCTTTCTGCGCCTGTGCGGCAAAGGCCTCGGCCCGGATCGTCGAGAGCGACTTCGCCGGCGTGATCGCCTCCGGATCGAGCAAGCAATGGATGATCGCCGGCTTCCCGCTCGCGACCGCGCGCTCGAAGGCCGGGCCGAATTCGGCCGTGGTCTCGACGCGTTCGCCATGGCCGCCGAAGGCCTTGGCATAGGCGGCGAAATCCGGGTTCTTCAGCTCGGTTGCTGAGACGCGGCCGGGATAATCGCGCTCCTGATGCATGCGGATGGTGCCGTACATGCCATTGTCGATCACCACGACGACGACAGGCAGATCGTACTGAACCGCCGTCGCGAAATCCTGCCCGTTCATCAGGAAGCAGCCATCGCCGGCGAAGGCGACGACGGTGCGCTCCGGATAAAGCCGCTTGGCGCCGATGGCGGCAGGTACGCCATAGCCCATCGAACCGCAGGTCGGCGCGAGCTGCGTCGCGAATTTGGTGAAGCGGTGGAAGCGATGCACCCAGGTGGCGTAGTTACCGGCGCCGTTGCACAGGATCGCATCGTCGGGCAGGTAGCGCCGCAGCCAGGTCACGGCCTCGCCGGGATGGAAGGCGCCGGCCACCGGCGCGGGCTGCTCGGTCCAGCCGAGATAGGCCTCATGGGCTTCCGCCGCTGCGCCGGCCCAGGGGATCTCCTGCGGCGGATGCACCGTCTCCAGCGCGGCGCAGAAGGCGGTCGGCGAGGCGTTGATCGCCAGGGATGGCCGGTAGACGCGGCCCAGTTCCTCGGCATCGGGGTGGACATGCACCAAGGGCCGGCCGGGCTCGGGGATGCCGAACAGCGTGTAGGACTGGCTCGGCATCTCCGAGAGCCGCCCACCGACGAGCAGGACGAGATCGCTCTCCTTGATGCGCTTCAGCAGCTTGGGATTGGGGCCGATGCCGAGATCGCCGGCGAAGTTCGGATGGTCGGCCGGGAACAGCATCTGCCGGCGGAAGGAGACCGCGACCGGCAGGTCGAAACGCTCGGCGAAGCGGGTGAAGCGCTCGATAGCCTGCGGGCTCCAGCGCGAGCCGCCGAGGATCGCGACCGGCGACTTCGCCGCCCAGAGCCGCTTCTGCAGATCGATGGTCTGGAGCAGCGACGGGTGTGTCTCGGTGACCTGATAGGGCTGCGCATCGGCCACGTCGGCAAGGTCGGTCAGCACGTCCTCGGGCAGCGCGATCACCACCGGGCCGGGCCGGCCGGCGGTCGCGACATGGAAGGCGCGGCTGATGATCTCGGGGATGCGCGCGGCATCGTCGATCTCGGTTGCCCATTTCGTCATGGTGCCGAAGACGGCGCGGTAGTCGAGCTCCTGGAAGGCCTCGCGCTCGCGCATGCCGCGCTCGATCTGGCCGACGAAGAGGATCAGCGGCGTCGAATCCTGGTCGGCGATATGGATGCCGGGCGAGGCGTTGGTGGCGCCGGGGCCGCGTGTCACGAAGCAGATGCCGGGCTTGCCCGTCAGCTTGCCGGCAGCTTCGGCCATCATGCAGGCGCCGCCTTCGGCCCGGCAGATGGTGACCTTCAGGCTCGCATCATGCAGCGCGTCGAGCACGGCAAGGTAGCTCTCGCCCGGTACGCAGAAGGCGTCGGTCGCGCCGTGGATCAGCAATTGGTCGACGAGAATCTGCCCGCCTGTGCGATTAGCCATGGTGCGGCCCTCCCCAGGCCGGGTCGTTCAGGATGTCGTCGTGATGTTCGCCGAGCCGTGGGCTCGGCCGCTCCGCCACTTGCCTGACGCCGTCGATCACGATCGGCGAGGCGACGGTCGGGATCGTCCCGCCCTTGGCGGCGGCGCTGGGCAGGTCGACCTTGACGCCGCGCGCCATGATCTGCGGGTCGGCGAAGACCTCGTCGACGGAATTGATCGGCCCCGCCGGCACGCCGACTGCCTCGAGCGCCGCCAGCAGGTCGGCCTTGCCGTAGCGCTGGGTCAGGGCGTGGAGGGCAATCGTCAGCGGCGCGCGATTGGCGACGCGGGATTTGTTGTCGGCATAGTCCGGGTGGCTGGCGAGCTCGGCGCCGCCCAGCACGTCGCAGAGCTTGCGCCACTGCCCGTCATTGCCGGTGGCGATGATGATGTGGCCATCGGCGACGGGAAAGACGTCATAGGGCACGATATTGGGGTGCGCGTTGCCGAGCCGCGGCGGCGGATTGCCCGAGACGAGATAGTTCATCGCCTGGTTGCCGAGCACGGCGACCTGAGCATCGAGCAGCGCCATGTCGAGCGTCGCGCCCTCGCCGGTCAGATCGCGCCGGCGCAGGGCCGAGAGGATGCCGACCGAGGCGTAAAGTCCGGTATAGATGTCGGCGACGGCATAGCCCGCCTTCATCGGCGCGCCCGTCGGTTCGCCGGTCACCGACATCGGCCCGCCCATGCCTTGCACGAGGAAGTCGTAGCCGGCGCGCGGCGCATAGGGGCCGGTTTGGCCAAAGCCGGTGACCGAGCAATAGATCAGGCGCGGGAAGGCCGCGCGCATCGCGGCGGCGTCGAGCCCGTATTTCTCCAGGCCGCCGACCTTGAAGTTCTCGACCACGACATCGGCATGGGCGGCGAGGCGGTACACCAGCGCCTGGCCCTCCGAGGTCCGGAAATCGGCCGTGATCGAGCGCTTGCCGCGATTGGCCGAGTGGAAATAGGCGGCCGAGAGATGCTCGTCACCGACGCCCTCGACGAAGGGCGGCCCCCATTTGCGGGTGTCGTCGCCCTCGGGCGCCTCGACCTTGACGACATCGGCGCCGAGATCGGCCAGAAGCTGGCCGATCCAGGGACCGGCAAGGATGCGCGCGAGTTCGAGGACGCGCAGGCCGGCAAGGGGAGGGGTTGGGGACATCGACAACAACCTGAACGCCGTCATTCCGGGCGACCGCAGGGAACCCGGAATCCATCGAAGGGCGCTGTGCTCTATGATGGATTCCGGCTCTCCGCTTCGCTGCGGCCGGAATGACGGCTGAGGATCAGAAAAACGCCTGCAGGCCCGTGATCGCCCGGCCGAGGATCAGCGCATGCACATCATGCGTGCCCTCATAGGTGTTCACCGTCTCGAGATTGGCCGCATGGCGCATCACCTGGTACTCGATCGAGATGCCGTTGCCGCCATGCATGTCGCGGGCCTGGCGGGCGATGTCGAGCGCCTTGCCGCAATTGTTGCGCTTCACCAGCGAGATCATCTCCGGGGCCATCTTGCCCTCGTCGAGCAGACGCCCGACGCGAAGCGAGCCCTGCAGGCCGAGCGAAATCTCGGTCAGCATGTCGGCGAGCTTCTTCTGGTAGAGCTGCGTCTGGGCCAGCGGCTTGTTGAACTGCTTGCGGTCGAGCCCGTATTGGCGGGCGCGCTGGAAGCAATCCTCGGCGGCGCCCATCACGCCCCAGGAGATGCCGTAGCGGGCGCGGTTCAGGCAGCCGAACGGACCTTTGAGGCCGGAGACGTTGGGCAGCAGGTTCTCCTCGGGGACGATGACGCCGTCCATGACGACTTCGCCGGTGATCGAAGCACGAAGCGAGAGCTTGCCGCCGATCTTGGGGGCGGAGAGGCCCTTCATGCCCTTTTCCAGGATGAAGCCGCGGATCTGGTTGTCATGCGCGGCCGACTTCGCCCAGATGACGAAGACATCGGCGATCGGCGAATTCGAGATCCACATCTTCGAGCCGGTCAGCTTGTAGCCATCAGCGACCTTCTCGGCGCGGGTCTTCATGCCGCCCGGGTCGGAGCCGGCATCGGGCTCGGTCAGGCCGAAGCAGCCGACCCATTCGCCCGAGCCGAGCTTGGGCAGGTACTTCTTGCGCTGGTTCTCGTCGCCGTAGGCGTAGATTGGGTACATCACCAGCGAGGACTGCACCGACATCATCGAGCGATAGCCGGAATCGACGCGCTCGACCTCGCGGGCGACGAGCCCGTAGGAGACGTAGTTCGCGCCGGCGCAACCATATTCCTCGGGCACCGTCACGCCGAGCAGGCCGAGTTCGCCCATCTCGTTGAAGATGGTGCGGTCGGTGGTCTCGTTGAGATAGGCTTCCGAGACGCGCGGCTGCAGCTTCTCCTGCGCGAAATCGCGGGCGGTGTCGCGGATCAGGCGCTCATCTTCGTTCAGCTGCTCGTCGAGCAGGAAGGCGTCGTCCCAGGTGAACTCGGCCAGCTTGTGGCTGGTGGAGTGGCTGCGAGCGGCTTCGGCCATGGTGTGTCTCCCCTTGATCTCTTGTCGTCATGGTCGGGCTTGACCCGACCATCTCTGAAACCAGCTATTTGGTCACGAGATTCTCGGGTCTGCGCTTCGCTTCGCCCGAGAATGACGCCCTATGAATCACGCATCCACATCGAAGCTGACGCCCTGCGCCAGCGGCAATGTCGTGCCGTAATTGAGCGTATTCGTCGCGCGGCGCATATAGGCCTTCCACGCATCGGAGCCGGCCTCGCGGCCGCCGCCGGTTTCCTTCTCGCCGCCGAACGCCCCGCCGATCTCGGCGCCGGACGGGCCGATATTGACGTTGGCGATGCCGCAATCGGAGCCCTCGGCCGAGACGAAGATCTCGGCCTCGCGCATGTCGAGCGTGAAGATCGAGGAGGACAGGCCGGCGCCGACCGCGTTCTGCAGCGCGATCGCCTGGTCCAGCGTCTTGTACTTCATCACATAGAGGATCGGCGCGAAGGTCTCGCGCTCGACCGGACCGGTCTGCGAGGGCATCTCGACCAGGGCCGGGCGGACATAGAAGCCGCCTGCGCCGACCGTGACCTGCTCGCCGCCATGGACCTTGCCGCCGGCAGCCTTGGCCTCGGAGAGCGCGGACTGCATGCCCTTGAACGCGGCCTCGTCGACCAGCGGCCCGACCAGCACGCCGGCCTCGCGCGGATCGCCGATCTTTACGGATCCATAGACCTTGATCAGCTTCGGGATCAGCGCGTCATAGACGCTCTCATGCACGATCAGGCGGCGCAGCGTGGTGCAGCGCTGGCCGGCCGTGCCCATCGCCGCGAAGGCGATGCCGCGCAGCGCGATGTCGAGATCGGCCGAGGGCGCGACGATCGCGGCATTGTTGCCGCCGAGTTCGAGGATAGCGCGGGCAAAGCGCGCGGCGAGCTTCTGGCCCACCTCCTTGCCCATCCGGGTCGAGCCCGTGGCCGAGACCACCGGCACGCGATGGTCGCTGACCAGGAGGTCGCCGATCTCGCGGCCGCCGATCAGGATCTCGGAGAGACCGACCGGGGCCTCGGGACCGAAGCGCTTCATCGTCTTCTCGACGATCGCCTGCACGGCGATGCCGGTCAGCGGGGTCTTCTCCGAGGGCTTCCAGACGACGCTGTCGCCGCAGACGAAGGCGAGCGCGGCATTCCACGACCAGACCGCGACCGGGAAGTTGAAGGCCGAGATCACGCCGCAGACGCCGAGCGGGTGCCAGGTTTCCATCATGCGGTGGTTCGGGCGCTCGGTCGCGATGGTCAGGCCGTAGAGCTGGCGCGAGAGGCCGACCGCGAAATCGCAGATGTCGATCATCTCCTGGACCTCGCCGAGGCCCTCGGAAACGACCTTGCCGGCTTCGAGCGTCACCAGCAGGCCGAGATCGGTTTTCGCAGCGCGCAATTCCTCGCCGAGCAGGCGCACGAACTCGCCGCGGCGCGGCGCCGGCACCTTGCGCCAGGCGAGATAGGCGCTCTGGGCCCGGCCGATCGCGGCTCCGGCCTCGGCGGGGCTCGTCTCGCGGAGCGTGGCGACCGCCTCGCCCGTGATCGGCGAATGGGCCGGGAGGCCTGCCTTGGCGAAGGCGGCGTCGGTTACGCCAAGGCGCTTGAGCAGCGCCAGCGCGTCTTGCGGCAAAGATGAAGCCATCTGTGAATTCCAAACCCGTCGCTAGAGCCGGACGATGTCAGCTGGGATCACCAAGTGATCCATCTGAAATCTGAATCCGTCTCTCATCTAAAAGTCAGAGCAGGATCAATGCGAAAAACCGGTGCCCACTTTTTCGCATCCTGCCCTAGCGAAACACGCCAAGCGGCGCGGGACTTCGAGCCGCCGCGCCGGAGGGGCGAAGAATGCCCTCTTCCACCCCGCATGGGCAATCGATATGTTCTCACGACTTGATGAGAGTTTATCATGAACTTTGACATCGTCCCGGGCCGGCTTTCGGTGCCTTCGCTCTCGGCGCTCGCCGCCTTCGAGGCGGCGGCGCGGCATGGCAGTTTCACGCGTGCCGCCGAGGAGCTGAACCTGACGCAAGGCGCCGTCAGCCGGCAGGTCGCGCATCTCGAAAAGGTTCTCGGCGTCGGCCTGTTCCAGCGCGTCAGGCAGCGCGTCAGCCTGACGCCGGCGGGCAGCGCCTATGCGGCCGAGATCCGGGACGGTCTGTCGCGGCTTGCTGCGGCCACCGTCTCGGCCATGGCCTTTCGCGGCGCGGCCGGCGTGCTGCATCTGGCGATCCTGCCGACCTTCGGGACGCGCTGGCTGATCCCGCGCCTGTCGCGCTTCATCGAGGCGCATCCCGGCATCACGATCAACTTCACCACCAAGCTGGTGCCCTTCGACTTCGCTCGCGAGCAGGTCGATGCCGCGATCCATTTCGGCGATCCCGTCTGGGCCGGCGCAAGGCTGCACCGATTGATGGGTGAGGAGATCATCCCCGTCGCCGCGCCGTCCCTGGTGGCGCGCCTTGGCCTGGCGGAGCCGGCGGACATGCTGCGCGCGCCACTGCTGCAGCAATCGACACGGCCGCGCGCCTGGGCCAACTGGCTGGAACAGCAGGGCCTGCCTCCCGAGCGCGCCTTGATGGGGCCGCGCTTCGAGCAGTTCGCCATGGTCTCGCAGGCCGCGGTCGCCGGACTGGGGCTCGCCATCGTGCCGCGCTTCCTCGTCGAGGAGGAGTTGCGTCTGGGCGCGCTCGTCATCCCCGTCGATCGGCCGGTAACCGGCTCCGAGGGCTATTACCTGGTCTATCCCGAGGCCAAGGCCGGATTGCCGGCGGTGATCGCCTTCCGCGACTGGCTGCTCGGTGAATGCGGCGCGTGAGCCAGAGCAGGATGCGCAAAAGTGGGCACCGGTTTTTCGCATTGATCCTGCTCTCACTCCCGGGATGAGAGACGGATTCAGATGTCAGATGGGATCACTTTGTGAGCCCATCTGAAATCATCCGGCTCTAGCCGGCTGCCGGCGCGTATGCGCTCAGAGGCCGCCAGGGTTTTGCGCGATGGCACTGAGATTGCTTCGCGAGGCCTGCGACGACAGCTCTCGACAAGGCGCCATTGTCGCGTCATTCATGCGCTGAATTCACCAACCTCGGTCGCGACGCATCGCGGCCATGCTCCGCGGGACCGCCATGTCGTCTTCGTCTGAAAGCGCCGATGTCGTGATTTGCGGCGGTGCCGCCATCGGCTCCTCCGTCGCCTATCACCTCGCTGCCGATCCCGGCTTCAAGGGCAAGGTCGTGGTGATCGAGAAGGACCCGACCTATCGTCTGGCCGCCTCGGCGCTCTCTGCCGCCTCGATCCGCCAGCAATATTCCAGTGCGGTCAACATTCGCATCTCGCTCTTCGGCATCGATTTCCTGCGCAATCTCGGCACCCATCTCGCGGTCGATGGCGAGACCCCCGTCATCGATCTGCACGAGGGCGGCTATCTCTATCTCGGGGGCGACGAGGGCGCCCCGATCCTCGCCGCGAACCAGAAGCTCCAAGCCGCCGAGGGCGCGGATATCGCGCTTTATGCTGCAGAGATGCTGCGCAACAAATTTAGCTGGCTCAATACATCGGACCTTATCTGCGGCACCTATGGCGTCAGCGGCGAGGGCTGGTTCGACGGCTGGGCGCTGCTGCAGGCCTTCCGCAAGAAGGCGCGCTCGCTCGGCGTCGAATACCGGCAGGGCGAGGTCTCCGGCTACAGCGTCGATGGCGGCCGCGTCAGCGGCGTCGCGCTCGCCGACGGCAGCCGCATCGCCTGCGGTGCGGTGGTGAACGCTTCGGGCACCCATGGCGCGCGGCTGGCCGCCACGGCCGGCGTCGCGATCCCGGTAAAGTCGATGAAGCGCTATGTCTTCTCCTTCACCTGCAAGGGCGAGATCGACAACTGCCCGCTGCTGATCGACACCACCGGCGTCTGGTGCCGGCCCGAGGGCAAGCGCGGCAGCGAAGGCCAGCTCTTCATCGGCAGCTCCTCGCCGACGCACGAGGCCGACCAGGAATGGGTCGAGAGCGACCCCGGCGTCGAGGATGTCGACTGGTCCTTCTTCGAGGAGACGGTCTGGCCGGCGCTGGCGCATCGCATCCCGGCCTTCGAGCAGATAAGGCCCGGCCGCGCCTGGGCGGGGCCCTATGACATGAACGGGCTCGATCACAACGCGATCATCGGCCCGGCTGCCGGCGTGCCCAATCTCTATCTCGCCAACGGCTTTTCCGGCCATGGCCTGCAGCAGTCACCGGCGGTCGGGCGCGGGCTTGCTGAGCATATCCTGCATGGCGGCTATCGCACGCTCGACCTTGCCGATCTCGGCCATGAGCGCATCGTTGCCGGCAAGCCTCTCAAGGAGGCCAACATCATTTGAGGAGGTGGCCCGCATGGTCGATCCGGCCTTCGTCCAGGCCATGGCGCGCTACAACGCCTGGCAGAACCGGAGCCTGATCGCAGCGGCCGACACGCTCGACGATGAAGGGCGCCGGCGCGACCGGGGCGCCTTCTTCAAATCGATCCAGGGCACGTTCAATCATATCCTCTGGGCCGACGAGGTCTGGCTGCATCGCCTGACCGGTTCGCCGAAGCCGTCCGTGAGCGGCCGGGATTCGGCGATCTATGTCGAGGACTGGGCCGAGTTCCGCTTCAGGCGCCGCGAGCGCGATTTCGCGATCGAGGCCTGGGCGGCCAATGTCGAAGCGAACTGGCTGCGCGGCACCCTGATCTGGTATTCGGGCGTGGCCGGCCGCGAGATCGGCAAGCCCCGCGGGCTCGTGGTGGCGCATCTCTTCAACCATCAGACGCATCATCGCGGCCAGATTCACGCGATGCTGACCGCAGCCGGAACCAAGCCGGACGATACCGACTTCTTCCTCGTCGATGAGCTGCGCTGAATGCGATTCGTAGTCGGTCACACAAATTTGATGTGCCATTGATGGTGTAGAATCTGATTTGGAAAACTCTTTGCGTGGGCGTCCTCGCTTGCGCCGCAGACGGATGGCCACGCATGCCCAGCTCAGAGACGATCACCACCGGCGCGGACCTGATCGCGCGAGGCCTCGCGCGGGCCGGCATTCGCCACGCCTTCGGCATTCCCGGCGGCGAGGTTCTGGCGCTGGTCGAGGCCCTCAGTGCGGCCGGCATCGAGCCTGTTCTGGTCAAGCATGAGAATGCAGCCGGCTTCATGGCCGAAGGCGTCTGGCATGCGACGGGCGCGCCGGGTCTGTTCTACGCCACGCTCGGCCCCGGCGTGGCCAATGCGGCCAATGTCGTCGCCAATGCATTGCAGGACCGCGTGCCTCTGATCTTCATCACCGGCTGCGTCGATGCGGCCGAGGCCGAGAGCTACACCCATCAGGTCTTCGACCATCAGGCGCTGCTGCGCCCGATCGTCAAGGCGAGCTTCCGCGCCACGGCCGAGACCGCCGCCCTCGTCATCGAGAAGGCGCTCGCCATCGCGCTGTCGGGCCGGCCCGGCCCGGTCCATATCGACGTGCCGATCAGCGTGGCGGAAGGCCCCGCCAAGGCGTCCATGCGTCCGCCGGCTCCGCTACCCCTGCCGGTGCGGCCGGCCGAGGGGCACGGCCTGGAGGCGGCTCGCGGGGCTCTGGCGAATGCCGAGCGCCCGCTGATCATCGCCGGTCTCGATGTCGTCAATCAGGGCGCGGCCGATGTGGTCGCCGATTTCGCGCGCGACCGCGACATCCCCGTCATCACCACCTATAAGGCCAAGGGCGTGCTGCCCGAGAGCGATCCGCTCTCGCTTGGCGGAGCGGGGCTCTCGCCGAAGGCGGACAAGCTGCTGCTGCCGCTGGTCAAGGCCGCGGACATGATCGTGCTCGCTGGCTATGATCCGATCGAGATGCGCCTCAACTGGCGTGATCCCTTCTCTCCTGGAACCCAGATCATCGACATCGTCGCCGAGGCGATGCCCCATGGCGTGCATCGCAGCGACCATCTCATCGTCGGCGACATCGCGGCCAGCCTGTCGGGGTTGAGCGTCGCGCCGGCCAAGAGCCATGTCTGGCCGGGCGGCGAGCCCACAGTGGCGCGGGAGGCGCTGCGCGACAGCTTCGCCTCCTCAGCCGCCTGGGGGCCTGATGTCGTCTTCGAGACGGTGCGCGCCGCGACGCCTGCAGACACCGTCATCAGCATCGATTCTGGCGCCCATCGCATCCTGCTCTCGCAGATCTGGCAGACCGACATCCCGCACGCGATCCTGCAATCGACCGGGCTTTGCACCATGGGCTGCGCCGTGCCGCTGGCGCTCGGCTACAAGCTCGCCAGACCCGCGACGCCGGTCGTCGCCTTCGTCGGCGATGCCGGGCTGGAGATGGGGCTGGGCGAGCTCGCGACCGCGCGCGAACTGGGCTTGCCCATCGTCATCGTCGTCCTGGTCGATGAGAGCCTCGCTTTGATCGAGATGAAGCAGCGCGCGAGCCAGCGCCCCAATGCGGCGGTGGATTTCTCCGGCAGCGATTTCCCGGCCGTGGCGCAGGCGCTCGGCGGCGTCGGCCGCTGGGTCGACGACGCCGACACGCTCGAGAGGGAAGTCGAAGCCGCGCTGGGCCGTTCTGCATTCACCGTGCTGGCCTGCCGCATCGCGCGGCGCGCCTATGACGGGAAGATCTGAGGCGGCGGACAGAGGTCGTCCGGCTGGAGCCGAAAAAACGGCGGGCGATCTTCGCTTGAAGTCGCCTGCCAACTCGGCAGGATGAGGGCTGCCTGCTATCGTCGCGGGCTCTCATCTCAGAGTGAGAGCGGGATCAATGCGAAAAACCGGTGCCCAGTTTTTCGCATCCTGCTCTAGCGGAGGTTTTGCCGTGCTTCGTATCCTGACGGCCGTCTCGCTCGGCCTCGCCTTCACCGCCGCGGCGCTGGCGCAGGAGACCCCGGCGAAGGGTGAGTTTCGGCAGGCGCCGGCATTGCTTGCGCGCTATGCCGATGTGCCGGTGACATTGCGCTCGCCTTTCTTCGCGGCGGGGCGCGCCCGCGGTTATGATCCGGGGCGGGAGGCTGCCGGCTTCACCACCCAGGCCGAGATGGAGGCCTTCATCGCGGCGCTGGGCAACGCCGCCAATCTCGGCATCGGCTCGCTTGGGCGCTCGCTCGAAGGCCGCAACATCCCTTATCTCCTGTTCACGGCCGAGGGCGCTCGCAGCCTGGAGGAGGCGGCCAGGAACCAGCCCGCCGACCGGCCGGTGGTCTGGCTGATCGGCCAGCATCACGGCAATGAACCCGCCGGCGGCGAGGCGATGTTGGCGCTGGCGAAGGACATCGCCTCGGGCGGTGAGCTTGCCGAGCTGACGCGGGCGCTGACCATCGTCATCGTGCCGCGCTCCAATCCCGACGGTGCCGCAGCCTTCACGCGCGACACCGCCGCCAAGGCCGACCCGAACCGCGATCACCTGCTCCTGACCCTGCCCGAGACCCGCGTCCTGCAGACGGCGGCTGCGACGCTGCCGCCGGATCTCGTCATCGACGCGCATGAGTTCACGGTCGGCGGCCGCTGGCTCGCCAAGTTCGAGGCGCTGCATGCGACGGACTTCGTTTATATGCGCGCCACCCATCCGCTGGTGCCGGCGCGCGCCACGGCGCTGGCCGACCAGCTCTTCCTGCCCGCGATCGAGGCCGCCGCCGCAAGCGCCGGCCTGACGGCCTATGTCTATCAGACCTCGCCGAACGCCAGGCCGGAGGACAAGACCGTCGCGACCGGCGGCAATGCGGCGGGCATCGCGCGCAACGCCTTCGGGTTGATGGGTGCGGTCTCGATCCTGCTGGAGACGCGCGGCGTCGGCATCGGCACGCAAGGCTTCCAGCGCCGCGTCGCCACTCATTACCTTGCCGCCATCGGCGCCCTGCGGGCCGCAGCGGCCGATCCTGCCCGGCTGCGACGCGCCGTTGCCGAGGGCCGTCAGGAGGCGGCGCGTTCGCATGCGGACCTCGTCGTCGCGCATCGTGTCCCGGTGGTCCAGGGTTTCGTGCCGCTGGTCGACCCCGTCACGGCGGCGCCGCGCCCGACCTCGGTGCCTTTCGTCGATGCCCGCCATATCGAGCCGACCGTGGTGCGCCCGCGGCCGGCCGGCTACTGGCTGGCGGATGGCGAAGCGACGGCGCCGGTGCGCGAGGCGCTGGCGCGGCGCGGCATCCGCTCTTGCATCCTCACAGTGCCCGCGACGGTGTCGGGCGCGGAAGCCTTCACCGTGACGGCGCGCCGGCAGGTCGACCGCCGCGCCATCAATCCGGAAGGCGGCGTCTCGACCAAGGCGGAGCGTGACGCGGCGCCCGTCACCCTGCCGGCCGGTTCGAGCTATGTCCCGGTCGAGCAGCCGCTGGTCGGCCTCGTCGTCGCCTCGCTCGACCCTGACGCCGCCGGCGGCTTCGTCAGCGCCGGCCTGTTCCCCGGTGAGGTCGGCGCCCGCCTGCCATTGCTGCGCTTGCCGGCCGGCGCGGGCGCGATCGGCTGCCCCGCCAGGCCCAACTGAGTGGACTTCGACTGTGCCACGCGCGATGACGCGCCGGTGCGACCCACGCTTGCGCGGCAGAGCTACGCTTGCGCGACATGCGAGGGGCGCGTCGCCGGGTGATTGTCGGAGCGGGCTGGATGCGGGCATGGTGCGCACCATTACTGGAGCCGTTTCATGCCCGAGATTCACAACCTGCTTGCATTCGTGCTCCTGGCCTTCGGCATGGTGCTGACGCCAGGCCCGAACATGATCTACCTGATTTCGCGTTCGATCTCGCAGGGGCCCGGCGCCGGCCTGATCTCGCTTGGCGGCATTGCACTCGGCTTTCTGTTTTATGTGTTCTGCGCCGCCTTCGGCATCACCGCCTTCGTCCTGGCGGTGCCGTTCGCCTATGACGCGCTTCGGCTCGCCGGCGTCGTCTATCTGCTCTATCTCGCCTGGCAGTCGCTGAAGCCCGGCGGCCGCTCGCCCTTCCATGTCCGTGAGCTTGCGCCCGACGGTCCGCGCAAGCTCTTCGCGATGGGCTTCCTGACCAGCCTGCTCAATCCCAAGATCGCGGTGTTCTATCTGGCGCTGCTGCCGCAATTCATCGATCCCGCCGCCGGTAGCGTGCTGGCGCAGTCGATCATGCTCGGTTTCATCCAGATCGCGGTCAGCCTCAGCGTGAACACGCTGATCACCCTGGCCGCCGGCAGCATCGCGCTGTTCCTGCGGACGCGGCCGTTCTGGTCCCTGGTGCAGCGCTGGCTGATGGGCACCGTGCTCGCGGGCTTTGCCCTGCGCATGGCGATGGAAGCCCGGCGCTGAGGCCTTGGAGCCACACATGCAGCCCTCATCCTGAGGAGCGGCATAGGTGCGGCGCAGTCGCCGCGCCTCACCATGACGAACGCGAAATGACGAATCCGAACCCGCTTGTTCCGGCAAGCGGGTGTTTCCGTCGTGGACCCGCGCCCGCGCCGACCGGTTGACCGCCGCCGCAGGGGGCATGTTACGCTGTCCCAGCGTAAGGCGAGCCTGTGCGGGAGGTTGCGAAATGGCCTGCTCACTGTCGCGGATAGCGTTTCGGGCCTGTCTGATCCCTATCATCGCAGGCTTCTGGCTGTCGCCGAGCCTGGCCCAGAAAGTCGATGCTGTCGCGGTCTGCAAGGCCGACAAGACTGATGCGGGCATTGCCGCCTGCACGGCTGTCCTGAAAGGCCGCGGCGACCGCAAGAGCAAGGCTTCTGCACTGTTGAGCCGGGCGCAGAGCTATTGGGCGCTGAAACGCCTGGTCGAGGCCGAGAAGGACTATAGCGAGACGATCAAGCTCGTGCCGAACTTCGCAGCGCTCTACCGCGACCGCGGCCAGATCCGCTTCGGCCTCGGCAACGGAGCCGGCGCCATGGAGGATTTCACGGTCGCGATCGACAAGGAACCGTTCAACGCCGACAACCACGCCAATCGCGGCTATCTCAAGATGCTGGGATATGATTTCGAGGGCGCGCGCGAGGATCTGCGCCAGGGCCTGTTCTGGCAGAAGGACCATCCGCGCAGCCACTACATGATGGGGCTGCTGCACTACTCGACCGCTCGGTATCGCGAGGCGGTCGCAGCGATCGAGCAGGCGCGCGCGCTGGGCTTCAAGGGCAATGAGGGCTTCGTCACCAAGGCGCGCAGCCTGTTTTATATCGGCGCTTTCGACGCGGCCGAGAAGGAGGCTTCCGACGGGTTGCAGGGCTTCCCCGCTCAGTACGATCTCACCGAGATCCGGGCGCGGGCCAGGTTGGTGCAGCGCATGATCCCGGAGGCGCTCGCGGACGCGGAGGCGGTGGTGCTGGCCAACCCGAAATACGGCCGCGCCTATGCGACGCGCGCCGCGGTCAAGCTCGCCATGAAGGGTCTGGACGAGGCCCGGGCAGACGCCGACAAGGCGATCGAACTCGATCCGAAACTGTTCGACGCTTACGAGGTCAAGGCCGAGATCCTGTTGGCGGCCGGGGACAAGGCCGCAGCGCGCGCGCTCTACCAGCAATCGGCCGCCCGCACCGACGCCAAGATGGGCTACGACGTCACCTCGCGAAACCGCGCCTCAGCACGCATCATCGAACTCGACAAGCCGCCGCCGATCATTGTCGCCGACCTCGACGAAACGGAGTTGAAGGCACGCTGCGAGACGCGCGACGACCCGCTCCGGATGCAGAGCTGCGATCGCCTCGTCGAGACGGCGTCGACGCCTCAGGCCAAGGCGGACATGCTGATCCTGCGTTCGCGGGCGCGGCCCTATGGCCAACAGATCGCCGATCTCGATCTCGCCGTGGCAACCGTGCCGGATTATCTCGAGGCGGCCTTGGCGCGCGCCAGCGGCCACATCTCGTCCTATGGCTATGACGGCAACATCGCTCCGTTCGAGCGGGCCTGGGCCGATGCCGACAGCGTCGTGCGCCGGGCCGCGCCGGCTTCGCAGGAGCTGCGCCGGGCATTGACGGTGCGTGGCCTGGTTGCGACCTCGCTTGGTCGCCACGAAGAAGCCCTCGCCGACTGGTCGAAATTGTTGCAGATCGAGCCAGACAACGCCGTCTGGCTTCAGTCCTACCGAGCGACATCCCTGCTGATGCTGGGCCGGCCGTCCGAGGCGCTGGTCGCGGCGCGCGAAACCGACCGGCTCATGCCGGACGACAAGAAGCGTATATTCGGTAGCCGCGACCTCGTTCTCCCACTGATCGAGACCGGACAGGTCGATGCGGCTTTGGCCGAGATCGAGGCCTGGAGTGCGCGCAGCCCGGAGCAGTCCCAATCGCAGGACGTGATGCGCGCCCGCGCGCTTCTGGCGCGCGGAGACGATGCCGCGGCGCTCGACCTGACCAATGCCGTGCTGTCCAGGGGCCGAATCGATATCGGTGCGCAGGCGGTGCGCGGCATCGCGCAGGCAAGGCTCGGCAATGGGCTTGCCGCTATCTCCGACATCGACGGCGCGCTCGAGGGGATCGGGAAGGATCGCACGCAGGCGAGCTATGAGGGGCTGACGCCTGGCTTCATGTCCGACCTCGCGCTTCATCGTGGATTGGCGCGCCTGCAGCTGCGCCAGGTCAACTTTGCGCGCGTCGATTTCACTGAGGCGATCAGGCTGGCGCCTGATCGCGCCCGCCCCTATGCCGAGCGGGCACGTCTCGCCCTCATGGCGGGCAGCCCGGCGGCGCTGACCGACATCGCCATGGCGCTCAGGATCGAGCCCGCCGAACCGCGCTGGCTTGCTCTGGCGGCCCGCATCAACCTGGTGACCGGCGATACGGCCGCCGCCGAGCGCCTCGCAACCGAGGCCCTTGCCGCGAAAGCCGCCGATCCCGACCTCATGCTGCTGCGCGCCAAAGCGCGGCTCGCCCTGGGCAAGTTCGGTCCGGCGCTCGAGGATGCCGCGGTGCGGCTGGCCGTGACGCCATCCGACGCTGAAGCACTGCTGGTGCGGATCGAGGCGAGGACAGGGCAGGGCAATCTCAAGGATGCGCTTGCCGACGCCGAAGCGGCGCGGGCCAGCAATGGCGGCGACGCCAGGATTCTGATCGCATTGGCGGAGTTGAAGGCTCGCAACGGTGACGCGCCTGGTGCGATCGGCGCCTTCGAGGAGGCCGTGGCCAAACCCGACACCGCGCTGACTGCCAACAAACGCCTCGGTGACCTCTATGCCGGTATCGCCTCGGATCAGCTTGCCCTGGGCTACTATGCCAAGGCGCTGGAGCTGCCGGCTTACAAGCCGGAGGACGAGACGGTGAAAGTCGCTGCGCGTGCCGCCCGCGACGCGCTGATCCGGAAGATGGCCGCGCCGAAATAGGGGCGCAGAGCATTTTCAAGCGAAGTGGACACCGGTTCGCGTGAAGAAAATGCCCTAGCCCTGTGTTTTCGCAAGGGGTACGCATCGCGGATGCGCTACCGCCGCGCCGGCGCTTTAGGTTATGCTCGCAGCATTGTCCCGTTTGGAACGATGAGAGCTGCGCGCGATGAGCGATTTGACGCCTGAAGAAGCGAAGGTCACGGCCTGGCTCGCCAGCCGCAAGGAGGCGATGGTCGCGCTGCTGCGCGAGATGGTCGACACCGATTCAGGCTCCTACGACAAGGCCGGCGTCGACCGGGCAGGGCAGGTGCTGGCGCGCTTCCATGAGGCGAACGGGCTCGTCGTCGAGATCGTGCCGGATGCCCGCTATGGCGACGCCGTCAAGGCACGCCTGCCCAACCCCTCGGCCAATGACCAGCGCCCGGTGCTGCTACTCGGCCATCGCGATACCGTCTTCCCGCAAGGCGAGCCGACACGCCGGCCCTTCACCATCAAGGCCGGCCGGGCCTATGGGCCAGGCGTCGCCGATATGAAGGCCGGCCTCGTCATCGAGGCTTTCGTGGCGGCTGCCTTCGCCGAGTGCGGCGGGCTCTCCGCGCCGCTCCTGATGCTGACGACGAGCGACGAAGAGATCGCCTCGCCATCCTCGCGGCCGATCATCGAGGCCGCTGCCCGCGAGGCGCGCTGCGTCTTCAACGCCGAGCCGAGCCGCCTGCCGGCTGGAACCGAATTCAGCCGCGATCAGAAGCAGTCGATCACCTCGGGCCGCAAGGGCGGCGTCTTCATGCGCGCCGAATTCACCGGCAAGGCCGCCCATTCCGGCGCGAATTATGACAAGGGCGTCTCGGCCATCGTCGATCTCGGCCACAAGATCCCCAGGCTCCAGGGCCTCACCGATCTGGAGCGCGGCGTCACCGTCAATGTCGGGTTGATCGGTGGCGGCCAGACCGTCAACACCATCGCGCCCCATGCCTGGTGCGAGATCGACCTGCGCTATGTCACGGCCGCCCAGCGCGACGAGTTGGTCGGCGCGATCCGAACCATCGTCGAGACGCCGGTGGTGCCGGGTGCAACCGGAGCCCTGACCATCAAGGGCGAGTTCGTGCCGCTGGAGCGTTCGCCCGAATCGGCTGTCCTGTTCGAGACCTATCGCGATGCGGCGGCAGGTTTCGGCATCAGCGTCGCCGCCGAATTCACCGGCGGCTGCGCCGATTCGGGTTTCACCGCTGCGCAGGGCTGCCCGACCCTGTGCAGTGTCGGTCCGATCGGCGGCCTCGCCCACACGCCCGATGAGTTCCTGGAGGTCGAGAGCATCGTCCCAGCCGCGCAGGTGTTGGCGCTGGCGGTGATGCGGACCGCGGCCAGGATGGAGTGACGTCGCAGACGTCATGCTCGGGCTTGCCCCGAGCATCTCTGGCAGAAAGCGCTCTGGTCGCGAGATGGTCGGGTCAAGCCCGACCATGACGACGGCAAGGCTCCTCAGAACGCCTCTTCCCAGTTGCGGCTGAGCCGCATCGCCGAGTTGATCAGCCCGACCATCGAATAGGTCTGCGGGAAATTGCCCCAGAGCTCGCCCGTCGTGAGGTCGGCATCCTCCGAGAGCAGGCCGAAGCTGTTGCGCCGTTGCAGGATGCGGTTGAAGCGCTCGACCGCCTCGTCATGTCGACCGATCGCATCCAGCGCATCGACATACCAGAAGGCGCAGATCAGGAAGCCGGTGTGCATGAAGCCGAAATCATCCTGCGTCGCATAGCGCAGCAGCAGGTCTCCACGCGTGAGGTCGCGGCCGATCGCCTCGACGGTCGCGATATAGCGCGGATCGTCGGCCTTGACGAAGCCGAGCTCGGCGAAGAGCAGCAGCGTCGCGTCGAGTTCCGTTCCGTCGAAGGTCGAGACGAAATGGCCCTTCTCCTCGTTCCAGATGCGCTCGCCGATGATGCCCTTCAGGCGCTTGGCCTCGGATCGCCAATACTCCTTGCGGTCGGCCCGGCCGAGCGTGCCGGCGATGCGGGCGAGGCGGTCGCAGGCCGCCCAGCACATCACGCTGGAGAAGGAGTGCACCACCTGCCTTTCGCGCAGCTCCCAGGGGCCGGCGTCGGGCTTGTCGAAATAGGCGATGGCGAGCTCGCCCATGCGCTCGAGCTGGGCGAAGAGCGTGTCCTTGCCGGGCTGGATCAGGCGCTGGTCGAAGAAGGAATGCGTCGCCGCGAGCACAACCGCGCCGTAGCCGTCGTTCTGGATCTGCGTCGCCGCGCCATTGCCGAAGCGCACCGGCTGGTGGCCGCGATAGCCTGAGAGATTGGGCGCCTCGAACTCGTCCAGCGTGCCGCCGCGCGTGATCGGGTAGAGCGGCGGCAGATGCTCGGCCCCGCTTTCGGTGAAGGTGTCGACGATATTGGTGATGAAGCCGAGATAATCCTCCATCGTCCGCGTCGTGCCCAGGCGGTTGAGCGCATGGACGACGAAATAGGCGTCGCGCAGCCAGCAGAAGCGATAGTCCCAGTTGCGCTGGGTGCCGGGCGCCTCGGGGATCGAGGTGGTGAGCGCGGCGACGATCGCGCCGCTCTCCTCGAAGGAGCAGAGCTTCAGCGTGATCGCGGCGCGGATCACCTCTTTTTGCCAGTCGAACGGGATCGAGAGCGAGCGCACCCAGTCGCGCCAGTAATCGGTCGTCTTGTCCAGGAATTCGCGCGAGGTCGTCTCTATTTCGGCGCGCAGCGCCTCGTCCGAGCCGATGAAGAAGGAGAAGGGCCGGTCGACCGCGAAGGGGATGCTGTCGACGACATAGGAGACCGGCGCGTCGGTGGTCAGGCGAATGGTCTGGTCGGCGCCGACGAAGCGGACATGGTTGGAGCCGCGCGTGATCTCGTCGGGCTCCTCGCCGAGGCCCAGGCTCGGCTTCAGTACGACGCGGATGCGCGGCCGGCCCGAGATGCGCCTGACGCGCCGGACCAGCTGCGGCGGCCGGAAGAAGCGTTCATAGCGCACGAAACGCGGCGCGAAATCGAGGATCTCGATGGCGTTGCCCTGATCGTCCGACAGGACCGAGGACAGGATCGCGGTGTTGTCGAGATAACTCTGCTCGCAGAGCGTCATCCCGACCAGTTCGATCGCGAAGACGCCTTTCTTCGGCATCGCTCCGTCATCGTCCGGCTGGTTGTCGATCAGGGAGCTGAACACCGGGTCGCGGTCGAAGCGCGGGAAGCAACCCCAGACGATGCGGGCGCGCCGGTCGATCAGCGCGGCGATCGAGCAATTGCCGATCACGCCGAGGTCGAGCGAGACGGAGTTCCGTCCCGCGATCGTCGTCGAAACTGTCATCGGTAACCTTATGAGAAGCTGGAAGCGGTCAGACGGCCGTGTTCGGCCGCGGTGAGAAGGATAGTGCGCAGGGCGGTCGGCGAGGCAATGCGGTGCGCGGCACAGGTCTCGCCGTCGCCGATCCGGATCGAGAGCCCGCCCAATGCGTTCACGGCCTCGAAGCCGGCCTCGTCCGTGATGTCGTCGCCGATGAAGACGGGCCTGCGTCCCGCATAGGGCGCGGTCTGCATCAATTGAACGATGGCGCCGCCCTTGCTGGCGCCGGCTGGAACCAGCTCGGCCACCGACTTGCCTTCCTGGAGCCGGACGGTCGGCCCCATGCGGGCGGCAACGCTGCGCATCAGCTCCAGCGCCTCGTCCTTCAGCGTGGGCGCCAGCCGCCAATGCAGGGCAATCGAGATGCGCTTGTCCTCGACGATGATGCCGACATGGCTGTTGGCGAAGCGCACCAGATCGCGCGTCGCCTCGCGCATCGCCTCGGGCACCGCGGATTGCGAACGGATTTCGCCATCGACCCGAATCTGCGCGCCATGCAGCCCCGCGGCGTCGAATCGATAGGGCGCCAGAACCTCGTCGAGAAAGCTGACGGGCCGGCCGGAGACGAGCGCCAGCGCTCCGCCGAGCGAGGCGCGCAGGGATTCCAGCGCCGGAGCGACCTGTCGGTCGAGCTGCACGGCGTCGGGCACGGGCGCGATTTCGACAAGCGTGCCGTCGAAGTCGAGAAACAGAGCGATCTCGGACTCGGTGGGAGCGATGTCGCGGATATCGTGAAGCAATTCAGTTTCTGTCAGTGTCATCATCTCTATCTATCTGAGCCATGAGTCGGGCGAAAACACGGCCCTTCAGCTTGAGCGTTCCTTGTGCCGAAGCGCCGGCATGCCGCACGGATCGTGACTCTGTTCGCGAACTCGCCACATTTATTGTCCAGATTCCCATTGTCGTCACGATCTCGACGTGACGTCGCCACCGCTTCGCCATCCGCGAAGACGGAGGCCTCGGAAACATTACGTGCTCAGCCGCGTTCTGTTCCTGCCACCGGTGTCGAAATTCTGGCGACCGGTCGCAAATCAAAAGGAGAGCTGTCGCGCCATGCGTCTCGTCATCGTCTCGAATCGCGTCACCATTCCCGATCGTCACGAGAAAGCGGCGGCAGGGGGATTGGCGGTGGCGCTGCGCGAGGCGCTGGAGAAACGGGGCGGGCTCTGGTTCGGCTGGAGTGGCGATGTCAATGACGCCGCCGCCGGCCAGGCTGTCCGCACGGTCCAGCGCGGCAAGGTGACCTACGCGGTTACGGATCTCACCGAGAGCGAGCGCCAGACCTATTATCTCGGTTTCTCGAACCGGGCGCTCTGGCCCAACATGCATTACCGGCTCGGCCTGACGGAGTTTTCGCGCACGGATTATGCCGGTTATCTCGCGGTCAACCGCCGCTTCGCCAAGGCGCTGATCCCGCTGCTGAAGCCCGATGATCTGATCTGGATCCACGATTATCACCTGATCCCGCTGGCCGCCGAGCTGCGCCGGCGCGGCGTGACCAACCGGATCGGCTATTTCCATCACATTCCCTGGCCTCCGGCGGAGGTTTTCGGCGCGCTGCCCTTCAGCGCCACGCTGATCAGCACGATGGGCGCCTATGATCTCGTCGGCGTGCAGACGCAGGTCGATGTCCGCAATCTGATCAGCGGCCTGGTCTCGCTCTGCGGCGCGAGGTTGGAGGGCGGCAAGGTCAGGATGGGCCGCCGCGAAACCACAGTGCAGGCCTTCCCGATCGGCATCGATGTCGAGGCCTTCCGCAAGCTCGCTGCGGCCTCTGAGCGCGCCGCGACGCGTCCGATCAAGGCCACCAGGGAATCGCTCGGCGCCCGCAAGCTCGTCATCGGCGTCGATCGGCTCGACTATTCCAAGGGCATCGTCCAGCGCCTGGAGGCGTTCGGACAATTCCTGCGCAGCCATCCCGAGCATCGCGGCCGGGTCGGCATGCTGCAGATCGCGCCGCCCTCGCGTACCGACGTGCCCGAATATGCCGAGCTCGACCGTCAGTCGGACGAAACCGCGGGCCGCCTCAACGCCGCGCTCGGCGAGTTCGACTGGACGCCGATCCGCGTGGTCAAGAAGGCCTATTCGCGCAATGCGCTGGCGGGGTTCTACCGGCGTGCCCAGGTCGGGCTGGTGACGCCGATGCGCGACGGCATGAATCTCGTCGCCAAGGAATATATCGCCGCGCAGGACCCCGCCGATCCCGGTGTGCTCGTGCTGTCGCGCTTCGCCGGCGCGGCGCAGCAGATGGGCGAGGCGCTGATCGTCAACCCCTACGATACGCATGAGGTCGCCGAGGCGATCCGCACAGCGCTCGCCATGCCCAAATCCGAGCGCATTCGCCGGTTCGAGCGCCTCTACGAGATCATCGACGCGACCGATATCGGCTGGTGGACGCAGTGCTATCTCGATGCGCTCTCGGGCATCGAGGCGCCCGCCCAGGACAGTGCGCCGGAAACCGGACCGAAGCGCAGCGCGTCGAAAAAAGCTGCGCCCAGATTACAGGTCGTGAGGCCGGCGCCCCAGGCCGAGATGGAGGGCCGAGGCGAGGGGGAGGCGGCCCTGCCGGCAGCGAAGCCGAAAGGCGGGGCCTCGGTGAAACCCGCTGTTGCCGCCACGCCGGCGCGCAACGGCGCCGCGGCTGGACCGGCCTAGAGCCAAGAGTGAGAGCAGGATTAATGCGAAAAACCGGTTCCCACTTTTTCGCATCCTGCTCTTGCCGCGGAACTGACGATTTGCCGAAGATAAGGCCTTGCCCCGGCGCACGGCCCTTGCCGAACAGGCCATTGCCTCGCTAGAAGCGGCGGGAACCGAGGTTCGCTTGCGACTCGGCCACGACAGGTGTCAGGTCTGCGATGGACATCGGCCGCAATGGCTGAGGAGGCGGGCGGAGGGCTGGGATTGATGCGAGGCGCTCTCGGAGGACCAGGCGTTCTGCTGCGCCGCCTCCGCGAGGTGATGGCAGCGTCGATCAGCCCGCAGGAGCGGCTGGACCGGCTTGTCGTCCTGATCGCAGGCAATCTCGTCGCCGAGGTCTGCTCGGTCTACGTCCTGCGTGAGGACGGCTCGCTCGAGCTCTACGCCACCGAGGGCCTCAACCGCGAGGCGGTCCATCTCACCTTGATGCGCGCCGGCGAGGGCCTCGTCGGTCTGATCGCGCGCGAGGCCGAGCCGCTGGCGCTGTCCGACGCGCAAAACCACCCGGCCTTCTCCTACCGTCCCGAGACGGGCGAGGAGATCTACCGCTCCTTCCTCGGCGTGCCGATCCTGCGCGGCGGCGCGGTCATGGGCGTCCTCGTCATCCAGAACCGCGCGACGCGGCTCTACAGCGAGGAGGAGATCGAATCGCTGCAGACCACCGCCATGATCATGGCGGAGATGATCGCGGCCGGCGGCTTGAAATCGCTCGCACCACCCGGCGCCTCGATCGGCCTCGACCGCCCGATCCATGGCATCGGCGTCTCGCTTGCCGATGGTGTCGGTCTTGGCCATGCCGTGTTGCACGAGCCGCGTGTCGCCATCACCAACCTGATCGCCGAGAATCCGGCGAGCGAGGTCAAGCGGCTCGAAGCCGCGATCGCCGAGATGCGAACCTCGATCGATGAATTGCTCGAACGCGGCGACGTCGCCCATACCGGCGAGCACAGGGAGGTGCTCGAGACCTTCCGCATGTTCGCCCATGACCAGGGCTGGCTCAGGCGCATGCGTGAGGTCGTGATGACCGGCCTGACGGCGGAGGCTGCCGTCGAGCGCGTCCAGTCCGACACACGCGCGAAGATGCTGCGCCAGACCGACCCTTATCTGCGCGAGCGCCTGCACGATCTCGACGATCTCGCCAACCGCCTGCTACGCACGCTGATGGGCAAGGCCAACGGCGTCGCTCGTGAGGAGCTGCCCGAGAACGCCATCCTGATCGCGCGCTCGATGGGCCCTGCCGCGCTGCTCGACTATGATCGCGCCCATCTGCGCGGCCTGGTGCTGGAGGAGGGCGGCCCGACCAGCCATATCGCCATCGTGGCACGCGCGCTCGGCATCCCGGCCGTCGGCGAGATCGTCAACGCGACCGCGCTCGTCCAGGCGGGCGACGCCGTCATCGTCGATGGCCAGGCCGGCGAGGTCCAGATCCGGCCGCAGCCCGACGTCGAGAACGCCTATAAGGACAAGGCGCGCCTGCGCGCCCGTAAGCAGGAGCAGTACCGCAAGCTCAAGAGCATGCCCGCCGTCACCAAGGACGGCGTCCCGATCCTGCTCCAGATCAATGCCGGGCTCCTCGTCGACATGCCCAATATCGAGGCGACGGCGGCCTCGGGTATCGGCCTGTTCCGCACCGAACTGCAATTCATGGTCGCCGAGCACATGCCGACGACCAGCGAGCAGCAGGCCCTCTACAACGCCGTGCTGGACCAGGCGCAAGGCCGGCCCGTGACCTTCCGCACGCTCGATATCGGCGGCGACAAGGTGCTGCCCTATATGGAGCGCGTCGAGGAGGAGAACCCGGCCCTGGGCTGGCGCGCCATCCGCATCGGTCTGGACAAGCCGCGGCTTCTGCGCGCGCAGCTGCGGGCGCTGCTGCGTGCCGGCGCCGGCCGCGACATGAAGATCATGCTGCCGATGATCGCGACCGTCGACGAGTTCCAGCGCGCCCGCATGATTGTCCGGCGCGAGCAGGCGATGCTGGCCAAGCAAGGCCATGCGCCGCCGCTCAGCCTCCAGCTCGGTGTCATGGTCGAGGTGCCCTCGCTGCTCTTCGAGCTGGCGGAGATCGCGCGCGAGGCCGATTTCCTCTCGATCGGCACCAATGACCTGATGCAGTTCCTGTTCGCGGCCGACCGCGAGAACAAGCGCGTCGCCGACCGTTTCGATCCGCTGAGCGTGAGCGCCTTGCGGGCGCTGCGCAGCATCGTCGAGGCCGCCTCCGAGGCGAAATGCCCGGTCACGGTCTGCGGCGAGATGGGCGGCAAGCCCTTGGAGACGATGGCGCTGATCGGCCTCGGCTACCGCGCCTTCTCGATGTCGGCAGCCGCGATCGGCCCGGTCAAGGCGATGCTGCGCGCGCTCGACGTCGAGAGGCTGCACGAACGGCTCGACTGGATGCTGGCCTCGCCGGACGGCGTCGCCAGTCTGCGGCCGCAACTGGCGGCGCTTGCCGCCGAATTCAAGGTTCCGGTCTAGCTAGGCGTTGCTCGCCGCCCGAACCCTCACGATGTCACCTGTTCGAGTTCCCCGATGTCCCTTCAGCTTCCGCAAGATCGTCTCGATGCCATCATGGCGCGCCATGCCGCCGCCATGGCCGAGATCAACAGCGCGACCGATGCGGTGCGGACCGTCGAACTCGCCAAGGAGCTCTCCGAGCTCGATCCTGTGGTGACAGCCATTGCCGCCTGGCGGCAGGCGCTCACGACGCTGGACGAGGCGCAAGCGCTGATCGAGGATCCCGCCATCGACGCCGAGTTCCGCGATCTGGCCTATGAGGAGCGCGACGCTGCGCGTGGCGAGATCGAGACCCGCGCCCGCGAGATCCTGATCGCGCTTTTGCCCAAGGATGCCGCCGACGAGCGCGGCGTTATCCTCGAAATTCGGGCCGGCACGGGTGGCGACGAGGCCTCGCTTTTCGCCGGTGATCTCCTGCGCATGTATCAGCGCTACGCTGCCCAGAAGGGCTGGAGCGTCGACATCATGTCGGAAAGCGAGGGCACGGTCGGGGGCTTCAAGGAGGTCATTGCCGAGATCGCGGGCAAGGGCGTCTACGCGAAGTTGAAATACGAATCCGGCGTGCATCGCGTTCAGCGTGTGCCCGATACCGAGACGAGCGGGCGCATCCACACCTCGGCTGCGACGGTGGCGATGCTGCCGCTCGCGGGCGATGTCGACATCGTCTTGAAGGACGACGAAATCCGCATCGACACGATGCGGGCCGGCGGCGCCGGCGGCCAGCACGTCAACAAGACGGAATCGGCCGTCCGCCTGACCCATCTTCCCAGCGGCATCGCGGTCGTGGTCCAGGACGAGCGCTCCCAGCACAAGAACAAGGCCCGCGCCTATGAATTGCTGCGGGCAAAGCTCTACGACATCGAGCGCAGCCGCGCCGATGCCGACCGTGCCGCCGACCGGCGCTCCCAGATCGGTTCCGGCGACCGCTCCGAGCGCATCCGCACCTATAATTTCCCGCAAGGGCGCGTCACCGACCACCGCATCAACCTGACGCTCTACAAGCTCGACGAGATGATGCAGGGGCTCGTGCTCGACGAGATCATCGATGCGCTGACGGCCGAGCAGCAGGCGAGGTTGCTCGCCACCGAGAACGGCGCCTGAGCATGGCGATGAAACCTCCGCAGCCTTTGGGCGTTGATCCTGTGTCAAATCAACAAAAGGCGGGAGGCGACCATGATCAAACTCGTTTCGGGCATAGCACTGGCGGGCATGATGATGCTGACAGTGGCGAGCACGGTGCAGGCGCAGGAGCGCACGTTCCGTCGCATCACGGCGGGCCCCTCGGCTCCGCTGGGGAAATCCATGACGCAGAGCCAGGCGCGCCGACTCTGCCAGATGGAGATGCGCGGCACGCGCGAGAGCCGCTCCGCCATCCGCCAGAAGATGGCGATCTGCATGCGCAAGCGCATGGAAGGCATCTGAACCGAGGCGCCTCTGGCGTCCACGATAAAGCACCCGGCATGATCGACGCGCGGCGAAAACTCGCCGCGCGCCTTCGCGAAGCCGGCGTCGAGACGGCGGCGATGGATGCGCGCATCCTGGTCGAGGCGGCGATGGGCGAGAACGCGGATCTCGATTCGCTCCAGCCCCTCGACGCCGCCATGCTCGGCAGGCTCGATGGTTTCGCGACGCGGCGGCTGGCGGGCGAGCCGGTCTGGCGCATTCTCGGCGAGCGGGAGTTCTGGAGCCTGCCCTTTCGCCTGTCGCCGGCAACCTTGGAGCCGCGTCCCGACAGCGAGACGATCGTGGAGGCGGCGCTTGGCGTGCTCGCAGAGCGCCGCGATCAGGCCATCTCGATTCTCGATCTCGGCACCGGTACGGGCTGCCTGCTGGTCGCCTTGCTGAGCGAATGCAAGGCGGCGCGCGGCGTCGGCGTCGATCTCTCGGAGGAGGCGTGCGAGACGGCTGCGGGCAATGCCGGGCGCAATGGCGTCGGCGCGCGCGCGCTCTTCCGCCAGGGCGACTGGATGGCTGGTTTGAACGAACGCTTCGACCTCATCGTCTCGAACCCGCCCTATATCCCGGCCGGAGACATCGCCGGGCTGGATGCCGCCGTCAGGGAGCATGACCCGTTGCGCGCGCTCGATGGCGGGGCGGACGGGCTCGTCGCCTATCGGGCGCTCGCCGCCGGCCTACCCGAGCGGATCGCTCCGGGAGGTGCGGTCGTGCTCGAGATCGGAGCGGGTCAGGAGGCGGATGTGGTCGCGATCATGGCAGCCGCGGGGCTGGTCCATCGCGGCTCGCGACGTGATCTTGGCGGGCATCCGCGGGCTCTGATCTTCACGCTTGAATGATATGCACAGGCATTCGTGCGAATTTGCTTGGAGGCGGGCAGGAAAACCGCTATGTAGGTCGCAGCCGAAGCTGGTGTTGTCAGAACCGAGCCTTGGCCAGCCCCCTCAGTGGCAAGGCCTTGCTTCCGGAAGCGTCCGACGATCGACGTGACTGACAGACCAGATTAGACATCCGAAGGCGTCGAGACGCCAATCGGCTCATGGGGCGGAGAGGCCCTTTTGGAAAGAGCGCGTGAAGACCAGGAACGGCGTATCGCCCCTTCAGGTCAACTCCACCCGGTGCAGCGTCGCAACCCGCTGTGCACCGGAGCGCGCATGACGATCCAACGGTTGCTTTGAACACAGAGCGCGAGACAGACGCGAATGAGACCAGGTCAGAACCGGCGTATGCGCGGCCGTAACAACAACAATAATAACAGCAACAACAACGGCAATCGGAAAACTCCCAATCCGCTGCAGCGCGGCTATGAGTCGAATGGGCCGGACGTCAAGGTTCGCGGCACTGCGCAGCATGTTGCCGAGAAGTACTTGCAGCTGGCGCGCGACGCGCAATCCTCCGGCGATCCGGTGGCGGCCGAGAACTACTTCCAGCATGCGGAGCATTATTACCGCATCCTGCTCGCCGCCCAGGAGCAGATGTCGCAGCAGTTCGGCCACAGCTTCCCGCCCAATCGCGGCTTCGTCGATGATTCCGAGGAAGGCGAGGAGGAGGGGGATGACGATGGTCAGTCCTTCCAGCCAGGTGGTCAGCAGCCCGATTTCCGCAATGGCGGCATGAACGGCAATGGCAACGGCTACTCCGCCAATGGCGCGCCGCGTCAGGACGGCGATTCGGGCGACGGCCAGCAAAACAACGGCCAGCGCTTCGATCGGCAGCCCCGCAATCAGCAGGACCGTCCGAACCAAGACCGTCCGAACAATGACCGCCAGAACAACGATCGGAACGGCAATCGCCGCTTCGACCGGAACGATCGCAATGATCGTGGCGAGCGCAGGTTCGACCGTCCCGAGGGTGGCCAGAACAACCAGGGTGGCTATGCG
Organism: Allobosea sp. LjRoot9; assembly: GCF_964252745.1. NCBI lineage: Bacteria > Pseudomonadati > Pseudomonadota > Alphaproteobacteria > Hyphomicrobiales > Alloboseaceae > Allobosea > Allobosea sp. LjRoot9. Next base: position 68,929 of record NZ_CAXUPC020000002.1, on the reverse strand, counting down.
CCCCGTCCCGATGCGCCGCGCTCCGATATCCCGGTCGTGTCGTCCGAGCAGCCCGAAGTAGTCGCGGCTCCGGTGCAAAGCGAGCGTCGCTTCGAGCGTACGGATCGTCCTGAGCGCACGGATCGCCCCGAGCGCGCACCGCGCCCCGAGCGCCGTCCCCGTCGCGAGGTCGAGGCTGAGCCGGCTGACGATGTCTCGAGCGCGCTGCCGTCCTTCCTGACCACGCCGGTCAGGGTTCCGGCCGCGGTTGTCGAGGAGCCTGTCACTGCAGCGCCCGCGCAGGTGCCTGCGGGTGCGGAAGAGACTCCGGCCGTCGAGGCAGTCGCCAAGCGCCCGCGCGGCCGTCGCCGCTCGCCGCGCGAGGTCATGGATGCGCTCGGATCGGACGCCGACAACATCACGGAGTGAGGTTCGTCCTCATCTCGCAGTAAGGAATGAGGGGCCCGCGAGGGCCCCTTTTTCGTCGGGTCAGGCGATTCCGAGCGCCGGCTGTGTCGGGGCGCCGGCGAGGTTCAGCGCCTCGCCCTCCGTCAGCGTGCCGCCTTCGAGGACCTCGCAATAGACGCCGCAATCGGCATGGCCATAGGCGTCCATCAGGGCCTTGGGGATCTGCTGGTCGCGTAAGCCCGTCTGCGGATCGACATTGGTCGCAGCGCAGCGGACGATCCGCTTGGTCACGCGCAGCCGCGCGCCCGAGGCCGTCGCGAGCTCCTGCCCGACGAGATCGAACTCGGCCCAGGGGGCCAGCCCCTCGACCATGACATTGCCGCGGAAGCGCAGGGGATCGAGCGGCGAGCCGACGCGACTTGCCAGTTCGGCGACGCTGGCGAGGTTGATGATCGAGACGAAGCCCTTGGGCGAATCGGTGAAGCGATAGCCCTCCGGCGCGCCGAGCCAGCGCGGCGTGCCGCGCAATTCGTCGGGCATGAAGGCTTCGAAGAAGGCCGTGATCCGCTCGTGCCCCTCAGTGGTGACCGTGCTGGCACGCAGCGCCTGCTTGCCCTCATGGTCGATGATGAGATCGCCGCTGGCATCGTCATAGCGCGTGCGCAGTCGCGCCAGCGCTTCGTTGCGCATCAGCATCAGATATTTGATCTTCGGCTGATGGACCGGCTCCGCCGGGTCGAAGCCGGAGGGGCCGTTCTCGATCGCGAAGAGGCGGTCTCCCGGAAAATACTGCCCCCTGGTCAGCGTGGCGCGGGGAAGACGCTCGGGCGACAGCCCCTTGACCGGATAGCGATAAAGCGAGGCGATGCGCATGGGGTCTATGTCCGAAGGATGGCCGGGATAGGCAAGATAGCGGCATCCAGGTCGTGCGATCGATGAAATCCTTGCATCGGTTCGATCATCACCGCTGCAGATGCGCCTTGAGCGCCTCCTCCTCAGCCTCTCCGGTCTCGCTCACGGAGCGCTGGCAGCCCCAGCCCGCCAGCACCGCGTCGGTCTCGTCGGCGATGAAGAAGCGCGCCGCCTCGCGCTCATAACCATCGGCGAGCAGCTGCTCGTAATCGGTGTGGACATGGCGGACATGGCTGCCGAGTGCGAGCCAGAGCGCTGTCGCGGGCGGCAGGTCCTTCATGTGGCGGCGTTCGGCAAGCGCCAGGACAGCCTCGGCGTCCGATAGTGGGATGCCGGGCGCGAGCGCCCGCAGCGCCTTGCGAATCGCCTGCTGCCGTTTTGTGCCCGCCATGAGCGAAAGCTGCCCTCGTGATTTGATCGCCGTCAATGCTTTGCGTCTCATCCCCTCTTACGTTGCGCGGATGCCACACCTATCTCTGTCAGGAAGGGCGTCCCTGAGGGAGTCCTATCCTGACGAAAGGCAGCCGGACGGCGTCGCTACGGGGCGCACCGGCGGGCGGAGAAAACCGAATGAATATCGAGAAATACACTGACAGGTCCAAGGGTTTCCTGCAGGCGGCGCAGACCATTGCGCAGCGCGAGGGCCACCAGCAATTCACGCCGGAGCATCTGCTCAAGGCGCTGCTCGACGACAATGAGGGCATGGCGGCGGGCCTGATCGGGCGCGCCGGCGGCGACGCGAAGCTTGCCTTGCAGCTCACCGACACGGCGCTCGCCAAGCTGCCGAAGGTCTCGGGCGGCGGTGCCTCGGGCCCGCATCTGACGCCGGGCCTGGCCCGTGTCTTCGACACGGCGGAGAAGGCGGCGGAGAAGGCAGGGGATAGCTTCGTCACGGTCGAGCGGCTGTTGCTGGCGCTCGCCATCGAGAAGGATTCCGAGGCCGGCAAGGCGCTTGCCAAGGCTGGCGTCAATCCGCAGGGGCTCAACACTGCGATCGAGGCGATCCGCAAGGGCCGCACTGCCGATTCCGCTTCGGCCGAGCAGAGCTATGACGCGCTGAAGAAATACGCCCGCGACCTCACCGCCGCGGCGCGTGAGGGCAAGCTCGACCCGGTCATCGGCCGCGACGAGGAGATCCGCCGCACCATCCAGGTGCTGTCGCGCCGGACCAAGAACAACCCCGTGCTGATCGGCGAGCCCGGCGTCGGCAAGACCGCCATCGCCGAGGGTTTGGCGCTGCGCATCGTCAATGGCGACGTCCCCGAAAGCCTCAAGGACAAGGAACTGCTCTCGCTCGACATGGGCTCGCTGATCGCCGGCGCGAAATATCGCGGCGAGTTCGAGGAGCGGCTGAAGGCCGTGTTGAACGAGGTCTCGGCGGCCGATGGCGGCGTCATCCTCTTCATCGATGAGATGCACACGCTTGTCGGCGCCGGCAAGGCGGATGGGGCGATGGACGCCTCCAACCTGCTCAAGCCCGCCCTGGCGCGCGGCGATCTGCATTGCATCGGTGCGACCACGCTCGACGAGTATCGCAAATATGTCGAGAAGGACGCGGCCTTGGCGCGGCGTTTCCAGCCGGTCTTCGTCGATGAGCCCAGCGTCGAGGACACGGTCTCGATCCTGCGCGGCCTGAAGGAGAAATACGAGCAGCATCACCGCGTCCGCATCACGGATTCGGCGCTGGTCGCGGCGACGACGCTCTCGAACCGCTACATTACCGACCGTTTCCTGCCCGACAAGGCGATCGACCTGATGGACGAGGCCTCGGCGCGGCTGCGCATGCAGGTCGATTCCAAGCCCGAGGAGCTCGACTCGATCGACCGTGAGATCGTGCGTCTCAGGATCGAGCAGGAGGCGCTGAAGAAGGAGAGCGACGCCGGTTCGAAGGAGCGATTGAAGCGGCTTGAATCCGAGCTTGCCGACCTGGAAACCCGCTCGGCCACGATCACTGCGAAGTGGAAGGCCGAGAAGGACAAGCTCGGCCAGGCTGCCGAGATCAAGACGAAGCTCGATAATGCCCGCAACGAACTCGCGCAGGCGCAGCGCAAGGGCGAGTATCAGCGCGCCGGCGAGCTTGCCTATGGCGAGATTCCGCAGCTCGAGAAGCTGTTGGGCGAGATCGAGGCCATCGGCGACACCTCGGGCATGGTCGAGGAGGCGGTCACGGCCGACCATGTCGCCCAGATCGTCAGCCGCTGGACCGGCGTGCCGGTCGATCGCATGCTCCAGGGCGAGAAGGAAAAGCTGCTGCGCATGGAGGAGGTCCTGGCGGCGCGCGTCGTCGGCCAGCGCGAGGCGGTCGAAGCTGTCTCGACAGCGGTTCGGCGTGCGCGCGCCGGCTTGCAGGACCCCAACCGGCCGATCGGCTCCTTCATGTTCCTCGGCCCCACCGGCGTCGGCAAGACCGAGCTGACCAAGGCGCTGGCGGCGTTCCTGTTCGACGACGACACTGCGATGGTGCGTATCGACATGTCCGAATACATGGAGAAGCATTCAGTCGCCCGCTTGATCGGCGCGCCTCCCGGCTATGTCGGCTATGAGGAGGGCGGGGCGCTGACGGAAGCCGTGCGGCGCCGGCCTTATCAGGTCGTGCTGTTCGACGAGGTCGAGAAAGCCCACCCGGATGTCTTCAACGTGCTGCTGCAGGTGCTCGACGACGGGCGCCTGACCGACGGCCAGGGCCGCACGGTCGATTTCCGGAACGTGCTGATCATCATGACCTCGAACCTTGGTTCGGAGTATCTGGTGAACCAGCCCGAGGGCGAGGATTCAGACGCGGTCCGCGACGAGGTCATGGGCGTGGTCAGGCAGGCCTTCCGGCCGGAATTCCTGAACCGCATCGACGACATCATCCTGTTCCACCGCTTGCAGCGGGCGGATATGGGCGCGATCGTCGATATCCAGATGACCCGCCTCGCCAAGCTCCTGACCGACCGCAAGATCGTGCTGGAGCTGTCCGAACAGGCCCGCGAATGGCTGGCCGAGAAGGGCTATGACCCGGCCTATGGCGCGCGCCCGCTGAAGCGCGTGATCCAGAAGTCGGTGCAGGATCCGCTGGCCGAGCTGTTGCTGGCCGGGAAGGTCCATGATGGTGAGACCGTCCCGGTCACGGTCGGTCCCACCAGCCTGATGCTGGGCGACGTCGCGGCCGTGAAGGAGAAGCGGCCGGCCGGCGTGGCGTTGAACTGACGCGGCGAAAGCCGCGTCATCCTCGGGCGTCGCAGAGCGGCGACCCGGGGATCTCTGACAGGAGATGCTCGGGTCTCAAGCCCGAGCATCTCCATTGCAACCCTTTTACCGCCTTACCAATGTCCCTTTCGCCGGTTCCAGGCGTAAAGCAGATCGGCAAAACGGTCATAGGCGAAGCGTGTCAGCGGCAGCGTCAGCCAGTTGCCGAACAGCGTGGCGAGCCAGCCTTCGCCGGCTGTGCGGCGCCAGGTCTCGATGGCGACATCGGCACCGACCACCAGCCTGCCGGCATCGTCGGTCGCATGGAGGCGTCGCCTGATGTCGTCGAGCGTCGCGCCGTGGGTCGCCAGCGCTTCCGGCTCGAGGTTGATGTCGCGGAACGCGATCGTGCCGGCCTTGACGGCTTCGATCAGGCGGCGCTGCTGCCGGCTGATCCCGGCGTTACAAACCGGGCAGCGTGTATTGTACCAGACGGTGAAAGCCATCGGTCCTCCGCCGTGTGTGCAGCCACATCGGACCTTACCCCCGCTTCAGCAGGAACACCGCCTGTGCGCCGAACAGGTTCCAGAACCACCAGGGCGCGCTGACGCCGACCTTGCCGCCGGCGGCGTCGAGGGCGACGGCGCGTTCCTTTTCCGCGCCGATCGTGTCGCAGAGCGCCATGAAGTCGCGGATCGTGCAGAAATGGATGTTGGGCGTGTCCCACCAGGCATAGGGCAGGGAATCCGTCACCGGCATGCGGCCCATGAAGAAGACCTGTGAGCGCATCCGCCAATGCCCGAAATTCGGGAAGGAGACGATGGCGCGGCGGCCGATCCGCAGCATCTGCTCCAGCACGAGGCGCGGATTGCGCGTCGCCTGGATGGTCTGGGACAGGATCACATAGTCGAAGCTGTCGTCGGGATAATCGGCGAGGTCGGTGTCGGCATCGCCCTGGATCACGGAAAGCCCGCGCGCGACGCAGCCGGCCACGCCCTCGCGCGAGAGCTCGATGCCGCGCGCATCGACATGGCGGCTGTCGGCCAGCAGCGCCAGCAATTCGCCATCGCCGCAGCCGACATCGAGCACGCGCGAGCCCGGCGTCACCATCTCGGCGACGAGCTTCAGGTCGATGCGGTTGGTGTGGAGATCGGTCGTCGTCAAAGTGCCCTCCACCTGTCATTCCGGGGCGGCCCAAAGGGCCGAACCCGGAACCCACGACTGGGCTCAGCGAGACAAGACGCTGATTCTATCGGCTTCACCCGGTCGTGGGTTCCGGGTTCTTCGCTGCGCGAAGCCCCGGAATGACAATGGGCGGCGCTTGCCATCAAATCCCCCTTGCCCGCGCCGCTGCGCCGATGAAGCCGCGCGTCGTGGCGAAGAGGTTCGGCTCCTCGAGCAGGAAGGCGTCATGGCCCTTGTCGCTCTCGAGCTCGACGAAGGAGACCGACGCGCCTGCGGCGTTGAGCGCATGCACGATGGCGCGTGAATCCGCCGTCGGGAACAGCCAGTCGGAGGTGAAGGAGGCGACGCAGAAGCGGGTCTTGGTGCCCGCGAAGGCTTTTGCCAGCACGCCGCCATGGTCGTCGGCGAGGTCGAAATAATCCATGGCGCGGGTCATGTAGAGATAGGAATTGGCGTCGAAGCGCTCGACGAAGCTGACGCCCTGATGGCGGAGGTAACTTTCGACCTGAAAATCCGCGTCGAAGGAGAAGGTCGGCGCCTCGCGGTCCTGCAGCTTGCGGCCGAATTTGCGGTGCAGCGCCGGTTCCGAGAGATAGGTGATATGCGCGCCCATGCGGGCGACGGACAGGCCCTTGGCCGGGCGCGTGCCCTCTTCGAGATAGCGCCCGCTGCGCCAGTCGGGATCGGCCATCACCGCCTGCCGGCCGACCTCGTGGAACGCGATGTTCTGGGCCGAATGCTTGGCGCCGGTCGCCAGGGGCAGCGCCGAAAACACCCGCTCGGGATAGCTCGCCGCCCATTGCAGCACCTGCATGCCGCCCATCGAGCCGCCGGCGACGCAGAACAGGCTCTCGATGCTGAGCGAGTCGATCAGATGCCGCTGGGCGCGCACCATGTCGCGAATGGTGACGACGGGGAATTGCAGGCCCCAGGGCTTGCCGGTCGCGGCATTGGTCGAGGCCGGGCCGGTCGTGCCGGTGCAGCCGCCGATCACATTGGAGCAGATCACGAAGAAGCGCTCGGTGTCGATCGGCTTGCCCGGTCCGATCATCGCCGTCCACCAGCCGCCCTTGCCGGTGATCGGGTTGCGGCTGGCGAGATGCTGGTCGCCGGTCAGCGCGTGGCAGACCAGGATGGCGTTGGACCGGGCTGCGTTCAGCGTACCATAGGTCTGGTAGGCGATCTGCCAATGCTCCAGCGAGACGCCGCAATCCATCAGCAGCGGCGTGTCCGGGCCGAAGCGCGCAACCAGGCTCGAAGGCTCATTGGCCTCCTTCAACGGATCTGCGAGGCTGGGAGAGAGATCGCTCATCATCGTCCGCTTTGACAGGATGATTTGTCTTGCCGGTCAACTTGTTCGAAAGATCGAACTCTAGCGATGCCGCGATGTAAGCGTTCTGTCAATGCGCGCAAGCTTTCTGTCAATGCGTGGATGCGCGCGGCGGCTTTGCCAAGGCCCCGCGACGGCGCCGGAGCAGGATGCGAAAAAGTGGGCACCGGTTTTTCGCATTGATCCTGCTCTCGCTCTTAGTTGAGAGCCGGATGATTTCAGATGGGATCACTTTGTGATTCCATCTGAAATCATCCGGCTCTAAGAGCCTAAGCAGAACCTAAAGCCCTCATCCTGAGGAGCAGCCTTCAGGCTGCGTCTCGAAGGATGCTCCAGTGCCTGCTGGAACGATCCTTCGAGACGCCGCTTCGCGGCTCCTCAGGATGAGGGCTGTCCCTCCGATCGCGCAGCCATCATGACCGAAGCCGCTCCGACCACCCTTGCCGATCTGCGCGCCGAGATCGATCGCATCGACAGCGAGATGCATGCGCTGTTGATGGAGCGCTCCTCGATCATCGAGACGCTGATCGCGATCAAGAACACGCAAGTCTCGGGCTCGGCCTTCCGCCCCGGCCGCGAGGCCGACATGATGAAGCGCCTGGCGCTGCGCCATAAGGGCTTGCTGCCGCTCGACACGATCGAGGGTATCTGGCGCATCATCATCGCGACCTTCACCTATGTGCAGGCGAATTATTCCGTCCATGCCGATGTCTCGGGTGGCGACGCGGCGATGCGCGATTCCGCCCGCTTCCATTTCGGTTTCACCGTGCCCTTCGTCACGCATGAGGATGCGCGCGCCGTCATCAAGGCGGTGGCCGACTCGGCTGGCGATCTCGGTATCTTCCGCATGGACCAGGGCGCCAGCGCCGGCATCTGGTGGCGCGATCTGATCGGCAGCGACGCACCCAAGATCATCGCACGCCTGCCCTTCATCGAGCGGCCGGACCATCCGGCGGGTACACCGGTCTACTGCGTCGCCAAGCCCCTGGCCGATGCCGCGGTGCGCGAGATCGTGCTCTATGCGGCGCGTGTCGAGCGCTGGTCCGAGGCCTTGCGCTCGGGGCTCGCCCAGCACCTGGCCGAGGTTTCGGCCTCGGCCGCCGACGGCTCGCATCTCTCGCTCCTGGTCGCCGCCTCTGGCGAGGTCGACCAGAGCGCGATCCGCAAGGCGCTGGAGCCTGCCGGCCTCAGCGATTTTTCCGAGATCGGCAGCCACGCCGCCCGCTTCGCCGTCAAATCCGTCCGCTGATTTAAAAGCCGTCTTTCGCAAGGTCCCGACGATCATGGCCAATGCCGCTTCCCGCCCCGTGCCCCGCCCCGGCGTCCTCGACATCCAGGCCTATGTACCGGGCAAGTCCGCAGCGCCTGCCGGCGTGAAGCTGCACAAGCTTTCCTCCAACGAGACTCCGCTCGGCCCAAGCCCCAAGGCAGTCGCGGCCTATGGTTCGCTCAGCGGCAAGCTCGAGCTCTATCCCGATGGGTCCTCGACCAAGCTGCGCGAGGCGATCGCGGGCCGCTACGGGCTCGATGCCAACCGCATCCTCTGCGGCACCGGCTCCGACGAATTGCTCCAGCTCGTCACCAAGGCCTATCTCGGCGATGGCGATGAGGGCGTCTTCACCGAGCACGGCTTTCTGGTCTACCGCATCGCGATCCTGGCCGCCGGCGGCAAGCCGGTCGTCGTCAAGGAGACAAACTTCACTGCCGATGTCGACGCTATCCTGGCGGCGGTGACGCCGCGGACCAAGATCGTCTTCCTCGCCAACCCCAACAACCCGACCGGCACCTATCTGCCCTTCGACGAGGTCAAGCGCCTGCATGCCGGCCTGCCCGGCAATGTGCTGCTGGTGCTCGACGCGGCCTATGCCGAATATGTCCGCCGCAACGACTATGCCTCGGGGCTCGAACTGGTCGCGGAGAGCGAGAACGTCGTGATGACGCGCACCTTCTCCAAGATCTACGGCCTCGCCAATCTCAGGCTCGGCTGGCTCTATGGGCCTGCCCATGTCGTCGACGCGCTGGACCGCATCCGTGGCCCGTTCAACGTCAACGGCGCGGCGATCGAGGCCGGCGCTGCGGCGATCGCAGACGAGGCTCATGTCGCCTCGGCCATCGAGCACAACGACAAATGGCTTGCCTGGACCACGGCCGAGCTCGAGAAGCTCGGGCTCTCCGTGACGCCCTCCGTCGGCAACTTCATCCTGATCCATTTTCCGGCCAAGCCCGGCGAGATGACAAAGCCCGGCAAGACCGCCAAGGAGGCCGACGCCTTCCTGACCCGGCGCGGGCTGATCCTGCGCGCAGTCGCGGCTTACGGCCTGCCCGATGCGCTGCGCATGACGATCGGCTCCGAGGAGGCCAACCGCCTCGTCGTCGCGGCGCTCGCAGATTTCCTCGCGGGCAAGGCATGACGACCTCCTCCGAGAGCTTTGCGCCGCGTCGCAGCGAGCCGATCTTCGGCCGCCTCGCGATCATCGGCATCGGCCTGATCGGCTCCTCGATCGCGCATGCGGCCAAGGAGCTCAACCTCGCCGGTCGGATCGTGCTCTCCGATCGCGACGAGGCCGTGCGCGCCCGGGCGCGCGAGCTCGGTCTCGGCCATGAGATCGCGGAGACGGCGTTTGATGCCGTCCGCGATGCCGACCACATCATCCTCTGCGTGCCGGTCGGCGCCTGCGGCGCGGTTGCGGTCGAGATCGCGCCCGCGCTGAAGCCCGGCGCGATCCTCTCCGATGTCGGCTCGGTCAAGAACGCGGTGGTCGAGGCGGTGATGCCGCATTTGCCCGAGGGCGTGCATTTCGTCCCGGCCCATCCCGTCGCCGGCACCGAGAATTCCGGCCCCGACGCCGGCTTCCCGAGCCTGTTCCTCAACCGCTGGTGCATCCTGACCCCGCCGGAGGGCACGGACGCGACGGCGATTGCCCGGACTCGCCAGTTCTGGGAGGGCATGGGCGCGCTGGTCGAGATCATGACCGCGCAGCATCATGACCTCGTGCTCGCGATCACCAGCCATCTGCCGCATCTGATCGCCTACAACATCGTCGGCACGGCCGAGGATCTGGCGGCGGTGACGCAGTCGGAGGTGATCAAGTTCTCCGCCGGCGGCTTCCGCGATTTCACCCGCATCGCAGCATCCGACCCGACGATGTGGCGCGACGTCTTCCTGCACAACAAGGAAGCGGTGCTGGAGATGCTCGGCCGCTTCAGCGAGGACCTCTCGGTGCTGACGCGGGCCATCCGCTTCGGCGACGGCGAGACGCTGCACAAGCACTTCACCCGCACTCGCGCCATCCGCCGCGGCATCGTCGCACTCGGCCAGGAAAAGCCCGAGACGGAAAAACTGCGGAAATCCTGAACCGGGCGCTAGAGCCGGATGATGTCAGATGGAATCACGGAGTGATCCCATCTGACATCTGAATCCGTCTCTCATCTAAAAGTGAGAGCAGGATCAATGCGAAAAACCGGTACCCACTTTTTCGAATCCTGCTCTCGCATCGCCCGCTTCGCCTTGCCAAGAATCGGCAGGGCTGGTAGACGCCTCGCGTGTCGCCGCTTTAGCTCAGCTGGTAGAGCACCTCATTCGTAATGAGGGGGTCGGGGGTTCGAATCCCTCAAGCGGCACCACTGACCTGATTATTGATGCTTGCGAACCGGCCCGAAAGGCCGGTTTTTGTATTTTGGGTCATGGACGATCAGGCGCATTCGTCGATCGCTGCGTCGCCGCCCCGGCATCGACAGCGGCGCGCGCCCCGCCCCCGCCCGTCACCCACCCGCCTTCTCCGGCTTTCCGGGCTTGCTGAAATCGATCTGCTTCTGCAGCCCCAGCATCAGGCTGAAGGAGGTCACCGGCTCAAGGCCGGTTTCCTTGGTCTTGCGCAGCGAGGCGGAGGCGGTCGCGGTCAGGCCGTCGCCAAGGGCGCGCTGATAGTCGATGCCGATGCTCTTCTGGTCCGAAAGCGCGTCGAGGCCGAGATAATTGTCGGTCTTGCGGCGCAGGCTCAGCGCCACCGCGTTGGCCTCATTGATCTTGGCGGTGAGCTTGATCTCATGGGCCGTCACGAGGTCGATGGCCGAGAAGGGCAGCGTGGTGTCCTCGACTGCCCGGCTCGAGGCGAATTCGAACGCCAGGGCGCCATAGGGAATGCGCGCCTTGGCCGTGTAGAGCAGTTCGCTGACGGTCTCGAACTCCTTCTCGGGGAAGATGGCGCGGAACGGCGAGAGCGAGCCTTCGAGCGTCGTCTCGCCGATCTTGGTCGAGATGAACAGGTTCGGCTGCACGCGGTTATGGTCGCGCCGGAGCCCGAGATAATCGACCCCGTCGAGGAAATGCGTCCGCGATCCGGTGAAGGAGGCGCCGACCTCGCTGTCCCCGATGCGCCAGGCGGCGCCCGAGGTTAGCGAGACCGTGCCGAAATTTTCGTCGCGGGGCAGGAAGTCGCCGAGATTGAAGACATTGCGCTCGTTCAGCGCCGTGAGCCGGCCCTCCGCGCTCGCGAACAGGCGCAAGGCGCCGATGGCATGGTCGATGCGCCCGCGCAGGCCCAGGCTGCTCCTGCGGCGCGACCAGCTCTGTTCGTTGGAAGCCAGGATCGAGGTCTGGACCACCGTCGCATCGCCGATCGGGACCGCATGCTTCAGGGTCAGCGTGTGGAAGCGCGCCGCGGAGAGCACGCGCGGGTCATATTGAGTCTCGGCCAAGGTCAGGTTGACGCCGTAGCCGTCCTGCAATGCCCCGTGGAGATAATCCCAGGTTGCAAAGACGGTGGCGGTGGGGCTGCCCTTCTCGCCTTTCAGCGTCAAAGGATTGCTGTCGTAACCGCCGCGCAGGCCGATGACGGCGACCGAACTCTCCGCCGGCTGCACGTCCTTATCCGCCGCATAAGCGGTTCCCGCCATGAGAAGCGGCAGGAGATAGAGGGTGAACAGGCTCTGTTTCATCGCTGCTCGCGCTGTCGAGGCGCTGATAATCAGGTGATCGTACTTAAAATTTCCTAAATGAACGAAGGTATTACGTTTGGCTACTAGAGTTATATTGAAAGAAGAATTGAATAGATTTGGATGACGCAGAACATATGCTTACTGACATCTGGGTTAAGATTATCAAGTATGGTTAATGTTCGTCTAAGATTGCATCTCTAGGTTGTTGCAACCTATACGTTTGTCATCGCTTCGAACCCCGAGGCGGACCCAGGGAGAGTACAATGAAATACGCTTATGTTCTCGCTACGGTTGCAGCTTTCGCCGTGTCTCCTGCCATGGCTGGCGGCAAGGGCGGCTCGCTCATCGGAGGCTCGCTGATCGGCGGCATCATCGCCCCGGTGACGACCAGCATCTCCAAGGTGAGCGTGCTCAACAATGTCAGCGTCCTCAGCGGCAACAACATCGCCAACAATGTCGGCAACGGCAACAAGGTGAACGTTGCTGCCCCGGTCAAGGCGGTCGTCGGCGGCCTGCTCGGCGGCGTCGGACGTGGCCATGGCTGCGGCTGCAACTGATCCAGCCAAACGATCCTGAACGGCCCCGGCCTCGGCTTCGGCCGGGTCGGGCGGGAGGGGGGCGGTGCAAACCGGCCCCTCTTTTATGTGAGCGTTTTCGAGCGAAGTGGACGTCGGTTCGCGTGAAGAAAACGCGGCGCTGCTTTTGGGCGGCCCTGTTTGACCTCGGTGCCGATCAGGTGCTCTCCACTGCGATCAGCATGTCGCCGGCCGCGACGGTGGCGCCGGCCCGCGTGCCCAGCCGCCTGACCGTGCCTGAAGCCGGGCTCTTCAGCTCCATGAACAACTTCATCGATTCCAGCACGGCGACGATCTGCCCGGCCTCGACGCTGTCGCCCTCCGCCACATGAAGCGAGACGACGGTGCCCGGCATGCTGGCGCGCAGCGTGTCGCCGGTCTCGCCGCTCGCAGCGCGTTCCGCTGCTGCGGCGACCGCGGCCAACGCGATCCCGATCCGGCCTTCGAACCCGCCATGGCGAAGGAACACTTCCTCCGCGTAGCAGGCCGCATCCACGGCCATGTTCACGCCATCGACGGTGACGCTCCAGCGATCCGGCCCGGCCTTGCTGATGGCGACGTCATGCAGGCTGCCGGGGCTGGTCACGCGCAGGAAGCCGTCATGCGCTTCGACAGCAAGCCGCGCCGCATCTCCTCCTACCTGGACTGACAGATGCGCCGTGGCGGGCCGTCCCGCCGGCGCGAGCAGCCTGAAGCCGCCGAGCCTATTCCAGGGCCCGCTGCCTTGCGCCGGCCTGTTGGCGGTGAGCCAGATCGCCGCGGCGACGGCGTTGCGCACGGTCTCGTCGACAGGCCGGGGCGTCCAGCCGCCGGGCCAGGTCTCGGATATGAACAGGGTCGTCGCCTGGCCCATGACGAAGGCGGGCTGGCGCAAAGCATCCACGAGGAAGGGCCGGATCGTGCCGGGTCCAAGCACGCTCAGGCGGTCGAGGCCGTCAGTGAGCTTGCGAATGGCGGCCGGGCGATCGGGCGCATGCGCGATCAGCTTGGCGAGCAGGGAATCGTAATGCGTCGAGACCTCGCTGCCTGCCGCAACGCCGCTGTCGATGCGCAGGCCCGTGGGCTCGCGCCAGAGCCGGATCGTGCCCGTATCGGGCCGGAAGCCTTCATCCGCGCGCTCGGCCGTCAATCGCGCCTCGATCGCATGGCCGGTGCAGGTGATCTCGCTTTGCTTGCGCGGCAGCGTCTCGCCGGCCGCGATCCGGATCTGCCATTCCACCAGGTCGAGCCCGGTGATCGCCTCGGTGACGGGATGCTCGACCTGGAGGCGGGTGTTCATCTCCAGGAAGAACACGGCCTGCGTCGCCGCATCGACCAGGAACTCGACCGTGCCGAGATTATCGTAGGAAATCGCGCGCGCGAGCCTGAGCGCATGCTCGTGCAGGGCCGCGCGCGTCTCCGGCCGCAGATTGGGCGCAGGCGCCTCCTCCAGGAGCTTCTGGTTCGCGCGCTGCACGGAGCAGTCGCGCTCGAACAGGTGGACGATGCTGCCGTGCCTGTCGCCGGCGACCTGCACCTCGACATGGCGCGGCCGCGTCACGAATTTCTCGATCAGCAGACGACCGTCGCCGAAGGCTGCTTGCGCCTCGCGCGCGGCCGCGGCAATGGCGCCGTCGAGCTCGTCCTCACGCTCGACCTTGCGGATGCCCTTGCCGCCGCCGCCGGCCGAGGCCTTGACCATCACCGGCAGGCCGATGTGCAGCGCCTCCCTGCGCAAAACCTCCGGCGACTGATCGGCGCCGTCATAGCCCGGCACGCCCGGCACGCCGGCGTCACGTGCGATCTGCTTGGAGCGGATCTTGTCGCCCATCGCGTCGATCGCCGCGCTGGAGGGCCCGATGAAGCTGATGCCGTTGGCCTCGCAGGCGGCAATCAGGTCGAGCCGCTCGGACAAGAAGCCGTAGCCTGGATGGATCGCCTGTGCGCCGGTGGCAAGCGCCGCCGCGATGATCTTGTCCGCGCGCAGATAGCTCTCGCGGGCCGGTGCGGGGCCGATATCCACGGCCTGGTCGGCAAGGCGCACATGCAGCGCCTCGCGGTCGGCCTGCGAATGCACCGCGACGGTGCGGATCCCCATCTGCCGGCAGGTCTTGATGATGCGGCAGGCGATCTCGCCGCGATTGGCGATCAGGATGGTGTCGAACATCAGTGCAACCTCGTCATTCCGGTGCGGCCCGCCAGGGCCGAACCCGGAACCCACGACCGGGTGAGAGTCTTGCAATTGCAGCGACAAGGGCTCGCCCGGTCGTGGGTTCCGGGTTCTTCGCGGAGTTTATCCTTGGGCCGACCGAAGGTCGGACCCGAGGGCGAAGCCCCGGAATGACAATGGGGGGTCGACTGCATCGCCATCACATCCGGTACACGGGGCGGGGCGAGGTATCGCGCGGCTCGCCCGCCGCCAGCGAGAGGCACAGGCCGAGCACGTCGCGCGTCTGTCCCGGTTCGATGATGCCGTCGTCCCAGAGCCGGGCGGTGGCGTAATAGGGGTCGCTCTGCTCCTCGAACTGGGCGCGGGTCCTGGCGTCGAGGTCCGCGATGGCGGCCTCGTCAGTGGCGCCCTTGAGCGATTGCCGGCGCAGCTCGGTCACGACATTGGCCGCGACCTCCGGGCTCATCGTGGCGATGCGGGCATTGGGCCAGGAGAACAGGAAGCGCGGCCGGAAACCGCGCCCGCACATGCCGTAATTGCCGGCGCCATAGGAGCCGCCGATCAGCACGGTGTATTTCGGCACGCGCGCATTCGAGACGGCATAGACCAGCTTGGCCGAATGCTTGGCGATGCCGCCGCGCTCAGCCTCGGTGCCGACCATGAAGCCGGTGATGTTCTGCAGGAAGATGAGCGGAATCTGGCGCTGGTCGCAGAGCTCGATGAAATGCGCGCCCTTCACTGCGCTTTCGGAAAACAGCACGCCGTTATTGGCGATGATGCCGACAGGGTGGCCGTGGATGCGGGCGAAGCCCGTCACCAGCGTCGCGCCATAATCGGGCTTGAACGCGTTGAAGACGCTGTCGTCGATGAGACGGGCAATGACCTCGCGCACGTCGTAAGGGCGGCGCAGGTCGGTCGGGACGAGATCGGCGAGATCCACCGGGTCGAGCTTGGGTGGGGCAGGCTGATGCGGTGGCTCGACCAGCCTGCCTGCATCGCCGAGCGCGCCGACGATCTCGCGCAGCTTGGCCAGGCCTTCCATTTCCGTCAGCACGAGATGGTCGGCGACGCCCGAGACCTGCGTGTGCATCTCGGCCCCGCCCAGGGTCTCGCCATCGACGATCTCGTGAATGGCGGCCTTCACGATCGGCGGGCCGCCGAGATGGATGCGGCCGGTGCCCTTGACCATGATGACTTCGTCCGACAGCGCCGGGATATAGGCCCCGCCCGCCGTCGCGCCGCCGAAGACCAGCGAGATCTGCGGGATTCCTGCCGCCGACATCCGGCACTGGTTGTAGAAGGCGCCGCCGAAATGATCGCGATCGGGGAAGACGCGGTCTTGCTCGGGAAGATAGGCGCCGCCGCAATCGACGAGGTAGAGGCAAGGCAGGCGATGCTCCCCGGCGATCTCCTGCGCCCGCAGATGCTTGCGCACGGTTTCGGCGAAGAAGGATCCGCCCTTCACCGTCGCGTCATTGGCGATCAGCATGCAGGCGCGGCCCTGCACCATGCCGATGCCGGTGACGATGCCGGCCCCCGGCACCTCGTTGCCATAGAGCCCCCAGGCGGCGAGCGGCGAGAGTTCGAGGAAGGGCGTCTGCGGATCGAGCAGGAGATCGATGCGCTCGCGCACCATGATTTTTCCGCGTTGCTCGTGGCGGGCGCGCATCTTGTCGCCGCCGCCAGCGGCGACCAGCGCATGGCGCTCGCGCAGCGTGGCGAGCATCGCGGCGAGCGGGGGAGGGGGCGTGCTGCTCGCTTTGTTGGTCTCGGTCATGTTTCCCCCTGCCATTGCGGGCGATTGCCTCCCTCAGCCCTCATCCTGAGGAGCAGCCGAAGGCTGCGTCTCGAAGGATGCTCCAGCGCGCACCAGAGCCTCCTGGAACATCCTTCGAGACGCCGCGTGCCGCGGCTCCTCAGGATGAGGGCTGATGGTGGGAATGGCTTGATCTCGCCATCTCATTCACCTACCGTCCGTTAGGTAGGCGGATTGAAGCGCACAGGTCAAGCGCGGGAGAACAAACCATGACGGCAGCCGGGATTATCAAAGCGGGCAGCGAAGCCCCGCGCCGCTCGCCCTATTTCACCGAGGAGCATGAGGCGCTGCGCGACCAGGTCCGCCGCTTCGTCGAGACCGAGATCAAGCCGCATGGGCTGGCCTGGGAGGAAGCCGGCTTCGTGCCGCGCGAGGTGCTGAAGCGCATGGGCGCGCTCGGTTTCTTCGGCATCCGCTACCCCAGCGAATATGGCGGCTCGGAGATGGATACGCTGGCGACGGTGGTGCTGGCCGAGGAGCTCGGCCGCTCGACCTTCTCGGGCGCCGCCATCACGGCGCTGGTCCACACCGACATGGCCTCGGTCCATATCTTCAATGCCGGCAGCCAGGCCCAGCGCGACACATTCATGCCCGACATCATCGCCGGCGAGAAGATCGTCGCGGTCGCCGTCACCGAGCCCGATGCCGGCTCCGACGTGAAGGGCATCCGCACCACGGCGCGGCGCGAGGGCGAGCATTACGTGCTCAACGGCGCAAAGATGTTCATCACCAACGGCGTCCATGCCGATCTCTACTGCGTCGCCGCCAAGACCGACCTCGCGGCCAAGCCGTCGCAATCGGTCTCGATCTTCCTGGTCGAGAAAGGCACGCCGGGCTTCCGCGTTTCGCGCGCGCTCGACAAGCATGGCTGGCGCTCCTCCGACACCGCCGAGCTGGTCTTCGAGGACTGCCGCATCCCGGCCGAGAACCTGCTCGGCCAGGAAGGGCGCGGCTTCTATGCGATCATGAGCAACTTCCAGAACGAGCGCACGGTGATCGGCGCGATGGCGATCGGCGAGGCCCAGGCCGCGATCGATCTCACCCTCGACTACGTCAAGACCCGCAAGGCCTTCGGCGCGCCGCTCTGGGACAAGCAGGCGATCCGCCAGAAGCTGGCGACGCTGGCCGGCAAGGTCGAGGCCGGCCGCCAGCTCGTCTATCACGCAGCCTGGCTCGACGCGCAGGGGTTCGAGGCGACCAGGGAGGTCTCGATGGTCAAGGCCTATTGCGGCGAATTGGTCAACGAGGTGATGTATGCCTGCCTGCAGTTCCATGGCGGCATGGGTTTCATGCGCGAAAGCACGATCGAGCGCATGACCCGCGACGCCCGCGTCCAGTCGATCGGTGGCGGCGCCACCGAGGTGATGCTGGAAGAGGTCGCGAAGCGGCTGTGAGCAGGCAGCACTGTCATCCCGCACGCGCAGCAGTATGCAATGCTGCTGCGCAGATGCGGGACCGATTTCCGGAAGGGGTGCCTCGTTCTGCTCGCGGTCCCGTATCTGCGCAGCGGCACTTCGCGCCGCAGCGCGCACGGGATGACACCCTATGAGCGAAGCCCAATCCGCGCGGGTGGCCGTCGAAGGCGGTTCGCGCCGGCTCATCCTCGACACCGCCGCGCGCCTGCTGCGCTCGGGCGGCTATCACCAGACGACGTTGCGCGAGATCGCCGAGGCCGTCGGCATCCGCAAGGCGAGCCTCTACTACCATTTCGCCTCGAAGGAGGAGATCGTCGAGGCGGTGGTCAATGACGGTGTCCGCTTCGTCCATGAGGCGGTCGTCGCGGCTCTGGCCGGGCATGCCAAGGCCACGCCGCGCGAGCGGCTCGAGGCGGCGATCGGCGCGCATCTCACCGCGCTCCACGGCCATGGCGATTACACCTCGGCCAGCATCAAGACCTTCACCTTCGGGGCATCGCCCGCGCCCGACAGTGTGCGCCGGGTGCGCCGCGCCTATGAGGAGGTCTGGCGCGACCTTGTCGCCGAGATGCAGGCGGCGGATGTGCTGCCGGCCGAGCGCGCGCCCGAGGCGTTGCGCAATTTCCTGCTCGGCGCGCTGAACGGCTCGACCGACTGGTATCGCCCCGGCCGCTACGAGGTCTCCGAATTGGCCGCCGAATTCGCCGCACTGATCGCGCCGAAAACGACGCCCTGATGGCTTGGCCGTGCTCCGCGCGCTGCTTCTCGAGGCATTCGGCGGGAGCAGGGCTTTCCTGCGGTGCCATGGCTGCGGTGTGCCCTGGCTCGTCCATCGGCTAAGCCTCATGCCGGCCAAACCCTCGGCTGATGCAGGGCGGGGCAGCGTCGTTGCGGCCTGACGGCGCGGCGCGGGCTTTGCTAGCATCCTCCCCTCTGCTCAACTTTACCGCCTTCGCTCGTTCCAGGGACCGTCTCACGCATGCGCGCCTTCTATCACCCCGACCAGTCGCTCCATGACCCGCAGCAATATATGCGCTTCGGCAAGATCGTCGCGCCCAAGGACCTGCCCGAGCGCACGGCGCAATTGCTCGGCGCGCTGAAGCAGCACGGCGTCACGCCTGAGCAGCCGGCCGCCAGCGGCACCGATCCGATTCTCGCCGTCCACAGCGAGGGCTTCGTGCGCTTCCTCGAGACGCTCTGGCCGCGCTGGCTGGAATTGCCCGAGCGCGGTCCGGAAGCCTGGCCCAACACCTTCCCCTATTGGAGCGGGCGCACCGACGAATCCGTCCGGCCGCCTTGCCGGCCGACGGGGATCATGGGCCAGCTCGGCTGGTATCTCGGCGATCTTTCGGTTCCGGTCGGCGAGCATTGTTGGACCTCGACCTTGCGCTCGGCCGAGACGGCGGTCGCCGGCGCCGACGCCATCCTGTCCGGCGAGCGCGCGGTCTATTCGCTCTGCCGCCCCTCGGGCCACCATGCCCGCGCCGACCGCGCCACCGGCTTCTGCTACATCAACAACACGGCTGTCGCGGCGCAGCGCCTGCGCTCGAAATTCGGCAAGGTCGCGATCCTCGATGTCGACGCCCATCACGGCGACGGCACGCAGCAGATCTTCTATCGTCGCGACGATGTGCTGACGATCTCGGTCCATGCCGACCCGGTGAACTACTACCCCTTCTTCACCGGCTATGCCGACGAGACCGGCAACGGCCCGGGCGAGGGCTTCAACCTCAACCTGCCGCTGGCCCATGGCGCGGGTGGAGACGCGATGGCGGCGGCGGTCGACAAGGCCGGCGCGGCGATCAAGGCTTTTGGGGCCGAGGCGCTGGTGATCGCGCTCGGCTACGACGCGCACAAGGACGACCCGATCGGCGTGCTCAAGCTCGACGCGGCGGATTTCGGCACGATCGGCGCGAAGGTGAAGGCGTTCGGCCTGCCGACGCTGGTGGTGCAGGAGGGCGGCTACGCGATCGAGGCGATCGGCGGCTGTCTGGATGCGTTCCTGGGTGGGTTCAAGTAGCGCCTGTCATCCCGCACGCGCTGCGGCGCGCAGTGCCGCTGCGCAGATGCGGGATCGTCGTCAGAACAAGGCGCTCTACCTGTCATGCGATCCCGTGTCTGCGCAGCGGCATTTACATGCCGCAGCGCGCACGGGATGACACCCTCAGATCACCGCCTCGATCAGGAACGGCCCCTTCCTGCCGAGCGCGCCCTTGAACAGCTTGGTGAATTCCTCCGCCGTCGTGGCGCGGGCGGCTTCGACGCCCATGCCGCGCGCCATCGAGACCCAGTCCAGCGCCGGCTCGTCGAGGTTCAGCATCAGCTTGGCGTTGCGGCCGAAATCATTGACGCCGACGGCGCGCATCTCGCCATGCAGGATCGCATAGGTCCGGTTGGCGAAGATCACCGTGACGACATCGAGATTCTCGCGCGCCTGCGTCCACAGCCCCTGCACCGTGTACATGCCCGAGCCGTCAGCCTGCATGCCGATGACCTTGCGGTCGGGGCAGGCGACCGCAGCGCCCACCGCGAGCGGGATACCTTCGCCGATCGCACCGCCGGTGAGCTGGATGTAGTCGTGCTGCGGCGCGCTGTAGCAGTCGAAATAGAACATCCGGCCGGAGGAGACGGATTCATCGCAGACGATGCAGTTCTCCGGCAGCAGGGTCGAGACGATGCTGCAGACCTTGTCGGCGTCGAGCGTTCCCGTCGGCAGCGCCGGCTGTTCCCGGCGCGGCGGTGCGATGAAGGCAGGCGCCGTCTTCGTCGCGCCGAGCTCGTCGGTGAGGGCAGCGATCGTCCCGGGCAGATCGTCGCCGGGCCGGGCCAAGGTCACGATCTCGCAGCCCTCATGGACCAGCCGGCCGGGCTTGCCGGGATAGGCAAAGAAGCCGACCGGGATCTGCGCGCCGACCAGCACGAGATAGTCGACGTCCTTGAGCTGATCGAGCGCCTTGTCGACGGGATAGTGGATCTTGGGCATCGCGACGCGGCCGGCGCCGCGCTGGACGCGCCCGTTCGACATCTGGCTGAAGATCTTCGCCCCGGTCGCGGCGCAGGCGCGCGCCGCCATCTCCATCGGCGCCTCGCGCAGCGCGAGACCGGTCAGCATGATCGCGGCCCGCGCGCCATGCTTGCGCAGCCCGGCGGCGATGTCGCGGATCGTGGCGGCCTCGACGCTCTTCAGCGCAGGCAGCTTCACCGGCTTCAGCTCGGCCGGCTCGACGCCGTTCCAGGCGCAATCGGCCGGCAGGATGACGGTGGTGACGCCCGGCAGCGTCAGCGAGGCGACATAGGCTTCTTCGATCGCCGGGCCGACATCCTCGGCCGAGGCGATGCGGCGGACGAAATGCGACATCGGCTTGGCCATGCTCTCGATGTCGCTGGTCAGCGGCGCGTCGTGCTGGAGATGATAGGTCGCGTGGTCGCCGACGACGTTGATCATCGGCGTCCAGGCGCGCCTTGCATTGTGCATGTTGGCGAGTGCGTTCGCCATGCCGGGCCCGCAATGCAGCAGGGTCGCGGCCGGCTTGTCGGCCATGCGGGCATAGCCGTCGGCAGCGCCCGTCACCACGCCCTCGAACAGGCCGAGCACGCAGCGCATCTGCGGCTTGCGGTCGAGCGCCGCGACGAAATGCATCTCGGACGTGCCGGGATTGGCGAAGCAGACATCCACGTCGTTGACGAGGAGCGTGTCGCAGAGGCGGTCGGCGCCGTTCATTCGGATCATCCCGGACAGGGTTGGTGGAGAACGCGCTGAGCGCGAAAGGAGGCCTCAGGGGAAAAGATGTTTGGCGCACTGTCAAACGCGAGAAATTCATGGCGGGGTCGAGATCGCGTGATGGGTGCCAGGGGCGCGGCTTGAGGGCGCGGCTTGACGGATTTGCATATGCATTTAACCTTCCCTGGAACGAAGGTTGCATCTGGGCTCGCTTCAGGTTGCGGTGGCGTCTCGCCGCCCGGATCATCCGACGACAACAGGGGAAGGCTCACGTCATGACAGGTTTGAAGCGTATCGCGGCATTGGCCGGCATCGGTCTCGCCGGCCTCATTGCGGCGGGCGCCGCGCAGGCGCAGACCAAGGTCGCCATCGGCATTTCGGGCTGGACCGGCTTCGCCCCGCTGGTGCTCGCCAAGGAAGCCGGGATCTTCGCCAAGAACGGCCTCGACGTGACGATCAAGAAGATCCCGCAGAAGGACCGACATCTCGCCATGGCCTCGGGCGACATCCAATGCGCCGCGACGACCGTCGAGACCTGGATCGTCTGGGACGGCGCGGGCGTGAAGAGCAAGCAGATCTTCCAGCTCGACAAGAGCTATGGCGCTGACGGCATGGTGACGCGCAGCGCCATCGGCTCGATCAAGGATCTCAAGGGCAAGACGGTGGCGGCCTCGGCTCCGGGCACCTCGCCCTATTTCGCGCTGGCCTGGTTCCTCAAGGAGAACGGCATGTCCATCAAGGACGTGACGGTGGTCAATATGGAGCCGGGCCCGGCGGCGCAGGCCTTCATCGCCGGCCAGAACGACGCGGCCCTGACCTATGAGCCTTATCTCTCCGCTGTGCGCGAGAAGCCCGAGGCCGGCAAGATCATCGCCACCACGCTCGACTACCCGATGGTGATGGACACGCTGGGCTGCACGCCTGCCTTCCTTGCCGCCAATGACGCTGCGGCCAAGGCGCTGACCAAGAGCTATTTCGAGGCTCTCGACCTGATCAAGGCCGAGAAGGACAAGGCCTATGGCATCATGGGCGCGGATGTGAAGCAGAGCGGCGAGCAGTTCGGCAAGTCGGCGGCCTACCTGCGCTGGTCGGATGCGGCGGGGAACAAGACGTTCTTCTCCGGGGAATGGCAGGCTTTCTCCGCCAAGGCTGCCGACCTCCTGCTCGAGATCGGCCTGATCAAGGCGAAGCCGGACCTCGGCACGCTGGTCGAGACAAAATACGTCATCGGCGGCTGAACCGGGTGATCCTGCCCGATGTCTTGCTCCCCGGCTTGCGTATCGTGTTTTGCGGCACGCAAGCCGGGGCGGCCTCGGCACGTCGCGGGGCCTATTATGCCGGGCCGGGCAACAAGTTCTGGAAAACCCTGCATGAGGTCGGGCTGATCACCGAGCGGCTCGGCCCGATGGATTTCCGCGATCTGCCGCGATACGGCATCGGCCTCACCGACGTCGCCAAGGCGACTTCGGGGCCGGACGCCGCCTTGCT
The DNA here is from genome assembly GCF_964252745.1 of Allobosea sp. LjRoot9. NCBI lineage: Bacteria > Pseudomonadati > Pseudomonadota > Alphaproteobacteria > Hyphomicrobiales > Alloboseaceae > Allobosea > Allobosea sp. LjRoot9. Next base: position 45,842 of record NZ_CAXUPC020000002.1, on the reverse strand, counting down.
GCGATCCCATTTCGATGTCGAGGGCTTTATGAGCAAGATCAGGGCGCATGCCCCAGCCATCGTCGCCTTCAACGGCAAGCGGGCGGCGCAAGCGGCGCTCGGCCTCCCCGGCCCGGCGATGTCCTATGGCCTGCAAGCGGTGAAGGTTGCGGAATCCGCGGCCTTTATCCTGCCTTCGACCTCGGGCGCGGCTGCCGGCTTCTGGTCGATCGAGCCCTGGCGGGAACTGGCCTCGGTCGCGGGCGCGATCGGAGCCGCCGCATGAAACCGCTTCAGCCGGTCTCCGGCGGCGCAAGGATCGGCTACGGCGTCGCCTTCTTCGCGCTGTTCGTCGTGCTCTGGTCCGTCGCGACCTTCGGCGGCTATGTGCAGCGGCTGTTCCTGGCCGACCCGCTCACCATGCTGCGGGAAGGCTATAGCCTGCTGGTCCAGTACGGCTTCGCCTTCGATATCGGCATGACGATCTGGCGCGTCATCGGCGGCTTCGTGCTGGCCGTGGCCGTGGCGCTGCCGCTCGGCATCCTGATGGGCGCCTACAAGCCGGTCGAGGCGTTCCTCGAACCCTTCGTCTCCTTCGCGCGCTATCTGCCGGCCTCGGCCTTCATTCCGCTCCTGATCCTCTGGGCCGGCATCGGCGAGGCGCAGAAGCTGCTCGTCATCTTCATCGGCTCGGTCTTCCAGCTCATCTTGATGATTGCGGTCGCGGTCGGCGGCGTCCGGCGTGATCTCGTCGACGCAGCCTATACGCTGGGCGCCAGCGACAGCTCGGTGGTCAGGCGCGTGCTCCTGCCCAATGCCGCCCCCGAGATCGCCGAGATCTTCCGCCTCGTGCTCGGCTGGGCCTGGACCTATGTCATCGTCGCCGAATTGATCGGCTCGTCATCGGGCATCGGCCATATGATCACCGACAGCCAAGCGCTGCTGAACACCGGCCAGATCATCTTCGGCATCATCGTCATCGGGCTGATCGGCCTGGTCTCGGATTTCCTGTTCAAGGCGGTCAATCAGCGCCTGTTTCCATGGGCGGCTCGATGAGCAAGCTGATCATTGAGAATGTCGGCAAGGTCTTTCCGGCCCAGCGCGGCGGTCAATCGACGCGGGCCCTGACGCCGACGACGCTCAGCGTCGCCGATAACGACTTCATCACGATTCTTGGCCCGTCGGGCTGCGGAAAATCCACGCTGCTGCGCATCATCGGCGGGCTCGAGACGGCAAGCGAGGGCCGCATCCTGCTCGACGGTGCGCCTGTCTCCGGACCGGGCGCCGATCGCGGCTTCGTCTTCCAGAGCTACACGCTGTTTCCCTGGTTGACAGTGATCGAGAACATCGCCTTCGGCCTGCGCGAGAAGGGCGTGCCCGAGCGCGAGCGGCTCGATCTCGCCCGCGACTGGGCCGGCCGCGTCGGGCTTTCGGGTTTCGTCGATCATTTCCCAAAACAGCTTTCGGGCGGCATGCAGCAGCGTACCGCGATTGCCCGCGCGCTCGCCAACGACCCCAAGATCCTGCTGCTCGACGAGCCCTTCGGGGCGCTCGACAACCAGACCCGCGCCTTGATGCAGGAGATGCTGCTCGGCATCTGGGAGCGCGAGCAGAAGACCGTGCTCTTCGTCACCCACGATATCGAGGAGGCGATCTTCGTCGGTTCGCGCGTCGTGGTGATGAGCGCCCGGCCCGGCCGGATCAAGGCCGATATCGCGGTCGATCTGCCCCATCCGCGACCCTACACCATCAAGACGAGCCCGGAGTTCGTGGCGCTGAAGGAGCGGCTGGTCGAGGAGATCCGCGTCGAGGCCGTTCTGGCGGCGGAGGTCCACTAGAACCTGCCCGCGCAACCATCACCCCGCAGCTCGCCCGATATGCGGCAAGTGATGGTCGGAATTGCAGAAAAAGGGCTATTTTGTTGCAATAGTCGCTTGCCATCTTATCTCCAAAGGGGTGCTGCCATGAGGTGGGGCCGATGCACGCGCTTATCGCAAGGATGTTGTCCCGGCTGGTGAAGGAGCCGCGGATCGATGTTGTGTTCGCCGATGGATCACTGCAATCCGTCGGAAAGGGGAGTACGCCCGCATTCAGGATGCGCATCGCCGACCGGCCGACCGAGCTCCAGCTCGCGCTGGACCCGGAGCTGGCCCTGGGCGAGGCGGTGATGGAAGGGCGCGTCGTGGTCGAGCGCGGCAGCCTCTATGATCTGCTGGACGTGCTGGTCGCAGGTGTTCACCGCAACCCTCCGACGGCCTGGGCCAGGGCGCTGGCGAAGCTCAGGACCAGCGTCAGGCGCTTCCACCAGCACAACACGCTTGGCTGGGCGCGGCGCAATGTCGCCCATCACTATGATCTCAAAGCGGAGTTTTTCCGGCTCTTCCTCGATGAGGACATGCAGTATTCCTGCGCCTATTTTCTGACGCCGCAGACCTCGCTCGCCGAGGCCCAGATCGCCAAGAAGCGGCACATCCTGGCCAAGCTCGCGATCGGGCCGGGCCATGATGTGCTCGATATCGGCTCGGGCTGGGGTGGGCTCGGCCTGACGATCGCAGGCGAGACGGGCGCGAACGTGACTGGCGTCACGCTCTCGCAGGAGCAGCTCGCCGTCGCCAGGGAGCGCGCGACGGCCGCAGGCCTGCCGGTCGATTTCCGCCTGCAGGACTATCGCGACGTCCCGGAGCGCTTCGACCGGATCGTCTCGGTCGGCATGTTCGAGCATGTCGGCGTCGGCTATTACCGCACCTTCTTCCGCAAGGTCGCGGAACTCTTGAAGGATGACGGCGTCGCGCTGATCCACACGATCGGCCGCAGCTCGCCGCCTGGCGCGACCAACCCCTTCATCGCCAAATACATCTTCCCGGGCGGCTACATCCCGGCGATGTCGGAGGTGACGGCGGCGGTCGAGCATGAGGGCCTGATCATCTCCGATGTCGAGGTGCTCCGGCTGCATTATGCCGAGACGCTGAAGGCCTGGCGCGAGCGTTTCCTCGCGCGCCGCGCCGAGGCGGTCGCGATGTATGACGAGCGCTTCGCCCGGATGTGGGAGTTCTATCTCGCAGCCTCGGAGGCGAGCTTCCGGCATGACGACCTCGTCGTCTTCCAGTTCCAGCTCACCAAGCGCCTCGATACGCTGCCGATGACGCGCGGCTACATGGAGCAGCCGCAATAGCGGCTGCGGCTAGTGGAAGGGTGCTGGAAACCCTTCTCCCAGCCATCTCGGGCTTGCCCGAGATGGGCAACCCTAAGTGTCAAAGTCGGCAACAGTCGACTTTGATGGGGAGAAGGGAAGAGGGCGCGCGGCAGTGGCGAAAAGGCGCGGGGAACCCCTCTCCTGTAAGGAGAGGGTTCTGCGTTGCGGCCCTATCCCCGCCGCACCAGCAGCACTGCTGCCATAGTCGCGGCGCCGCCGACGGACGGCTCGGGCTGATCGAGTTCCGCTCCTTCGAGATGCCGCCCGATGCGCGCATGAGCCTCGCGTGTCAGCTCATCGGCCGCAGCGTGATCGCGAACATCTCGCTTTCGGGATCGTTGGCGCTGAGTTCAACCCTCGCAGGGTCGTCCAGAACGGCGCTGTCGCCGGGCACGAGTGTTTCGATGGCGGCCCCGACCCTTGCCGTCCAGCCGCCCGTGCGCGCCACGAGGACAAGCAGCCCCGCATCGGCTTCAAGCACATGCGGCTCCGGCCCCGTCAGCCGCTGCATCGCATGAGCCCAGCGGCCACGCCGGCTCATCACGTTGAGGTCGTCGATCGGCCCGGCGACGAGCTGCCCCGCGACAGCGCGGTCGGCCGCGAAGGCGAAGGGCTCCGTCTGCCGGTCGAGCGTGATCGTCTCGCCATCGCTGAAGGCGAGGCGGATGCCGTTACCGCGCAGCACCGCAAGGGTCCGGTCGATGCCGGGGAAGCTGGAGAACGGCCCGTCGCTGCCGACATGCGCCATGGAGATGCGCCAGTCGAAGGCATCGAGCGAGGCTCCCTGCGGATGCACGGCGATTTCGGTCGTGGTGCCGCCGCCATTCTTCCACGGCATGGCGCGGCACTCGCGGGCTCGGATCAGGCGCATGGTCAGCCGAGATTGCCTGTTCAACCGAGAATGCCCGGCAGTTTCAGCCCCTTCTCCTTGGCGCAGTCAATCGCGATCTCATAGCCCGCATCGGCATGGCGCATCACGCCGGTCGCCGGGTCGTTCCAGAGTACGCGCTCCAGCCTTTTCGCGGCTTCCGGTGTGCCGTCGGCAACGATGACCACGCCCGAATGCTGCGAATAGCCCATGCCGACGCCGCCGCCATGATGCAGTGAGACCCAGGTCGCGCCGCCCGCCGTGTTGAGCAGCGCATTCAGCAGCGGCCAGTCGGAGACCGCATCTGAACCGTCCTTCATCGCTTCCGTCTCGCGGTTGGGCGAGGCGACCGAGCCTGAATCGAGATGGTCGCGGCCGATCACGACCGGGGCCTTGAGTTCGCCCTTCGCCACCATCTCGTTGAAGGCGAGGCCGAGCCGGTGCCGGTCGCCCAGCCCGACCCAGCAGATGCGGGCGGGCAGGCCCTGGAACTGGATGCGCTCGCGCGCCATGTCGAGCCAGTTGTGCAGATGGGTGTCGTCCGGCAGCAATTCCTTCACGCGCTGGTCGGTGCGGTAGATGTCCTCGGGGTCGCCCGAGAGCGCGGCCCAGCGGAACGGCCCGATGCCGCGGCAGAACAGCGGCCGGATATAGGCCGGCACGAAGCCGGGGAAATCGAAGGCGTCGGCAACGCCCATATCCTTCGCCATCTGGCGGATATTGTTGCCGTAATCGAGCGTCGGCACGCCCATCTTCTGAAAATCGAGCATGGCGCGCACATGCGTCGCCATCGATTCCTTGGCTGCCAGAATCGTCCCGGCGGGGTCGCGCTCCCGACGTTCCTCCCATTCCTGCAGCGTCCAGCCGGCCGGCAGATAGCCGTTGAGCGGGTCATGTGCCGAGGTCTGGTCGGTGACGACATCGGGGCGGATGCCGCGGCGGACCATGTCGGGAAACACATCGGCCGCGTTGCCGAGCACGCCGACCGAGACGGCCTTGCCCTGCTTATGGGCGCGCTCGACGATCTCCAGCGCCTCGTCGATGCTGGCAGCCTTCTCGTCGAGATAGCGGGTGCGCAGGCGGAAATCGATCGAGGAGGGCTTGCATTCGATGGCGATCATCGAGGCGCCGGCCATGGTGGCGGCGAGCGGCTGCGCCCCGCCCATGCCACCCAGGCCTCCGGTCAGGATCCACTTGCCCTTGAGCGAGCCACCATAATGCTGGCGACCGACCTCGACGAAGGTCTCGTAGGTGCCCTGGACGATGCCTTGCGTGCCGATATAGATCCAGGAACCGGCCGTCATCTGACCGTACATCATCAACCCGAGCTTATCGAGCTCGTGGAAATGCTCCCAGTTGGCATAGGCCGGGACGAGGTTCGAATTGGCGATCAGCACGCGCGGCGCGTCCGCATGCGTCCTGAAGATGCCGACCGGCTTGCCCGATTGCACAAGCAAGGTCTCGTCGGCCTCGAGCGAGCGCAGCGAGGCGCAAATGCGGTCGAAATCCTCCCAGGTGCGGGCGGCGCGGCCGATGCCGCCATAGACCACGAGCTCGCCCGGCTTCTCCGCGACATCGGGGTCGAGATTGTTCATCAGCATGCGCAAAGGCGCCTCGGTCAGCCAGCTCTTGGCCGAGAGCTCGCTGCCGCGCGGGCTGCGGATGACGCGGCTGTTGTCGATACGGGTCATGCTTGAGCCTTTTCGAAGCTGGCGGCCGCGTCCAGCGCGGCGGCGATGATGCTGGAGAGGGCGGCTTGGAGCTTGGCGGCCTTGGCCTCGTCGAAGGTCCAGGGCGGCGTCTCGTCGGTGAGATAGGCGCTAAGCGCGATCTCCATCTGGATCGCATGCACATGCTCGGCCGGCTTGCCGTAATGGCGCGTGATCCAGCCACCCTTGAAGCGGCCATTGACGATCTGGCTGAAGGGCTGGCCCGCCATCGCGGCGATAGTCGCCGCCTCAATGGGCGCCGCGCAGCTCGCGCCCGAATTCGTGCCGAGGTTCAAGCTTGGCAGCGTGCCGGGAAACAGCCGCGGGATCACCGATTTGATCGAGTGGCAGTCCCAGAGCAGGCACCAACCGTGAAGCGCCTTCACGCGTGCGACCTCGGCGGCCAGCGCCTCATGATAGGGCTGGAAATAGGCTTGGCGTCGCCGCTCGATCTCGGCCGCATCTGGCGCTGTCGCCCAGATCGGCTCGCCGTCGAAACTCGTGGTCGGGACGAGTTCGGTCGTCGCCTGGCCGGGATAGAGCGAGACGCCGGAGGGGTCGCGATTGACGTCGATGACATAGCGCGACAGCCCCGCCTCGACGATCGTCGGCTGGAAGCGCTCGGTGAAGCCGTAGAGCTGGCGCATGTGCCAGTCGGTGTCGGGCACGCTGCGGCCGGTCTCGTTGAGAGCGGCGCGGACCTCGTGCGGCAGCCCGGTGCCGGGATGTGGCATCGAGAGGATGAAAGGCGAGGGGCCCGGGGTGACGGTGACGATGTCGGTCATGGTTGTCATCCTAGCTGTGTCGCCGGGAGCGCATTCCCTTCTCCCCTCGCGGGAGAAGGTGGCGCGCAGCGCCGGATGAGGGGACGCTCAGGTCGGAATCGGCAGCGGACGGCGGCTGCAAGCCAATGAGGACGGTCGCGCGACCCCTCACCCCAACCCTCTCCCGCAAGGGGAGAGGGGGCGCGTTGTGGTTCTCACATGTCACGCCGCAAACTCCGCAAAACTGTCCAACCCCGCCGCCTGACCGACCGCGCCGCTGAGCACGAGATCCGTTGCAGCCGCGAGATCCGGGGCGAGATAGCGGTCGGCCGTCAGCGGCGCGATGCGACCGCGCAGCAGGGCGAGCACCGGTTCCAGTCGCGGGCTCGTCTTCATCGGCCGGTGATGCTCGATCGCCTCCGCCGCCGCCATCAATTCGATGCCGATGATGCTGGCGGCGTTCTTGGCCATGTCGAGCAGGCGATAGGCGCCATGCGTCGCCATCGAGACATGGTCCTCCTGGTTGGCGGAGGTCGGGATGGTGTCGACGGAGGCCGGATAGGCCTTCTGCTTGTTCTCAGAAGCGAGCGCGGCGGCCGTCACCTGTGCGATCATGAAACCGGAGTTGAGCCCGGCGTCGCGCGCCAGGAAGGGCGGCAGCCCGCTCATCACCGGGTCGACCAGCAGCGCCATGCGCCGCTCCGAGAGATTGCCGATCTCGCACAGCCCCATGGCGAGGATGTCGGCCGCGAAAGCGACCGGCTCGGCGTGGAAATTGCCGCCCGAGACGATCTCGCCCGGCCCCAGCACCAAGGGGTTGTCGGTGACGGCATTGGCCTCGATGCCGAGCGTCGCGGCGGCGTTGCCGAGGAGGTCGCGCACTGCGCCCATCACCTGCGGCTGGCAGCGCAGCGAATAAGGGTCCTGCACCTTGGTATCGCCGAAGCGGTGGCTGTCGCGGATCTCGCTGCCCGCGATCAGCGTCAGCAAGGTGGCGGCGACGTTGATCTGGCCGGGCTGGCCGCGCAGCGCCTGGATGCGGGGATCGAACGGCGTATCCGAGCCCTTCAGCGCATCGACGGAGAGCGCACCGGCAACGAGCGCGGCGTCGAAGACGCGCGCGATCTCGGAAAGCGCCGTGATCGCGATCGCGGTCGAGACCTGCGTGCCGTTGATCAGCGCGAGCCCTTCCTTGGCGCCGAGCGCGAGCGGGGCCTGGCCGATGCGCGACAGCGCTTCCGCCGCCGGCAGGGCCATGCCTTTCAGCCTGATTTCACCGACCCCCATCAGGGCGGCTGTCAGATGCGCCAGCGGGGCAAGGTCGCCCGACGCGCCGACCGAGCCCTTCGCCGGAACCACCGGTAAGGCATCGGCCGCGAGCGCGCCGAGCAGTGCTTCGACCACCACGGGGCGCACGCCCGAAGCGCCGCGCGCCAGGCTTGCAGCCTTCATCGCGAGGATCAGGCGCACCACGCTGTCGGGCAGGGCCGGGCCGGTTCCGACCGCATGCGACAGGATGAGGTTGCGTTGCAGCGTCGCGAGGTCCGCATCGGCGATACGCACGCTGGCGAGCTTGCCGAAGCCGGTATTGACGCCATAGGTCACGGTGCCGGCCGCGACGATGTCGTCGACGATCGCCTGGGCCGCGGCGATGGCGCCCGCGCTTGCCGCATCGAGCGTGAGCGACGCGCCGGCGAGCACGTCGCGCCAATGCGTCAGGGGGGCGTGGCCGGGCGTGAGCGAGACAGGCAGGGTCATTGTCCGTTCCAGATGCGGGCGTGAAGCGGGTTGAAGCCGATGCGATAGGCGAGCTCGGCCGGGCGCTCGATCTCCCAGATCGCGAGGTCGCAGCGCTTGCCGGCCTCGAGCGTGCCGATCTCGCGGCCTAAGCCGAGTGCCTGAGCGGCGTTGCGGGTCAGGCCGGCCAGCGCCTCCTCCGGCGTCAATCGGAACAGCGTGCAGGCCATGTTCAGCACCAGGAGCGGCGAGGTCAGTGGCGAGGAACCGGGATTGGCGTCGGTCGCGAGCGCGATCGGCACGCCGTGCTGGCGCAGCAGCGCGATCGGCGGCTTCTGTGTCTCGCGCAGGAAATAGAAGGCGCCCGGCAGGATCACCGCAACCGTGCCGGCCTTCGCCATGGCGATGACACCGGCCTCGTCGAGATATTCGAGATGGTCGGCCGAGAGCGCGCCATGTTCGGCGGCCAATGCGGCTCCGCCGAGATTGGAGAGTTGCTCGGCGTGGATCTTGATCGCGAGGCCCTTGGCCTTGGCCGCAGTGAAGATGCGCGCCGTTTCCTCGGGCGAGAAGGCTATGCCCTCGCAGAAGACATCGACCGCATCCGCCAGTCCCCGTGCCGCGACGGCGTCCAGCATCGGCCCAATGACGAACTCGGCATAGTCACTGGCGCGGCCCTTATATTCGGGCGGCACCGCATGCGCGCCCAGAAAAGTGGTGCGCACGCCGACCGGCCGCTCGCGCCCGAGCCGGCGCGCGACCGAAAGCTGCTTCAGCTCGGTTTCCGTCTCCAGCCCATAGCCGGATTTGATCTCGATGGTGGTGACGCCTTCCGCGATCAATGCGGCGAGCCGCCTGTCGGCGCTGGCGAAGAGTTCGGCCTCGCTTGCGGCCCGCGTCGCCTTCACGGTGGAGAGGATGCCGCCGCCTGCGCGCGCGATCTCCTCATAGCTCGCGCCTTGCAGGCGCAGCTCGAATTCATGGGCGCGGTCGCCGCCATAAACGAGATGGGTGTGGCAATCGATCAGGCCGGGCGTGATCCAGCGGCCGCCGCAGTCGATCGTTTCCACCGCATCGAAGGCAGGCGCGTCGCCTTTCGCCCCGGCGAAGACGATGCGCCCGTCGCGTGCGGCGATGACGCCATCTGCGATCGCGCCATAGGGCGTGCCGGAGCCTGCCGCCATCGTGGCGAGCCGGGCATTCGTCCAAACCCGGTCGCAGATCAGAAACTCATCCGGCCGTTGCGCCACCCGCGTTTCCTCTCGACAATCCTCATCCCAAGGCTATGCTAGCTAATTGCATATGCAATTGGCAAGCGGGCCGCAAATGACTGCTGGAGCGATCGCGTGAACCAGACCCTGCATCTCGCGCAGGCTCTCCTGCCGGACGGATTTGCCGATGACGTGACGCTGACGATCGCGGATGGCGTCATCACGCGCGTCGAAGCCGGCGTTGCGCCCGCAGCGGATGCGGAGCGTTTGCCCGGCCTCGCCTTGCCCGGCATGCCGAACCTGCACAGCCATGCCTTCCAGCGTGGCATGGCCGGTCTGTCGGAGCGGCGTGGCGCGAGCGATGATTCCTTCTGGACCTGGCGCGAGGTGATGTACCGTTTCCTCGACAGGCTCGATCCCGATGACGTCCAGGCCGTCGCCGCCCAGGCCTTCGTCGAGATGCTGGAGGGCGGCTTCACGGCGCTCGCCGAATTCCACTATCTGCATCACGACAAGGACGGGCGCGCCTATGCCGATATCGCCGCCATGGCGGGTGCGATCGCTGCGGCGGCTGAGGAGACGGGGCTCGGGCTGACCTTGCTGCCGGTGCTCTACCGTTTCGGCAATTTCGGCGGCGCGCCCTCCGTCCATGGCCAGCGCCGCTTCGTCAATGAGCGCGACGCCTATCTGCGCCTGATCGAGGCGAGCGCGGCGGCGATCCGCCCGCTGCCCGATGCACGGCTCGGCCTCGCCCCGCATTCGCTGCGCGCGGTCGCGCTCGACGATCTCGACTGGCTGGCGGATTTGCGGCCGGACGGGCCGCTGCATATCCATGTCGCCGAGCAGATGCGCGAGGTCGAGGACAGCCTTAGGATCACTGGCCGCCGCCCGGTCGAATTGCTGATGGAGAATACGACGCTCGATCGGCGCTGGTGTCTGATCCACGCGACGCATCTGACCGAGGCCGAGCGCGATGGTATCGCCCGCAGCGGTGCGATCGCCGGCCTCTGCCCCATCACCGAGTCTAGTCTGGGCGACGGCATCTTCGACGGCGTGCGCTATCGCGCAGCCGGCGGAGCCTTCGGCATCGGCAGCGACTCCAACATCCAGATCGATGCCGGGGCGGAGCTGCGCCAGCTCGAATACTCCCAGCGCCTGCGCGACCGCGGCCGCGCCTTGATGGCGGATGCCGGCGCCTCGACCGGGGTCGCGCTCTGGCAGGCGGCTTGCGTGGGCGGCGCGCAAGCCTGCGGTCGTGCCATCGGGCGGCTCGCGCCGGGCTGCCGCGCCGATCTCGTGACGCTTGCTGCGGACCATCCGGCGCTGCTCGGCAAGGCCGGAGAGATCGCGCTCGACAGCGCGATCTTCGCCGCCAACGCGCTGCCGTTGCGCGATGTCTTCGTCGGCGGGCGCAGGGTCGTCGCGGAGGGGCGCCATCTCGGGCGCGAGCCGGTCAAGGCGCGCTTCGCCGCGACGATGCGCAAACTGCTCGGCTGAAGGCGGCGTGACGATCATGACGATGGCGGAAACCAGGCTGGAGGCGGTGAAGCTCGATGGAGCCGGCCCGGTCTACGACCAGATCAGGCGGGCGATCCGCGATCTGATCCTGAATGGCGTCTGGTCGCCGGGCACTTCGGTCCCGCCCGAACACGCGCTGATGGAGCAGCTCGGCGCCTCGCGCATGACCGTGCACCGTGCCCTCGTCCAGCTCGCGCGCGAGGGCCTGATCACGCGGCGGCGGCGGTCGGGGACGATCGTCGCGAGCCCGCCGGCAAGCCATGCCATGCTCGACATTCTCTCGATTCCCGATGAGGTCAGGGGGCTCGGCCAGACTTATGCCTATGAGATCCTGTCGCGGCGCGATGGCCGCCCCTCGGCCGAACTCGCCTCACATTTCGGACTGAAGCGCAGCGAGAGGGTGGCGCATCTCGTCACGCTGCATTTCAGCAGCGGCCAGCCCCATGTGCTGGAAGAGCGCGTGATCCATCTCGCCACGGTGCCCGCCGCCGCTGAGGAGGATTTCAAGGAGACGCCACCGGGCGACTGGCTCTTGCAGCACAGCCTGTGGTCGCAGGCCGAGCACGCGATCAGCGCCATCGCCGCCGAGGCGGAGGAGGCCCGCCTGCTCGCTATCGAGGCCGGCACGGCCTGCCTGCTGGTCGAGCGCCGGACCTGGAACCAGGGCGCCCCGGTCACGGCGGTACGATTGCTCTATCCCGGCACGCGCCACCGCTTCGTCGGCCGCTTCGGACCTTATGGGCAAGTCTGATCGGGCAAGTCTGAACGGGTAAGTCTGAACGGGTAAGTTTGAGCAAATGGGCGGCCTGAGCAAACCGTCGGCGATGCGAAACAAAAAAGGCCCACCTTCCCCCTTGGGAAGGCGGGCCCTGTCGCTAGAGCGATACCCGATCCGATCGGATCGGGTATCGCTCTAGCTCTTTGTTTTGTCGCGTTTTCTTCACGCGAACCGGTGTCCACTTCGCTTGAAAACGCTCTAAAAGCCGAGGTCGATCAGCAGGCGTAGCGGTAGCGCCGGCCGTATTCGTCGCGGCCATAGCAGGTGTCAGGCGTCGATGCGTTGCCGATGATCGCGCCGCCTGCGCCGCCGATCGCGGCGCCCGCCAGCGCGCCGCCGGCGCGTCCTGTCGCGAGCCCACCGATGACAGCGCCTGTGCCTGCGCCGATCAGGGCGCCAGCCCCGGTATTCTGCTCGCGCTGCGTGCAGGCTCCGAGGGAGGCGGCCAATGCGGCGAGGATTACGAGCTTCTTCATCAGATTTCTCCTTGGCGTCCGGGCATCGGCCGATGCCTTGCGCCCATAACGAGGGCTGGCGGGGAAAGTTCCCCCACATGAGTGCCCACGCGGTGCGCAGGCAGCATCATTGGCTCCTTCGATTTGAACGGCAGATGAATTTTGGCCGGAACCTTTTCCCGGGAAGCGACGTTCTCCAGTCAGCCTGCGGCGAGACAAGCCGCTCGAACCGGAGGAGCAGCTGATGACAGCTCAAACCATGGCCGTCTCATCGAAGAATCCGCTGATCGCGGGAGCACGCGTCGCCGGTACTGATGTCTACAATGCGACCGGGGACCATCTCGGCGAGATCTACGACGTCATGCTGGACAAGCAGACCGGCAAGGTCGCCTACGCCATCATGTCCTTCGGCGGGTTCCTCGGACTCGGCGAGAAATATCACCCGATCCCCTGGAGCGTGCTCGACTACGACACCAATCGCGGTGGCTACGTCGTTCCGCTCACCAAGGACAAGCTCGAGGCGGCGCCCATGTATGACAGCGAGGGCGAGCCCGATTGGGACGACAAAGCCTATGGCAAGCGCGTCCACGATTATTACGGTACGATGCCCTACTGGATGATGTAGGGCCGGCCTGAAGCAGGTCGCGGCGGTTGCTATCCCCCCAGCCGAATCGCCGTGGCGGCGGGATGCGGGTCTTTTGGCCCGCATCCCGCCCATTTTTTGGGAGCGCATCAGGGCGTGGCGCGTCCTGAATGCGACACATGCGAACGCCTCATGATCGAGCGACGATTGCCCTCACTGTGAACCCAGGAGCGCGCCATGCAGATTCGCTACGGCTATCGTATCGAACTCGTCTGCCAGCAGGATTTGCCGTTGATCACCCTGCTCGACATTCATCCCTCGCGTCGCCATGACCTGATGCGGCCCGACGAGATGATGGTGACTGCGCTCAGCGATCCGCACCGGCCGGTGCCGGTTTCGCAATATCTCGATCAGTTCGGCAATATCTGCCGCCGCATCGTCGCCCCGGCCGGCGGCGTCCTGCTTCGCTCCGAAGGCGTCGCGCATGATTCCGGCGAGCCTGATCCAGTCAACCTCGCGGCTCGCGAAGTTGCGCCCTCCAGGCTTCCCGACGAGGCGCTCGTCTTTTTGATGGGCAGCCGCTATTGCGAAACCGACAAGCTCGCAGCCCAGGCCTGGAGCCTGTTCGGCCAGGTCGAGCCCGGCTGGCAGCGCGTTCAGGCGGTGGTCGATTTCGTCCACAACCATCTCACCTTCGGCTACCATTTCGCCCGCAACACCCGCACTGCCTCAGAGGCTTTCGAGGAGCGCATCGGCGTCTGCCGCGACTTCGCGCATCTGGCGATCGCCCTGTGCCGTTGCCTCAACATCCCGGCGCGCTACTGCAATGGCTATCTCGGCGATATCGGCGTGCCGAAGGACCCGGCCCCGATGGATTTCAACGCCTGGTTCGAGGTGTTCCTCAGCGGTCGCTGGTACACGTTTGATGCCCGTCACAACATGCCCCGGATCGGACGCATCGTGATCGCGCGCGGCCGGGACGCGACCGATGTCGCGATGCTCAACTCCTTCGGCCCGCACATCCTGCAGCGCTTTGAGGTTGTGACCGAAGAGGTCGAGGAGATTCGACCGGAACAGGCGCCGCCACGATTCGGCAATCGTCATTGGCACCAGCCCGCCTTGTCATGAACCTGGCGGATCCGCTGTCCCCGACCGAACCGCAACGGCTCCCGGGGGGACCGTCGATGCACCATACCGTCGTGGTCAACGCCAAGGCAGGCACAGTTCTGGCTGCAGGTCCGGACGCCTTCGCACAGCGGCTCCGTTCGGCCTTCGCCGCCCATGACTGTTCGGTCGCGGTCAAGCTCGTGCATCCGCGCGATCTCGGCGACGCGCTTGCCCTGGCGATCAGGGACGAGAGCTGCATTCCCGTCGTCGCCGGCGGAGACGGCACGATTAATGGCGTGCTGCCGGTCCTGCTCGAGGCTGGCCGGCCGGTCGGCGTGCTGCCGCTGGGCACCGTCAACGTGCTCGGTCGCGATCTCGGCCTCTACGGCACGCTCGAGCATCAGATCGAGGCGCTCTGCAAGGGCGAACCGGTCGCGCTCGACATCGGCCAGGTCAACGACAGACTGTTCCATTCCATTTCCGGCATGGGCTTCTTCAGCCTGATGGCGCGCGAGCGCGAATATGCGCGAAGGCGCTTTCCCTTCAGCCGCCATGTCGCCTTCGCCGTCGCGGCGACGCGCTCGATCCTGTTCACGCGCTCGATCTCGGTCGAGATCCTCACTGCCGACGGCCACCGCCATGTCGAGGCCGACGCGGTGCTGGTGACCATCAATCGCTTCGACGGAGCCGAATGGCGGCGCGCCAGGCTCGATGGCGGCGTCTTCGAGGTCCACATCCTCAACGCCGGCGGGCTCTACTCGCGCTGCAAGGCCGCGCTGTCTGTCGTGACCGGCGGCTGGCGCCGCTCGCACAACCTGACCTCCTTCACCGCCGAGGAGGTCACGCTGACGCGGCGCGACAAGAAGCGCGGGCATATCACCTTCGACGGCGAGGTCGAGCGCAAAGCTGGCGCCTTGGTCTATCGGCTGCTGCCCAAGGCGATCCGGCTCATCGGTGCGCGCCCAGGCCTTGTCTGAACGGCGGGGGCGACCCTACATCAGGGCAAGCCGTCAACAGCCGGAGCCCGATGTCCTTCCTTCATCCCCGCTTCCTGGTTCCGCTCGCAGCGGGCTTCGCCTTCATCGGCCTGGCGCTGCTCATCGTCTCCGGCCACAGCTTCGCCTTCGACAGCCGCCTCGTGCTGCTGCTGCGCCAGGCCGGCGATCCCTCGACACCGCTCGGCCCGCCTTGGCTGGGTGAGGCGATGCGTGACATGAGCGGGCTCGGCAGCTTCGTCGGCCTCGGCTTCATGACGATCACGGCGAGCCTGACGCTCTGGCTGTGCGGCTATCGTCGCCTGGCGGTGGCGCTGGCCGTCAGCGTGGTCCTGGCGACGCTCGTCAGCACCGGCCTGAAGATCCTGATCGGGCGGGAGCGGCCCGATATCGTCGCGCATACGGCCCTGACCTTCACCGCGAGCTTTCCGAGCGGCCACGCCTTCCTCTCGGCGGTGACGCTGCTCAGCATTGCGGGCTTCGTCGGCCTGGCGGCGCGACGCGACGACATCACGCGGGTCTGTCTCGGCCTCGCCTGGACGATGATCATCCTGATCGGCTTCAGCCGGGTCTATCTCGGCGTGCATTGGCCGACCGACGTCCTCGCCGGCTGGTGCCTCGGCGTTGCCTGGTCGAGCGTGGCCGTCGCCCTGCTCGGGCGCGGCATGGCCGTCGATGCGCCGGCCGCCGGCGGGGCGCGACTGGCGCGCTGACGCAGCACGGCAAGGCGCTGCGAGGAACTTTGCGAGGAAAACAGGGTTGTCTGGTCGTCGCCGCTATCCGCGACGCTCATTTTGGATCCATCATGCTCGCTTCGCGCAATCTTCTGGTCGCCCTCGTCGTGCTGCTCCTCGCGGGCCTCGCCGTCACGGGATACGCGCTCTATCAGGAGAAGAAGCAGCCCGATGGCGTGCAGATTTCCATCGGCAAGGACGGCCTCTCCATCAAGGAGAAGTGACAGCGCCGGCCGGGGGGCTGCATCTCCCGCTGGTGCCATTCCAGACTTGCAGCTTTTCGTTGAGTTATCGTAACGTCATCTCGCATTCGACTGGAAAGACCGGTTCCGGGATTGACGTGAGATGGCAAAGCCAGCGTCCGCAACGCCATCGGAGACGAGAAAGACCTATCGCGACGTCATCGTTGCTCCCGACGCCAAGGAGCTCGCGACATCGATCGACGATGTCATCGCGCTCGAAACGCGATGCATCAATATCAGGCGGCGGCACCAGAAGCGCTCCAGACTGAAATTGCCCGGCGGGACGCGGATCAGCCGGGATTGCAGCGGCTTGGCAATCTCTGGCGGCGGCATCAGAAGCGCCGCGTTCAGTCTGGGCGCCCTGCAGGCTCTGCACCAGAATGGCGTTCTGGCCGAAATCGACTATCTCTCGACCGTTTCCGGCGGCGGCTATATCGGGACATCCCTGACATTGGGTCTCGATACCGGCGAGGGCGAATTCCCGTTCACGACCGATGACGGGGATAAAAGCGACAATCTCGCCGTCGCGCATCTGCGCAATTATTCCAACTACCTCATTCCCGGCGGCTGGCGCGATATCCTGGCGTCCTGCTCCGTGATCCTGCGGGGGCTGGGCGCCAACCTCGCCATCGTTGCTGGTGTCCTGCTGGTCTGCGCCGGTCTCACGCTGGCGCTCAATCCCAACCAGGACGCGCTGACCCGTCCGGACTTCCTCGGCTGGGAGCAATTTCCCGGCCATCCCGTTGCGCTGACGGAGCCCGAAAAGGCGAGCCTGGCGAGGAATGGGCAGGAGATCGCAACCCTGAAATCCCAGCTCGCGCCGTTCGAGGAGCTCAACCCGAAGAATGCGACGCTGACGGAGTTGGAGCGGAAAGCCGACCTCCACACGCAGCTGCAATCGAAAACGAAGGATTTTGCCAATCTTCGCAAGAAAGCCGAACCGGCCGATTTCTTCTTCACCAAATGGTTTCTGCTGTTGGCTGTCTGCTTCCATGTCGGCTGGGCGCTGCTACGGAGCGGACGCGGCGATTCGGCGCCCGAATTCGTCGGCGCGGCGGCGCGCATCTCACAGGCGCTGATGGCGTTGACGGCGCTGGCGGCGCTGTTCGAGCTGCAGCCCTTCGCCCTGCGCGGCCTGTTCCTGCTCTACGTTCAGGAGGGGCCCGACAGTTGGCTCGGCTGGATTTCGCAGATCGTGGCGATCGTCACGCCTTATCTCGCGCCTGTCGCTGCCGTCTCGGCCTTCGCGAGCAATGTCTTCGGGAGCATTCTGAAGACGAAGGAGGGAGAGAGCGGCCTTAGGCCGCTGCTCAGCCGGCTGATGTCGAAGATCATCCTGTTCCTGATCGCGCTGGCGCTGCCGATGACGCTATGGGTGGCCTATCTCTACACCACCATCGCCGGGGATATTGGCTTCTCGTACCGCCCGGCCTGGATGCAATGGCTCGTCGGCGAGCTTTGCGGCAAGCCAGATGTCGGTACGCTGTCGGGCGGGGATACGAGGGATGCCTGTGCCGCGACCTATTTCTTCCCCTGGCTCTACACGGCGACCGGCCTCATCCTGACAGCCGGCACCTGGCTGTTCCTGACGCCCAACGGAAACTCGCTGCATCGGCTCTACCGCGATCGCCTGAGCAAGGCATTCCTGTTCGACCCTCGCAGGATACGCAAGCTGAAGTCCGGCCGGAACGTTTCGACCGATCCGCCCTGGCTCGACAATGCCGGTTTCACCGGGCTGCACCCGGCCTATGGACCATTGCATCTGGTCAATGCGGCCTTGAACATTCAAAGCTCGAAATACGTCAATCAGCGCGGCCGCAACGCCGATTTCTTTCAGTTCTCGCCGGTGTATTGCGGCAGCGCCAGCACCGGCTACATCCGCACCGACAAGCTCGTCGACCACTGCGCCGGGATCGACCTCGCGACTGCGATGGCGATTTCGGGCGCGGCGGCGTCCTCCAATATGGGGGCGAACACGATGCGCGGCTTCTCCCCGACGCTCGCCTTGCTCAACATCCGTTTGGGCTACTGGATGACAAACCCGGCTTTCGTGCTGCAGGCCGGCGCCGGCAGCGATGCGAACGACTGGTTCAAACCCTACCTCCTCCAGGAGATGCTGAGCCTGCTCTCCGAGAAGAGCTCCCAAGTCTATTTAACCGATGGTGGCCACATCGAAAATCTCGGTCTCTACGAATTGCTACGCCGGCGCTGCGCGCGGATCATCGTCCTCGATGCCGAGGCCGATCCGCAACTCTCGTTCCGCTCGCTCGTCGAGGCGGAGCGCTACGCCCGGATCGATCTCGGTATCCGCATCACCTTGCCCTGGCGCGACATTCAGGCCAGTTCGCTCGCGGTCAACCAGGAATACGCAAAGGGCCAAGGGCCCGATCCGGCAAAGATCGGGCAGCGCACCCATGTGGCGAGGGGCACGATCGAATACGGGCCGGAGGACCACGGCGAGATCATCTACATCAAATCATCGCTCACGGGCGACGAGAACGACTACATCCTCGACTACAAGTCGCGCTATCCTGATTTTCCGCACGAAACCACCGGCGACCAGATGTTTTCCGAGGAACAATTCGAGTGCTACCGCGCCCTGGGCTTCCACGCCGCGCATGGCGCCCTGGTCGCGCAGCCGCAGTCAGGGCCCGACTGGTAGCGAAGGCCGTTGCATGCGGCCGGCTCGCTCAGCTATTGGCGAGGATCATGTTGCGGACGATCGGGTAGATCTGCCCGTCCCATTTCCGGCCCGAGAAAACCCCGTAATGGCCGACGCCGGCCTGCATGTGATGGCGCTTGCGGAAGGGCTTCAGGCCGCTGCAGAGATCATGGGCTGCCGAGGTCTGGCCGAGCGCGCAGATGTCGTCGCGCTCGCCCTCGACGGTCAGGAGCGCGGTCTTGCGGATGGCGCTGCAATCGACCTTCTCGCCGCGATAGGTCAGCGTTCCCGCCGCCAGCCGCGCCTCCTGGAAGATCCATTGCACGGTCTCCAGATAGAACTCGGCCGGCAGGTCGAGCACGGCGAAATACTCGTCGTAGAATTTCTTGATCGTCGCGGCGCTTTCGGTCTCGCCCGTGGCGAGATGGGTGAAGAGGTCGATATGGGCGTTGACGTGGCGCTGCATGTTCATCGCCAGGAATGCGCCGAGCTGGATGAAGCCCGGATAGACCTTCCGTCCCGCGCCAGGATAGCGAGACGGGACGGTCGCAATCAGGTTCTTGCGGAACCACTCGATCGGCTTGTCGTTTGCGAGCTTGTTGACCGCAGTCGGGTTGATGCGGGTGTCGACTGGCCCGGCCATCAGCGTCATGCTGCGTGGCTGGACGGGGCTGCCTGCCTGCGCCATCACGGCAGCCGCGGTGAGCACCTGCACGCAAGGTTGGCACACCGCGACGACATGGGTGTCGGGTCCCAGCTTTTCGATGAAGCTGATCAGCGTGTCGACATAGTCGTCATAGCCGAAGGCGCCGGCCTCGAGACTGACGTCGCGGGCATTGTGCCAGTCGGTGATATAGACGTCGTGGTCGCGCAGCAGCGTCGCCACCGTGTTGCGCAGCAGGGTGGCGAAATGCCCCGACATCGGCGCGACGACCAGGACCTTGGCCTGAACGGCGTTGGTGTCCTTGCGGAAGCGCAGCAGGCTGCCGAAGGGTAGCGACAGCACGATCTCCTCGGTCACGGCCGCATCGTGATTGCCGGTGCGCACGCTGTCGATCTCATAGGACGGCCGCTCATGCGTCAGCCCGGCCCGCGCGATCATCTCATAGGCCGCCGCCGCGGCGCGGATGTCGACCGGCTGGCCCATCATCGCCTTGGCGCCGATGGCAGTCAGGGCGGCCTGGGCCATCATGCGGGCGGGATTGATGAGGTCGGACTGGGCCTGGTAGGCGGCATAGAGCATCAGCGTGCGACCTCGAAAAGAGCGGAACCCGGGCTGCGGCTGGCGGAGATGCCGTCCACAGCCTGTCCCTGCGCCCCTATGTTGCACTGCAAAAGCGATCTTTCGCAAGATTGTTCTAAAGCAATCACACTTTGGAACATCTCTTGCTACGATCATCACCTCTTCCGAAGAGGATGCCTGCCATGACCGCCGCGACCCTGACCATCAGCAGCAAGAACTACTCGTCATGGTCGCTTCGCGGCTGGCTGCTCTGCCAGATGGCCGGGCTAGCGGTCGAGGAGCGCATGCTCTCGGTCGATGATCCCTCCGCCCGGGCTGAACTGCTGCTGTTGTCGCCATCCTTCCTGGTGCCGTGCCTGACGCATGACGAGATCAAGGTCTGGGACACGCTCGCAATCGCCGCCTATCTCGACGAGATCAGCCCGCAGGCCGGCCTGCTGCCCGGGGATGCCAAGGCGCGCGCGCATTGCCGCGCCATCTGCGGCGAGATGCATTCGGGCTTCGCCAATCTGCGCTCGGCCCTGCCGATGAACCTGAAGGCGCATTATCCCGGCTTCAAGGTCTGGGCCGGGGCGCAGGCCGATATCGACCGCGTCACCGAGATCTGGCGCGATTGCCTGGAGACCTATGGCGGTCCCTATCTCTTCGGGGACAGGCTGACCATGGCGGATGCGATGTACGCCCCCGTCTGCCTGCGCTTCCTGACCTATGACGTGCCGCTCGATTCCGTCAGCCGGGCCTATTGCCAGACGATCGCGCAATGGCCGGCGCTGAAAAACTGGATCGAGGCGGCGAAATCCGAGCCGGAGGAACTGGAGGAACTCGACGCCGAGTTCTGAGCGGAATCGTCCATGATGCGCAAAAGGACTGAAGCGATAGCGACTGCTGCATTGGCCTTCGCGGCTCAAAGGCGTTACCACCACCCACGAAATCCATAATCGCCGTGGGAGGCCTGAGATGACCGAGATGTTCAAGAACCTGATCGCTGGCGAATGGGCCAGTGCCGGCAACGCCTCGCGCAACATCAATCCGTCCAACACCAATGATGTCGTCGGCGAGTATGCGCAGGGCTCCGTCGAGCAGATGAACGATGCGGTCGCGGCCGCCAAGGCCGCTTTCCCGGCCTGGAGCCGCTCGGGTCCGCAGGAACGCTACGAGATCCTGAAGAAGGCCTCCGACGAGATCCTCGCCCGCAAGGAAGAGCTCGGCCGCCTGCTCTCGCGCGAGGAGGGCAAGACGCTCGCCGAGGGGATCGGCGAGGCCGGCCGTGCCGGCCAGATCTTCGCCTTCTTCGCCGGCGAGTGCCTGCGCTTGTCGGGTGAGGCGATCCCCTCCGTGCGCCCTGGCGTCGGCGTCGAGATCACCCGCGAGCCGGTCGGCATCATCGGCATGATCACGCCCTGGAATTTCCCGATCGCGATCCCGGCCTGGAAGATCGCGCCGGCGCTGGCCTATGGCAATTGCGTCGTCATCAAGCCGGCCGATCTCGTGCCGGGCTCGGCCTGGGCCTTGGTCGACATCATCCAGCGTGCCGGCCTGCCCAAGGGCGTGCTCAACCTCGTCATGGGGCGCGGTTCGGTCGTCGGCCAGGCGCTGCTGCAGCACAAGGACGTGCATGCGATCTCCTTCACCGGCTCGGTTTCGACCGGCCGCAAGGTCGCCGAGGCCTGCATCTCCTCCTCGCCGATGAAGAAGGTCCAGCTCGAAATGGGCGGCAAGAACCCGCTCGTGGTGCTGGACGATGCCGACCTCAAGATCGCGGTCGAGGCCGCCGTCACCGGCGCCTATTTCTCCACCGGCCAACGCTGCACGGCCTCTTCGCGCCTGATCGTCCAGGCCGGCATTCATGACCGCTTCGTCGAAGCCTGCATCGAGCGCCTGAAGGGCGTCGTGGTCGACGATGCGCTTAAAAGCGGCACCCATATCGGCCCGGTCGTCGACCAGAGCCAGCTAGACCAGGATCTGAAATACATCCAGATCGCCAAGGATGAGGGCGGCAAGCTCGCCTGGGGCGGCGAAGTGCTCAAGCGCGAGACGCCCGGCTTCTATCTCCAGCCGGCCCTCTTCACCGAAACGACCAACGCCATGCGCATCTCGCGCGAGGAGGTCTTCGGCCCCGTCGCCAACGTCATCCGCGTCAAGGATTACGAGGAGGCGCTGACGCTGGCCAATGACACCGAATTCGGTCTCTCCGCCGGCATCTGCACCACCTCGCTTAAAGCTGCGACGCATTTCAAGCGCAACAGCGAGGCCGGCATGGTGATGGTCAATCTGGCGACGGCCGGCGTCGACTACCACGTGCCCTTCGGCGGCCGGAAGGGTTCGAGCTACGGCCCGCGCGAGCAGGGCGCCTACGCCAAGGAAATGTATACGACGGTCAAGACGGCCTACACGCTGGCCTGAGCCTTCGGAGGCATATCATTGCGATGGGGCCGCGCCTTCCGGGCGCGGCCTTTTTGCTGTCGGCTTGATCGTGTTGGCTGGGTTGTCTCAGCTGGGTTGACTTGGCCTGACGCCAAACCTACAGCGCGGCGAGGCTGAGGATCGCCGGTCTGTCCGTCCGTGAAGTCTCGCCCTTCGACTGCGGGCCGTGCTTTCATGACGAGCGTTGCTGATATCTCGAGCGCCAGGACGGCCAGCCGGACCCGGTCGCAGCGTCTCCGCCGCAATGGCCGCGCCGCCTATCTTCGATTCCGGCGCAATCTACCGCGCCTGCTGCGCAGTGACGACATCTCGCTCGTGCTCCTGGCTGCGCTGATCGGAGTCGGGGCAGGGGTGCTCGTCACGGCGATGGTCGGTGTCTCGAAGGTGCTGCATGCCGCCTTCTTTGCGACACGCCATGGCGAGGTCAGCGGGGCGGTCTTTGTCGATCCGCTGCGGGCCGTCGGCATGCCGGTTCTGGGCGGTCTGGTGATGGGGGCAATCGGCATCCTCCTGGCCCGCCGCGGCCGCGGCACGGTGGTCGATCCGGTCGAGGCGAATGCGCTCCATGGCGGGCGCCTGTCGCTGAAGGACAGCTTGATCCTGGTGGTCCAGACCATGGTCTCGAACGGCTTTGGCGCCTCTGTCGGCATGGAGGCGGGCTACACCCAGGGCGGCGCGGCATTCGCGTCGGGCCTCGGGCGGCTTCTCCGTGTCCGGCGGGCTGATCTGCGCATGCTGGTCGGTTGCGGAACGGCGGGCGCCATCGCAGCCGCCTTCGACGCGCCCTTGACCGGGGCCTTCTATGCTTTCGAGCTGATCATCGTGACCTATACGGTCGGCTCATTGGCGCCTGTCGTCGTCGCCTCGATCTGCGCGGTCGGCGTCACGCGACTGTTCCTCACCCCTGTGACCTTGCAATTCGGCTTTTCCGGCCCGCTCTCAAGCTCCGACTACGTGCTGGTGATGATCATGGGCATCCTCTGCGCCGGTCTCGGCATCGTGCTGATGCGCGGCGTCGCGCTCGCCGAGAGCCTGTTCCGCCGCAGCCGGATTCCTCTGGCGCTGCGGCCTGCGGTCGGCGGCCTGCTTGTCGGCCTGATGGCGCTGGTGACGCCGGCGGTTCTCTCCTCGGGCCATTCGGCGCTGCATGTCGGCTTCGATGCCTATTATCCGGCGGGCTTTCTCGTCCTGCTGATCGTGCTGAAATCGCTGGCATCGGCGATCTCGATCGGCTCCGGCTTTCGCGGTGGTCTCTTCTTCGCCTCGCTGTTCATCGGCGCGATGTTCGGCAAGCTCGTCGCCGTAATCTGGATCACCGGCTTCGGCCTGCAGACGCCGTCTGTGGTCATCGCCGTCATCGGCATGAGCGCGATGGCCACCGCGGTCGTCGGGGGGCCATTGACGATGTCGTTCCTGGCGCTGGAGACGACGGGCAGCCTGCCGCTCACGGTCGCGGTGCTGGCGGCGTCCGTCCTGTCCTCGATGACGGTGCGCCGGACCTTCGGCTACTCCTTCGCCACCTGGCGCTTTCATCTGCGCGGCGAGACCATCCGCAGCGCCGCCGATATCGGCTGGATGCGGGAATTGAGCGTCGGCCGGATGATGCGCCGGGATGTGCGCACCGTGCCCGCGACCCTGACCCTGGAGCAGTTCCGGCGCGATTTCCCGCTCGGCGCCAATCAGCGCGCCGTGCTCGTCGATGAACTCGGTCGCTATGCCGGCATCGTCCTCGTCGCCGACGCTCACGGCGCCCAAGCTTTTGGCGCCGATGTCGCGGTCGAGGCGATTGCGGAGCTCGCCCGCAATCGCAAGGACGTGCTGCTGCCCCATATGAACATCCGCGAGGCCGCCAGCCTGTTTGCGACCTCGCAGACCGAAGAGCTCGTCGTCGTCGACGGCCGCGAATCCCTGCGGGTCCTCGGCCTGCTCACCGAACAATTCGCCCTGCGCCGCTACAACGCCGAGCTCGACCGGCAGAGCCGCGACCTCACCGGCGTCTGAGCGGCGCAGGAGCAATGCTCCAGCTTTTAGGCGTCAGAACCCCTCCAGCACGATCTTGCCCTTGGCGCGGTTGGTCTCGATCAGCGCATGGGCTCGCTTGAGATTGCTCGCGTTGATCGCCCCGAAGGTTTCGGTCAGCGTGGTGCGGATCTTGCCCGCATCGACGAGCCGGGAGACCTCGTTGAGGAGATCGCCCTGCGCCTGCATGTCGGCGGTTTGGTGCAGCGAGCGGGCGAACATCATCTCCCAGTGCAGTGACAGGCTCTTGCCCTTCAGCGACATGACATCCAGCGCCGGAGCATCGTCGATCACTGCGATCCGGCCCTGCGGCGCGATCAGCTTGATGATCTCCGGCAGGTGGTCCAGCGTATGGGTGGTGACGAAGACGAGGCCGGGCGCGCCGATCCGTAGCGCCTCGACTTCGGCGGCAAGCGGCTGGCCATGGTCGATGACGTGGTGGGCGCCGAGCTCGCGAGCCCAGGCCTGCGTCTCCGGCCGCGAGGCGGTGGCGATCACGGCGAGGTCCGTCAATTGCCGCGCCAGCTGGATCGCGATCGAGCCGACGCCACCGGCCCCGCCGACGATCAGCAGGGCCTTCGCCGCGCCTGGAACCGCATCCCGGATCTTGATCCGGTCGAACAGGGCCTCCCAGGCCGTGATCGCGGTCAGCGGCAAGGCGGCGGCTTCCGCAAAGCTCAGGCTGGCGGGCTTGCTGCCGACGATGCGCTCGTCCACCAGCTGGAATTCCGCATTGGAGCCCGGACGGTCGATCGCGCCAGCATAGAACACGGTGTCGCCCGGCTTGAACGCCTTCACATCGGGGCCTACCGCCTTGACGACGCCGGCGGCGTCCCAGCCCAGCACGCGCACCTCGCCCTCGGCCGGGCGCGCATTCCTGCGGACCTTGGTGTCGACCGGGTTGACCGACACGGCCTTCACTTCGACCAGCAGGTCGCACCCGGCCGCGACGGGCACGGGCAGGTCGAGATCGATCAGGCTGGTTTCCGAGCTGATGGGCTGCGGTTCACGAAAGCCGATAGCGCGCATAACTTTTGTCTCCTGCGTTACGATGCAGGCGAGATGCGCCTTACAAACAGGCTGTGCAAGAACGCACAATTTTCGCATATAGTATCGAAAAGGATACTGTCATGCCGCCTCGTTTCCAGAAGCCGTTCAACTCACCGGCCTGCCCTGTGGAGGCCGCCCTGGGCCTGATCGGCGGCAAGTGGAAGGGAATCGTGCTCTACCATCTGCTCGGCGGCACGCTGCGCTTCAACGTCATCCGCCGCTACATTCCCGGCGTGACGCAGCGCATGCTGACCGCCCAGCTGCGCGAGCTGGAGGCGGATGGTCTCATCATCCGCGTCGTCTTCGCCGAGGTGCCGCCGCGCGTCGAATACAGCCTGTCGGCCAAGGGCCGGACGCTGGAGCCGGTCATCATGGCGCTCAGGGCCTGGGGCGAGGAGCATGTGATGCCGTCGGATGATGCGGAGGCTGCGGCCTGAGGCTCAGCAGGCGGCCTGAGGCTCAATAGGGGAGACCGACATAGTTCTCCGCCAGCGCCGCCATGGCGTGGTCGGAGGAGACGAGATAGTCGAGTTCGGCGCGCTGCATGCGCTGGGCGAAGGCGCCGTTCTCCGGGAAATTGTGCATCAGCGAGGTCAGCCACCAGGAGAAGCGCTCGGCCTTCCAGATGCGCGCCAGCGCCTTGGCCGAATAGGCGTCGATGCCGGCGCTGGAGCGCTCGACGAAGAACTCGATCAGCGCCTGCGACAGGTAATGCACGTCGCTGGCGGCGAGGTTCAGCCCCTTGGCCCCGGTCGGTGGTACGATATGGGCCGCGTCGCCGGCCAGGAACAAGCGTCCGAACCGCATCGGCTCCGCCACGAAGGAGCGCAATGGCGCGATCGATTTCTCGATCGAAGGGCCCGTCACCAGCGCCTCCGCCGAGGCCGGGTCGAGCCGTCGGCGCAACTCGTCCCAGAAGCGCTCGTCCGACCAGTCCTCGACCCGCTGATCGAGCGCGCATTGCACGTAATAGCGGCTGCGTGTGGCCGAGCGCATCGAGCAGAGCGCGAAGCCGCGCTCTCCGCCGGCATAGATCAGTTCATGCGAAACCGGCGGCACATCGGCGAGGATGCCGAGCCAGCCGAACGGATAAATGCGCTCGAAGCTCGTGATCGCGCTCTCCGGCACGCTGGCGCGCGAGACGCCGTGATAGCCGTCGCACCCGGCGATGACATCGCAATCGAGGCGCTTGGCGACGCCGTTCTCGACATAGCTGACGAAGGGCCTGTCGCGGTCGAAATCATGCAGCGCGACGTTCTCGGCCTCGAAGACGGTCAGCCCGTTCTGGGCGGCGCGCTGGTCCATCAGATCGCGCGTCACCTCGGTCTGGCCGTAGACGGTGACATGCCCGCCCCCCGTCGCGCGGTCGAGCGCGATGCGGTGGCGCTGGCCGCCGAAGAGCAGGTCGAAGCCGTCATGCTTCAGCCCTTCCGCCTGGAGGCGCGCGCCTGCGCCGACCATGTTGATCAGCCCGACCGTGCCTTGCTCCAGCACCCCGGCGCGGATGCGGGCGAGCACATAGGCGCGGTCCCTGCGCTCGAGGATAACGCTGTCGATGCCGGCCAGATGCAGCAATTGGCCGAGCAGCAGCCCGGCCGGGCCCGAACCGATGATGGCGACCTGTGTGTGCAAGCCAGCGTCTCCCCATGGCGCCGCCCGGCGCGAGCGCCCTCTGGAGCGAGGCGCATTGCGAATGGCCGGCGGCGCGGCGACATATAAGTTGCCATAGCAACTAACTTCTGGGAAGAGCCCCCTCCAGGCCGTGTATAGCGGCGGGCTGGGTCAGCCGATCGGGATGACGTCGACAGCGACGCCGACCTTTTGCGAGCCGGGGCCGATCAGCACGCCGTCGAGCGGCGAGACATCGGCATAGTCACGGCCGAAAGCGGTGACGATATGGTCGTCGGCGACGATCAGGTCATTGGTCGGGTCGAGCCCGATCCAGCCGGTCTCCGGCCCGCACCAGAGCATGACCCAGGCATGGCTCGCATCCGAGCCCTCGAGACGCTTCTGGCCCGGCGGCGGGATCGTGCGGATATAGCCGCTGACATAGGCGGCGGGCAGGCCGAGCCCGCGCAGGCCGGCGATCATGATATGCGCAAAATCCTGGCAGACGCCGTG
Organism: Allobosea sp. LjRoot9; assembly: GCF_964252745.1. Classification (NCBI taxonomy): domain Bacteria; kingdom Pseudomonadati; phylum Pseudomonadota; class Alphaproteobacteria; order Hyphomicrobiales; family Alloboseaceae; genus Allobosea; species Allobosea sp. LjRoot9. The sequence continues at coordinate 18,450 of NZ_CAXUPC020000002.1, read as the reverse complement.
GCGCTGGCTGAAGGCCTCGGCCAGCGGCGTCGTAACCTCGGTTGCATCAGGGTCGTAGGTGAAGTCGGCACGGATGCGCGCCATCAGCTCGCAAGCCGCCTCCAGCACCGGCCGCAGCGGCGAAAAGCTCCTGCGGGCATAGTCGACGACCTCGCTGACCGCAGGCACCAGCCGGCTCGGATAGAGGTGATGCGTCGGGGAATCGGGCTCCAGACTCGTCGAGGCCAGGGCCAGCGCGCCGACCTCCTCCCAATGCCGGGTCAGGCCCGGAAAGGGCGGTGCGGGCCGGTTGACCTCGACGCGGGCGCGCATCTCGACCTTCAATTCGCGATGCGCCTTGGAGATCGTCAGCGTCGTCATGTGGTTGCCGAAGAAGCAGATCCCGTCGATGCGCTCGGCCGGGCGCGGCGTCACGACGAGCTCGCTCTTCCTCACCGTCTGGCCGCCATCGTCGCGCGGCAGCAAACGCAGGATGCAGCGAGCGAAAGGCACCGGACGGCTATAGCCGTAGGTGGTCAGGTGACGAACGTCGTAGATCACGCGATGCCTGTCAGCCTCGAGCCTTCCGGCCCGCTGTTCTGGAGGAAGTAGCGGTCGGCGATCGCACTCGACAGCCCCATCAGCAATTGCTCGAACAGCAGGATGCTGGTGCGGTCGAGCCGGCTAGCCTCCGATGTCCGGCATTCGGCCGCGAGCTTCAGCACGAGTCGGCGCGGCGCTTCCAGCATGCCGTCCTCCATCAGCGACGGAAGATGCGCGATCTCGATGTCGAGACGATCGACCTGGAAGGCGACGGAGCGGGGATTATAGGGGTCGAGCATGACCAGATCGAGCACCGGCTGCAGGCTCGCGCCGAGCATGTAGCGCGAGCGGTAGGTGATCTGCGAATCGGTCAGGTCGAGCAGGGCGTCGAGGCCGTCGCTCTGGGCCGTCGTCTCGGCGAAATGGCGGGCGAAGCGGCAGGTTGCGATGCCGCGCTCCAGGCGCCGGCCGATGTCGAGAAAGCGCCAGCCCGCGCCGCGCACCATGTTCTCCTGGCTCAGGCCGGAGAAGGCGGCGAGCGTCTTCAAGGCGCGATCGGCAACCTCGTAGACTTCGCCCTCGCTGGGCTGCCGTCCGGGCTCAAGCGTCAATTGACGCTGCAAATCGCCGAACAACCGCCAGGCGTCGATCGAAAGCCGCTCGCGGATGACTGAGGCGGTGCGCCGCGCCTCGCCGACATTGGCGCGGGCCGAGCCGTATTCGGCTGCGTCGTAGAGCGCGGAGGTTGCCTGTGCCAGAACCGGCGAGCCCTTGGCAGCAGCGAGATTGCGGGCTGCCGAGCCCTTTGCCGTGGCGGCTTTGGCCGCAGGCGCCGCGCCCCAGGCGACCAGGAGATTGGCGAGGCGGCGCACCGTGTCGGGCCGGGCGGGATTAGTCGTGTCGGCGTCGATCAGGCGGCCGAGCAAGGCGCGCACGAGCCGGAGCGTCGCCTCCGTCCGCTCGAGATAGCGCCCGAGCCAGAACAGATTGTCGGCGGCGCGGCTCGGCAAGGTTCCGACGACGCGGCGGATCGCAATGCGGTCGCCGGTGGGCAACAGGCTGACCTGCTCGACCGGCGTATCCGAGGTGACCCAGACATCGCTGGAGCGCACGCCGCTGCGCATGCTGACGGCGCGGGCATCGGGCTCGTCGGAGATGCGGCAGAAGCCGCCGGGCATGACCTTCCAGCCATCGGGCGTGGCGGCGGCGAAGACGCGCAAGGTGACAGGGTGCGGCTGCAAACGGCCGTTCTGGAAGACAGGCATGGTCGAGAGCCGCACCACCTCCTGGCCGACATAATCCATCCCGCGCGCCTCGATCCGCGCCCGCAAGGCGGCGCGCTCGGCCGCCGGCAGTTCTCCCGCCAGGATCGGATCGCTGTCGAGACCGCTCCCGGCGGAGCGGAAGGCCGGCGCGATGCTCATCTCGTCCAGCCGGTCGAGCACGGCGGCGCGCTCGCGCGGCTGGCCGCACCACCAGGTCGCGACATTGGGCAGAATCATCTCCTCGCCGAGAAGCTGCTTGCCCAATTTGGGCAGGAAGCCCATCAGCGCGCGCGCCTCGACGACGCCGGAACCGAGCCCGTTGGCGACATGGACATGGCCCTGGCGTACCGCCTGCACGAGCCCGGCCACGCCCAGCGCCGAGCGTGCATTCAGTTCGAGCGGGTCGGAGAAATCGCCGTCGATGCGCCGCCAGATCACATCGGCGCGCTTGGGGCCGGCGATGGTGCGGACATGGATGCGGCCGTCGCGCATCATCAGGTCGCCACCCTCGACGAGCAGGAAACCGAGATAGCGCGCGAGATAGGCCTGCTCGAAATAACTCTCGTTCAGCGGCCCGGGCGTCAGCAGGCAGATGCGCGGCTCGACGCGCCTGGACTTGGCGACGAGCCCGGCGCGGAAGCCCTGGAAGAAGGTGGCGAGCCGCTCGATGTTCATCGTCCGGAACAGATCGGGAAAGGCGCGCGCCAGCGCCAGCCGGTTCTCCAGCGCGTAGCCGGCGCCCGAGGGCGCCTGGGCACGGTCGCCCAGCACCCACCAGCGCCCATCCGGCCCGCGGCCGAGATCGGCGGCGTAGAGCTGCAGGGAGCCACCATCCGGTGCGCCATGGAGCGGGCGCAGATAGTCCGGGCTCCCCGTGACGACCGCCGCAGGCAGCAGCCCCTTCGCGACCATCTCGCCGGGGCCGTAGATGTCGTCGAGCAATGAGGCCAGCAATTGCGCGCGCTGCGCGACGCCGGCCGCGATGGTCTGCCATTCCGCGCCCGTCATCACCAGCGGCACATGGCTCAACGGCCACGCGCGCTCGCCGGCCTGCGGATCGCGCTCGTCGATATCGCCATGGACGCGGTAGGAGACGCCGGTGTCGTGGACATGGCGGTCGGCGAGGCCGAAGCGCTGGTTGAGCTCGTCCTGCGAGAGCGCGCTCCATTCCGTCAGGAACGGCTCCCAATGCGGGCGGATGCTGCCATCCTGCGCCATGAACTCGTCATAGGCGCCCGCCAGCGGGCGATAACCGGCCAGCAGAGCGTTGCGCCGCTCCGCTTTCACGCGCGTCGACGGTGATCGGCCCTGCAACGCCATCGTTTGCGTCTACACTCCTCTAGAGACGGAGCATGATGTGGTCCGAAAACCGGTTTCCACTTTTCGGCATCATGCTCCAGAGCGTCGCAAATCCAGGGTGAGCGGGAATTCGACGCTGCGCTCTTCCGGCGGAATCGCCAGCGCGCCAGGACTATGCCCGATCGCTTCGAAACGCGCGAGCCGGCGCGCCTCCGCTTCGTAGGAATTCACGGGAGGAGTTTCATAATTGCGCCCTCCGGGATGGGCGACATGGTAGACGCAACCTCCGAGCGAGCGCCCGACCCAGGTGTCGACGATGTCGAAGGTCAGCGGGGCATGCACCGGAATCGTCGGATGCAGGCCCGAGCTCGGCTGCCAGGCCTTGAAGCGCACGGCGGCAATCGCCTCACCGGCGCTCCCGCTCGGCGTCATCGGCATGCGGCGGCCATTGCAGGTGATGAGATGGCGGCCGGGCACGAGCCCCTTGACCTTGACCTGCAGCCGCTCCACCGAGCTGTCGACATAGCGCACCGTGCCGCCGATCGCGCCCTCCTCGCCCATGACATGCCAGGGTTCGAGCGCCTGGCGCAGTTCGAGCTCGACCCCGCCATGCTCGACCTTGCCGTAGAACGGGAAGCGGAACTCGGCCTGCGCCTCGAACCAGACCGGATCGAAGGCGTAGCCGGCGCGGCCAAGATCGGCGAGCACGTCCTTGAAATCCTGCCAGACCAGTTCGGGCAGCATGAAGCGGTCATGCAGCGTCGTGCCCCAGCGCACCAGGCTGCCGCTCTGCGGCTCGCGCCAGAACCAGGCGACCAGCGCCCGGATCAGCAGTTGCTGCGCCAGAGACATGCGCGCATCGGGCGGCATCTCGAAGGAACGGAACTCGATCAGCCCGAGACGGCCGGTCGGCCCGTCCGGCGAATAGAGCTTGTCGATGCAGATCTCGGTGCGGTGGGTGTTGCCGGAGACGTCGACCAGGAGGTTGCGGAACAGCCGGTCGACCAGCCAGAGCGGAATGCTCGGCGCGCCCGGTCCCGGCACTTGCGCCAGTGCGATCTCCAGCTCGTAGAGCTGGTCGAAACGCGCCTCGTCGATGCGCGGCGCCTGGCTCGTTGGGCCGATGAAGAGCCCCGAGAACAGGAAGGACAGGGACGGGTGCCTGTTCCAGTACAGGATGATGCTCTTGAGCAGATCCGGCCGGCGCAGGAACGGGCTATCGGGCGGCGTCGAGCCGCCGAGCACGACATGATTGCCGCCGCCGGTGCCGGTATGGCGGCCATCGACCATGAACTTCTCGGCGCAGAGCCGCGACTGCCGCGCCTCCTCATAGACGCCGCGCGTGATGTCCACCGCCTCGCGCCAGCTCTTGGCCGGGTGGATGTTGACCTCGATCACGCCGGGGTCGGGCGTGACCTTGATGACGTTGAGGCGCGGATCGTTGGGCGGCGAATAGCCCTCGATATGGACGGGCAGGTTCAGCTCCCGCGCCACCGCCTCGACGCTGGCGATCAGCTCCAGATAATCCTCCAGCTTCTCGACCGGCGGCAGGAAGACGCACAGGATGTTGTCGCGGACCTCGAGGCTCAGCGCCGTGCGGACATGCTCGCCGCCGATCTCCTGCTCGGTGCGATCCTGCGCGCTGCCTTCGCCCTGTGTCTCGACCGAGCGCGACATCTGGTGATGCGCCGGCGGTGCGGCGACCGGAGGCGCGGCTTGCGCGCCGTTCACAGTTGCAGGCGCCGTCCCACCGCCGCCCAGGCTGGCGGCCGGCGGCAGGGTTCCGCGCGGCTCCATCGGATCCTGCGGATGGATATGGGGAAACTCGTCCTTCGGCACGACCGGCAGTGAGCCCAGCGGCAGGCGGTAGCCCACGGGCGAGTCGCCGGGCACCAGGAACAGCTTGCCGCGCCGGAGCTTCCATTTCTCCGAGCGCCAGCGCCGGTCGCCGGCCTGGGACTGCCAGCGCTGCACCGGAATGACGTAGCCGCGCGGTTTGCCCAGTCCGAGCTGGAAGACCTGCGCCATGCGTGCGCGCTCTTCCGGGTCGGCAAGGCGCGGGTCGAGCGGGTCGACATTGTCGGGAAGCTGCGCCTCCTTCAGCAGCCAGTGGCCGGTGTCCTCATAGGCCGGCAGCACATAATCGGCGCCCAGCCCGAGTTTCTCCGAGAGGCCGGCCGCCAGCGCCTCGGCGTCGCGGATCGAGGCGGCGGCCTCCAATTCGCGGTCGCCGCCGGTCGGCGCGCCAGGCTCGCGTGCGATCAGCGCGGCGTCGCGCCAGATCGGCTCGCCGTCAGTGCGCCAATAGAGCGCGAAGGCCCAGCGCGGCAGGCTCTCGCCCGGATACCATTTGCCCTGGCCGTAATGCAGCATGCCGCCCGGCGCGAAGCGCTCGCGCAGGCGGCGGATCATCACATCGGCGCGCTGGCGCTTGGTCGGGCCGACGGCGGCGATATTCCATTCCTCGCCGGTCTGGTCGTCGATCGAGACGAAGGTCGGCTCGCCGCCCATGGTCAGGCGGACGTCGCCGGCCTTGAGATCGGCCTCGACCTTTTCGCCGAGTGCGTCGAGCTCGCCCCAGGATGTGTCCGAGAAGGGCAGGGTGATGCGCGGTACCTCATGCACGCGCGCTACGCTCATCGAGAAATCGAAGGTCGTCTCGGCGAAGCTCGCGACACCCGAGACCGGCGCGGCCGAGCGGTAATGCGGCGTCGCCGCCAGCGGCAGATGCCCTTCGCCGGTGAGCAGGCCCGAGGTCGGGTCGAGCCCGATCCAGCCGGCGCCGGGGATGTAGATCTCCGCCCAGGCGTGGAGGTCGGTAAAATCCTTGTCGGTGCCGCGCGGGCCTTCCAGCGGGTCGATATCCGCCTTCATCTGGATCAGGTAGCCGGAGACGAAGCGCGCCGCGAAGCCGAGATGGCGCATGATCTGGACGAGCAGCCAGCTCGTATCGCGGCAGGAGCCGGATTTGATGTCGAGCGTGTGCTCGGGCTCCTGGACGCCGGGCTCCATGCGGATGCCATAGGCGATGCCCTGCGCCAGGCGGGCGTTGAGATCGACGATGAAGTTGACGGTGTTGGTCGGCTCGCGCGGGATCGTCGCGAGATAGGCCGCCAGCAGCGGGCCTGCCGGCTCGGTGACGAGATAGGGCGCAAGCTCCGCGCGCAATTCTTCCGGGTAGGCGAAGGGGAAGATCTCGGCGTCGGTCTCGACGAAGAAGTCGAACGGATTGATGATCGAGAGCTCGGTGACGAGGTCGACCTCGATGCGGAATTCCTTCACCGGCTCGGGAAAGACGAAGCGGGCCAGCCAGTTGCCGCTGGGATCCTGCTGCCAGTTCACGAAATGCTCGGCCGGCGTGACCTTCAGCGAATAGCTGTTGATCGCTGCCCGGCAGTGCGGTGCCGGCCTCAGGCGGATGATCTGCGGCCCCAGCGTGACCGGCCGGTCATAGCTGTAATGGGTGACGTGGTTCAGCGCGGCGATGATGGCCAAGGCTTGGCACCTGCTTGTCGTCGTCCGGCGGGGCGCCGGGCCATGACACGTTAGCGATGCCGGCAAAACCCGCAAAGGCGCAACTTGCGCAAGGGCACGCCGGCAATCGCGGCGACTGCGCAAGAATTAGGCAGTTCTCCACAACGCTTGCCTCTGGGCTCTTAGCGGCGCCGCTGGACATCACCGGGCAACTGGTTCCACATTGGACTGAACGGCCACCGAAAGGCCGGCGAAATCAAACGATGGGGATTTCCATGCGTCATGTTGCGAAATTGCTGACGGTGTCGGCCTTTACTGCGTTGATGGCGACCACCGCCATGGCCCAGACGCCGAAGGACACGGTCGTGATGGCCAAGCAGATCGACGATATCATCTCGCTCGATCCGGCCGAAGTGTTCGAATTTTCCGGCGGCGAGGTCGTCGGCAATGTCTACGACAAGCTGGTTCGGTTCGATCTGGCCGATCCCTCCAAGCTCTATGGCGACCTCGCCGAGGGCTGGACCATCAGCCCCGACAGCAAGACCTACACCTTCAAGCTCAAGCCCAACGTCAAGTTCCACTCGGGCAACCCGCTGACGGCCGCCGACGTGGTCTACTCCTTCCAGCGTGCTGTCGTGCTCAACAAGTCGCCGGGCTTCATCCTGACCCAATTCGGCCTGACCAAGGACAACGTCACCGAGATGGTGAAGGCGGTCGACGACAAGACCGTCACCATCACGGTCGACAAGCCCTATGCGCCGAGCTTCTTCCTGAACTGCCTGACCGCCAACGTCGCGGTGATCGTCGATTCCAAGCTGGTCAAGGCGAACGAGAAGGCCGGCGATTTCGGCTATGAATGGCTCAAGCAGAATTCGGCCGGCTCGGGCGCCTACAAGCTGCGCGCCTGGCGCGCCAACGAGCAATACACGCTCGAGGCCAATCCCGACTGGTTCATGGGCGCGCCGAAGGTGAAGCGCGTCGTCGTACGCCATGTCGCCGAGCCCGCCTCGCAGCGGCTGCTGCTGGAGAAGGGCGACGTGGACTACGCCCGTAACCTGTCGAAGGACCAGCTCGATTCGATCAAGAGCAACGCCGACATCGTCCAGCAGGTCGGCGACAAGGGCTACATCCTCTATCTCGGCCTCAACCAGAAGAACCCCAACCTCGCCAAGCCCGAGGTGCGTGAGGCGCTGAAATACCTGGTCGACTACGACTCGATCGAGCGCAACATCGTGGCCGGCACCTACAAGCCGCACCAGGCCTTCCTGCCCAAGGGCTTCCTCGGCGCCATCGACGACCGGCCCTACAAGTTCGACCCGGCCAAGGCCAAGGAGCTGCTCGCCAAGGCCGGCCTGCCGAACGGCTTCTCCGTCACCATGGACACCCGCTCGGTCAACCCGATCACCGACATCGCCCAGGCGATCCAGGCGAACTGGGGCCAGGCCGGCATCAAGCTCGAACTGATCCCCGGCGACGGCAAGCAGACGCTGACCAAATATCGTGCACGCACGCACGACATCTATATCGGCCAGTGGGGGCCGGACTATCAGGACCCGCACACCAACGCCGAGACCTTCGCCATCAACGAGAACAATGCCGAGGATGCCCGCTCCAAGACGCTCGCCTGGCGCAACGCCTGGGACATCCCGGAGATGAGCAAGAAGACCGGCGCGCTGGTCTTCGAGACCGACAGCGACAAGCGCAAGACCGGCTATGAGGGGATGGAGCGCGAGCACCAGAAGGTCTCGCCCTTCGTCATCATGTTCCAGCAGGTCGAGGTCGCCGCCCACCGCAAGAATGTCGATGGGCTGATCCTGGGGCCGGGCTCGGCCAGCAACCTCTACTCGACGCTCAGCAAGAACTGAGATCGGACCTCCGATCGAACCGCCGCGGCTCAAAAGGCCGCGGCGGGGTTCTTGCTTGGGTTTAGGCCAAGCCTTGAGGTTACAAGCCTTGGGTCTAGGCCAAGCAGGGTGACATACACGCGAGCAACAAGAAGCGGTCGGTCGATATGGCGGCAAGCATGACAGGGCGATCCATCCGCTGGGGCAAGGTCGCCTGGCGCGAGTTGTCGACCGTGGCGATCACGATCTTCGGCCTGCTGCTGGTGACCTTCGTCATCGCCCGCGTGATCCCGATCGACCCGGTGCTGGCTGTCGTCGGCGACAATGCAAAGGCTGATGTCTACGACGCCGCGCGCGCCGCGCTCGGCCTCGACAAGCCGCTCTGGCAGCAATTCGCCGTCTATGTCGGCAAGGTCTTCAGCGGCGATCTCGGCAAGTCGGTGCTGACCTCGAATCTCGTCGTCGACGACATCAAGCGCGTCTTCCCCGCCACGCTCGAACTCGCCACGCTGGGCACGCTGATCGGCGTGGCGCTCGGCATTCCGCTGGGTGTGCTCGCGGCAGTCTATCAGGGCCGCTGGCCCGATCAGATCGCGCGCGTCGTCGGGCTGTTCGGCTATTCCATCCCGGTCTTCTGGATCGGCCTGATGGGGCTCCTGCTGTTCTACGCCAAGCTCGGCTGGGTCGGCGGACCCGGCCGCATCGGCGTCGCCTATCAGGATTTCGTCACGCCGATGACGGGTGTGCTGATGATCGACGCGGCGATCCAGGGCGAATGGGAGGCGTTCTGGGATGCCTGGTCGCATCTCATCCTGCCTTCGGCGGTGCTTGGCCTGTTCAGCCTGGCCTATATCAGCCGCATGGCGCGCAGCTTCATGATCACCGAGCTGCAGCAGCAATATGTCATCGCCGCCCGGGTGAAGGGCATGTCGGAATTCCGGGTGATCTGGCGCCATGCACTGCGCAACGCCTTCGTGCCGCTGATCACCGTGATCGCGCTCTCCTATGCGCATCTGCTCGAAGGCTCGGTGCTGACCGAGACCATCTTCGCCTGGCCGGGGCTCGGCCGCTACATCACCAATTCCCTGCTGAACGCCGACATGAACGCCGTGCTCGGCGGCACATTGGTGGTCGGTGCGGTCTTCATCGGCGTCAACCTGCTGTCCGACATCCTCGGCCGGCTGGTCGATCCCAGGACGCGGTGAGGGCGAGCCATGACGACCTGGACCGACTATCTCACCACCGATTCCCCGACCTCCCGCCGCCAGGCCAGGCTCGGCCAGCTCTACCGGCAATGGCTCGCCTTCAAGCGCAACCCGCTCGCGGTGGCCGGCCTGGTCATCGTCGTGGCCCTGCTGCTGATCGCCGCCTTCGCGCCGCTGATCGCGCCGCATAACCCGCTCGCGCAAAATCTCGACAAGCGCCTGCTGCCGCCCTCGGCCGTCAATTTTTTCGGTACGGATTCGCTCGGCCGCGACATCTTCAGCCGCATCGTCTACGGCGCGCGCGTCACGCTGGTGATCGTGCTTCTGGTCGTCATCACGGTCGGGCCGGTCGGCCTCTTGATCGGCGCGACCTCGGGCTATCTCGGCGGCTGGGTCGACCGCCTGCTGATGCGCATCACTGACGTCTTCCTGGCGTTTCCGCGCCTCGTGCTGGCGCTCGCCTTCGTCGCCGCGCTCGGGCCGGGACTGGAGAACGCCGTCATCGCTATCGCGATCACGGCCTGGCCGCCCTATGCCCGCGTCGCCCGCGCCGAGACGCTGATCATTCGCCAGCAGGATTATATCGCCGCCGTGCGCCTGCAGGGTGCCTCGCAATGGCGCATCGTCTGGAAGCATGTCGTGCCGCTCTGCCTGCCCTCGCTGATCGTGCGCACCACGCTCGACATGGCCGGTATCATCCTGACCGCGGCGGGCCTCGGCTTCCTCGGATTGGGCGCGCAGCCGCCGATCCCGGAATGGGGCGCCATGATCTCGGCTGGCCGCGAGCAGATCTTCGACCAATGGTGGGTCGCGACCTTCCCGGGCCTTGCCATCTGCGTCGTCGCGCTCGGCTTCAACCTGCTCGGCGACGGCCTGCGCGACGTCATGGATCAGAGGTGAGATGATGCGCGCCTTGACCACGCCCACCGAACAGCCGCTGCTCGAACTCGACAATCTCCGGGTCAATTTCCACACGCCGACCGGGATCGTGCGCGCCGTGCGTGGGCTCTCCTTCACGCTCGGCCGCGAGCGGCTCGGCATCGTCGGCGAATCCGGCTCCGGCAAGTCGATGACCGGGCGCGCCATTCTCGACCTCATCCCCTATCCCGGCGAGGTCCTGGCCGACCGCTTGGTCTATCGCGGCCAGGACCTGCTCACCATGGACAAGCGCACGCGGCGCAAGCTGCGCGGCCGTCATATCTCGATGGTGATGCAGGATCCGAAATTCTCGCTCAATCCGGTCCAGACCGTCGGCGAGCAGATCGCCGAGGCCTATCGCGTCCACCACAAGGCGAGCGCGCGTGAGGCCAGGGAGCGCAGCCTTGCCATGCTGGAGGCCGTGCAGATCCGCGAGCCGGGACGGGTCTATGAGCTCTATCCGCACGAGGTCTCGGGCGGCATGGGCCAGCGCGTGATGATTGCGATGATGCTGATCGCCGAGCCCGACATCCTGATCGCCGACGAACCGACCTCGGCGCTCGACGTCACCGTCCAGCTCCAGATCCTCAAGATCCTCGACGATCTCGTGACCGAGCGCGGCATGGGGCTGATCTTCATCAGCCATGATCTGCATCTGGTGCAGTCCTTCTGCGACCGCGTCATCGTGATGTATGGTGGCAAGGCGATGGAGACGCTGCCGGCCGCCGAACTCGCCGACGAAGCCGCAAGGTCGCAGCGCCATCCCTATACGCTCGGCCTGCTCGGCTGCCTGCCGGACCTCGACCATCCCAAGGCAAAGCTCGCAACCCTCACCCGCGACCCGGCATGGCTGGCATGACCACACAACCCGCCATTGTCCTCGACAAGCTCAACGTCTCCTTCGGCGACGCCCATGTCGTGAAGGACCTCAGCTTCACCGTCCAGCCCGGTGAGAGCTACGGCATCGTCGGCGAATCCGGCTCCGGCAAATCGACCGTGCTGCGCGTTCTCGCCGGCCTGAACCGCGATTGGAGCGGCGAGATCGCCATCCTCGGCAAGGCGCAGCCGAAGATCCGCGACAAGGCCTTCCACCGCCAGGTCCAGATGGTCTTCCAGGATCCTTACGGCTCGCTGCACCCCAAGAAGACGGTCGACGATGCGCTGGCCGAGCCGCTGACCATTCACGGCATCCGTGACGCCGAGGCCAGGATCGGCCGCGCCATGGCCGATGTCGGCCTGCCGCCCTCCTTCCGCTTCCGCTATCCGCACCAGCTTTCCGGCGGGCAGCGCCAGCGTGTCGCGATCGCGCGCGCGCTCGTGCTGGAGCCGACGATCCTGCTGCTCGACGAGCCGACCTCGGCGCTCGACGTCTCGATCCAGGCCGAGGTTTTGAACCTGCTCCAGGCGCTGCGGCAGGAGCGCAAGCTCACCTATATCCTGGTCAGCCACGACCTCGCCGTCGTCGCCCATATGTGCGAGCGCCTGCTCGTCATGCAGTTCGGCCGGGGCGTCGAGGAGATGACGGCTGGGACGCTCGCCGCGCGCGCGCCCCAGACCGCCTATGCCCAGCAGCTCCTCACCGCCAGCGAAGGCTTCAAGCGCCAGGCCGCGGCCCTGCCGGCCTGAGGACTCCAGCGGTTCGGGCGGGGCGGCTGCGCGCTGATCGCGTTTGGCAAAGCGACGCCGACGCCGCATTCTTGTCGCAACCATCATGCTCTAAGCTATCAGCGGAGCCGGATCACAGGCCAAGACGGAGTCGACCCCTATGGATGCCATTGCCGATCGCGCGCTGCGGCCCGAAGCCGCGCCCGAGCGCACCCCGGTGCCGCCCTTCGATCTGGTGATCTTCGGAGCCGGCGGCGATCTCGCTTTGCGCAAGCTCTTTCCCGCGCTGGCGCAGCGCAATCGGGAGGGCGTGCTGCCGGAAGAGAGCCGTATCCTCGCCATCGTCCGCAAGCCGGAGGACCTCGAGGGGCTGCCCAAGCAGGTCGCCAATCGCCTCAATGAGGAAGGCCTCGCAGCCGAGCAGGTCGCGGCCTTCCTGCGCCGTCTGACGGTGGTCCAGGCCGATGCGCTCAAGCCCGAGACCTTCGGCGCGCTGAAGACGGCGCTCGGCGATACCGATCGCGTGCGCTCCTTCTATCTCTCGACGCCGCCGGAACTCTTCATCCCGATCTGCCAGAACCTCGCCAAGGCCGATATCCTCACCCCGACCTCGCGCGTCATCCTGGAGAAGCCGCTGGGGCACAATCTCGCCTCGGCCCGCGAGATCAACGACGCCGTGGCGGCGATCCTGCCGGAAAGCCGGACCTACCGGATCGACCATTACCTCGGCAAGGAGACGGTGCAGAACCTCCTGGTGCTGCGCTTCGCCAACACGCTGTTCGAGCGCTCCTGGTCGAGCCGCGACATCGACAACGTCCAGATCACGGTGGCCGAGACCGTCGGGCTCGAAAGCCGTGCCGGCTATTACGACAAGGCCGGGCATATGCGCGACATGGTCCAGAACCATCTCATGCAGCTGCTCACCCTCTTCGCCATCGAGCCGCCCAACATGCTGGAGGCCGGTGCGGTCCGCGACGAGAAGATCAAGGTGCTGAAGGCGCTACGCCCGATCGTCGGCCCCGATGTCCAGCGCTACACCGTGCGCGGCCAGTACGGCCCGGGCCAGATGGATGGCCAGCGCGTGCGCGGCTATACCGATGAACTCGGCTACGCCAGCAACACCGAGACCTTCGTGGCGATCCGCTGCGAGATCGACAATTGGCGCTGGGCCGGCGTGCCGATCTATCTGCGCACGGGCAAGCGCATGGCGCAGCGCTATTCCGAGATTGCCGTCACCTTCAAGCCCGTGCCGCATTCCATCTTCGGCGGCGGCAGCTGCGACCGGCTCGATGCCAACCGGCTCGTCATCAGGCTTCAGCCCAATGACGGCGTGCAGCTTCAGCTGATGATGAAGGTGCCGGGCTCGGGCCGCCTCAAGGTCGTGCCGCGCCAGCTCGACCTGCGCTATTCCACCGCCTTCGACGAGCGCACGCCCGATGCCTATGAGCGCCTGCTGACCGATGTCATCCGCGGCGACCAGACCCTGTTCATGCATCGCGACGAGGTCGAGCAGGCCTGGGCCTGGGTCGATCCGATCATCGCCGGCTGGCAGGACTACAGCCTGCACCCGCATCGCTATACCGCCGGCTCCTGGGGCCCCTCGCAGGCGATCGGCCTGATCGAGCGCGAAGGCCGCTCCTGGGCCGATCCGGACCTGATCTGATGGTCACCTCCGGGCCATTGATCTGGCATCGTTTCGAGACGCTGGCCGACGCCTCCGAGGCGCTGGCCGAGGCGGTCGCGGTGAGGCTGCGCGCCGTCCTTGTCACACGAGGTTCCGCACTCCTGGCCGTGCCGGGCGGCACCACGCCGGCGCGTTTCCTGGCCGCGCTCGGCGCACATGATCTCGCCTGGGACAAGGTCACGCTGCTGCCGACCGATGAGCGCTTCGTTTCAGCCGACGATCCCGCCTCGAACGAGCGCATGATCCGCCAGGCCTTCGCGCCGCTGGGTGAGGGCAGGGCGCGCTTCCTTTCCTTTCATCGCGCCGCCGCCGATCTCGACGCCGCTGCGGGCGCGGTCTCAGCCGAGCTTGCAGGCCTGCCGGCGCTCGATATCCTGGTCAGCGGCATGGGGGCGGACGGCCATGTTGCCTCGCTCTTTCCAGGCGAGCCGGCGGCCGCGATGACCGGGCGCGGTCTCCATGCGGTCCCGGCCCATCCCGCCGGCCTGCCGGCGCGTATCTCGCTCTCGCCGGCGCGACTCACTGGCGCCGCCTGGGCGTCGCTTCTCGTCTCCGGTGCGGAGAAGGCAGAGGTCCTGACCACGGCGCAGGCTTTGCCCGGCGCTTATCCGGTCGGATTGCTGCTTGGCCGGCCGCAGGGGCTCGACGTCTACTGGGCGAAGGCTTAGAGCCCCCTAAGCGAGCCGGAGCTTCACGGAGTGTCACCCATGTCGAATGAACCCGAAATCGCGCGGCTCGCCGCCTGCGGCGTCGTGCCGGTCGTGGTGATCGAGGACGTGCATCTCGCCGTGCCATTGGCGCGCGCGCTGCTGGCGGGCGGCATCGACGTGATCGAGGTCACCTTGCGCCGCCCCGCCGCTCTGGCTGCGCTGGAGACGATCGCGCGCGAGGTGCCCGAAATCCTGAGCGTCGCCGGCACGGTGGTGACGCCCGCCCAGGTCACCGACGTCAAGGAGGCCGGCGCCCAGGCCGTGGTCAGCCCCGGCTTCAGCGAAGCGGTGGACGACGCCATGCGCGCCGCCGGCCTGCCCTGGCTGCCTGGTGTCGCAACCGCGTCTGACTGCATGCGCGCGGTTGCAGCCGGGCGGTTGACCTGCAAGTTCTTTCCGGCCGAGCAGGCCGGCGGCACCTCGGTGCTCAAGGCGCTGTCGGGGCCGTTCCCGCAGATGAAATTCTGCCCGACCGGCGGTGTCGGCCTCAACAACCTCGCCGATTATCTGGCGCTGAAGCAGGTCATCTGCGTTGGCGGCTCCTGGCTCGTGCCGGCGGACGCGATCGCCAATCGCGACTGGGCGCGGGTGACGCAGCTCGCGAAAGAGGCGCGCGAGCGCGTCAAGGCGCTGCGGGGATAAAGCGTGTCATCCCGTGCGCGCTGCGGCACGAAGTGACGCTGCGCAGACACGGGACCGCATGACGAGAAGGCGCCTATCTGCGAGCGCTCCGGAAATAGGCGTCCCCTTGCTGAGGACGGTCCCGCATCTGCGCAGCAGCACTGCGTGCCGCGGCGCGTGCGGGATGACACCTCACACCAGCGTCTCCACCACCATCTCCGCGATCGCCAGCGAACTCGTCAGCCCCGGGCTCTCGATGCCAAGCAGGTTGACCAGATTGTTGACGCCATGGATCTGCGGCCCGTCGATGCGGAAATCCGGCATCGGTTCGCTCGCCGAGTGCAGCTTGGGCCGGATGCCGGCATAGTCGGCGACGAGCGCGCCGTCCGCCAGGCCCGGCCAATAGGTCCGGATCGCGGCATAGAATTTTTCGGCACGCACTGGGTCGACCACCAGATCCTGATCATCCGCGACCCATTCGACATCGGGCCCGAACTTGACCCGTCCGGCCATGTCGATCGTGGCGTGGATGCCGAGGCCCGCCGCCTCCGGCACCGGATAGACCAGATGCGAGAAGGGCTGCTTTCCCAGCAGCGAGAAATAATTGCCCTTGGCGAAGTGCTGGACCGGCACATGCTCGGCGGGAAAGCCTTCGAGCTTGCCAAGCAGGCGCGGCGCGCCGTGCCCGGCCGAATTGACGATGGTGCGGGCCGTATAGGTGGCGGGATCGTCGCCGCCGAAATCGACGCTGAAGCCTTCCGCCTCGCGTCGCCAGCCCAGGATCGGCGTGTTGAGCGCCAGCGAGCCGCCGGCGGCCTCGCATTCTCCGAGCAAGGACAGCATCAGGGCATGGCTGTCGACGACGCCGGTCTCGGGTGAGAGCAGGGCGATCTCGCAGGCGACCTCCGGCTCCAGCGCCCTGGCCTCGCTCGCATCGACCCAGCGCACGGTCTCGACGCCCGAGGCCTTGGCTCGCGCCAGGATCGTCTCCAGCGCCGGGCGCTGGCTGGCCGAGGTCGCGACGATCAGCTTGCCGCAGGCCTTGTGCGGCAGGCCGCGCTCCGCGAGATAGGCATACAGGCGCTTGCGGCCCTCGACGCAGACCTTGGCCTTCAGCGAACCCGGCGGATAATAGATCCCGGCATGGATGACCTCGCTGTTGCGTGCCGAGGTCTGGGTGCCGATGCCCTCAGTCGCCTCCGCGATCACGACCTCGCGGCCGGCGAGCGCAAGCGCCCGCGCGGTGGCGAGGCCGACGACGCCGGCCCCGATCACCAGGCAATCGATGTCGCTCATCGCAGACTCAGGTGGCCCGCTGCGGCATCGAGATTTCGATCAGGCTCGCCCAATAGGTGACGCCGACCGGGATCGCCGTGTCGTTGAACTCATAGGCGGGGTGGTGCAGGCCGGCGGAATCGCCGTTGCCGATATTGATGAAGGCGCCCGGGCGTTCCTCCAGCATGTAGGAGAAATCCTCAGACCCCATCGTCGGCGGCACTTCGGTGTCGATCGCATCCTTGCCGAAGACGTTCTTGGTCACGCTGGTGACGAAATCGGTCTGGCCGGCATGGTTGACGGTGACGGGATAGCCGAGATGGTATTCGAGGTCGTATTTCATGCCGAAGGCCTTCATCAGCCCATCGGTGATCTCGGTGACGCGCTTCTGCGCCAGTTCGCGCATCTCGCGCGTCAGTGTCCGGATCGACCCCTTGATCTCGACTGTCTGCGGGATGACGTTGAAGGCCTCGCCGGCATTCACCGCCGTCACCGAGACGACGACGGAGTCGAGCGGGTCGGCGTTGCGCGAGGAGATCGTCTGCAGCGCCGTCACCAACTGGCAGGCGGCGACGATCGGATCGTTGACGCGGTGCGGCGCAGCAGCGTGTCCGCCCTTGCCCTCGATCTTGATGTGGATGCGGTCGGCCGCGGCCATGGTCGGCCCCTTGCGGATCTCGAACTGCCCGATCGCCAGCCCCGGCTTGTTGTGCATGCCGTAGACTTCCTGGATGCCGAAGCGGTCCATCATGCCATCGTCGATCATCGCCTTGGCGCCGGCGCCGCCCTCTTCGGCAGGCTGGAAGATCAGCACGGCGGTGCCGTCGAAATCGCGGGTGGCGGCGAGGTATTTCGCGGCGCCGAGCAGCATGGCGGTGTGCCCGTCATGGCCGCAGGCGTGCATCTTGCCGGGCACGGTCGAGCGGTGCTCGAGATTGGTCTCCTCATGGATCGGCAGCGCGTCCATGTCGGCGCGCATCGCGATGACCTTGCCGGAGCCCTGGCCCTTGCCCTTGATCACGCCGACGACGCCGGTCTGGCCGACGCCGGTCACGACCTCGTCGGCGCCCCAGGCCTTGAGCTTTTCGGCGACGATGCCGGCGGTGCGGTGGACGTCGTATTGCAGTTCGGGATGCCGGTGGAAATCGCGACGGATCGCACTGATCTCGGGGGTGAGCGCGGCGATGAGTTCGGATTTCGGCATCATATCCTCGAAAGGGTTGCGGGGCGCTTCGCAGGAAACGGGTGGCCCAGGCGCGCAAGCTAGCGCGGCTCGCCTGCCCCGTCCAAGCCGTTTGCGGCATGAGGGGGCGGAGGTGGCGGCATGGTGAGTGCGCGAGCCGGATGCCAGCTCCTGCCGTAGTCCCGCCGCCCGGATGGTGAAGTCGAAATCCCGCTGACCCTAGCGGCATCATGGCTATTGCAAGGCCATCTGCGGAGCGTCGGAAATCCGCCCGAGCGATCTGCAAAGAAGAGCCTTGGCGGCTCAGCCATGATTTGGCCTTATCGATAGAATAGGTCCGCAATCACATGCTCTGCCAGACCAGGATTTGGTGGCTTGAGCCTTCCCATCATCCCCAATCGTACCTGGTAGATTATGCGTCGTTTGATCTTGGCTGTGTCTCTCACAGCTTGCATGCCTGTGGCCGCCTGGGCCAACCTTCCCGTCGAGAAAATTTCCTTCCAGCCGCAGGTCAAGGGGCTCGGCTGTCTGAAGCCCGAAACGCTGGCGATGCTCAGCGAACTCGTGGCCAAGATCGGCCCGATCCAGATCACCTCGACCTGTGGCGGTCGTCATGCCCGCCACTCCCAGCACTACAGCGGCAAGGCCGTGGATTTCAGGCCGCTCGCAACCTCGACGCGGGCCGCAGTCGCGGCCGCCAAGGCGCTGGAGAGCACCGGCGGAGTCGGCTCCTATCCGGGCGGACTCGTGCATGTCGATGTCGGTGCTCGCGAGGCCTCCTGGTACGGCCACAAGCGCGCAAGGCGCCAATACGCGCAACTGGCGCAGCGGCGGCGCTGAGGGTT